>CAWGFJ010000028.1:0-28080 GCA_963821855.1 uncultured Prolixibacteraceae bacterium | reverse complement strand
TCACCCCAGCTAATGTTAAACTTCACTTTTAAGGAGAAAAACAACACTTTGATTTTTGCATACCCTTGCGCACGCCATGGCTCAGGTCCGCTGAGCATAAATTCCAAATCGATTCCGAAGAAAGATCGTCCTCTGTATGAAACTTCCACACTTATCCGAATATCTGTTTCAAAATAAAAAGGATCGAACTGAAACAAGGCATTAAATCCTAAAAAGCCATATACCCTTACATGACCTTTCTTAATCACCATATCCGCGCTAAACCCAACCTGGTAAGAATTAGAGGTGATTGCCAGATAAAACTGGCAGACTAAACGTATATCTTCACCTTTCTTGATAAGGGCGGTTACTCGCGGTACGTCGGGAAATTTGGATGGTTTTTTATAACGGGGATGATATCCGCCTACTGATAAAAGAAACTGCGGATTACTTCCCCAATCCAACATAAAGGCAAAGCCGCCGGTAAGTGCAACTTCTACCAAATTTGAATTGCGTAACCGGCCTTCAATTAAAATATATGATGCAGCAAAATTGAAATCACCAAAAATATCCACATGGATTTCTCCCAGGCGTTTTTCAGCATCTTTGTTTGGCAGATAAACTCCTAAACTCCCGAGTAAAATGAGTCTGTCATTAAAAGGTTTTTCAAATAAAAACCCAATATCTATCTCCATTAATTGTGGGATCGCCATAACCAATTCTAAAGAAGGGCGCTACTACATAATGTTTTTTTTGTGGCGGAAAAACAGCCCTCAGATCACTAATAATTTTTGATGCATTTTCGATTACATTTTCAGGGAACATGATAGAATTTACCGCTCCGTTTTGAATCCGTTCCCGTAAAATGTCCACTTTCATGGTTCGGTGAATACCAAATAATCCACCTACCGCATTGAGTGTATATCCAAAAGGAAGTGGGAAGGCTGGTTTAAAAAAGATATTAATGCTGATTAACATTGAAAAACCTTTCTCTCCGTTGGGCAAAAGGGTATTAATCAGGCCAACAGCAACCAATCCAATATTTGTTTTCTTTACTGCGAATTTGAAGTCCAATACTCCTGCATAGCGATGGTTTTCAAAATCCAATTCGAGAAAACCTCCTCCTGAAATGATTTCAGAATCGATTCTAAGCCCCACGCCTTTGGGTGGCGTAAAACCAAAATTAAAATCGGAAGTTGCTAAATCACCTCCATGGTCAGGCATCGAAACTTCCATTCCCAAACCGGTATTTTCAACCTTTACAATAACCGGCCCCAGCTTTGTTGTAAAAGTTGAAAGCACTTTTAAATACCCACCCAAGGCACCATTTTTTGAAACCGGCGCCGTAATCCCATTTCACCTTGTCGAAATTGAATGAGTCCCATATCCTTATGAATGGGAATCAGCAATTCGTAGGGCTGTTTTTCTTTTTCTCTTGTTTTCACTATTTGTTTATCCTGTTTTCTGAATCAGGGTGCATTGCTGATTCAGGCTTGTTGCAAGTCTTAAATAAGCAGATTCGATTTTTCTTCTTATCATCTTTTAGTAAGTCCAGTGCATCTTTAAGCGTATCAACATTGTGATCGAAATAAAATCCTTTCTTACGGGTATATCCTGCCGAAAGGGAAAATTTCAAAGGTACATCGCCCGATGGAAGTATTTCATTCAAAAAACCATCTCCTTCGCCACCTGAAATAACCACTGCATTGTCTTTTAAGCCAATTTCAAGTCCTCCATCTTCCTTGCTTAAAAATCCTGTCATTTTAATTTCGCCAACTGCCAAACGGGTACCTGTTTCATTCGGAAGGTTATAAGAGGCTCCGGTATCCGGATCGGTTTTTCTTTTCAGTGCCATTTCCAGTTTCATATCTCCCAAAATATTGGCATCAGGAAGCCTGCTGAGATACATATCCAGAATATCGCCGGAAGTTGTTTTAATTTTAAGTTCCCAATTATCGTTTATCTGATGTGTGTAGGTAACTTCTCCATTCAACGAAATAAACAATCCACCCAACGATTCAACTTTAATATCCGAATCTTTATTGAAAAAATCCGTGACTTCTTCATCGGAAACAAAAACCAGCGTTGCACCTAATCGTTTATCAAATTCACTGTCCTCATCTTCCGGAAGTTTCAGGTCGAAAGAAAATGCCCGTTCAGAAACCAAGTCTGCCCAGTCTCCTCTTTTCCAGCGTTCTACGGTCGTATAATATTCTTTCAGTATCCCAACTTCTTTATCGCCGAGTTTCTCTCTTTCTTCCGGTTTTTTCTTTAGATTTTCTGTTTTTTTCTTCAGAACATCTTCTACCCTTTTCCACGCCTGTTCCGGATCAACCGGAAAATTTTCATCGTGTTCTTTTCGGATGGCTCTCAACATCAGATTTCCAAGAATAGTATCCTTCAACTCCGCCGTGCTATCTTCTTCTAATGTTCTTGGCAACCGTACTCCAGCCAACAAGAAACCGGCTCTCAGGCATCCGGCTTTCCATCGCCGTAAAAAATCCGCCCAACACCGTCATTATCTGTGATAAATTTTCAGCTTCCTCAATGGTTTTTAAATAACCTTCAAGCTCATGCGGCTCTTTGAATTTATTCCAACCCTCTACAATTTTATTCCAAATATTTTTTATGTAACCAATGGGATCAGTAATAAAATCCCAAAGATTTTTAATTATTATTACAGGAAGTTCTGTAACCACGTAAACCGGTGCATCATATATCACATAGTGTGCAACATCGTAAACAGTTTCGGGCACACCCTGCTCTTCCACAGCGCTCCTGATGGTAACTCTGGCTTCGGCGAGAAAACCCGCCAATTGGGATATCCAGTAAAATTCGGGATAATGAAGCCGGATATAATTCGTAGTATTCACCTCTATAAACAACCAGATGTACGTATCAACATCCGTTGGATCATCAATTACCGATTTGATAAATTCTTTCAGGGAAGAATAAAGGATTTTGACATCATTTACCGCACTTTGAAATGCAACATCGTCGGGATTAACTGATTTTTGGTACTGGTTGATATTATTAATGGAATCGTCAGGAATTTTAATTTGGCATCTTTATCCGGATCCAAACCCAAATCGATCAAAGTATCGCGCCGGACCTGATCGTCCTCCATTTTTTCTTTCAACCACTGAAAGAATTCGCCTATTTTTCCGACGGCTGACTGTAAAAAACCTGGATTATCCATACTCTTTAACTTTTATCATCAGGTAGTGCAGGAGCTTTTTCTGCCTTCAGAGGCTTCCAAAGCAATTTTATGCAGTGTAAAAACATCAGGTTCCTGTGGCTTGCCCGGCTTTCCATCGAAAGGCGCAGCATACAACGAATGAATTACATGAAGAGCTTCGTCTCTGGGTTTTTCAAAAGAAACCAACCCAAGATTCGATTTGAACAGTATCTGGCGGGTGTAATTGACTTTTTTAGCCTGCTGCAATGTGGCGAATGGCAATTTTTTGCAGGTTTTTCATCATATCATCCGTTTCTTCCAAAGGCTTTACCCGCGTTGCTGCAGGCCGTTCACTCTCTTTTCGTGACATCAAGTACATTTTCTATCCTCCACGACCAATCAGGTTTTCTGCCGGTTTTGGTGCCCTCGCGGCCAGCCCAGTTGACCGGTATTATTACAGGACTTTTTTTCAGTTTATCTTTCAGAAAAAATACCTTCGGTTTGTCGGGAAGTTTTAACGGTTCGGGGTTTATTTTATGATCGTCCCATCCCAGTCGCTCTGCGTTGAGGTTCTGCCGAATCATTTTTTGAGCGATTCAGAAAATGCTGGCTGGCTTTCCGGATATAAGCTGGGCATTATATTCCGAAATCCGCTGGATGTCAACTGGGCAAAACATGCTGTTGCTTTTTCATTTTCTTTTGTCCAGTAGGCCAGCCGCTGACTCGAGCCATAGTGCACATCTCCGGAAAGAAAAATGATTTTTTTAAAAGGCGCCAACCGTTTCAGCAATTCTTCCTGCGAAACCGGATCGAAATGTCCAGGCTTCAATGGCATCCGGATCGGTTCCTTTCATTCCCGATTTTACTTCTTCTCCTTCTGCAATAATACTCCATTAAATCAGAAGTTTTATATGCCAGGGGAGCGATCAGCTTCGTCAAACAAAGACGGCCCAAGTACCGGTAAAGGAGCCACTACAAAACAAACTTCATCGTCTTTTGGTGATGGATTTTCAGGAATCAGATCTTTCATTCCGTTGAACGACAAATTCCCGGGCGCTCCGTGAAAATCAACGTAAGAACGCCGTGTCCGGTTATCAATTACCAGTATTTTGTGTTTGGCCCCTTCATAGGTAAAATGCCATTTTATCAGCGGGCTCCGGTTATCCGGCAATTGCTGCCTGCCGCCTGCCGAACCCTGCACCCGGTGCTGAAAATCGAGTCCAAACAAAAAGTCGATGTGTTCCTCCAATTCAGTGGTGTCATCAGTTTCCTCCTTAAACAATTGCGAAATCTGATTCAACAGATGTGCATGAGGATTTCCAAGAACCTTCAGGATTTCGTCATCATCCTCCGCATTCTTTTTGTATTTCCGAATGATAAATTCATCCCCGTTTTCCTGATTTTGCAACAACCATTCATCGGTGTGCAGCAATTTATTATCGTAACTTTTTCACTATTCAGCGTAACCCCATTTTCTGGGAAATGCTGTTTTCAGCTTTTCAGTCAGTTGTCCTGTTTTCAATTCATCTGCCAACGATGTATCCAGTTCAAAGAAATGACCTTTCCGGTTGTACCTGTCGGCCCGGTTTCCCCAATCCTGAAACAACGCATAAGCCATCATACGCGTTCCTGACAATTGACTTTCCCAAGTGGCGAAGTAAAAACCCGGTCGCGCCACGACGGATTTAGGTTCCAGTCGTCTGTAACATCGTGGTCGTCAAAAATCATAAAAGTAGAAATATTGGCCATTGCCCTTCTCACTTTTGGCAGCGTTTGATGCAGAATTTTAAGCTTGTCTTTGTCTTTATCAGGAACTTCTTTCATTTTCCTTGTTTCTTTTCAGGATAGAACGGGCCAATCCAGTCTTTTAGATAAATAATAAATTCTGTCTTCTTTTGTTTTTCTTCCGGTGATGCTGCATTATCGAGAAACTTGAATCAAGTCGATTTGTTGCCTGATTTTTCTGATCTTCGGTTCCCTTTGCCGGAAAGAAGCGCTCCGAGAATTTCTTTATCCTGAATGCCAAACAGAAAATCAAGGCAACTTTTCATTATATCCTCTTCAAATAACAGGTGTTTTGCCCGATCTTTCATCAAACAAATTGCGTCTGAAAATCGCACTGAAATTTTCCGGCGTGGTTTTTATTTCGTTAAATGCATGCTTCAAAATTTTTCATGTTGTCAATTTCATCCGGCCAGGAAACATCAGACCAAACGGATAAATACATGCTGATAAATTCTCCGAATGAAATTAAATGGTTGGCTGTGTCGCTTGTGGTAAACCGTGGCTTCGGAATCGATTAACCGCCTGCGGAGATAATGCGGGAAAATGTGCAGCATCGGCACGCCATCTTTTCCTGTACTTGCCGGATCTTTTCCATTGGTTGGCAACATTTCTTTATTATCCAGAAGTTGGTTCCCCAATTCTATCAGATGGTCCAACAGCGCTCCCACCACCGAATCGGCATAAATCTGGTCGCCAGACATAAACAGTTGCTGCGGACGTTTTGCCGGATCAGCCAGATTCTCTTTGATAATATCATCTACAAAGGAAAGTGCATCTTCAAAAAAATTGTCATTGTTCCGGCACGAACCATGAATAATTTTCAGGTCTTCAATTTTGGGAGCTGGCAAAACAAAACCGGGTAACTGGTCGGCCTCGTAACTAAGCGTACTTTTACCGTCGTTGTCTGTGTCATCCACTAAGTTCAACGATTTAAAATCCCTTGATTCATTATCTGCTGTAGTAAATTTGAGGTTGTATGAATAAAGTTGTCCCCATTGCAGGAGTTTATCGCTTGAAAGCGCAAGGCGCACAACCGTTATGTGAAGGAATTTTCCAATCTGAGTAGTTTCCTGCGAGGCACTGTCTATCGGCGTTTCATCAATTTTCCCCTCGTTATTGAAACTAATCATGCCGTTCCATACCGTAAGTTCAACTTTGGCAGCCGTTTTCAAAGCTACCCATACGGAAACCTCATCAGGCGCCACCCTCCTTACAATTGGTCCGCATAATATATCTGTTTTACTTAGTGCCATCTCTTTATTCCTTTTTCGGTTTCAATTATCCGGGCAACAACTTCTCTAATTCAATTGCCGCTCTCACCTGTTTCTGCATCATTACTTTGCCTATAAATGCTGCATTGTTCCATTTCTGCGAAAAAATAGTGGGTTGGATTCCGTCCAAATAGCCTTCAGCAGGAAGTTCAGAAAAATGCTGCCAGCTAAAATCGTTTTCACCTGTTCCGGGGACTGAACCTTCCGGTGTTTCATCGAGACCGAATCGCAATTCAGTCATTCGTTCTTCAAAAATGACAAAGTAATCTGCGGCTTCTTCTTTTTTTATCGGAAAGCCAAGAAATACAATATCGGGAGGCATTTCACCTTCAAAAACAGGATGAGTGCGAACAGCGTTTTGCGTTAAATCGGGCTTGCCATCCGTTGTTTTTTCTACCAGGTAAATGAGGGTATTGCTGAATTTCTGGAGCAACTCGCCTCTTATCAACAACACCATTTGATTTTGATCTTCCTGCTGATTGTTCAATTTTCCCGGCACAGGATTATCTCCCAACCGGTTCTCTTTTTTCCAGTTGGTGAGCTTGTCAATATCTTTGTCTTCATCGCGGGTAAGCAACCATTTTTCCACCGCATTTTCATATGCATCGGCAACTTCCTTTTCTGTTTCATCTGGTTCAGCGACGATGTAGGTTGCTTCTATTTTTTCCAATGTATCGTAATCGGTACCGTATTTTTTTCGAATATCATCGAGTAATTTTGAAGCAATTTCAGTTTCCCTGAACGCCTTTTTCTCATTTTCATCCATAGAATAAATGGTGGTATCCCAGAAACTTCTGAAATAACTTCCCCGATGGTCTGTTGGAAATTCTCTCCATAATAATTCCGACGCCATTTCGTGATTTAAACCCACCATAAAAGCTTCAATAAACCGGCGGTTGGTTTGCAAAAGTCCCACGGTGTTTTGCGGTACATTTTCAAGGCCGGGCAAAATATAATCCTGCGACATTGCCCTTAAAAAGTGGTACATCGGGCGGTGAAATTCGGGATACCATTTTACCGGATGTAGCTCATCTTCTGAATTGCTCGGAGGAACTTCTGTCTTTTCAATATTTCTGAAATTACTTACCCGATTTATAATCCTGGATTCAATCGTTTTTTTCGGATCTAAAGCCTGAATCGTTTTATCAACAATAGCTGAAAAGGTTTTATCCACGGGCTCAGCAACATTTGTTGCCGGGGTAGCGGCAACATTTGTTATTGAATTTCGAAGTCCACTCACCTTAAAGCTCAAATTAACCAAACGGGAATTTATGACGGGCTCGAATGCGGGCTTTACTTCAGCTTTTTTCACTTTGAAGAGAAATTTCTGTGTTTTTACATTCGTAAGCTTATTGGTAATGGTGCTGCTACTAAGAAAGGCACCAATGGTTTTTTCAGGTTCATATGCAATTTTGTTCTTTAGGGGTAAAGCCATTTTAAAAACATTATTTGGCTTCATTTTTTCCAACCTCGTGAACATTTTATTGGAAACCTCCCGGCCAAACCTTCCGAGGTTGAGTTCCTGATTTACTTTTTGTACTTTGCTCAACTGTTCCCAGGCTGCTTTCATCAGGTTTTCCTGATTTTCCTTTACAAACTGAACGCCCAAACCCGCGGCTGCCCTGTGACGAAAATCAAGGTTTAATTCTTCCAGCCACACGGTTTTGTTTGGAGAATTATTTCCGATGGGTTTTCCTTCCATAGAAGCATACCATTCTCCGTAAACTGGCGGAGTAACTCTTAATTTTGTTTCGGTTTCGCCGTTTTCTTTTTGAATTTCTTCTTGTCTTTTATTTAATAATTTGGTTAAAGCATCTTGTTTCTCTTTGCTGAGTTGCAGCATCCGGACTTTCATAAGTGCTATCCATTCCCCAAGGTTGAAGTTTGGTATCCAGAGATTTCAGTGCAGCTTCCATTTGCAAAATCAGCCCATTCTCTTCCTGCATTCCGTACCCAGGATTGCTGCAGTCGATATCGCGGGTACCCATATTTTCCAAATCACGGGGTTTTAGTTTTCGTACCAGATTTTCAAAATCGCCACCCGTACCCGTGCTAAATTCCCAGTCGAAATAGATAGGGAACGATTTTGCCCGCTCCATCGGCTGGAGTTTCCCAGGTAAGTAATGTCCTGTCTTCAGTTTCATTTATATTGCCCATTGCAGCCTCTGCTCCAATTTTAAAAACAGGTACCAAAAAAGCATGATATTTGGTTTGTGGTTTCAATTTTCGTGGACATAACAAGCGGCAAACCGTTTTTTGGGGCGTCAATTTTATGCTGTTTGCAATTTGCCCGGCAGAAACCCCTTCTATGTCTAATTTATGCACATGTGCCCACCGCCAGGATTCTTTTAAATCGGGCAAAACGGCATTTGGTTTTAACTGAATTTGAGGGGGAAGTTCTTTATTTGAGTTCTGAACTTTTTCGAATTCTGCCTTCGTCATTATTATTTTCTGTTTTTAAAACAATCAGAGCCAGCCATGGAATCCAGTTCTTTTTATCGGCTGTTTGCAAACTGCTGAACCGCCATAAAAAATCGGGTTCAGAAAATTCAATAAATGGAACCAACGAGGTTTCAAAATTAGTGGTATTTGGAGCAGGCGCCAGACGTGAGATAACGTTTCTATCTATTCCCATTACATCTCCTGGCCCAAAAAGCGAAATATTTTTTTCGACAACACCCGTTTGGGTTGTGTTATTTGCGCTATCGGAAGCTGTAACCGTAAGCTTAACAGGAACAATCATTCGCTGTCCGGGCGACGTGTCATGCTCTGCCAGGGTTGTTAAACCCTGCCTCATGTAGGGTAGAAAATAATTTACGCGTTGTGCCATTTTACAGCTTCTTAAGTTTTGTTTTTATTCATCCATCAGTACAGCAATTGGTCAAATTTTAACCCGCTGCTTCCTTCTCCTCTGCCAGCCAGCACTTTTCGGCCAAGCCATATGTAGGTTTTGCCATCGGTTCCCCGCACCCGTTGTCGGGTCAGTTGTACCCGAACACCTGCCCGGGGAATAGCTTCTTCCCTGACCGTTAACAAATCGTTTTGAGCCAGCTTAGATAGTGGGTCGATATCAACTGGTTCGGCATCGGCTTCGTTTCGCATCATTACTGCCCGGCGCAATTCGATATTGCTGTCGCTGTTTTCAATATGAAAAGGCAAATAAGGAATCCAGTTTGTTGGAACCTGGGTAGCCAGCCGAAACTGTGGCATAGTTGTTTCCCTTTTTTCGGGATTTAGGAATGGGCCATTTAATTCTAAATGAAGATCATAGCCATTTACCGGTTTTCCCAGTTTATTGCAAACTGTTTTTTCAATTCCCCAAACCATATTTGCGTATTCGTCTCGCAGGAAAAGAACTTCTTCCAACGGGCGCGATTCCTGACGGAATGTTGTAACCGGCGGCAAGTAGAGAAATTGCTCGTCCTTTTTATACAACTCCTGATTGCTTCTTCCTCTCTCGCGTAACAAATCCGACGGCCTGATTTTAAATGCATCCCATACTTTCAGCGGATTGGCATCCAAAAACTGGCCTGTATCTTTATCATTATTTATAATGGTTGTAATTCCAAACACATCTTTTACAGTGATGTGATTAATCCAGCAGATTTCTCCCGGTTTCATTTCGAATGGGATGGTAAACCAGTCGTTATCTGAAACCAGAGAAAAATCAATAATCATTAGTTTAACGAGGTCGGCCTGATCGACTTCCATGCCTGACAAATCAATTTTACTGTCTTCAAAAGCATACAACCGTTTGTCGGGCATGGCAGCAAACGACACCCTAACAGGCATAAATACATCCGAATCTGAAGTATTTTCAGTAGGATTAATACCAATACTGGCGTTATCAAAAGAATACCAGTCGAGATTTCCGCTTTGATAATCCGGGGCATTCAATTCAATAGCATTTTCACCCTGAACATTGAATTGATGAACCAGATTTGTTGATTTCCAGGAAGACTCACCCTGAGCAGGGAGATATAACTGCTGATACCAGTTTTTAAGTTTATTGGTTACTGTTTCCAAAGGTGTAAAATCTCCGGTTGGAAATTCATTTTTTTGAATTTTCTCCCATAAACTTCCTCCGTCAATGACATTTCCGGCCATCAGATTGAAAAAACGCTGCGATTTTTGATCCGTCTTCTCTTCCACTTTTAATGGAAATTCAGTTCTAAGTTTATTTATAAAATCGTCTGATTCACTTGCTGAAAAATTTGTTTTGATGAGTTCTTCAAACTTTTGCCCAATCCGAACTTTATCACGCAAATTCACTGGCTGAATCTCCATGGCTTCCACACGTGCTTCCAGGGGAACATTCCCTATTTCTTTTTTTGATTCGGAATTCGAAAAAGAATAAAAGTTAAGCATCTCTTTCCGGTAATTGGCAAAAGCACCAATGGGCGAACCATTGTCTTCTCCTTTAAATTCGCCAAATTGCCATTGTCGTCCCAGCATCCAAAGCGGATCGGCGGTTCTCATTTCCAAACCGGATTCGTCATCACCATCTCTGGAACGACCCTTCCAACCGGAACTGAGGTATAAAACCAAGGGTCCCCTGTTCAACAGGAAACAAATTTCGTTTTATTTTAAAGTATAAACTCATACGTCTTTTTACTTATTTCCGGGGATATTAAACCAATACGTCATGGGCAAAACATAACCATATTCCTGAATTGCTTCCAAATCCACCATTCGTATTTTGTACAAATCCATGGTATCGTAAATAATATCCCTGAGATCGTCCTCCGACCAGAAAAAATCGCTCTCCTGTCCAGCCTTGGGATGAACAGCCAGTAAAAGCGCCTGTGGCGGTTCGTTATTCGGAATGTTATAATTAAAGCTTAAGCCGGTATTCATTTTGGTATCGGGAATGTGCTCTGAAAATTCTTCGATAACCAATCCGAAAACCGGATTTTCCAGCGTAAGATTTTCATGTGCGTACAAAACAGTACTCTCACTACCTTCCGGATAATAGGTGCCATCCGACAAAGGATAGGTTTCACCCGTATTTGAATCTTTGTAAATTGGTTGCGAGGTAAATTGTTTTTCAATTAAAAAGTCGATTTCCTGTTTGGATAAGGCAACCCACGGATATTGCAACATCGTAGGCCCCTGAACAATCGAATAATTTGAATTTGTCGCTAACTCCATGGTTTTGATTCCATACCGAACTCACCATCAGCCAATCTTCAAACAGTTCTGAATTTTCATTTACCTGCGCAACGCCCTGAATCCAGTTTTTTACTCGTTCCTGTCCCCATACCTGTTCGGCATCATTATCCACCGATTCTCCAATCAGAATTGTTGCTTTTTACTGTTGATTGCCTCGTTAAAATTTGCAGAACGCAGTTGCCGGTGGCAAAAGAATAAAAGGCTCTCCAAAAAGGATTTTTGCAACTTGTTCCAACAACTCAAAAGCCTTGTAAAAAGCACTTTGCGAATCGTATTTTGAAAGTAAATCTTCGGCTGATGTAATTTTTGTTTCAATAGCAGCTTTTAATTTACCGGTATCCGGAGTAGTATTTTCGAGGTAAGCCGTTTTTGCCGATTCAAAATCCAGATTCGACAGGAATTGCAATGCACTTTTTTGCGTCAAATCGGAGGCGGCTATTTCTTTTAACCGATTCAACAAGTGGAAGTAAACGGTTATTTTTTATCTCATCCAGCGATTTTCTGTCGTGCTGAATTGTTTCACTTTCCATCGTTAAATCATCCGATTTCAAATAACGGCATTTACTTAACAAAGCTTTGGCAGTTCTCGCCACCTCTAATGCATGAGCCAGTGATTTACCATTTGCCGGAGTTGGTATCCGTTATCATATATTTTGTCTCTTCGGGTAAATCTCCCTTTTGTTTCAAAACAGCATTTCGTATCCGCAATTCCAGTTCGCTGGCGCCATCGGAAACCGGTTCTTCACTTAAGTACAAAAAATCGAGGTAACTAATATTTAAATCTGCCAATGTAACTTCCGTGGTATCTGCCAAACTATCATCCTGAATATTGCGAAGTTCCACCTTACAGGCTATTTTATCCATCGGCCCGATGTTTTCTTTCAGCCAGTTTTCCAGGTTAGGTTCTGCAAAAGCCCGCGTATTTTCAATGGTGAATTGCTCCGTATTGGGTTGAAAAACCATAACCAGTTTATGTTTGATTCCTGTTCCCGGAATTTTTGTTTTGAGGGATTCTATAACCGGCGGCTCAATTTCTCCCTTGGTAGCATCGATGGCAGCGGCGGCCTGCGTCAAATTTCCTTGTGTTACCTGGTAACCTGCCTCATAAAAAAGCATGTCCAGACTGGCATCCATTGTATCTTCCAGTTTTTCAATTTGTTTTTTCACCTGCTCTTTTACCTGAACATTGATTTCCGCTGGAAGGCTTTCTTTATTTTTAATCGCTTTTAATCCATCAATTACACTTAAATTCACAAAACCGGTTGAATCTCCGGTTACATTTTCATACAGCGGAAATTTTTCACGTAGCGTATAAATCTCCTGGTGCAGATTATTCTCGTGAAGATGACGCTCCAACTGGTAGCCTAAAAGCGCCTCCAGTTGTTGTCCCTGGCGGATACCTTCCAGTAAAAACTCTCCCTTTTGTAAACGGTCGGATGTAAGATTTACAGCAAACGGATTGCTTTGCTCTTCATCTTTATGAGACAAAAACGAGTTCTTAAAAACGGAAGAGGCAATGGTTTGTGCTGC
Source organism: uncultured Prolixibacteraceae bacterium (assembly GCA_963821855.1). Taxonomy (GTDB): domain Bacteria; phylum Bacteroidota; class Bacteroidia; order Bacteroidales; family Prolixibacteraceae; genus Draconibacterium. The sequence goes on along the minus strand of CAWGFJ010000028.1, from coordinate 15,165 downwards.
ACCGGGAGTGTGAATAATTCCTCCGGCTTCGCGATAAATATCAGTAAGTGATTCGGGATTTACCGGAGTCGCATCTTTTTCCAGGTCTTCAATCCAGCCATAAGTACCAAAATAGATCCCTTTTTCATGATCAGGATTGCTTCTCAATTCTTCAATTTTTCGGGCTGCCAAAGAGGATATCCATGCATCCAAACGGTAACTGTTTAAATCGACGGCTTCACCAATGGCTGTCTTTTGTGCTTCTTTTTGGTCTTTAACTTCCGGGATGGACTGAATTGAATTTATAATTTCCTGCCCCAGATTAATAAATGAATCTTTTATCTCATTAAATTTTGTTTCATTCTTCAGCGTAAAAAGAATTGTTCCTGGCGAAATGTTATCGTTCGCTTTTACAAACAACTTTTTAATTGTCCCGTCAAAAGGTGCTGTAATTGTTATACTTTTTGAATTTGCCCCCGCAATTGTAATAACGGCATCCCCTTTCACAACATTTGAACCTTCCGGTTTTTCAATGGACAGAAATTTTGAAATTTTGGCTGGCTGACGCTTCATTTGCAATCTCCAGGTTCAAAAACAATTTCGCGGAAATACAACTGGCAGGCATTGATGTAGCTTCGAATAAAAAGATCGGTAAACAAACTCAAATCTCCTTTGTACTGAACCAGTTCATCTTCTTTTTGCTTTTTAATGTCGTTGATAAAATCCTGAAAATTAGTCAGATCTTCTTCGGCAAACGAAAAACTATCGGCATTATCGCTTGTTAATTTTTTTCCTTCATGATCGGTACGGATAGACTTTCCGTCTTCAAAACCGATAAGATTTGTGTTTCCATCTGTAAAACTCAGGATAGGAGCACGAAGAAATTGGTCAATTTGTTTGGAAAATACTTTTTCATCCAAATCAAACAATCCGGCAAGTGAAGTTATATTCTCCTGAACGCTTTCAAAATCTCCTCCCATTCCTTTTAAGGAATTCAATGAAGTTGCAGCAGGATGATTTTTAAGAAATTCATACAACTTTGCTTTTGAAGGCTTTGTATTCCAATGCGCCGAATTTGCCAGTTGCCTGAGCTTTCCTGCATACTCAGTATTTTTAGATATTTCTTCCGGCGTATCACCACCAAGCAACCGTGGAACCTGAGTTTGGTCTTTTGCCATTAAAAGCCATCGCTTCATTAATTGTGCAAAAAGAACCAGCATTTTATCAAATAACTTGTCACTTTCACGTATGTCTCTGTTTTCAGGTAAAAACACGCTACTGATGTTCATCACCGGAAGAATTCCGTAGGGCTGATTGCCGATTTTCAATGCTGAATATAACCCCCTGGCTTTTACATATTTTGAATAATGCTGCCATATTAATTCATGGGTTTCGCTGCTCAGCTGGTTTCCCAAAAGCATAAAAAGCGGCTGCGCTCCCAAAGCAAACCAACTGGCTTTTTGAACCAATTCATTCAGTAAAGGCGGCATTTCATCCGCATGCTGAACATATTTTAAATGATCGGTTTCAAATCCCAAACTTTTCCCAAGGTACTTTCCATTGGTTACAAAATGGATGTTCGAAACCGTTGCGTTTTCATCTCCTTTTTCAAGATTTAACCCTTCTACAGCATACTGATAACTATCTGCCACTTCAAATTCATCTTTTGCAGAATGGCCACTTTTTGTATTTTCAGTGTTGTTGGTAGGTGTGCCATAATTCAAAAATGAAAATCCCTGAGTGTATTGATGATTGTTGAACAAATCAGCCAAACCTTTGGCTGGAACTGCAGGATTTTCATCGTAACGAAAACCACTGACAATTACTTTTTCAAATTTGTTATCTGCCGGATCAATTTTGATTTTTGTCCCCATGCCAGCTTTTATGGCCTTGTTAAAATCATGCAGCCACTCGTCTCCTTCACCCAAAACCGACAGTCCTTCACGATCGATAACTGAACCATCTTCTTTATATTTGGGATTTTGGTCGCCTTCTTTGTACACATAAAAAACCAGCCTGTCGGGCAACCATTTAAAATAAAATGAGGGCTCTTCTTCTTTTAAATTATTATCGTTAGCCTGTTGCTCTAATTCTTCACTGCTGTATTTGAACAATCCAGGAAGATCGATATACGCCATATTTTGAAACCAATTCTTCCCATGCCTGTTTTTTTTGCGCTTCTGAGTTAGTTTTTTAAATGCTATTGCATCCGTTTTTTCTTCTATTGGAAAGCGTTGGATTATGGCTTTGCAAAAAAACCATGTCGGGGAATGCCCTAATCCATAATTCATCGCCAACAAACCTCGTTTCAAGTTTCAATGGAAATAATAAAATGGGTATGTTGGAAACAGGATTTGCCATAAATGTTTAATTTTTAACCTCAAATCCTAAAAAAATCAAGATTATTTTTTAGATTTTTTAGCCGTTTCCAGATCAGAATTTCCATTATTGGAATTTACGGATGCGTCATTCCCGAGTAACTCCTCCAATACCTGAATGGCACCACTAATACGAAGCATCGTATTGCTTAGGTTGGAGGTCTCCTGCTCCAAAGCAATTAATCGTTCCTGACCTTTTTTGTATTCTTCTTTTAGTTCTTTAAGGCGCGTCTTTATCTCGTTATTCATTTTTAGAGATTTAGAAATAAATGCCATTGATTAAATCCATAGTTCTTACCAAATTATTCTCTTCAAACAATGCCTTATTTATTCAGGGCTAAAACCAAATATTATCTATCGTGATTAATGGTTTTGATTTAATGGCGATATTAATATCTGTTTATCTTTCTATAAGCAAGTTATAACATTTTATTTAAAACATCAATTTAGTTTCGAACTTTTTAATATCTAGCGGGTAAAAACTTCCATAGCTTTTGTAGGAATTGAAAAAATTGAGACAACTCAACAGGATTCTTCTGAATCAGTCAAAAGTTAATTGAAATGAAACGCAATGTTATCAGACGATGGTAGTCCAAAACTCTATTAACAATCGGTGCAGCAAACATCAGGAACCTTGGTTAAACGCGAAGTTCGCAAAATCCGATGATGTCCCAGTTCATCACTTACCGGACTTGGTTTTTGCTCTACCTCCGCTGCAAAAGTAGCTGATCTGGCACTAAACCGTTTAACATATTCCCTGCTAAATTCAGCTTTTTGTTCCTCATTAAAAAGGTTGGATGCTGTAGTTGCCACCTGCGGCTGATTTAAATTCGACATGTGGTCAAAAATGTTTTTGATTTGAGGAAGTGTTTCAACAACCACAACACTTAGCGGCGCATCGGTTGGCAAACCGTACATCGAAAGCAACTGCGACACTTCTTTGTTGTTCCAAACTGTAGTTCCGTATTTTGTTGAACTTTTATTCTTCCCGGTAAAATCAATGAGTTTTATAAAGTTACCGGCTTGCACTACAGATGGCTGTCCTTTCTGGGTTTTTAAAGTTATTTTATTAAGTAGTTGCAGTTCATCTTTTGTATATTTTTTAAAAACATCATCGTCTTTATCCGATTCTATTTGTATCCTCCAGTCAAGCGGACGGTCATCCAGTAAAATATTCCTGTAATCGTTGTTATCGGCCTGTTTTACCTGTGTATAAAGCAGTGCCCACAATTCAGTTCGTGGCGGGGTTGCTGTAACATTTTTACCCTTGTGCACTGCAACCGCGTAAGGCGCAGTTACCCAAAGTTTATCTTTATCGCGGTTAGGCATGCAGGTAAGCGCCGGAGAAGGATGTTGAATTCCCTGAGATTTTAATCTCCTTCCAAAACGTCCCTGTGCCGTTGTCCAAACCTTTTCGGGTTCATCATTTGGATTTACGGCAGGTCTTTCAAAATGCCCGACTCTGAATTCATAAGTAAAAAAGCCAAACATTTCATCGCTGTTTGCATGAAAACCCGGAGGCAAAGGCAAAATGTAGTGTTTATCGCTTGTAGTACTTTTTGTCATGGGTTGCATTGCATTTAATCCGGCCAAATCATTGGATGATGACGGAGAAATTATGCGCAGTAACTCCGGATCAATTGGCAATGGCGGTTCCTGCTGACCAATAAATAGCGAGGGATTATTATTGCTAATCAACTGGTCGGGTGAATTTGCCAGTACCCTTGCAAAATAAGTATCCTGCGGGTCTTCAACTGGTTCATCGAATTCAATCCACAGAAAACGTTTACGTGATTCAGAATTTTGATATTTTTCATCGCGAACATACGGTGAAAGTGCAAATCCTGCTGAAACAATTTTGGGGACCTGGGAAGGTGGGGTTGTAATCGGCAATGTTAACTCTAACGGTTCAATTTCATCTTTTTCAGTTGCGTGGCCTGCTTTAAAACGAGGTTCAAGCGAGTAACTCAAATCAATGTTATCAGGAAAAGAAGCGTTGTTACCTTGTGGACTCTTCTTGGGCTCAACGGCATCAATAAACACAATTTGTGTTGAATTCCGTTGAGGATTATCCAAAGATTCAAAAGATGCCGTCCGAATCATTTTTATACGGCCAATTTCAGCATCTTCCACTTCGGGTTGGTTATCGTGGGTAAAACCTTTTGTGCGTTTTACAATAAAAGCGTCTGTTTCCAGCGCATCCCACATCCAGTCCCTGTCTAATTCCACATTAATACAGCATAACCAATGATTAAACAAATCAGATTTGGAAGCAAATGTTATGGAAGAACCATCAGGCGCTAAAGCGTGTCGAATACGGCTTGAGCAGCCAAATACAACCCGTTTTCCTTTTGGCGAAGTAAGTGTTAAACCACTGCTTTCCAGATTTAACTGGTCTGCCAGTTGCTGAACATTTGCATTTTGGCGTACAATTTCATTGCCAAAGAAGAGGGTAGTGAGTTTACCATCAAAAACATTTTCAACGTCAGGCTGCATGTATAAAGCCTGAATATTGGGAACTCCGGGAGTAAGCGCCAGTAAACCGGTTTCATCGTTTGATGGTTTGTATAATTCAACACTAAAAGCCTCACCGTACCGCACATCCATAGTTTTGTTCGCATTATCGACAACTCCGTAATAGCCTTTAGTATCATTATCATCTGCTTTATCTTCGCAAACTGCCCTGATAGTAAGTCGAATGGTTCTTGCAGTTGGCAAAACCAATTGCAGCAAGATTATCGATATCATCGGTAAGGCCTAAATCCTGCACAAGATTGATTTCATCTCCCACATTTAATACTTTGTCGGGGCCTTCGATATCTTTGTATTCGATTGGAATGTTTAAAGTGGCTTCATAATTATCGTCGTTTCCATTAATATCCGGGAAAAATCTTCGGGTAGTATATAAATGTACATAATCATCTTTCCCGTTAACGCTGTCCAGTTTATCTAATTTTAACGATTCAATTTCAACAATAATTTCCACCTGATTTACGTCCGGATCAGCAATTCCCAGTCCAACCCTGTGTTCGGCGTTGTGACTATGGTCAGCATTATCCACATCCAGACTTAAGTTTGATTGATTCAAAAGACGTTGAATCGGATCATTGTATTTTCCTGTATAAACCACTGCCGGATAACCCAGTTTGGGTCTCCTGATATTTAATTCGTTTAATTCAGACGGACCATCTGTGCCAATTACAGGATGCAATTCCCCTGGCTGAGCATTTGGAATCGCCTCAATTTCCTGTATTCTTGGCTGAATAGGAGCGATATATCTTTTAAACAGACAAGTGGCAATATCAGAAGGAGATTCATTTACCGGCTTCCGTCTATTGCGGGCGCGCCTCCGCTTAATATCCTGCATACGAACCCTGAACTGGTAAGTTCTGCCATAACGAAGTTGTGCATTTATAGGACCGGGATTGTAGATTTGATTCAGATTATTTTTAGCCGCACCGGTAACGCCGGTTCCGCTTGTTACCGGATTTCCCTCTTTGTCGGTTGCAGGTTGCCCGTCCGGGTCGGCATCCAAATTCGGATTTGTGTTTTGATAAACAGTTGCAGCATCTTCGTCGGGTAAAACCATGCTGTGCCCGTTCCAATTGGCAAAATACATGGGTAACCAGTAAGGCTGCATTTACCCCGAAACCTGCTCTGTGCCATCCAGTTGCTGCGGATAAACCTGGTAAGGCAACTCTCCCTGTAACTCTCCAGTTGAATAAAATCATTAATTTACTCCGGGATTTCTTGCTAAGGAAAGTGGCTGTTTGCTGTCTGACCCAGATTTAATGATTCCCACGGATTTTCCGGATTACCGGCTTCGGCCATTTCCCGAACATCAATTACATAACCGTAAACACCGATTGGGGCATCCAGTCGCTTTTCAGGTCCTGCCACTGAAGAATCAATCATGAGCTGCCGCATATACCAGTTTAAAATTTCCACATCGTTCCAACCCAAATTTATACCTGTATCTTTTACCGGATAAGAACCATCTGGTTCTTCAATGAGCGGATCACGGTGGGGAACCTGATGACAGTGAACAACTTTGGCAAATCCGTCATCAAATTCCGCCGTCTCAATAAATAATTTGTCATAATTTCCGTCGTGAACATTTAAAACCGGATAAAGCAACGATGCAAACACATGTCGTGGCTCACCCGGGGTTAATGCCGGAATTCTTGCCGCATACCTTTTTATAAAAGTATCGTCTGCAGCCTGTTGCGGACTAAAAGAACTTCCGTTGGCCAGATCGATGTATAAAAATCCGCCATCAGGGAAAGTATCTGCCTGAATGGGAAGACTTGTGGAATAAATAAATCCGGCAGCTCGCGCCAGTAAGGGTTGCCTCAGAATATGCGCGAAGACTTTTCCCCAGCTGATTATATTGCTGCTTTTTTGAAAACCATCATAAAATTTAGCAGCTTTTACGGCGCAATGATACTGGTCGCCGGTAAATGCGTTTTTGTTACGTAATAGGTCTGTTTCCCGTTGCTTTCAGAAAAGATTTTGGGATATGTTTACAAACCGTGACTTGTGCCGGCCTGGGGGCTTCAAATTGTCTGGTTGGAAGGAATATTTTGAAGGTTGATATTTGAATTCACCATACTGAGATTGAAAATCTGCAGATTACCGGGATTTGCCAATGCTTCAAATATCTCCCTTGGATTATTTGGAGAAGAAGTATTGAGTTGAATTGCTTCACCTGGCGCTTTGGGCTGCGGCAAAGGATTTGCGCCAAAACCCTGGATGATTTGTGCCCCAAAAGAAAAAGTCGCATCGGCAAATGCAGCCGTAGCATCCGGAATTTGAGGTTCTTCGCCAACGATAATCGGATTCAGCGGATTATGGTCGCGTGGCAGCACCACTATATTTATTTGAAGTTCATTTCCATCAAAATACTGTGGAAATGCCATTATTGATAATCTTTGATTTTGATTCATAATCTTTATTATTTAAGCAATCTGACGTTGTTCCTGCCAGGATTCGGTAAAACTGATGTTGATGATAAATGCAATGCTGATGTCCAGCCCAAAAGTAACCTGGCACTGAAGGTCGGTGCGTGAACGGCCGGCCCCAAGCGCTTTTTTGGAATAGGTACCTTTGGCTTCAATCCGTATGGTAATGGAAACAATACCGCCCAAAATTTCAGCATGTCCTTCAAACAAGCAAAAATGCTGAAACTTCCACAATACCTTAAGCAATGTAGATTTCGGCCCCTACAACAAATGAGTATGCTTACATTTCCTGCAACGGGCAGCCCGACAACGATTTGTGCTCCAAATCCAAATTTCATCCGAAGTGAAGGGCCAATTTTGGTATCCGCGGCAATATCCACATCGGCCTGCCCAATGGCATAAACCGTAGCTGCCGAAACCGAAACGCACATTACCGATAAACGGGCATAAAAACCTAAAACACCACCTGCGCTGGGTAGAAGCTCGTTGGCATCGGTAGTTACTTTTAATGCTGCATTAAAATAGGCGCCTATTTTTAATCCGGCCTCCAGCTTGAATGGTGTGTTCGGATCGTTATAAACGGCATCGGGCATGGGAAAACGCAACACAGGGATTTCTTTGGAAGCCTCAAATTTATACTCCCAACTCCCGGCCTTATTGCTCATGGCCAGTTTTAGTCCGTTTTGAACTGCATCGCCATAATTGCCATCCTGTAAACTTTGTAAAATTTCAAGCAAGTCAACCAGGGGTTGGAGTTCCGGTGCAAATTTTAAATCGGGTTTCGGGTAGGTCGATTCTTTTCCGTTTTCAGAATCCCAGTTGCCCCGAATAGTCATTAGCCGTTTAATACCCGCCAAATCAATAACCAGACCGATATTATTCATTTTGCTTTTCCAGCTTTCCGCTAACGGAATTGATATCAAAATCGAGTGAACCTGCCTGTTCAACATTTCCGTCTTTATCTTTTTTATCGTATTCAATATAAATTCTGAAATTGCCATCGCCAACATCAATCAACTCAAATTCGGTAGGCAGGTCAAAAGCTTCTTCCGGGTTATGCAACAAGTTAAGTCCTTGCTGTTTAACACTGTTGATGGTATCCGGAATATCCATCAGTTCAAATACATCCTTACCTAAATCCTGGAGATCACTTGTATTAAACGGAAAGTTTCCTCCCTTTTTCATCAGTACAGCTTCCCCAACAGTTTCTCCGGCAAAATTTTCAGCTTCACCGATATTTGGGAAAATTCCTTTGGAGTTGACAATACGAAACGCATCGACAAAAAGCGGCGGTGTTTTGCTGAGCAGTTTTTTTGTTCCCTTTTTAAATGAAGGAGTGAGAAATAGCGCTTTTTGTGTATCGGTACTCTGAAGGAATCCGTAATTGATGGTGTTGGTTACGGGTTGCCTGAGAAGCTCGACAGGTTCGGCAATGCGGGTTAAAACATTGGCAACAGGAGTGTCGATTTTTACGGTATTTCCGTTTTTTACCACTTTTCCCTTCCCGGATAACCGGAATACTTAAATTCCCGGGAACCGGGCTTACATCACCATTGGCCCGTTCATGTTTCACCATACTCCAGCTGCCGTCTTTGGGTAATAATACATTTCCTCTTCCGGCCACACAGAAAGTAGGATCAGAACCGTTCGCGGCAAAAGAATTGTTAAAATCAAAACGGCTTAAACGCATTTTTTGTGTGCTGTCCACCAGGTTGACTTCACAATCAATCGGGCCTCCAATGGTTCCCTGACGGGTGACCAAAAGTTTTAATGCCGTATTGTTCAGTGGAAAACCTTTGGGGCCAAGTTGTACGAATCCCAGTATCCTTTTCGATGGCACAACTTTTTTCTCGCCATCGGATGTTAGGTTTTGACACCGTTCCCGAAACCGTTCCTTCCACATCAACATCGGCATCGAAATAAACGGGTTGGAGTTCGATGTCGTAATTTTTGGGAGTATTTATTTCAACACCCTCCTGATCAACCGACTTGTCAAACAGTAACATTTTCATTAAAAGGCTCCACTTCGCTGGTTTCAACAATATTACTTACATTATACAATGCTTTTACCAGTCCCGGATGAATTTCAAACTCAGCAGAACGTTCTACGGCAATCAGTTGTGGTTCCGGATTTTCCGGTGGTCCACCGGGGAAAGCCGGGTTGTTTTCATAAATAAAATACCTGAAATCAAATTTCCCGTCACTTTCGGCCCGCCATCCGCTATCAAAACGATACACATAACCCGAATTCACGCGGAACAGGGTAATGGTGCGAACCACTTTAATAGCCCACGGGATACATAATACTTTTTACCTGGATAATTTCGTGGGAACAACGGCCCACAAAAACATCAAATTTTGCCTGGCTGGTTTCGGCGATGGCAGCTTTTGTATTTAACCAGTTGCTAAACATGCTTGCTCCGTAGCCACTTAAATCCATTCTTCGTACCGGAACACCCCGTTGTTTAAACAATTCAAAAGGATAGTTGGTATCGTAAAAAAACTCGCGGTTAAAAATGCTGGTTACGCTGCCGCCAAGTGTGCTGTCTCCGGTTGCATTGCCATAGAGATCCAGAATATTGTTGATTTGAACCGTCGTTCCCATAAACATTTCGCTGTCGCCTTCACGAAGCGGAACTCCGGCATCCATTTTTAACTGAAGCCCGATTGCATGTCATTTTCAAATGAGACTTTGATTTTGTTCAGATCGCCTCCGTCGCGGGGAACATTGTTATACACATATTTCTCGCTCAATTGGGCGGCGGCTTTCATTCCAAACGGAAGGGTAAAAAACGAAAATGCCTTAAAATCGGAGTCCGTATCTCGTTTATCAACCAAAAAGCGGGTTACCGGAAATGGAGCCAATGGCTACTTTTTCAGTGCTGTTGTTTAAAATATGGGTTGGACCGCCATCGTTGGGATAATAATTGAATCCGCCGTCGGGGTCGCCAGGAATCGGACCATCCGGTGGCGGGGCAGGAGGAGAGAGATTGAAATACCGGTTCCCATGAGATTTGCGGAACGGTAAATGCCTTTACATTAGCTCCCGTACTTACAACATCCATTCCCTCACCTGAACCGGAAAAAAATTGGATATGGCTTCTCCTGTATTTGCATCTGCTCCGGCGGTTACCCCAAAATCCCTTTGTAAAGAAGATCGAAACTGATGCCGAAAAGGTCGGCATTTGTGCTTACATCCAGCAGGGCAAACAAATCTCTTTTATAACCGGAAGTATCTTTGTCCCATTGTGGACCGTAATCGGGTAATTCTTTCTGATGAACAACTGCTGCTGCTGTTTTAGGTGGTTGCGATTCAGAACTAAAATCTGAAATTTTTATGCTTTTAGCTGATGAGGAAATAATTTACTTGTTCTTCTCAGATTACCGGAAGAAAAATTAAGATTGGCCAGACGTGAAACAGCGATGTCTGCATCAGTATTAATTATAGAACCGGAAGATGGCTGAAGATTTATACTTCCTATTGATTCTAAGGGGATGCAGGCACGGGTTCATTTAAATTATCTTCTGCAGGAGCGTCAAGGGATATGTCTCCAAACTGATTATTTAACGGGCCAAAATGGAACGACACATTCACGTTATCGTTGTTGTTGTCTTCCTCAGTTGGACCAACCCAAGCGATGCGGCAAACCAGCCACGCCATTATCTGTTGATTGAGAGAAGCAGCGCCCCTTACGTTGACTTTTGTAGTCCCTCTGATTTGTCGTTGCATAATTCCAAGATTGGCAGCATAAGGATCGGGTAATGTTGGTATATAGGCAAGAAGGCCAAAAGTGAGGAAAAGAAATCCTTTTTCAACTTTGCTAAAATCTTCGTTTAGGTTTCCAAACAGCAGGCACCCGTTTGGTTGAGTTACTTTAAACAATGCATTTGTTAAGGCTAAAGCCATTTGTTCAGGCACAACCGGATCCTGATTATTAATCTGTGCATTATCCAGAATCAGATTGTCATCAAAAAGATATATCAAGTTTATTGGTTGCGCTGGCAGCAATAATCAGCAAAGAATTCAAGGATTGTATTGCAGGTGGTGTCCCCGTCAACTTTTACCGGCCGATCGATGCGAAAATCAGCATTTGTGTTCGTCATTAAAATTCATTTCCATTGGCATTACTCACATAAAAAAAGAGAACGCTTTCTGAAAAACTCAGATTTATGGTCGTATCCAATTTCATCCTTCCAAAGTTTTAGAATTTGATTTGCGTGTGGATTTCCCGGCTGTAAGATCGGCAATCAGTATTTGCCCTGTACCAACCAAAATACCGGGATTATTTAAAGAAAAACTGCCACCGTTTAAGCCTGTCCATTTATTTATCAAACCTTGTTTGCATTGTACAAACATTTCGCCTATACCTGCTGCGGCTGTGGGCTGCGACGTATCAATAGCTGCAACAGGTAAAACCCAACCGCTTTTTTGAATTGCCGCTTCTTTATCTAAAAAATGGAAATTTGACTGATTGTTTTGAATAATGACTTTTTGCTCAGATGGTTTAAAAGGAAAGATTATACGCTGCAACTGTGTATCGTAAACTGTTTGCTGATTAGCGATCCAGTCAAATTGCATTTTTTGCCCGTACAGATTCCATGATGCGCTTCCAACCTTGTCAATGGATCTTCCGTTTCCTGAAAAATGAAAATTGAGTACCTCTGGCATTTGCAGTTCCGCACTTCTTGCATCTTTACCATACGGGCTGGAGGCATCAGCATCGGTAACCGGTGGCTGTTCCAAATTTAAAGTAACACTAACCATTGTATTGGCCGCTACTGTAAGTTTATTATTTATATTTTGAGGTGCTTTACTCAGTGTAATTTTTCCGTCAGAAATAGTTAAGCCGGTATAAGTTCCCGTCGGTGCATTGGGAGCCAAAAACTTTGAATTGATCCAGATGCTGCCTTTTCCAAGTGTATAAGTTCTTGTCAGACTCGCCCGCACCGGTATTTTGGGATTGGCTGTCAACCGACCACTTTGTTTTACTTTGAATAATAAAACAGGGTCGGCTACTCCCTGTATATAAAGAGTAATCAGCTTCTCAATCGGATAAAAATCGTACCAGAATTGTCGTCCGTCAATACCTGTTAATGGCCCAAGCGTATGATCAACTTTTGAGCCGGCTGCCCAATCGGCAACCGAATTATAAAGCAATTGTTCCCTGACGGGAATCTCCCGGCGAAATACTTTGTAAGTGGTTTCGTCTTTTGCTTTTATTCTGTTACTTACAATGTTATCGATTGATTTTCTCTGAACATCCTGAATCTTATCATCTGAGAATAAATCAGACTGTTCAATAGAAAACACTGTTTGTGCGTGGATGGTTCTCTTTTCCTCAATGACCGATTTTGACAATGACTTTTGTAACTGGTTGAATTTTCTTTTGATCTTCCGATGTTTCAATTTTCAGATGCCCAATGAGCCCTATTAAGGTGTCAGAAATTTGCTGGGTTCCCATAAATAATGATTTAATGATTGCTATTAACTAAAAAATAAGTCAATATATCTTCTGTATCATATTGACTACATATTTTACAAGTTACGTGTAGTATGGTTAAAAATCAATCCCCATTTTTAGGTATTTTCAGTCCGGCTTTGTGGAATAATTACTACGCCAGAAAAGATTTAGATGCTTCTTTAATTAATTGGGCCGTGTTTTTAACCTTAAATTTTTCAATAAGATTCTTTCTGTGTGCTATGGCGGTATGACTACTAATATATAATTCTTTTGCAATTTGTTTTGATGAAAAACCTTCAGCGATTAATTGTAAAACCTCCTTCTCCCGTTTTGAAATTACAATTGAATCAAAATTACCTGCCGGAACTTGTCTTCTTGTTTCAAAGAAATACTCTATCTGCTCTTTTTGTGAAATATCGTACAGATAATTGATTACCACAAGATTTGTACTGATTTGATGCAGGGCTACTTCATGATTTATATAACACCATCTATCGAAAAAATTTCGAAAATGATAATTGAGGGAGAAAGGATTTAATCTTTTACCCAAAGATGTTTTCTCTACTAAAGAATCAATTTTATTTTTAACATTCAAGACTTCTGCAGGGTTGATTTGTTTTAACCAAAACTCCCACCCACCGTTGATTATTTCTTTTTTACTAAATCCCAGGATTTTTGTAAAAGAGTCGTTGCAGTAAAGAAATTTACTTCCTGAAACATCAAAAATACTTACCATCAAATTCGTGTCTTCTTCACAACACGAAGAAATTTGTTTCAAAATAAGCTGAAAGAATTTATCCTTGTCGGCAGTAATATCTGTTGTTTTCTGAAAAGCGGCCATTGTTAATAAGTCTTAGTAGTTAAAAAATAAACTGTTTATTTAAATAAAAGTTCAAGCAGATATTACTTTGTTCTTTTGATACAACATTAAAATTAATGATATAATTATTCTGTTTAATATGAAAGGGAACAGCTTGCAGTTGCCGTATAAGTTTGTTTCTACCGTCATTACTGAAATTATCTGTGACAACATTAGGCCTTTTAACGGGAAATAAATGTTTTTTACATTTAAAATTTAATATAATAGAGTTTATGCCGAGTAAGAAACATGTATGAAGTTAAAAAAGTAATGCATCCCAAAGTAGTTGATTCTATTGACTTTGTATTTTCGAGTAAATTATTCAAGACAAAAATGTGGCTTTCTCCTTTGATATTCAGGCAATCGTTTAATTAACCAAAACCTTTTAGTTTCACTTGAATTGAAATCAGATACAAAGAGAATAAGTTCTTAATTACAGAATGACATTAAAGACAAGCTATATTTCTATTGTTTTTTTATCAAAACCTTCTTCAAATCCACTTGTTAATACATCCATGAACAAAAAACAATCTTCAGAATTTTATATAACAGGAAAAGGAAAAGCAAAAATAATAATCATCCTTGGCATACTTACGGCTTATGTGCCTTTTTCAATTGATACTTATTTACCTGCAATGACCCATATTGCTGATTATTTTGGCACAACGTCGGCAAAAATGACATTCTCGCTTACTACTTTTTTTATTGGATTTGCAACAGGACAAATTTTGTACGGTCCGTTACTGGATTTGTATGGCAGAAAATTACCCTTGTATTTTGGATTGGGTAATTAAGTATTCTGGCCAGTGTCGGCTTGTATTTTTGCATGGGATGCAGGTTCATTTATTGTGTTTCGGTTTATTCAGGCTTTGGGAGCATCGGTTGCTTCTGTTTCGGCACTGGCCATGGTACGCGATTTTTTCCCGCCGGAGGAAAGTTCCAGAATTTTTTCGATGCTGGTTTTGGTTATTGGCAGTTCCCCGCTTCTTGCCCCAACTATTGGCGGTTATATTACTGCCCATATTGGCTGGCAATGGATTTTTGTATTTCTTTCGTTAATGGCAGTGGCACTTATAAGCCTTGTTTATTTTGTCCTTCCGGTTAACTATTTCCCCGATAAAAATTCAAGGCTAAAAATATCAGTTTTGGTAAAAGATTACTGGACCATACTAAACCAACCTCAATTTATTACCTATGCTTTGTCCGGCGCTTTTTCATTTGCATCGCTGTTTATTTATGTTGCAGGATCGCCTATTATTTTTATGGAAAGATACCATATGACAGCACAAAGTTTTGGTATTGTCTTCGCAATGCTTTCAGTAGGTTTTATCGGGGGTAGTCAGTTAAACATTCTGGCGTTAAAAAAATTCAGTAGCCAGACAAATATTTCAATTTGCATTGGTATGCCAACTGTCAATTGCAATGGTGTTTTTTATTGGTATGTTAAATGACTGGTACGGAAGAAACACCATCATTGTATTTTTATTTCTGATTTTGTTGTGTTTGGGATTTACTTCACCCAATGG
>CAWGFJ010000027.1:0-561157 GCA_963821855.1 uncultured Prolixibacteraceae bacterium | reverse complement strand
TGAAATAATTCCCGGATCGCTTAAATCGATCATGTTTTCACTTTTCTGTTTTCCAAAGAACATCATTTCCGGAGTTTGTGGCGGATGTGGCAACCTGTCAGCGCCGGGAGAATGAAAAAACATTTCCCTGTCTCCGTCTTTCCCTACCCAAAACATGTCATTATCATCGTTAAATGCCTTTTTATCCATGTCGAAAATGAATTCATGCGTTGAATCGTCATCCATTTTAAATTCATGAATCATTCTATCGCCACCTTTCCGTTGTCTCAATACAAAGACGTGCCCGTCATCATCATCTTCAATTTCGTAGGAAAAATTCATATCGAAATCGTTGTCAAGCGAATCATCCTTCATGATCCATTTAAAATCTTTTTCATCGCCAATAGTATCGCCATGCCACACAAAAACCTGGTCGCCATGAATGATGGTATCCAATTCTACTGTTTTTCCTGAATCGTCTTTTTCGGTAAGTTGAATATGACGAACCTTCTTTTTACCTCTTGGCGGATCCTGTGGATTTTCGCGGATTGAGAAAGCGGTTAATACAAAAAAGGAAATTGCGATAATTCCTGTAATTGATAAAATACGTTTCATGTCTGTTTCTTTAAATTTTTTTCTGCAACAAATATAGTTTGTAACCCTTCAATCAATCAGTTAAAGCCCGGTTAAAATCTGTTAAGGAAAAGTTAAAAGATGAATTGAATTAAAAGTTGTACACAATCATTAATTCGGTGAAAATATTTTTTAATTGAATGTTCATTCAGCTTCAGCAAATTTTTCCAGAGCCTGAAAAAGTTGTCTCATTTTTTCGCGGTCACTTTTTGCATTTATAAAAAGATAAATCTGATTATCCGGTGAGTCGATATAACTAAAAAGTTCAAATCCACGGTCGGAGCCATCGAGATTAACCGATTTTTTTGTGAAGAACTGGTAGTGATCTTTATCCAGGACTTTTCCCGAAAGAATGTAAGCGTAAAACTTCTGCAAGTCATTCAATGTAGAAACCATGCCGCCACTTCCCTTTACCAACCACGAAGTTGGCCCCCAATTGGGAGGAATATTTGGTAAGCCAACAAATTGCGGCCCGTCACCTTCAGCAAACTGATCCAAGGAATATCCAAACGTTTCGCCATATTCACCCGTTAGATTCATTTCGGCAGGTTCAAAAAAATTCTTTTTCAGAAATGAGTAATAATCCATGCCCGAAACATGTTCGATAAGCGCAGCCAGCAAAACAAACGCAGCATGCGAATGTCGCCTGTCTTCGCCCGGTTTGAAAAGCAATTTTTGCGACAGGATTCTTTTTTCCGCAGTGTCGCGATCAATCCAGGCAAGGTCGGGATCCCAGTCTTTTTCAGTATGAAAAAAATCCGGTAGTCCCGACTGCCCTGTTAGCAGATGCCTTATTGTCATCGGTTTTTTATCCTTCGGGACATTCGAAAAGTATTTATCAATTGTGTCATCGAGCTCAATTTTGTTTTGCTGATTGAGAAGATATATGGCCGCGATAGTGTAATCAATGGGTCTCGAACCGGTGCCAAAAATTGTGTTTAACGTATTAGGAATTTTCAGCTCAGGATTGGCATAGCCAAAAGCTCGTTCCAGTAAAACCTTATTATCCTTTTTAATGTAAATTATCCCGGCAAAACCTTCACTTTCCAGCTTATTAAATGTTTCTTTTAGATTCTCTTTCATTAAGAGAATAGGTTCTGCGGTTTTCGCCAGGTTTAAATCCGAAATTCCCTCTTCGCTAAGTTCTATTTTAATCCTTTTTGTAACTTGGCCACCTGCCACAAATAAACTTATTCCGTCGGGTTCAGCTTCCACGTATATATCGTCACGCAATCCTTTTGTTTCGTTTCGTATCGATTTAATCTTTTCAAAAAGCGATTCCATATCAGTTTCGTCGTCTACATTCATATTTGTATCGATAAAATGCTTAATCGCTTCATCGCTGTTACTGTTTATAACTGTTTCAACAGCATGTACTGCCTCTCTTACAAATTGAGGTGGTCCATCTTGTGCGTATACCGTTTGTTCCGGCAGCATGCATATGCCAATTGCAAATAATAGTAATATAAGTTTCATGTGAGTACTTTTCATGATATACATTTTCATTTAATTTCGAATAAACAAATATAGTTTCCTTCCATTCTGTCAATCAGTTAAAGCCCGGTTAAAATCTGTTAAGGAAAAGTTAAAATTCCAAATCGACATTTGTAAATATCTATATTTGAGTCGTGAAAGTGAGATGTGAAAAACAAAGTCGTTTAGTTAGTTCGTTTTTTTTCAACCGACATTTAATCTGAGAGCATATTTGCCAATGAATAAAAAGATTTTTACCGGATTAATTATATTGATGGGTATCTCCATTCTGGGGATTATCGTTGTGCAACTGGTTTGGATGAACAATGCAATTGCGGTAAAAAACGAATTGTTTAACCGAAGCGTAAACGAAGCATTGAACAATACCGTGCGAAAACTGGAAGACCTGCATAATTTCAATGTAGTAAACCGCATGGTGTTCGATGATTCGCTACACTGGGAAAGAGAATTTGAGCATGATTCTGATATCGAATTTCTCCCTGCTCCCGATGATTTTCGACATTTTGATACCTTACCAAGAGCTCCCCGGCCAGCGCATATAATTCGTGAAATTGGCCCAAAAGGTAAAAATACCCGCGTTGAAATCATTGTGAATTCCGATTCTGATCGCAACAGAACCAATTACAGTTATAAGGTTCAAAGCAGCGATAATTCTGATGAAGAAGCATTTGTATACAGCGGCAAACCCGGGAGTGATGTTTATGTTATCCAGGCCGATACTGTAGTCAGCGACCTCGATTCATTGTACGAAACCGGTGTGATTAAAATCGATTCGGTGCTTACCGGGCTGGATACATTTAATGTGTTTATGCCCGATTTTTCAAGGCGCGCAAAATTTAAAGCCGGTCGGTTAAAGCAAATGGCAAGTCAGGTAGCGACCGAAATTTACCAGTGGGATGTTCGCCGGATTGATGAGAACCTGATTCAAAAAGTTCTAAAGGAAGAATTAAATAACCGGAATATTCCCATCAATTTTGAATACGCGGTTTTACATGACAGCACTTTAATGGATAACAATGCTTCGGAAGCAGATTCGCTTGATTTTATAAAATCAGATTTTAAAGTGAATCTTTATCCAAACGATATTTTTCAGAAGAACATAAAACTGGCAGTGCTATTTCCCGCGCGCGATACCTTTATATACCGTTCACTGAATTGGTTGCTGGTGTCGTCGTTTTTATTTTCGTTAATTATTCTGGTCACATTTTCGCTAAGCATTTTTTATATTCTGCGTCAGAAAAAGATTTCGGAAATGAAATCGGATTTCATCAATAATATGACTCACGAGTTTAAAACACCAATAGCAACTATTTCGGTGGCGACTGACTCCATTGTCAACGATAAGGTGGTTGGCGATCCGGAACGTATCCGTTATTTTGCCGGAATGATTAAAAAAGAAAATACGCGAATGAACCGGCAGGTGGAAGATATTCTTACCATTGCACGTCTCGACCGGAAAGAATTTGAATTCAACTGGGAAACGTTAAATACGCACGAACTGATTGAAGATGCCATTCAGGGAATTCTAATCCAGGTTGAAAAAAGAAATGGGTCGGTAAAAAAGGAACTGAATGCGGGAAATCCGAATGTTACCACGGATAAAAACCACTTTACCAATATCATCTTTAACTTGTTCGACAACGCCATAAAATACTCGGCAGATGCTCCAAATATCGAAATTTCATCTGTCAATAAAGCAAACGGAATTTTGATTTCGGTAAAGGACAACGGTATTGGAATGACTAAAGCTGTTCAAAGCAAAATCTTCGAACGGTTTTACCGGCAGAGTAGCGGGAACATTCATAATGTAAAAGGATTCGGGCTTGGTTTAAGTTACGTAAAAGCAGTTGTTGAAGCCAATCGCGGAACAATTTCCGTGCACAGCGAACCGGGAAAAGGAAGTAAATTTGATGTATTTTTGCCTTTTGTGAGGGAATAAAGAGGCCTCTCTTCAGCCCTCTCAAAAGAACCTTTACACATTATGAATTTGAAAAATGAAAGAAAATAAGAAATAATAAACCATTTATTAAATTTTCTAATTCATGTTCTTCAAAAGATGTGTATTTGGATTATTTTCAAGGAAAGGGGAAAAAACGCCAGTAAAAAAGAATATAGTAATGAAAATACAATCAAAACCTTTCCCTGTTTGAATATTGAGAATTGAAGTTTGACAATTATTTGAAATCTGATTTTTGTGTTTTGATTTTTTGAAAGAAAGAATGAATGATAAACAACACATATTCCTTGTTGAAGACGACCTGAGTTTTGGTGCCGTTTTAAAATCGTACCTCGAATTAAACGATTACAAAGTTACCTGGGTAGATGACGGGAAATTTGCCATGGATAAATTCCGAAACGGTGAATACCAGATTTGTATCCTCGATGTAATGTTGCCCAATGTCGATGGATTTACGATTGGAGCAGATATCAGGAAAATCAACCAGGAAATTCCGATGGTCTTTCTTACCGCAAAATCGTTAAAAGAAGATATTTTGAAAGGGTATAATGTGGGCGCCGATGATTATATCACCAAGCCGTTCGATACCGAGGTTTTACTGTGTAAGGTTCAGGCGATAATCAAACGACAGTCGACTCAACCCATCAACAATGATGTTATATTCAGTGTTGGTAGTTACATCTTCGATTCAAAATTAAGGACTATCACAAAAGATAAAATCCAGCAAAAACTGTCGCCAAAGGAATCGGATTTATTAAAGTTGCTTTGCCAGAATAAAAACGAACTGCTTTCACGCGAAACAGCGCTTCGCAAAATCTGGGGCGACGATGGTTATTTCACCGCCCGAAGCATGGATGTATTTATCACCAAACTTCGTAAATATCTCGCCGACGACCCGAACATTGAAATTAAGAATATTCACGGGAGCGGGTTTTTGCTGGAGGTGAGGGCAGCAGATTAGCATTATTTATAATCGCTACAAAATGGACGGTACTCCAATAACAAATAAATATTGACATGTAGTAAAGATATGTTGAAGAGCAATAAAGTTATATTGATAATGGAGAAATAAATATTGATGATGGAGAAAGTCATATTGAAGAGTAACAAAGATAGATTAAATAACAACACTGACATGTTGATAAGTAACAAAGATAGATAAAAGAACAACTAAGACATGTTGATAAGTAACACAGACAGATAAAAGAACAACTAAGACATATTGATAAGTAACAAAGACTGATAGAAGAACAATTGAGACATATTGATAAATAACAAATACTTATTGAAGAGCAATAGATATAGATTGAAGAATAAATAAAAAATATTGAAAAACGAGTGACTTATTTTTGCAAATGAAGCATATTTCGTTTAAATTCGTATAAACTTAATTTCAAAAAAATAAGCATTTATGTTGAAATATAACTTTACCCGTATTTTCGAAGCCCGCGGAATTGCAAGGCCTAACAGTTATCTCGTAAAGGAAGGTTGTTCCGCTAATTATGCCAACCGTATTGCCAATAACAAGATTCGAAAACTTAATTTAGACGAAGTGGAACGGTTTTGCGAATTATTGCAATGTACGCCAAACGACCTGCTTGAATGGGTTCCCGGTCCTGATAGCACCAACATCGAAAAACATCCGCTCTTCCCGTTAAGGCGCGAAAAACCGGCCATCAATATCGGGCAAATCCTGAAATCGGTTCCCCTCGATAAGCTGGCCGACATTGAAAATCTGATTAAAAGTGAAATGGGAAAATAGTATCCATTCCAATTCGTTTCATCTAAAATTCACAATGGCTCAACATGAGGTTAAAGAAGTTGTGCCTCGAATCAATGCAATCTCAGTTAATTTGGTAAATTGCAGGAACATTCATTTTTAACCTAAATTAAAAACTATGAACTCACGCCGAAGCTTTATGAAATCGATGCTGGCGATGCCACTGATTGCATCCGGAATACCATCGACATTTTCTTTTACTGAATCTGTAAATAAAAAATTCGGGCATAAATTTAAAATCAGCCTGAATGTGTATTCTTTTAATCAGCCTTTGATGGATAAAAAAATCGATTTATTCGATGTACTTGATTTTTGTGCTGAAAATAATTTCGATGCCATCGATCCGACGGGTTATTATTTTCCTGGATATCCCGAAGTTCCATCCGACGATTTTATGCGCGAATTTAAACGAAAAGCATTTTTACTTGGATTGGACATTAGCGGCACCGGAGTTCGGAACGATTTTTCCAATCCGGATGAAAACAGCAGGAAAGCGGATATTGAAATGATTCGAAAGTGGGTTGTTGCAGCAGCAAAAATGGGAATTCCCAATTTGCGTGTTTTTGCAGGAACAAATCCGCACGAAGGTTTTACGCGCGACGATGTGTTTAAGTGGATGGCAAAAGATTTGAAAACCTGTTGCGAAATCGGAAAAGAATATGGAGTTATCATCGCTGTTCAGAACCATAACGACTTTATAAAAACGGCTGCCGACGTAACCCGGTATTCGAAATGGTGGATTCCGAATGGCTGGGTTTGAATCTCGATATTGGCAGCTACCGGCAATCCGATCCATACGAAGAAATCAAAAAGAATATCGACTATGCTGTTACCTGGCAGATTAAGGAAAATGTGTGGATCGACGGAAAAGAAACGCCCACCGATTTTGTAAAGCTTTTCAAAATAATTAAGGAAGGCGGGTATCGTGGTTATTTGCCTTTGGAAACTTTAGGTGAAGGCGATCCTTATCAGAAAGTGCCGGTTTTACTTGAAAAGGTTCGTAGTGCACTGCAGAAAGTTGAATCATGAATTAAAGGCATTCCGGGAATCAGGAAAAATATGATTGTGAAGGTTTAGTGGAAGAATGCTCTCGCAAAGCCGCTAAGTCGCCAAGACAAGCTAGTTCGGTAAAATATGTACAAAAAAAATACATTTCTGTTTACAAAATACTTTCCTGGTATTAAACTTCTTCATTTCAGACCTTTGCGTCTCTGCGTCTTTGCGTGATGAATTATTTTGTATAGAACATCTTCGAAATAAAAACTCATGAAAAAAATCAATCTTCTGCTAACACTTTTAATAATTTCAATCTGTTCTTTCGCTCAAAAAAAGTTTTATCTCGAAACCGGAGTTGGAATCCCTGAAGGTTATAACGTTGGAGTTGGTTACCAGTATGCTTCTTTTGGCGGATTTGATTTTAAATATGGTTCCGATTTAAAAGCGTTTGATAATGAAGGATTCTATTTACTCACCTTAACCCATGATTTCTATTTCGGGAAAGTAAGAGAAAACGTTGACCGCAGATTATGGTCGTTTAATATTGGATTCACAACAGAATTTATTAATAACAGCCATAAGGAAGGTTATGAAATGTTTCTGACAGGATATTTTGCACGCGAATTCGTAATTACAAAGAAAGTATTAATTGAGCCAGGACTTGGTGTTTTTCAAAGGGTAAACAGGCGAATTGAAATTAAGGACAGATATATTGTCGGAGACGTGATTCTTTTACCGGTTTACCCAAAATTCGTTATAAGTTTAATTTATGATATTTAGCCTGAGTAATTATTAGAAATTTATGAATAGTTCAGGTTAGGTGTTTAGCATAAAAGTTTTTAACTTTAGCTTAATTAAAAATCAACTCAAAATCATACATCATGAAAACAATCTTTACCGCAATTTTCTTCGTACTTATTGTAAACACTGGCTTTGCACAGTATCTGAGTGTTAATAATCCGCAGGACTGGCGCAGTGATAACGGAACAATTAAAGAAACGCAAATTACCTACCAACCGCAGGGGCTTTTTATGAAAGTAGACTGGGAAATTACTTTCAGCGCGAAAGGGCTTTCCATGTTTACCAACCAGGACACGGTTGAAGTTGTATATAATTTTAATCTGCCTCAGGGTTCTGTAATTACGGATTCCTGGCTTTGGTTTGGCGACACCATTTTAAAGGCGATGATTATGGATCGATGGTCGGCAAGCCAGATTTACGAAAATATTGTGAACCGCCGCCGCGACCCATCAATACTTACCAAAAACGGGAATAACAATTACGAATTGAGAATTTACCCAATGGCTGCAAAAGAAAGCCGAAAAGTGAAAATTACCTTTCTAACACCCGCAGGCTGGACTAATAACAGTGTAACTTCGCATTTTCTCGCTGAAAATCTATTGGTTTCAAAATTCCCGATAGAAGACATTAAAGTTTTCGCGGTTCTGGGAGACGAGTGGAAAAATCCGGTAATCAGCGGGGTGAACGAAATTCCGTTTGAAATGATACAGTCGAACCTTGAGCCAAATGACGAAAACGGCACGATTTACAGAGCGCAGGTTAATTTCAACCAACTGGTGTACGACCAGAAATTTGAAGTGAGTTCGCCTCTGAATGACGGATATTACCTGAGTTTTTTCGAGAACAATGGCGAAAATTTTTATCAGCTTGCTATCAATCCAGCTGAAGGAATGGACATTCGTGCGCCGCAGAAATTGTTGTTTTTAATCGATTATCAGAAGGAAAACAGCAATCTGACGCAAAACGAAGTTTTAAAACTACTTGCAAACGAAATTCAGGGCCTGTTAACTGAAAAGGATTCATTTAATATTCTGTATCACGACTTTGAATTAAAAACGGCAAGTGACAATTGGATAGCCGGAGATTCAACTTCGATTTATGGTACATTTGAAAATTTGGGTGAAAATCCGTTTGTAAGTTACAGCAACCTTGCGTCGCTGCTGGCGTCGGGAATTGAATATGCGCAGGAGCGTGAGGGAAGCAAAATCATTGTTCTGGCTAATTCCGACAAAATAGATGATGTGGAAGGAGCAAACAGCCTGATTGATGATTTGCTGAAACTGATGAGCACGGTATTACCCATTTATATAGGCGATTTTCAAAGCAACAACTACCGGTATTATTACATTCAGAATTATAATTACCGCGGAAATGAATATTTCTACCGCAACCTTGCAAAGCTCACGGGTGGCGATTATGTCAATTCCTTTGAAGGAGGATCTTTTACCGATTGCGTAACCAATATTGTTCAGCTTGCTATGAGCGAATCGGGATTGATTGATATTCATACCACACTCGAAAATGGATTCTGTTATGGCAGATATAATCTTTCAGCAAATGCTGAAAATCCCTTAAACAGCATCTTTCTTCAAACCGGCAAATATTCAGGTGAGTTTCCGTTTAAAGTAGAAATTTCGGGATTATACAACGATGAAATTTTCTCGAAAACCTTAAATATCGAAAAAGAAAATGCAGTTCAATCCGATTCGGTTTTGGGAACTTTTTGGTACGGCAAGGATATTCTTCAAATGGAAAGTTCCAGCAACTCCTATTCATTAATCAACGATATTATCGACAAATCGATTGATAACCGGATACTTTCGACTTATACAGCTTTTCTTTGTTTGGAACCCGGCATGTTGGATCGCATTGAAAATATAACTGAAAACGGACAAATTATCGACGATTGGTTTGAAGGCCCGGTTGCTACCGACGTTGAAACAGCCGCCGGAACTGAAACCGAAATCAATGCTTATCCAAATCCGTTTACTGAAAGGGTGAATATTGAAATTCAACTTTCAGAAACCATTAGCCGTGAAAATATTCAGCTTGAAATTTACGACTTATTTGGCAAGCGAATAAAAGTTTTCAATATCGATGATTTTAATGGTGAGTCTGAATTTAAACTTACCTGGGATGCAACCGATGATTCGGGTATTTCGGTTTCCAAAGGAACATATCTGTTTATCTGTTCAACTGCCGAAGGACGGATTACAAGAAAGCTGGTTGTAATGTAGCCAAACAAGAAATGAAAGCGTTACTAATCCCTGTTTTTTTATTTGTTGTTTGCATTTCAATGGCACAAATAAACGGTGTTGTTACGAACGATACGGACGAACCTGTGGAGTTTGCGACAATCTTTAATGTGAGCAGAAGAACATCTTCAATCTCCAATGATCAGGGAATATTTCGGTTGGAAGGTAATGTTGGCGATTCTATCAGGATTCAACACGTAAATTTTAGAACAAATGAATTTAAGGTAGAAAGTAACAATGTACATTTTGTTTTATCGCCAAAGAATTACAATTTAAATGAAGTGGTTATTTCAGCGAATTATGCAGTGCTATTTTTTGAAAAAAGTGTTCAGAAAACCTACGAAAAGCTAAGAGACAAGAATATTTCAAGAGGCTATTTGAGAGATGTAATTACTTTGAACAACGACACGATACAACGTATTGATATTGATTTGGATCTTGTACAAAAGAAAGGCCACAATCAAAAAGAACAGATTTTGCCTTATAAAATACAGGAAAGGATTTTTAGAAATTCATCTGACACTTCAAAAATACGTGTTAAATCAGAAATCTTTCCGGATTTAAAAAAGTTTGAATGGGATAAATTTGGTTCATATTATAATTATTTCAAAGCAGAAGATTCGCTGTTTTATATTCTGTATTTTTTAAACAAAAAATCTTTCAGGGATTCGGTTATTCACATAGAAGTGAAAATTCAGAAAAGCGACAGTTGTTTGTACTCATTTGCATTAGTCAGTAAAAATCTTTTGAAAAACAGAAAAGGGGAAGTTCTTCAAATGAAAACAATAAGCAGCTACTATTTAAAATATGCTTTTGATGATGGATTTGCCTATCTGTCGGAAAAAGAATCTGGTGCATCTTTTAACAGCCAGAAAAGTGAAACGCGAAAAATTCAATTTCAACAGAATTTTAAAGTATATGATAATGGTATCAATAATTTAGAACGTAGACCAAATGGGCATCGGATTTTTTATAATACTTTATTACCCCAATTAATTAAGAACCGATATGAAGAAGAATTCTGGAAAAATGAAAATTACATGAAATTTGAACATTACGATTTTGATTTTCTGTTAAACCTGAATTTTGAGGAGACGACCGGTTGAAGGCACATCGAAAAAATCCTGAAGAAGGTTTAATTTGGGAAGATGTGAAATCCCGTATCAATAATAATTTCTATACAGACATTTGTCAGTCTGAGCGGAGTCGAAGACTGATTTAACACACTTCGACTCCGCTCAGTGTGACATTAAACTGGATAACATCGCTTCAAGCGATGCTATCCGTATAAATTAAATGCTATTCATATTGCTGAATTATCGTCCCCGCCATCCTAAGCAGCGAAGTATGCGCATCGATAAAATCATAAATAGCTTCCAACTTCTGTTGAGCAGCGTTTAAATACAGTATCTGAACATCGCGGAAATTAAACGAGTTAATAGCGCCTGCTTCAAACTTTTCGCGCGAAATCTGCAGGTTTAATTTTGCTGCGGCAAGATTTTCAGCAGCTACGGAAAGCAATTCTTTTTGCACCTGGTAAAATTCAAAAAGATTGGCCAGCTTATTATTTAAATCGTGTTGCATTTCTTCAATTTGCACCTGCCCGATTTCTTCTTCAATATTGGCAATCTGAATGGCGCGTTTCCGGTTTCCACCGCTGAATAAGTTATAACTCAGTGTAAAATTTCCGTAGAAATTGGCGTTGTTTGTCCAACTGGCATCGCTGGTTTCGTAGTTGTTTCGTGCAGATGTTCCGCTTGCCCCACCTCTGAAATCGATAGTTGGATATAAGTTGCTTTTTGCCGAAGTTACTGCATTTTCAAGCAGTCGCTGATTAATGTACTGGTTTTGCAGGCTTTTATTATTTTCGATCATTTGAGCCTGTAAATCGCCCAGCACATAATCCTGCGCTAATGCTTCAAACTTTTCTGTCAGTTCATAATCCTTTGGTTCTTTTTCAGCGAGCAAATAATTTAAATCGCGTTTTGCATTTTTATATGCAACCTGTTGTAACAGAAATCCTGCCCGGTCGGACAAATATGCATTTTGAGCTTGCAGCACATCGTAGGTAACCGCTGTTCCATATTCTTTTTGGCCTTCTGCCCGTTTAAACCTGGCTTCCGAAAGCTGCATCACTTCATCGTAATTCTTTAACCTGGCTTCCTGAAGTAAAATGTTGTAGTAAGCCAGTATAACCGATTGGATGGTACCTTCCACAATTATTGCCGTATTGTGTTTCGAAAGTTCTTCCAATTCTTCAAAACGGGTTTTATTTATTCTTACAGCAAATCCGTCGAACAATGTCCAGTTCAGCGCAAGCCCGGCAGTAAATCGGTTGGAGGCAAAATTTTCGGTTTTATTCAAATTATATGAGTTTTCATCTCCGGCAGTAAAATTGATATACGGATATCTGCCCGCAGTTCCCCAGTTATTATTGATTTCGGAAATCAACTGATCCTGTTTAATCATTCGTATTTCGTAATTGTTTTCCAATGCAATTTGTATCGCATCGGTTAACGATAATGGTTCCTGGGCGTTGATAACCAACCCGGTGAATAAAAAGATAAAAATAAGTTGCGCTATTTTCATAGTTTATTTGCTTCGTTGGTATGGTTGCTGTAATCTATTTTTCTTTTTGAATGTATCCATGCAATTTCCACTTCTTCGGGCTCAAATTTACGTCCATGCCATAACTGGCGGATAATTCTTCGGTAATCGTTTAAGATCATTATAAGTGCAGGGAAGAAAAGTAAAATGAAAATAGTTCCGAAAGCCACTCCATACGCAAGGGAAATAGCCATAGGGATAAGGAATTGTGCCTGGAAACTTTTCTCGAGTATTAACGGGAATAATCCGAATGAAGTTGTAATGGTAGTAAGAATTATCGGGCGTAATCTCATTTTCCCGGCTTTTATTATTGCATCTTTAACTTTTAGTCCGGCTTCAATCTGGTTATTAAAAGTGGAAAGAAATACTACCGCATCGTTGATGATAACCCCGGTTAAAGCCACAATTCCCATTAAACTTAAAATTGAAAGCGGCTTACCATGGATACCATGGCCCCATATGGCGCCAAGTATTGAAATAGGAATCATTACAATTATTACAATCGGTTGTTCGATGGACTTAAAGTTGATCATTAATATAAAGATAATTGCAAGAAAGGCGAGTGGGAAAAGGAACATCATATCACTCATATTTCGTTCGCTTTCTCTTTGCTGACCCTGGAACTCAACCGTTAACCCGGGATAGAGCACTTTTAATTGAGGAATTATTTCGGCTTTTACCTGATCCAGTATTTCCGTAACCGAAGCATCAGGATCAACCAAATCGGCATTCACACGAATTTCGCGTTTGCTGTTAAAACGGTTGATGTTTACCGGGCCGCGTTGCATTTCGTAGTCGACAAGCTCCATCAATGGATATTCACCCTGCTGAGTTATAATTTTCATTCGCTCCAGTTGTCCGATAGTTTCTCTGTTTTCCGATGGATAGCGAACCCAGATGCGAAGTTCGTCGCGACCTTCCTGCAACCGTTGCGCCTGTCCGCCATAAAATGCCTGGCGAACCTGATTGGAAATAAATGCTTCATCCAAACCGAGCATATAGGCCTTGGGCTTCAGATTTAACAAAATTTCCTGTTTGCCAAGCGCATTTGTATTAACAATGTCTTTTAACTGCGGCATTTCGCTTAAATGTTGCATTACATAGTCGCGTGCATGTTCGAGTTCTTCGATATTTCTTGAAAGTAATCCGATTGAAACAGGGTCTCCAAAACGGTTTCTGGCGCCAATAGCGAATTTTTCAGCTTCAGGGACAGTGCCGGTTTTTTCGCGAATCATTTCAATTATTTCGTAAGAACTAATTCCGGTTTCTTCAGAATTTCGCGGCGAGACATCAATAGTTCCGGTATGCGCGCCGCTTTCCTGCCCATCGAATCCCGAGCCAAGAAGAATAATGCTGTTCTCAATGATATCGAGTGTATCGTTATACTTTTCCTTTAATTCGTCGTTAACCACCCAAACAATACTGTCGAAGCGTTCGAGGTATTCCATAGTTTGCTTTTCACCCGAACCCGGCGTAAAAGCAATATTGATGTTAAACGAGTCGAACTCCATCCGTGGAAAGAAAGTGGTTTTAATTACCTGCCCGCCAATCAAGCCAAGTGTAATGATTATCATTGCAACAGGTACACCAACGGCGATGTAACGCCATTCAATAACCAACTTCAGAACCCTGTCGTAAACATATTCCCGCAACCATGTAAAAAAACGTTCAGTGTATTTTCTTAATCCTTTGTTTTTGGAATTTAGTACTTTTCTGTTCAACACATGTTCATTACCCAGATGAGCTGGTAGTACAAAAAATGCTTCAAAAATGGAAACAGAAAGGCTTAGGATTACAATCATCGCCATCTCATACATCATTTCCATCCGTCCGGTAATAAACACCAAAGGAGCAAAGGCTAATATGGTTGTTAGTACAGAGGTAATAACAGCAGGAATAACTTCCACGGTTCCGTCAACTGCTGCTCGCATCGGGCTTTTCCCCATTTCGAAGTGCTGGAAAATATTTTCGCCGATAACAATTCCGTCATCTACCAAAATACCTACAACCAGGATCATTCCGAACAGCGATTGCAGGTTAATGGTAATCCCCATTAATTGTGCGAAAATAAACATTCCGAGAAAAGACGAAGGAATACCCCAGGCCACCCAAAGCGAAAGGCGTGTACTGAGCATTAATCCCAAAGCAAGCACAACAAATATTAAACCCTGTCCTCCATTCTTATACAACAGCGCCAATCGTGATTTTAAGATTTCGAGATAAGAGCGGGAAATGATGAGTTCTACACCCGGATTTTTCTGGTTAAATTCAACCACATAGTCTTTAATGTATTTGTCGATATCATCCAAATCTTCTGTGATGAGTTTCATAACTGTAATGTTCACCAGTGGCTTGCCTCTTTCGAGCGCTTTATTGGGAACATCGGAGAATTTCTTTTTAACATCGGCAATATCCCTGATTCGGATTACACTTCCATCGGGATTTGCACGAAGTATAATGTCGCCGATTTTATTTGGATCGGAACTGCGGGAACGCAAACGAATCAGCAATTCTTCTTCATCAGAACGCAATTGTCCTCCTGAAACATCTTTATTATTGTTTGCGATAGCATTTTGAAGTTCGTTAAACGTGAAGCCATACCGAAGTAAATCTTCCTCTTTTGCTTCCACCGAAATTTCCAGATCGGGGTATCCTGAAATTGAAACCTGGCTGATTAAACCTGATGAAAGGAAATCTTCTTCAACTTGCTGAGCATAACTTTTCAGTGTAAGTAAGTCTACATTTCCTGTAATAATTAACCGCATTGCAGGTGAGGTAGTCCGGCGTTTTGAAACTATTGGGCGTTCAGCGGCAGTTGGCAATGCCGAAATTCCGTCGACTGCATTTTTTACTTCTATTAATGCTTCATCAATATCGTATTCAGGTTCAAATTCTATGCTTACTCTTGAACTGTTTTCGGAGGATACAGAAGTAATTTCATAAATTCCGGGAATTCCGCGGATTGCTTCTTCTACTCTCGAAGTAATACCTTCTTCCATTTCGACGGGTGAAGCTCCCGGATAAAAAACGCTAACCGACAAAAGGTGAGTTTCGCGCTCCGGGAAAAACGATTTTTTCATTGATACCAAACTCAGGCCGCCAACTACGATAAGAAAAATCAGGATAAGATTTGCGTAAATAGGAAACCTTACAAAAATTTCAACAGCTTTTTTCATCCCCGGGCTCCTGTTTTTGGTTTCCCTTGTCGGTTTCCTTTGACAGGGCTTTCTGGTTGTTCTTCTCCAAGTATTCCTACAGGGCTGTTTTCCTTTATATTTATCAAAGGTTCAGCAACCACTTTGGTGCCTTCCTCCAATCCGTTAAAAATAAGTGTGGTTTCATCCCACTTTATAATGTTTATTTGTCTTTTTTTGAGTTTTCCATCAACAATAGTGAAAACTTCGTTTGAATTAAAAACTGCATTACGGGGAAGTTGCATGGCATCTTCTATGATTTGACCCGGAAATACAACCAATTCTAATTCCCCGGCAAGCAAAGGATCTTTGTCGCTTTTATTTACCCTTACAAAAATACTGCGGGATTGTGTGTTGGCATCCACAAAAGCAGATTTCCGGATAACAACACCTTGCCGGTATTCTTCTTTATTTCTGGAATAAACCCGGGCAACATCGCCAATTTCAATCCATCGGCTTTTCCCGTTTTCCACCGGAACCTCAACTTCAAGCTGGTCGGTACGAATCATCCGGGCAATTTGTCCGCCCACATTTACAAAGGCGCCAACTTCAACATTTACCTGTGAATATGTCCCATCAAAAGGAGCATATAATGAATGCCGGCTCAGTCTTTTTTCGTCTTGCTGAATGCTGTAATATTCACTTAACACATTTCGGCTGGCTAAGTAAATTTTAAGTTTTTCATTGTTAACTTCAGGGAGTTTTGGCAGATCCTTATCCATATCGATGGAAGCAAAAAAATGTTGAAATTCCTCTAACTGATTTGGAAAATCAACTTTTATATCAGGCAATAATGTGGTTACAATGGTGAGAAAATTGCTTTTTCTTGCTTTTAATGCCAGTTCAACTTCATCTTTATACACGTTTGCAAGCAGTTGTCCTTTTTTGAAAGCAGTGCCTTTTCGAAGACTCACTTCACCGGGTTCCAGTTTTCCGGCAGCTTCGGCAACCAACATAACTTCGCTGCCCGATACAACCCGGCCTTCGCGGCTTAAGGGTGTTTTAACATCCGAATATGTTACAGTTTCGGCTTTGACAAATCGTTTTAAATCCGGGTCAGGCATTCGTGGCGGCTCTGGTTTCATGGAAACAAAAAGCAACGATAATGCAGCAGAACCACCCAGTAATATAATAAGTGCCACTACTATAAATATTATTTTTCTCCAACTCATGGTGTAATTTAGTTATTGTTTAGTATTACAAAATGAAACCGGAAAACTTTCATTTTCCGATGAATGGCTTATTATTTATTTGGTTTAAGTAACCGGGCTGCAAAAGTACATTTTATTCAACTAAATTGAGACTAAATTATTTGGTAAAAGTTTAAATTGTTATTTTGAAAAAAATTTTTCGGTTTTTTTCTTCTGTAATGAATTAACTTTTTATGAAATTTGAAGTCAAACAGACTTAAATAAATTAAACCTGGTATCATAATTAAACAAATCGCGAAAAGTGACTGCAAAAAAGACATTCCGTATCTCAACAACTATACTCCTAGTTATTGTATTGGTTGTAATCATTTTATATCCGAAATTAAAACCATTGTTTTCCGATAAAGATAACGGGCCGGAATCCTCAAGCCTCAGAGGGAGGGGAGGAAACCAAAAGTTATTTGCCAGCGGATACGTTATAGTTCCGACTGAAATGAATGAGTTGAATATTACAACCGGTTCATTATTGCCCGATGAAGAAGTTGACATGGCATTTGAAACAGCAGGAAAAATTGTTGGGATTTATTTTGAAGAAGGTAGGAGGGTTAAAGAAGGAGATTTGATGGCAAAAATTAACGACAAGCCATTACAGGCTCAGTTGGAAAAATTACAGGCTCAGCATAAGCTTCAGGAGGAACGGGAATTTCGCCAGCGGCAATTGCTCGAGCGCGATGCTATCAGCCGTGAAAGTTATGATCAGGTTGCCACCGAATTACAATCGCTGCAAGCCGATATTAATCTGATAGAAGCACGCATTGCGGAAACTGAACTCAGAGCGCCATTTGACGGAACAGTTGGTTTACGGATGATTAGTGAAGGGGCCTTTGCAACCACGCAAACCAAAATCATCAGGTTAGTAAAAACCAAACCCTTAAAAATTGAGTTTTCCATTCCTGAACGTTATGCCGGCGAAGTAACTCCCGGCTTCCCGATCCGATTTGATGTTGACGGTATTTCCAAAACATTTGAGGCAAATGTGTACGCTGTCGATCCAAAAATCGACATCAATACCCGAACCATTATGGTTCGCGCGCTTTATCCCAACAGTAAAGAAGAACTCAAACCCGGGCGTTATGCACAAATAACAGCTCTGCTTTCCCAAATTGAAGATGCGGTATCTATACCTACCGAAGCGCTGATACCTGAAATGGCAGGTGAAAAGGTATTTGTTTTAAGCCATGGGAAAGCACAGGAGAGAAAAGTTACCACAGGGCTTCGCACGGAATCGCACATTCAGATTAAAGCCGGCCTTGATTTCGGAGATACACTGTTGACAACGGCTATTCTGCAACTGCGGAACGATCTGCCAGTTGAACTTGATACATTAGTTACCAATCAACCATTAGTAAAACAGTAAAATGAGTCTTTCATCGATAAGCATAAAACGCCCTGTACTGGCCACGGTCTTTTCCCTGGTAATTTTGTTGTTTGGGGGAATCGGGATGACTTTTCTTGGCGTAAGAGAGTTTCCCAGTGTGGACCCTCCGATAATTTCCGTCAGGACCTCATATCCCGGTGCCAATTCCGATGTTATTGAAACACAGATTACCGAGCCTTTGGAACAATCCATCAATGGCATTCCGGGCATTCGCACGCTTACCAGTAGCAGTAGCCAGGGAAGCAGTCGTATTTCGGTTGAATTTGAGCTTTCTGTTGACCTGGAGACGGCAGCCAACGATGTGCGCGACAAGGTTTCGCAGGCACAGCGACGACTTCCCCGTGACTGCGATCCACCAACTGTTTCCAAGGCAGATGCAGATGCAGAACCTATTATCATGATTGCGATAAAAAGCCCCAAACGCTCGTTGCTGGAACTTTCGGAAATTGCAGAATTAACTTTTAAAGAACAATTACAAACTATTTCGGGAGTAAGCTCGGTCGATATTTGGGGGGAAAAGCGCTATGCCATGCGCATTTGGCTCGACCCGGCAAAACTGGCCGGTTACCAGATGACACCGCTGGATGTACGCAACTCCATTCTTCGCGAAAATGTGGAGCTTCCGGCGGGAAGCATTGAAGGAAATACCACTGAGCTAACCATCAGAACCCTTGGATTGATGACAACGCCTGAGGAATTTAATAATCTTATTCTGAAACAAACAGGTGACCAGTTAATCAGGGTAAGAGACATTGGCCGGGCAGAAATTGGTCCGGAAGATTTACGGGGAATTATGAAAATGGACGGAATACCGATGGTGGCCACTATCATTATTCCGCAACCGGGAGCCAACCATATCGATATTGCTGACGGTGTTTATAAAAGGCTTGATTTCATGAAAAGAGATCTTCCCGACGATGTGCAAATTGATATTGGCTTCGATAACACCCAATATATTCGTTCATCAATAAAAGAAGTGGAATCAACCATTTACCTCGCATTCTTCCTTGTTGTAATCATCATATTTTTCTTTTTGCGTGACTGGCGCACAACCATTATTCCCATCCTGGTTATACCGGTTTCGCTTGTAGGTTCATTTTTTATTATGTACCTGGCCGGATTTACAATTAACGTGCTTACACTGCTGGCCATCGTACTTTCAATCGGGCTTGTGGTAGATGATGCCATTGTAATGATGGAAAACATTTATGTAAAAATTGAACAGGGAATGAGCCCGAGGAAGGCCGGTTTGGAAGGCGCCGAAGAAATATTCTTCGCAATTATTGCCACCACCATTACTTTGGTAGCAGTTTTTATTCCCATAATTTTTCTGGAAGGTATGACCGGACGGCTTTTTCGTGAATTTAGTATTGTTATAGCCGGAGCGGTATCCATTTCTTCCTTTGTGGCGCTAACCTTTACACCAATGCTTTCTACCAAGCTTTTAAAAACCCGTCACCACAGGAGTAAAGCTTATAATTATACCGAAAAGTTTTTCATAAAACTTAATAGTGTTTACCGGAATTCACTGGATACATTCCTGAAAAGAAAGTACATTTCACTGGTGATCCTTATAGCATGCGGATTTATCATATTTGGTTTATGGAAAATCATTCCTGCAGAAATGGCGCCGATGGAAGATCGTTCTCAAATGAATGCAAGGATTACAGCTCCTGAAGGCGCTACCTATGAATTTTCGTACGATTATGTGGAAGATGTGGCTAAATTAGTGGAGCATAGTATTCCCGAGCGTGCAAGTGTAACAACCATGATAAGAGGGAGTTTTGCTTTTGTGCGTATTATTCTCACCGATCCTTCCGAGAGGGAACGTTCACAACAGGAAATTGCAAGTCAGCTCACATCCGAACTCAGGAGAAAAACAAAAGCCAGGGCCACGGTAGTTCAGCAGTCGACTTTTGGAGGAAGACGGGCCAGGCCGCCGATTCAATATGTGCTTCAGGCGCCGACAATAGACAAACTCAGAGAAGTTTTGCCTGCATTTATGGCCGAAGTGAATGATAATCCTATATTTATTTCACCCGATGTAAACCTGAAATTCACCAAGCCGGAACTGCAAATTGAAATTAATCGCGACAAAGCAAATCTGCTGGGTGTTTCTACTCAAAATATTGGGCAAACGCTGCAATTGGCATTAAGTGGTCAACGATTCGGCTATTTTATCATGAATGGGAAACAATACGAAATACTTGGTGAACTGCACCGTCAGGATCGCAACAAACCACTCAATCTGAAATCTTTGTATGTAAGAAATAGCAGGGGTGAAATGGTACAACTCGATAATTTTGTAAGTTTGAATGAAACCACAGCTCCACCCGAGCTTTACCGTTATAACCGGTTTGTATCTGCCACCATTTCTTCTAACCTGGCCAATGGTGTTGCCATTAGTGAAGGGATTGAAGCAATGGATAATATTGCCGATAAAGTACTCGACGATACCTTCCGGACAGCGCTCGACGGCGACTCCAAAGACTTTATGGAAAGTTCATCGAGTTTGATGTTTGCATTTATTTTGGCTATTGTCCTTATTTTCCTGGTGCTTTCGGCGCAATTCGAAAGCTTTAAAGATCCCATTATTGTAATGATGACTGTTCCGCTTGCATTAACCGGTGCACTTTTTTTTATGTGGTACTTTAATATAACGATGAACATTTTCAGCCAGATAGGAATTATTATGCTTATCGGCCTGGTTTCCAAAAACGGGATTCTTATTGTCGAGTTTGCAAACCAAAGGAAAGTAGCCGGCATGAACAAGCTGGAAGCCATAAAATTTGCTTCAGCCGCGCGTTTCAGGCCAATTCTTATGACAAGTTTATCAACCATTTTAGGCATACTTCCATTGGCAATCGGTCTTGGTGAAGGTGCACAAAGCCGTGTGGCTATGGGTATTGCTGTTGTTGGAGGGCTGACCCTTTCAACATTCCTGACATTGTATGTGGTTCCCGGAATCTATCTTTTTATTTCAAGTGAAACAAAAACCAGTGATAATGAATCTGTTATTCCAGACAAAATTGAATCTTCGAAAAATAAATAGAAGTTTTTATATTTTACTGATCATTTTAGTGGCTCCAAATTTCCTGAAAGCACAGGAAGTTTACGATTTAAGCCGATGCATATTAACTGCACTGGAACAAAATTATTCGGTACAGGTAGCCCGTAATCAGGAAGAAATAGCAGACAACAATTATACAAGGGGAAACGCCGGCTACCTGCCGACAATAACAACAACAAACAGGTTTGGAGGTAATGTAACATCCACGGCTCAAAATATGAATGATGGTTCCCAAAACGTATCAAGCGGAATTTACAATACAACCGGAGCGGCAGGGTTAAATCTGAATTTGACAATTTTTGATGGTTTTAATGTGAAGACTACTTACCAGAAATTGAATGAGCTTAAAAAAATGGGCGAACTCAATACCCAAATGTCAATGGAAAACCTGATTTCACAAATTGTGTCGGAGTACTATTATTATATAGAACAACTCAACTATTTCAAGAACATGAAATATGCAGTTGCACTTTCAAAAGAACGTGTACGAATCGACGAGGAACGTTATTTACTTGGAGCCTCTTCAAAACTCGAGCTTCTTCAATCCATTGTATATCTTAACGCCGACAGTTCGCGCCTGGCTCGGCAAAACGAAGCAATCCTTGAATCGGAAGTCCGCTTGAAAAAACTGATGGCTGTTGAAAATCTGGAAGAAAGTATCGCATTAAAAGATTCTTCAATCATTTTTAATTCCGGCTTGCTTTATAAGGAATTATTGGAATCTACATTGAAAAACAACACAAGCCTTCAAATAGCGAGAAAAAGTCAGGTGGTTTCCGAACTTGATTACAAAATTATTGCTTCACGCGCATATCCGTATCTTTACTTATCGACCGGATACAATTACTCTTACCGCGGTTATGGGACAGGATCCATAAGCGATTACGGGACACTGACTATAAATAATCAGCAAACGAGAGCGTTTAATTACGGGCTGAATTTAAGTTTCGACATTTTTGACGGGTATAACCACCGTCGCGAAAAAAATAATGCCCGGATAGAAATACAAAACCGTGTTATCCAATCTCAGGAAATAGAACAGGATATTAAAGCTGATCTTCTCACCGTTAATTACGCTTATGAAAACAATGTTCGCCTGGTAGAACTGGAAATCCAAAACCTGGAAGTTGCACGTGAAAATCTTGGAATTGCGCTCGAAAGATATAAGTTAGGTAGTCTTTCGGGACTTGAACTTCGGGAAGTACAGAAAAGTTTGCTCGATGCCGAAGAACGATTAATATCCATTCAGTATTTAACCAAACTTGCCGAGATTTCATTACTTCAAATTTCGGGCAAAATAATGAACTACGTACAGTGATTTTAAACAGTTTCATTTTACTAAATCGCACGTTTCCATTAAAGAAATACTAACTTTGCCGGTCATTTATAACGCAACATTAATGCAAGTGCTTGAATTCGATACCGTTGTTGTTGGCAGTGGCCTGGCCGGACTGACATCAGCGTTATATGCATCCAATTTTGGCAAAGTTGCTATCATTACCAAATCGGGTTTGGATATCAGCAATTCGTACAATGCGCAGGGCGGAATTGCTGCCGCTATTGGTGAAGACGATTCAACAGAATTGCACATGCAGGATTCGCTAATTGCCGGACGTGGTTTATGCGATAAAGATGCCATGCACATTCTGGTAAATGAAGGTAAGAATTCCGTAAATGAACTAATTGAAATGGGAATGCCATTCGACAAGGTAAACGGAAAGGTAATTCTCGGATTGGAAGGCGGCCACAGCAAACGGCGTATTCTTCATGCCGAAGGCGATGCAACAGGAAAAGTGCTAACCCGTTACATGTTGAAAAAAGTGAGTTCAGCGAAAAACATTCAGGCATTTGAAAATACAACGGTTACCGATTTGCTGATTAATAATAATCAATGCTATGGTGTGCAGGCACTGGAATTTAAATCAAGGAAAAATGTAATTTTCAGGGCTAATGCAGTGATAATTGCCACCGGAGGATTAGCTCGTATTTATACACGGACCACAAATCCGCATACGGCTACAGGCGATGGTTACGCTCTTGCTTACCAGGCGGGCGCTGAACTTGCCGATATGGAATTTATCCAGTTTCATCCCACAGCGTTGCATCTGGAATATCAGGATGCGTATTTAATATCGGAAGCAGTACGTGGCGAAGGCGCATATCTTATCAATGAACAAGGTGAGCGTTTCATGAAAAATCAGCACGAACTTGCTGAACTTGCTCCACGCGATATCGTTTCGTTTGCTATTTTTAAGGAAATTGAAAAGTCGAAATCGGAACATGTATTTCTCAGCTTAAAGCATCTTAATCATGACAATATACGATTTCGCTTTTCACATATTTATAAAAAGCTGTTAAAACTGGGGCTCGATCTTACCAAAGATGATATTCCGGTGGCGCCGGCAGCACATTATACTGTTGGAGGAATAAAAACCGATTTAAACGGGCAAACCAGTATCAAAAATCTTTTTGCAGCGGGCGAGGTCGCTTCAACCGGAGTTATGGGCGCTAACCGAATTGCAAGTAACTCTTTGCTCGAATGCCTCGTTTTTGGAAAAAGAGCAGGAATTGCAGCAGCAAAGGTTGAACCCGATAATCATATTGAATATGGCAATGAAAAATTTATTCTGGATACAGAAAATGAAATGAAGTTTCTGGAAATGAAAAACAGGATTGCCGTATTAATGAATAATTATGTTGGAATTGTGCGCAATAAAAAAGGGTTGGAATTCGCCATTCATGAAATACAAAAAATTAAAGATGATTTTGATCGTAACATATTTGAGTATAACCTCAGTAAGATAAGAAACAATGCCGAGGTATGTTTGTTAATAGCAAGTGCTGCACTTCTTAGGGAAGAAAGCCGTGGAGGTCATATCAGGGAAGATTTTATGCAGGAAGATTCGCATTTTAAAATGCATATTGTTCAGCAAATTGGCGAAGATTTAAAATTTGAACCAGTAAGAAAACAGAAAGCAGAAAATGGATAGTAAAATATTAAAATCGGCAGAAGTTCTGTTCGATTTGGCTTATGCCGAAGATATTGGCGACGGAGATATTACCACTAATAATCTGGTTCCGCCTTCGGAAAAATAAAACTGCAATTTTGGTTGCCAAAGAAAATGGCGTTGTTGCCGGGCTTCCGGTAGCCGAAATGGTTTTTAAAAAATTCGACAAAAATATAACCTGGAACGAAAAAATGCCTGATGGAAGTAAGGTAAAACCAGGCGATATCCTTGCAGAATTTCAGGGAAATTACCGTGCACTGCTTACAGGAGAACGAAAAGCACTAAATTTTTTACAGCGTTTATCAGGAATTGCAACTTATGCCAATCGCTGTATGATGGAAATTGAAGGCCATCCGGTAGAAATTCTCGATACACGGAAAACGCTTCCGGGATACCGGCATTTGGATAAATATGCAGTTCGAATGGGTGGAGCATCCAATCACCGCTTTGGTTTATACGATATGGTGATGATAAAAGATAATCACATCCAAATGGCAGGAGGAATAAGAAAAGCGGTGAATCGATAAGAAAACAAGTTCCGAAAAGCATAAAAATTGAAGTTGAAACATCAAATCTCGACCAGGTTCAACAAGCTTTGGATGCTGATGTGGATATAATTATGCTAGACAATATGAGTTCAAAATTAATGAGAGAAGCAGTGGCACTCATTAATAAAAGAGCGAAAATCGAAGCGTCCGGAAATATGACAATAAAGCGAATAAGAAAAGTTGCAGCTACAGGTGTCGACTATATTTCAATCGGTGCATTAACACATTCAGTTAAAGCGCTCGATATCAGTCAAAGGATAATCGATTAGAATGAATCTGGTAATCGATATCGGGAATTCCCGTACCAAATTTTCAGTTTTTAACAGAGGTGAAGTTCTGTTTACAGTTCCTGTTGAGGAAATTCTGCCTGAACATATTGAGGTTTTGCAAAACGAACATCCCGAATTAAAAAAGGTAATTCTTTCGGCAGTGAAAGACTATTCTCCCAAATTGAGAAAAGTTTTGCACAATGAATTCGACAT
Organism: uncultured Prolixibacteraceae bacterium; assembly: GCA_963821855.1. Lineage (GTDB taxonomy): Bacteria > Bacteroidota > Bacteroidia > Bacteroidales > Prolixibacteraceae > Draconibacterium. The sequence continues at coordinate 535,764 of CAWGFJ010000027.1, read as the reverse complement.
TTTTATTGAACTAAATCAAGATACCCCAATTCCACTGGAAAACTTATTACAATACGAAAGATACGTTAGGTAAAGACAGAATTGCATCTGCAGTTGGAGCTTTCGATTTGTATCCTGATACAAATCTTTTGGTTATTGATGCCGGAACAGCAATAACTTACGATATTGTAAATGAAAAAGGGCAATTTCTTGGCGGCAATATTTCGCCAGGAATTGAAATGCGTTTTAAAGCATTGCATCATTTTACCGGGAAATTGCCAAAAATTGAACAACGGGAATTTAATAAGCTTTATGGAACAACAACCGAAGAAGCAATTCTTGCCGGCGTTCAGCATGGTGTTGTATTTGAGATAGATAAAGCAATCGACACATTTAAGGAATTTTATAATAATTTAAAAGTTATTATTACTGGTGGCAATGCCGAATTCTTTGATAAGAAATTAAAAAACTCTTTCTTTGTAAACTTTAATTTGATAGCCTTAGGTTTAAACCGCATATTAGAATATAATGGGGAGATTTCGCAGAGTTAGTTTTTTGGTTGGATTGGTGATGCTTCCGGCATTGATATTTGCACAATTTAATAATAATACATCGTCGCCATATTCCAGATATGGTTTAGGAGACTTACAATCGTACAGTTTCGGCCGCAGCACTGCCATGGGTGGGGCATCCATTGGAAGCAGATTAAGTAAACAAATAAATCTGGGAAATCCGGCATCCTATTCAGCTATCGACTCACTCGGATTTATGTTCGAATTCGGTATGAACGGTAATAGTTCAAAATTTAAAAACGATTTGGGCAATTCAAATGCAAACGACATAAATTTCCAGTATTTCGTAATGAATTTTCAGGTCAGTAACGCGCTCGGGTGCTGTGCTTGGTTTGGTTCCTTTTTCCGATGTGGGATACAATGTTATTATCGACGAAGATCTGGAAAATGTCGGATCGGTTAGAACCAATTACTATGGTGTAGGAACCATTTCAAAGGCATTTTTTGGGATGGCTTGCAACCCAACTAAAAATATTTCGTTGGGGGCCAACCTCTATTACCTTTTGGATTGTTAAACCGAAATTCAGAAGTTTATTTTCTCGACGGCACAGAATATTATCAGATTCAACAATACAAAAATTTGAGAATCAATGATTTTAGCCTAAATTTTGGTATTCAGGGAACAATACCTCTCGAAAATAACAGGAAAGCTAATTATTGGAGCAGTTTTCGAAAACAATCCGACATATAATGGGTATGATTCCGAAATTTCGCAGAAGATACTTAATCTTGGAAACGCTCCGGCGAGGGATACATTATTTTACAAGGGCGAAGGTAAAAAAGGAAGTATCGAATTTCCGGTTACATATGGGTTTGGAATTTCGTATGTAAAAGAGAATAAGCTCGAAATAAATGCCGATTATTATCATCAGGCGTGGGGAGATGCGAAATTTTTTGGTGAGAAGAGTGCATTTTTAACAGATTTAAATAAATTTGCGATTGGAGGGGAATGGATTCCCGACAAATTTTCCATTCGTAGTTATGTTAAGCAGAATAGCGTATCGGTTTGGCTTAAGTTATGAACAATCATATCTGATGTTTGACGGGCAACAGATTAATGACTTTGGCATAAGTTTTGGAGTTGGTTTACCAATTTACCGATCAAGTTCAACAATTAATGTTGCAGCGGTGTTTGGTAAAAGAGGTACACAGGAAAATAACCTGGTTCTCGAAAATTATGCCAGGATTAATGTAAGTGTTAATTTATACGATCTCTGGTTTATTAAGAGAAGATTTGATTAAATAATTACCAAAATTGAATAATAAACGAAAATAAAATTATGAGAGCTTTAACACGTATAACACTTCTATTTGCTTCCATGGTTTTGATGGCGGTGAATAGTTCTTTTGCACAAAGAACAATTGAAGGAACTGTTTACAAGGATGGTGAACCTGCAGCCGGAGTTACTGTAGAAGCGCATAGAGGTAGTTCGATGATGACCAGTTTCGATGGAAAATATAAAGTCGAAGCCAGCGATAAATCGAAGTACATCAAATTCACATTCATCGACGATTCCAAGAAAATGGATATCGATGAAAATACTCCTGATCACGTCGATTTTGCATTTTCAGGTGAATTACCAAGTGACAATGAAGATCAAGATAGTAGCGATGTTGTGTTGAAATCACATGAAGAATTGGTGAAAAGCGGAGATAAAGATTATATGAACCAATATTCATTATATACTGAATTTTTTAAACAAGACGATTATAAATCAGCAATTCCACATTGGAAAATCATTTATAATAAATATCCAAAATCATCGATCAAATATTTATATCCATGGAGCAAAAATTTATGAATATTTGATCGAGAATGCAAAAACTGATGCAGGAAAAGGATAAATATATTGACGAATATATGAAAATGTATGATAAAAAGATTAAATACTTTGGTCAGGAAGGTTATAATTTTGGTCGTAAAGCAACTTCGTGGTTAAAATATAAACTGGATGATTCAAAAAGAATTGCTCCGCTTGAAGGAGATAAAAGAACCGAAGCAATGAAAGCAGGTTATGAGTGGTTGAAAAAATCGATTGATGAGCAAGGAATGAAACCGAATTGCCATTATTTATATTGTTCATGCAAACTACACGTTCGCTTTTTAAATTGGGAGAATTGCCAAAAGAAACTGTAGTTCAAAATTACGATAAGATTAATAACCTGGTTAAAGAAGTTATTTCTAAAACAACCGATGAAGCGGTAAAAAGTGACGCAAAAGACAAAATTCAACCATATATCGAGAATTTATTTGGCACATCGGGAGCAGCCGATTGCGAAGCATTGGTAAATATTTTTACACCACAGTTTGAAGAAAAAAACAATGATGTTGATTTCATTAAAGATATGCTTCGCCGTCTCAGAAAAGCAAAATGTAACGAAAGTGATTTGGTTGAAAGGGCAACGATACGTTTGTACGAATTGGAACCATCGGCAGAAGCAGCATTTAATATGGCACGCAGTTATCTGAAAAAAGAGGATATTGATAAAGCAAGAGAATATTATCAACAGGCAATTTCCCAGGAAACCGATCCTGAACTATTAGCTTCGTATTATTATGAAAGAGGTTATTTGCGTTATGCGAGGTTAAAAGATTACCAGGGCGCACGAGATGATGCACGTAAAGCGCTTTCTAACGATCCAAGCCTTTGCGATGCAAATATGCTCATTGGAGATATTTATGCTGCAGCAAGTAGTTCGTTCAGTGGATCTGAACTGGAGAAAAAAGCGGTATTTTGGTTAGCCGTTGATTATTACAACAAAGCAAGAAGTGGTGAAGATTGTGCCACTGATGCAGCGAAAAAAGCTTCCGATTATAAAAAATATTTTCCCAATAAGGAAGAAGCTTTTATGGAAGGCTTGCAAGCCGGACAAACCTACAAAGTTGGGGGTTGGATAAATGAAACAACAACAGTTAAATTTTAATTTTTTTAAATTCATAAAAAATAGTTGTGTTGCAGCTCTTTTAACAGGGGCTGCAATACTTTTTTTTGGTTGCGAGAATAACAATATCGAAGAAATAAAAGCATTTGTCACAACCGAGAAACTACCCATTATTGAAGCCGGGAATTTCGAAACCCTTGTAACCGACTCAGGTCTTATACGTTATTATTTAAAGGCGCCAAAACTATTACGGTTCGATAACGAAGGAAAATCGTATTATGAATTTCCGGAAGGGATAGAACTGATAAGGTACGATGCCAATCATAAAATGGAATCTACACTCACAGCAGATTATGCGATTCAGTATTTGGTGGAAGACAAATGGGAAGCTAAAAATAATGTGGTTGCCACCAACGCGGCTGGCGATACCCTAAAAACAGAACACCTGTTTTATGAAGTTGAAGCCGAAAAAATATACACGGAAGAATTTGTAAAGATTATTCAGACCAATCACCAAATCATAACAGGAATTGGCTTAACTTCGGATCAAACAATGCAGAACTGGAAAATAAAAAATCCGAAAGGAACGATTTATATCGATGCCGATGAAAACAGCCAACCGGCAAATGCAAACGATTCCATCGCGGAAGAAACAAAACCACCGCAAATAAATAAACAACCCAATCCATTTGACAAACCGCTTGAGTTCGAACAAAAATAACCTGGAATGAATCCGCTGCTGATTATTTTAATAACCATCTTATTATCCGCTTTTTTTTCGGGAATGGAAATAGCGTTCGTTTCGGCCAATAAATTAAGGTTAGAACTCGATAAACAATCGGAACCGTTTAATTCAAAAATATTAAAAGTTGTTACCTCGAATCCGGGGAATTATATTGCCACAATGCTTGTTGGAAATAATATTGCACTTGTTATTTATGGAATTGCATTTGCTGCGTTACTCGGACCCGTTTTAGCCAACTTTACAAGTTCGGAATCACTAATTCTGTTATTGCAAACAGCGGTTTCAACATTTATTATTCTGGTATTTGCAGAATTCCTGCCAAAAACACTTTTCAGAATAATTCCCAATACCTTGCTTAATGTGTTTTCAATTCCATTAGCCTTATTCTTTTTCCTTTTTTACCCAATAACCCGGTTAACTATTGGAATTACCAATTTAATGATGAAAGGTTTTTTTAAAACCGATGTAAATGCAAGCAACAAAAACCTTGTTTTCAGCCGTATCGATTTAGACGAATTTGTAAGTGAACGCGAAAATTTACGGATAGAAAAAAAAGAAAACGTTGAAACCGAAATAAAGCTTTTCAAAAATGCACTCGATTTTTCAAAGGTAAAACTTCGGGAAATAATGGTTCCGCGTACCGAAATTGAAATGTTGGATGTAAATTCCACCATAAGCGATCTTCGGCATAAATTTGTTGAAACCGGATACTCGCGTATTATCTTTTTTGAAGAGAATGTAGACAATATTCTTGGCTATGTGCATTCGTCCATTATCTTTCAGAATCCGGAAAGCATTAAACCTCACATAACCAATGTGTTGATTGTTCCTGAATCGATGCCTGCAAACAAGCTTTTAAGCACTTTTATAAAGGAACACCGAAGCATTGCCATTGTGGTAGATGAGTTTGGCGGAACATCGGGCATGGTTACCAGCGAGGATATTCTGGAAGAAATTTTTGGCGAAATTGAAGACGAACACGATACTACCGATATTATCGAGAGGAAAATCAGCGATAACGAATACGTTTTATCGGGTCGTTCCGAGATTGATTTATTAAATGAAAAGTATTTTATTAATCTGCCCGAAACCGAAGAATTTGAAACACTCGCCGGATTTATTCTGTTTTATCACGAAAGCATTCCAAAGATAAATTCCATAATTCCAATTGGAAAATTCCAGTTTAAAATACTTAAAGCAAGCAATACAAAAATCGAACTGGTTAAACTCACTATTCTGGAAGAATAAAGATCAGTTATGTTGAATTGCAAACACTTTAAATTCAATATGATAATGCTATTTGCCTGACGGTTTTAAAAAAAAATCAAATTTTAAGGTAAAATATTTAAAATTGTTATCTTCGTAGCTCGAAAATTTTAAGTAGAATTTGCATAAAAATAACTGTTAATCAATGGCAACGTTACAAAAGATTAGAACGAAAGCAGGACTTTTGGTAGCAATTGTAATCGGTATTTCACTTGGGGCTTTTATCCTCGGCGATATGCTGCAAAGTGGTTCTTCCATCTTCCGTAGAAATCAAATGGAAATCGGAGAAATCAACGGCGAATCAATTCAATACCCCGACTTTCAGAAAAAAGTAGAAGAACTGGGAGCAATTTATAAGAATAATTCTCAGCAAAATCAATTAGACGATAATACCTGGGTTCAGGTTCGCGAGCAAACCTGGCAAACCACGGTTCGCGATATCGTTATGGATCCGGTTTATAAAGATTTGGGCATTAATGTAAGTTCCGACGAACTTTTCGATATGATTCAGGGCTCAAACCTTCACCCGATTATTCAGCAACTATTCCGCGATCAAACTACTGGTCAGGTCGATCGTGGTGCAATTGTTCGTTTTCTGAAAAACCTGGATACCGGAGTTGCACCTGAACAAAGGGCATATTGGTTATATGTCGAAAATCAGATTGCAGAAGAACGTACGCAAACGAAATACTCAAACCTGGTTGGAAAAGGACTGTATGTAACAACTACCGAAGCTAAAAATAGCCTCGAAGCAAAAGACAAGTCTGTTAACTTCGACTACGTGGCGTTGAATTTAAGCACAGTTGCCGATAGCCAGGTTGTTGTAACCGAAAGCGATTTAAAAACATACTACGAAAATCATCAGGAAGATTATAAACAGGAAAAAACTTATAAAATCGATTATATCACATTTCCGGTTAATCCATCGGCTGCCGATTTTAAAGATGCCGAAAACTGGATAAACGATATAAAGAGCGATTTTGAAAAAACGACTGACAATGTGCAGTTTGTTAATTCAAATTCGGATGTACCTTTTAACGATACATGGTTTAAAAAAGATGGGTTACCCGAAAATATCGGTACATGGATTTTTGATGAAGGGGCCAATCAGGGTGATGTTTTCGGTCCTTATTTTGAAAATGAATCATACACGCTGGCAAAACTAAATAAACTTGAAATGATGCCTGATTCGGTTAAAGCAAGACATATTTTGCTATCGGTGGCATCTCAACAGGAAGTAGCTGCTAAACAGGCTTTGGCCGACAGCTTGAAAACCGCCATTGAAAACGGAAGCGATTTTGCGACATTGGCAAGACAGTTTTCTACCGACCAGGGTTCTGCAATAGCCGGCGGAGATTTAGGCTGGTTTCCACGCGGGCAAATGGTAAAACCGTTTGAAGTGGCTGCCTTTAACAATGCAAAAAATGAGGTAACCGTAGTTGCAAGTCAATTTGGTATTCATATAATTCAGACCACCGAACGCGGAAAATTAACCAAACAGGCGCAGGTTGCATATCTGGTCCGCAATGTTCAGCCAAGCACAAAAACCTACCAGGATGCATATGCACTGGCAAGCAAATTCGCAGGCGAAAATACTACCGGCAAGAAATTTGAAACTGCCGTTGCAGATCAAAAATTAGATAAAAAAGTGATTACTGTTGGCGAAAACGATCGTCAGATTACAGGATTGGAAAATGCAAGAACCTTAATTCGTGCAGCTTTCGATACCGATGAAGGAGATATTATTATGACCACTCAGGGTTCTCCCATTTTCGAATTAGGCGACAACTTTGTGATTGCCGTTATGACCAAAGAAACGGAAGAAGGAATTGCTGAACTGGATGAAGTTCGGGAAAGGGTTGAACTAAGTGTTATTAAACAGAAAAAGACGGAATTTCTTGCTAATAAAGTGAGTACTGCAATGAATGGTAAAACCGATTTACAGGCAATTGCAAGCGATTTGAACACAACTGTTAAAAATGCTTCGGCCGTTAATTTCAACACGTTCTCTGTTCCGGGATTAGGCTTGGAACCTGCTGTTGTCGGAACGGCTTCAACGCTCGAGGTCGACAAAATTTCGTCCCCTATTAAAGGAAATAGCGGAGTTTTTGTTGTTAAAGTAACTTCTGTAAATGAGGCCAATAACGAGGATGTTTCAGCCGAACAACAACAATTGGCGCAAAGCATGGGTTACAGAGCAAATTCGCAGGCCTACCAGGTTCAGCGCGAAGCGGCCGACGTGGTTGATAAACGATCAAAATTCTATTAGAAACTTATTTTTTAGTTATATTTTCAGAGCTGTTCATTTTTGTGCAGCTCTTTTATTTTTCCAATAAATCAGAATCATAATCCGATTTATTTACCCAGCCTGCCGGAATTTCTTCACCAGCCATAAACCGGTTATAATAATTTTGAACTGCACCCTGGTATTCGTAATTATCGAAAATATCACCTTTACCAAGAATTCTGGGATCTCCTTGCTGAACAAGTTTTTCGGTTCATTTCTTTATTCATGGTTTCTTTTATTTCCGCAAATTCAGGTAATCCGGCCAGATTTTTCATACAGAAAGGATCGCTTTGAATGTCGTACAATTCTTCTTCCACACGTTTACCAAAATTGAGTTGCCAGTATTCCATTATTGCCTTTTTTGCGCCGGGTGTCGAGAATGTATGTTTTTGTTGGGCTTCCGTCGCAGTTCAGATAACCGGTTTCAGGATTTCCGGCAGGCCAGCGGTCGGTTTTAAAATTTCGCAGGTAGAAATAATCTATCCGTTATAATTCCACGAACCGGATATCCTTCATCATTGGGCCGGCCAACATCGTGGCGTTCTTTTCCTACCAAAACAAAGTTGCGTTCCGGAACAACCAAATCCTCTTTTTCAGAATAGAAAATATCAGTAAGGCTTTTTCCGGTAATTGGCTGCATTCCGGCTTCTTCCGGATCAATTCCGGCAACCTCAAAATAATGTAGGTGCAAAATCGATAAAATTCACAAAATCATTGACAACTCGTCCAGGATTTTTAATTCCGTCGGGCCACATAATTGCCAATGGCAAGTGGTTAGAATATTCGTAAACCTGGCCTTTAATTCGTGGAAATGGCATTCCATTATCAGCTGTAACAATGACAATGGTATTTTCCAGTTCGCCGATTTCTTCCAGTTTTTGCAACATTTTTTGAAGATGACTGTCGAAATATTCAATTTCAAAAGCATAATCAAGCATGTCGGTTCGAATAGTATCCACATCTGGCCAGAATGTAGGAACTTCATCGATTTCACTTGTATTTTTCCCGGCCAGTTTTATCCCGGATTGAAATTCATAAGCACGGTGAGGTTCCGTGCTGCCATACCAAAAACAAAAAGGTTGATCCTTTTGGTCGTTCTTCCAGGAAATGCTTCGAAATTCCGGGCATAATCAATTTTGTTGATTCCACTGGTTGGCGGGGTAGTTTTATATTCATCGAATTTCGGTCCTGTGAGTTCCCGTTTTTTTCCGTTAATTTCTCCCGGATCACCCGGCGCCCAGCCTTTTGCAACGCTGCCAACCCAATAGCCGTTTTCACCCAAAACTTCGGCATAAGTTTTAAATTTTGCCGGGAAAAGCGGAGAATGGTTAGCAGGCTTCTTCCAATTGCCAACTGTTTCGGCCGGTTAAAATGCAGGCACGTGAAGGAGCACACTTGGCATTGGGTGTATAAGTACGCGTAAAAAGAATTCCCCGGCTTGCAACTTTGTCAAATGCAGGCGTTTTTACCCAATTGCATCCATAGGCGCCAAAATGTTTCCACGATGCATCATCGGCAATTGCAAATAAAATATTGGGCATTGGATTTTCTTTGGAATTTTCGCAGTTGGGAAAAATTACAACGGTTATAAGTAAAATAATTAAAATGAAAATATTTCTCATATACATACAGGTTTTTCCGGTTTTATATAAAATTGTATCAATAAAGTGTAAATTTAACTTTTATATTTACTGATTTCAAAAACTGATTAATAACATTTAAAAATCAATAGGATGAAAAATATGTTTTTTCTTTTGGCTGTGCTCATTTTATTTTCGTGTTCAAAATCACCAAGACAACCAGAACTGGTTGATAATGCAAAATTTAAAACTGAACATAGATGGTAAGGTAGTAAGGCTTTTTACCCTGAAAAATAAAAACGGGCTGGTTACTCAAATCACAAATTACGGAGGACGTGTGATTAACCTTTGGACTCCTGATAAAAATGGAAATTTCGATGATATTGTCATTGGATATAACTCTTTGGAAGGATATCTGAATTCAAATGAAATTTATTACGGAGCTCTTATTGGCCGTTACGGAAACCGGATAGCAAAAGGACAGTTTACTTTAAATGATTCGGTTTATACACTGGCAACAAACAATAACGCAAATCATTTGCACGGGGGAGTTAACGGATTTAACAATGTAGTTTGGGATGCAAAACAACTGGATGAACAAACATTGGAACTAAAATATCTTTCAAAAGACGGAGAAGAAGGTTATCCCGGAAACCTGCAGGTGACTGTGGTATATCAGCTTACCAACAACAATGAATTACAGATTGAATACTGGGCTAAAACAGATAAACCAACTCCGGTTAACCTGACTCAGCACTCCTATTTCAATCTTAAAGGAGTTGGCAGCGGCGATGTAAAAGATCAGCTACTGCAAATCAACGCTGATTATTATACACCGGTGGATTCGGGTTTAATACCCACAGGTGAAATTGCCCCGGTGGAAGGCACTCCGATGGATTTTCGCCAGCCAACACCCATTGGGCAAAGAATTGATGAAGATTTTGAGCAATTGAAATTTGGGAAAGGCTATGATCACAATTGGGTTTTAAATAGTCCTGAAGACGATTTAAATTTTGCTGCAAAAGTAGTGGAACCTACTTCCGGCAGAACACTTGAAGTGTACACCAACGAACCCGGAATCCAGTTTTATGGCGGTAACTTTTTAGATGGAAGCGATACAGGCAAAAACGGGAAAGCATATTCCCACCGTTCGGCACTTTGTTTGGAAACGCAACATTTTCCCGATAGCCCGAATCAACCCGATTTTCCATCAACAATTTTAAAACCTGGTGATGAATATTACTCCATTTGTGTTTATAAATTTGGGGTTGAAAAATAAAGAATGTGAATATGGGATAATGAAACCTGCCAATCTTTTATTTGTGTATAGATTTAGTTATTTTTGTGTATTGAAAAAAGAAAAAGTAATGCACAAGAGAACAAATATAGAAATCGATTTGGATTTAGTTAAGGAAGTAATGGCTGCTTACAATTTAAGAACTATAAAAGAAGCTGTAAATTTTTCTTTGGAAAAAACTGTTGAATCAAAGAAACGGGCTAATCTTTTACGAATGAAAGGAAAGGTTGAATGGCAGGGCAATCTTGATGAAATGCGACAGGCATGAATAATGGATTGCTTTTCGATACGAGTGTTTGGATTGATTTTTTCGTGGGCACCATTAATGAAGAAACATCGTTACTCACCAAATGTCTCGAAGACGATATTCCGGTTTATGTTTGTCCTGTAATTCTACAGGAAGTTTTACAAGGGATCGTAAATGACAAAGATTTTAGAAATGTGAAAGAATCATTTCTTGCTTTGAATATGTTGCTGGAAGAACCTGTCGGGGCTTCAATTGGAGCAGCTGAGATATTCAGGGCATTACGTAAAAAAGGTGTGACCATAAGAAGAAGCAACGATTGTTTAATAGCCTGGTATGCTTTAAAAAATTCACTCGAAATAATACACAGAGATAGAGATTTTGAGCAAATCCTTAGATTTCTAAGTGTCTTAAAAAAGTAATCTTACGTCGATATAAATGTTGTTGTTCAGTTTTAATTCCAATGCATTTGCTTCAGCACCTATTTAAGCTATTTCCAAATGAGAATTTGTGTCAAAATCAATTGTCAGTTTTACTTTTGCTTTTAACGCATTAAAAACTTTCATAATCGTCGATAACCTTACATCTTTTGTATTATTTTCAATTTTTGAAATTTGGGCTTTTTGAACTCCAATTAATGCACCTAACTGTTCCTGTGTCAGATGTTTTTCTTTCCTTGCTTTTTTTATCATTTCTCCAAGGATGTCTAATTTGAGCTCAAATTCAAATTGTTCTCTTTCCTTCGAACCTTGTTCTCCAATATATTTATCTGTCAATTCGTCTAATGTGTACTTTTTCATTTTATTATTCTCCATTTTCTTTAAAACCTGCCTGCCGGTAGGCAAGGTATTGTTTCCTAATTCTTTCAGCTTTCTCAATATCTGATTTTGGCGTTTTCTGTGTCTTTTTAACAAATCCATGTGTTGCAACAACAAGAGTTTCTTTCATTCCTGTTTTATCCCAAAAAGCGAGAAGTCGAATTTGTTTCGTCATAAATTTTGTTTTGAATTCCCAAATATTTCCATCCAACTTTTTAAACAGCTACGGGTCATTAACATTTCTTGATTTCCAAATATTGTATAATACTTTTTTTCTTGTTTTATCATCAAGATTATCAAGGAACTCTTTGGCCCATTCTAAAAATATTATTGTGTATTTAGTCATCAAAATTTGTTTTAACAAAGATACAAGATATTTCCTTATGGGGAAACATCTTTTTACTCAGCTTTTTTAACGATAGTTGGTAATGATGTTTTAACGAAATCATTCTGGCGACTTTTATTATTTTCATAAATAAGGCTCAAAGTTTTAGGAAAGTTATGTTTGGTTAAGACAATTGAAGTTTTAATACATGCAAATTTCCCTTGAGAGCTCTACTATTATTATTTTACCTCAACCAACCGAAACGGCTCGAACAATCCATAATCCATCAAATAATATTCCGACGCGGACGGAATCTTTTCAGGAGCATAATTCCACGAAAATGGACCAAAAATCCAGTTGTCGTTGTTTTGATAGAAAAAACCGAATGTGTTTTTTAAGCTGCCAAACACTTTCACGGTTACTTTGTTTTCTCCGTTCTGCAGGAAATCAGTTACATCCGTTTCATAAGGTTTCCAGGCGATTATTCCGGCAGATTTTCCATTTACCAATACCTCACTCAGAGGTGCATTCCAGTCGCCTAACGTTATTTTATAATGTGTTGTCTCATTTTTGGTTACCTGAAATGATTGGGTGTAGAGAACGGTTTGCGAGTAAAAAGGCAAGCCGTTTTCGCTCCATGAACCAAGCGCATTCATTTCACCGCCTGTAATTTCAAATCCCTGTTTTGAAGGTTGAACCAGAAAATCTCCCAACAGATAAACCGGCATTACTTCAGCAAGAATATTCATTCGCGGTGCTTTTATGGTTAAGGTATTTTTTCCCGGTTTTAAATAGTCGCCTACCTGATATTCAGGAAAATCTTTATCGATCCAGTATTTGTCCTGAATTTTTTTCACGGGTTGGCCGTTGATAAAAACCGACCATAATTCAGGCCTTTCCACCACAGCACGAATACCTTTCAGTTTTTCAGAATCCAGGTTTGGATTTATTGTGAAATGATAAGCGGCTTCAAACCACGAATCGTTGGTAAATGTGGAATCAAGTTCAAGCCAGGTTTTCTTAAACTGAATTTTATGTTGCCATGGATTACCCATTTCAATACCGTTTTCATTGAATAATCCAATCAGCGCGTCCATAAAATAAACATCTTTTTGTGTTGATTTTGCTGTTTTTAAGTCGAGATAATTAATCATCATCACATTGTCAGATTCGCGTTTAACCAATATAGGGCCGGTACTTTCAATTTCATTCTCTGAGCGTGAACTTATTTTCAGTTCCGGCTCATCGGTTTTTTTAGCTGTAATGGAAAACATTGCACTTCCCGCCGGTTCCAAATCAACCTGAAATATAACTTTTCCGTTTTCCACATTTGCAGGATAGCTAAATATTTTTCCCGTTGCCAAATCTAGTTTCGAAACATATTTCCCCTGAACAGCAATTTCTGTTTTGGCTTTTTTCGACGGGTGAGAATTTACAACAAACAGAATCTGACCATTATCGAGAATACGGCGTTGGTGATACAACATCCCGTTTTTGGTTTCATCAGTCATCGAGAAATTGTTGCCTGAAAACAGGCTATTAGCAACTTCATCATTAAGATTGTCGACAACTGTAACATTTTCTGCAGCAGATGCAATTAAAGTTTTTACTTCATCCGATTTTTCTCCATCAATAAGTGGAATATCAGTTCTGAAAAGCAATACTTTGCCTCCATTATTAACATATTTTTCAAGCATTTCAAAAGTCGTACGGTCGATATTTTCCATTTCTTTGGGTATAACAACAAGTGAATAATCACGATTTCCAACCTTCAGCGTTTTACCATTTACTTTTCCTAAAGTCTTCAGAACATTCTCCGATCCTAAATCGTATTCATATTGTTTTTGCTCGAGCCGATAAACAAAATTTTTAAATCCGTCGCGAATTTTTTCCATTTCCGGATTTGCAACTTTTCGTGAAAAATACATCCAGCCTGTGGTATTTGGCTGCAAAAGCAGCGTGTGATTTATTTGTTCTCCGGCCGACATTGCCATGCTGATTCGCCCGATATAATCACCCATTAAATTATAATGTTCCCACCAGGGTTCGTGGTATGAAAACGATAAGGGATAGTCAAATTTTCTTACGCCGTTTAATGAATAATACGAAAGATGCTGATTGACAAAATTTACTCCCAAAACAGTTTCCCAGTCAACAAGACGTTTTTGTTGTTCAAAACTCATTTCCCAGCCTCCGCCACCGTAAGTTTCACTCAAAGTTCTGTTCCACCCTGCCTGGTTGGCAGCGCTTCGCAATTCGCGAACAGCACGGTCGTTTCCAAATTGACCGCCTAAACCGAGCGTATCCAGACGGTTACCAAGCATATCAACTCCAGGCATTTGATGCCAGATGTAAAATGCCGATTCATCAAATCCATCAGTTGGTACAGGCCAGCCATGTTCCCAGTAATGTCCGGTCCATTTTAATCCGTTTTCTTCGCAATATTTGCTGTAAGGTTTTGCCCACCGGTCGATAAAAAGTTCAAGTAAAAGTTCGTAGTAATCGTGTCTCACTTTTTTCCAGTTTCCGGTTTCCTCAACTAACGATGGCAGGTTCAGTCTTAAATCGTAACCCCACCGTTGTTGAAAATCTTCCCAGATTCCCGGAGTCCAGCGTATTCGTGTTTTTCCCGTCATGGCAGCTTCGAGGTTAGGTTCATCGGAAAATACTCCCGGTAGTGTTTTCCCAAAATCGGCGATATTCTTTTCGTATCCTTTTCGCATGGTAACATCGATAAACTTTTCGGTAACGCCTTTATAAATTAAATCAACATATGTAAATCCTCCATACCATGGTGATGTGGAAGGATATGTTTTTCTAAAGACGTAGTAAGTTCCGGCTTTCCCGTTTTCTTCGTTAATGGAATTTGTTATATCCTGAAATCCATTGAAAGTTTCTTTTAAAACCACTTCGATGGTATCTGATGGCTCAACATTTAGTTTTTGCTGAATTTCCATTTCCAAAGCTGTTCCGTGTTTGTAGGAATCGGGCATTTCGGCAGGAACATGGCCACCGGCAAAACCTGCCGGATAAGAATTTTCATCATAAATCCAGACTTTCATATCCAGCTCTTTCCCTTTTTGAACGGTGTAATCAAACAAATGAAACCAGTCGTCGGAAAGATATTCAGTCAGCAAACCCGGACGGGGATGTACAAAAACACCGCCGATTCCGGCCTTTTTGAATTCCTTCATTTGAAGATCAATTCCCTCTTCACTGATTTGTTCATTCCAATCCCAAAGTGGAGCGCTTCTGTATTCTGATGGTGGATTGGCAAACAAGTTTTTTAACTCTTCAACGGTTTGAATTCCTTCTTTTGTTTCAGATAGGTTTTTTACAACCAGTAAATCCGACATATCAGAAATGAGGATTGTGAAAAGCAGAAATGTAAAATCTTTTCATGGTACTATTTGATATGGTTTAGTTTAAATCTGTCTGGTTTCCACACAAATCGATTATAACTCCAATGGTTCGAATGATATTAACTCCTCAAGTTGATATTTGTTTTTTACCGAATCTAAAATTACACTTTCTTTTCAAATCCTATTTTAATTTCGCGGTTTGTTTTTCTATAAACTAGATGGTTGTTTATTGTATTTTGACAGTTAGAATAAATGAATTCAATTAGTTGTTGGAATTACGAATTGAAATTCCACGAAGTTAACACAGATTTGATACAAGCTGGATTTTACCGGTAAATGAAAGGCAGTCTGCCTGAAAAAATCCTATATTTGCATATTTTTTAAAAACCGTAGGAAACGAACATGGTATTTATGAATAATAAATTTCAGGAATACAAACAGTTAGACCTTTCTCAAATAAACAAGGAAATATTAAATAGGTGGGAAAACGACGATACTTTTCATAAAAGTATTTCTACCCGCGAAGGACATCCTACGTTTGTATTTTATGAAGGTCCGCCATCGGCTAATGGAATGCCGGGAATCCACCATGTCATGGCTCGTGCCATAAAAGATATTTTTTGCCGGTACAAAACCATGAAAGGATTTCGCGTTCACCGTAAAGCCGGTTGGGATACGCATGGTTTGCCGGTGGAACTTAGTGTTGAAAAATCCCTGAATATTACCAAGGAAGATATTGGAAAGAAAATTTCAGTTGAAGAATATAATAAGCAGTGCCGCAAAGAGGTAATGAAATATACCCGTGAGTGGGAAGAACTTACCCGTATTATGGGTTACTGGGTAAATATGGATGATCCGTATGTAACTTTCGATAACCGCTATATTGAAACGGTTTGGTGGTTGCTGAAACAAATTTACAATAAGGGTTTACTTTATAAAGGATATTCGATACAACCTTATTCTCCTGCTGCAGGAACAGGTTTGAGTTCGCACGAACTAAACCAACCGGGTTGCTATCGCGATGTAAAAGATACAACCGCTGTCGCTCAGTTTAAAGCAATCCGGAACGAAAAATCAGAATTTCTCTATGAGGGAGTTGATTCTGATTTGTATTTCCTGGCCTGGACAACCACACCATGGACTTTGCCATCGAATACAGCGCTTTGTGTTGGACCATCGATAAAATATGTAAAAGTAAAAACGTTTAATCCGTATTCCGGAATACCGGTAACTTTAATTCTGGCGAAAGATTTATTAAGCGCTCATTTCAATCCAAAGAACGAAGGACTTCCGTTTGAAGAATATAAACCTGGAGATAAAAATATTCCATATCAGGTTTTGGATGAATACAAAGGCAAAAATTTGGAAGGAGTTCAGTATGAACAATTAATTGAATGGGTAAAACCTGCCGGAAAAGCCTTTGAAGTAATCACCGGCGATTTTGTAACCACCGAAGAAGGAACAGGAATCGTTCATATAGCGCCTACTTTTGGTGCCGACGATGACAGGGTAGCAAAACAAAACGGAATTTCACCGCTAATCGTTGTCGACTCGGAAGGAAAAAACCAGGCTTTGGTTGATAAAACCGGACGTTTCTTTCTGCTGAAAAATATGTCGGAAGAATTTGTTGCCAGCCAGGTGAATGTGGAGAAATACAATGGTTTTGCCGGAAGATATGTAAAAAATGAATACGACGGAGAGCTTACTGAAAAAGACAGTACGGTTGATGTCGATATTGCAGTAATGCTAAAACTGGAAAATAAGGCTTCAAAATCGAAAAACATGTGCACAGTTATCCGCATTGCTGGCGTACCGATAAACCGGTTTTGTATTATCCGCTTGATTCGTGGTTTATAAAAACTACCGCCGTTAAAGATAAAATGGTGGAACTCAACAATACCATCAACTGGAAACCACAATCAACCGGAACCGGACGATTTGGTAACTGGCTGGAAAATCTCGTGGACTGGAACCTGAGCCGTTCACGTTTCTGGGGAACACCGCTACCGGTTTGGAGAACGGAAGATGGCTCCGAAGAAATTTGCATTGGTTCAACCGAAGAACTGATAAACGAAATCGAAAAAGCCATCAAAACTGGGTTTATGACTGAAAATCCATATGCAGGTTTTGTTGTTGGCAATAATTCAAAAGAAAACTACGATAAAATTGATTTGCATAAGCCATATGTCGATAATATTGTATTGGTTTCTTCAGAAGGCAAAAAAATGTTTCGCGAACCCGATTTAATTGATGTTTGGTTCGATTCAGGTTCAATGCCTTATGCACAACGGCATTATCCGTTTGAATGCGAAGGAGAAATTTGCAAAGCTGTTTTCCCGGCCGATTTTATTGCTGAAGGTGTGGATCAAACACGTGGCTGGTTTTTTACACTTACATGCCATTGCGACTATGATTGATGAATCGGTTGCTTTCAAAAATATTATTTCAAATGGTTTGGTGCTCGATAAAAACGGCAACAAAATGTCGAAACGGCTGGGAAATGCAGTTGATCCGTTTAAAACGATTGAAGAATATGGTTCCGATCCGCTGCGCTGGTATATGATTACCAACGCCCAACCCTGGGATAACCTGAAATTTGATATTTCGGGTGTCGAGGAAGTAAAACGAAAATTCTTTGGCACTTTATATAATACGTATAGTTTCTTTGCGCTTTATGCCAATGTGGATGGTTTTCAATACAGTGAACAGGAAATTCCGGTAAATCAACGTCCTGAAATCGATCGCTGGATTATTTCGCTTTTAAATTCATTAATAAAAGAAGTTGGGGAAAGTTACGAAACTTACGAACCAACCCGTGCCGGACGCGCAATTTCGGATTTTGTAACCGAAAACCTGAGTAACTGGTTTGTGAGGTTAAGCCGGAAAAGATATTGGGGCGGCGAATATTCTGATGATAAAATATCGGCTTATCAAACGTTGTATTCCTGTTTGGAAACAGTAGCCAAATTTATGGCGCCAATTTCACCGTTTTATGCCGATTTACTTTACACCGATTTGAACAATGTAACTAATAAAGAAGCGATTCAAAGTGTTCATCTGGTGGATTTCCCATCGTTCGATTCAGCTTTAATCGACAAAGATTTGGAAGAAAAAATGGATATAGCTCAAAAAGCGTCGTCAATGATTCTTGCATTGCGCAGGAAAGAAAAGCTGAAAGTGCGCCAACCTTTGGCAAAAATTATCGTACCAGTTCTAAATCCTCATTTTAAAGAGCAATTTGAGGCGGTTAAAAAAATTATTCTGGCCGAAGTAAATGTAAAAGAAGTAGAGTTTCTTGCAGATACTTCAGGAATAATAAAGAAAAAAATAAAACCGAACTTTAAAACGCTTGGCCCGAAATACGGGAAGTTAATGAAACAGATTTCGGCGAATATTAACCAAATGGGACAATCGGATATTGCTGAATTTGAGGATAGGGGTACTTTCGAAATAGTAATTGGAAACGAAAATATACCATTGACCCTGGAAGATGTGGAAATACATACGGAGGATATTCCGGGTTGGACTGTTGCAACAGAAGGACATTTGACCGTTGCACTGGATATTAACGTAACCGAAGAATTGAAAGAAGAAGGCATTGCGCGTGAGTTTATTAATAAAATTCAGAACCTTCGGAAAGACAATGATTTTGAGGTAATTGACAGGATAAATCTCACAATTGAAAGACATGATGCATTTAATAAAGCGATATTAAATCATAAAGATTATATTTGCACGCAAACTTTGGCAAACCAACTGATTTTGGTTGACGAGCTTAAAGATTCCGAGGCTAAGGAAGTTGAAATAGACAAAGATTTGTCAGCCCGGATTTTGGCTAAAAAAGTGGATTAATGAAATGTAAAATGGCCTGATTTATAAAGTAATTTTTTACTAAATTAGGCGTTAAGGAAAATGTTCAATAATTTTTAAACCCTTTAGTATTATGGGAGCAAAAAACAGATATTCTGATGAAGAGTTAAAGGAATTCAAGATGTTAATTCTTGGGAAATTAAAAACTGCCCAGGAAGACTACGAAATGTACAAGAATTCACTGACTCAAAGCGATGGCAATGATACCCAGGACACTTCTCCCACATTTAAGGTATTGGAAGAAGGTGCAGCTACTTTGTCAAAAGAAGAAGCCGGCAAACTGGCTCAGCGTCAGTTGAAGTTTATACAGCATTTACAGGCTGCTTTGGTTCGTATCGAAAACAAAACGTATGGTATTTGTCGCGAAACCGGCAAATTAATATCCAAAGAAAGATTGCGTGCCGTGCCGCATGCTACGCTTTCAATCGATGCAAAAAATAATCAAAAGTAAGCCGGAAATAGATTTGAAACTGCTCTCCGGAATATTCATTTTACTGATTATCCGGAGAGCAGTTTTTATTTTAATAAACAGGATATGTCGCGCAGGTTAAAATCGTTATTAATTATTTTATTTATTCTGGTTGTCGACCAGTTGCTCAAAATCTGGATTAAAACGCATTATGTCGCTTGGCGATGAGATTGTGGTCTTTAAAAACTGGTTTATCCTGCATTTTGTTGAAAATAACGGGATGGCATTTGGGTTTGAATTTGCCGGTGAATATGGAAAAATGTTTCTGAGTGTTTTCCGTATTTTGGCCGTTTTTGCCATTGGCTGGTATCTGTTTAAACTGGCAAAACAAAAAGAAATTCCTTTTGGATTTATTATTAGTATTTCATTGATTTTTGCAGGAGCGGTTGGAAATATTATCGATAGTTTGTTTTACGGATTAATTTTTAATCACAGTTACGGACAGGTTTCGACATTATTTCCTGACGGAGGCGGCTATGCAGGTTTCCTGCACGGCAAAGTTGTAGATATGTTGTATTTCCCGTTACTTGAAGGACGTTATCCCAACTGGATTCCTGGTATTGGTGGCGACGATTTTGTCTTTTTTCGCCCGGTTTTTAACATCGCCGATTCCTCGATAACCATCGGTATTTTTTCTATTTTGCTCTTCTATCGTAAATATTTCAATAAAAACGAAATAAAATCGATTTCACACACTGAAGAACATGCTGCTGAAACGGCATAAAATAATTTTTCAGATTCATGAATAACGCGTTGGTAATATACAATACTTTAACCCGTAAAAAAGAAGTCTTTAAACCACTCGTTGAGGGAAAAGTTGGATTATATGTTTGCGGACCAACAGTTTACAGCAATTCGCATTTGGGGCATGCACGGCCGTTTATTACATTCGATTTGTTGTTTCGTTATCTGAAATTCAAAGGATATAAAGTGCGCTATGTGCGAAACATTACCGATGTCGGGCATTTGGAAGATGAAATGGAAGGAATCGGAGAAGACCGGATATCGAAAAAAGCAAGGCTCGAACAACTGGAACCAATGGAAGTGGTGCAGAAATACATGAACACCTTTCACCGGAATATGAATGACTTAAACGTTCTTTCTCCATGCATTGAGCCGCGTGCTTCCGGACATATTATCGAACAGCAGGAAATGATTGAATCGATTATTGATAAGGGATTTGCTTATGAATCAAATGGTTCGGTTTATTTCGATGTAGAAAAATATAATCAGAAATATCACTACGGAAAACTGTCGGGCAGAAATCTCGAAGATATTAAGAACCAACACAAGAGTTCTGGAAGGTCAGGATGAGAAGAAAAATTCCTTTGATTTTGCTTTATGGAAAAAAGCCAATCCGGAACATATCATGCGCTGGCCGTCGAAATGGAGTGATGGTTTCCCGGGCTGGCATCTGGAATGTTCAACAATGAGTACAAAATATCTTGGCGAAGAGTTCGATATTCATGGCGGTGGAATGGATCTTACTTTTCCGCATCATGAATGTGAAATTGCACAATGTACCGCAAAACTTGGCCGGGAAACAGTTCGGTATTGGATGCATAATAATATGATTACAATTAACGGACAAAAAATGGCGCGTTCGCTTGGTAATTTTATAACGCTTGACGAATTGTTTTCAGGTTCACACGAAATGCTGGAACAGGCATATTCGCCAATGACAATCCGGTTTTTTATTTTACAGGCACATTATCGAAGTACCATCGATTTTTCAAACGAAGCGCTGAAAGCATCCGAAAAAGGATTGGAACGATTAATGACTGCAATTCAAACGTTGAATGAATTAACTGCTAATGAAAAATCCTCGGTTGATATTTCAACAATAACAGATAATTATTTTCTGGCGTTGGACGATGATTTAAACAGTCCGGTTGCAATTGCTCATTTGTTTGATGGTGTAAAAATTATCAATTCAGTAAAAGCTGGAAACGAAACTATTTCAGCAAAAGATTTGGAAGAATTGAAATCGTTTTATCATTCGGTAGTTTTTGATATTCTTGGTTTAAAAGAAGAGAAACTGCCTGAATCAGGAAATAATGAAACGCTGGCAGGAACAATCGAATTGCTGATTCAGCTCAGAAAAGAGGCAAAAGCAAATAAAGACTGGGCAACTGCCGATAAAATCCGTAACGAATTAAATGTTTTGGGAATTGAACTAAAAGATACCAAAGACGGTGTGGAATGGTCGCTGAAATAATACATTATATAACACTTTTAACTTAATACTTTTTACTTCACACTTTTAACTTTTTACTTTATATGTTTTCAGGAATTGTAGAAGAATACGGAACAATAGTAGCCATTGAAAAAGATCAGGAAAATGTACATTTTTTTTTAACCTGTTCGTTTGTGACTGAATTAAAAGTTGATCAAAGCTTGTCGCATAACGGCGTTTGTTTAACAGTTGTTGAAGTTGATAAAATCAATAAAAAATATAAGGTTACGGCAATTAAGGAAACGCTGCTAAAATCGAACCTCGGATTTCTCGAAGTGGGTTCGAAAGTAAATCTCGAACGCAGCATGATGATGAACGGCCGTTTGGACGGTCACATTGTTCAGGGCCATGTCGATCAAACCGCAACCTGTGTAAAACTTGAAGAAGCCGATGGAAGCTGGTATTATACCTTTGAATATAAATTCGATATTGAAAAGGCTAAACAGGGTTACATGACCGTTGAAAAAGGTTCGGTAACGGTGAATGGTGTGAGTTTAACGGTTGTAAATTCAAAACATAATTCTTTCCAGGTTGCCATAATTCCATTTACCCAGGAGGTTACCAACTTTCATACTTTCAACGAAGGTTCGGTTGTTAATCTCGAGTTCGATATTATCGGGAAATATTTAAGCAAACTGAATTCATATAATTAACGATAGATTCTCAGCCAATTTCTATTTCCGATAAGCGGAAAACTTTATTACTTTTTTTATGTTTCAGTTTATTGGTGAAATAATTAAGTTACCGAAAATGAAACAAACCGCATTAATTACAGGTGCAGCAAAACGAATAGGCAAAGCATTATCTGAGCATTTGGCTGAAAAAGGATGGAACATTGCCATTCATTATAACAATTCAGAGAAAGATGCACATGATTTAGCGACTGATTTTGCCTCAAAGTATCCCAATCAATCCTTTAAAACATTCAAAGCCGATTTGTCTGATACAGATGAAGTTTTAAAATTAATTCCATCTGCAATTTCAGAAATGGGGGAAATTCAATTATTAATTAATAATGCTTCGGCTTTTGATAAGAGTTACATAAAAGATACTTCCCTAAAACTTTTTGAACGGCAGATAAACGTAAATTTTAGGTCGTGCTTTTTTCTTATTCGTGAATTCGCCAAACAATGCAAACAAGGGAACATTATCAATTTTGTAGATACACGAATAACTACAAATAAATCGGATTTCGCAGCATATTCATTATCGAAAAAAGTGCTTTGGGAATTAACAAAAATGGCAGCTCTTGAGTTCGCTCCGAACATTCGAGTAAATGCTATTGCCCCGGGAGTTACTTTAGCGCCCGAAGATAAAGATGAAAAATATCTGCAAAAATTAGCACAAAATATTCCGATGAAAAAACCTGGCGGACTTATCCCGGTTTTACAAAGTTTGGATTATATATTGGAAAGCAATCAACTTACAGGACAACTGTTATTTGCGGATGGCGGTGAAAACCTTGGAAAAAATAAGTAGAATATGGCAAGAATACGGGTAAAAAATTTATTAATCAGAACGTATATTGGTTTCAATCCTGAAGAACTGGTCAACAAACAGGATGTGATTATTAATCTTGAAATTGAAACTGAAATTCCGGATAAGGCAATGGAAGCTGATGAACCGCTGGATATTCTGGATTATAAAATAATAACAAAAAACATAATAACTGTAGTTCAGGAAGGAAGGTTCAAACTTCTGGAAGTGCTAACCAAAAGAATTCTTGACCTGATAATGGAAGATGAAAAGGTACGGTGGGCAAGGGTAGAAGTAGACAAACCGCACGCGCTCCGTTTTGCTGAATCGGTTTCATTGGAAATGGAAGCTGTGAAACCTTTGTCGTCTCCCGACTCCAAGTCGGGTGACGACTAAACCTGAAATTTAACTGCAATGGATATTAAATCAGGTTATTACTATCATATTTACAACCGTGGAAATAATTCACAAAAAATCTTCTTCAAAAGAGATAATTATTTGTTTTTCCTGAAAAAAATGAAAGAGCATTTATCGCCCTATGCTTCAATAATTGCGTGGTGCCTTATGCCAAATCATTTTCACTGGGTAATTTTTGTCCATACTGAATCATTGCATAAACAGTGTGGCGCCGCCACTGGAAATACCAGAACTATCAACCAATCAATTGGAGTTTTGCTTGCCTCGTATACAAGAGCAATTCATAAGCAGGAAGGAATTGATGGTTCATTATTTCAAAAACGAACGAAAGCGAAAACATTGACAGATGAAATTGAAATTAGCCAGGCATATTGGAACACAGCATTTGGAACTCAAATTAACATATCTGAAGGAAAGAGTTATTTAGAGACTTGTATCGAATATATTCATAAAAATCCGATCGTTTTGGGACTTGTTAAGGATGCAGAAGATTGGGAATTTTCTTCATATAGGGATTATGCCGGCATCCGAAATGGAAAACTGCTTGACTATCAATTAATTCAGAAAGAAGGTTTGCTACCCAAAAAAAGTCGTCACCCGAACTTAAGTCGGGAGACGACTAATGAAGTGATAATCGGAATCGGTTCCAACATCGATGCCGAAACAAATATTTCCAGGGTTTTAGAAATTCTGAATCAGGAATTTGAAGTAGTAAAAATTTCCTCGTTTATTAAAACAAAACCAATTGGCATAATTAATCAGCCCGATTTTACCAATGGAGCTGTTCGCATAAAAACGAATTCAGACCAAAAACACCTTACAAATCAGCTAAAAGAAATCGAAGATCAAATGGGTCGCGACAGAACCGGGCCAAACTTCGGGCCTCGTTGTATCGATTTGGATATTGTGGTTTGGAATAACGAAATAGTTGATGACGATTATTACACGCGCGACTTTCTTCAGAAAGGCGTAAAGGAAGTTTCAGGGTAAAATTTTTGGAGAATTCAGTTATCACATTATTGTTTCAAAATGCCGGTTAAACTGGCTGAAATTCATTGGATAAGATTCGCCCATACTGCTTTCGTATTTTTTCGCAAACGAATTAAAACTGAATTTTGCAAGATTCGAATTATTCGCTTTTTGTTGCGCCCAAACCTGAAGATAGATTGCTTCTTCGTTTAAATCGTCGTAATCCAGAATTCTTTGTGCCACTTTTTCAATTCCCTGAAGATCTAATTCTTTTTTGTATATCGACGCAAGTTTTAAAAGATTGTCGATGACCTGGTTTCCGGTAAATCCGCGGATATCGTCAAGCCATTCCCACGAAATACCTTTTAAAAATCTGCCACGTTTAACCAGTTGAAAAAATGAAATTAACTGTTGTTTGGTCATTCCCTCAGGAATTTGACAAAGATTGAATGCCTCAATATAATCACAGAAAAACGAATCTTCGGTTGTCAGTTGCAGATATCCGGTATTCGAAATAATTTCTATTCCTTTAAATTCCAGAAGTAGTTTTCGCAATTTATTTAAAGTAACCGAGCGATTGTTTGCCGCTTTTTTATCGGAAATGCCAGACCATAAAATTTCATTTGTTTCAGAAACACTGGCGCCAAGACTGTTTTTTAATGTTGAAATCAGGCAAAACAAAAACAGCTCTTTTACCTTTGGGGTAAATTGATCGGAAATGTTTTCTCCATTCGCATTTATGGCTTTAAATTCTCCGAACAGTAAAATCTGATTTTCCCGCTTTAATACCGGTAAATCGATTTTTTTTGAAAGTTTCTTTCGTTTTGTTATAAAATAAAGCAGTGTAATTAAAAGCAGAACGACTACAATTCCAAAAATGTAAAATGCCGTATTTCCAGGCAGTTTTTTAGTTGCATTCCCTTGGTTTTGCGCTTGCGTTAACTGAATTTCTTCATCGAGCGAAAGACGATTTATTTCTTCATTACCTAAAGGCCTGTCCCATATTCTCACATTATCGATATATCCCCGCAAACTTGCACCGGAAGAAAGTGCACTTCCAAATGAATATCGCCTGTACCTGAAAATGGCGGATGGCCATCGGAACCACCGATAAACCGGCCATTCAAAAAAATAGCTTGTTCACCGGTTTCTATAATATATCGCCAGGTGAGATGATACCAGATATTGGTCTGAAGTTTTTGATCCGATTCGAAATCGTTATTCCATAAACCGAAATAGGGATGGCCCGAACGAAGGATCAAATGCAAACCCCTTCGATATCCCGACTCGTAATTACCCAAAATGGCATTATCGCCAAAATCAAGAATATCGGTAAACTTAACATAACAACCTACCGTAAAGCTACTGTTTCGTAAACCATACAAATCGGGATTTCCCAGATTAATACTGGCATCTTCAGGTAAACGCAAAACTTCACCTCTGTCAATGTCCTGAACAAACGAAAAATTTTCTCCCTGGAAAGTTTGTTCAGGATGTACGTTGTTCATCAGCAATCCTTCAAAATTTAACAGTGCGGTTAACCCTTCTCCGAGTTCCAAAGGCGTTGCAATTATTGAATAGCTCTCAGGAACTGACATTTCTCCGGTAACAATTATTTGTTCCGGTGTCATTTTATAACCTGGCGCGAAAGGAGATAAGGTGATTTCTTCACCGCCACGAAAGGGAAAACTAAAATTTCCACCTGTAACTAAAACATCAGGATTTTTCCAGTACACTTTATCCAAAGTTTTACCCGATATTTTCACACGACCTTTTATCCAGGTAAAAGAATTGAGTTGATTAATAATATAATCGAAGTTGAAAATTTCATTCCCTACAAATATAAAATTGGGTTTTTTACCATACAGTTTCCAGTTATCGAGTAGGAAGTTGATATAGTCAGGTATCATATCCCGGTTATACTGCCCTGGCGGACTTACAGGAATTTTATCAAAATTTTCGATGGCAAACAGCTCGAGGTTAACATTGGAGTTTGTCCCTAATATACTGGATGTATTTACGGTTTTATCGGCTTTTATCTGAAGCGCATAATTTTTTAAATCATGCAATATTTTACTGTTATTCGAATAATTCCCTTCTATAAAAAATATTACCCGGCGGTTGGATTGTACCAGATAATCAACTGGAGGCCAGGCTTCACCTTGCGGTAAATAGAACACCGAAGATGATATATCCGATGCATTTATTAGGGAATCTAACAGCAAAACATTGTCATTATAATTTAAAAATACAGGAACAATTTTCGATTGGTTTTCTTCCAGTAGGCTGTTGATTTTTTTCAATACTTCGGAAAAACGAATGGAAGTTTGTGGTAAATGAATTTGGCCGTTTCTTTCAATAAAATTCATTTGTATACCTACTGCCTGATTTTCTTTTAAAAGTGTCCAAAGGCGTTCGCTGTTATAATTCTGTGCTGTTACTTCTGCAATTAAAAATGTATAGTCTGAAATGTCAGTTCCATAAACTGGCTTTTGCATGTAAATAATTGCAAGAAAGAGTGCAAGTAGTAGACTCACTAAACTTTTCGAAATTTGCATATAACTATAAATTAATGGAAACAATGCACTTAATTTTGTATTACTTTTTAGTCAAAAATATCAAATATAAACAATAATGAAAATATTTTAGAAAAAATAATATTTATGTAAAAAGTTTTAATTCAGATATTTATAATTTATATTAAGATGAAATTAAGACGGTGTTAACCAGCGAATATGCTGATGGTTAAGATTATAGTAATATCAGCCTTTTATTATTGTAGCAAAATAAAATCCTGGGATGACTGATAAGACAATTAAGCGTAAACATTATCTGGTGTTTATAGCCGGAGGATTAACGGCAATTTTATTTCTGGCCCTTACAAACAAAACTATCCATTACACTTCATCCAACGAATTTTGTGCATCATGCCATGTGCATCCACATGCTGAGGCACAGTGGAAACTATCAGTGCATAATAATACGCGAAGCGGCGTTTCTGTAAAATGTGTTGAATGTCATTTACCGCCGGAAGACCAGCATGTAAGGTTTCTATATAAAAAGGCTTATCACGGATTTCATGATTTTTATGCTTATCTCACCAAAGATCCCGAAGAAATCGATTGGGCGGAAAAAAGAACACGCGAGGCGGCAAAGCGATTTGTGTATGAAGATGGCTGTAAAAAATGCCACACCAACATGTTCCCATCAACGCTGAATGCATTGGGAGCCGAATCGCATTTAAAATATTTACGCGATCCGGAGAATACATCGTGTTTACAATGTCATCAGGGAATTGGTCATTATCGTGGAGAAGTGGGATTAACAACTGGTGAAGAATTGGTGGCTGGAAATAAAGAAATTTATACCGCTCCTGCCGAAGTTTCAACATTTAAAAATTATGAAGAAAAAATTCCCGGCACGCCTGTATCATTTGATATGGTTGCAATTCCAGGTGGTAAATTTCAGATGGGAACACCGCAAAATGAACCATTCAGGAGAGCTGATGAAGGGCCTGTCATTGAGGTTCAGGTAGACAGTTTCTGGATGGCTAAAGTTGAAGTCACGTGGAGTGAATACCTCGCATTCTTCAACGCAACAAGCTCGCAGGGAAGAAAGGAAGCTGTTGAATCCGACGATGAAACCGATGGGATAACCGGTGCAACACCGCCATGGGGAGCGCCCGATCAGGGTTGGGGAAAAGGAACACGCCCGGCAATAACCATGAGTTTTCATGGAGCACAAACCTTTTGTCGTTGGTTAAGCAGTGTAACAGGTAAAAAATATCGGTTGCCAACAGAAGCAGAATGGGAATATGCAGCAAGAGGCGGAACAAATTCTCCATATTTCTTTCCGGGTTCACCAAAGGATTTTGAAACCACTGGATTCTGGCATAAGTTATTCGGGCCCGATACCACTGTTATAAACAGCTATGTGATTTATAACGAAAACAGTCCGTCAAAAACCCAGGAACCGTCTGAGGTAAAACCCAATCCGTTCGGATTAAAAAATATGTTGGGCAATGTTGCTGAATTTTGCCTCGATTATTATGATCCTGCAGTTTATGCTAAATATCCGAAAGGAGTGGTAAAAAATCCCCGCGGACCGCGCGATGGTATGGAACACGTTGTTCGCGGCGGTTCTTATAACAATACTGCCAAAGATGTACGCGTTGGCCGGCGCGATTTTACAAGAACCACCGACTGGCTGGTGACCGATCCTCAAATTCCGAAAAGCATTTGGTGGTATTCCGATTCCAAAAATGTAGGTTTCAGGGTTGTGTGCGAGTATGATGCGGATGAGTTAAAATCAGAAAAAAATAAAAACTAAAATATCATGGAAAAAGAATCAACTTTCACGAAGGAACTTTCTAGGAAAAACGGCATTGATAGGTGCTGCCGGCGTTATCGGCATGAAGGCGCTTACATCTTGCTCGTCGGATAAAAAAGCTGTTGATTATAATTTTCCTCCATTGTTAGACAAAGCTCCTGATGGTAAAAAAATAAGGGCCGGCCTGGTCGGTTGCGGAAACCGTGGAACAGGTGCTGCCTTAAATTTTCTTGCCGCAGGAAACGATCTGGAGCTAATTGCTTTAGCCGATGTTTTTGAAGATAAGGTTTGGGATTGCCGGAACAAATTAAGCAAACAAAGAGTTGAAATTCCTGAAGACAATTGTTTCTGGGGTTTTGATGCTTATAAACAACTTCTGAAAGCGGATGTTGATTTGGTTATTCTTGCAACTCCACCTCATTTTCGGCCAGAACATCTGGATGCATGTATTCAGGCTAAAAAAAATGTGTTCATGGAAAAACCTGCCTGTGTTGATCCGGTTGGAGCACGTCAAATTATTGCAACTGCAAAGAAAGCCGAAAACATGGGCTTAACCGTAATTACCGGAACGCAACGCCGCCATCAGCGCGATTATATCGAAACATACAAGCAGGTAGCTTCCGGTGCTATTGGTGAAATTGTTTCGGCAAAAGCATGGTGGCTGCAGTCGCATGTTTGGTTTCGCACCCGCGAAGAAGGTTGGAGCGATATGGAATATATGATTCGTAACTGGAATAACTTCTGCTGGCTTTGTGGCGATCATATTCTGGATACTCATGTTCATAATATCGACATTATCAATTGGTTCGTTGGAAAACATCCGCAGGAAGCGATTGGTTTTGGCGGACGTGCCAGAAGGCTAACCGGCGATCAGTACGATTTTTTCAGTATCGATTTTGATTATGGAAATGGTGTTTATTCTCATAGCATGTCGCGCCAGATAGACGATTGCGCCAACACTTTGGGCGAACAGATTATGGGAACAGAAGGATATACCAACTGTAAAAACACCATTTACAATTTGGATGGTACGGTTAAATGGCAATATGAATATCCTAAGAACAAGGATGGAAAATCAACCGAAGTGGTTGCCATTTCTCCTTACGTTCAGGAACATATTCATCTTGTAACTGCAATTCGGACAAATACGCCGGTGGTTGAAGCAGAACGCACAGCTATTTCCACATTAACGGCTATAATGGGCAGAACTGCTGCTTATACCGGACAGAAAGTGACATGGGATGAAATGATGAATTCGACCATGAGATTAGGACCTGAAAAATATGAAATGGGACCGGTAGATATGGAATTCCCGGTTCCGGTTCCGGGTTCTCAACATAAAGCATAAACAGATGATTTCAGTTGTCATACCACTTTTAAACGAAGGCAATCTGGTAAACCGGTTGCTGGATGAGACTTTTTCCAACCTTAAAACTATTGGAGAGTCTTTTGAAATGGTATGTGTCGACGACGGAAGCACAGATTCTACGCTTCAGCATTTGTTGGATTTCAGAGAAAAAAATAAGGAACTAAAAGTCGTTTCACTTTCCAGAAATTTCGGATTACAGGCTGCATTAACGGCAGGTTTGGATTTTGCAAGTGGCGATTATGTTATTATTATGGATGGTGATTTTCAGGATCCACCCGAATTAATTCCGGTTTTGTTCGACAAAATTAAGAAATCGGAAGCCGATATTGTTACGGCAGTTCGTGACCAGAGAAATGAACGGTTTACGCGCAGAATTTACACCAATATTTTTCACCGGATTTTTAGTAAAATTTCGGAAAGTGAACAGGTAGCCAATGCGGGTAATTTCTGTATTCTGAATAAAAAAGCACATAAAGCAATTCTGCGTTTTACGGAACGGAACCGTTATGTTCCGGGAATAAGAAATTTTGTAGGATTCAAACACGAATTTATTCTTTTCGATCGGCCCGACCGATTGAAAGGTAAAGCAAAAATGAGCAGAAGAAAACTATTTGCAATGGCTGCCGATGCAATTTATTCCTTTTCCAAATGGCCAATAAAAGCATGTCTTTATTTTGGCTTACTCGGGATTTTAATTTTTCTGGGAGCTATCATTTATACTCTGGTTTCAAAATTTGCAGGATTTGCACCAATTGGTTGGTCTTCCACATTTTTGGCTGTAAGCTTTTTTGGCTCAGTTCAACTTACATTTTTGGGATTAATTGGTGAATACATTTACCGGATTTTTAAAGAAGTGCAAAATCGGCCGGTATATTTTATAAAAGATATTTATGAATAGAATTGCCGACATATTAACCGGGCGAAATACTTTTATTGCGATTCTTTTTCTGGCGGCAATAGTGTTGATATTTCTGGCACCCAAAGCTGCGGTTAATGTTGATGAGCAACTGCATTATCCTCAAGCAAAAAAAGTGGTGAACTGGTATTTTACAGGCGGAGATGATGCATCGTGCCTGGAAACTCCGGTTACCAATTTAAAATATTACGGCCAGTCGGTTGATAATTTTACAGCGCTTTTTAACCGCATGTTTAATGTTAAAAATGAATTTTTGGTTCGCCATTTTACAGGAGCAGTTTTCTTTTGGCTGTTGTTGCTTTTTGCCGGATTAATTGGATTTCAGCTTACAAATAACTTTTGGGTTTCCGCACTAACTGTAGTTTCACTTCTGCTTATGCCACGACTTTTTGGTCAGGCTTTTGGCAATTTAAAAGATATTCCGTTTGCCACAGGTTATGTGGCCGGCATTTACATGATTATTCGATTTTTGAAAGAATTGCCTAACCCGCAGTGGAAAACCGCAATTGGTTTGGGATTGGCAATTGCTTTTACCTGTTCAGTGCGGATTGGCGGCTTAATCCTTTTTGCCTATTTGGGAATGGCATTGCTGTTCCTCATTGTTTTGAAGCCTTTTTTACTTAAACATATCGTTTCAACTAAACTTTGTCTTGTAAGGGTTCTGGGCCAGGGAACAGTAATCCTTGTTATTGGATATTTTGCCGGATTACTGTTTTGGCCCTTTGCCTTGCAAAATGTTTTTCATCATCCGTTGGAAAGTTTGAGTGTAATGGAACATTACAAAGTCAGTATCAGGCAGATTTTTGAAGGCAATTTTTTATGGAGTACACAATTTGCCGTGGTATTATTTACCTAAATGGCTTATTATTTCAACACCTGAATTTATTATGCTCGGGTTACTGTTTTTTATTCCCGTTTTTTTACAGAAATTTCGACAAACGAATGGCAAACAACTCTTTTTTGAGTTGTTTGTGCTTTTTACCCTTTTGTTCCCACTTTTTTATGTGTTGATTATTAATGCAAATTTATACAGCGGAGTTCGCCAAATGTTTTTTGTTTTGCCATTATTTGCTGTTTTTTCAGCAATTGGCATGGTTCGTTTCTTTTCGTTTAAAATGAATGGAATTGTAAAATCTGTTATCGGAGTGTTTTTTTTTGGACTTATGATTTTACCTTTAAAACATCAGGCAGCAACATTTCCTGCTGATTATATTTATTTTAATTCGGTTTCAGGCGGAAATAAAAATGCCTGGTCAAATTTTGAATACGATTATTATTTTCATGGAATAAAAAAATCGTCGGAATATCTGATTGATTTAGTTGGAAATAAAAATGTAACAGTAGCAGTGTAACTGCAACCTTTCCAACTATTTCGATAATTCACCCAATATTAAATATCGCTATACGCCTTATTTGGAAAGAAGTTCTGCAGATTGGGATTATGGATTGTTTGGCGTAAATTATATTCATCCTGAACTCTTAAAAAACGGGAATTGGAAATCGACAGAAATTGTTAAAACTTTTTATCATAAAGGAAATCCGATTGTTGTTCTTTTAAAAAGGAAGGATTATTCCGATTTTAAAGGGATAAAAGAATTGGAATCAGGCAATTTGGAAAATGCCAAAACGTTAATTGAAGATGCCGTAAAATCAGATCCAAATAACATTTGGTTATGGGCTCAACTGGCAAAAATTTCGATAAAAGAAAACGATTTTGAAAGTTTTATAGGATATTTGCAGCAAGGGAGAAATATTTATGCCGGAATATGAACCTTTTTATTTGCTTGAAGCAACCTATTGGTTTGATAAAGAAGAATATGAAAAATCAAAATCGGTATTAAATAAGTTATTTGAAGTAAATCCGAGATATGAAAATGCAAGCTCCTTGCTAAAAGCTGTAAACGAAAAATTATAATAAAATTGTAAAATTTAAAATGTAGAAAAATGAAAAGGATGAAAAGATGGACGGCAATTATTGCATCATTTATTTTGAGCCTGCCATATATGTTAATGGCTCAGGACAGTGGAACCTATATCGATAATTTGAACTCTCAGGACAGTTCGTATATGCAACAGGATATTAGCGGCGCGGCTGAAAAATCTTCGTCAGGAAGCACTGCAATCATCATTATTGTTGTAGTTGTTGTTATTGCTGTGGTTGCATTTATTTTACTTCGGAAGAAAAAGAAATAACCGGATTGGCAATTTGAAAAAAACCTGTCTTTTTGTTTAAGGCAGGTTTTTTTGTGTATTGCCGGCTTAGTTGAAAGTTGTTATTTTTAGCTGATGCAAAACAATAACAATATAAAGGAACTAATAAAATCGAAAGCAAAGTCACTGGGTTTGCTCGACTGTGCAATTCTACCTGTACAATTTCTCGATGAGGAAAAGTCGCCGTTGCAAAACTGGTTATCGGCAGGAATGCATGGCGAAATGAAATACATGGAACGTAATTTCGATAAGCGTTTAAATCCTTCATTATTGTTCGAAAATGCAAAAAGCATAATTGTTGTCCTGCAAAATTATTATCCATCGGAAACACAAAAAGATAAAGAAGCGCCTATCGTTTCGAAATATGCATTTGGCACTGATTATCATTTTGTATTAAAAGATAAACTGAAGACATTATTAAAATTTATTCAGGAAATTCAACCTTGCAACGGAAGGCCTTTTGTTGATTCCGCACCTGTTTTGGAACGTGCCTGGGCAAAGCGTGCCGGATTGGGCTGGATTGGAAAAAACAGCAATCTTATTTCGGTTGAACATGGAAGTTTCTTTTTTATCGGCGAAATTATTCTGGATATTGAATTACCATTTGATTCGCCAAAAATTGTTGCCGATCATTGTGGAAAATGTACACGCTGCATTGATGCCTGTCCTACAAAAGCTATTGTGGCAAATAAAGTAATTGATGCCCGAAAATGTATCTCTTATCAAACCATAGAATTGCGGGGGGAACTGGATGAAAACCTCAAAGGGAAGTTTGAAAACCGGGTTTTTGGCTGCGATATTTGCCAGGATGTCTGTCCGTGGAACCTGAAATCCGAACCAAACAATGAACCTTCTTTTTCTCCGCGGCAAAAATTCCTGGATCTTACAAAATCAGATTGGCAACGGATGGACAAGCCGCTTTTTAATGAACTCTTTCGAAATTCGGCAGTAAAGCGAACCGGATTTAAAGGATTACAGCGAAACCTGAATTTCCTTCAACCGGAATAAATGCCTCACAAATTCGATTATAGAACTATTTTAATTAGTTTAAGGTCTGAGTGCATTAACGAATTTTTTGACTATATTATGAAAAATTATTCAGGGCAAACCGAATAAGAATTGTCTTCATATTCAATAGTTCATTTATTTCAGAAAACAATCGTTCAACTGCAACAACCATGAAAATTCGATTATCACTATTCATTATAGCAGGCTTTCTTGCCATAAATTGTTTCCCGCAAAATATTGAAAACTGGATTTCAGACAACGAAAAAGTACCGGTTGAGAAAATATATATTCAAACCGATGGCGAAAACTATTTTCATAACGATACCATTTGGATGAAAGTCTATCTTACGGACAGTAAATCGGGACAACTCATTCCAAGCGCCGAAAATGTGTACGTGAGCCTTACCGATGAATTTGGAACACCTGTATTAAAAGCAATTTTTTTATCTGTCAATGGTCAGGCATCAGGCTATATGGCAATTCCCGACACGATTAAACCTGGAAATTTTGCGCTGCAGGCATTTACCAATTATCTGCTTAATTTCAACAATAATTCGCATTACTACAAACCGATATCTATTTCAAGAATTTCGGGATTTGCCCGATCGGCAAAGGGAAACGATCGAACCAGCAATATGGTAGCCGATGTTTCGTTTCTGCCTGAAGGCGGAGTTCTTCTGGAAAACGTTACAAATGTAATTGCATTTAAAGCCATTAGCCGCGAAGGTTTTGGAGTAAATGCAAAAGGCGCCGTAAAAGATGAGAAAGGTAATACCATTACCACATTTTCAACCGACTATAAAGGAATGGGATTGCTTTTCCTGACACCGGAATCCGGAAAATCATATCATGCGCAAATTACCGGATTTCCATCCTTTCGTTACAATTTTAAACCTGTAAATGATGGGATTAAAATTCAATTGGTTAATCACACAAGCAAAGAAGTTATTTTAAATATTGCCGGAAATTCAGCACGTATTGCCGGTAAAACTTTTTATCTGGCAAATATGAATCGTGGTGAAGTTATTTTTTACCAGGAATTTATGATGGAAGGAATGAGCAAAGTCATGAAATTTGATAACAGCTCACTAAAAGACGGCATTAACCGCCTGGTTTTGCTCGACAATAATTTTAATCCTGTTTCTGAACGTTTGATTTTTGAAAAACCTGAACATGTGAATCATCTTTTGGTGGAAACCAGTGCAAATGCGGTCAATAAAAGGGAAGAAATAAAAGTATTGATTGCTGATGAGAAATTCGTGAATCCTGAAGATATTTCCAGTTTATCAGTTTCAGTTATTCACGAAGCAGCCATTCCAAACTTGGGATGGAATAAAAATATCCTGTCGCATTTATTAATCGATTCAGAAATCAACGGATTTGTTGAATCTTCTGCCGATTTACTAAACGACAATGATTTGAGTTCAGATGCAAAGCTACGTTTGGTGATGCTGACCAACGGCTGGAGCAGCTATTTCTGGAACGGCATTCCTGCAAAAACAGAATCGATGGCGTACGTGCAAAGCGGCGGATTAAACCTGAAAGGCGTGGCTTCAAATCCATTAACCGGAAATCCGGTGCAGAATGGCGAGATAACGATGGTAATTCACAAAAACCGCGAAATAGCTTTTTTAACACAAAAAACCGATAATGATGGAAATTTTGTTTTCCCGGGAATGTTGTTTTCCGATACGGCAACGGTTTATGTACAGGCAAAAAGCGAAGCCGGAAAAATGAACACCGACATCGCGCTTGATCCGCTGTTTCAATTGAACAGCGCCGGTATTTCAAAAATTGAAGCGCTTAAAGAAGATGTCAGCGTTTCGCCAAAGTTTTCGCAATTAAAATATGAGCGCTTTACAAAAAACCGACAGTATTTACAGGCAAATGCCTCCGGAAAGTTAATAAACAGAAAATCCAACGACAACACAGGCACAAGCGATAGTCATTTCAGGTTATACGATAAAGCCGATTTTGTGCTGGAAGTCGATGAGGATGAAAAGTCGTTCGAAAATGTCATCGATTATATGGTAGGAAAAATTCCCGGTGTTGATGTTAACGGGAATATTATCCGGATTCGCGGTGCAAGCAGTTTTGCAAGTGTTGCTTCGCCATTGTTCCTTGTCGATGGAATTCCGCTGGCCGCCAATCAGAATAAAAATTTCCCCGACGAAGTATTTAAAGATGAATATTACGAAAGCGACCTGGCAAAATCGGAAGAAAATCTTATTCAATCGGTAAAAACAATTCCATTAAACGATGTGGAAAAAATCGAGATTTTAAAATCACCAGCCAATCTGGCCATGTTTGGCGTGAAAGGGGCAAACGGCGTTATTGCTATTTATACACGGCATGGGAAAGTACTTGCCAACGATATGGAAACACGCGGTATTATTGAAAAAAGAATTGTGGGTTATGCGGGTTACAAAACTTTTTATTCGCCAAAATACACACCCGGCAACAGGAATGATGAAAAGCCGGATTACCGTTCGACATTATACTGGAATCCTGAAATTACAACCAGTAGCGGAAGTGCTGAAGTCAGCTTTTTTAGTTCGGATATAACCGGCCGCTATTATGTTTATGTGGAAGGCATTGCCAGCGATGGCAAGATTTGCATGGGAACCGGATTCTTCGATATAATTTCGAAAAAGTAAGTTCCGTTAAATCAGTCTCAGTCGCCTCATTATGCACTGTTCAGCGAGTGATAAGCTTTGTTTGAATATCCCGTAAAAGGAAATATTTCTTCCGTCTGTTTTAATTTGAAAAAAGTGTTTCCGGAGAAAATTTTGAGGCATTGTAAGTTTGAAAATGGCCCATTCAAATGAAAAAATGGCCCATGTACGTTTGAAAATGGCCCATTCAAATGAAAAAATGACCCATGTAAGTTTGAAAATGGCCCATTCAAATGAAAAAATGGCTCATGTAAGGTTGAAAATGGCCCATTAAAATGAAAAAATGGCTCATGTAAGTTTGAAAATGGCCCATTCAAATGAAAAAATGACCCATGTAAGTTTGAAAATGACTCATTCAAATGAAAAAATGGCCCATGTGAGTTTGAAAATGACTCATTCAATTGAAAAAATGGCCCATGTAAGGTTGAAAAAAGCTCTTTTAAACAAAAAAATGGCCCTTATACGTTTGAACAAAGTGCTTTCGGCAAAAATTTCAGGCATTTTTTGTTTGTAAAACAGGTATCCGGGACTGCAGGTAAACGGCAACATTTATTTTAAATTCCAATTCAATCCAAAGCCTGCTGAATATCCTCAATTAAATCCTCCACATTTTCTATGCCTACCGAAAGACGCATCATGGTGTCGCGTATACCGGCTTCTTTTCGTTGCTCTTCAGTAAATTCAGCATAAATGGTTGAAAACGGATGAATAATCAAGGTTTTATTATCGTTTAAATTGGTGGCGCGCCGAATAATTTTCAACTTGTTCATAAAGGAAAAACAGGCGTCTTTCGATTCCAAATCAAACGACATAATTGTTCCGGGAATTCCTTTAAAATAGCGTTGTGCTTTCTCAAAACCTGGATCATCTTTTAGTCCCGGATAATCTGCCGTGCTGATTTTGGGGTTCGTTCCAAAAAATTCTCCGAGCAACATACAATTCTGAAAACATTTCTCTACACGAAGCTCAAGAATATCCAGCCCCTGAATCATAAATTTCGCCGTATTTGGCGACATGCTTCCACCGGTATTCCTATAAATACTTTTACGCAACCGGGCAATTAAGGCATTTTTGCCATATTTCTGAATGTAAGCGGAAAGGTTTGGAATTTTTGTCCAATCGAAATTGCCGTGATCGATAATTGCACCGCCAAACGATGTTGCTCCGCCGGAAATAAATTTTGTAGTTGAAATAACCTCGATATTTACGCCGAATTTTGCTGCCTTAAAAACATTTGGCGGCGTAACTGTGCTATCGGCAATTAATACCAGATGATGCTTTTTGGCAATTTCAGCCAGCATTTCTATATCGGCAATTTCGAGTTGTGGATTGGTTACGGTTTCGAAATAAATTGCGCGCGTATTTTTATCGATGAGTTTTTCAATTTCGGCTTTTGAATTTAAACCGGTGAAACGCGTTTCGATGCCTAAATCGGGCAATGTTTGCGATAAAAGTGAATAGGTGTGGCCAAACAAGCGATTTCCGGAAATGATGTTATCGCCGGCTTTCGTTAATGCAAGCAAAGTATCGGAAATTGCTGCCATGCCCGAACTTACCGCCAAAACCGCGTTGCTTTCGGTAAGCGCTTTTAGTTTTAGCTCGAAATATTCCACAGTTGGGCTCGAGGCGCGCGAATAGGCATGAGCCGTATATTCTCCTTTAAAATTGGCTTCCATTTGTTCGGCTGATTCAAATTCAAAAGCCACCGCTTCGTACAAGGGCATTTGAAGCGCATTATGCGGATCGACCTTTGAATAGGGCACGTTTAAAGAGCTTGTTGTAAATCCGGGTTTTTTCATTTTCCTTAATTTTTTACTTAAAACATAATTTTCAGTTAAAAGTTTTCCTATTCAAAAAACAACGCAAAAATAAGTATGAAAGCATTTGTATCTCTTAAACAACTAACTTTGTTTGCATTGAAATTTAAGTTATAACTGATAAATTGATTGTAAATTATCTGAAAATAAGTGCGCTGTTAACCTTCAGTTTGTATTTCGTTCAGAATACATATTCGCAGAACGGTTCAAATGAGATTGTAGATTCAAAAGGGCAACTAAATTATTCATCGCTCGATGACTGGTATGCCAGAAAATTAAAAGAATCCTCCATGTTAAGTGGTAAAACAATTGATTTATACGAAGTAGGAAAAATCACGCCGGATTACAATCCATTCAATATAAAATTAAAGGATAGTTTATCGCCATGGTGCACAAGCAATATTTATGCGAAAATGGTTCTCGATATCGGAACAAACCGGGTTTTTCCTGAAAAAAGAGATAACGGTTATTGTGCGCGTCTGGAAACCAAAATCAGAAAAGACAACATTGTGGGATTAAAGCTGGAAGTCTTATTAGCCGGAACACTTTTCCTTGGCGGGAAAGCAGAGCCGGTTCACGGGTTAAAGGATCCGGAGCAGAATGTCAGCCAGGGAATTCGGTTTACAAAAAAACCTGTTGCGGTAAAATTCGACTATAAATACCGTATGGGAAAATACCGGGTAAAAGCAACTTACGGAACCGAACAGGTTAAAGGAGACGACAAAGCCGAATTTTGTGTCATATTGCAAAAGCGCCGTGAAGATGAAGACGGAAATGTTTTTGCTACCAGAATTGGCGGAACTCGGCAGTTTTTTACAGGCAGACATGAAGATTGGATAAACGGAGCAGTATTCCCGGTTTTTTATGGCGATGCAACCCAACTGCCGCAATACGACGAAAAAACCATGGGCCTTATTCCGGATGTTGGGGTTGTTTATGTAAAAAATTCAAAAGGAAAGCTGGTTCCACTGATCGAAACCGGCTGGGGGTCAGCCGACGAAACACCGACCCATTTAATCATGTATTTTACATCGAGTTACGAAGGCATAAAATACATTGGATCGGTAGAATCGGTGTTGTGGGTTGACAATGTTGAATTAATCTACTGAAAATGAATTTTATATAACCAGAGTTTGATATTCATTCCAAACCCGGAAAATATTTTAAGTACTTTTTTCAAATTCATTTCACATGTTCACTCCTGTTTATCTATCTTTATTAAAAAATCGAAGTATGAATAAAATTCCGAAGTTAATAAAAGATGATCCGTGGTTAGAGCCATTTACCGAAGTTATTATAAGAAGAATTAAGGAGGCGGAAGCAAAGGAAGCAGTATTAACCAATGGAAAATCGCTGGCAGATTTCGCCACCGGACATCTTTTCTTTGGCTTACATAAAACCGGTGATGGTTGGGTGATTCGCGAGTGGGCGCCCAATGCAACACATATCTTTCTGATTGGGACTTTTAACGATTGGCAGGAAAAAAAGAATTACGAGTTTAAAAAGCGGGAACACGATGTCTGGGAGCTAAAACTTAAAGAGAACGATATTCATCACGGCGACCTTTACGCGCTCTCGCTACACTGGGCTGTAAATTATGGAAAACGGATTCCGGCGTGGGCAACACGTGTAGTTCAGGATTCTGAAACACATATTTTTAATGCACAGGTATGGCATCCTGAAAATCCATATGAATGGAAAAATCCTGATTATCAAAGAAAAATGAACCGCCACTGATTTATGAGGCGCATGTTGGAATGGCCGGTGAAGAAGAGACGGGTTCATACTTACAATGAATTTCAGGGAATTCATGCTGCCCCGAATTAAAGAAAACGGCTACAATACACTTCAGTTAATGGCAATTCCGGAACACCCGTATTACGGAAGCTTTGGCTATCATGTAACCAGTTTTTTTGCCCCTTCATCGCGGTTTGGCACTCCTGATGAACTAAAGCAACTTATTGATGAAGCGCACGGAATGGGAATTGACGTAATCATGGATATGGTTCATTCTCATGCGGTAAAAAATGAAGTGGAAGGATTGGGAAACTACGATGGTACACGTTTCCAGTTTTTTCACGAAGGGGCAAAAGGAGAACATCCGGCCTGGGATTCCTATTGTTTTAATTATAACAGGAACGAAGTGTTGCATTTCCTGTTATCCAATATAAAATACTGGCTCGAAGAATTTAAATTCGACGGGTTTCGTTTCGATGGGGTAACCAGCATGTTGTATTTCGACCATGGACTGGGAAAAGCATTTACAAATTACAATGATTATTTTGATGCAAATGTCGATCTCGAAGCAACCACCTATTTTAGGCTGGCGAATAAGCTAATAAAACAAGTAAGGCAAAATACAATTTCCATTGCCGAAGATATGAGCGGAATGCCTGGCCTGGCTGTTCCGGTTGAAAATGGCGGAATGGGTTTTGATTTTCGCATGGCCATGGGAGTTCCCGATTTCTGGATAAAGATTATAAAAGAAAAATCGGATGACGAATGGGATGTGGGTGAAATTTTTTATCAGCTAACTTCAAAACGAATGGATGAAAAAGTGGTTAGTTATGCCGAATCACACGACCAGGCTTTTGTTGGCGACAAAACAATTATTTTCCGCCTTATCGACAAGGAAATGTATTACAGTATGCGAAAAGATCAGCCCAATTTGATTGTCGAACGCGGAATTGCCCTGCATAAAATGATTCGGCTAATTACTGCCACCACAGCAGGCGGAGCCTATCTAAATTTTATGGGAAATGAATTTGGCCATCCGGAATGGATTGATTTTCCGCGGGAAGGAAATGGCTGGTCATATAAACATTCTCGTCGTATCTGGAGTATTTCAGAAAATCATGAATTAAAATATCACTGGCTGTACGATTTCGATAAGGAAATGATTAAACTTATTCACGAACACAAATTGCTAACCATTCCGATCGGTCGATTTTGTAATGGAAAATAAACCCGATAAAGTACTGGCGTATCATCGCGGATTATTTTTATTTGTATTTAATTTTAATCCGACGCAATCGTTTACCGATTACGGAATTCCACTGGGCGCCGGGGAAATATAAAATTGTATTGAATACCGATCAGGCCGGTTTGGCGGACACGATTTTGTGGATGAAGAAATCAGTTATTATACTCTGCCAAGCGGAGGTATTACAAGTCAGCATTACCTGAAACTTTATTTCCTGCACGAACTGCGACTTGTTCTAAAAAAAATTGATTTTAAGAAGGTAAAGTTAATGGAAACATCAAAATTTCATACTGCTGTTGAAATACCGAAATTCGATTGGCAAACCGGATATGGTAAAAAGAATATTTTTATCGGTTCCTGTTTTACCGAAAACGTTGGAAACCATATGGCCGCTTTGAAATTCGATATTGATATTAATCCGTTTGGAATTTTGTACAATCCGGTTTCAGTAGCTATTGGTCTGCAAATGCTTATGGCAGAAAAAGAATTTAAAGCATCGATTTAATTCAATATGATGGATTATGGCACAGTTTTTTCCATCACGGGCGATTTTCATCTCACAATGCGATGAAGCTTTTAAATTCCATAAATAACCGGATTAAACTTCTTCTCAATATCTTCGTGAAACCGATTTTCTGTTTATCACTTTTGGAACTGCGTGGGTATATAAATACAGGAAAAACAGCCAACCCGTTTCCAACTGTCATAAAATTCCGGCAAAAGAGTTTGAGCGTTTCCGGCTTTCAGTGCAAAAAATTTCAGATGAATACCTGTATCTATTAAATGAAATCTGAAAATTAAATCCGGATTTAAAAGTTGTATTTACAGTTAGTCCAATTCGCCACTGGAAAGATGGCGCAATCGAAAATCAGCGGAGCAAATCAACATTGCTGCTCGCTATCGATGAAATTATAGAAAAGGCCGGCAAAGATTTTTGCAATTATTTTCCTGCTTATGAAATTGTAATGGATGAACTTAGGGATTACCGCTATTATAACGAAGACATGATTCATATTTACGGACACAGCTATAAACCATATATGGGGAAAATTTCAGCGAAAACCTGATTGACAGAAAGAGCCGGAAGGTTTCAAATAGAAGTCAATAAATTCTGATGGCGCGAAACCACAGGCCTCAACAAAAAGAGTCATCTGAATACCATATAATTCATACGAACCACATTAAAGCAAATCGATCAGTTTTCTGATGAATATCCACACATCAACGTAATGTTAGAAAAACAATATTTTATTTTGGAATTACATGAAATTGAAGAGAAAATGGGATAAATTTGATTATATATTCTAAATTTGTGAAAACGCATTTTTGCATATTCTTCGCTAGCTATACCAAAAACTTCACCTTAAATCTTTGTAGCTATGGGTTACCTTAATTTTGGTAAGGAACAGTTGATTAACCTGGAATATTCCTTAAACAAAGAAATTCTGAGATCGAACCGGGCCGGTGCATATATCAGCACTACACTCAATGGCTGCAATACGCGTAAATATCATGGTTTGTTGATTTGCCCGATTCAAAATTTTGGTGGCGAAAAACATGTTTTGCTTTCATCGCTCGATGTGACGGTTATTCAACAGGAGCTGAATTTAATCTTGGGATTCATCGTTTTAAGGGTGGAACCTACGAACCGAAAGGACATAAATATATTCGAGAATATTGAATTCGACCAAATTCCGAAAATTATCTACCGGATTGGCGGAGTTGTCTTAACATGGAACGATTGCTGGTTGAAAAAAAAGAACAAATTCTTATCCGGTATACAGTGGAAAAAGCGCATTCACCGACTATTTTAAGGCTTAAACCATTTCTTGCATTCCGCAACATTCACTAGTTTGAGCAAAGCCAATATGTTTGCCGACGCCAAATATCAAACATGGCAAAAACGGAATTAATATGAAACTTTATGAAAATTATCCTGATTTGTTTATGCAATTTTCAAAGAAAGTTGAATTCATTCCGGTTC
Organism: uncultured Prolixibacteraceae bacterium; assembly: GCA_963821855.1. GTDB lineage: Bacteria > Bacteroidota > Bacteroidia > Bacteroidales > Prolixibacteraceae > Draconibacterium. The sequence goes on along the minus strand of CAWGFJ010000027.1, from coordinate 491,677 downwards.
CCGACTGGTATTATAATATTGAATATTTGAAAGAATTAAATCCGCGGTTACGATTATCTTGAAGATTTGTTTGTGCCGGGTTATTTTGAAATCCTGTAAAAAAAGGTGAATCATTGTTTTTGCTGCCGGAACAAGAAACAAACCGGTTCATTAAAACAACGGTTTACGAGGGAAATGAAAAAAAGGAAGGAACGGTTCACTTTTTTAAGTTCTCTGAAAAATGCAAGCTGAACAATTTATTATGCATAAAAATAATGAAACCGATATTATTGCCGGTTTTCCCTGGTACAACAGCATTACCCGGCAAACATTTATTTCGCTTCCGGGGTTATGTTTGTCGATCGATGATAAATCGAATTGCCGAAAAGTTCTAAATACTTATTTGAATTTTCTAAAAAACGGCTTTTTCCCGATTTATTCAGATCAAATATCCGACATACGATTCTGCCGATTCATCGCTTTGGTTTATCTGGGCAGTTCAGCAGTATTTTAAAAAATACGAAAATGGAAGAGAGGTCTGGAAAATATTTGGCAGGGCAATTAAAGGAAATTCTTAATGCTTATAAAAATTCAACTTAAGATTATTTTGGGATGAATGCCTGACGGATTGATTTACGCCAAAAAAGCAATACAGCCTTAACCTGGATGGATTCCTATGTCGATGGCAAGCCTGTTGTTCAGCGAGAGTGGTTTGCCGGTTGAAATTAATGCACTTTGGTACAATGCTATTTGCTTTGCACTCGATTTGGCCGATAATGCAGGTGACTATGATTTTGTTGAGGAATGGGAAACAATGCGCGAAAAAGGTAGACAATTCATTTTTAGAAACATTCTGGAGCGAAGGTCACGAACATCTGGCCGATGTTGTGTAAACAAACAGAATAGCCGATTGGTCGGTGAGGCCAAATATGGTCATTGCAATTGCACATGGATTATTCACCCCTTTCAAACGAACAAAAAAAATCGGTTTTAAGTGTTGCAAAAAAGAAACTGCTTACCAAACGCGGTTTACGGACACTGTCGCCCGATCATTTGCGGTACAGGGGACATGTGGAAGGCGGCCCCAACGAAAGGGAAATAGCAGTTCATCAGGGAGCAGTCTGGCCCTGGCTGATCCAGTTTTTTGCCGAAGCTTATCTGAAAATTCACAAAAGCGGCGGACTTGCCTTTTGTAAAACATATAATGGAAGATTTTGAAGAAGAAATAACAGAACATTGCATTGGAACAATTTCGGAAATGTACAACGGAGATCCGCCACACCGGGCAAAGGGCGCAATTTCGCAGGCATGGAATGTTGCAGGTGTGGTTTATGCAACACATCTGGTTCATAATTACAAAGAATAAAAAAGTTGAATATGAAAGTATTAATGTTTGGGTGGGAATTTCCCCCGCATATTTCAGGAGGACTTGGAACAGCATGTTATGGATTAACAAAAGGTATGACAAGTTTAAATAGACATTGAAGTAATTTTTGTAGTTCCAAAAGCATTTGGAGATGAAGATCCGTCATCAATGCAATTAATTGGAGCCAATAATGTGCTCAGTTACACAAAAAGAAATTATTCTTTGAAACGTCCGAACAAAAAATCGATTATTACGAAGTTGGCATCTCAGAATGATTCCTTATGTGGGCGAAGAAGAATTCTGGAAACTGAAAAAAAGAAAATATTCAAAACATCCCGTTTTGTTCAAACCGATGAAGGTTTGAAAATTGACTTTAGCGGAGACTATGGAGCCAGGCTTATTGAAGAAATAAAAAATTATGCTTTGGTGCTGAAATAATTGCACAACGAAAATACATTCGATATGATTCATGCGCACGACTGGCTGGCTTATCCGGCAGGAATTGCAGCAAAAAAAGTTTCAGGAAAACCGTTGGTAATTCATGTTCATGCAACCGATTTCGATCGGAGTGGCGGCGATGTAAATCCGACGTGTTTATTCCATTGAACGGGAAGGAATGGAAATAGCCGATAAAATAATTGCGGTTAGTAACTTACACACGACAAACTAGTAATTGAAAAATATGGAATTTCGCCCGAAAAAATAACGTACAGTTTACAATGCTGTTGAACCTGTTACTACAAGAGAACACAGTTTAAATATTAAAAAAGGGAGTGAATGAAAAAGTTGTTACTTTTCTTGGGACGGATTACCATGCAAAAAGGACCGGAATATTTTATTGAAGCTGCATACCTGGTGCTGAAAAAAATGAATAATGTACGTTTTGTTATGGCGGGAAGCGGAGATATGATGAATGAAATGATTGCACGGGTTGCAGAACTGGGAATATCAGATCAATTTCATTTTACAGGTTTTTGCAAGGCGACGATGTTTACCAAATGTTTAAAATGACAGATGTTTTTGTAATGCCATCAGTTTCCGAACCTTTTGGAATTGTTCCGCTTGAAGCCATGCAATCAGATGTTCCGGTAATTATTTCCAATCAGTCGGGAGTTTCAGAAATTTTAAAACATGCCATAAAAATTGATTTCTGGGATACTTTATGCTATGGCCGATGCAATTTATGGCATTACTTAATTACACTTCACTTGTCCGATCATTTTAAAAGAAAGGAAAAGATGAAGTAGATAACCTGAAATGGATAAATTCGGCCTTTAATGTTACGGAAGGTGTACAGAAGTGCACTTAAAACATTTAACAAAATAAAATTCAGGACATGAAATCAATTTGTTTATTTTTTCAGGTTCATCAACCGTTCAGGCACCGTCGTTATCGTTTTTTCGATATTGGCAACGACCATTATTACTACGATGATTATGCCAATGAAACCATATATGCGTAAAGTTGCATCAAAACAGCTATCTGCCAACCAATAAATTTTACTGAAACTTGCTGAAAAGCTGGAAGGAAAATTTAAAGTATCATTTTCAATTACAGGATTGCCCTTGAACAATTTGATATGTATGCACCCGAAGTTATCGAATCGTTTCAGGAATTGGCAAAAACCGGTTGTGTTGAATTTCTTTCTGAAACCTATTCACACTCTCTTTCGTCGTTAAAAGATAAAAATATTTTTGAAAAACAGGTAAAACTTGCACGATAGAAGATTTTTGAATTATTTGGCATAAACCAGCGTGTTTTCAGAAATACCGAAATGATTTATTCCGATGAAATTGGAGCACAGGTTGCCGAAATGGGTTACAAGGCAATGCTTACCGAAGGAGCAAAACATGTACTGGGTTGGAAAAGTCCGAATTTTTTTTATGTAAATGCAATCAATCCGAGACTGAAAGTTTTAATGCGGAACTTTAAACTAAGCGACGATATTTCTTTTCGGTTTTCGAATACCAACTGGACGGAATTTCCGTTAACAGCTGAAAAATTTGTAAACTGGATTGAAAAACTAATCGAAAAGAAGAAGTGATTAACCTTTTTCTGAGTTACGAATCGTTTGGTGAAAGGCAGACCAAAAGAAAGTGGAATTTTTAATTTTCTTGAACATTTTGCCAAAGAAAGTAATCGATACAACCCAAATTGAAATTTGCAACACCTTCGGAAGTTATTGAAGAGTTTCAGCCGGTTTCGGTGGTAAGTGTTCCGCATCCAATTTCGTGGGCCGACGAAGAACGGGATTTAACTGCCTGGCTGGGCAACGAAATGCAAAAAGAAGCATTTGAAAAATTGTATAATCTTCGTAGGCACGAATGGACAAATGTAATGATGTTGAACTAAATAAAGACTGGAATTATCTTCAGGTAAGCGATCATTTTTATTACATGTCAACCAAATATTTTTCGGATGGCGAAGTACACAATTATTTTAATCCATTTGATTCGCCTTATGAAGCATTTATTAATTATATGAATGTATTAAGCGATTTTAAAATCAGGCTAAACTCTTTTGTTCCCGAAAATGAAGTGGAAAACGAAATAGCTATCTCTGCATAAAATTATTGATGAAAAAGAAGAAAAAATTAAAAAAATGGAAGCGAATTTCATCGCTTGCAAAAAAGCAAAAAAAGGAAATTAAGAAGCATGAAAAAACTTTAAACTATTGTGGTTTATACTATGTTGAATGATAAAAAATTATGATTATTCGTAACTTAATACAATGAGAAAATATATTTTTGCACTTCGTTTTTAGAAAATGATTGATAAGAATTTAGAATAAAATGATTGAAATCAGAAGGAGTACGATTTATAAAAATGCCGGTAATTGAAGAACCGTTTGGAAAAAAATAGTAGTTGAATCGAATCTGCCTGAAAGTTTGAGCCACTACGCGAATTGTCAAAAAATCTTGGTGGGTATGGAATACCGAAGCACGTGAATTATTTCAATATATTGATAGCAGAAATTTGGGAAGAATGTGAACATAATCCGGTTGTTCTACTGGAAGAAGTAAGTTATAAACGATTTAATGAGTTGGAAAAGGATAAGCTGTTTATTTCGAAAATGAACAAGGCTTACGAAAAGTTTTCAGCAATATCTTGAAGAAAGAAAAATCACTGGAAGGCCCGCAAATTGCCTATTTCAGTATGGAATACGGGTTGCACGACAGTTTAAAAATATTTTCGGGTGGTTTGGGAATTTTGGCCGGCGATTACTTAAAAGAAGCCAGCGATTTGAAAGTTAACCTGGTTGCGGTTGGGTTTGTTATACCGATATGGATATTTTAAACAAACACTGAATTTGCATGGGGAACAAATGGCAAATTACGAAGCTCAGCATTTTTCAAAAATACCGGTTCAACCAGCTTTGGATGAAGAAGGAGACTGGGTGAAAGTTGAAGTTGAATATCCCGGAAGAAATTTAATAGCACAGGTTTGGCAGGTTAATGTTGGATCAGTGTAAACTTGTATCTTCTCGATGCCGATCATCCTGAAAACCAGGAACAGGATCGTTCGGTTACACATCATTTGTATGGCGGCGATAACGAAAACCGTTTAAAACAGGAAATGTTGCTTGGACTTGGCGGAATACAGGGCTTTAAATAAGCTTGGGTTATAATTCCGATATTTATCATTGTAATGAAGGGCATGCAGCTTTTATTGGGATTGAAAGAATTGCCAATTATATTGCAATACGAAAATCTTACATTTGCCGAAGCCAAAGAAGTGGTTCGTGCTTCGACAATATTTACAACACATACTCCGGTTCCTGCCGGTCACGATTCGTTTCATATTGATATGTTTAAACATTATATGGAATAATTTCCGCAAAAATCTCGGATTGGAGTGGGATGAATTTGATAATGCTTGGAAAAGCCAATATGACACGAAGATCATTTTAATATGAGTTATCTGGCTTGCAATCTTTCTCAGGGAATTAACGGGGTTAGCAAATTGCATGGCGATGTTAGTAAAGAAGTTTTGAAACATCTTTATCCAGGGTTTTTGAAAGAAGAACTTGAAATTGGTTATGTAACAAATGGCGTTCATTATTCAACCTGGACAGCACAGGAATGGAAAGAAATCCATAATAAATATTTTGGAGAATCGTTTCCTTCAAACCAGCTCGATTTTGAAACCTGGAAAAATATCTATAAAGTTCCCGACAATGAAATTTGGGAACTTCGTAAAAAATTACGTTAAAACTTAATTAATTATATAAAGAACCGGTTTTCCGACAACTGGATTAAACGTAATGAAAATCCAAAACTGATAACTGAAGTGATGGGAAAATTAAATCCGAATGCATTACCATTGGTTTTGCCCGACGGTTTGCAACCTATAAAAGAGGTTATCTGTTATTCCGAAATCTCGAACGACTGGCGAAAATTGTGAATAATCCAAAACGACCGGTTCAGTTTATTTTTGCAGGAAAGCACATCCTGCCGATAAAGCCGGGCAGGATTTAATTAAAAATATTGTTGAAATTTCGAAACGACCTGAATTCAGGGGAAAAATTCTATTTGTTCAAAATTATGATATCAACCTGGCAAAAATGCTGCTTCAGGGTGTTGATGTTTGGCTGAATACACCAACCCGGCCACTTGAAGCATCCGGTACCAGTGGCGAAAAAGGAGTAATGAATGGCACATTCATTTTTCTGTTCTCGATGGATGGTGGGTTGAAGGTTATCAAGAAAGATGCCGGCTGGGCCTTACCTGCCGAACGCGCATACGATGTTCAGGATTTTCAGGATGAACTGGATGCCGAAACCATTTATTAATATTCTGGAAGAAGAAATTGTATCGAGCCTTTTACGACACGAAATAACAAAGGTATTCCTGAAAAATGGATTGGTTATATAAAAAATACAATTGCCAAGGTAGCTCCGAATTTTACCACCGGAAGAATGATTCGCGATTATCAGGAACGTTATTACAATCCACAGTTTGAAACGAGTGCGGAAAATAAAAGCAGACAATTTTAAACTGGCCAGAGAAATGGCGGACTGGAAATATAAAATTAGTTCCATCTGGGAACGATATTGAAGTGAAAAATATTGAAATTTCAGATGGAATTACCAATATAATGAAAATCGGGCAGGATTATCCGGTTAGCGTTTACCTCGATTTAAAAGGTTTGTCATGTGACGAAATTGGATGGAACTGGTAGTTGCTGAAAATGAAAATAATGATGCCAAAAAGAATATTTGAATACTGTTGAATTTAAGGCTGAAACATGTGAAGGTTCAGTTTGCTGTTATAAACATAATCTGCATCCAAATCATCCGGGTTCATTTAATTATGGGTTCAGAATTTTCCCGAAAAATGAAAATTTGCCACACCGGCAGGATTTTAGGTATATTCGTTGGTTATAAATCAAAATAAAATATTAATGAAAAGGTGTCTGGTTTCAGGCACCTTTTTTAATTTGTTTACCAAATATCATTGTTAACTTTCGAGGCAAATTATATTTTACAGTTCATCTTAAAATTATTAAAATGAGACAGCAAAAACAATCGGAAAAAAATAAAGGAATTCAGGGAATTCAGGCATATCAGCGTGAAGATCTGGCTCTTAAAGCCAATCTTGGATGTACAGCAACTTGAATATATTGAAGAAAAAGGAATTGTTCCGTCGTTGGGGCATTTAATTAAAATTACACGGGCACTTGGAGTTCGGATCGGAACTTTTCTTGACGATCAGGATCAAATTGGGCCGGTGGTTGTTAAATGCCGGGAGTGAAAAATCGACCTTAAGTTTTTCAACAAAAGATGATAAAACACGGGAACATCTTAATTTCTATTCGCTGGCACAGGATAAAACGCGGCAGGCATATGGAACCTTTTATTGTGGAAATTGAACCTTCTACAGAATCCGATTATAAACTTTCGTCTCACGAAGGAGAAGAATTTATTTATGTTTTGAATGGAAAGATTGAAATAAATTATGGAAAAGAATTTATACCTAATCGAACGGCGACAGTATTTATCTCGATTCGATTGTTGCTCATAATGTTCATGCAGCTGCAAAATCAAAAGGCAAAAATTCTGGCTGTAATTTATTATCCGGTTTAACATTCAGTTAATATAATTAAACTGAACAAATAAAAAATGCAGTTACTCGATTATACCTTAGGCGAGATCCTTGAAAAATGGGCTTTTGAAACTCCTGATAAAGGAATTCATGGTTTATCCTGATCAGAAATCTCCGATTTACCTATGAACAGTTTAACGAACGGGTTGATGCACTGGCAAAAGGTCTTTTGTATATTGGAGTTAAACCCGGAGATAAAGTTGGAATTTGGGCAAAAAATGTTCCCGACTGGACTAACATTTATGTTTGCCACTGCAAAAATCGGAGCAGTACTGGTTACCATTAACACCAATTATAAATTGGCAGAACTGGAATATTTGCTGCAAAGATGCCGATGTTAATACACTTTGTCTTGTTGATGGATATCGTGACAGCGATTATGTTGAAATGATTTTTGAACTTGTTCCTGAATTAAAAGAACAAGCCCGCGGGGAACTTTGCATCAGAAAAATTTCCTGAACTGAGAAATGTGGTTTTTATTGGGCAGCAAAAACACCGGGGAATGTATAACACTGCAGAATTGATTTTGTTGGGTAATCATGTGGATGATATTGAACTGGAAAGTGTAAAGGAATCACTGAATTGCCATGATGTGATAAATATGCAATATACTTCCGGTACAACCGGATTTCCAAAAGGAGTGATGCTTTCGCATCATAATATTCTGAATAACGGATATTCAGTGGGGCAATGCATGAAATATACATCCGACGAAAGACTACTGGTTTGTGTTCCGCTGTTTCATTGTTTTGGTTGTGTTTTGGCAGTTTGTGCAATTATTACTCACGGTGCAACCATGGTTTTTACCGAAGATTTTGATCCGTTAATGGTGCTGGCTTCTGTTCAAAAAGAAAAATGTACAGCTTTATATGGAGTGCCAACTATGTTTATTGCCGAACTCAATCATCCCATGTTTGACATGTTCGATCTGAGTTCGCTTCGCACCGGAATTATGGCCGGGGCACTTGCCCTATTGAAACCATGAACCAGGTGATGACAAAAATGCATATGAAAGATATTATTATTGTTTACGGATTGACTGAAACTTCGCCCGGAATGACAGCAACACGCACCCATAATTCAGCTGAAGTACGTTCAACTACTGTTGGTTTTGAATTTCCAAATGTTGAAGTGAAAATTGTAAATCCTGAAACTGGTGAAATATGTCCAGCTGAACGAACAGGGTGAAATTTGTTGCCGTGGATACAATGTAATGAAAGGATATTACAAAAATCCGGAAGCCACACAAAAATGCCATTGACAGCGAAGGATGGCTGCATTCAGGCGATTTGGCAGTTAAAACTGAAGATGGATTTTACAAAATAACCGGCCGGATTAAAGACATGATTATTAGGGGAGGTGAAAATATTTATCCGCGCGAAATTGAAAATTATTCTGTACAGATTGCCACAAATCGAAACCATTGAAGTAGTTGGTGTTCCAAGCAAAAAATATGGAGAAGCAGTTGGTGCATTTATTAAACTAAAAAACGGCCAAAAACTGACAGAAGAAGAAATTATTGATTTTTGCAGAGGAAATATTTCACGGTTTAAAATTCCTAAATATATTTTCTTTGTCAATGAATTTCCAATGACAGCCAGTGGAAAAATTCAGAAATACAAATTAAGTCAGCTAGGATTGAACTCTGTAGGGAAAAAGGAATTGAAATAAAGTAAGCACTATTGGCATTTGTAAGCATGTTAATTTAATGTAAACATGGGTTTTTTTCAAATAATATTCATCTTATATTCGGTTGAAGGTTTGATATTTATCGTAATTTATTTCAAAATGAAACCGAGAAATATTTTATAAATTTCAACTGGTTAGCACTTTATTTCGTTTTCATAAATGCGCTTTGTTTCAGGTTTTAATCCTGATTGAAATCATGATTTCAATATAAAAAAACCGCTATTTTTGCCTGAAAACAATTAAACAAAGAAACAGAAAACAGATCGTAGAATAGTTTTGAATTATTAAACGCAGATTATTAGCCATTTGTTTATTTAACGGGTGGCTTTTTATTTTTCCCGCAAAATCTATTTTATCTTTACAACATTCTTAAATATATCAAATAAAATGATAAAATATAAACGCATTCTTTTAAAATTAAGTGGCGAATCATTAATGGGTGAACAGCAATATGGAATTGATCAAAAACGATTAAACGATTATGCTGAACAAATTGCTGAACTTGGCGAAAGATGGTGTTCAAATTGGAATTGTAATTGGCGGAGGAAATATTTTTCGCGGATTAAGTGGTGCCACCAAAGGATTTCGACAGGGTAAAAGGTGACCAAATGGGAATGTTGGCCACTGTTATTAACAGCCTGGCATTAAATTCAGCTTTGAAAAATTATGGAGTAAAATCGAGAGTATTTACAGCAATTCGAATGGAACCGGTTGGAGAATATTATTCAAAAGAAAAAGCAATTGAAGCGTTAAATAATGGAGAAGTAGTAATTATTTCAGCTGGAACCGGAAATCCATATTTTACTACTGATACTGCAAGTGCATTGCGAGGCATCGAAATTGAAGCTGAAATTATGCTGAAAGGAACACGGGTGGATGGAATTTATACTGCCGATCCGGAAAAAGATCCGAATGCTAACAAAATTTGAAAAGATCAGTTTTGATGAAATTTATGAAAAAATCTGAAAATTATGGATTTGACTGCCACTACTATGTGCAAAGAAAATAATTTGCCGGTATTGGTTTTAATATGGATCAAAAAGGAAATTTACAGAAAGTTATGAATGGTGAAAACATTGGAACCATTGTATTTTAATTGATATTTTTTTAATATAATTTTAGAATTATTTTAAATATTAAAATTTTCAAGTATTTATATTTTTTTCTATATTTGCTAACAGTCCAGGTTGGAAACTCAGGCTTAACTTAATGCAGGAAGAAGTTGATTTTGTTTTAGAACATTGCGAGGAAAGAATGGGTGCTGCAATTACGCACCTCGAAAAAGAATTAGTGCATATTAGAGCAGGAAAAGCATCTCCGGCAATGTTAGATGGCGTACTGGTTGAATATTACGGAAGTATGACTCCGTTAAATCAGGTGTCAAATGTTAGTACACCAGATGCCAGAACAATTGCGATTCAACCTTGGGAAAAAGGATTAATTCCGGTTATTGAAAAAGCCATTTTGACATGCCAATTTGGGTTTTAATCCTGAAAATAACGGAGAAATTATCCGGATAAACATTCCGGTACTTACGGAAGAAAGAAGAAGAAGCCTGGTAAAACAGGTGCAGTCAGGAAGGTGAAAATGCAAAAGTAAGTATTACGAACTGCAAGAAAAGAAGCAAATGACAGTTTGAAAAAATTACTAAAAGATGGATTGTCGGAAGATATGGAGAAAGATGCATGAAGCTGAAGTTCAAAAATTGACGGATAATTTTGGTAAAAAGGTAGATGACTTAGTGAAAGCTAAGGAAAAAGATATTATGACGATTTAATTGTTTCTAGTTTTCTGTTTTCTGAACATTGTTTAATTGTTTTCATGGCTTTGAGGCAGCTTGTAGAAGCTGCCTTTTTTTTGCCAATTTTTTCATAGTTTTATCTACATTAAATTAAACTACCATGAAATCGGATCGTCGTGATTTTATAAAGTCTGCCGCACTGTTTTCTTCTGCAGCAATTGCATTTAAATCAAGTATAAATACCATCGATGAAAAAAAGATAGATTATTCAGCGTTGGATAAAGTCTTAAGTCTGCCGGTATTAAAACGAAGTCTGTTTGCGGAGCCGGTATTCATTGACAAATTGGAATTACTTCGGTTTGAAAATAATTTTATTTGCCGGGTTCGCTCAAGAGATGGAGCAGAAGGAATTTCGGTGTCGAAATAACGCTCAGATGCTTTCGCTTTATCCGATTTTTACAGAGCGTCTTACAACCTTTTTTCCCGGGAAAGGATGCGCGCGACTGGGAAAATCTCTTTGAATGAGGTATATGTTTATCAAAGTAATTACAAGTTACAAAATCTGGCACTTTGGGTGCCTATGGCAACTATCGAATTTGCTGTTCTGGATATGCTAGGCAAAATTGCGGAAAAACCAATCGGCGAATTAATCGGGAAATTTATCATTCTGAAAGTTGCAGTTTATCAGGCGAATAATTATCAGCGGAAAATCGGCAGAAGAATCCATTGATCGAATAAAAGAACACGTGGAAAAAACACAGGCAAAAGCATTAAAATTTAAAATTGGCGGACGTATGAGTAATAACGCCGATTATCCGCCGGACAGAACAGAAAATTTGATTCCACTGGTGCGAAAAACTTTTGGTGATGAATATGACCATTTATGCTGATTCCAACGGTTCCTATACCGTTGATGAAGCCATTCGCATTGGAAAAATTCTGGAAGAGTATAAAATTGATTTTTATGAAGAACCTGTTCCATTTGATTGGTATGAAGAAACCAAACAGGTTAACGATGCACTTGAAATTCCGATTGCCGGCGGAGAACAGGAACCGAGTATGCATAATTTCAGATGGTTGATTGCAAATCATGCTTTTGATATTGTTCAGCCGGATATATTCTATTTTGGAGGAATGATTCGTTCAATGAAAGTGGCACGAATGGCTGAACTTTTGGGAAAGCCTTGCATTCCCCATATTTCAGGTTCAGGCTTAGGTTATTTGTACATGATGCATTTTGTTTCAGCAATATCCGAATGCAGGACCTTACCATGAATTTAAAGGATTTAATACTGAAATTCCTATTGAATGCGCGACTTCTGATCTGGATAGTCATGATGGCGTTGTAAAAGTTCCAACAGGTCCGGGAGTGGCATTGTAATTGATCCTGATTTTATTGCAAAACACCAACTAGTAAAATAGTTAAGATCTGTCCGCATAAGATAGTTTAAAAGAATCCCAATTCAAGCCGGGCTTCTTCGCTCATCATCGATTTATCCCAGGGTGGATCAAAAGTGAGTTCAACATTTACATTTTCAATTCCATCAACCGATTTTGCGGCCATAGTTACATCATCAATCAGATATATCAATTACCGGACAGCCTGGTGCTGTTAGTGTCATTAACAATACTTGCATTGTTATTCTCGTCAATATCAACATTATATATCAATCCCAAATCGTAAATGTTTACCGGAATTTCCGGGTCGTAAACTTCTTTCAGGTTATTTATAATTAAATCTATTCTTTTGTCCATCGCTTTCTCCTCCTTATCCTTCAATTCTGTTATAAGCAACAGCGTATAAACGAATTTGTTTTACCATTGCCAGAAACCCGTTTGAGCGTGTTGGTGAAAGATGTTGTTTCAATCCCAAATCGTCGATAAAATGAAGGTTATTCTCCATTATTTCCTTTGGAGTTCTGCCCGAAACAACTCTTAACAGCAATGCCACCAAACCTTTTACAATAACTGCATCGCTTTCACCACGGAAATTTATTTTTCCATTTTCCATTTCAGCCACAAGCCAAACCCTGCGACTGGCAACCTTTAATAAAATTCTGTTCCGTTTTATCCTTTGGATCCAAATCTTTCAGTTCATTTCCAAGTTCTATCAAATAACCGTACTTATCCATCCAGTCGTCGTATATTGAAAACTCGTCAATTATTTGTCTTTGTACTTCTTCAATGGTCATATCTGTTTTTTAAGCAGTTGCAAAGTTCTAAAAATTTTAATTAACGGCAATAATTAAGAACAAGTATGAATAATAAATTCCCAAAATTAGCGCTAAATTAAAATTTGAAGAATGCATCAAAGTTATTATTTACGGTATGTTATCTTAACTGTCAGCGGTCAAAAAAGATTCCAAACTCTGTAAATCCAAAATGGTACGACAATATGACGCAGATTTACAACATTCAATAAAAATACCATTACAATACCGCAGGTTATCATCATATAAGTTCAATTTTAAAGTTTTTAATGGTAGCTACGGATATGTATATTTTTTACAATCATTCCATAAAGGCGTGTATGGCGTACATTCGTTGCCAAACAATTCCAAACGTCACCATATGCAATTCGATTTGAAACATCTTTTGTTTTCTTCTAAATCGACATAATTCTACAATAAATAAATGCATTTGACACTGCTTCAAATAAATAACGCTAAGTCAACTCAGCATCTTTCTGATTTTATTCAAAGCTCCAAGAAAAATATCTATTTCATCCCTTGTATTATACATTCCGAATGAAATCCGCAAACACCCGTTGATTTCGTAGTGTTGTATTACAGTATCGGCACAAAGATGACCTGTACGAACTGCAATTCCCATTTTGTCGAAGAGCATTCCCATATCGTATGAATGAACTCCTTCGAGGTTGAATGCAATAACACTCGATTTTTCAGGAGCTTCACCATAGATTTTTAGTCCCTGAATTGATTTTAATGAGGTAGTTGCATAATGCAATAAATCGTTTTCCCACGCGGCAATTTCTTTCAAACCAGTCTCATTTATCAAATCAACGGCGGCACCAAGCGAAATTACCCCGGTAATATTGGGTGTTCCTGCTTCGAATTTATAGGGCAGTTCATTATACGTTGTTCCTTCAAACGATACTTCTGAAATCATCTCGCCACCTCCCTGGTAAGGCGGCATTTCATCTAACAAATTACTTTTCCCATATAAAATTCCGACACCGTTTGGCCCGTAAATTTTATGGCCCGAAAATGCATAAAAGTCAACATCCAATTCCTGAACATTTACCGGCATATGTTGAACAGCCTGGGCGCCATCAACAAAAACAATAATATTGTTTTTATGTGCTAATCGTGTTATTTCAGATACCGGATTTACCGTGCCCAGAACATTCGAAACATGAGCTATTGCAATAAGCTTGGTTTTACTGTTTATGAGATGCGGAAGTTTTTCAATTTCCAGAATTCCTGAATCATTAAAAGGGAGTTTTACAATTTTTGCCTTTTTCCTCAGCGCCATCAACTGCCATGGAACAATGTTGGAATGATGTTCCATTTCTGAAACGATAATTTCGTCTCCTTCATTGATATATTGTTCGCCAAACGAATAGGCAACAAGATTGACACTTTCGGTAGTTCCTTTGGTGAATATGATTTCTTCACGGGATTTTGCCCCAATAAATTCGGCGATTTTAGTTCTTACATTCTCAAATTCCCCGGTTGCCTTATCAGCCATAAAATGGGCAGCACGGTGAATATTTCCGTAAAACTCATTGTGCAGGTTTTCTTCAACCATCAATACCTGAACAGGTTTTTGCGCAGAGGCAGCACTGTCGAAATAGATCCACGGTTTACCATATACTTTCTGCTTAAGTATCGGGAAATAACTTCTTATTTTATTAATATCGTAACTCATACCTGAATTTTCCTGCACAAAAATAGAAATAAAAAAATTGGGTGAACTTTTTATTTAGCCCACCCAAAATGCTGAATCAAAAGTATTTATTTACAATTGTATTCCATTTCGTGGCAATTGGCTATTTCGCCGCTTAATCTCTTTTCAACCAAATCGTCAATTCGGTCACGTAAAGCTTCAATTTTTACCTTTTGAATCACTTCGTGGGCGAATGCATTCATCATCATCAGACGTGCTTTTTTTTCTTCAATCCCGCGCGAACGGATATAAAAAAGTGCTTCTTCATCGATTTGTCCAACAGTAGCGCCATGACTGCATTTTACATCGTCGGCATCGATAATTAGCTGTGGTTTAGTCTGCATGGAAGCTTTGTCGGTAAGCAATATATTATTGTTCCGCTGAAAAGCATTTGTTTTTTGAGCATCCCGTACCACGTGTATCCGTCCGGAAAAAGCGCCACTCGATTCTTCATCGAGAACATTTTTGTATAACTGGTTACTCTGGCAATTTGGTTTTGCATGAATAATCTGGATAAAATTATCGACGTGTTGTTTTTTGTCGAGAAAGGCCATCCCGTTTAAACTGGTTTCCGCATTTTCTCCATTCAGAATCACCTTCAGGTTGTTACGAATCATTCCTCCATGAAGCGACATGGTATGTGAAGTTACATTCGAATCTCTTTCCTGTTGAATAAATACCGAATTTAAACTGGTTGAATTATTATGCTGATTTTGTAAGGTATAATAATCGAAACTGGCATTTTCACCGACAAAAACCTCGGTTACCGTATTGCTCAGGTATGTATTCGAGTTCAATGTATGATTACAAAGAATTAATTGCGCATTGGCGCCAGGTTCAACCACAACTAAATTGCGCTGAGTTGCGAACGTATCATAATCAGCTTTTAGCAAATTAATTATTTGAATCGGTTTATCGAAAGCAACATTTTTTGAGATGTATAAAAAATATCCGTCTTTGGCAAATGCAGTATTCAGAGCGACCAATGGATCGATTCCTGTTTCAGCAAGCGATGAATAATATTGATGAACAAGTTCAGGATACTTGGCCGTTGCATCTGCGAGGCTTTCGAGAATTACACCCTTTGGTAAATTTGCATTTTCGGTATTTTTGTCATAATACCATCCGTTAAAAAGCAATGTCAGGTGAGTATCCAGTTGCGGAACATCACAGGTGAATATTTCCCGTAAGTCTGCGTCCATTACTGGCTTTTCGTGCAAAAACTTAAATTCGGGTAGAAAACCTGGCTGCAGGTTGGTGTATTTGTAATTTTCATTTCTGCGGGTCGGAATTCCCTGCATAACAAAATCCTGAAATGCTTTGTTCCTTTTTGCATTCAGAATGTCGGAGGAATTTTCAAACAGCAATTCCCTAACATCGTTATAATGACTGACATATTTTAGCGATAAATCCGCTTTTTCTATTGTAACACTCATTCTAATATACGTTTTCTTGTTTTATCCAGTCGTAACCCTTTTTCTTCCAGCTCGAATGCCAGTTCTTTACCTGCCGATTTTACAATTTTGCCATTATACAAAACATGTACATGATCGGGAATAATGTAATCGAGTAATCGTTGGTAATGGGTTACAACGATGGTCGAATTTTCCGGGTTTCTCATCGCATTCACGCCATGGGCCACTGTTTTTAATGCATCAATATCGAGCCCTGAATCCGTTTCATCCAGAATTGCAAGTTTTGGTTCGAATATAGCCATCTGGAAAATTTCATTTTTTTTCTTTTCTCCACCCGAAAATCCTTCGTTTACCGAGCGGTTGGTTAATTGCGTATGCAAATCGACCAATTCCATTTTTTCGCGCATCAGTTTCAGAAATTCTCCTGCTGTAAGTTCTGCTTCGCCCCTGTATTTTCGTTGTTCGTTTAATGCAGTTTTAAGGAAGTTTACCATTGGCACTCCCGGAATCTCAACCGGGTACTGAAAACTTAGAAACAGTCCTTCCCTTGCACGATCTTCAGGCGACTTTTCAAGCAAATCTTCACCCATATAGGTGATTTCGCCCGAAGTTACTTCATATTCTTCTTTTCCGGCAAGTACATTTGCAAGCGTACTTTTTCCTGAACCATTCGGGCCCATGATAGCATGAATTTCACCTGTTTTTACTTCCAGGTTTATTCCTTTAAGGATTTCCTTTCCTTCAACGGAAACATATAAATTTTTTATTGTTAACATAGCCTCCTCCATCTCCCGTAAATGGGAGTGTTTTTTTGATTATTATTTGTATTGTTTATTTGATTTCGTATAATTAATTACAGTTCCCTTCCTCTTTCTCCGTCCTATGCGGAGGTTGGGAGGGTCTCTTTTAACCAACACTTCCTTCCAGACTTATCTGAAGCAATTTTTGTGCTTCAACCGCAAATTCCATCGGAAGTTTGTTCAGCACTTCCTTGGCATAACCGTTTACAATCATTCCAATTGCTTTTTCAGTGTCAATTCCGCGCTGATTGCAATAAAATATCTGGTCTTCACCAATTTTTGAGGTTGTAGCTTCATGTTCGACAATCGACGATTTATTTCGCAACTTCGATGTATGGAAAAGTGTGTGCGCCACAAGTATCATTCAATAATAAGGAATCGCATTGCGAAAAATTTCTTGAATTTGTTGCACCAGGCAAAACTTTTACCAAACCCCGGTAAGAGTTATCGCTTTTTCCTGCTGAAATACCTTTTGAAACTATAGTACTTCGCGTGTTCTTACCAATATGAGTCATTTTCGATCCCGTATCAGCTTGCTGGTGGTTATTGGTAACAGCTACCGAGTTAAATTCACCAACCGAATTATCGCCGAGCAAAATGCAACTTGGATATTTCCATGTAATTGCAGATCCTGTTTCGACCTGTGTCCAGCTAATTTTTGAAGAAACACCACGGCAAATGCCACGCTTTGTTACAAAGTTATATACGCCACCTTTCCCGTTTTTATTGCCGGGATACCAATTCTGCACGGTTGAATATTTTACTTCAGCACGGTCTAATGCAATAATTTCCACCACAGCAGCATGCAATTGGTTTTCATCGCGCATCGGAGCGGTGCATCCTTCAAGGTAGCTAACATAACTGTCATCGTCGGCAACAATTAACGTACGTTCAAACTGACCTGTATTTGCTGCATTTATCCTGAAATAGGTTGATAATTCCATCGGGCAACGAACTCCTTTCGGAATATAACAGAAAGAGCCATCGCTAAAAACAGCTGAATTCAATGCTGCAAAAAAGTTATCGGCAACAGGTACCGACTTTCCTAAATATTTTTTTACCAACTCGGGATGTTCCTGAACAGCATCGCTAAACGAACAAAAAATAATTCCCTTTTCGGCCAAAGTTTCTTTAAAAGTAGTTTTAACCGAAACACTATCCATAACCACATCTACAGCTACGCCTGCCAGTTGTTTTTGTTCTTCTATCGGAATTCCCAGCTTATTAAAAGTTTCTATCAATTCAGGATCGACTTCTTCCAGGCTGCTAAGCTGTGGCTTTTTCTTTGGAGCTGCATAATAGCTTATAGCCTGAAAATCGATTGGGGGAATTTTAAGATATGCCCAGTTTGGCATTTTCATTTTCTCCCATTTTCGATAGGCTTCCAACCTGAAATTCAGCATAAACTCCGGTTCGTTCTTCTTTAACGAAATAAGCCTGATTACATCTTCGTTTAATCCTTTGTCGATTATATCGGTTTCAATATCGGTGTAAAAACCGTATTTATACTCACCTTGTGTGACTTCGCTTAATATTTTATCCTGATCTGCCATTTTATTTTGTCTTGTCTTCTATCTTTAATAACAACCGTTATTTTATACGGTTTAATATTTTACCGGTTATCAAAATATAACCTTTTAAATGAATTTCAATGCTTTAGATAATAACCGGTTAGTAGTTTTGCATCCAATTATGGTTTGATGTCCTTTATATTTTTGCTAAAATTTGAATATCAAACTTTTAAAATTGCAAAGATATAAAACTATAAGTAATTTTGCTCCTCAAATCATAAGATTAATACCTTTTAGTCTGAAATTAACAATGAATAAAGAAAAAGCTCAAACTAATATTTCTGAGTTGGGTGAATTCGGGCTGATTGAACGAATTACAAAACAAGCTCAGATCAGAAATAGCAGTACGATTAAAGGAATTGGCGATGATGCTGCCATTCTCAATTATGCAGAAAAGCAAATTGTCGTTACGTCGGATTTATTAACAGAAGGAATACATTTTAACCTGATGTATGTACCGTTAAAACATTTGGGTTATAAAGCGGTAATCGTTAACCTTTCGGATATTTGTGCGATGAATGCAATTCCGCGTCAAATTGTGGTAAACATTGCTTTGTCGGGAAAATTTTCGGTAGAAGCAGTGGAAGAAATCTATGCCGGAATACACCTGGCCTGCGAGAATTATAGTGTTGATTTGATTGGAGGCGACACCACAAGTTCGTTAACCGGGCTAACCATTAGTATTACCGCAATAGGTGAAGCGGAAAAAGATAATGTGGTTCACCGCAGTGGAGCTAAATCCAACGATTTGCTTTGTGTTTCAGGTGATTTGGGAGGAGCCTACATGGGACTACAACTGCTTGAACGCGAAAATGAAGTGTTCAAGGTAAACAGTAATATGCAGCCTCAACTGGAAGGATATGATTATATTCTGGAGCGCCAGTTAAAACCAGAAGCTCGCGTCGATATTATTTCTGCTTTTAAAAAACTGGGCATTAAACCTACTTCGATGATTGATATTTCAGATGGCTTGTCGTCCGAAATTCATCACCTGTGTAAAAATTCAAATGTGGGTTGTCGTTTGTATGAAGATAAAATCCCAATGGATCGCCAAAGCAAGGATATGGCAGATGAAATGAACATTAACCCGTTGGTTGCAGCGCTAAATGGCGGAGAAGATTATGAATTGCTTTTCACCATCGATGTAAAAGATTATGATACAATTAAAAATGATCCCGATTTCACCATAATTGGACACATGACTGATGTTGCTGAAGGACTAAACCTGATTACATCTGCAGGTTCTGCTATTCCGCTGGAAGCACAGGGTTGGGTTCATGGCAAATAAAAAGCCATTTCGTAATAATTGAAATGGCTTCACCAATAAAGTATCTTAATGGATATTAATCGGGAAAATATCCACGAATAATACCGCGCTTCGAATCTTTAACAAAGAGCAGGATTTCATCTCGTTCAGGCGTTGCAGGCATTTCAGCTTCAATAATCTCGGTGGCCTGGGCTACATTTAATCCTTTCTGATAAATGTAACGGTAAATGTCCTGAATTTCACGGATTTTGTCATTGTTATAATTTCTTCTTCTTAATCCAATCGAATTAATGCCAACATACGATAAAGGTTCTCGGCCTGCTTTAATAAACGGTGGAACATCTTTCCTTACCAGCGAACCACCCGAAATCATGGCGTGCGAACCGATATGGCAAAACTGGTGCACCGCAACCAAACCACTTAAAATAGCCCAATCGTCGACAATTACTTCTCCGGCCAAAAGGCTTGAATTAACCATAATTACATTGTTTCCAATTTTGCAGTCGTGCGCAATATGGACATAAGCCATAAGTAAGCAATTATTTCCGACAATGGTTTTACCCTTGGCAGCCGTTCCACGGTTTATCGTAACATATTCGCGTATGGTTGTATTATCGCCAACTTCAACAGTGGAGTATTCTCCGCGGAATTTCAAATCCTGTGGAACAGCACCAAGTACTGCACCGGGAAAAATCCTGCAGTTTTTCCCAATTCTGGTTCCCGGAAGTATTGTGACGCTGGAACCTATCTTAGTTCCTTCTCCAATAATAACATCATGATCGATAGATACAAATGGTTCAATAACAACATTGTCGGCAACTTTTGCATCCGGATGAACATAAGCAAGCGGTTGTTTCATGCTATATTTTTTTCTGAATTTATACTTCAGTTTGTTTTACAATTTGTGCCATAAATTCGCCTTCAGCAACAATTTTATTACCAACAAAGGTAATCCCTTTCATATTTGCTATCCCCCGACGAATCGGCGAAGTTAAAGCTAATTTGAAAATCAGTGTGTCGCCGGGGACAACTTTTTTTCTGAATTTAACATTATCAATACGTATAAAATAGGTCGAATATTTTCCTTCCAACCGGTTTAAAACAAGTAATCCGCCGGTTTGAGCCATTGCCTCAATAAGCAAAACGCCCGGCATTACAGGTTCATCAGGAAAGTGTCCCTGGAAAAATGGTTCGTTTATGGTTGTATTTTTTATTCCGACAATTTCTGTTTCTGAAGAAGATATAATCTTGTCGACCATTAAAAACGGATAGCGGTGAGGAAGTAATTTTTTAATCCGGTTTATTTCAATAATTGGTTCCTGGTTTGGATCGTAAAACGGCGCGCCTTCTTCATTGTCTATTATTTCTTTTTTAAGTGCTTTGGCAAAATAGGTATTTGCTGCATGGCCTGGTTTTGTGGCTATTATTCTGCCTTTAATGTGTTTGCCGCAAAGGGCTAAATCACCAATTACATCAAGCAGTTTATGCCGGGCACACTCATTATCATAGTGTAGCACGAGGTTATTTAAAATGCCTTGTGGTTTAACTTCAACATGTGTATGCTCAAATAAATCTGCCAGCCGGTTTAACTCTTCCTGGTTAATTTCCTTATCGATGATAACGATGGCGTTATCCAAATCGCCACCTTTTACAAGATTATTTTTTAACAGAAATTCAAGTTCGTGCAGAAATACAAAAGTGCGGCAATTGGCAATCTCATCTTTGAAATTGCTAATGGAATTTAATGTTGCAAACTGATTGTTGAGCACTTTCGAGTTAAATGCAATCATCACATTTAAACTGTAGTCATCATCGGGCAAAGCAATTAATTCCGAACCGGTTTTATCGTCTTTATATACAATTTTATTACGTACAACCAAATAATCTCTTTCTGCATTCTGATCAATAATTCCGGCTTTTTCAATCGCTTCCACAAAATATATGGAACTACCATCAATAATCGGAGCTTCTTCATTATTTACCTCAATCAATACGTTGTCGAGGTCCATGCCAATTAATGCTGCAAGCGTGTGTTCAATAGTTCCAATTCTTGCGCCGTCTTTTTCAAGTAATGTTCCCCTGGAAGTATCAACAACCAGGTTGACATCCGCATCAATTATCGGCTCGTTTTCAAGGTCGACACGTTTAAATTTAAAGCCGTGATTTTCGGGAGCGGGCAGAAAATTCATTGTTACATTTACCCCGGTATGCAGTCCTGTACCATGGATTTTAAATGAATTTGCCAGCGTTTTTTGTTTTACAACCATACAAATCAGAATTTATCGTATTAGTTTTTGGGCTGTTTAAGATTCTCTATTTCTTTATGAAGCTGGAATAACTCGTTTCTCATTTTTGGCAAATCTTTAAAAACACTAAGCGCCCTAATCTGATCTTTTAGATTGATTGCAGGTGTTCCCCAAACCACATTCTTGTCGTTTAGACTTTTAAGAACTCCGGCCTGTGCTCCAACGGTAACTTCATTGCCAACTGAAAGATGACCTGCCATACCCGACTGGCCTGCAAATACGCAATTTTTTCCGACTTTTGCGCTGCCTGCAATACCGGTTTGAGCGGCAATAACTGTATTTTCGCCAATTTCACAATTATGTGCAATCTGAACCAGATTATCAATTTTCACTCCCTTGCGAATAATGGTCGATCCCATGGTGCCGCAATCGATTGTTGTGTTTGCGCCTATTTCAACATCGTCTTCAAGAACAGCATTTCCAAGCTGGTGAATCTTTTTATATGTCCCGTCCTTTTGAGGTGCAAATCCAAAACCATCGGAACCGATAACAACTCCCGAATGAATTATACAACGATTTCCAATAACACAATTGTCATATATTTTTACGCCAGCATACAAAATACAATCATCGCCAATTGTTACGTTTTCGCCAATAAATACCTGCGGGTAAATTTTTGCATTGTGGCCAATTCCGGCATTCTTGCCTATATATGAAAAAGCACCAACATATATATCATTGCCTAAAGTTGCAGATTTGTCAATGTGGGTTGGTTGTTCTATCCCTGATTTTATGTTGGCTTTTGCCTGAACATACAAATCGAGTAAGGATGCAAATGCCTGGTATGCATCATCCACTCGTATAAGTGTAGCCTTAATATCCGATCTGGGAACAAATTTTTTATTGACCAGAACCACCGAAGCTTGGGTAGAATAAATGTAATGTTCGTATTTCATATTCGAAAGAAAAGCTAAAGTGCCTGGCTTTCCCTCTTCAATTTTCGAAACATTGTTTACTTTAATAGTTTCATCTCCAACGACTTCCCCATTTAGAAATTTAGCAATGTCAGTGACTTTAAAATCCATTGTCTGTTTTTAAGCGGTGCAAATATAGTTTTAAACTAATTAATTCCCAATTCTTTTGGATAGCACATATAGTACTTACGAACCGTTTTTGTGAGGGCCGACAAGTTGATATCGGAAGCCTGCTGCATATCTTTTGTTTTTCCTGATTTATCCAGAACAAGAATTTTCTCGTCATATTTATTGTATGCATTATTTGTTATTTCGCCCGTCATCAGCAAATAATTTGATAAACTGTCATCATGGGTAATTTCCTTCGAAATCTGATTAATAATGCTCAATTTTTCTTTGTCGGAAATAGGAGTTGAAGATATTCTTGTTCTGAACAATTTTCTGTTTATAAGGCTTTTTGCCAGAAACGAAAGCGCAGGATCGGGATGCGATTGCCATTCTTTTACCGATATTAACAAATCGTTATCGTCTAATAATGTATACCAGTTTAATACATTTTTATCTCCAACCATAATATTATTTCTGAAATCTTCAGGCGAAAAACTGTTTTGCAGAAATACTTTCAGGGTTGGTGTGGCGTAAATTTCTTTTCCATTTGAAGCAATATCTTTTGCCCTTTTCAATACATTAATCATCAGACTTTCGGCAGAAACAACTGTTTTATGAAAGTAAACCTGCCAGTACATCAAGCGGCGCGAAATAAGAAATTTTTCGATGGAATAAATACCTTTTACATCCACAACAAGTTTATCTTCCAAACATTCAGCATTTTAATAATCCGATCGATTCCAATCGTTCCTTCCGCAACACCGGTAAAAAAACTGTCGCGGCTCAGATAATCAAGCCTGTCCATATCCAACTGGCTGGCAACCAATTGATGTAAAAAATGCTTTTTATATTTATTGGTAAAAATCTGAATTGCCAAATCAAGTTTTCCTTTAAAATTTGCGTTTAGTTCATTCATTAACAATAATGAAATTTCTTCGTGCGAAATATCAACCAAAGTATTTTCAAGTACGTGCGAAAACGGAGCATGTCCAATATCGTGAATAAAATCGCAATGCTGTAACAGCTTCGGCTTCTTCTTCCGTAATTTCATGGCCTTTTAATCGAAAACTGTAATTGCCTGTCGCATTAAATGAGAGGCGCCTATGGCATGTTCAAACCGCGAATGATTGGCTCCCGGAAAAACCAAATACGAAAGACCCAGTTGTTTAATTCTTCGTAAGTCGCTGAAAAGAAGGATGCTCAATTAAGTCAAAACCAGTTCAGATTGAATATTTATAAAACCAAATACCGGATCTTATAATTTTTTTCTTATTTATTGCAATTCAGGCAAAATTTATATTATACAATCATCTCAAAAGTACAAAACTTTAGCAAATTAAATATGAACTGATAGCAGTTTGAGTTTACCAGTATTGAAAAATGGTGCAAAGAATCATTAGGCTGTAAACAAAAGCGCTGTTATTTATTCTTTAAAATCAGCAGGTTATAAAAAATCAATTTTTGTGTTTATTCGATAAAATTATTATTTTTGCGGAGATTTTTCTAAAACGTGATTTTAGGGGGCCTCTGGTTCCCTATTTTATTACCTGTAATAAATGATTGAAGAGACAGAAATAAAGCGTTTGGTAGAAGAAAAACTGGATGACGGCATGTTCCTGGTGGAAATTACGGTTAGCGGGAAGAAATGTAATAAATGTTTTTGTTGACAGTTTTAATGGTTTAACAATCGAGAAATGTGTAGAAATTAGCAGGCATGTTGAACACAGTCTTAACCGCGATGAAGAGGATTTTGAATTCTCGGTTTCTTCTCCCGGCCTTACCGAAAGTTTTAAAGTTAAAGAACAATATCATAAATACAAAGGAAAATCGATTGAAGTTGTTACAAACGAAAATGTAAAACTCGGAGGTATTTTGCTTCATGCCAACGATGAAGGAATTGTTCTGGAAACTTCTTCAAAGAAAAAATTGAAGGTCATAAAAAAAAGCAGTTGGTGGTAAAAAAACATCAGTTTAAATACGACGAAATAAAAAGTGCGAAAGCAGTTATTTCATTTAAATAAAGGATTGAAGAATGGAAAATATTAATCTGATTGATTCATTTGCAGAGTTTAAAGAGCTCAAAAATATTGACAGGGCAACTATGATGAGCGTTATTGAAGAAGTTTTTCGTAGCGTACTTATAAGGCAATTTGAAACAGATGAAAACTTTGATGTGATTATAAACATCGATAAAGGCGACTTTGAAATCTGGAGAAACAGGATTGTTGTTGAAGACGATGAATTTGAAGATCCAAATACTCAGATTACATTATCCGATGCACAAAAAATTGATGGTGATTACGAAGTTGGTGAAGAAGTAACCGATGAAGTGAAACTGATTGATTTTGGACGCAGGGCAATTTTAAATCTTCGCCAAAACCTGGCAAGTAAAATTCTGGAACTGGAAAAAGACCATATTTACGGGAAATACAAAAATAAAATTGGCGATATTGTTACCGGCGAAGTTTACCAGGTTTGGAAGAAGGAAATTTTAATTCTGGATGATGAAGGAAACGAATTGATTTTACCAAAATCGGAACAAATTCCTTCCGATTATTTTAGAAAAGGTGACACTGTTCGCGCTATTGTATATAAAGTAGAATTGAGAAATAACAATCCGCTAATTATTCTTATCACGTACAGCGCCGGCATTTTTAGAACGTTTATTCGAGCTTGAAATACCGGAAATTTTTGATGGCTTAATTACAGTTAAAAAGATTGTACGTGTTCCGGGTGAACGCGCAAAAGTTGCTGTTGAATCGTACGACGAACGTATCGATCCGGTTGGTGCTTGTGTTGGTATGAAAGGTTCGCGAATTCACGGCATTGTTCGTGAGTTGCGTAACGAAAACATTGATGTAATAAACTATTCGGCAAATAACCAGTTATACATTAAAAGGGCGTTAAACCCGGCCAAAATCAATTCAATAAAAATTATTGAAGACAGTAAAAAAGCTGAGGTTTATCTAAAACCTGAAGAAGTTTCGCTGGCTATCGGTAAAGGTGGTTTGAATATTCGGCTTGCAAGTCAGTTAACCGGTTACGAAATCGATGTTTACCGCGAAATGGAAGAAGACGAGGAAGATGTAAATCTCGATGAATTCAGCGACGAAATTGAAAGTTGGGTAATCGACGCCCTAAAAGCCATTGGTTGCGATTCAGCGAAAAACGTTTTAAATATTCCGAGGGCAGAACTTATTAAACGTACCGATTTGGAGGACGAAACAATTGATGAGGTACTAAAAATCCTGAAATCGGAATTTGAATAATTCAGCTAAAATTGATTAACTTTTAGCAAAAGAAAGAAGAAAAGAAAAAGAGGTTTTATGGTAGCAGGAAACACAATCAGACTGAGTAAACTCGCACGCGAGTTCAACGTAGGTATTCATACCATTGTTGAATTTTTGCAGAAAAAAGGATTCGACATCGATTCGAATCCAAATACAAAAGTTTCTGCAGAAGCCGTTTCTCTTCTCGAGAAAGAGTACAAAGTTGATATTTCTTTAAAGAAAGAATCAGAAAAAATCAGTTTGAAAAGTCACCGACCGAAAAAAGAAGTAATAACCATCGACGATACAGATGGCGGGGAGGAACTGGAAGAAGAAGAGGAAAAAGAGGTTGAAAAAATACCGGCCCCAAAAGCAAAAACCGAAGTTAAGGAAGAGGTTAAACAACCCGAGGAGAAAAAAGATAAGCTAAAAGTCCTGGGAAAAATAGATCTTGACAATCTTCATAAAAAGAAAAAACCTGTTGAAGAAGAAAAACCGGTAGCTGAAAAAGAAGAAGAAAAACCACAAAAGCAGCAGGAACCAATTGTGGATAAGGAGCCGGAAAAGAAAGAACCTGCAAGTCCTGAAAAAGAAGTTGAACCTGTTGTTGAAAAAACGCCGGAAGAAAAGCCAAAAGAAGAATTATTAAAAACGAATGTGCCAAAAGTCGACGAAATCAAGGTGGTCGGGAAAATCGATCTTAAAAATATAAACCAGAAAACTCGTCCGACGAAAAAAACAAAAGCGGAAAAAGAAAAAGAACGACAGGAGCGAATAAAACAAAGAACTGCAGGCCCGGCGCGTGATCAAAAACCTGAGGTTAAGAAAGAATCGGATTCAAAGAAAGGCGACAAAGTAATAAGAGCCAATTCCGAAAAGTTGGAAGGGCCGACCGTACTTGGAAAAATAAATCTTCCGGAAAAAAGCAAATCAACAAACGAAGATCAGGGATCGCGCAAAAAACGAAGAAAAAGAATTACCAAGGAAACCGGCAAAATAGATGTCGACCGTAAACAAGGCGACAGGCAAAAAGGAAATTTTGTTGTAAATAAACAAAATGCCAAAAAGAAACGCCCGCTGAAAAAAGAGGTTAACGAAGAAGATGTTCAGAAACAAATAAAAGATACGCTGGCCCGGTTAACCACAAAAGGCGGAAAATCGAAAGGTTCGAAACACCGACGTGAAAAAAGAGCTGCATTTAGTGAAAAAATGCAGGCCGACGCGGAAAAGCTGGCCGAAGAACAAAAGGTGATTAAAGTTACCGAATTTGTGTCGGTAGCCGAATTTGCAACCATGATGGATGTGAGCGTAAACGAAGTTATTTCATCGTGTATGAGCCTTGGTTTATTTGTTTCCATCAATCAGCGGCTCGATGCGGAAACCCTTTCGGTTGTAGCTGACGAATTTGGATATAAAGTTGAATTTGTAAGTGTTGATATTCAGGAGGCAATCGAAGACAACGATGATACGGATGAAGATTTAAAATCGCGTTCGCCGATTGTTACTGTAATGGGCCATGTCGACCACGGTAAAACTTCGTTGCTTGATTATATTCGTAACACAAACGTTATTGCAGGTGAAGCCGGAGGGATTACACAGCACATTGGTGCATATAACGTAACGCTGGAAAATGGAAGGAAAATCACCTTTCTCGATACTCCGGGTCACGAAGCATTTACGGCAATGCGCGCCCGTGGTGCACAGGTAACCGATATTGCAATTATTATTGTTGCTGCCGACGATAGCGTTATGCCGCAAACCGTTGAAGCAATTAACCATGCGGCGGCAGCCGGAGTACCAATTGTTTTTGCAATCAATAAAATCGATAAGCCGGGCGCAAATCCTGAAAAAATTAAGGAAGAGCTTGCCAATATGAATTACCTTGTCGAAGAATGGGGAGGTAAATATCAGTCGCAGGATATTTCAGCAAAAAACGGAATTGGTATTGATGATTTGCTTGAAAAAGTACTTCTGGAAGCCGAATTGCTCGATCTGAAAGCAAATGCAGATAAAAACGCACACGGTACGATTATCGAATCTTCACTCGACAAAGGCCGTGGGTATGTAGCCACAATTTTGGTTCAAACCGGATCTTTAGGGATTGGCGATGTGCTGATTGCAGGCCAGTATTTTGGCCACGTAAAAGCAATGTTCAACGAACGAAACCAGCGAATAGATAAAGTAGGGCCTGCCGAACCAGCTATTATTCTCGGATTGAACGGCGCACCTCAGGCTGGCGACCGTTTTAATGTGATGGACAATGAACGCGAAGCCAGAAACATTGCCAACAAACGCGAACAGTTGGCTCGTGAACAAGGCCTACGTACACAGAAACATATTACGCTCGACGAAATCGGGCGAAGAATTGCCATTGGAAACTTCCAGGAATTAAACCTGATTGTAAAAGGTGATGTAGATGGTTCTATCGAAGCATTGTCCGATTCATTAATAAAACTATCTACCGAAGAAATTCAGGTAAATATTAAGCATAAGGCAGTTGGGCAGATTTCGGAATCCGATATTTTGCTGGCAGCAGCTTCGGAAGCCATTGTTATTGGATTCCAGGTAAGGCCTTCGCTAAATGCACGTAAATTGGCCGAAAAAGAACAAATCGATATTCGTTTATATTCCATTATTTACGATGCAATTAACGAGATTAAGGCGGCAATGGAAGGTATGCTTTCGCCCGATATCAAGGAAGAAATTCTGGGTACAGTAGAAGTACTCGAAGTATTTAAAATCACAAAAGTTGGTACGGTTGCCGGTTGTATCGTCCGCGATGGAAAAGTTAACCGTAATTCAAAAATCCGTGTAATTCGCGATGGAATCGTAATTTATACCGGGACGCTTGGTTCTTTAAAACGTTTTAAGGAAGATGTAAGAGAAGTGAAAAACGGTTACGAATGTGGATTGAACATCGAAAACTTCAACGATATAAAAGTTGGTGACCTTATCGAAGCTTTCCACGAAATAGAAGTTGCGAAAACATTATAAGAAGTTTATTTTTCAAATACATAAATCACTGAACTGCAATCTTCCGGTTTAAACTGACTTTTAAACCATGAAACATATCCAAAATAGATTCCTTTGAAAAGCGCCAGTTTTGATTTCCTGTATTTTTCACTGAGAAGCGAAACATAAAATGAATCGAAGGGCATAGTAAAGATTCCTGTAAGGATAAACCCGTGTTTTGCACCAAGTTTTTCCATTTGCAATGGTTTAAAATGCCATATATGCCGGGGCACATCGTAACCAGCCCAGAAATTTTTATAATGTCTTGCATCGTAGGAGCTATGGTTCGGAACAGCAATTATAAGTTTACCATTTTCGTGTAAAAGATGGTTAAAAGCATTCATGTTATCGTTTAAACGATGAATATGTTCCAAGTACATGCCATAAAGTAATAACATCAAAATTATTCTCAGGAAGTGTAAAAAGTTCTTCCGTAGACAATAATTCAAGTCCGAATTCCTTTTTTGCAAAATCGCGTGCTTCACTACTTTTTTCCGTTCCAGTAACCTGCCATCCTTTTTTCTTCATTTCATGCAAAAAATATCCTGTGCCTGTTCCAACATCCAGGATTTTGCCGGTTTTTAAATCAGTGTTTTTTTCAACCAGCTTTCGTTTTTTTCCAAGCATGAATTTTCTAACCCTGTGATATGCATTGTTTACCAATCCTTTTGAAGTGTTGGAATGCGAAATATATTTTTCCGATTGGTAATATGAACCGATATTTTCTTCGTCTTCAATATTTTCGGTGATTTTAAAACCACACGAATTGCATTTTTTAATCTGAAATTCTTCGCCCGAAACAAAAAAGTCGGTGCAGGTAAGGTAGGCCGAAAACGAATTTCCGTTGCATACAGGGCAGATAGAAACATTAAATTTTGGCATGGATAAAATTTTGGCGAAAGATAATCATTCTGTCATTTGTGGCGCAGGTTCCGAATTTAAAAAACAAAAAACCACGAAAACAGAAATCTCGTGGTTTGATTATATTGTATCTTTTAATTCTTTTTCTTACTCATTTTGCCAGGCAGGAAACGGCTCATTTTATATAATCAGCATTGCATCGCCGTAAGCGCCAAAACGGTAATCTTCTTTAAGCGCTGTTTTATAAGCATCCATAACAAAATCGTAACCACCAAAAGCGGCCACCATCATTAACAAAGTGGAGTAAGGCAAATGGAAATTGGTTACCATTGAATTGGCAACACTAAATTCATAGGGAGGAAAAATAAACTTGTTGGTCCAGCCTTCATATGTTTTTAAAAAGCCTTGTGTTGAAACCGAACTTTCCATAGTCCGCATCACGGTTGTCCCTACCGCGCAAACATTCTTTTTATTTGTTTTTGCGCGGTTAACTACTTCGCAGGCTTCATCCTTAATCCAAATTTGCTCCGAATCCATTTTGTGTTTGGTGAGATCTTCAACGTCAACGCTTCTAAAATTCCCTAATCCAACATGAAGTGTAAGATAGGTAAATTCAATCCCTTTAATTTCGAGGCGTTTTAACAATTCGCGGCTAAAATGCAAACCTGCTGTCGGAGCTGCTACAGCGCCTTCATGTTTTGCAAATATGGTTTGATACCTTTCTTTATCTTCGGGCTGAACCGGGCGGTTTATGAATTTAGGAAGCGGCGTTTCCCCCAGTTCATATAATGTTTTTTTGAATTCATCATAAGGCCCGTCGTAAAGAAAACGCAGCGTTCTTCCCCGAGATGTTGTATTGTCAATAACTTCAGCAACCAACAGATCGTCTTCGCCAAAGTAAAGTTTATTTCCGATTCTTATTTTTCTTGCCGGATCTACCAAGACATCCCAAAGCCTTTGTTCGCGGTTTAATTCACGAAGCAGAAAAACTTCAATTTCGGCTCCTGTTTTTTCCTTGTTGCCATACAAACGTGCCGGAAATACTTTGGTATTGTTAAATACAATAACATCTTTATCATCGAAATATTCAATTATATCCTTAAATAACCGGTGCTCAACGGAACGATTTGCTTTGTGCAATACCATTAATCTCGATTCATCTCTGTTTTCGGCAGGATGTAAAGCAATTTTTTTAGTGTCCAATTCAAACTTGAATTTCGATAATTTCATACGTTACAAATTTTTATTTCCGGCAAATCAATCTACCGTCTGAATTTTATAATTATTTATTTTGTTTGTTTTTTGCACCGCAAAGTTATAACAGTCTGTTGGTTTAGATTTTTAAGCGCTGAAAATATGGCCCATTTTTCAATTAGTTTTCAATAAATTTAAATTAGCAAGAAAAAAATCCACTGTCATTGCATTTTCAACTTTAAATTCTCCGATTCTGGTTCGCCTCAATCCGGTTAAATATGCCCCGCATTTTAGCTCCTTTCCAATATCGCGTGCCAGCGCCCGAATATATGTTCCTTTGCTGCAGGTTATTTTAAGCACAACATCCGGCAAATCAAACTTTTCAAGTTTAATTTCTCTTATAACAATTTTTTTTGGTTGAAGTTTTAGCTCCATACCTTTTCTTGCAAATTCGTAGGCCCGTTTCCCTTTTACCTTAACTGCTGAAAATACCGGAGGTACCTGTTCAATTTTCCCTTCAAATTTTTTGAAGGCTGAAATCAATAATTCTTCATTTACATGCGAATAGTCACTTTGGCTGTCTTCTTTCGTTTCCATATCGAACGAAGGTGTTGTTGCACCCAATTTAAGCGTTGCAATATATTCCTTTTCTTCAGCCTGAAATTCTTCTATTCGCTTGGTTGCCTTACCGGTACATATAATCATTAATCCGGTTGCCAAAGGATCGAGTGTTCCTGCATGGCCGGTTTTTAGCTTTTTAATTCCCATTTTACGACACAACGAATTTCGCACTCTTTGAACCAAATCAAAGGACGACCAATCCGAATCTTTGTCGAACAACAAGACCTCACCGCCAGTAAAATCGTACGTGTTTTTTAATAAGGACATATGTAAACGGCTAATATGCAGCTATTTGGAATAAATACAAAAATCAGGCTGCAAAGATAGCAATTACACCGATAATCAAACAATAAACCGCGAAATAGATTAATTTACCACGCTTCACGATTTTAATCATCCACGAACAGGCCAGTAGGCCTGAAACAAAAGCCGCAATAAAACCCACCAGCAAAGGAACTGTTCCAATGCTTTCATTCGAAGTAATATCGCCACTTATTATATCGAGAAATGTTGCGCCGATAATGGGAATCAATACCATTAAAAATGAAAACCGTGCAACATTTTCTTTTTTATTTTGAAGTAACAATCCTGTAGCGATAGTGGAACCGCTTCGTGAAATTCCCGGTATAACAGCAACTGCCTGTGCAATTCCAATTATTAATGCTTTCAGAAAAGTAATTTTTCCATCGCCTGATTTTGCAAAATGCGTGGCGCCCAGCAATAGAGAAGTAAAGATTAGCGCGCTACCAACCAAAACCAGGTTACCGGTAAAAAGCGCTTCAATCTCATCTTTAAACAATAATCCCAGAATTAAAACAGGAATGGCGGAAAATACCAGTTTCGAAACATACATTGTTGATTCGTTCCATTGGAATGCAAACAGGCCTTTTAGCAATTCCATAATATCTTTTCTGAATACAACAATGGTACTTAAAACGGTAGCCATATGAACAACCACGGCAAAAACAAGATTATTGTGGCCTGTTACGCCTAATAAATGATGGCCTATTTCCAAATGTCCACTGGAGCTGACAGGAAGAAATTCAGTAAGTCCTTGAAGTATTCCAAGAAGAAGCGCTTGAAATTCGTTCATAGTATTTTGAGATTAACTATCGCCTTTTGGCTTTTTCATAATGGCATAAATTTCGAAAATAAAACCAAAAAGCAGTAAAATTGGTGCTACTGTTAATCGGCGGGTGCTAAAAATATCGGGATTAAAAACGTTAGGATCATCGCTTCCGCCTCCAGCCATTAAAATAAAACCCAGAATAATAACTGCAAAACCGATTGCCATTAATTTGTAGTTTTCCTTTCCGAGGGCAAAACCGGTTTCTTTTGATTCTTTTTTAGCCATTTTTTATTTTTTGTGGCGGTAAAGATAATCAATAAAACAAATCATCAAATTTCATTCTCAGGAATTTACTCACTGCAAAATAGGTCGAAAGAAACGAGAACAGAAGGCCTACTGTAGTGATTGATGCAGATACGATAACAATCGTATTCACATCATTTAATGAAATAATTCCCTTAATTCGTTTCTGTACAGATAAATTCCGGTGAAACAGAATAAAATTAGCTGCAAGCGATCCGTAAATTCCAAGCCAGAAACTTTGCATAAGAAAAGGCTTTCGGATAAAACTATTGGTAGCGCCAACCATTTGCATGGTATTTATGGTAAATCGCTGAGAATATACCGAAATGCGTATTGTATTATGAATAAGCGCAATAAAAATAAATGCCAGTAAAGCGCTGATTACAAGAATAACAATCGAAATTCTTTGAACATTTTGATTGATAAGCGAAACCAGGTTTTTCTGGTAATAAACTTCGGTAACCTGTGGAAACGATAAAAACTTTTTCTCCAGTATATTTAAGCTGTCGGGATTGGTATACGATGCTTTTAGCTTTACTTCAATTGATGCATATAATGGATTATAACCAAGAAATTCGGTAAAATCTTCACCCAGTTCTTCTGTAAGTTCTTTACCGGCTTCCTCTTTATTAATATATCGTGTTGATTTTACATACTCGTATGCATCTAATTTATTTTGAATTTGTGTTATTTCCGAACTTTTAAGGTCGTTATCTAAAACCAGCGTAAAACCAATTCTTTCGCGAACATAGTCCGATAATTTTTTTGCATTTATCAGAATTAATCCGAGAATTCCGAGCATTACCAACACGAGTGTAATACTAACCAGCGATGTTATCCACGAGTTAAATATTCGTTTTTTTAGCCTTTTTGGTTTCGGATTCTTCATATAATTTCTCCTGAAAACGAGTAGATTTACCAGTTGCAAATGTAAATAAATACGGTTCAAATTAAAATACAGCATTCTTCATATTCTGAATTTACAAATGGCTAATTTCATTTCACCTTTCGTGTTATGAAACCATTATAAGTAATCGAATATATATTGTTGTGTTTTTAGAACAATCCTTCTCATGTGGAGCAGATCGGGCTTGCTTTTGGATATGTGCGGTTTTGTGTTCAGATTTTTATCTTTTTCAGGAACATTCAAGTATTTCGTTAACAAGGTCTTAATCTGCTAAAAAATTGATTATTATTTTTTTGGAAATATGAAAAAAGGGAATACTTTTGCAGTCCCGATTATTGTCCTTAGAAATAAGGAGTGTAAATAGTTGATTTTCTTCGAAGTAAATGTTTTTATCAAAAAAATTCCGTTGCGATAAAATTTATTCTGAAAAAGAAAATCACAATTTTGAATTAAAAAATTAAATAAAAGTGGACACACTTAGTTATAAAACGATTTCGGCGAACAAAGCAACCGTAAATAAAGAATGGTTTGTAGTTGATGCCGAAGGACAGATTTTAGGACGTTTGGCAAGCAAGGTTGCCAAAATCCTGAGAGGGAAAAATAAACCGTCGTTTACTCCGCATGTCGATTGTGGCGATAACGTAATTGTTATAAATGCTGAAAAAGTTGTTTTAACCGGTAATAAAATGAGTGACAAAGTGTATATCCGTCATTCAGGCTATCCGGGTGGACAACGTTCGCAAACAGCAACAGAACTTTTGGCTAAATATCCGGAAAGGATTGTAGAAAAAGCTGTAAAAGGAATGTTACCAAAAAACAAATTGGGCAGAAAAATCTATTCCAATTTACATGTGGTTAATGGTTCGGAGCACAAATTTGAAGCTCAGCAGCCAAAAGTTGTTGATTTAGAAACGATTAAATAAGCGAAATGGAAATAGTAAACACTATAGGACGTAGAAAAACAGCAGTTGCACGTATTTATCTTAGCGAAGGTAAAGGTAACATCACAGTTAACAAAAGGGAGTTAAAGGAATATTTCCCGTCGAGTATATTGCAATACGTTATTTTGCAACCGCTTGAATTGATTGGTGTGCATGAAAAATACGACATCAAGGTAAATCTCGAAGGCGGTGGCCCGAAAGGCCAGGCAGAAGCATTGCGTTTGGCAATATCTCGCGCATTGATTGAAATTGATGCCGAATCCAGAAAAGAACTTAAAGCTGCAGGCTTCCTTACAAGGGATCCACGCGAAGTGGAACGTAAAAAACCAGGACGGCCAAAAGCACGGAAACGTTTCCAGTTCTCAAAACGTTAATATTTTTATTTTATTCATTATATGGATCTAAAACAGTTGAGACTCCGTCAAAAGCCGGACTACTCAACAGTTGCTTTTAGGACATAAAAAAAGTAAACAGATGCCAAGAACAGATTTTCAGGAATTATTGGATGCAGGTGTACACTTCGGACACCTCAAAAGAAAGTGGAATCCGAACATGGAACCTTACATTTTCATGGAAAAAAACGGAATCCACATTATCGATCTTCAAAAAACAATCGTAAAAATCGATGAAGCTGCATCAGCAGTAAAACAAATTGCAAAATCGGGCCGTAGAATTTTGTTTGTCGCAACTAAAAAACAGGCAAAAGAACTGGTATCCGAGTTGGTAAAAGAGGTTGGAATGCCATACGTTACAGAACGTTGGCCGGGTGGAATGCTTACCAATTTCCCAACCATTCGTAAAGCAGTTAAAAAGATGAATTCCATCGATAAAATGGCAAAAGATGCCAGTTGGGATAATCTTTCAAAACGTGAAAAACTGCAAATTACACGTCAAAGGGCCAAACTCGAGAAAATGTTGGGCAGTATTGCCGACCTTTCCCGCTTGCCTGCAGCCTTGTTTATAGTCGATGTTATGAAAGAAAGGATTGCTGTTCGTGAAGCTCAACGTTTGGGAATTCCGGTATTCGCCATGGTGGATACAAACTCAAATCCCGATGATGTTGATTTTGTAATTCCTGCAAACGACGATGCTTCACAGTCGATTAAAATAATTGTAGGCGTTATGTGCGACGCAATTCGCGAAGGTTTGAATGAACGTAAAGCCGAAAAAGATACCAGCGAAAGTGATGAGGAAGACGAAGCGCCGAAAAAATCGAAGAGAAAAGTGAAAAAGGAAGTCACGGTCGACAAAAATAATGACGAAGACGTTGACGAGTAAAATTAATCAGGTAAGAAATTAAAAAATATATTCTATTATGTCTTTTACAACTGCTGATGTAGTAAAACTGCGCAAAGTAACAGGAGCAGGGATGATGGATTGCAAAAATGCCCTTAGCGATGCCGATGGAAACTTCGACAGAGCATTGGAAATCATCCGCGAAAAAGGAAAATTAGTGGCTAGCAAACGCGCTGACAGAGATGCAGCAGAAGGTGTTGTTCTGGCTAAAGTAAGCGCCGACGGTAAATTCGGAGCAATGGTAGTTTTAAATTGCGAAACCGACTTTGTGGCCAAAAACGAAAACTTTGTAACTTTTGCCGAAAGTATTCTTGATTTGGCGCTGGCAAATAAAGCTGACAGTCTTGAAGCAGTTAAAGCTTTGAAACTCGATGGAAGGACCGTGGATGCACAGGTTACCGAACAAACCGGTGTTATTGGCGAAAAAGTTGAACTTTCATATTATAGCAGCGTTTCTGCCGAAACAGTAATCAGCTACATTCATCCCGGAAATAAACTGGCCACACTGGTAGGTTTTAACAAAGCCGGCGTTGAAAACCAGGTAGCAAAAGATGTGGCTATGCAGGTTGCTGCTATGGCGCCGGTTGCAATCGATAAAGATTCAGTACCGCAGGAAGTGGTTGCTAAAGAACTGGAAATTGCCAAAGAAAAATATCGTCAGGAAGGAAAACCGGAAACTATGCTCGATAAAATTGCACAGGGTTCTTTAAATAAGTTTTTCCAGGAAAATACGCTTTTGAATCAAACCTACGTTAAAGATGGTAAGATTTCAATCAAACAATTTCTTGCGCAAAACGACAAAGAACTTACGGTTACAACGTTCGACAGATTTACGTTAAACGCTTAACTTTTGATTTAAACTATATTGGAAAGCTGCTCAGGAAATTGGGTGGCTTTTTTGTTTCTAACCTAATATTCTTTGTACAGGAGCAATTCACCGGGTGGACCAAAGCCAACCAGTGAAATTCAAAACATGATTTGCTGATATTCACCCGTTGACTCAAAGTTACCGGGTGAATGTTACAATTCAACTAACTAATCCAGCCTCAATCCAAGAAAGACAGAAATTTCAACCACCATTTCGTCTTCAAAAGTACTTGTGCCGTTTTTTATAACGCTTCTGTTTATCAGCCCGGGAAAGAATTTAGCTTCGAATGACGGCTTTATCACATTGGTGATTTTCGAATTGGGTTGCATTCCCACAACAGCGCCATAGTAAGCCATACCATAGAAATCTTTTCCACTTTCGTTGATATCCACATTGATTATCGGATTGTTTGGGTTTAAACCGTAGCTTATTTTTTCGCCTGTTGTTCTGGTTAGCAGATGAAATCCAAGAATTCCACCCAGGTATACAAAACCGGTTGACCTGCCCTGAAATTTGGCCTGGTACAAAAACTTGGAATAAGCATTTACCGAATGATGGTTTAACTGATAGTCGCGCCCGACAGTTGTATTTCCCCACACTTCATTTTCTTTAAAGAAATAATAGGCTATTCCCGGATTGATACTAAATTTATTTTTCCGTTTATGTTCAATCGGGAAAGGTTTCTCAACCGAAACCGATGGAAATCCGTTAATTTTGTTTGTTTCATTTACGTTGCTTCCGCTTACACTTTTGTTTCCTAATACATACGGATAACTAATACCGATTTTTAAATCGGGACTTTTTATTTTTTTCTGCGAAAAACATGGAATAACACTGAAGTTAAACAATGCCAGAATGGCTAAGGTTAATATCGATTTCATAACTGCGAATGATTAATGGTTTGTAAATCAGCCTAAAGTTAATCTTTTAACGCAGAATTCCATATCCAATTGTATAGAATTTGTAAAACTTCAGGAGAAACAGTTTCTTCAATTGTTGCATATTCAGAAACCAGACACGTTTCGCAATGCTGAAAGAGATGGTTTAGTTCCGGTATTTCCATGGTTTTAAAATTCTTGTTACCTCCTTCCGTCATCGCTTTTTTCAGCGCTTCGAGATTTTCCTTTGGAGGCACCTGTAAATCTTTTTCACCATTTAAGGCCAAAACCGGGCATTTTACTTTTGAAAGCACGGGATAAGGGTCATAACTCAGGAAGAATCGAAACCATGGTGAATTAATAGCGTTGGCTTGTATGTCGATGGCTTTTTTCTGATCTTCACTCATTGTGTCGTACATACCGTCAGTAAGCAGATTTTGCAGTTCTTCAATTTTGTCGGCTGAATTTTTTTGGCTTAACAAAATATCGAATACAGCTTTCTCTGTGTTCAGTTTTTGTTTTATTTGTTCTTCATCTAATCCTAATGCCCTGTTTATATTTTCAACCTGCGAATAAATTATTTTTTCGCCATTTATTCCAGGGCCCGCCAGTAGAACGATAAATGCCACGTCTTTTGATTTTGTTGCCACAATAGGTGCAATTAATCCCCCTTCACTATGACCGATCAGCCCCATTTTATTGTAATCAATTTCTTTCCTGGTTTTCAAAAATTCGAGTCCCGCAATAACATCACCGGCAAAGTCTTCACTTGTGGCATCGCCTGTGTTTCCTTCCGAACCACCAACGCCGCGATCATCGACACGTAAAACCGCAATTCCATTTCGGGTAAGATAATCGGCAATTACCCAAAATGGTTTGTGCCCGAAAATCGTTTCATCTCGATCCTGTGCTCCCGAACCCGAAATCAGAATTACCGCCGGACATTTCTTTGTGTTTTCAGACAGCGTTAAAGTTCCTGCAAGTTTTAACCCCGAAGCAGGATTCATATATTCCACATCTTCTGAACGATAAGGAAATGGTGGTTTTGGAGTTTGCGGACGTTTTAATTCGGTTACCACTTCGGTTTTTTTAAATGATAGCGGAAAACTCATTCCACTCTGTTTCCATGTTCCTTCAATGGTAGAATCAGAAGTAAATTTCCCTTCATATTTTCCAAGAATCATAGCTACATTCAGAAAAATACTGTCGCCTGAAATTTTTGTTTCAGCAACCGGCAAATCTTTTGCACCCTGCGCAGGAACATCGAGTTTTGAAACCAGTTTTCCCGGATTCGTCTTGCGAGATTTTAAAAATCATTTCGAGTTTACCGGTTGGTAAGCTGATGGTTCCGCTCCAGTTTCCAACAGCTTTTTGGTTGTTTTGCGAAAAAGTGAAAGCCGCATTTAGCATGGTAAATAGGAAAATTACTGAAATAAAAAGGTGTCGGTTCATTTTGGAAATTTTTCTGAAAGGTATAAAATATTCTATTTTAATAGCTAATGATCCAATCAAGGAAAAGCCCTCACTTCTCTATTTCATTTGGTAATTTTTTTGAACCCAAACCTAAAATTACTGAGCCCATGAACATACTTCGGTTTGCCACCATATTTTTATTATTGGAATAGTCGGCAGCAATGTTTGCATATTTCGGATAAAACGAAAGTTCTATACCAGGTTTTAAGAACCTGACTTTTTTAAAATTAAACTGGAAACTGGAAACAAGACCAAAATAGAAAGATTTGAAAAATGCTTTGTCGTCGCCTTCTATTATTCTTGAACTATGGTAATCGGGTCCTTCTTGTATGGCCCACCAATCAACTTTACCTTCCACGTGTGTATGGATATAATATCCTGTTACTAATCCGAAATTCCAATTATGATTTCCGGTAAATTTGAAATTGGATCTGTATAGAAATTTTGAATAAATACTAACTGCACTTCGATATGAATTTTGCATTTTTACCACCTCCTAATCCACCGCCATCTTGTATTTTTTCCATCTGAACATACGAAATACCTGGGAGAAATAATAATAGTCCGGCTTTTATTTTAATCTGACAAGAAAAGGTATTTCAGCATAAAGATTTTAAATTTTGTTCCGTTTGGCATATATCTCTCCGCATTGGTAATTACCGTCTTCTGGAATTATGAATGGATATCCGACACCAATATTTAATTTTGGAATTTCCTGCGAATAAATATTTGAAGAAATTATACCGATGCAGAGAAATGTTAAAATGATTTTCATCCTGAAGGTTTTTTTATTATTTACTGCTTGAATAGTTTTTTCGAACCCAGGCCAATAATCAGGGAACCCATATACATGTTATGGCTAATTTTAGTATTTGAATTCCCGGAGTAGTGATCGAAAATGTTGGCATAATCAGGATAGAATGTAAATTCAAAACCAGGTTTTAAATGCTTTACTTTTTCGAAATTAAATTGAAAGCTGGTCGTAAATCCAAAATAAAACGATTTAAAAAAGGCTTTGCTGTCGGTGTCTGTTTCTGTTGAACCATTTATGTTATGCGGCGATTCCATGCGCCACCATTCACTATGACCTTTAGCATGGGTGTACAAATAGTATCCGGTAGTTAACCCGAAATTCCAGTTATTTTGACGTAAAAATTGAATTTCAGGTTGGTACAATAGCTTCGTATAAATGCTAAGGGCTGAACGTAAATATTCTGTATATCCTCCACCTCCCAAACCGCCGCCACTTTGATTTTCACCAATAAAAACGTAAGATAACCCGGGGGAGATCATAAACTCAGGATTTTTCTTAAATGTGAAAAGACCTGGGATTTCAGCAAACAGATTTAGTTTATTTCTCTCGATATAAACATATCCACCCGAATTCGAATAATTGGATTTTGGCAGAAAAAACGGATACCCGATACCGAAATTCAATTTGGGATTTTCCTGCGAATAACAATAGATTGAAATGAATAAGAATAGCAAAAATGTCAGCAAGGTTTTCATATCGAACGCTTTTTGATTTTTTTGTTTTAAAGATAACCCTCGGAATGAAGAATAACTATGATTTTTTTATGTTTTATGGCCTGAAATTTTATTATTATTAAATCACCTTCTGATCCATCGGCTGACAGACTGTTGAATAAATCCTTTGATATTTATTGAGCAGGTGAGCTTTGAGTCACCAGCTCAAATTTTAGTTCCGCAACCTCCTCCTCCCGGCGTTTCAATAATAAACCTGTCACCAGCTTCCAAATCGATATTTTGCATAGAATCCAATTGAATCTCTTCTCCATTTTTGCGAATTACTTTTTGGCTGCCTGCTTTCCCGGCTTCTCCTCCGTTAATTCCAAACGGACCCGATTTCCGGCGCTGTGAAAGAACTGAAAGATTAACCGGTTCAAGAAAAGTAATTTCACGAATGACGCCGTCGCCACCGTTCCATTTCCCTTTTCCGCCTGAATTATTTCGGATAGAAAATTGATCCAGCCGAACCGGGTAACGGTGTTCCAGAATTTCGGGATCAGTAATTCGCGTATTGGTCATATGGTGGTGAACAGCGCTGGCGCCATTAAAACCAGTGCCGGCTCCGCAGCCGCCACAAACAGTTTCGTAATAACCAAAGTTTTTATTGCCAAACAAGGTGTTGTTCATGGTTCCCTGGCTGGCAGCTACAACTCCAAAAGCTTTTAGCAAAGTGTCAGTTAGCCGCATGCTGATTTCCACATTTCCTCCAACCACAGCAGGGCATTTTTTCGGGTCATCATCAAAATTCGGATTCAGCAAGCCTTCGGGTAAAATAAAGGAAACCGGTTCAAGCAAACCATCGTTTAACGGAAT
The DNA here is from genome assembly GCA_963821855.1 of uncultured Prolixibacteraceae bacterium. Classification (GTDB taxonomy): domain Bacteria; phylum Bacteroidota; class Bacteroidia; order Bacteroidales; family Prolixibacteraceae; genus Draconibacterium. The sequence continues at coordinate 449,474 of CAWGFJ010000027.1, read as the reverse complement.
CGGCTCGTTTAACAGCAAACGCAAAACATAAATGGTTACGCTGTTTACAATTGCTTTGGTCGCGTTCATATTTCCGGGATGAACCGGAGCACTGCCGCTAAAATCAAAAGTGCATTTTCCATTTTCAAGGGTAATATTAACTTTTAAAATTGAGCCGTCATCCAGAAATTCAGTAGCTGAATAAATACCATTTTTGAATGTTTTCAGTGTAGCCTGCATTTTTTCAGCCGCATGATTTCGCAACAAATCCAGATATTTCTGAACTGTTTCTTTTCCATGCATTTTGATAAGAGTCAAAAAAGCATTCGATCCATTTTGATTGGCAGCAAGCGCTGCATTCAAATCGGCTAAATTTTCTTCCACTGATCGGGTAGGGTAGGTACATTCCAGTAAAATCTTTCGCATTCCTTCCCAATCCACTTTTCCTTTTTTTACCAGGTAAAACGGTGAAATGACCACTCCTTCTTCTTCCAGATTTTTGGCATTGGGCGGCATCGAACCCGGACTGATTCCGCCAATTTCGCTGTGATGTGCACGGTTTACAACAAAACCAACGCGTTCTCCTTCATGAAAAACAGGCGTGACTACCGTAACATCAGGAAGGTGCGAACCTCCGTATTTCGGATGATTGGTAACAATAGTATCACCTTCTTCAAAATCGAAATGTTCGAGCAAACTCTGAACGCAAACTCCCAAACCTCCCAAATGCACGGGAATATGCGGTGCGTTGGCCACCAATCGTCCTTTTGCATCGAGCAGGGCACACGAAAAATCGAGCCGCTCTTTGATATTCACTGAAAGCGAAGTGCGCTGTAGCAAGGCGCCCATATTTTCGGCAATGGCCATAAACCGGTTGGTAAACAGTTCGAGTTCGGTTTCGTGGGTTCGTTGTGTTGCTGTGACATTGTTCTGCTGTGTTGCTGTGCTGTTTTGTTGCAGTGATGCTGTGCCGTTGTATTGCAGTTGAAATTTCCAGCCAGGTTTGATAAATGTTGTGGCAAAGTTGTCGGCAAATATTGCTGCACCTGAAAAAACTGCACCGGTTTCTAATTCATTTCGTACAAATCCCGGGGTTTTGTTCTCCGTAAAAAATGTTGGTTTAGGGTTGTATTTTTTTATTGAAAGATTTTCAGATGGTGGTTTTTCTGTTTGAACCGAAGCAACTACACGTAGCGTTTCCACTTCAATTTTACGGTTGGAAACGGTATGTCCGTAAATTTTTTGGTACTGCTCATGAAAATCGGAAATCAATTTTTCTGGTTCAGAAAACGGAATTTCGAGGCTTGAGTCCTGGCCTTTAAAACGCAGGAAAACCATTCGCTGCCGGATTTCAATTTCATTTTCTTTAAAGCCTTCGTCCTTCAGTTTTTGAATGGCTTCAACTTCGATTTTAGTAAAATACTCCGGGATATTGTCTTGAATCTTTTTTAGGTTTTGAAGAATTTGTTTTTCCGCAAACCTTTCCACAGCCGCGTTTCCAATTCCGTAAGCGCTAAGTAACCCTGCATCTTTCGGAAGTAAAACTGTTTTTATTCCAAGGATTTCTGCAATATCGCAGGCATGCAAGCCGCCGGCACCGCCAAAAGCAACCAATGCAAAATCTTTTGGATTGTAACCTTTTGAAATGGAAATTTTCCGAATTGCTCCCGCCATAATTTCGTTGGCAATGTCGATAAATCCGTTTAAAATTTCTTCGCGATTTTCGCTGAACTCCTGTTTTTTCCTGAATTTGTTCAATTAATTCTTCCAGCCGTTTTTCTGCAGCTTCCCTGAAAACCGGAATTCCAAACTGACGGGTGTCGAGCCGGTGAAGCAATAAATTTACATCGGTAATGGTAAGTGGCCCGCCGGCACCGTAACACGCCGGTCCGGGAAAAGCGCCCGCACTTTCAGGGCCAACAAAAAGTTTGTATCCGTCGAAGCCACAAATGGAACCTCCGCCTGCCGCCACAGTTTCAATGGCAATGGCCGGACTGTTAATTTTTGCATCGCCCACTTCCAGTTCAAAACGGTAATCAAACTCACCATCGATGCGCGAAACATCGGTGCTGGTTCCGCCCATATCGAAAGTAATGAGCTTTTGAAAACCACTTTCTTCGCCGATTTTTTTTGCACCAACCACGCCGCCTGCCGGGCCGCTGAGCAAACTGTCTTTCGGATGAAATTTTTTGGCGGAAACCAATCCGCCGGCGCTGGTCATAATTTGAAACGAGTGGTTGCCGATTTTTTCTGAAATGCGGTTTACGTAGTTGTGAATAATCGGCGAAAGATATGCATTGACAACCGTTGTTTCGGCGCGGTTCAAAATTTTAATCAATGGAGAAAGTTCTGTCGAAGTTGAAATAAAGCGGAATCCTTCGTCTTTGCAGAATTTCTGCCAGCCTGATTTCATGTTCCGGATTGATGTAGGCATTCATCAGTGAAATGGCAACGGCTTCAATTTCTTCTTTTTTTATGGTTTGCAGTTGTTTTCTGATTTCCTCTTCATTCAGCGGTTTCAGTATTTTGCCTTTGGCATCAATGCGTTCATCGATTTCCATAATATGATGGGTAATTTGCTTTCGTTTTTGCACGTTCAGCGCAAAAATATCGGGGCGTGCCTGGGTGCCGATTTCCAGTAAATCTTTAAATCCTCGGGTAACAATGAACAATGTTTTGGCTCCTTTGCTTTCGAGCAGTGCATTTGTTCCTTTGGTTGAGCCCAGTTTTAGCGAAAGATCCGGAAAATCTTCATTTAAGCGCCGTTTGTGTAATCAGGCGTGCACCCAAAACCGGCGCTTCTTCATTGGACGTAATTTCAAAGTTTTTCCCGATAATATTTTCAGTATTTGAGAACGAGTTGGTTTAACTGCAGAATTTTGTTTTCAAAATCGTAGCTTTCAATTTTAAATCTGCATATTCCGTTCCCAGCAAACGAAAGGAAAATCCTTTCAAAATATCGCGTTGCAGGTTCCATGATTCTGAAATTTCAAAACGGTTTGCAGAAATCATCTTTTTTATGGTTCCCCGCAAACTGCTGCTACTTAAAACTTTTTGCCGGTATTCATTTCCCAAATTATCAATTCCAATACAATCGGTAAAAGTTCCGCCGGTATCTACAAAAAGCTGAAAATATCTTGGTTTCATAAAGACACTTTCTTCAAATGTAAAAAGATTTTGTTAATGAAATATTTTGAAGTGGGACAGGCTAAAATTGAACTTTCCCAGGAAAAGTAAAAGAATAAAGCCTCTCCGGATAGTTGATGTAATTTGTGATGTTCAATAACATATGTGGAAATGTATCTTTTTTTTTTTGTTTTGTAAACCACAAAAATTAACCAAATGTCAAATTAACCAATTTCTGCCATTATGAAAACAAAAAATCCAATCTTTGTCCTAATCCTTCTTTTTACTGCTTTGCAAATTAAAGCGCAAATAGTTGTCGACTGTAACAATAGAGTGGCGTTAGGTTATGGAAACACCCCGTCGTCTTATGCCGTCGATATTCTTGGTAATACTGTAATTCGGCTATCGGGGGGTAATTATATTACTATTACAGCTCAAAGCCCATATGGCTGGATATTTAATCCGAATGCTGCGTATATTGGTGGTTTTGGATACTATAATGCATTGAATTTTGTGAATGCCAAATATATTTATGGGACAAACATTGTGTATTCGTCGGATGAGAGGTTGAAAAAGAATATTCACACGTTAAACTCAGCAATTCCCGTAATAAAAAAATTGAGACCAGTTTCGTTCGACTTCAATATAGATTATACCAAGGTAGAGGATGGGGATTTGAGGTCAAAAATGGAAACTGATGACAAAAACCATCTTGGTTTTATTGCCCAGGAGGTTCAACAGGTTCTTCCTCAATCAGTCCTGATAAAAGAACCTGATTCTACGCTTGGCATCCGTATGGCCGATTTCATACCTTTACTGGTTAAAGGTATGCAGGAGCAGTCAGCGAGGATAGATTCACTAATATCAGTAATTGATCAGCTGAAAGTATTTGAGAGTTTGCTTAAAAGCACAAAAGTTCCAAATACGAATGAAAACCCGGATACCGGGGCTAAGCTATTCCAAAACTCGCCGAACCCGTTTAATGAGAGTACGCATATCAGTTATTATCTGACAGAAGAATCGCAAACTGCCACCATCAACATATATGATATGAACGGGAAACAACTGAAAAGTATTCAATTACATAACAAAGGAAATGGGGACATTATAATAAACGGGGGAGAGTACAAAGCGGGGATGTATATGTACTCCCTGATTGCCGATGGAAAAGTAATAGATACCAAAAGAATGGTATTAACCGACTAACCTGGCATTTATCTTCTAACATTTAAAAAGAAAGACATGAAAGATAAATGCAAAATGATAATGACTAATAGATTCAGCTTTATCAGGCGAATAACATTATTGTTGGTTATATTAACCTTAAATATTACACTGTTACATGGCACTGAATATATTTCGGTATACCCGTATGAAATTAAATTTAATTACGAATCGGGACAGGCCAATGATGCATTAACAATTCGGAAAGCGGATGGAAGCGCCATTTCCAACCCGGAATGGTATTATTATGACGATGAAAGTGAAAACGAAAATTTCGCCTATATAAAGTCGCAAACCAACCGGAAGATACAAGTTAGATTTGACAGCAATTGTGAAGATATGCATTTGATTGTTAAACTCACTGTAACTTCGGGGACGGGGCCTGGAGAAATTTGCAATTTGTTTGTATGTAATTATCATCAATTGGATTGGATTACATTGACTTTAAGCGGGACTTTACCGGGTACTGTTGGAAGAAGAACATTTACATGGGAATGGGAAATATATGGTATCCCGATAAATGACCCTGGTTTTTGTGCCACTTGGGAAACTACCGAGACAACACATACCTATTTTACACTGATAAATGTCCCAAAGTTGCCACAAACAGAACCCGAAGTTGATATTCTTGATTATGCATGCGGCTGGGCAACTGGAAGTAGTACAGAATACCAAGTTTGCACAAACATATTAAGTAATGGTTTTAATCAACACTATACATATTCATTGAATTGTGAGAGACTTTCTTCAGATTTTGTGCATTTGGTTTCTTCTCTTGGTATCACTGCTTATTTGCATAGATGGGTATCAAAATCATATGAAGAAGCTGATATCGGCGATATGACATATCAAGAAACAGATGCAATCGATCCAGTTGGACCTACATATGGTAATCATGCATATTATTGGCCTGGGCATCAATGGGCTGAAGCTGCTTCATATCAATGGGACCCGAGTGCCAATAATTCACTGGAAGGAAACTGGGGAAATTATGAAGATTACTTATTTACACACTATGAAAGAGTGGATTACTTAGGTCATTGGGGGGAATGGGTTGAAAATCAAAGCGGACAAAGTTCAGGTTGTGAAGCTGAAGGACATAGATATTACTATCAATATCCAACCGTTTCCGGGATTTTATTTCCTTTTCAAGATCCGACCAGGTAGTATTTTATTAACTTTTAAACTATTAATATGAAATTTTTTTATAGACAATTAATTATTAGTAATATATTTTTATTAGTGTCGTTTTTCTTAAATGCACAAAATATTATTGGGGAGCCTCAACGCTGGGATCAGAGGATTATTAATGAAGCTGATATTTGGAAAAACCTTTTGCTTAATTACAATTGTGTAGATATTGCATCATGTTGGACTGAAAGGCAACAAGCAATGATGAAAATAATTAATGAGTTCCCGACAAGTCAATGGGCGGATGATGCCCTTTTAATGATGGTAGGTGAAAAAGCTATTATCAACAATAATATCGATGTGGCAATTCTTGAGCTAAGAAAAATTCAAAAAAATTACTCGTCTGAAAGCACTATTATAGATTTTTGGCACTATCAAAGAGGGTGTCAAATTGATCAAACATGGTTGATGTGGATCCCAAGCCTTATTGTGCGCGATGAGAATAATAATGTGATAAATACAGTCCCTTTTGACAGAGATAACGATATTGACGATTTGGAATTAGAAACCATAACTTTTTTCGAACATTTGGAAAAATATCCCCAAAAAACAAAGGATGTCGCCCAATATATGATAGCATTAATGCTTAAGAAGAAAAGTGATGCTGAAGGGGCAATTCATGAACTTGAGGTTTTACTATCTGATAAAAATTTGCAGGAAATAAGAACAACTGATTACGAAGCATCAAAATCACCTCACGGATATTTAATTGGAAGTGCGCCTCCCTATAACCGTTTTCCTGTTATAAGAGTTGAACTTGAGGCTTGCAAATTATTGCTTAGTTTATATTCATTACAAAATGAGGATGAGAAATTAATAAAATTGTCTGATAAAATTGCAAATGAATATAGTTTTGATGGTTGGTATTGGTTTATCAATAAATATATTGGGAATATTTATGCTCAGCATGACCAACCAATAAAAGCACATGAACAATATCAGCTTTCAATTGAGGGTATTAAAAAACGATGTAATAATCTTAGTGAAAGGATGAAAGTTTTTTATGAAAAAGGATTGGCAATAAAATCTAAAAACTTTATTAGTTGGGAAGATGATGCTTTAAAAGCTTATTACGGTGATATTGCTGAAATTGAAATGCTTCAAAAGAATTTAGAAGAATAATTTATTTGGAGGCTGTTTATTTTCAAATACAGCAGTCTCCAAATATTTACTTCATTAAATTTTAAAGAAATCACATGAAAAATCTGAATAAACTTACATACCTAATTATTTTTCTGGTAATATTTTCATTCAGGAAAGAAAATGAAAACAACACCGCAGAATTTATTAACTACCTGGAGTTTACTCATCATGTCGAATCTCAAATGTTTACCTGCTGTTTGTTGGATGATGAACTGTTTTATCACAATCTAGGATTTGAGAGTTGTTATTTTGAGGCACTTAATGTTGATGTTGGAAACGACACCATATTCTGTGGTGGTTACGGACAAACCGACACGTTGTTTTTGGGAAGTAATCTTAAAATTGAAAACGGAATTCCTCCGTATTCTTTTAAATGGGAAAGCAGATTTGAAATTTCCGAAAGTTTGGTTTTTACCGCAAGCGATTTTTTAAATGATACTACTGCTGCCAATCCTTATATCATAGATAATATGGGGTGGGGACATCTCCCACAGAGATTTTTTGTACAGGTAACGGATGCTGAAAATAATACAGCCATTGATAGCATAAATATTAAATTTTCACTTTGCGAATGCATTCCATTCTACAACGTAATCCAGCTAAACAAGGGAGATAGTGTATTCTTAGATGCTAGAACACCTGTAGTAGAATCTGTAAAGTATTACTGGGAACCTTCTTCTGGATTATCACATCCGGATAGTACTGAAACCTGGTGCAAACCTGATTCTACTACGAATTATTTTTTAGTGCGCGTCAATTCCTTCGGGTGCCTTTGTTCCTGTTATTGGTATGAGGTAAGAGTAATCGACACCACCGGGGTTACAAGCAAAAAAGTGGCACAATCTGAAACAAAATGTTTTTTATCCGGGAATGGTTTAAAGGTTGAAAGAACGAATGATTTACCTTATCGCTTAACCGTAACCACTTTAACCGGACAGGTTTTGCATTCCGGTGAGTACAATGAACGATACCTGCATTTAACGGAATTAGAAATAAAACCGCAGGCTTTATATCTGGTTACAGTTAGCGATAGCAAAATTAGGAAAGCATTTAAGCTTTTTAGCAGATGAAAAGTAAATATTCAGCAGGTGAGCGCGAGTCACCAGTTGAATTGAGAATAAATTTAAATGAATAAATCAGTTCAGGAATCTAATTAACACCAAAAGAATGGTATTAACCGACTAATTTGTCATTTATCTTCTAACATTTAAAAAGAAAGACATGAAGGATAAATGTAAAATAGTAATGACCAATAGGTATAGCATTACCAGGCGAATAACATTATTCTTAGTGATATTAATCTTAAATATTACATTATTATATGGTACTGAAAATATTTGGGTACAACCTTATGAAATTAAATTTAACTATGAAACCGGACAAACGAACGATGCATTGACCATTCGAAAAGCAGATGGAAGTATCATTTCCAATCCGGAATGGGGTTATTATAACGATGAGAATGAGAATGAAAATTTTGCATACATAAAGTCGCAAACCAACCGAAAGATACAGGTAAGATTTGACAGCAATTGTGAAGATATACATTTGATTGTCAGACTCACTATAAATTCTGGGACAGGGCCAGGAGAAGTTTGCAATTTATTTGTATGCAATTACCATCAATTTGACTGGATTACTTTGACGTTAAGCGGGACATTACCCGGTACTGTTGGAAGAAGAACATTTACATGGGAATGGGAAATATATGGCATCCCGATAAATGACCCCGATTTTTGTGCTGCATGGGAAACTACCGAGACAACACATACCTGGTATACATTACTTACAGCGCCACAAGCGCCAATGGCAGAGCCCTGGTCTAGTGTGCTGGATTATGCATGCGTTTGGGCAAGTGGGCAGTCAACAGAATATTCTGTAATTAGATATATTACAGAAGGGGCATATAATAATTCCGGAAAGGAATATTGGGGTGGTGGAAGTCACGCAGTAGTTCCCAACTTTAATTTAACAAGTTTCTTCTCTGATGGCTGGGCAGATTGTCGCGATATGTCTGCCGTGGTTCAAGTTTTTTCAAACGCAATAGGGGCTCAAAATATTCAAGTAAGAAGGATAAATGGGCAATTTACATACAAACCAATTCTTCCTGTGGGCAAAAGTAGTTGGGTAGTAGGCATCTGGAATTTTCATCAGATAGGTTATTTTAGTAATGTTTTTGATGCATGTTTAGAACTTGATCAATCTTCTCCTCGAATTCCAATTAATGAACCAATAAATGGGAGTTATAAAGATGATTTGTTCAACTATGGAGTCTGGTCGCCCATTTCTGCTACTACATATACGTACGTATATTAGTTATTAATTTGAAAAATTAAATCATAATGAATTACAGAATACTAATAATAATTATCGCATCTCTTAACATGTCTGTTTTATATTTTCATTCAAATATCTGTGCTCAACAAAAATTCTTATTGAAGAATGAAGATATGAAAGAATACAAATTGATAAGAGAGATAAACATTTTTTGGGCAATAGGTGCGGATTCATTATCCAAAAACATTATTGAACAGAAATGGAGTATGTCCCAAAGCGACGAATATTACATTGACTATTGTGAATTTGATAATGAAGAAAATGCAATTAAAGGGATAGCCTATATGGCAAATTCTAGCGCTATGCCTTTTATTTTCGGTTCACCAACTGGTGAAATAATTGGTAGTATCAGTTGGGTGTCCATAGATGGAAGTGCCGTCTGTTTTCAAAAAGGAACTGTTGGAATAAAAATCTTTAAACCATTAAATTTAAAGACAGAAGACCGAAATAGTATGTTAAAAATAGCGAACAAAGTGCTTGCAAAGATTAAAGAAAATGTTTCACCAAATGTGGAAATAATAGAAAGAGAGCTACTGATACGTCGGCTATCGGATACGGACTATCAAAATGTAACCGGAAAAAGTAACCTGCTGCTCACACAAGACGGGTACACCAAATACAGAACAGAAAATACAAAATGGATAATCAATAGCGATAGTATTGTAATGGGTTATAGAACGCAGTGGTTCAAAAGTCAATCGATTATTAGTATTGATGTAGCGGAATTTTCCAATGATATTGATACTCAAGAGGCATTAAAATATAAGAGTAAAGTTACCGTTAGCCCTGTCTGTATGCTCAATGATAATCAATCAATATCTGAAGCCATAAACGAATGGTTAAAAAAATGGAGCAAATTGGATACATTGAAATACATGTCAATTGTCGGGATAATTAAGAACAAATCAATACATTTTTATTACTATAATAATGAGGGAATTGATTCTAAGGTTGCTTTTGAAATCTTAGAATCAATAAATTAATATAAAATATAAATAACTTCAATCGATTTGTATGTTTTTAACACAAGTATCACACATAAATACTCCAACCATGAAATATAAGATAATAAAATTCTGCATATTACTTTTTATTTTCTTATTGATCTCGTGCAATAAAGAAAGCGGTGAACCTATAATTTTCAATCCAACAGATCATATCATAAGGACATTGGGGGCAGAAATGCGTTTTGTTGTTGATGTTCCTGGTAATGGCTTCTATAATTTTTCTTCAAAAGATTCGACTTTAAATTGTGAAGGAACTTTATGCAAAGACTTTTTAGTACCTCTTTCAGAAATGGTAGAAACAGCCCAAAATCTTTCTGATACATCTATATTTCAATGGGAGGTAATGACTGCTGATTCACCCTATCCTAAAGATCAGTGTGTTTTATTGATATATGGAGGTACCAATTTGTCAACCGGTGGATATAATGATTTTATGTGTTCGATAGGCAAAGATGGTCATGCAGGAGACATTATAAGAGAATTGTCAAAATCGTTTACGGGGGATGCTAAAGCAGCGTTTGATGAAATTATTAGTTTTTTACGACAATCATAAAAATAGGACAAAATATCTATCTGAATGAAAAATTTACGACCATATTTATTAAAAAGCAAGTTTGGGATAACAAGCCTAGGGTTTGTATTGATCTTCTGCGTAGTAATTTCTTGTTTGTTTTGCTTTTGTAACAAACAGGAAGAAAATAACGTCTTGATAGAAAATATTGATGTTGAAAATATGGCTAAGTTACATCTCTCTGATTTTTTCATGATACGGGAACGCCCTGATAGTCTGGGAACAGAATATGTTTTCAAACGGGAGGATGATTCTGTGACAATATTTATAACGATTGGATTATTCCCGTCTCTTGCAGAAGTAGAAAATGCAGCAAGTGAATACCTTAACGTTATTAGCCTGTATATGGAAAATGGTTTGGAACAGGAGATATCAATTGGTGAGAAATATTTGTGGTGGGCTCCTAATCAGGATTTCAGTAAGTTGACTAACTTAGTCTTTGTTCGGAAAAATGGTTTATTTATTCTAAGTTCTCACAGTTTTGGGGATTTAAAGACATTGGCAAAAACAATTGATGACGATATTTTAAGAGAAGAATCTTATATTACATTTGAGAAATAGATGTTAAATAGGGATGATATTCCGAAATTTTTAAAGTAATGAATACTGTTGTTATGCATCATAATATTAACTATGAAATTTATAATTAATTAATAGCTATTATTTGTGAATCATTGTAAAATGGCATATGTATTATTGTTTTTCGAAATTAATAGACTTCTACAGAGCCAGAGGAAATTCTTTTTAGTATTGCCAATAAATTGACCCAAAGGATTGATATTTTAAGTAATGTGATTTCAAAATAAACTGAAACCTAAAACTAGAGTATTGTTTTTTTTGATATTCCCCAAATAATCACAGAGACAGCTATCGAAACAAAACTAATGTATATTAGATGTTCATTTCCTGAACCATTGCAATGGATAGCAGAAGATATTGCTTTCACAGCACTGTTCAACCCCAATACTAATGTCACAAAAATCACCACAATCATAAAAATATTCAGCAATAAAGGATTCGGTTTTTCATTGCTCACAATTTTCCGACTATTAATAACAAGAAACAAAAAGATACTTATGAAAGGCAGTAAAAATCCATTCAAAGCCTGCGCCAAAATGATAGCTGGGATAGGTTTTATATTGCCAATAGAAAAAGCAATTCCTGCTGATTAAAACAATAATCCATCCGATTCTGAAATTAAATGAGCCGGTTTTCCATTTTTCGGGATTTTTGTTTCCAAATAAACTTTTTAATGTGATGGCGGCAGCCAGTGGAGCAGTAATTGCTGAGGTAAAACCTGCAGCAAAAAGTCCGAAGCCAAGCAGGTATTTTCCAGCACTTCCAATTTTTTGCTGAAGTGCCAGGGAAAGTTCCTCAAACGAAAAAGTTCCGGCAACCGAAGTTCCCTACAACTAATACGGCCATAGAAAATAAGTCCGCCTAATAAAATAGCAACTGCAAGCCCGAAACGCATTTCTTTGATGGTTTGATTTTGTGTCGATATTCCTGAACCCAAAAACAAATTATATGGAACGATGGTGGTTCCGATTAATCCGAGCACCAAAACCTGCTTCCGGTTTTGACGGAACTCGCGGGAAGAAATGCTCCATTAATAATTTCACTGTAAAGATGGCTGAATCAAAAATCGCCATAATCAAAAATCCCAACCCCATGACAACCACTAAAAACCCCATAATTGTAGAAATTATTTTCATCGAAGGAATACTCAAAATTATTGCCGCAACTGCTCCGATGATGAGTACAAGGATATACGAAGGAATGTTGAAATATCAGTTGAAATCCTGCAACGGCACCAAGCAGATTACCCATTTCGTATGCAGCCGCTCCCAAAACAATTGCGCCGAGAACCAGCGACAATACCAACCATTTCGATTTGCTTTTTTCAAATTGCACAACAATTGCCTGCCCCAGATTTTTTCCCGAAACCATGGTCAGCCGGGCTGCTGCTTCCTGCAGTAAAAGACAAGCCAGGGTTGAAAAAACCAATGCCCAAAGCAATTCAGTCCCAAACACAGCTCCCGACTTAGCAGCAGTTGTTATGGTGCCTGGCCCGATAAACGCCGCAGATACTACCGACCAGAAAAGAATATTCAGGATTCGCTTTTTTGCCGACATAATTTGATTTGAAGATCCAAAATACAAATATCAAACGACAAAAAATACAAGTACATACATAAGTCCGAAATAATCAATATTTAACAAAATTTTTATCGTTTATTGAACAGTGCAAATAATTTGAGCGTTAGTTTTTAAGTTTTCTTTTTCTAATTTCGGGGAAAATCAATATTAATGCATTTCGATAAAAAACAACTTGAAATATTACTGATTAATTATTTCAGGGAAAGTTTTTCCGATTTTCCCAGGGGAATTTTGAAATTGTCGGAATCGCCTGATTTTATTTTGTTGTTAAAAAACCGGCAACGGCTTGGAATTGAGCTTACCCGTTTAAACCCGGGAAATGCATTGCCTCCTGACATTGTGGAACTGAACAGGATTGAATCGATGGAAAAACTGATTGGGATCGCCAAAGAACTGTTCGGACAAAATTCTTCACAAAAATTATTCGTGAAGTTTTTATTTTCAATTAAAACTGATATTCCCGAAGAACTTGAAATGATTGTAGCCGTTCAGTTGGTAAATATTATCCGGCATGCTGTTCAGGATAAAAAACCGGACGAATTTTTTAAAATTTCGGTTCCGGCAAAACATCTTCCAAAAGGAATCGATGGCTTGTTAATTATCAATCATCCTGCGCTTGAAGTTCCGGTTTGGGAACGTTCAAATAATCTTGGGGTTTCCAACGATGTGGTGGATGATATTCGTACATCAATTCGAAAGAAAGACAGTAAACTGGGACATTATCAAAAACAACGACTGAATTATTACTGGTTACTTATTTTTACCGACCGGCTGCGTGGAGTAAAGGATTTTAATCTTTCGGAGAAAATAGTAAATCATACTTTTACTTCCCGTTTTCAGCATGTATTTCTTTTTGATTTGATAAAATCCGATATTTATGAATTAATTTAGCGACAATCGATAAACTATAAACTTATAAAAATGATTAACAGGAGAAAATTTATTCGAAATTCAGCAATCACAGCAACCGCAATTCCATTTTTAAATTCAAACGCTTTGGCTGCATTTGCAAAGCAAAAAGGGTTAAAAGATTTGTATAAACGCGATTTTCATATAGGGGCAGCCATTAATACCGGCACTCTTCGGCCAGTTAACCAGGAATTAAAAGACATTGTAATACGCGAGTTTGATTCGATTACAGCCGAAAACGAATTTAAATGGTCAGTAATCAATCCGAAAGAAGGAGAATGGCACTTCGATTTTCCCGACCAGTTTGTGGAATTTGGGCAGGAAAATAAAATGTACATGCTCGGGCATTGCCTGGTTTGGCACAGCCAGGTTCCCAGAAGCCTGTTTGTTGATGACGCCGGAAACCAGGTTACCAAAGAAGTACTTCTGAAAAAAATGGAAGACCACATTAATACCTTGGTTGGACGATATAAAGGGAAAGTACAGGCCTGGGATGTGGTAAACGAAGCGATAACGCCTGAAGATGGCTGGCGAAAAACAAAATGGACAGAGATAATCGGCCCCGAATTTATTGAACATGCATTTAGGTTAGCATATAATGCCGATCCATCTGCTCATTTAATATATAACGATTACAACATGGACGATGCTAAAAAAAGGCAGTATGTTGTTCAAATGATAAAGGATTTTAAAAAGAAGGGTGTACCTATAAAAGGTATTGGCATGCAGGGGCATTGGCATATCGATTCACCTTCGATGCAAGATATTGAAGAAAGCATTAAAGCGTTTGCTGCTGAAGGGATGAAAGTGCATATTACTGAACTGGATATCGATGTTTTGCCTTATGACTGGGGCAGAACGGCAGAGATTTCAACCAACGCAGAATACCGCGAGTCGCTTAATCCGTATAAAGACGGATTACCGAAAGAAATAGATGATAAGCTCACAAAGCGCTACGAAGATTTATTCAAACTTTTATTGAAATATAAAGACGATGTTGAACGTGTAACATTCTGGGGAATCAGCGACGATCATTCCTGGAAAAACAATTTCCCGATGCGTGGACGAACCAACTATCCGTTGTTGTTCGACAGGGAACATAAGCCTAAAAATGCGTATTACGCCATTGCCAACCTGAAAAAGTAATGAAACTCAAGCCTCCCCTAACCCCTCCCAGGGAGGCTACGCTTTATACAAAAATATGAATGTGATAAATGCAAGAAAATAAGAAATAAATAATAAGCCCGCCTGACCAAACGGGCAGGGAATAACGAATAAAAAAGTGTTCAAAAAACAAAAAAAAGAAAGAATATTTCCTGATTTCTTATTTATTATTCGCTATTTCTTATTTAAACTGTTCATAATTTTTCCTAATTCATATTCTCAAAGAGATGTGTATAAAGCGTAGCCCTTGGGGGAGGTTGGAGGGGGCTTCCATTTTTGCAAAAATTGTACAAGCACCTGCAAAAATGAAAATATAAACGATAGGTTTAATTCAGGATATTTGCAATGTGAATATGAAAGACTTAACTAAACCGGAACTTAATTTTCCAGGTTATAATTAAGAGACTGAACATTAGTACTCCAAAGTATTTTGTAAAAAATAATCATTGTTAAATTCCTGTGATGAAAAAAGCATTTGAAGTTGTAAATCCTGATTTTGATTTAAGTCCGTTAACCGGAATGACCAAAACGCATTATATTGAAATGGCGAAGTATCTTCTCGAAAGAGCGTTTATACATATCAATTCAATAAACGATCCGTTAACATTTCCAACGGTGCCGGGAAAAACTTATCCACAACCCAACGATCCGGATTGGCGATGGCGTTCACTTGAATTCGAAGCGTTGGAACGTACATTTACACTGGCCGGGCCATTGATTCATCTCAATCCGAATGTGGAAATCAAAGGGATAAAACTCAGGGATTATTACAGCTTGCAATTGTACAATACGTTAACTCCGGGACATCCGAATTCATTGCCTGTGCCTGAAGACCTGCCCGATTCAACCTACCAGTTTACCTGCGAATTTGGCGGTTTATTTAAAACATTGCTTTTAATGCCCGAAACGTTGTGGGACACCTATACCGAAGAACAAAAAAATGAAATGGTGGTAACTATTTCAAAATGGGGACATCACAGAACAACGCAAAATAATTGGCGCATTTTTAATATCATTACGCTTTCGTTCCTGAAAAAATACGGGTACGAAATTGATGATGAATTGCTGAAAAGCCATTTGTTGTGGGTGGCATCATACCATTCAGGCAATGGTTGGTACCTGGAGCAAACCTATAATTATTATTCCATAAGCCTGTTTATTGTTTACACCACGATTTGGAACCGCACGTTCGGCGATGAATTTTATCCCGAAATTTCCAATATTATCGAACGTTCGGCAAAAAAGTTAATGGAATCGTTAACCAGTTTTTTTGGCCGCGATGGATACATTAATATGTGGTCGCGGAGTATTTGTTACCGCACCTGGGTTTCGGGAGCTTTCCCGGTGGCGTTTATGCTGAAGGAAGATGCGCTCATCGATGCAGGTTTTGCCCGAAGGCTGTGTTCGGGCTCTTTGTTGCAATTTGTAACACGTGAAGAATTTTATCATAACGAAATTCCAAGCCTCGGGTTTTACGGACAAAAGGAATATATGATTCAGAATTACAGTTGCCCGGGGAGTCCGTTCCTGATGTTTTTGCCCTTTATTTGTCTGGCTTTACCCGATGATTCGCCTTTCTGGACAGCCAGAGAAAATGAAGGTTTTTGGGAGGATTTAGGAAATGATTCAAAAGAAGTTGTTTTGGAAAACCCGGGATTAGTTTTGGTCAATCATGGAAAATCAGGCGCTTCCGAAATTATTCCGGGTAAAGTGTATTATGATGATCCCAACTATTCAAAACTGGTTTACAATACGCATTTCCCATGGGAAGATCAGAGTCCGCTTGGAGGAACTTCAATGGAGTATGGTTTCCGAAGTCTTGACCCAAGGGATGTACGCGGCGATGATATTAATTTTTACCTCACCGGACTGAAAGTAGATAACAGCGTGGAAAGAAATCAGCGCTATTCTTACTCGCAAAGCATGATGTTTAACGGTGTGGAAGATGGAATAATTTACCGTCAGGCTATTATGCGGAAACCGCCTAACAACGGGGTCGGTTACATCATCGATTTAGCCGATATTATTTTGCCCGGCGGAGTTATCCGTGTCGATCGCTCAAGGCTTGCTTACGAACATGAACTTACTCTTGGTCATTTTGGTCTTCCTCATCTCGATGGAAAAAAAGCCGTTGTCAATCAGTTTGAAGACGGAAACAGAAAGGTGATAACTGCTGCTATCGAAGGGCGTCGGGTTGCATTAATCGCTTATCGTGGTTGGGATAAACTGGATACCCTGGTGCATACCAATTATAATGCCGAAGCCGACGAAAGTACAGTGATTTATGCCTACAAAAAACGGGTTACAAAAAATCCTGCAATGGAAATTATGATTTCCGTTTTACTGCATAAAACCGATGACTCAGAATGGACAGAAGAAGAACTTTCTCCAATTAAGCACATCGAAATTATGGATGTAACGCCGGTTTGGTCGGCTTTGGGGGCACGATTAACTTTAACTGATGGAAGAATCTGTAACGTTTATTTCGATAAAATTGACGGAAACAGAAGAAGTTAAAATGATTTCATTCGAATAAATATACCACCTCATAGAAATTATAATAGCTATATCATGAAAAATCAAATAACACTTTTATTTCTACTTTTATTTATAACCTTAGTAGCAAAAGGGCAATCGACTAACATAAAAATAGAACAGGAAGAACTCATTAAAGCGGACAAGGCCTGGTCTCTTGCTGCAAAAACTAATGACATGGAAAAATTATGGTCTTTCTGGGAAAATGATGCAATAATATTGATGTCCGCAGATATGACTATTAAAGGAATCGACCAAATTAAAGGATTTACCACTCAAGCCAGGACAGACCCTAATTTTGAAATTAGTTGGGAAGTTCAAGGTGCAGAAGTGTCAGAAAAAGCAGACATGGGTTATACCTTTGGAATTGGTAAAGTGCAAAGAACAAGTAGTACCGGAGAAATAATTTCAACAACAAAACCCTACCTAAGTGTTTGGAAAAAACAGTCTGATGGAACATGGAAATGCATAATTGAAAACTGATAAAGTAAAAATTTACTATTTCAAAATATGACAAACGCATAACATTGTGTATTAGCAAAAGCGCGTTGAGTGGTATTTTCGATTATAAATTTGAAATCAAGGTCGAGAATAAAATATCCAATATTTAATCTTCGATGCAGAACAATCAAAATCCGGAAATTGGGAGTTGAGTATTTGATATTGAGAATTCTCTGAATTTAGATATCGCAGTTGGAAACCGCGGCACCCAAAAAAGCCTCCCGTAATCACAAAAAGCTGATATCTCAATACTCATTACTAAATACTTACTACTCTATACTAATTCCACCGTCAGTTCATCACCAGTCTTTTCCACTTTCGCCAGTTTCTTGGCGGTAAGCCCTTTAATGGCTTTGTCCCACTTTTTGTTGCTAAGTCCGGTTTGTTCTTTAATCACTGTTAAATCAACCGGCGAAACAGTCTTCAAAAGTTGCATTACCACTTTTTCGTCTTCGCTGAGTTCAATCGCTTTTTTTTCCGGTTTCATTTGCGGGAAAAACAGCACATCCTGAATCGATGGACTGTTTGTCATAAACATGGTCAGCCGGTCGATTCCCATTCCCATTCCGGAAGTTGGCGGCATTCCGTATTCCAGCGCCCGCAGAAAATCCTGGTCGATAAACATGGCTTCGTCGTCCCCTTTTTCCGAAAGGTGAAGCTGTTCTTCAAAACGTTCGCGCTGGTCAATCGGATCATTTAATTCTGAGTAAGCATTTGCCAATTCTTTTCCGTTTACCATTAACTCAAAACGCTCGGTCAGTTCCGGGTTATCGCGGTGCTTTTTTGTCAGCGGCGACATTTCAATCGGATAGTCGGTAATAAATGTCGGCTGAATATAATGGTGTTCACATTTCTCCCCGAAAATCTCATCGATAAGTTTCCCTTTTCCCATGGTCGGGTCGGTTTCAATATCCAGCTTATTGCAAATTTCGCGAACTTCTTCTTCCGTTTTTCCTGAAATATCGTAACCGGTGTGTTCTTTAATTGCCTGTGTCATAGTAACACGCGGATATGGCGTTTTATAATCGATAACCTTTTCACCTAACTGAACTTTTGTTGTTCCATGCAATGCAAGCGCCACACGTTCGCAAATCTGCTTCGGTGAAACCCATCATCCATTTATAGTCTTTGTAGGCCACATAAATTTCCATTACTGTAAATTCCGGATTGTGCGTTCTGTCCATTCCTTCGTTACGGAAATCTTTTGAGAATTCGTAAACACCGTCAAAACCGCCAACAATCAAACGTTTTAGGTAAAGTTCGTTGGCAATACGCAGGTACAACGGAATATTCAGCGAATTGTGATGCGTGATAAAAGGCCGTGCTGCAGCGCCACCCGGAATAGATTGCAAAATGGGTGTTTCCACTTCAAAATAACCATACTCGTTAAACATTTCGCGCATGGTATTTACGATTTTTGTGCGTTTTTTAAATACCTCTTTTACCTGCGGATTTACAATCAAATCGACATAGCGCTGACGATAACGTTGTTCCGGATCGGTAAATGCATCGTAGGTTTTCCCTTCTTTTTCCTTCACAATCGGCAATGGGCGAAGCGATTTATTCAAAACCGTAAATTCTTTTACATGAATGGAAATTTCACCCATTTGCGTGCGGAAAACATTCCCTTTAACTCCGATGATGTCGCCAATATCCAGCAATTTCTTAAAAACATCGTTATACATCGTTTTATCTTCATCGGGGCAAATTTCGTCGCGGTTGACATAAATCTGAATCCTGCCTTTATGATCCTGGATTTCGGCAAACGAAGCTTTTCCCATAATCCGACAGCTCATTAGCCTGCCGGCAACACTCACCTCCCAGATTTTTTACTCTCGTCGCTGAATTTCTCTTTTATTTCCGCCGATGTTGCATTAATATTGTATTCTGCTGCCGGATATGGATCGATTCCCATTTCCCGCAATTTTTCCAATGAATTTCTTCGGATTATCTCCTGTTCGCTTAATTCCGGATTACTCATCTTATTGCTTTTAATCTTAATTTCTTTGTTCAATTATTATTACCGTGCTAACCATTTTGTGACTGATTATCAATAACTCCACCTATTAAGTCTGGGGTTATTGAACTTAAGCCAGCCTTGGTTTTAGCCAACATGCCGTTGACTGATTTATTTCACTAGATGCGGAATACGATTTGTATCTGTCAAAAAAATTTGTGCAAAGATAATAAAAGAAGTGGTATCAGCTTTTCGATTTGAAGTGCCCGAATGATGTTCGTTTACTATTAAATTTATTGCACCCGGCTATGAATATAATCCTTCATTATCGTTCAGCAATTTATATCTTTGTGGACTTACATCGAAAAAATCACAAAAACACAGCATGGATAAAGTCTGGAATTTCAAAAGACAAGGCGATCAGAATGAGGTAAAACATCTTTCTGCAGCATTAAATGTAAATATGGTAATTGCCCGTTTACTTGTTCAGCGCAATATTAAAACCTATAACGATGCCAAAGCATTTTTTCGTCCCAGGCTTAGCGATTTGCACGATCCGTTTCTGATGAAAGACATGGAAAAAGCTGTGGCACGTCTTGAACTTGCCATTGCAAATAAGGAGAAAGTGATTATTTACGGCGATTATGATGTGGATGGTACAACATCGGTTGCCATGATGTATTCGTTTTTGAAAAGCCGGATTGAAAACATTGAATATTACATTCCGGACAGATACAGCGAAGGTTACGGTATTTCGCCAAAAAGCATTGATTATGCCATTGAAAACGGATTTACTTTGGTAGTTGCGCTCGATTGCGGAATTAAAGCCGTTGAAAAAATAGCCGATGCAAAAGAACGTGGCCTGGATTTTATTATTTGCGATCACCATAATCCGGATGATGATGTTCCGCCCGCAGTGGCAGTTCTCGATCCAAAGCAGACCGATTGTAATTATCCATACAAGGAATTTTCGGGTTGTGGCGTAGGGTTTAAATTATTACAGGCATTTTGCCAGAAAAATAACCTGGAACAGGAAGAAATTTACGATTTGCTTGACCTTGTTGGTTGTTAGTATTGCTTCCGACATTGTACCGATAACCGGAGAAAACCGCGTTTTGGCCTATTACGGTTTGAAAAAACTGAATTTCAATCCGGGAATCGGTTTGCAAACCATCATTAACCTTGCTGGAATTGGCGATACAGAAATTACTATCAGCGATATTGTTTTTAAGATTGGCCCACGCTTAAATGCTTCAGGCAGAATTGAACATGGGAAAAAATCGGTACAGATTCTTGTTTCGCAAGATGAGGAAAAATCGGATTTAATTGGCGAAGAAATCGACTCGTTTAATGAAATCAGAAAAACGCTCGACCGCGATATTACGCAGGAAGCACTTGATATGATTGATAAAAGCGAGGAACTGAAAAATATGAAAAGCACGGTTTTGTATAACCGCGACTGGCATAAAGGTGTGGTTGGAATTGTTGCTTCAAGGGTTACTGAACAGTTCTATCGGCCTTCAATTATTCTTACCGAATCGAATGGCCTGGCAACGGGTTCGGCACGTTCGGTCCGCGATTTCGATTTGTACGAAGCCATTGGCAAATGCAGCGATTTGCTGGAATCGTATGGCGGTCACATGTATGCTGCCGGGTTAACAATGAAAATTGAAAATATTCCCGCTTTCCGTGAACGTTTCGAAGAAATTGTTACCAACCAGATTACCGACGTGCAACAAATTCAGTCTATCGATATCGATGCAAAAATAACGCTTAGCGAAATTACACCCAGATTTTACCGCATTTTAAAACAGTTTGCACCATTTGGCCCGCATAATATGACGCCTGTTTTTGTAACTGAAGATGTTTTTGATGCAGGAACAAGCCGACGCGTGGGTAAAAACCAGGAACATATAAAACTGGATTTGGTGGAACCCGACGTAAATTCAGGTATTTTCCCGGGTATTGCATTTAATCAGTCCGAAGCATTTGATGCTATTACTTCCGGTTCGCCGTTCGACATTTGTTATACCATTGCCGAAAATGAATTCAGGGGAAAAACCAATCTTCAACTTTATATCAAGGAAATTCGAATCAGGGATATTTTTTAGCCACTCAGCTTTTAGATTTCAAAATCAAATTCTTTTATGTTCTTCAACGAAGAAATTACCGGAGAACCCGTTGCTTTTAGTCGCTCTTTCGATTGATGTCCGTCGGCAATTAGCAGGCAATTTATTCCAAGCTGCTGTGCCACTTCAAAATCGTGAGTTGTGTCGCCAACAATCCATGCGCTGGTATTTTCAATATTGAATTCCGAAATAAGTTGTTCGCCCCGTTCGATTTTTGAAACTGCATAATGGTCGTTTAACCCGGCTACTCCTTCAAAGAAATCAAAAATGCCATTGTGTTTCAGGTTTTGTTCCAGCATGTTTTGTTTCATTGCCGAAAGCACAAATTGCCTGATATCTTTTTTCCTGAAATGCGAAAGGATGTCTGTTGCTAAATTATGAAGCGTACAACTTTTTACATTACTGTCGTACAAATCGATAAATTCCTTCGCCGGAATCGCAAAATCTTCTTTGGCAAAATCAAAACCAATAGCCTGGTAATAATCTTTAACCGGGAATGAGAAAACATCCTTATACGTGTTTCGGTTAAGTTTTGGCAGATTTCTCTTTTCAAGAAGAACATTTATGGTTGAAATGCAAAAATCGAGATCATTCAGCAGTGTTCCGTTCCAGTCCCAGATTATCGATTTTAACTGTTTCAAGTTTATACGCTGATTAAAATTTTACATTCCTGTTGCCTTAATTTTATTGATTACCGGATTGGCGTAAACTTTTAAAAAGCGTTCCTGTATATCGGTAATCGGGTAGTCGATATGAATCATGGCCTGTTCCACCATCATTTCGAATTTCTTTTCTTCGGTATGCGTGTATTTATGTTTGAAACGGTGTTCCTGCATCAGCATATCGTAAGCGATATAATTGTTTGGCCAGAGTTTATAATTGGTATAAATCTGCTGGTCAATTTTTTCGGCAATTTCCTGGATAATCTTGTTTTGCTGTTCCTTTGTTTTTTCTTCGCCAAAATCATTCGGAAGTTCCATCGGCGTTCCAAACGAAAAACGCATTCTTCCTTTTGGATTAAACATTCCCATCGACATACTTTTTAAATCGTCTTTGCTGGTTTTCATTTGTCCGTAATGTTCTTTTTTTATCAACTCTTTCATTTTTGCCAATCCGCAGGGTTCAATTTCATACGAAATAGAAACCGGAACAATATTCAGTTCTTTAAATCCTTCGGCAAAACTGTTTTTGTTGCTCATGTTCAGCATCTTCAAAACGCTGAGCTGGGTTTTGTCGAATCCGTCTTTGGTGCGGCCTTCGCGTTGTGCAATCCAAACTGAAATTTTGTCTTCGATAATGGATTTACGAATAAAATGAGAAACTTTTTGTGAAGCTTCCATTAATTCGCGTGGAGGAAGATTTCGCTTTATTACAAATGCACGGTTTAATTTTACGGCATGTTCAATCCATTTGTATAAAAACAGATTATTGCCAATGGCAATCATGCGTTGTATTCATTCCTTTTTCAAAAATCAGGAAATTCAACAATGCAGCATCGAGAACAATATCGCGGTGATTGGAAATAAAAAGGTAAGGTTTCTTTTTATCCAGATTTTCAATTCCGGTACAGGTTAATCCGTTGGAAGTTTTATTGATGATCATCCGCAATAAATCGTAAAGAAAAGTGCCCTGTAACTGACGGATGGATTTTACCATTCGTAGCTGCAGTTTTACCATTTCAACTTTTGGCCTGAATTTAAAAATGTGCATCAGCACCTCATCGAAAATCGGGTCTTTAACCATTAACCTGATTTTCGACTTTAACTCCTTATCGGTGTAAGGGCGAATATCATCAAAATTGTATTCAGACATATTTAGCATTTTTTTGAAAAACTCGGCAAAGTAAGTCAATCCTGATCAGATTTTCAACCTAAGTTGAAATTTTAACTCCGTTTTGTTTCTGCCTTCAATTTCGTTATTTCCTGAACTGATGGTTTCACGGTCGCTCCAAGGTGTGTTGGCAACCTTAAACCAGAAATCGAGTTTGTCGCAAATTTTATATTTCAAATTGAAATATGTGCGAAATCCTTTTCCGTAATATGCCGGAATGGAAAAAGTGTAGAGCAAATCGTTTTCATAGGCATAAATTCGCGAATTGTAACTTTCTGTATTGAACCATGCAACTCGTGATTGAAATTTCAACAGGAATTTTCTCCGGTTGAAACTGCACATCCTGGAAAATCATAATTCCGTTTTCTTTTTCATCACCCTTGTAATTGCAAAGTTCGAAACGGGTTTTCAGTGTTAATATTTCAACAGGTTTATACTGAACATGAAACCGGCTTTTTACTGTTTGTTCTGGTAAATTTACATATCGTTCATTACTGTTAATTTTTGTTCTTTTTCTTCATTTTTATATCGAAGGTAAAATTCGAATTTCCGTGAAAAAACAACATTTGCCTGAACAAAAATATCATGTCCGACTGATGGGCCGGCAGTTGTAAAATTTATCCATTCCGAACGGTAAAAATCGGAATATGCCGAAAGTGTTACAAATTTTACCGGTAAAATTTTTGTGCCAAAATAAAGGCCCGATTCATTGCTGGTATTACTTCCTTCCGCAAACGTGTTTGCCCAAAGTCGCCTGGTAATCTTTATCGAAATGGCGGAACAAAGCCGAAAAACTGAGCTGGTCGTTTAATCGTGCAACCGCTCCCTGAAAAATGGCTTTTCCTCCCGATTTTGAAATAGCAGCTTCGCCAAATAACTGGTATTTACCTTTGTTGAAAAGATAATTTATCCCTCCATTAATATTTTCCTTTCCTGAAAACCGGAAATTGGTTGTACAAGCTGATCGCTTCGGATAAATGGAATTTCAAATTGCTCATATAGAAAAGTCATTCCGATTTTCAGGTTTCTAAAAGTATAACTGGCAAAACCACCCATATTTTGATGACGGACCGATTTCTCATCGTCGATTTCATTTATTGTTCTGTGATAACCCGAAGTTTGAAGGCTTGTGAAATACAGATTCCCATCTTCAGAAGTTTCAATATTGGCATCGTCGTTTTTTTGGGAATAAAACAGGTTTACGTCAAAATTTCCAAATTTGAGATTTGTTGCCACACCCCTGAAATAAAAATTTTCATCCACCGAAGTAAAAGGCCGGATACCTTGTGCAGTTTTTGCAATATCCAGCGCATAAACCGATTTTCCTGAAGTGTATCCCTGCCACAGAACCAATCCCTGTCCTGAACGAACGATAAAATCTCCGATGATGACTTTTGGTAAAAAATTATTGATTTTAAAACCTACATGACCGGAATAAAAATCAAATCCTTTTTTGTTTGAGCCTTTGAAAAATGCTTCACCAGGATCCTTTTCTGCGGTTATTCCTGCTGAAAAAAGTTCATCTGCTTCAAACCGGTAACGGCTGTAATACCGGAAAGGATTACCTTCGTATGCGGTTGTACCGTCATCTTTCAATTTATAACCTTTGGCTTTTTGTGTGGTTCTTAAGGCGCGGACAAGCAACTGATGTCGACCATATTTTAAAGCTTCGGAAAATTTTTCCTTTTCTTCCTCAACTGGTCCAAAAGTGATAAAGAAACTGATTTTGTTTAGTAAATCCGGCGTTAAGCCATCAACGGTTTGCAATTCGTAAATGGAGTACACCGGCCCAAATTCTTTTACATATTCCAGCAATTTTGAAATTTGAATATCATTTAAAATGTAAAGCCGCGAGAGTTCAGTTTTGCTTGTAGAATTTATATTTACCGGGTTTTCGGCTAAATCTTCAAGGTCTTCAATAATCAGGCTTACATCGGTTTCTTCATCCAGATCTTCAAGATGAGATTCGATAATTGCCTCAATCATTTTTTGTGGATCGGTTTCCTGTGCCGAAAGAAATACCGGAAAAGCGATAGAGAAAATCAGGATTATATGGATTATGGTTTTCTTCATTACAACTCAAATTGAACAGAAACAGCTGGTGTAATTCCCAAATTTCCATGATAACCAAACCCGATATCGGTGCTTATTTTTCCAAACCTGTAACCAATTCCTGCGGTGTAGGAAAAAGGCTTTCCTGAAACTCCAAAACGAAGGGCGAGATTGCGAACCGGCAAAAATTCAATTCCCGATTTTACAGAAGCAGCATTTTCTGTATCTTTTTGAACTTCCAGAATTACCATCACCATTTCATCAAACTTATAATGTCCGCCAATCCGAATTACTGCTGGCATTTTTTGTTTTCCTTCCAAAGTTTCGATTCCACCTAAAATAGGATTAAAAACGTGTGCGCCCAAAAACAGTTTTTTATTTGGAGAATATATAATTCCGGTTTCAAAAGTCGCAAAACCTTTGGAGCGTTCATTTTCCGGAAACTGTTGAGAAAAATAATCGAGCTGAATTCCGGCGCTGAGTTTTTCTGAAAGTGCTTTTGAATAGGAAAGGCCAAATTGATTTTCCTTAAACGAACCTTTACCAAACTGGAAAAATCCGATTCCAAAATTTCCTGATTTTGTGGGAAGAATAAAAGTTCCGGCAGCTAACGATAATTCGTCAACCATGAAACGCGATTCATAATAAAATCCTGCTGAAATATTTTGAATTCCTGCAATTCCTGCCTGGTTGTGAAAAGTGCTCCAAACATCGGAAACAGAAATAAACGCATTGGAAAGTGCACGGGAGCGCGCTCCTGCGGGGTAGTTTTCGATAGCGTATGAGTTTACAAAAACAAAAACCGATAATATAAGAATGCAAATTCTTTTTTTCATGCTTTGTCTGAGGAACAACTTCTTATTTCATTTTATCAATAATTTCAATAATTTTTATTTTCAAATCAGGAATGTCAAACTCAATAATTTCCCAGGCAATGTTCAGATCGATTCCCAAATAATCATGTATAAAAATGTTTCTCATCCCGATTATCTGTCCCCACTGAATTTCAGAAAAATGTTGCTGCGTTTCAATGCTTATGTGGTTTGAAGCTTCGCCAATAATTTCCAATTGTTTTATACATGCAAACCTAAACATTGAATTCGAAATAAAATCCGAAAAATTTCGGTCGGCAATATATTTTTCAATTTCAGTTATAGCAAAGAGAATATGTTGTAGCCTGGCATAATCTCCGGATTTACCTTTCATAGACCAACATTTTTTCCTTTTCAATTTGCGATTTTATGAATGGCGATAAACCATTTGAAGAAACCAAATCGACTTCCTTGTTAAGAAGTTTTTCAAGATCCAGTTTCATTTGAACAAAACGTAATCCTATTTTTTGCGAATAATCGAGATCCACCAATATATCGATATCGCTTTGTCCGGTTTCCGAGCCATTTGCGTAGGAACCAAAGACGTAAACCCGCAAAACAGGTTTGGTCTCAAAAAAACTTTTTATTTTCTGTATGTATTCAGAATTTATTGGCATTAGTTTAAACGATTTTATGCCCAATTTACACAAAATATTCGTTGAATATCAGTTCGTTTTGAATTTATATTTTACTTCCGAAAGATCCTGGTTTGCCTTCACGATTTTCTTTTTCAGGCTTTCCTTGTAATCCACCATTTTCTGCATAAGCGCTTCATCACCTGTAGCCATCATCTGAACCGCAAGAATTGCTGCATTCATTGCGCCGTTTACAGCCACTGTTGCAACCGGAATTCCCGGAGGCATTTGCAGAATTGCCAATATGGAATCAAAACCCGAAAGGCTGGCATTAATCGGAACGCCAATTACCGGAATTGGAGTCATTGCAGCAATTACGCCGGGTAAATGTGCTGCCATTCCGGCTCCGGCAATAATTACTTTTATTCCTCTGTCTTTTGCGCCTTTGGCAAATTTTTCCACTTCATCGGGTGTACGGTGTGCCGATAGTGCATTTATTTCAAACGGAATTTCGAATTCATCAAACAGCTTTGCCGCTTTTTCCATCACACCTAAATCGGAAGTGCTACCCATAATAATGCTCACTTTTGCCTTCATGTTTTACTTTTTATATTTTCAGTTAATCGAATTGTTTTGTTAATTTTGTGCCTTTTAATTTTCACGGCTTAAAATTAAGGCAAAATAGCAACTTTTAAAAATCAATTTTTCCATAATGAAGCAGGTTAAAATCCACGATAAAACTTTCGGACTTTATATTCCATACGAAAAAATTCGTTCGGTAATTGAAGTAATGGCCGAAAAAATGAACAGGGATTTCGAAGAAAAAAACCCGCTTTTTGTATGCATTTTAAATGGTTCGTTTATGTTTGCCGCCGAATTATTTAAACGAATAGATTTGGTGGAAACCGAAATTTCATTTGTAAAACTTGCTTCGTATAATGGCGACAAAACAAGCGGTACGGTAAAACAGTTAATCGGATTGAACGAAAATATCGAAGGCCGTACAGTTGTTATCCTCGAAGATATTGTGGACACGGGAATTACCATTGAAAACATTCTTGAACAATTGTCGAAATTAAATCCACTGGAAGTGAAAATTGCAACGATGTTATTAAAACCCGATGCATTGCAGAAAAAAGTTCAACTCGATTATATCGGCATGGAAATCCCAAATGATTTTATTGTTGGATACGGATTGGATTACGACGGCTTTGGCCGGAATTTAATAGATATTTATTCAGTTATTAACGATTAAAAAACCAAAATACGATGTTAAATCTAGTTTTATTCGGCCCTCCCGGAGCAGGAAAAGGCACACAGGCAGAATTTCTTATTGAGTCTTTCAAACTTGACCATTTATCAACCGGCGATTTATTACGAAGTGAAATTGCTGGCGGTACAAAACTCGGAATGGAAGCAAAAAGTTATATGGAAAAAGGCGAATTGGTTCCTGACGCGGTTGTGATTGGCATGATTAAAAGTAAACTCGAAAGCAACAAAGATACAAAAGGATTTATTTTCGACGGGTTTCCGCGTACTGTGGAACAGGCAAAAGCGCTCGATAAACTGCTAAATGAAAACGGAACTCCGATTAGCGCTATGTTAAGCCTGGAAGTGGAAAAACAGGAATTAATAAACCGTTTGCTTAGTCGTGGTAAAAGTTCAGGACGTGCCGATGATCAGGATCAATCGGTGATTGAAAACCGAATAAATGTGTATAATGAAAAAACACTTCCGTTAGTTGAGTATTACAATGCTCAGGGAAAACACTACGGAATTAACGGAATGGGAAGTATTGAAGAAATTGCCGGAAGACTGAAGTCAGTAATTGGAAAATTGTAATTTGTCCTAAATGACAATTCACCGGGTGACTATATGTTGCAGATAGAAGTCACCCGGTGAATAAATACTTTGGAAAGAATGGCTGAATCGAATTTTGTTGATTATGTAAAAATTCACTGTAAGTCAGGGAATGGAGGAGCCGGTTCAGCTCATTTGCGCAGAGAGAAATTTGTTCCAAAAGGCGGCCCTGATGGCGGCGATGGCGGTCGCGGTGGTCATATTATCCTCCGCGGAAACGAACACATGTGGACACTTCTTCACCTGAAATTCAAAAAACATATAACTGCCGGAAACGGCGAATCGGGCGGAAAACAACGAAGTACCGGTGCCGATGGCGAAGATATTGTTGTTGAAGTTCCATTGGGAACCATTGCACGTGATGCTGAAACCAGCGAATTCATATTTGAAATTACACAACACGGCGAATCAAAAATTCTTATGGAAGGCGGCCGTGGTGGCCTTGGTAACGACCATTTTAAATCGGCAACCAATCAAACGCCGCGATTTGCACAACCAGGAGAAGCAGGAGTGGAAGGCTGGCGAATTCTGGAACTGAAAGTTTTAGCCGATGTCGGTTTAGTTGGTTTTCCAAGTGCAGGAAAGTCAACACTTTTATCGGTAGTTTCTGCGGCAAAACCCAAAATAGCCGAATATCATTTTACCACATTAGTACCGAATCTTGGCATTGTTGGACATCGTGAGCAACGTTCGTTTGTAATGGCCGATATTCCCGGAATTATTGAAGGTGCGCATGAAGGAAAAGGTTTGGGTTTGCGCTTTCTTCGGCACATCGAACGAAACTCAATGCTGCTGTTTATGGTTCCGGCTGATAGTAAAAATCATTTAAAGGAATATAAGATTCTGCTAAGCGAACTCGAAAAATACAATCCCGAGTTACTGGACAAGCAACGGTTTTTGACCATTAGTAAAGCCGATATGCTCGATGAGGAATTAATGGCAGAAATCAGTAAGGAATTGAACAATATTCCGCATATGTTTTTTTCGTCGGTAACCGGCATGAACATTCAGAAATTAAAAGATAAAATCTGGGAAATTTTAAACAGTTAAATGGGAATTTTTCAGCAAATAATCGAATGGGATAAGGAGCTGTTTTTGTTTTTCAACGGGTTTCATAATAATTATTGGGATACTATAATGCTGATGATTACCCGGAAGGAAACATGGCTGCCGTTTTATCTTGTAATTATTTATTATTTCGTAAAAAACTATAGAAAAAAAACATGGTTGATTGTTCTGATTCTCATTATTACAATAGCAGCCAGCGACCAAATTTCAGTATTAATTAAAGAAACAATTCATCGGTTGCGGCCGGTACACGATCCTGTTATTGGTGCATTGGCGCATAATGTGTTACGCAAAGGCGGAATGTACGGATTTGTCTCATCGCATGCAGCCAATACATTTGCCATTTTCGTGTTTACTTCACGGATTTTTAAAAACCGCTGGTATAGTTTTCTTCTTTTTGTTTGGGCAATTGTGGTTTCCTATTCCCGAATTTATTCCGGCGTGCATTATCCGCTCGATGTTATTGGCGGAGCTATAATTGGTTGGGGAGCAGGTTATGTTTTTTTTAAAGTATTGCTGTTTATCGAAAATCGTTTTTTCGTGGCCAGGCAGCCAAAAATTGAAATGACGAGTTTGCCCGATGCCGATTTTCGGATCATTTTTTTAGCAATACTGGTATTATTGTCTACCGTTTTTATTACTTCATCCATTTTGCATTATTACGGTTACCTTTAATATGAATTCAAAAGTACAGGGTTTCTATCAGGAAAAATCAGAGAAATATTCTGCTGAACTTACATCGGTTACCCAAAAGGTGAGGTGGTTTGCGTGGTATCGTTTTTTTGCATTTCTGTTCATTTTCTTTCCGCTTTTTATTTTTGGTATTAAAAGCTTTAATACGCTGCTTATTTCAGTTGCAGCAATTATTCTTTTCTTTTTTTTGGTGAAAAAAAATATTCAGCTTGAAAACCAAAAAAAGAAACTAACTGTATTAATAAAACTTGTAAAAGATGAAATTCAGGCGTTAAAACATTCATTTTCCCATTTTAAAAACGGCGCCGGATTTTTAAATACCGACCATTTTTTTTCC
Organism: uncultured Prolixibacteraceae bacterium; assembly: GCA_963821855.1. Taxonomy (GTDB): domain Bacteria; phylum Bacteroidota; class Bacteroidia; order Bacteroidales; family Prolixibacteraceae; genus Draconibacterium. Next base: position 418,254 of record CAWGFJ010000027.1, on the reverse strand, counting down.
TACGATTTAGATTTATTTGGTGAAGGTTCACTTTACCAGTTTCTTAACCGGACAGCAACAAAAAACGGCGCCAGGAAACTTGCTGCCTGGTTAATGAATCCGCCGCTTTCAAAAAATGAAATAGAAAAAAGGCGACAGGCAATTCAGGAATTGTCTGAGAATCCTGAATGGCGCTTACAGTTTTTAGCTGAAGGTTCGTTGTTTGAAGAATCGGATGAACTAAACGATGAAATTATTACTTGGTCGGAAATGGAAATAAGCCTTAATAATGCTGAAAAAATAAAATGGCTTATCCGGATTATTCCTGCATTTACAATTCTTTCTGCAATCCCTTCAATTCTCGGAATCACATAACTTGTTTTTACTTCTTTTTATTTTTACTCAATGGGTTTTGATTTCTGTTTTCTTCTGGAAACGAATTAACGAATATTTCCGGTTTTTTGGTCGAAAATCAGAATTACTGGCAAAATACATGCAATTGCTTAAGGCAATGGAAAGCGCTGACTTTCAGTCGGAATATTTGAAAAAACTACAGAAAGAAGTCAGTTCGCCTCAATCGGCCGAAAAAGTTTTTAGTAGTTTAAAAAGCCTTGTAAAAGAATTTGAATATCGACAGAATTTAGCTGTAGGTATTTTTCTTAATTCGCTGTTTTTATGGGATATCCGGTGTGTTTATCATTTGTGGTACTGGCATAGCAAACATCATAAAAAGCTGGCAGACTGGCTAAATGTTATTTCCGAAATGGATGCTTTAATCAGTCTTGGAAACTATGCAAATAATCATCCTGATTTTACTTATCCTGAAATTCAGGAAGGAGATTTTATATTGAATGCAAAAGAACTGGGCCATCCGCTACTTCATCCTGAGAAAAGAGTGGACAATGATTTTGAACTAAACGGATGGTCGAAAGTAATGATTGTAACCGGGGCAAATATGGCCGGGAAAAGTACATTTTTGCGAACCGTTGGAGTGAACCTTATTTTAGGGCGTTTAGGAACTCCTGTTTGTGCTGATAAGATGGTTTTTAATCCGGTGGATATATACACCAACATGAGAACGACAGATTCATTGTTAAAAGATGAATCGTATTTTTTTGCTGAATTAAAACGATTAAAAGGAGTTTTGGATCGTCTGAAAAATGGAGAGCGTATTTTTATTATCCTTGATGAAATGCTGAAGGGAACCAATTCTGTCGATAAGCTTGAAGGTTCGAAAAAGCTGATACGAAAGTTGATACAATATCAGTCGGTTTCATTAATCGCTACGCATGATTTAAAACTCAGTGAACTCGAAAAAGAATTTCCTGAACAAGTACTAAATTCCTGTTTTGAAATTCGGATTGAAAACGATGAAATGGTTTTCGACTATAAACTTTCCGATGGCGTAACAAAAACGATGAATGCCACTTTTTTGATGAAAAAAATGGGAATTATCTAGCCTGAATTTCAGATAAATTTAGCGATAAAAAATCCCCTGTTTTTCATAAACCGGTCGAATCAGATTTTGCAATTCCGGAATTTTTCTCAAATAAATTGATGCTCCGATTATACATGAAATACCTCCGATTGCTAATGTAAACGGCGTTCCTAAAATTTTTGCCAGACTACCTGCAAGCAGACTTCCAAAAGGAGCTGTGCCAAAAAACGACATGGCGTAAAAACTCATCACCCGGCCTCGTTTATTATCGTCGATTACGGTTTGAATAACTGTATTGCTCGAAGCCATCACCAGCATCATTCCGGCGCCTGTGAGTACCATAACCAATGCCGCAAGCCAGAAAGCGCGGGACAGTGAAAGCAGAATCAACCCAAGTCCAAAAACAGCCGCAGAAAACGGAATGAGTTTTTCAAGTCCCGCAGCATTTCTCCGCGATGCAAGGTATAGTGCGCCAGATAATGCTCCAAGTCCTGATGCTCCCATCAAAAAACCAAAAGTGTGTGAATCTCCGAGAAGGACTTCTTTGGCATAAACCGGCATTAAAACTGCATAAGGCATACCCATCAGGCTAACCAATGCAAGCATTAGAATAATATATTTTATGGGTTTAAAACCAAATGTATATTTAAAGCCTTCCGTCAATTCATGAAATACTTTTGTGCTTTTTTTAATGCGTTCTTTTGGTTTAACTTTCATCAGGAAAAGCGACAAAATAACCAGAATGTAACTCAAGCCATTTATCAGAAAACATGTTCCTTCGCCTGTAATGGATATCAGCACTCCTGCAATCGACGGACCAAGTAAGCGTGCACCGTTTACCATGGTTGAATTCAGTGCTATGGCATTTCCAAGGTCTTCCTTCTTCTCCACCATTTCAATCATAAACGATTGTCTCGATGGCATATCAAAAGCATTTATTAATCCCAGTACCACACTTAACAGGAGAATATGCCAAACCTGTATCATTCCCGTAAAAACCAATATAGCCAGCGTAAGTGCCTGTAACATTGCCAGAATCTGGGTTGCGATAATAATATAGTAACGGTTTTTTCGATCTACAATTACACCGGCATACGACGCAAGCAAGAAGGTTGGAATCTGGCCGGCAAAACCGACAATTCCCAGCAAAACAACCGAGTGCGAAATATCATACACCAGCCACGGCATTGCAATTCGCTGTATCCATGTACCAATCAGCGAAATACTTTGCCCGCCAAAAAACAATCTAAAGTTCCTGTATTTCAACGAACGAAAGATGTTTTTAAAGCTGTTAAATATTCTCTGGTGATATATGAATTTGCCTTCAGTCATTGAACATTTTGTTGTTTTCATCGAGCAGGTAAACAAAATTAGACAATTTAAAAGGAGCATTATTTTTATGCCGGAAGAATATGTTATATCCTTAAAATAATTAGCATTGGATATAGATTCGAATTCAATCAAAAAACCGGATATGTTAACACAATTTTGTGAAAAACTTTCAAATCATCAGTAAAATCAACGGGTATAGCACCGACTTTTCAACTATTTAATGTTAGTTACTGTACGGGCTAATCCTTCGTGATCCACCTTTGTTTCGTTATATTTGTGGCACATTGCAAAAAAAGGCTTTTATTTTTTTGAAATGGATAAAAATCGTTTTTGCATTCGAAACTTATCATTGACAGGAACGCAGATCAGAAAAATTTAAGATTATTAGAAAAAAAGAGGATTGAAAGATGACTCCGAATTACGACGAAGGAACAATTAGAACGCTGGATTGGCAGGAACACATCCGTAAACGCCCGGGTATGTATATTGGGAAACTGGGCGATGGTTCGGCTTACGATGATGGCATTTATGTGCTTTTAAAGGAAGTAATGGATAACTCCATCGATGAATTTATGATGGGTTTCGGTAAAAAAATTACAGTCGAAATCGACCAGGAAAAGGTGTTGGTCAGGGATTATGGCCGTGGAATTCCTCTCGGAAAACTGATTGATGTGGCCAGTAAAATGAATACCGGTGCCAAATACGATTCCAAAGTCTTCAAAAAATCGGTGGGTTTAAACGGTGTAGGAATAAAAGCGGTTAATGCACTTTCATCGGATTTTACAATAAAATCGGTTCGGGAAGGCGTTGCAAAGGAAATACGTTTTAGCCAGGGCATAAAAACCGACGAAAACGATTACAAGGGTTTGGATGAACCAAACGGGACAATGGTAATGTTTGAGCCCGACAATGCAGTTTTTAAGAAATTTCACTACATCACCGATTTTGTGGTGGATATGCTTAAAAACTATACTTTCTTAATGCCGGCCTGGTTATCGAATACAATGGTGAACGGTATTATTCGAAAAATGGTTTGCGCGATCTGCTGGAAGAAAACATGGATCACGACCCCATTTATCCCATCATTCATTTAAAAGGTGAGGATATTGAGATTGCCATAACGCATGGAAATCAGTATGGCGAAGATTATTATTCGTTCGTAAATGGCCAGCATACCACACAGGGCGGTACGCATTTATCGGCATTTCGTGAGGTGTTGGTAAAAACCATTCGTGATTATTATAAAAAGGATTTCGATCCTTCTGATATACGTGCTTCCATTGTTGCCGCCATCAGTATAAAAGTGGAAGAACCGGTATTCGAATCGCAAACCAAAACAAAGCTGGGTTCAAGGGATATTGGTCCCGACGGGCCATCGGTGAGAGCACATGTGGCCAATTTCCTTCAGAAGGAGTTGGATAATTTTCTGCATAAAAATCCGGATACATCGGAAGTTTTGCTTCGAAGGATTGTGGAATCGGAAAGGGAACGAAAAGCGATTTCAGGAATTAAAAAGCTGGCAAAACAACGCGCTAAAAAAGCAAGTCTTCATAACAAAAAATTAAGGGATTGCAGAATTCATTTTAGTGAAAAGCATGAGCAAAGTGAAAACACTTCGATTTTTATTACTGAAGGCGATTCGGCGAGTGGTTCAATTACCAAATCGCGCGATGTAAATACACAGGCTGTTTTCAGCTTAAAAGGAAAACCTTTGAATACCTTCGGATTAACAAAAAAAGTGGTTTACGAAAACGAGGAATTTAATCTTTTGCAGGCTGCGCTGAATATTGAAGATAGTATGGAAGATTTGCGTTATGACAAAGTAATTATCGCTACCGATGCCGATGTGGATGGGATGCATATCCGGTTGTTGTTAATCACTTTCTTCCTGCAGTTTTTTCCGGAGTTAATCCGTAAAGGGCATTTGTATATTTTGCAAACTCCATTGTTCAGGGTACGAAACAAGCAAAAAACATATTACTGTTATTCAGATTCAGAACGACAAAGTGCAATAAAGAAGTTAAAGGGAAAACCGGAAATTACAAGATTTAAAGGGTTGGGAGAAATTTCTCCCGATGAATTTAAACACTTTATCGGCAAAGATATCCGGCTGGATCCCGTAATGTTGAAAAAGCATGAATCGGTAACGCAAATGCTTGAATTTTATATGGGAAAAAACACACCTGAGACGACAGGATTTTATTATTGAGAATTTGTATATCGAAAAAGATGAGGTAGCCTAATACCAACAGTTCATTATTTTTGTAGTTTTAAAAAAACTTCGGTTATGACAGCAATTGAACTAAAGAAAAAATTGATTAGTAAAATAGGCTCGATAAATGACGAATCTATTTTGAAGGAATTGCTCCGATTTTTAGAAGAAGAAGAAAATTGTGAAGAAATTTATTATTTCACCGATGAAGAATTAAAGGCAGTAAAAGAGGCTGAAGAACAATATAAAAAAGGAGAGTATGTGAGTGCAGAACAAGCTGACAAAATTATCAAAGAATGGTTAGAAAAATAAAATGGACAAACCGTGCCTTAATTGACAGGTTTCAAATTTTATCATTCTGGGTTAATAAAAACAAATCAGTAAAATACAGCCAAAAACTTGACAACCTTTTTATAAAATCTCTTAACACGGTTTGCAAGTTTCCACATAGTGGGAAAAAGACAAATCGACCAGATGTCAGGATAAAAATTATAGGAAATTATTGGATAGTTTATAAAATTTACAACGATAGCATAGTTGTTCTTCGACTTTGGGATTCAAGACAAAATCCTAACCGGCTCGATTACTAATTTGAAAGAAAAGGAATTAAAATAGAATGTCAGAAGAAATCACAAATCCGGAAGAACCGCAGGAAGGGTCACAGGAAAACCAGCAGGAGGAAGATGAGGTAAAAGACCAGATAATTTACTTGTCGGGGATGTACCGTAGCTGGTTTCTTGATTACGCGTCGTATGTAATTCTCGAGCGTGCGGTTCCTTATATCAACGATGGATTAAAACCTGTGCAGCGGCGAATTATGCATGCCATGCGCGAGATGGACGATGGCCGTTACAACAAAGTCGCAAATATTATCGGGCAAACCATGCAATATCATCCGCATGGAGATGCGTCGATTGGCGATGCAATTGTTCAGTTGGGGCAAAAAGAACTTTTGATAGACACCCAGGGAAACTGGGGAAATATTTTAACCGGCGATGGTTCGGCAGCTCCGCGATACATCGAAGCAAGGTTGTCGAAATTTGCATTGGAAGTACTTTTTAACCCAAAAACCACCAACTGGAAACTTTCGTACGACGGGAGGAAAAGGGAACCGGTTACCTTACCGGTAAAGTTTCCGTTATTGCTCGCTCAGGGAGTGGATGGAATTGCAGTTGGATTGGCGTCAAAACTCTTTCCGCATAATTTTATTGAACTGATTGATGGTTCCATTGCCTACCTGAAAGGAAAAGATTTTGAATTGTATCCCGATTTTCCAACTGGGGGTATGGCCGATGTCAGCCGCTATAACGACGGGATGCGTGGCGGCTCGGTTAAAGTAAGGGCAAAAATTGAAAAACGCGACAATAAAACGTTGGTCGTTAATGAAATTCCATACGGAAAAACAACCAGTACATTAATCGATTCTATTATTAAAGCCAACGACAAGGGTAAGATTAAAGTCAAAAAGATTGATGACAATACCGCACAGGATGTTGAAATTATTGTTCATTTAGCGTCAGGTGTGTCATCCGATAAAACCATTGATGCCTTATATGCTTTTACCGATTGTGAAGTTTCCCTATCGCCCAATTCGGTAATTATCGAAGATGAGAAACCCATATTTATCGGTGTTAAGGAAATTCTGCGACGTTCGGCCGATAGCACAAAAGAACTGTTAAAACTCGAGCTTGAAATTAAAAAGTCGGAACTCGAGGAAGCCTGGCATTTTCTTTCGCTTGAAAAAATATTTATTGAAGAACGAATTTACAAAGACAAAAAATTTGAAGATTCGGAAAACATGGATCAGGCGGTATCACACATCGATAAACGATTGGAGCCATGGAAACCAAAACTTAAAAGAGCTGTAACCCGCGATGATATACTGAAACTGATGGAAATAAAAATGGCGCGAATCCTGAAATTCAACAAGGATAAAGCTAACGATCAGTTAAAAGCTATTGAAGATGAAATCGAAGAGGTAATCAATAATATTACAAATATTGTTGCATATACTATTAAGTGGTTTGCACACCTTAAAAACAAATTTGGCGCAGGGAAAGAGCGCAAAACCGAAATCAGAAGTTTTGAGAATATTGAGGCTGCCAAGGTGGTTGTCCGCAACGAAAAACTGTATATAGACCGAAAAGAAGGTTTTATGGGAACAAGCCTCAAAAAGGCGGAATACATTTGTGATTGTTCCGATATCGACGATGTTATTGTTTTCAGGCGCGACGGCTCATATTTTATCACAAAGGTGTCCGAAAAAGCGTTTATCGACAAGAATCCCGTTCATGTAGCGGTTTTCAAAAAGAACGATAAAAGAACCGTGTATAATGTAGTGTACAAAGACGGAAAATCGGGTTACCACTATATGAAAAGGTTTTTTGTAACCGGCGTTACGCGCGACAAGGAGTATAATTTAACCAGGGAAACAAAAGGATCGAGAGTGGTTTATTTTTCAGCAAATCCGAACGGAGAAGCCGAAGTTTTGCGCATTGTTCTTAAGCCAAAACCGCGTTTAAAAAAGCTCAACTTTGAAGTCGATTTGGGAGAGCTCGCCATTAAAGGCCGACAGTCGATGGGGAATTTGCTAACAAAAAACGAGGTTCATAAAATCAGTTTAAAGGAAAAAGGATTCTCCACGCTTGGTGGACGCAAAATCTGGTTCGATGAAGATGTACTGCGCCTGAATGCCGACAGCCGCGGAAAATTCCTTGGCGAATTTGCTGAAGACGATATGATTCTTGTACTTTACAAACGAGGCGATTATCAACTCTACAACTACGATTTAAGCAACCATTTCGAACCCGGTATTTTAACCATTGAAAAGTATGACAGCGAAAAGGTGATGTCGGTTGTTTATTACGATGCCGAACAGGGATTTTATTATGTGAAGCGTTTTGAGATTGAAGAAGTGGAAGGTAAACTTATTCGCTTTGTGGGCGATAATCCCGGCAATAAACTGGTTAGTGTTACCTGGGTACGATATCCGCGGCTGGAACTTCAGTTTGGAGGAAAAAATGCAGAGCGCGATAACGAAATTATTGAAGTTGCAGAATTTATCGGCATAAAATCGTGGAAAGCAAAAGGGAAACGCTTGTCGAATTATGAGGTTAAAAATATTAAGGAACTCGAACCCGTAATTAAAGATGAACACGATAAGCCTGAAGAGGATGAATCGGAAAAGATGGATGACCAGGACGAGTCTGAGAAACCAAAAAGCTTTGATGATATTCCGTTTGAAATAAAACGGCCAAAAAAGGAAGACGATCCAAACCAAATGTCGTTGTTTTAGTTTAAAGTTCAAGGTGTAAAGTTTAAAGTTCAAAGAAATTTCTCTGAACACTGAACACTAAACTGTTTTTTATGAGGGTATACTTGATAGGATATATGGGAAGCGGGAAATCGACGTTGGGAAAGCGGCTTTCAAAGCATCTGAATGTGCAGTTTGTCGATATGGACAATTACATTGAAGAGCGCAACTGTAAAACCATTCCACAAATTTTTGATGAAGAAGGAGAAACTGAGTTCCGCAAAAAAGAACGTAAAGCTTTGGAAGAACTTTCGGAATTTACAGATATCGTAATTGCAACCGGTGGTGGTGCTCCCTGCTTTTTTGATAATATCGATTTGATGAATAACTCGGGAAAAACCATTTTTTTAAATATCGATCCTGAAATTCTTGCTGAACGTTTAATTCATTCCAAAACCGAACGGCCACTGATAAAAGGAAAATCGAAAGAAGATTTGGTAGCGTTTATCGATACTTCCCTGAAAAAACGAAACGAATTCTACCTGCAAGCTAAATTCCAAATCACTCAACCTGATATGGATTTGGAGGAGCTTGAAAAAATGATATCGGAGTAATGTTTAACCATCAGGTATGGGATGTGCTGTGATATCAACGCCATTTTCAATTAAAAATGCTTTCAGAAATTTCTCAACCGCTTGTTGACAATGAAAACAAACTGCAGAAGTTGCAATAATTTCGTCTTCTGTCAATTTTGTGACAACGAATAAATCCTCATTGGCCTTTGTTAGCCACTGTTTCACGAAATCAGCCGTAGCCCTGTTCATAGAGCTACTCCTTCCTTTAGAACTTGTTTTAGTATATGCCCGGTAATTTCTTTTTTTAAAGTTATTTCTTCTTCACTCTGAATTAGAATGTCGGCTGGAATTTTGAATCGGGCTAATTCTTTTCTGATCATCGATTTAAGCATCCTTTTTCTTCGAATGTCAAGGGTGTCTTTGGTAATAATTAGAAAATCATAATCACTGTCAGAATCAAAATCTTTTCTGGCACGTGAGCCGAAAAGAAGGATTTTGCAACCCGGTAAAAATTTACTGGCTGTTTCCTTAATAATTGACAATGTATCTGACTTGTTATTAATCATTTTAAATATTTGCTGCTATAGTCAAAAATACTCAAAATATTGGGAAATCCATCCTGGTTTTTGGGACACATCATTAAATATTTAGGATTCACCGGGTGACTGTAAGTTGTATCAAAGAGTCACCCGGTGAATTTTCTAAAATAATTCCTCCAGTAGTTCATCCGAAACCAAATTTGGCAATGTCACCTGCAAATCCGGGCTTCTTTGCATTTCCCGTTCAATGGCAAAGAGCGCATTTTTATTTCTTGCCCACGAACGGCGTGCAATCCCGTTATTCACGTCGTAGAACAACATTCGCTTTAACCGGATTTCAGCTTCCTCGCTGCCATCGAGTAACATTCCAAAACCACCGTTAATGACTTCACCCCAGCCAACGCCACCACCGTTATGAATACTTACCCAGGTTGCACCGCGAAAGCTGTCGCCGATAACATTGTGAATGGCCATATCAGCGGTAAATTGGCTTCCATCGTAAATATTACTTGTTTCCCTGTATGGTGAATCGGTCCCGCTTACATCGTGGTGATCGCGGCCAAGAATTACCGGCCCTGAAATCTCACCAGAAGCAACAGCATTGTTAAAAGCTTCTGCCAATTTTATCCGGCCTTCGGCATCGGAATATAAAATTCGTGCCTGCGAACCTACTACCAGATTATTTTGCCCGGCCTCCGAAATCCATTTTATATTATCTTCCATTTGTTGCTGAATTTCAACCGGAGCTGTTGTTTTTATTTCTTTTAAAACGCGAATGGCAATTTGGTCGGTTTTTGCCAAATCTTCCGGTTTCCCCGACGAACATACCCAGCGAAAAGGACCAAATCCGTAATCAAAACAAAGCGGTCCCAAAATATCCTGCACATAGGATGGGTATCTGAAATCAATACCGTTTTCAGCCATAATATCGGCTCCGGCTCTTGAACATTCGAGTAAAAACGCATTTCCGTAATCAAAGAAATAGGTTCCTATTGCGCTGTGTTTATTGATGGCGGCGGCATGTCTTTGCAACGATTGCTGTACTTTCAGTTTGAACATCGCAGGATTTTCACGCATCATTTGATTGGATTCTTCAAAACTCAGTTCTACCGGGTAATAACCGCCCGCAAACGGGTTATGCAGCGAAGTCTGGTCGGACCCCACATGAATAAAAATCTCTTCATCGTAAAACAGTTCCCATAATTCAACCACATTTCCGACATAAGCAATTGAAACGACTTCCTTATTTTTCTGTGCTTTTTTGATCCGTTTAACAAGTTTATCAAAATCGTAGATCAAAACATCTACCCAACCTTGCGTATGCCGTTTTTTAGCGGCATTTTCATTTACTTCGGCACAAACCGTTATGCAGCCTGTAATGTTTCCTGCTTTAGGTTGTGCGCCGCTCATTCCACCCAGGCCGGCAGTGAGAAATATTTTTCCGGCTGGCGATTCTCCACTTTTCAGATTATTTCGAAAAGCATTCATTAAAGTAATTGTCGTGCCATGAACAATTCCCTGCGGGCCAATGTACATGTATGATCCGGCGGTCATTTGTCCATACTGGGTTACGCCAAGCGCATTGTATTTTTCCCAGTCATCGGGTTTTGAATGATTTGGAATCATCATTCCGTTGGTAACCACTACCCGTGGCGCTTCTTTTGATGACGGAAACAATCCCATCGGGTGGCCGGAATACATGTGCAGAGTTTGTTCGTCGGTCATTTTGGAGAGGTATTTCATGGTAAGCAGATATTGCGCCCAGTTTTGAAAAACTGCTCCATTTCCGCCATAGGTAATTAGTTCTTCAGGATGCTGCGCAACTTTTGGATCAAGGTTGTTCTGAATCATCAGCATAATTGCAGCTGCCTGTTTACTTTTTGCGGGATATTCATCAATTGACCGGGCAAACATTTTATATTCGGGCTTGAACCGGTACATATAAATTCGCCCGTATTCTTTAAGTTCCTCGGCAAATTCTTCGGCCAAATCTGTGTGCCATTTTTCAGGAAAATAGCGAAGTGCATTTCTAACTGCCAGTTTTTTTTCTTCTGCTGAAAGAATATCTTTTCGTTTTGGTGCGCGGTTTACGTTCTTCGGTATCTTTCGTTTTGGTGGCAATTGCTCAGGCATTCCCTGTAAAATCAGTTGTTTAAAATCTGCACTCATTTTTTCCGGTAATAGGTTAATAGTTTTCAAATAGCTCATTCCATTCACTATCATTCAGAAATTTTGTTTTTGTGAATGGCAGTATTTCCCTGTTTTTGATGATTTCAGTCGCTTTATTTATGTCTTCGGAAAAAATGCGGTCTTCATTTGCATGCGTAATTTTTGTACGAATATAATTGTGAATATTATCAATTACTTCAGTTGACTTTAACGGGCGTTTAAAATCGATAGCCTGCGCTGCACAAACCAGTTCTATAGCCAGAATTTTTTCCAGATTATCAATCACGCGCAAAGCTTTTCGTGCACTGATGGAACCCATACTCACATGATCTTCCTGTCCGAGTGAAGTTGGGATACTATCCGCGCTTGCCGGAAAACATAACCCTTTATTTTCGCTTGCCAGTGATGCTGAGGCATATTGAAGAATCATTAAACCTGAATTTACACCTGTATCTTTCATCAGTAACTTTGGAGTACCCGGCGTTTTTCCTTCCAATGATAAATAAGTTCTTCGGTCCGAAATATTTCCCAGTTCGGATGCGGCCAGACAGACATAATCCAAAGGTAGTGCCAGCGGTTGCCCATGAAAGTTTCCACCACTAATGGTAAAATCTTCCGAAAAAACAATGGGATTATCGGTAACCGAATTGAGTTCGGTTTCCACGGCTTCTTTTAAATGGAGCCACGCATTTCGCGAGCTTCCGTGAACCTGTGGCACACAACGGAGCGAATACGGGTCCTGAACCTTGTCGCAATGCATATGTGAACTCACAATTTCAGAGCCTTCAAGAAAGCTGTAAATTCTTTTCGCCACATGTTGATTTCCTTTAAAAGGCCTGATTTTATGCAGATCTTCGTGAAACGGCATCATCGAACCTTCCAGGCCTTCAATCATCATTGACGCTGCAATATCCGCAACAGAGAGGCAATTGTACAGCTTGTCAACAACAAATACTGCGTGAGCTGCAATAAACTGAGTTCCGTTAATCAATGCAAGTCCTGCTTTTGGATGAAGTTTTACTGGTTCGAGATGATGTTTTTTTAAAACCTCGGAAGATGGTTGAATTTCATTTTCGAAATAAACTTTTCCTTCGCCAATTAACGGAATAAATAAATGTGAGAGTGGCGCCAAATCGCCTGAAGCACCAACTGAGCCTTGCTCGGGAACCACAGGAATTACATCGTTTTCGATATGCCACAAAATACGGTCGATGATTTCCATTGAAATCCCTGAATAACCCTGCGCCAGCGAATGAACCTTCAAAATCATCATTAGTTTGGCAATTTCTTTGGAAACCGGATTTCCTATGCCAACGCTATGGCTTAGCAAGAGTTTTCGCTGCAGCTCACCTGTTGTTTCCTTGCTGACTTTCGTAGTGCACAATGGCCCGAACCCGGTGTTTATGCCATAAACAGCTCTGTCGCGCGATGCAATAGTTATCACATTATCATGGCATTTTTCGATTTTTCCCCTGGCTGCTTTGTCAACTATAGCAGGGATTTTTCCATGCAGAATTTCCAGCGCTTTGCCTGAAGTCAAATGATCGATTCCGTATCTAAACATGATTATTTTTTTGAATGCAATGCAAATTTCCTATTAATTTTTCGAAATAATTATAGGATTTATCATGTTACAGGTTTGGACTTAGAGTCGAAAGATTCACCAGGTGACTATCAGATTGAGCGAAGTCTCCTGATCGCTCCGCGGGAGGTCTGCTATCAATAACTAAACGACATTAAATCAAAACCTGATAATGATCAACTGTAAGTTTAAAGATTAATAGTATTTTTTCGGCTTGAAAAATTTGGATGATATTCTTTTGAAAATGTTGAAATAAAATCAGCAATTAATCGCTGACTATACATTGATTTTAAATGAATTACATGAATAAAATATTTGGTATGAAACGAAATTTTATGGTGCTGGTTGCTGTATTCACGGCTGTTTATACTATGGCACAGAATAATGAAAGCAAAGGAAAAATTGAAGTTGTTGAAGGTGGTAAAGGCTTTTATTACGAGTCGATTTTAAAAGATGTAAGGGATGTGGATGAGCAACTTGGAGGAGAAAGAGCCTTATAAACGTTTTGTAATGGATCAGTCGGGAATGGATTTGCCAAACGATTCATCGCTGTACACAACTGCATGGTGCCAGCCAACCCTATCGCAGGGAAACGGCGGAACTTGCTGGTGTTTTTCCACTTCATCGTTTTATGAAGCTGAAATTTTCAGGCAAACCGGGAAACAGGTGAAACTGTCGGAAATGTATTCGGTATATTGGGAATATGTTGAAAAAGCAAAACGGTTTATTGAAAAACGTGGAGATTCCAATTTCGATGAAGGTTCTGAAGGAAATGCTGTTGCACGTATTATGAAAATGTATGGCGCTGTACCGGAAAGCGCTTATACAGGTTTGTTGCACGGACGAAAATTTCATACCCATGCAAAAATGATGGAAGAGATGAAAGGATTTCTGAATTCGATGAAAGAATCAAATGGCTGGAATATGGAATATGGTGTTGAAACGATAAAAGACATTATGAATCATTACATTGGAGTTCCGCCAACAGAGTTTATGGTTGAAGGTAAAAAATACGTTCCTATGACCTATATGAAAGAATACCTGAAACTCAATCCCGACGATTTTGTTGAAATTCTTTCCTACAAACAGGAACCCTACTGGCAACAGGTGGAATATAAAGTGCCCGATAACTGGTGGCACAGCAAAGATTACTACAACGTTCCGCTCGATGTTTTTATGAAAATTGTAAAAGAAGCCATTAAAAAAGGTTATACCATGAGTATTGGCGGCGATGTTTCAGAAACAGGTTTTAGTCGTGAGACCAATTGCGCCCTGATTCCGGATTATGATATTCCATCGGATTATATTAATGAAGATGCCCGGCAGTTCAGGTTTTCAAACGGAACTACCACGGATGACCACGGAATGCACCTGATTGGCTATCTCGAAAACTATAAAGACACAGGCGACTGGTACCTGATAAAAGATTCAAGTTCCGGCTCCAGAAATGTAGGTGAAAATGATCCTAAATTCGGCTACTATTTCTTTCACGAAGATTATATCAAACTAAAGATGATGGGATTTACTATTCATAAAGATGCGGTGAAAGATATACTCAGCAAGTTTAAATAGGATATTTTTGCAATTTTAAGAATGAGGATATTTCAAGAGAAATGTAAGATATTTTATCGTTCAACTTGTAAGTTCTGACCCCTTTTAGTTCCCCCAAATGGGGAATTTTTCCCGCTTTTAGCGGGATTAAGAGGGGGCGTTAATCATAATGCTTTAATATATCAATTTTGAATTTATTCATCCAACTTCAAACTCAATCTTCTTTTTCTTGCCCGCCTTTTTGTATATTCCTTTTTCAAAAAATGAAATCATGCCCACAGTTGCTCAACTTTTTGCCCACACTTTAAAGGAAATCGGAGTTCGGTATGTATTTGGTGTGCCCAGCGGAAATATGACTGATTATATCGAAGCGTTGCGAAATGAACCCGGAATCGATTTTATTTTGGTGGGGAATGAAACAACTGCAGCTTTTATGGCAGGTGTTTGTGGAAGATTAACAGGAATTCCGGGCGTATGCTTTGGAACTTTCGGACCCGGAGCAACCAATTTAACAACAGGTGTTGGCGGCGCGTTTCTCGATCGGTTTCCGATGATTGCATTTACCGATGAAATGCCGGAATATATGCGAGATAGAATTGTTCAAATGAATATCGATCATCAGGTTTTATTCAAATCCATTACGAAGTGGACAAGCCGAATTGGCAATGATAATGTAAATGAAATCATTTTACAGGCTGCCGGAATTGCTGTCGACGAAGTTCCCGGCCCTGTACATTTAGGTATTCCCGCAGGAATTGGTTTGCTCAGAGCTGAAGAATCTGAGAAATCTGTTCAGTATTTGCGGCTGAAAAAGGAATTGTCACAACAAATTCCGGACGATGAAATGATGAAGGCAAAACTACTTTTCTTTAAGGCAGAAAAGCCTGTTGTTGCGGTTGGATTGTCGGCAGTCAGAGCCGGTGTTCAGGATAAAATTCTTCAACTCGCAGAAAAGTTTCAGATTCCGGTTGTAGTGACACCAATGGCAAAAGGAATATTTCCGGAGAAACATGCGTTATATGCAGGCGTATTATTCCACGCACTTTCGGATAAGGTAGCAAAAATCTATACCCAAGCCGATTTGGTTATTGGAATAGGTTACGATCCGGTAGAGTTTAACTATGAACAGTGGATTCCTGAAGTTCCGCTAATTCATTTCGATTCTCAAACTGCCGATATCGACAGGGAAGAATTTGAAGTAGTTGTGGATGTTAAGGGCGAATTAAATGAACTGCTGACTGAGTTTCTGAAGATGGAAACCGGTAAAAAGAAATGGGATTTGAATCAATTAACACAGGTTAAATCTGAAATTCAGCAAAAACTCAAAGCTAATAAAGATAAATTCGAGCCATTAACAGTTGTTGAAGAACTTCGAAAATCCTTACCCGAAGAAGGGATTTTAACCGTTGATGTTGGCGCACATTTGCATTTGGTCGGACAGATGTGGATAACACCTTCGCCTGAAAAGCTGTTAATGACCAATGGCTGGTCTTCGATGGGATTTGCCGTGCCGGCTGCTTTGGCAGCCAAACTTTGTTATCCCGATTTGCCTGTTGCGGCAATTATGGGCGATGGCGGATTCTACATGACAGTCGGTGAACTGGCAACCGCAAAGCGACTCAAACTAAACATTGTATTTATTGTGATTTATGATAAAAGCCTGTCGTTAATCCGTATTAAGCAGGAGAAAAGATATTACGATTCTCAATACGGAACCGATTTGGGCGAAATTCCTGAAAATCCAACCAATCACTATTTTGGTGTACCGGTAATCAGGGCAACTTCAATTTCAGAATATAGAGAAGCTTTGAAGGGGGCGTTTTCTTCCAATAGTCCTGTTGTAATTGAAGCGCTTGTGGATGGAAGTGAATATGATGATTTGGTTTTGAAGCCAAATAAATAACCATATTTCCAATTCTTTTATTATACAATTCGGATCCGCAGAAAATAAAAGTTCATTAGAAATACCAAATATTAAGAAAAAACGTTCAAACTGAAATAACAACTGACGATACTGGTATAGATTTAACCTATTATGATAAAACCGAATAAAATCATCACAATTATTTTTGTAATTCTTACGCCCTTACTTCTTCCGGCACAAAATTCAGAGCATAAAATAAATAGAAAACTTTCAATTGGTATTTCATTTTCACCGGATTACGCTTACCGGAATTTGTATCTCGAAAATGATGAATATGATTTTGTCGGTGGAAGAAATGAATCAGAAAAACCCAGGTTCGGATATACAACGGGTCTTGTTGCAAAATACCAATTTAGAAGGCGTTTGGCAATAGAATCAGGAATTCAGTTTTCAGATAAAGGATTTAAAATAAAAGGGACAATAGAAGACTTTGTTACGTCGGAAGGAACAACGCCGTACAATGACCCATCAATACCGGATAAATATAAATTTGATTATTGTTTTTACAACATCGGAATTCCGGTAAAACTCAACTATTATTTTCTTCAGAAGAAAGTTGGATTATTTGTTTCGGGAGGATTCTCTAGCGATTTTTTTCTTTCAGGAAAAACCAAATATAAGCTGGAATTTCGGGATAGAACAGAAAAGAACAGTTATTCTGCGGATGAAAATTTCAACAAAATAAACTTTACCGGAATAGCTGGTGTTGGGCTTAAAACCATGATTTCGCAAAAATTACATTTACAATTTGAACCGGTTCTCCGATATACATTTACACCTTTGTTTAACACTGATTTAAAGCAATACCAGTATTCAATAGGTGCAAATGCTACTTTGTTTTGGGGTTTTTAAAGAAATCCTGAATCAGAAATCTCCATAAAAAACTTATCTTTATTCTCCAAACCGAAAAATAAAAGCAATGCAAACCAACAAGCAACTGGAACTTGCTTATGACTTTGTCCAGTATACGGGTCAAAATATTTTCCTCACGGGAAAAGCCGGAACCGGAAAAACAACATTTCTTAAAAGTTTAAAAGAACGCTCACCAAAACGAATGATTGTGGTGGCGCCTACTGGTGTAGCTGCAATTAATGCGGGAGGTGTTACCATTCATTCCTTTTTTCAATTATCGTTTGCGCCGCAAATAGGCATGGAAAAAGAACAGGTTCGGCAAATGCGGTTTAATAAAGAAAAAATCAACATTATTCGAAGCCTCGATTTACTGGTTATCGATGAAATAAGCATGGTTCGCGCCGATGTTCTCGATGCTATCGATAAAGTGATGCGAAGGTTTAAAAATGGAAGGAAACCATTTGGTGGCGCGCAATTGCTTATGATTGGCGACTTGCAGCAACTTTCTCCTGTAGTGAAAAGAGCTGAATGGGAATTGCTGAAAACTGAATACGAAACAGCTTATTTTTTTAGCAGCAAAGCATTAAAGGAAATTCCTTATGTTAGTATTGAACTTACTCATGTTTACCGCCAGCAGGATGATAAATTTATTTCGCTATTGAATAAAGTCAGGGATAACATTCTCGATGAAGCAGCACGACAGGAATTAAACCAAAGATGCAATCCGCGTTTTGTGCCGGGTGATGAGGATGGATACATAACTCTGTGTACACACAATGCACAGGCTCACCGCATGAACGAATCAAAATTAAAAGAACTGCAATCGAAAGAAAAAAATTTTTCAGCAAAAGTGGAAGGAAACTTTCCGGAATATTCTTATCCAACCAATTTTGAATTAAGGCTTAAGCCTGGAGCTCAGGTGATGTTTGTAAAAAATGATCCTGATCCTGAAAAACGGTTTTATAACGGGAAAATCGGTCAGGTTACCAGCATTGATGATGATACTGTTTTTGTTCAGTGTCCGGGAGATGAAGATGAAATTGAAGTTTCGCCATTGATTTGGGAAAATGTAAAATATTCAATCGATAAAAATACTGCCGAAATAAAAGAAGAAGTGGAAGGTAATTTCAGTCAGATTCCGTTAAAACTGGCCTGGGCAATTACCATACACAAAAGCCAGGGATTAACATTCGAAAGAGCAATTATCGATGCGGAAGCTTCATTTGCACACGGACAGGTTTATGTTGCACTTAGCCGCTGCAAAACGCTGGATGGTTTGGTGTTAAAAACTCCAATTACGGGTCAGAGTATAATAACTGATGGAACTGTGGGTGGATTTATCAAAAATGTGGAACAAAATCAACCCGGTGAAAAAGAGCTAACTGATGCGAAACTCGCTTTTCAACACGAACAATTACTCGAACTGTTCAGGTTTTACCGTATGGCATACCTGTTGAATTCAATCATCAGAACTATTCAGGAAAATACGGGTAGTTTCACCGGTTTACAGATAAAACTCGTTCAAAAAACCAAAAGCAGATTTCAGACTGAATTGGTGGAAGTGGGAGAAAAATTTCAGCAACAAATTGAAAAATATCTGCAATTGGAACCTGATGTGGAAAAAAACGGGAAACTACAGGAACGAATAAAAAAGGCTGCGAATTATTTCCACGAGAAAGTAAAAGACATTTTTGTTGAAGGCTTTGAAAATGTCGATTGGGACATTGATAACCGGACTATAAAGCGTCAGATAAAACGATGGACAGATGATCTGGCGGCTGAATCCGAAACTAAACTGGCAGGTTTTACTGAATGTCGCAACGGATTTTTTGTGAAAAATATTATGGATGCCAGAGCTAAAGCGATGATTGAGAATAGCGATTCGAAGCCGAAAAAACGAAAGGCAAAGGAAATTATCAATCCTGAAGATATTCCGCACCCTGAATTGTATAAACTTTTGCGTTCGTGGAGATATGAGAAAGCGACCGAACTGGAATTACCTGTTTACATGATTTTTTCGCAGAAATCGTTGATTGAACTGGTGAATTATTTGCCAGTCGATACGCATTCGCTTCAGATGATTAACGGATTGGGCGCAAGAAAAATCAGTCAGTTTGGAGCTGATATCACTCAGATGATTCATGCTTATTGCGAAGAAAATGAAATTGACCGGGGCGAAATTCCGTTAAAAGAAGAGCCGAAGAAAAAGAAGGCGCCAAAACCCGATACAAAAAAGGTAAGCTTCGAAATGTTTCAGGCGGGTAAAACAATTGAGGAAATCGCAAAGGACCGTGGATATGTGGAAACGACGATTTTAAGTCACCTGGCGCATTTTGTAAAAAAAGGTGAACTTGATGTGCTCCAGTTTCTGCATCAGGAAAAGCTTGACAAAATTGTTGAATATTTCAAAAATACCGAAAACACGAATCTTACTCCTGCGCGTGAAATTTTGGGCGACGAATTTAGTTACAGCGATTTACGGATGGGATTGAGTTATTTTGAATCGGGAAAATAGTAATTTAGCCAAATATACAGGCAGCATTCATTGAATGGGCAAATTTCCGGTATGAACCATGCAGTCTTTCGCTAAAAACATTCAATATTATAAGTTTTGTTCCTACGGATTTTTAAAAAATCTCCGGTTTTTCGATGCATTCTTTATTTTATTCCTGGTTGAAAAAGGAATGACGTTCACGCAAATCGGGATTTTATATGCTGTTCGCGAGATTTCTATCAATCTGTTTGAAATACCTTCGGGAATTGCAGCTGATACCTATGGACGAATCAATTCGCTAATCGGTTCTTTTTTTGCCTATATCATTTCCTTTTTGGTTTTTTATTTTTCAGATGGGTTCTGGCTGTTCTTCATGGCATTTGTTTTATACGGAATTGGTGATGCTTTTCGCACAGGGACGCATAAAGGAATCATTATCGATTATCTTAAAATGCATAACTGGCAGAGCCAGAAAATAAGTTATTATGGACATACACGTTCCTGGTCGCAACTGGGATCGGCAATTTCGTCATTAATCGCCGGAATGATTGTTTTCTTTAGTGGCAGTTACAATAAAGTTTTTCTGTATTCCATTATTCCGTATGTTTTGAATTTAATTCTGCTTTTTTCCTATCCGGCTGTTTTAAACCGAAAAGTGTCAAAAGGATAACAAGAACGAACGAACAGGTTTTATTTCAACAACACTTTCGTTATATAGAGTAATCAGGCAACCAAAGGTTTTTAGTATTGTCAATAATTCCGCCATGCATTCGGCATATTTGGCGGCTGTAAAAGATTATATCCAGATTTTAATGGTTAGTGTGGCGGCAATGATTCCCATTTTTGCAGCTCAGGGAAAGGAAAAGAAAAACGGGATTATTGTTGGGGTTATTTACTTTTTAATCTATATCGCCACGTCTTTTGCTTCGAAAAATGCCTGGAAAATAGCAGGCGGAAACCGAAAGAAAGTTGCCTATCTTACCTTGATAACCGGATTTATTGCAGGCTTTGTTTCAGGAGTATTTATTTATTTTGAAATGTGGGTGATAGCTTTGCTCGCATTTATCGGAATTTATTTGATTGAAAATCTGCGGAAACCAATATTAACCGGTTTTGTATCGGATAACGTTCCGGATGAAATTCTTACATCGGTAATTTCAGCCCAATCGTTGCTGAAAACAATAATTACCGCTGTTCTGGCATTTTTCCTCGGTTTTTTAGCCGACCATTTTGGTATCGGGAAAGCCTTTGCCGGTATTTCCGGACTGCTTATAATCAGTGCTGTTTTTATTGATTTTTACAGGAAAGGAAAAAATGCATAACCGATAGGTGTTATTGACAATTTCGGGTGACTGTCAGAAGTCTTGCATGTATTTCCGGGCGGCATATCAAAAGATGATCATCTTTTCCGTTCCATGGATTTCCGTTCCAATCGGTAAATACATATCCTGCTTCCTGAGCAATGACGATTCCTGCGGCAAAATCCCAGAGTTCATCGCCGGAACAAATAAATCCATCCACAGCTCCTTCAGCGATGTAGCACAGTTCAAGTGCTGTGGTTCCAAGCTTTAAAATGTTAAAATCAGAAGCCAGCATATCAGCCAGTTTCTTGAATTTATTTCTATCGGATTCGGCATAACCATGGTTTAAGAACAACATCGGAATATAATCATTGTCAAATTCAGGAAGTACGATTCTGGTTCCGTTAATATAAGCGCCTTCACCTTTAACTGCATAAAATTCTTTTTGCTGAAGGACATCGATAATCACCCCAACAAGCGATTCATTTCCTTTCATCAGTGCTACCGAAACTGCAAAAAAAGGCAGCGAACGTGCAAAATTGTTGGTGCCATCAAGCGGATCGACAACCCATTTTAATTCACCACTCTTTAGTGTTGCACCGCTTTCTTCGCTTAAAATGCTAAAAGTAGATTCGCTTTTTAGCACATCCAGAATTGCGTTTTCAGCTTCCAAATCGGTTGAAGTAACTAAACCTCTGGCATTTCCTTTTACCCGCGAATGTTGAATATTACCAAAATTATCGGCAATGATTTTTGCTCCGGCACGAGCTGCCTTAAGCGCAATATATAAATCGGAATTTTTATTTGACATAGGTTATGTTTTTTCCTCCCCTTAGCTAATCTTTATACAAATCTTTTTGAAAATATGATTTAAGAAAAACTATGAACAATTTCAATAAGAAATATCGAATAACTAATAAGAAATCAGGAAGTAACCATTCATTTTTACTTTTTTGAGCACTTTTTCATTTGTTATTCCCTGCCCGTTTGGTCAGGCGAGCTTATTTTTTATTTCTTATTTTCTTGCATTTCTCAAATTCATATTTGTATATAAAGAGTAGTCACCTTCGCGGAGGCTGGGAGGGGCTTTAAATTTCCGGTGCATTTGACAGCAAATACTCTTCCGCTTCCACATTCCATAAACCTTTGGTTTTAGCAACTAATTTTGCCAGTTCAGCATAAAACTGATCTTTCTTACCCAATTCTTCAAAATCGGAAATAGCTGTTAACGGAAGATTTTTATGCGTATAAATCAACTTCTTTCCACCTGGAATATTTGGCAGATTCAACGTGGTATCAATTACAGCATTTAATCCGCCAACATGTGTGATTAGTCCTGCAGGATCAAGTCCTTTGCTCATAATTTCAAGGGCTTCAACCATATCATCGTTGTTTCCTCCTGAAGTTCCTACAATGTGAGTATATGCATAGTGCACGTTGTAAAAATTCAGTTTTGCTGAAAATTCAGTGTTGGAAGGCCCGGCAAAAAAGTTAAGGCAGCCATCATGAGCAAGAATGGCATCGGCTTGTTCGATAACAGGTGCAACAGGCGCAAATACAAAAACATCGTCGTAACCGCCACCTGAAATATTTTTTAAGGCTTCAACCGGATTTTCCACATTTCCCGTATTCAGGTAAATCAATTCAATTCCATTTTCTTTTGCCCACTCAGTTGGAAAAATCTCTGCCGCGCGATCCAATCGATCCTGTGCAATATCAGTAACCACCATCAGCGACGGTTTCCGGTCTTTGCGGTTAATCACATAATTGATGGCAGCCAAACCCATAGGTCCAACTCCTGCGAGAATCGCCATTTTGCCACCTTGTTTGATTTCCATTTGGTGAACATACGAACCCGGTTTGGTGTGGTAGTTGGCATGCATGGCGCCAATTACACAACTTAACGGTTCCGAAAGCGAAGCCGGATAATATCCGGGGCCATCATAAGCAAGCAAACAATCCTGCTCAAGCACATCTTTCGGAATAATTACATAAGTGGCATCGCCTCCAATATGCTGATATGAATAACCGGGAGCGCTCAAAATACCTACAGGTCCATCTTCATAATAAATGGCAGGCTGAATGGAATATTTCTGTCCGGGTTTAAATTTATGCTGCCATTTGGCGCCAACTTCCACAATTTCTCCGGCAAACTCATGACCAATAATAATCGGATTTTCAGCCACGTCATTTGGAATTCGCTTGTGGTCTGTTCCCTGGTGCGATGCTTTGTAGCTCGACATACAAATGCTGTCGGACACCACTTTTGCCAAAATTTCGTCATCCTTGATTTTCGGAAGTTCAAATTCTTCCAGACGCAAATCTTCTTTTCCGTATAAACGTACTGCCTTGGTGGAAAAGCCTCCCCCAACCCCTCCAAAGGAGGGGAGAGATTGAGTACTTTTAATATTGTTATTCATCTTTTCCATGTTTTTAATCTTTCATTTTTTTTCTTATTCCCTCTCCTTTGGAGAGGGTTTGGGAGAGGTATTCTTTCTTATCTCTCTTCTTTTCACGAAGGGACTCCCATGGAGTGAACGGGTTAGGGAGAGGCTCCTTCGCTCCCCTCCCACGGAGGGGCCGGGGGAGGCTTAACTTAGCATCTCCTGTCCTCCCGTTACCGGTACTGCCTGGCCAGTTTCGTATTCCTGGCTAATGACATAAAAAATTGCTTTGGCAACATCTATGGCTGTGCAACCACGTCCTGCAGGAACCTGTGATTCATAAAACACTTTAACATCGGCAATGGTTTTTGCTCCCGGAACTTTACCGGTGTTCAGGTATTGTACAAACAATCCGTTTTTTGGATCGCTCCAAAGCGGGCCATCAAAAAAGTTGCCGGGACAAATCGAGTTCACCTTTATTTTAAATGGCATCAATTCCAGTGCAAAAGATTGGGTCAAACCAATTCCTCCAAATTTTCCTCCAGCATACGCAAAGTTTTTGTTGCTCCCTTTTAATCCCGATTTTGAATTGATCTGAATGATATCCATATAATAATCAGGTTGGATTGCACTTTGCATTTTCATAACCGGTTGTGCATGTTTGGCACAAAGAAAATAACCGGTATAATTCACTTTGGTCATTAACTCGAAAGTTGACTGATCCATTTCATCAAGGCTGCCGGCGCGTAAAATTCCTGCATTGGAAATCATCACATCCAATCCGCCGAATTGCAAAACAGTTTGTGCAACCAGGTTTTTAACTGAATCACTTTCTGCCACATCTACTTTTATAAAATGAGCTTTATTCTTTGTCTTTTTTGCATTTAACTGCTCAGCAAATTCGTTTCCTTTTTCTTCGTTCATGTCGGCAACCACAATGTTGGCTCCCTGGCTATGAAGAATTTCGGCGATTCCGGCCCCGAAACCCTGAGCTGCACCGGTAACAATAACAATTTTGTTTTCCAGTCTGCCTGAAGGTTTTCCACCGAGAGAAACTTTTTTGCGGTAATTTTCCACTTCCCAGTTTTCGATAAAAGCAGCCTGGTCAGGTGTCAATGGATGCGGCCCGCCAAAATTGTTGGCAAGTGGTGCTGATTTCACAAAAATCGTTAACAATATCTTTTAAATAGGAAACCGAAACCGGTGAGTCTTCTGCTACAATTGCTCCTTCATTTTGAATAAATACCACTTTGGGTGGTGCGCCTTTGCGGGCTTTAAAGTCTTCCACTTTCATTTTTGCTTCTTCGATTATTGAATGAACAGAAGCGCTATTTTCGATAAACAGGTATTCCGACATGCAATACACCATCTGGTCGGGATTATAAGGACGGGCAATACCATTATCGAAAGCTTCTTTTGAATCAATAAAATTGGAAATCCACGAACTGTTAAATGCGGTGGCAACTTTTAATTTTTCAGAAGAAAGCAACATTCGCACAGCCGGCAAAACTTCAACCAGCTTATCTGAAACAGAAATATCTTGAAATTCAGGAAAAACATCAAATGTATTTACCAACCGGGTTTTTACATCAGCATAAATTTCATGGATTTCATCTATGGTGTCGGCAGCTACAAAAATGCCATGATTCTGAATGAGAACCACTTTCGGGTCGTGATTGAATTTCCGGTTGTAATCCGCAATTTTATCGGCAATGATTTTAAACAAAATATAACCGGGATCGGAATAAGAAACATAAAGTACTTCTTCACCAAAAAGTTCCAGCGCTTTTTCTTCGGCAAGATTACTGCACATTAATCCGTTTACCAAAGTCATGTGCGTATGCACCACAAAATTGTAACTAAATAAATTGTGCAACGATGTTTCCACGGAAGGACGCAATCCTGAATCCGGATCGACACGCGCATTTAGTAACGCATTTTTTACCTGCTCTTCGCGCGTAGCCGAATCTTCTGAAAATTTCTGATTTGGAATATCGTTAAGCTTTTGGCGGTCGAGCATACAAAAACCATTTTCGTCGATATTGCCGAGGTTGATTCCACTTGCTTTTATCCAAAGATGTTCTTCGTTTTTGAACGATGTATTTCCTCCGCCGGCAATTACATATTCCTTTTTTTGTCCGTACCAGCGCGAAACTTCGATTAAATCTTTTACTCCCTGATTCATGATTTTATATCTTTTGCACCGTCCTTCAGAGCGGTCATGCTTGTTTTTATAGTTGGCAGGATTAAAAGTAAATTTTATAATATTCTTAATTTGCAAAATTTACTTTTAATCCTTTAAAATAGTTATTCAAAATAGCCACCAACCTAAAGGATGGTGTTAAATTAAATACTCAGAAACTTTTCAATTACAGCCTTTCCCAATTCTACAAAATAATCCTTTTCACCTGTTTTGGCAACCTGGCCGTTAAGATATCCTTCTTTCCCGTTGGCGATTAAATACTGATGTGCTGCAATTACTGCCGTTCCTTCGTAATTGATTTTTTTGAGTTCATCATCCAGTTCAACTCCGCCTTTGCCGGTAATTTGCATCGGGTCGAGTTGCGGTGTGTTGTGCTCGCTGCCAAATGTAATTACAAATCCGTTTTTGTTGAAGAAAGTTACAAAGTCTTTCAAGATTTTGTATTCGTTTCGTCCCGGAATCAATTCGATGGAATATACATTGTTTTTAAGTAATTCTTTCAGCAGTTTTTCCTTATCCGCTTCGTAATCCGTAAAATTTCCATTTCCGAAATCCAGCAAAACCGGGTAACAAGGAATTCCGCCGGCATCGATAATAATTTCCTTTACTTCTTCAAGCGAAAGAAATGCTTTTGGATCTTCCGGAACAAATGCAGCGCCACCGGCTTTTAAAAGATTGCCACGGATTTCATTTTCCAAGTCCGGCAACATCATCGATGTCCGATTTTATGGCTTTACCCTTGAAAATGGAATTTAGCAAAGCTGCCCTTCCCAAATCGGTTTCTTCTTTTTCAAAAACTGCAATTCGGATTGCCTGCGCAATATGGCGTTCGCGGAACAGGTTTTTAGCCAGCCGTTGTTGAACTTCTTTCGGATCAAACTGAATATCGATATTATTTTCTGCAAAAAAAGTAGTTTAGTTTTTCCACCATTTCATAGGTCTGGTGATTGCTTTCCTCCTGTAAATCCTTTACTTTTTTGAATGAAGCTTCGCTCATTCGGGCTGGCTGACGAAATCCTTTTCCGCTGAAATAAGTGCGACCCGGATTATTGGGATCGTTTACGCGAATTCCGGCTTCCTGCAAATCGTTTTGCAAAGCCATGAATTCGATGTTGAACAAGGGAAATATCTTATGCTTTTGCGCCATTTCAGCAAATTCATCATAGCCGTCGGTAGTGTAAAAGTCATTGATTCCAAGAACAGAAACACCTTCCTTTTTTGCCAGTAGAAATGGCTGTTCAACATTGGAAAATGCACTGAATGAATGCGGTGTGTGAATGTGTCCGTTGATTTCAGGAACCGAATTTTTTGGCTGATCTTTGTACCAGGTTAACAATTCTTCCGGCTCCGGGAAGGTGGTGAATATGCTTTTTTGTGCTGTCATGTTTTCAATATAATAAATCAGGTGCAAAATAAGAAAAGCATATGAAAGTGGCTGTCCTTTGGTGTCCTGTTTTTTTTGATGAATTCAGGAAATCCATACTGAAGCCAGGCAAGCATGTTTTCTATAAAAGTGTTGATTTTACAAATTTCAATTCTTATTTATTTTGATTGATTCTGTAGTTTAATTCCATGGCCATTTTTAAGATTTCCGGATAATAGACTTTATTAAATCCCGTAACCTGAGAAAATAATTCTTCAAAGCCAAGCTTTTCAAACTCCCTTAAAAACTGTTCATCCCGAGGAATTAATTTATTATTCTCATCAGTTGCGCGGAAATAAAAACCCGAAACAAGCGCTTCCAAAATTAAATGATATGGCTGGCCTAAAATTGTTGCAAATTTTATCGCTCCTGAAAGCCGGTCATCTTTTCCCAGTTTTCTGTATAAATCGCAACCCACACGAAAAACAGAATCTCCCAGCTTTTTATTTTGAAAACGATGTAGCAAATCATCAACATGTTCTTCCAATACTTCCAGGTTAAAATTGTATGGATATTTATTCAGTAAAATATTGGCCGACTGCATCATCGTTGCCCGTGTTTTCCCGAAAACGTTTTTGTTTGCCAAAATTTTCCAGAGCAACTTTTCTTCAGGTATTTCAATATATCCAAAATACACCGCCGCAGCATGTCCAAGATTGTGAATCAATGATTTCCGGTCAACCCAGGCTTTTATATTGGTAACGTATTTTAGTCCTGCTACTTCCGGTAAATGATTCTTAAATCCCCTGGCAGCTAACGGAAGTATATTGTATTCCTCCGCAAAAACAGTCAGAGGATTTTCTTTTAAATCGTCCCTGTTCATAATCGGCACCATTTTACCAATACTTGTTTCTATCAATCCCACCAACTTTTCGAAAGGATAATCTCCAGGCAGGTACAATCTGAGGTTTCGTTCAAATAATTCATCGGCATTTCTGACATTTTCCGCAATAATAATATCGATGGGAGAAAACGGAGCTTTTTTATAACGAAAAACAAGCGCTTCAGCAAAAAGCGGATATAAATCAGGTAAATTGTTTATCCCAACCGAAGTGCAGACCAGTGGAGTTTCTGAGAATTCCTTTAGGATTTTTTCCTTATCCGAAAAATGAATAGCGCGAAAATTATTTACCGGTATTGAATATTCGTTCTCGTCTTTTACAAGTACTTCGTACTGTTTTGAAGAATTTAGCAGGTCAACTATTTTTTTGTCAATGTCTACAAAAACAACTTCGTAACCACCCCTGCTAAAAAGTTGTGCCACAAACGAACGTCCTATTTTACCTGCTCCAAACAGAAGGATTTTTTTCATGAATTATTGCTTTTGATAGTCTTTTATCAGAAAATCAATTTTGCTTTTTTTCTCTCCGGGTGTTTCTTCAAAATAAGTTCCACCATTATAAGAGCAGGCAAATCCACCAGAGCAAATTCCAGAGACAATAGCTTCTTTGAGGTCTAATTTTTCTTTTTTTTGCTGAATTTGTTTTGCAATTGAAACGATAATACCACCTGCAAAGTTATCACCACATCCGGTTGTGTCACCTAAATAAATTTTATTCCGAATTTTTTTTGATACTTCATTCGAGACTTCCAGTTCTTCGGAATTCGCAGCAAAAAGATTTCCGTTTGAATGGAAAAGTACGGTATTTGAGCCTCGTGTAATTATGAAAGCTGAAGATTTACTTTTAAAATAATGAAATGCTTTTTCAATTGTTGAATTTCCACTGATGCGAATTGCTTCCTCGTTATCCATAATTAAAATGTCAATGTTAGGATAACTTTTTTCGGAATCGCCCAAAGGCCACTGATTGCCCGGATATTCCTTTTCATGTCTGAAATCGTAAACTGTATTTACAACTGTTATTGCACCTTTCGATTTTGCTTTAGCAAGCAAGGAATGAAGATTGTCGTGAATGTTTGGTGACAAAGCCGTTCCCCCGAAACAGACAATATCTGACATAAAAAAATCTTCAGGAAGCTCTTCCGGGATGAGTTCCCAGGCTGCTCCAATGTTATTAATGAAAGTCCGTTCTCCGTTTCCGTTTTCGTAATCAGGATCTGAAAGTACATGGGTAAAAGGTGTCGGTTTTGTACTTTTTGAATTGTAATTTGAAAAGCCAACAGGTGTTTTTTTCAACAATTTCATGATTTTATGAGCGGTTTCATCTTTTCCGGAAATGCCATAAAAATCCACATCAAATTCAGTTTTGGGAAGCAGTTGCGCAGCATGAATTAACGACACAATTGAGGGCCCACCGATATTAAATGATTCAGCTTCTTTTCCGTTTGTTATTTCCGAAATAATTTCCGGATACTGTTTCCCTGCAAATTTTTCCAGTTCTTCCGTAAAAACTAACCTGCCGGGTGAAAGCCCTCCGTCACCCTCTTTTTTTGAAATGTACTTTTTGAATTCCGGGCTGGTGAAATTAATTTGGGTATATAAAAAATCTGCCAACGCACATCCTGTACCTGCTATTTTTATTTTACGTTTCATTTTCGTGAAATCCAAAGTCCGGTTTAATATCGCACTTATTATCTGTTTGAAAAAATTACTACAAATACAATTGTTAGATTTCAGGAATTGAATTATCCTGTTTCACTTAGAAATAATTTTTATAATCGGAAACCAATAGGTGTAATGGCGGTTCATCCTCAATTATGTCAGGAAAGCGTCCCAGCTTTTCGAGAAAACAATTATCCGTGTTATCGTCATTGACTGCACTTACTTCTCCAACTAAAACTTTACCTTTCCCTTTTTCTCCATAAAATCGGTGATAAACACCTTGTTCAAGGGAAATACTTTCACCTGGTTTTAAGATTATTTTTCCACCGGCCGCAATTTTTCTTAAAATTCCATCTGTTTTAATATGTACTTCGCTTGTGCCCAATTGATTGTTTTTAGTTGAATTGTATAATTCAATTACCAGGTTTCCACCTCCGCGGTTAATTATGTCTTCCATTTTACTCCAGTGATAATGCATGGGAGTTTCCTGATTTTCTTCAACAATCATTACTTTTTCGGCATACGGTTTTTTATCTTTTTGAAGATTGCCATTGCGGATAGTGAAAAGTAAAAGACCCCGCTTTTTAAAATCGCCACTGCCAAAATCAGTAAGATCCCAACCCAGCATATTTTCTGCAATTTCGGAACAAATTTTGGCCTTGCCTTTCCATTCTGCAGGTTTCCAGTAGCCCCACGGAGGAAGCATGAATTTGCGGATATTAAAAAACTTTTTAGCTTCTGAAATGTGTAAGTTTATTTCGCTTCTTTTCATTTTTTGGAATAAATAGGTAGCGTTGCTAAATTAGTTGTTTTTAGATAAACTATTCCTAGATTATCTGATGATTCGGTTTACCTTGTGTTTGTATCAGGTAAACGATTAATATTTCAGAAACGTTTAATCATTCTTAATCTGTCCGAAAACCTTGTTAGAGCTTAATTTTTTCATCGGTAATAAACAAGCAAAAAGTTTCATTGTTATGCTGATGAAGAAATAAAAACGAACAAAATAATGAGCAAAACTATCATCATGTCCGCATCAATTCGTTTTAGCTTTGGCAGTTGCCATCGGCGCTTTCGGCGCACACGGGTTAAAATCGCACATATCAGAAGAAATGCTTCAGATTTATAAAACCGGGGTTGAATACCATTTTTACCATGCGTTGGGATTATTACTTGTCGGGATATTGGCGGTTTCCATGCCTTCGGTATATTTAAAATGGTCGGCAATTTTGATGGTTGCAGGAATTGTTTTATTCTCAGGAAGTTTGTATGTACTGGCAATTTCCGGAATTAAAGCTTTGGGAGCGATTACGCCTTTGGGCGGATTAAGCTTTATTGCCGGCTGGATAATGCTGTTTCTTGCAGTGTGGAAAAATGCTTAGTTAGAAAATGACACCAGGCGAGTAATTCACCGGGTGAATTTTTGTACCAGTTCATATTCATCCGGTGAATCATTGGAGAAATCTCAAATCTGAAATTTGTTAATGGGTAGTAAATAATTTGTTAGCGTTTGGCAAAACAGCTATCAAGCGAAATCAGCAATCGATTTTTTATTTACTATTGCGATGTATTTTACTGAACCAAAACGTCTAATTTTTTAGGTTTTATTTTAGCATGAAGAAAATAATTCTGTTTGTTTTTTCCATGATCATTGGAACTGGTTGGATACATGCACAATATGTGAACACAGATTCGTTGGTGTTTTCGCCTGAATTTGAAAAACCTGTTTCTATAAACTTTTATAATACAATTAAGAAAAAAGAAGAAGCAAAAGAACCGGGATTTTTTTCGCAGTTTCTTGTTCCGGGAAATGGTGGGTATATCATAAGTCCGTTTGGGCCGCGTTCCGGAAGAATGCATTACGGAACCGATATAAAAATGGAACAAGGCGATACTGTAAACGCAGTTTTCGATGGTTATGTAATTCGGTCAAATTACGGCCATGGCTTTGGAAACCTGATTGTTATCCGGCACGAGAATAATTTAACCACTTATTATGCTCATCTTTCGGCATACCTGGTTAGCGAAGGAACATGGGTGAATAAAGGCGAACCAATTGGCCTGGCAGGAAGCACGGGTAGGGCAAGAGGCAGTCATCTTCATTTTGAAATGAGGGAGAATGAGCTACCTTTTGATTCTGAGTTGGTATATGATTATAAGAATGGCAGGATTCGCGATGATGCAAAAAATGAAGAAACATTGACCGCTTTGCACAAAATGCTTAAGCCAAAAGGATATTCCTCAAATGTTCCTGTTCCCGAATTTTATAAAGTTCGATCGGGAGATTCGCTATGGGCAATTTCACAACGGTTTAAAACACCGGTTAATACCATTTGCCTGTTAAATGAAATTTCGGAAAATACGGTTTTGCAGGTTGGGCAGCCTTTAAAGATGTATTAAAATCTGCCTGTTCCGAATCTGTTCCTGTTGTTGTTATTTGCAGGGTTATTCTATTTTTTATTTTTATTTGATAAATCTTTTCAACACTTCTTCAATTTTATCGGCCACCGATTCCGCACTATCTTTTTTGCTGAACGAAATGGAATTAAGCATATCTTCCAACTGATCCATTTTGGCATTCAGAAAATCAAATTTTTCTTTCAGAACTAGCAGCATCTTCTGTTTGCCAGTAATCACCTTCGTCGTATACATCGAGATTCGAAATGTATTTTTGCTGAAGGTATTTGAGTAATTTTATAACAGCAATGTGTATTCCGATGGGTGCGAACTGGGTTTTTATGTGGTTCATATACGAACCCTCGTCATCGTTTTTCATATGGTCAACCCAAAAGCCATTTCTGAGGTTACCATCTAAATCAACAATTAGCTGAAGTAATTCTGAGTTTTTATGAGGTTTAATAAACAAGCCTTTTAAAAGATTTGCACTACGTTCTTTTTGTTCATCAATTGCAGTATACTCCCATTCCATCGATTTTGCAATATCTTCTACCTCTTCGCAAAATGAATCGATTAGGTCCGGAGTGTTTAATTTACCCTGATAGTGGATTGTGATGCCCATTAAATTTTTATATGAAAGAAAAAATTAGTTCTATGCTACCTCGTAACTAATACCATTGGGCTGTTTGGTTTTTTTAGAAGCATTTAAAATTTCAATCCCGATAATATCCCCATTTGCCCCGTAATCGAGAATGATACCCGGCTTATCCTCATCACTTTCCACAACTTTATTCTCAGAAAATTGGATATAAATAATATCGCTTTCTTTATCGTATTTAATAACCATATTTTTCGACTTTTGAAGTTTTATAAACCGTTTTCATCCTGATTAAAGCATGATTTGAAAAATCGAAATTCGTGAAATAAAGATAATAAATTTCAGCTATCTGTAACTAATAAAAATCCGGACTCATTTGAAACCGGATTTTTTTGGGTGTGGAAGTTTCCTAACTTCCATCTTTTAAAATGCGGTTGGAAACCGCATCACCCTAAATTCCTTTGGCGTTTCTGTCGAGTTGTTCCGATTCAGTAAAATCGTTTTCGTTCACATGACCTTCCAGTGGCACTATCTTTTCGTTGATTGCATCAATAATCCACTCAGCCTGTGGGAAAAAGTAATCCTCAAGTTCGTGTGCCGGTGTAATCCAGTTTCGTGAACCAACCACGACAGGAGGAGCATCCAGATAATCAAAAGCCAGCTCGGTAATGTTCGATGCCAAATCGCGCAAAAAAGAACCGCGTCCTGACGCATCACCCGAAATAACAATTCGTCCTGTTTTCTTAATCGATTCGATAACCGGCTCGTAGTTAAACGGCACCAGTGAACGGGCATCGATTACTTCGGCAGAGAAATTATATTTTTCTTCCAGAGTTTTTGCCGCATCCAATGCACGATACAACGTAGCTCCAACGGTTAAAATGGTAACATCGTTTCCTTCTTTTTTAACATCGGGTTCGCCCATTGGAATTTCGTAATATTCTTCAGGCACACCACCTTTATGAAACATTTCACCAATGTCGTAAATCCGCTGGCTTTCGAAGAACACAACCGGATCTGTTCCCTGCAAAGCGCTGTTCATTAATCCTTTTGCATCGTAAGGCGTAACCGGGAAAACAACTTTTAAACCCGGAATGTGCGCTGCCAAAGCTGTCCAGTCCTGCGAGTGTTGTGCCCCGTATTTTGAACCAACCGATACGCGAATTACCACAGGCATTTTCAAAACATTACCGCTCATAGCCTGCCACTTGGGAAGCTGGTTAAACACTTCATCGCCGGCACGGCCAAGGAAATCGCAATACATGATTTCAGGAATTACGCGTCCACCACACATTGCATAACCGATTGCAGTCCCTACAATTGCTGCTTCCGAAATAGGAGAGTTAAATAAACGGTGATAGGGCAAAGCTTCGGTCAATCCGCGGTAAACAGCGAATGCGCCACCCCAGTCACGGTTTTCTTCGCCATAGGCGATTAATGTTGGGTCTTTGTAAAAGCGATCGATAACGGCTTCGAAAATTCCGTCGCGCAAGACCATAAGTTTTTATTTTGGAATGTGGTTTCCCGTTTTCGTCGAACATAAAGCGCTCTTTATTCGCCAGTTGCTTCACCCTTGGATTTTCTTCCATCGGGTGGTTTACTTCCACCGTGCGGTCTTCCATTTTGTCGATGCTCTGGTTGCTGAACATCATTTCACCAATCAGGTTTGGGTATTTTTTCATATCCATGTGTGGTGAAACTTCGTCGTCGGTAGCCAATTTTAAAGCAGTAGTAATTAAATCAATCGTTTCATTTTTAATTGACTTCCAGTTCATCTTTTGTAGCTATTTTAGCTTTTACCAATTCACTTCCAAACCAAACGATTGAATCCTGGCTTTCCCATGCTTCCACTTCTTCTTTTGAGCGATACGATGAAGCATCGGAAGGGGAGTGGCCGCTATAACGATAAGTTAAAACATCCAGAAGAACCGGCCCGCGTTTTTCTTCCAATACTTTTCTTTTGCGTTTGTAGGCATCGATAACTGCCAGTGGATTATAGCCATCGACACGTTCAGCATGCATCTGATCGCGGTTTACTCCGGCACCGATTCGTGCAGCTACAGAATATCCCATTGTTTCTCCCACGGTTTGACCACCCATGCCATATTGATTGTTCATGATGTTTACGATAAGAGGCAACCCGCCTTTCATATCGCCTTCCCACAATTGGTTAAACTGGTCCATCGATGCAAATGCAAGGCCTTCCCAAACCGGGCCGCAAGCCATAGATGCATCGCCGATATTGGCAACCACTATTCCTTTTTTGCGGTTTACTTTTTTATAAAGTGCTGCTCCAACCGAAATATCGCCTGAACCACCCACAATAGCATTGTTTGGATAAACTCCAAATGGTGTGAAGAATGCGTGCATTGAACCGCCCAAACCTTTATTGAATCCGGTTTCACGTGCAAAAATCTCGGAAAGAGTTCCGTAAATCAGGAATTTTATGGCCAGTTCCTTAACCGAACCTTTATGCCCGGCTTTTACGGGAGCAGCAGTAATTCCGTTAAAATGGCTGTCCATAATTTTTTCCAGTTCCTCGTCGCTTAGTTTTTCGATAGCTGACAGACCTTTGGCAAGAATTTCACCATGGCTGCGATGTGAGCCAAATATGAAATCTTCCACATCCAATGTGTAAGCCATTCCAACTGCGGCTGCTTCCTGACCGATGGAAAGATGGGCCGGACCCGGATGATTGTATTCAATTCCATTGTACTCATTGCGGGTTTTTATCAGGTTGAGCATGGTTTCAAATTCCCTGATAACAACCATATCGCGAAAAATGCGGATAAAATCATCGTTGGTGTAATTTTCTTTTTCGTCTTCAATGGTTTTGTTGTATTGGTTTACCGGAATTGGCTTGAATGTAAGTTGTTGTGATTTTCTTACTTCATCCGGATTTATATACTGATTTTTTGGCATGTCTTTAAACTTTGAACGTTAAAATTTAAACTGTTATGTTTTCGATTTGATTTTTTATTTCGGCTAAGAACAGGGTAGCTTCTCCGCCATCTAAAGCCTGGTGATTGTAGGTTAGCGAAAGTCCTATCATCGGGACAAAGCCATAAACGCCTTCTTCAATTTCCTTTGGACGCGGAATTATTGCACACACGCCAAGAATGGCAGTTTGCGGCAAATTGATAACCGGTGTAAACATTTCAACACCATAATTTCCAAGGTTTGAAACCGTAAACGAAGCTGCTGCCGGATTTAACAAATCAGGATTTACATTTCCGTT
Organism: uncultured Prolixibacteraceae bacterium; assembly: GCA_963821855.1. Classification (GTDB taxonomy): domain Bacteria; phylum Bacteroidota; class Bacteroidia; order Bacteroidales; family Prolixibacteraceae; genus Draconibacterium. Next base: position 382,307 of record CAWGFJ010000027.1, on the reverse strand, counting down.
GCGGGCTTGTGTAGCCAATTGTTGTAATTGACTTGAAAGTCCGCTAATGGAAAGATCGCTCGCATTTTGCAAAGCCGGCACCATTAATCCACGCTCAGTATCAACCGCAAGGCCGAGATGAACTTTTTTAAACCATTTCATTTTATCACCCAGGTAATGCGTATTTGCCTGTGGAAATTTTTCAAGCGCACGAATTACAGCAAAACAAACCAAATCGTTTATGGTAACATTTTGCTTGATTTCGCCTTCGGAATACTGTTTCTTAAACTGTTTCCGCAGTTTCATAATTTTCCTGGCATCGGCGCTCATATGGTGAGTAAGTTGTGCCGAATTTTGCAGCGACTGGTGCATTGCGTTGGCAATTAGCTTACGAATATTTGGAATGGCTTTTATATCAAAATCCTCTCCCGATTCAAGCACTGCTGCAGCAACTGGTTTTGAAACTTGCTTGGCAGTAACTTCCGGTGCCGGCTTTTGAACTTGTTTTTCTGCATTTTCAATATCGCGGGCAATAATTCGCCCGTGCGGCCCCGTTCCTTTTAAAGTTTGAATATCAACTCCAAGTTTTTCAGCCATATTTTTTGCCAGTGGCGAAATTCGGATTCGCTTACCTGAAGAATCTTCCTCCACTTCAAATTCAATTACTTTTGGCGATTCTTCCACCTCAGCTTTTTGCTCCTCTGCTTTTTCTTCCGGTTTGCCGTCCGGTTTATATTCTTCGAAAGAATCTCCTTTTGCGCCAATAACAGCCACATTGGTAAGAACCGGTATTTCGTCGCCTTCTTCAAAAAAAACAGCAAGCAGGATGCCTTCTGCTTTCGCCTCTTCTTCAAATGATGCTTTGTCTGTTTCATAAGAGAAAAGGATATCACCTTCTTTTACCTCGTCGCCAACCGATTTGTACCATTGCCCTAAAATGCATGATTCCACCGATTGACCCTGACGCGGCATTAAAACAGGTATTGCCATATTTAACTTGTTTTAGATTTTAGTTTCAACTTGTTATTACAAATATTATTTTCGATAAAAATTAAATAATTGAAAATAAAGTACTTGATTAAAATGAAAATTAAAGAGTGTAAAAGTATATTTTTTAACTTGTATTTACAAGTTGTATTGTTTCTTTTAATTTATTTTTAACTTTGAGGCCATAATGGAACAAATTCCGCAATACCGAAAATTATACGAACTTCTGCGAAAACACATTATAGAAGGTGTTTACGAAGAAGGAAGTTTGCTTCCGTCGGAGAATGAACTTTGTGCATGCTTACCAAATGACAAGGCCAACGGTGCGGCATGCACTCGATTCATTGGTAAAAGACGGAATGATTATTAAAAAACAGGGTAAAGGAAGCATCGTACGCAAACAAATTCAGAACATCGGAATTTTATCGATAGCAGGAACAGCTTCAGCGATTGGCGTTCGTTTTCTGAAAACGGACATTCTGCAAAAGCCGGCAGTAAAAACCTGGCCGGAAAATTTTCCTTTTGAGCTTTCGGTACTGGAAAAAGAATCGGGATGTATTTATATGGAACGGTTGCGGTTTGTAGATGAAGTTCCTGTATTTTACGACATTAACCATTTGCCGAATATTTATTTACCACGGATTACCAATCGTTCGTTTGAAAATAAATCGCTTTTCGAAATACTGCGAAAACATTACCAAATCGAGATTCTTGGCGGCGAACAACAACTGAAAGCTGTAAATGCAAGTCCGAAAATTCAAAAATTGCTTCAGGTAGACGAAGGCCATCCGGTTTTGCACATCGAGCGCAAACTAACCACCAACAAAGAAGGCTTTAATATTTATTCCACCATTTATTTCAATTCGGAAAAGCACGCTATTTTCGGGAGTTTTTAGCCACGGTTCTGATTCTGGTTTGCCGTTATTTTTTTGTATTTATGAATAATTCTACATTTGTCACCTGATTTAACTTTCAGGATGAATAAAATTGAAAATAATACCGATCCTGTAAACGCTGCCGGAGTTCGGGCAACTTATGCAAATGAACGATACGGTTTACACGAATTAAATACTTTTGATATTTGGCTCACTGATTCGGATAAACCAACACCGCTGGTAATTTATATTCATGGCGGTGGTTTTGTCGGAGGTGATAAATCGAAGTATCATTCATCGGAAGATTTGGTTCGTTTTCTCGACGCAGGTGTTTCTGTTGCAACCATCAATTACAGGTTTCTGAATGAAGCGCCATATGGCATTTTAGGATGTATGAACGATTCAAAACGATGCCTTCAGTATATTCGTTACCATTCAGAAAAATATAATGTCGATAAAACCCGGATTGCCTGTTCCGGTGGCTCAGCTGGCGCAGGAACCGCGCTTTGGCTTGCATTTTCCGATGATATGGCTGATTCATTAAATAATGATCCTGTATTACGCGAATCAACAAAAATTTTGTGTGCCGGAGCTTTCGCCACGCAATCGACTTACGACATTTGTCAGTGGGACGATATCATTGGTTTGCCAAAAGAAAAATCACCTGAAGAAATTATTACCATTGGCAGAGCATTTGGATTGAAATACGCAACACGCGATGAAATTTACAATTTAACAACGCTTCGCGCCAATCTTGATTTCCTCGGAAAAATGGAAAAAGACGATCCGCCATTTTTTGTGTATAACGAGCAGGCAGCCGGGATTCCAACCACTACTGATGAATTGAATCATCATCCGTTTCATGCAAAAGCGTTAAAGGAGAAAGCTGAAAAAGTAGGCGTTGAAGCTATTGTTTATGCTCCTGAAATCGGAATTATCGATCCTTCAGGAAAAGACCTTGTGGAGTTCTTTCTTGAAAAATTTTGGAATTAAAAATATACAGGTCATATTTAATCAGGCGCCATGAATAAACCTTTATACACCGTTTAAAATCACATAAAAAATATTCATATTTGCAGCCTTAAAATAGTGGAATAGGATAAAATTTCAAACAGATGAAAGTTTTAAAATTTGGCGGAACTTCCGTTGGCACTCCCGAAAATATGCGCGTAGTTTTGAAACTCATCGCCGATGGTGAGAAAAAAATAGTGGTCCTTTCTGCCATGTCGGGAACTACAAATGCGTTGGTAGAAATCTCAAGTTACCTTCAAAAGAAAAATAAGGATACTGCATTAATTAATATTGGCAAGCTGGAAGCCAAATACAAAAAAGTAGTCAACGATTTGTATGATACCGAAAAAAGCAAAAAAGAAGGTCTTGAAATCATAAAAAACAGTTTCGACACCATAAAATCGTTCACATCAGGAAAGTTTGATATTGCAGGTGAAAATACCATTCTTGCCCAGGGCGAATTAATTTCAACACAGCTATTTACGGTTTTAATGAAGGAAAGTGGTTATAACGCCAAACTGATTCCGGCGCTTGATTTTATGCGCATCGATGAAGACAAAGCTGCCGACTCAGGCTATATAAGAAAAAACATTAAGAAAGTATTAGGTGAGGCCAATGATGCTGAATACTATATCACACAGGGTTTTATTTGTTTGAATGCACAGAATGAGATTGATAACCTGCAACGGGGAGGTAGTGATTATACAGCTTCATTGATTGGTGCAGCCATAGATGCGGAGGAAATTCAGATTTGGACTGACATAGACGGTTTTCATAATAACGATCCGCGGTATGTAAACAATACACAAAAAATTGAACAGCTATCGTTTAACGAAGCTGCCGAGCTGGCCTATTTTGGTGCAAAAATTCTGCATCCGTTAACTGTACTTCCAGCGAGGGTGCAAAACATTCCGGTACGTCTGAAAAACACAATGAACCCAACGGATAGCGGCACGTTAATTACTTCCGAAACGGATGGAAGAGGAATTAAAGCCGTTGCGGCAAAAGACGGAATTACTGCTGTTAAAGTTCGTTCCGGACGAATGTTAATGGCCTACGGTTTTCTGAAAAATATTTTTGAGGTTTTTGAGACATACAAAACTCCTATCGATATGATTTCCACATCGGAGGTGGCAGTTTCACTTATCCATCGATAATACTAAAATTTCTTAACTCAGATAATAGCAGAACTTGATAAATACGGAACAGTGGAAATGGATGAAGAAATGACGATTATTTGTATTGTTGGCGATATTATTCAGGGAAGAAAAAGGTTTTGCTTCGAAAGTGTTTAATGCACTCGACGGAATTCCAATCCGAATGATTTCGTATGGTGGAAGTCGCTACAACATTTCGGTGCTTGTACCAACTTCACAGAAAAAGAAAACGTTGCAGGCGCTGAGTGATAATTTGTTAAACACATAAAGAAATACCAATATTCAAAAATCAAATTTCAAATAAAATCCAAATCTAAAGAATCAATAATTCAAACTTTTTTGGAAGGTATAATCTCAAATTGAAAATTATTTTTTGCAACCCATATCAGAATATACTGTAAGTCCCTCTCTTGATTCCCTTCCCTCGGCTACGTTTTATACACAAATATGAATTTGATAAATGCAAGAAAATAAGAAATAAATAATAAGCCCGCCTGACCAAACGGGCAGGGAATAACGAATAAAAAAGTGTTCAAAAAACAAAAAAGAGAAAGGATATTTCCTGATTTCTTATTGTTATTCGATATTTCTTATTTAAACTGTTCATAATTTTTTCTAATTCATTTTCCCAAAAAGATGTGTATAAAGAGTAGCCTCCCTCCGAGAGGTTAGGGGAGGCTCTTATACCACAGATATTTGTGAGTAATTTTGTCTATAAAACGGTATTACATCATGTAAACTTCACCTGCTTCATACCGTGAAGCAACTCTTATTTCAAATTTTGAAGAAAGTTCACCCATCGACTGAAAAGCGATTTCCGGGGAATTATTTTCCTTTGAGATATGGCTCAGGAAAACACATTTCAGATTTTTGCCAGCATGAGTGGTTAGCAGATCGAATGCCTGTTTATTTGATAAATGACCGACATCGGATGCTACACGCTTTTTTAAATACCAGGGATAACGGCCTTCCCAAAGCATTTTTTCATCATAGTTGGTTTCCAGGAATAAACCGTCACATTTCTGAAGGTGATAGGTAACATTTTTGCAGGGTTCACCAATGTCGGTAAAAACGCCGATACTTTTGTCAGCATATTCAATACGGAATGAACAAGGCTCGGTTGCATCATGATTTTTATGAAAAGTATGAATTTTAAATTCTCCAATCATAATTTTATCTCCGGGAGTGAAAAATCTCGGATTAAAAGGCTTTTGATTTTTATAAGCGCCATACCACGTTCTTGTTGTCATAAACACCGGAATATTCAATCGCTTCTCCAAAACGCGTGCTCCACTGATATGGTCGCTGTGTTCATGCGAGATAAAAAGTGCTTTTATTTTTTGCGGATCGAGATTTCGAAGTTTCATTCGGTTCAGAATCTGCTTTGTGGAAATTCCGGCATCGATTAAAACTGCATCCCTTTCATTTCCTATATAATAGCAGTTTCCGTTACTTCCTGATGCAATTGGACAAATTTCAAGCATTTTAAGTTTGTTTAGCGGATACGAAAATAATTATTTTTTATGGTTTGGGGTGAACGATTATTTTACCAATTTCGAAATTGCCTTAAATTCGGCTGCGCCTGACGAACGTGTTAATTCAAAAAGAATAGATTCATACGATGTCATCATAATATTTTCAAACCGAAAACGTTCTTTGGCCAAATCCATATTTTCTTTTATTCTTGATGAAACACAGTCCATTACGACTATAGGATTAAAGCCTGCATCTTTTAAGTCGACAGCAGTCTGCAAAACACATACATGCGATTCAATTCCGCAGATGATAATATTTTTTGCTTTCATTTGCTTTAATTTCTCAGCGACGGTTGGTTCATCACAGCAGCTAAACTCCCTTTTTTCGATAAAGGTGAAATCCTCAATAACAGATTTAATTTCAGAATGTGTTTCGCCAAGCCCTTTGGTATATTGTTGTGTCACAATTAACGGAATTTTCAACTCCTGTAATCCCTGTATTAATATTTTACAATTCGACACCAATTTTTCCTTCTCCCACATCACCGGAAACAACCGTTCCTGAATATCCACAACTAATCCAACTGTATTTTCTTTTGTAATTCGCATAATTATATTAAACTTTTCACTTTTCCCGAAGGGATGCCTTCGGCAGAACTCCGAACCCATGACGCTCTCTTTGTTCGGTCATGGCGGGTCTGAACTCAACCTCGCCTTATCACCCAAATATCCGCCATGATGCCTTTTTGCATAATCTTCACTTGTAAAACCGATTTTCTCCATCATCGAAACCACAAGTGCGTCGCCAATAACCGTCATTACCGTGGTTGAAGTTGTCGGTGTTAAGCTCAGCGGACAAACTTCTTCAGGGTTTCCGGTAAAAATAAATACATTGGCATTTTTGGCCAAAACTCCTTCCGGATTACTTGAAATGACAATAAATGGTAAATCCGGATGTAAATTATTTGCCAAATCAACCAATTCGATAATTTCACGGGTTTTTCCGGAATTCGAAATCAATAACAGAATATCATTTTTCTGCACAATTCCAAGGTCGCCGTGTTGCGAATCGCTTGGATGCAAAAATACAGCCGGTGTTCCTGTAGAACTAAAAGTAGTGGCAATGTTCGCAGCAATCTGTCCCGCTTTTCCCATTCCGCTGGCAACAAGCTTCCCGTTTCTGATGTGAACGCGTTCGTATATCAGTTCAATTGCTTTTTGAAAGTTGCTGTTTACAGGTATATTTCTAATTGCCTGTGCTTCCTGTTCGATAACACTTCGAATAATTTCTTCCATGGTTCTTTGAATTTTGCTGCAAAGCTAAACGAAAATATTGGTTAGTTGCCATTCGAAACGGCAATCTTTTAATTCAAAATAAAAAGAAAAAAAGGAATTAAAAGTCGTCATTAAGTTGCTAAATGTCATTAAAAAAACAGAAGTATTAATAGTTATAGATTTTTAAATATTTGTTACTTTTGCCGAACATTTTTACATCTTATTCAAATAATAAATAATGAAGATTCACGAATATCAGGCCCGAAATTTATTCAGGAAGTACGGGATTCCTGTTCCGGAAGGCGAAGTTTGTCATTCGGTTGATGAAGTTAAGAAAAAAGTGTCCGATGACGACAAACTCCGGGTTGTTAAGGCCCAGGTTCATGCAGGTGGAAGAGGTAAAGCCGGTGGTGTAAAACTAGCGCGTACCAAAGCCGAAGCCATCGAAGCTGCGTCACAGATTCTGGGTATGGACATTAAGGGCTATACGGTTGAAAAAGTGCTGGTTGCCGAAGCTGTCGACATTGAAAAGGAATTTTATGTTGGTTTAATCAACGACCGTAACACCAAGTCGGTTATGCTGATGGCTAGCGCTGAAGGTGGAGTTGAAATTGAGGAAGTTGCTAAAAAATCGCCGGAGAAAATCATTAAAATGGCTATCGACCCAACAATGGGTTTGATGGACTGGCAGGCACGCAAAGTTGCATTAAAACTTTTTAATGATCCGAGCCAGATACGACAAGCAGCCGGAATTCTTGTGAAATTATATCAATTGTATGTCGATTCCGATTCGTCGCTGGCAGAAATTAATCCGCTGGTAATTACTCCCGATAAAAAAGTAGTTGCCATTGATGGGAAAATGAATTTTGATGACAACGCATTGTTCCGTCAGCACGATGTGCTTAGCATGCGTGAAGTTACGCCTGATGAAAGAAAAGAAATTGAAGCTTCCGCGAAAGGGCTTTCCTATATTAAACTCGATGGAAACATCGGTTGTATGGTAAACGGCGCCGGTTTGGCAATGGCTACCATGGATATGATAAAATTATATGGCGGCGATCCTGCCAACTTCCTCGATATCGGTGGTTCTTCCAATCCGCAAAAAGTGGTGGAAGCCATGAATATCCTGTTAAGCGACAAAAATGTAAAATCGGTAATGATTAATATTTTTGGCGGAATTACCCGTTGCGACGATGTTGCCCGCGGATTGGTTATTGCACTCGATGAAATTGAAACCGACATTCCAATTGTTGTGCGTTTGTCGGGAACCAATGCCAAAGAAGGTCTGGAAATTATTAAAGAGTACGGATTGCCAACGGTTTCGACAATGAGTGAAGCAGCAACAAAAGCAATAGAATTAAGTCAGCAGTAGTTCAGAGTTCAGAGTTCAAGTTTAAGTTAAGTCAGAGTTCAGAGTTCAGAGTTCAGAGTTTAGAGTGTAAAGTTCAAAGTTTAAAGTAAGAAGAATGAGTATACTGATAAATAAAGATACCAAAGTTATTGTACAGGGAATTACAGGTCGCGACGGTGCATTTCACACCAGTAAAATGAAAGCTTACGGAACCAAAATTGTCGGGGGAATTTCTCCCGGTAAAGGCGGAATCGAAGTGGAAGGCGTTCCGGTATTTAATTCCGTGGAAGAAGCTGTAGAAGCAACAGGGGCAAATGCGTCTGTGATTTTTGTTCCGGCACCATTTGCCGGCGATGCAATTCTTGAAGCCAGCTATGCGGGTGTAGAGCTCGTAATTTGTATTACTGAAGGTGTTCCTGTGCGGGATATGATTAAAGTGACGCCGGTGTTGAAACAAAATAACACAAAGCTTATTGGCGCCAACTGCCCCGGATTGATTACCACCGATGAATGTTTAATCGGAATTTTACCCGGGGGAATTTTTAAGAAAGGAAATGTGGGTCTGATTTCACGTTCAGGAACCTTAACCTATGAAGTGGTGAATATGCTTTCTGAAAGTGGATTGGGACAAACTACCTGCGTTGGCATTGGTGGCGATTCAGTTTCAGGATTATATTTCAAAGATTTACTTGAAATGTATGAAAACGACCCGGAAACCAAAGCTGTTGTGCTGATTGGTGAAATTGGCGGCGATGCTGAAGAACAGGCTGCACAATATATTAAAGAAAATATGACAAAACCTGTGGTTGCCTTTATTGCCGGCCAGTCGGCTCCTCCCGGAAAACGGATGGGGCATGCAGGCGCAATTATTTCAAGCGGCTCGGGAACTGCCGAAGAAAAAATAAAAGCTTTTAACACTGCCGGAGTGCCGGTTGCCAAAGAGCCCGGTGAAATCCCCGGACTGGTTAAGCAAAAGCTGAATTTATAAGTTGAGATAAATACAGAGAGAAAAAGTACAAAACCGGTTGCTGAGAAGTGGCTGGTTTTTTTATGCTATTACTCTTCTTTTGAACCATCCTTTTTCAACTGTTTCCAGATATTCTCCACATCTTCCTCGCCTTTGAAATAGCTTACCTGTGTTCCTTTTTCGAAAATCAAACCAAACGGAAAGACGTTAATTTTTCCAGAATCGGGATATTCGGTAACATCCAATCCCATGTTGGTGCGGATATCGAGGTAAACGCAAGGTGTGTCGGTATGGTTGTAAAACTGGTGAGCGCTGGTTTCACCCAATTCGAAAAAAACCATTTGGCCCGTGTGAATGACTTCAAACTGATGTGGCGTTCGTATGGTCATTTCGCCTGAAATAACATACATCAGCTCTTCCGAATTATGGTGAAAATGATAGGGAAACGAATATTTTCCGGGAAATAATTTTCGGATATCAAAAATCAATTGTTTTGCGTCGGTTGTTTTCGACAAACGAGGCATTACAGTTTGCAGATCGAAGCGGGTAAGCGCAGCAGGGTTATTGCCAAATTCAAGTTCTTCCGGTTTAATAATTTTTGCCATAATTTGCTTATGTATTAATGATTTGTAATGGATTAGAATTTATATTGGAGAGAACATTCAATGTTCGATTGTTTCTACCACTTCTCCGTCTTTATTCCAGCGATGCCAGATGCCGGTTGGTTCTCCTTCGTCATAAAACTGTTCCACGTATTTTGTTCCGTCGGAGAAGTACATTATAAAGGTTCCGTGTTCCACCCCGTTTTTCATTTCGAGCATGCGCTCCATTTGTCCGTTCGGATAATACATAGTTTGCTTTATGGCCAGGCCTTTTTCCACATCCCACACATTTTTCATCCCGTTTCTCATCTTTTTGGTTACGGTCCCCGAAATCGGTTTTCCATCTCTGACAAATGTGGTTACGCGAGTATCTCTCACAAAATTTACGGTTAATTCCTTATAAGCATAATTTCTTTTATGCATGGAATGTCCGTTTTTATTCGGATTACATGCGAGAATAAACACACTTGCCAAAAGGAAAACCAGCGTTTTCATTGTTTATCCGTTAACTCTTTAAAGACTTAAAGGCATTAGTTGTTGCCTGCCTGTTTGGTGGCTGACAACTATAAACCATATTATTTTTTTAACAGTTTAAATGCATGAGTCCAGCTATTTTTTACAAAGCCGGGGATACACCAAAGAATTGCCAAAGGTTCGATTGCCCGGGCTGCTTCTACTGATCCCATGTCTTCACTTTCCCAGCCAAATTTATCTAACACTTCGCTAACCTCTTTTTTTGCTTTTTCGTTGTTGCCGCAAATAAACATAGTTGGTCTGGTTTCGTAGGATGGATTGACCATACTTACAGCTCCCACGCTGCTAAATGCTTTCACGAAATTTACTTTTGGCGCCTGTTCCTGTAAATCTTCCATCAGGCTCCGGTTGATAGAGCTGTCGTACAAAAGCACACCGTTTACCGGCGCTGCATTTGAAATCGGATTCGTTGTATCAATTACTGTTTTCCCCTCCATGTTTTCGATTCCCACTTCTTTTAATGCTTCTTTACCCTGGATGCCTTTAACGGCAAACACAATAATATCTCCGAATTTAGCCGTATTTGCGGGTGTATCTACCGTTAATTTTCCGTCAAACTGAGCTTCCAGTTCTTTTCTTTTTTCAGCACTGCGGGAAGCAATTTTTACTTCAAAACCATGATCAATAAAACCATTTGCCAATGCCTGCCCTACATTTCCTGAGCCAATTATTCCTACTTTTTTCATGTTGAATTTTCTTTATATGTGATATACTGCTTATATAAAGACAAAATGGTCGTTTTTGTTCTTGGTTTAACGAAAAATATCTCCGAAAGAAAATCTCCCGGGGATATGAAGGGAAATACCAACCATTTACCTCGTGTGAACAAGTTTAAATGTTTCACCCGTTCCATTTATATTTAGCCGAAGGAAATAAATCCCTTCGGGTAACTGTTTCCCTGAATTATCGTTGCCAAACCATTGCAGATTATGAATTCCAGCCTGCATACGCGTATTGTTTTCGAGTAAGCTGACTGTTTTTCCGGTTATATCAAAAATGCGAATATTTACAGGTTGATCCCCGTTTAGTTCAAACCGAACCGTAATATCGTTGCTGAATGGATTTGGATAAACCGAAGTTTCAACCAGTTCTGTTTTCAGGTTTACGTCACTTTTCACGGTCAAATTTCCGGATTTGAAAAACGATGAACCTTCACATTGAGTTGTAACTGCATTGTTTTCAGAATTATAACCATATCCGTTCTTTGAAACATCTGTAATTTCAAAACACCAGGTACTATTGGCTTTTCGTGTGTTTCTGGAATATAATTCAACGATACCATCGGAGCCTGTAACGCCGCTCACAATTCCATTTGTTGGCCCGTTATAGCTGGCAGTAACGGTAGCATTTGCAACCGGCTGATCATTCTGGTCGAGCACCAGGACTTCATCAACAGCCATGTATTTCCGTCTGTAATATTCACGGGTTACGGTTTGTTTTCCAACATGCAAAGCATCAACCGTCGGAGCGCTGACTTCGATTGTAAGCGCATCGGTTCCCTGAGCGCCATCGTCATCAGTAACAGTTAGCAATACATTATAAATTCCTGGGTTGTTAAAAGTGTACGATGGATTTGGATTGGCCGATGACAATGTTCCCGATTGCCAGAGATAAGCCGTAATCATTCCATCCGGATCATACGAGGCGTTCGAATTAAACTGAACTGTTAACGGCGCTTCCCCTGATAATGGAGATGCAGATGCTGCCGCAACCGGCGGAAGATTTGACGGCGCAGTAAAAGCGGATTCCAAAGCTCCCATGTCAGGTGCGTTTCCATTGTAATCAGAACCGGCAATATCAACCACCATATTTCCCTGCCAGGCGTAATACGCTGTACCTGCATCTATACATTGTGATGATGACAGCAGCGAGAAATCGGCATTTTCGGCATCCGTAAATTTTGGATCGGCGTTGATATTTCCTTCCTGCCAGTATACAATTCCGTTGTCTTCAATCCCGATTCCACTTTGGCCGCCTTCCACATCGCTGTAGGCAACCACAATAGATCCGGGATTATAGGATGAAGCGATAAATACCGCTTCCGACGTGTTATTCCAAAAAATATTATTTACGGTTACGGGATTCGAATTATAGATGAACAGACCTCCACCCTGTGGATTACCACCGCTTGCAGAATTTGCATAAACCGTATTGCCGGTAATTACCGGATTACAATTCCATATTGAAATAGCTCCTCCGCGGGAATAAGTCGGAACATTACCTGATGCTGATGAGGTATTTAAGCTGATAATATTTCCATCGATAACCGCATCCGATTGATTGAGATAAATCGCACCGCCGTTGGCATTACCCGGACTGTAACCTCCGGATGCACCAACACTATTATTACTTATGTTATTGCGAAGAATTTGTGGTTGTGAGTTATTTGTGCAATAAATCGCTCCGCCGGCTGCCGATGTTCCAAATCCAGCCGAGTTATTTACAATTTCGCAACCTTCGATAACCGGGCTTGCACTATCACAATAAATTGCGCCGCCATATTTCGAAGCCTGGTTATTTTTTAAGCTGGAATATTTTATGGCAGGACTTGAATTTAAGAAGTACAACGCTCCACCTCTGTCGTTTGGATCAGCGGCAAAAGCTTTTCCGTTTTCGATAACACAGTATTCAAGAACACTATTGTTGTCAGCATTTACAAAATCGATTCCAACCCAACCCGGCTCACCCGGCCCCGGAGGAACAGAAGTAAAACGAATGGAGTCGGATTCGGTTCCAACTGCAGCCAGTTTTCCGTTAACCAGAATTTTATACCAGCCGGTAAATTTAACGATTACGCCTGGTTCGATAGTAAGTGTCTGGCCGGATGGAACAACAATATCTCCTTCAATACGGTAAGGCGAATTCGCTAATGTCCAGTTTCCTGAAACATTGCCACCTGTGATGGTAGTACCATCCTGAACATTGATGATTATTGCCTTTGTATTTGATGCGTTTTTATCATCGGTTACTGTAAGCGTTACACTGTATTGATTTACACCTGTGAATGTATGTGTTGGATTTGGTTCCGAAGAGCTTGCACCATCACCAAAATCCCAATTATACGAAACGATTGTACCATCCGGATCATTAGAACCTGTTGAACTGAATTCAACGGTTAAAGGTGAACTTCCGTGGTCGGGAGTTGCCGAAGCCATAGCGACCGGTGGCTGATTAATATTTCCTGAACTTCCGGACTCCTGTGCGCCGATATCCGGCGCCGAACCTGAATATTCGGAAGCATCCAAATCAACAAGAACAGTTCCCTGCCAATTGTAATATGCTATTCCTGCATCGATAAGCTGCGAATTATTTTGTAATGAATAGTCACCATTTTCAGGATCGCTTAATTTTGGATCTTTGTTTATATTTCCTTCCTGCCAGTTTACCGTTGAATAGCTGCTGGTAACAATGCCTTGTTCCCCGCCTTCAACATCGGAATAAGCAACCAAAACCGAACTTAATCCGGTAGATGCAAAGAAAATTTCTTCCGGAGAATCGTTGTAAAGAATATTATTCACCATAAAAACATTTCCGCCATAAATATAAATTCCACCTCCTTCTCCGGGTGTGGAGTAAACCAAAGTACCGTTTCCGTAAATAGTATTTCCTACTAAAACCGGATTCGAATAATTACTGTAAATCGCCCCACCGCGGGCATGCGACGGGATATTACCTGCAGCACTTAAAGAATTAAAACTGATTATATTTTTTTCGATAATTGCATCGGAATGATTAAGGTAAATTCCTCCTCCATAAGCGTTGGCAGCGCTAAATCCACCGGAAGAACTTACCTGGTTATTGCTTATAAAATTGCCGACAATATGTGGTTGCGAATTATTGGTACTGTAAATTGCGCCACCTGCACCACTTGTATAATAACCAACAATATTACCTGTTAATGGTACAACCTTCGATTAAAGGATTACTGTTATCGCAATATATGGCGGCACCGTAACTTTTCACACGAAAATTTCGCATGGTGCAGTTTTTTATTTCGGGGCTGGAATTCAACATATACACGGCGCCTCCACGATCGTTTGGTTCTGCAGCAATGGATTGGCCGTTTTCAATTACACAATACTCAAGTTTGCTGTTTGAGTTTGCATCAATAAAATCGATGCCAGGCCAACCAGGTTCTCCCGGCCCGGGAGGGGTGGCGGTAAATACAATTTGCTGCGAAGATGTCCCAATTGCCTGGATATTTCCGTTAACGATTAAACGATACCAGTTTTGAAATTCAACGACTACACCGGGCTCTATAATCAATGTTTCACCGCTTACGACGGTAATATCACCATTTATTAAATAGGGCGATGAAGCCAGGTTCCATGTTCCTGAAACATTTCCTGCAGGAACATTTGTAGATGCTTTTGCCGTTGTTGAAAGCAGAAAAAACAGAGATAAAGAAATCAGAAAAAACTTAAAATTTGGGGAAAACGAATTACGTAAAATTTTCATAACCATAACTTTTTTGGAATAAAGTTACAGTTCAAGTATCACAATTTTGTCACAATTAGATAACATTTTGAAGGAAATGACGCTTGCGGGAAATAAAAACAAGACAAGATTTATGTCTTCTTTTTAATTTTTAGTTTTTGACCGACATACAATCCTTTTTCGTTCGAAATGTTATTCAGGCGCATAATTTCGTCGCTTGTAATTCCGGCATATTTTTGGGCGATGTCCCAAATGCTATCGCCTCGTTTTACGGTATAATATTCATAACCCGGGTCGATGCCTGTTTTTTTCGATGAACTTGTAACCGTTGAAGTGCTTACAACATTCCCAACGGAAGCCTGTTTTTCGGCATGCGACATTTTTGCCACTCTTTCGTATTTCTCTTTATCTTTTTCAGGAACATAAATTGCCAGCTTTTGACCCACACGGATAAGATTCCGGTGGATATTGTTCCAATACCTCAAATCATTCTGTCGAACATGAAACCATGCAGAAATAAATCCTACATTATCTCCTGCTTTAACGGTATAAATAATTTTTGCTTTTCCTTTAACATCCACAGGAACAAAATATCCTGAAGTGCTTTCAGTAGGTTTTACCAGGGTATTATCCGGGAAATATTTATTCCGTTCCCATGCAAAAACGATAGTGTCCTTATCGATAAAATCATATATTTTATTTTCAGGAAGAACCAATGGATATGGTTTACTTTTCTTTGCAGGGATTACATTTCTCCGGTACATGGGATTTAAAGCCTGCAATTGTTCCTTATCGATTTGCAAGGTAGCCTCTAACTGGTCGAAATGAAGATAACTGTTCACCATTACCGTATCCACAACGGTTGGCATTTCGGGAATTAGCGGGTATAGATTATGTTCTTTGTAATAATTCATTACATATGTTGCGGCAATAAATGCAGGTACATAACCCCTGGTTTCACGCGGCAGACGGTAATAAATTTCCCAATATCCGGTTTTTCCACCCGACCTTCGAATAGCGCGGTTTACATTTCCAGGGCCACAGTTGTATGCAGCAATTGCGAGGTGCCAGTCGCCGTATTTATCGTACAGTTGTTTCAGGTATCGTGCAGCAGCATCTGTCGATTTTATGGGGTCGCGCCTTTCATCGACAAAACTGGTGATATCCAGTTTCATATTTTTTGCGGTGCCATACATAAATTGCCACAAACCGTTAGCACCTGCTCTTGAATATGCTTTCGGGTTTAGCGCCGATTCAATTATTGGCAGGTATTTTAATTCAAGCGGCAATTCATATTTATCTAAAATTTCTTCAAATTTCGGGAAATAATACTCCGAAAGGCCAAGCATCATTTCTACCTGTCCGCGCCTTTTTTCGGTGTACATTTTTATGAAATTCCGAACTACATTATTGTAAGAAAGGTCAATAACCTGCTCTGCGTCCATTAAGCGCTGAATATAAACCGAATCGGGTATGTTTATCGGGAAAAAATCGACATTCAGAAGTTCTGCCGAATCGGAATTAAATGAATTTTGAATCATCCACACATTACTGGCGCTGTCCAATTTTGCGGAGAAAATATCATTCAAATCTTCGTCGATAACCGTAGGAACAGGACTAAGCGAATCAAGCTCTGAAATCATGTCGTTTATACTTAGCGAGTCGTCGACTGCATAATAAAGCGTGTCGGCATAAAGCATGCTGTCCTGCGTTTGAGATGCTGCCGGAATGATTTTTAAAACGAACAATACTATTAAAAGAATAAGAATTTTTTTCTTCATCACTAAAAATTAAATGTACAGTTAAAACCATAAATTACCTGGTCGTTAAAAGCATTCATGGTTGGTTGCCAGTTAAATGTTAAATCATCGCTAATGTCAAAATCAAAGAAATGTGCGTCCACACTGGCATCAATAATGTTTAATCCATAAAAACCAAAAAAACTGATTATCAATAAGTCGCGGTTTCTACGATAACTCTCCTGACCTTTCAATAATCCCGATTTAAAATTAGCATAACTTGTCGGATCATCCAAATTGTAATATTTTACAGCATCAAAATCGAGGTGTGAATTTGTTGATTCATCGCCATCGGTAAGGTCGCTGTAGGCTTGTTTATAGGTATGGTAATAGCCGTTATTCCACCCGATAAAATAGCCAATTGTACCGAATCCGGCATAAATTAACGGAATTTTCCAGTATTTTTTGTTGTATGCCTGTCCTAATCCGGGTAAGATGGCGGAATAAAGGCTTGCTTTTCTGGGGGAGTGAAATTTTTCCACATTTTTTGGCACCTCAACAATTTTGCTTGTATCGGCTTCAAGAATCTGCGCATTTCCCTTAAAAGCAATTATAAGCAGCAGAATAAATACGATATTTTTGAATCCGGTTTTAACTGTATCCACTGAGGAATTTTTGCGCAAAAATAGAAGATTACATGGTTCAAAAGTGTGAATAATTCTTATTATTTCTGATTTTCAATTATTTTAACAATTCTTTCGAGGTCGCTTGCCGACTTAAACGGAATTACAATTTTGCCTTTTCCTTTTTCGTTCATGGTAAAATCGATTTTTGAATTGAAAACCGAATCGAGTTGCTTTTTAATTTTGCCGTATTCTTTTGGATATTTAGGAGATTTTCCCTTTATATCTTCGCTTTTACCTTCATTCAGGTTACGAACAATCTCTTCAACTTTTCTTACTGAATATGCATTCTTTATTGTTTGATTGAAAATTTGTATCTGTGTTTCCGGATTTTCCACGGTTATAATTGCACGTGCGTGTCCCATTGAAATCTGTTTGTCGATTATCGCTTTTTGAACGATTGCCGGAAGCTTTAACAAACGAAGATAATTTGCAATGGTTGAACGTTTCTTGCCGACACGCGAACTTAGTTCTTCCTGGGTAAATTCCAGTTCATCGATTAAACGCTGATAGCTTAATGCAATTTCAATAGAATCCAAATCTTCGCGCTGAATATTTTCCACCAGCGCCATTTCGAGCATTCCTTCGTCTTTGGCTTTTCTGATATACGCCGGAATTGTTTCAAGCCCTGCTATTTGAGCGGCACGGAATCTTCGTTCTCCGGCAATAATCTGATATTTTTCATCCGATATTTTACGAATTGTGATAGGCTGAATCAAGCCGATTTCCCTGATGGAAGCTGCCAGCTCATTTAGCGCATCTTCATCGAATTTTGTCCGTGGCTGAAAAGGATTTGCCTCAATTTTATTTAGTTCAATTTCATTTATTCCTGCGCTTTGCTGCATTTTTTCAGCATCATCGATTAGCGCGCCAAGCCCACGTCCCAATACATTCCTTTTCACCATACCTCCTGTTAATTAATAATAATATTCTTTTCTTTTCTCATTTGGGTCATTTCGTTACGTTGCAAAATTTCACGCGCCAGGTTCATATGATTAATTGCGCCTTTTGAGCTTGCATCGTACAAAATTACCGGTTTCCCGTAACTTGGGGCTTCACCTAATTTTACATTTCGCTGAATAACAGTATCAAAAACCATTTCCTGGAAATGTCGTTTTACTTCTTCGTACACCTGGTTCGATAAATTTAAACGTCCGTCGAACATAGTGAGTAAAAATCCTTCAATTTCGAGATTTTTATTTAACCTGTTTTGAATTATTTTTATGGTATTCAGCAGTTTTCCCAATCCTTCCAAAGCAAAATATTCACACTGAACCGGAATTATTACCGAATCGGAAGCAGTTAATGCATTTACGGTAATCAATCCAAGCGAAGGAGAACAATCGATGAGGATAAAATCGTAGTTATTTTTTAAATGTTCGATGGTATTTTTCAATACATTTTCGCGATTGGGCAAATTCAGCATTTCAATTTCGGCACCTACCAAATCGATATTCGAAGGAATAATATCCAGGTTTTCAATTTCGGTTTTCAGAATTACCTTGTCAGCTTCAACTTCATCGACAATGCATTCGTAAATACTCGATTGAATATTCTTCACATCAAATCCCAATCCTGAAGTAGCATTAGCCTGTGGGTCGGCGTCGATAATCAGCACTTTTTGCTCTAAAACTGCCAGACTGGCTGCCAGATTTATTGTTGTCGTGGTTTTTCCAACGCCACCTTTCTGATTTGCCAATGATATTATTTTTCCCATCTATAAATATTATAATTTACTATTTGACAGGTTTCAAAGTTAATAATTTAGCAGAAACCTGAAGTCGTTTTTTATCCACATACCGGGTTTAAATATAAAGGGTTGAAAATGAACCGAAAATGTTGATTTGTTTCTTCGCAGCGAATTTTATCGGTTAATAAATTAATGGTACGGATGTTATTTGACGAGGGAAATGAAATGCAAAACATGAGATACTTTAAACTTTGAACTCCGGGTTCGCGCACTGAATTCTACTCTTATAAATTTAGTGAACAAAGTTGGGCAAAAGAAATTATTCATTCCGGATTTCATTTTTACTTTTGTAATGTTTTAATCGCTTTATTTTGAATTTGCATGCGCAATTTTTGAGAATGAACCTTAGCATGGGATATAGAATCGTAGTGTTGCAGTTTTTAATTTTGACTATAATTAGTCCGGCTTTTTGTGTTTCGAAAAAAACAGAAATAACCGGCAGTAATTCAACCAAAGAAATCGTGTTTTCGGGAATTACCTGGAAAGTTCGCAGCGGTACAGGGAATCCGGGTGGAAATAACTGGTCCGATTCATCCGAATCGGTTTGGGTGGATGATAATGGAACTTTACATTTAAAAATCAGGCAGATTGATGGCAAATGGTATTGCTCCGAAATTTATTCGGATGAAACTGTTGGTTATGGCGAATATCGTTTTTACGTTGCAAGCAATGTTGAAAACCTGGACCAGAATGTTGTAGTTGGACTTTTCACCTATTTAAACGACAAAAATGAAATTGACATTGAGTTTTCGAAATGGGGGAACGCGGCAGAAGATAAAATGGGTAATTATGCCACTCAACCTGCAAGGACAGCGGGCAACAGTTTAAGTTTTGAGTTGGGGCTAAACGGAAGCTATTCCACGCACAGGTTTATCTGGAAACCGGATGGAATTGATTTTAAAAGCTGGCATGGCCATGAATTTACATCAACAGAAAATATGCTTATTGAAAACTGGAAATATACCGGAGCAGATATACCTGTTCCGGGAGGTGAAAACCTGATAATTAATCTTTGGCTTTTTAAGGGAAATCCACCGGATGATGGACGGGAAGTTGAAATTTTAGTGAAATCGGTGAATGTTTTCAAACCACCTGTAATCGATGATCTGGATGTTACGATTTCGGCAAATACACCTGTTCACACGATAATTGATTCCTTATCGACACCTGGATACGATCCAACAGATTTGGATTTTTCAATTGTTGAAGGAAACGATATGGGAATTTTTTCAGTTTCCGATGACGGAAAGCTTATTTTGGAGAAAGTACTGGATTATGAAACTTCCGATTTTCATCGTTTAAAAGTAGTTGCAAAAATAGGAGACATGCAGGATATGGCAGAAGTTCAGATTCATGTTGAAAATGTGGTGGAAGCTGGATTGGATTCTGAAATTTCAAGACATGACTTTCATATTTATCCCAATCCGGCGATCGATGAATTGCATATCGATTTTAGCGGCGCTAATGATTTTGAATTTCGCATTATTGGAATGGATGGAAAATTGTTTCAGGTTAACAAAATTGGCCACACTGACCATTCTGTAAGATTGAATGTTGGCAACTTAAATGTTGGAAATTATTTGCTCTTGATTAAAAGCAATGAAAATCAGTATTCATATAAGTTTCAAAAAAGATAGCACGATTCCGATTTTTTATTCCGTGCTGATTTTCAGAATACAAATTTAATTCCTGTTGAATAACGTTTGCTTCCGCTCTTAGGGAAATTCGCAAACCTGAATATCGAAATGCTACCTTTTACACGGAGACAAAAACAACAGGAAATCATTTTTCCTTTTCCCGGTTCTCGAGCCTGTCTTCGTCGCGTTCCTTGCTTTCCTGAATCATATCTTCCATGTTATCCATTTCAGGTGATTCTTTCAGCGCTTTCCAGTCAAAGTTTTCATCAAATGGATCCAGTGCCTTTTGTGGTTCAAATATTCGCGGATCAACCGGGTCAGCCAGGTACGGTGAAAAATCGGGCGATTCAGTAAAGAAATCATGAAAATCAGTTGCCCCGGCATCGTACTGGTTCAGATAAGGCATTTCCAGAATATTCCAGAAGGTTTTAAAAATACTTCCGAAACTGTAATGAAAATGACTCACATAATTACGTTTTACCCATGGCGATATTACGAGTAGCACACTTCGATGGGCGTCCACGTGGTCAACACCGTTTTGGGCATCGTCTTCTGTAATTACAATCAACATATTTTTCCAGTAAGGAGTTTGCGAGAGAAATTCTACAGTTCTGCCGATAGCCAGATCGTTATCTGCCATATAACTTTCGCGGAAAGGATATCCGGCTTCCGGACGTTCACCAGCGCCATGATCATTGGGGATAATTACGGTGATAATTGCAGGCATGGTATCTTTCCCGGCAATCCATTTTTCGTTGAATTCTTTTTTAAACTGGTCAACCCTGAATTGGTCGGGAATAGCTGTATTGTATGTTGGAAATTGTTTTGACGTTCTGTCCCAAATGGGTTGCGGAAGCGGGTAATTGATATAATGCCTCATCCCTTCATGTATGTAACTTACATCATAAATTCCCGGTTCAAACATAATACTGAAGCCAAAGTTAAAGAAATCGATGTTGTTTCGTTCCAGGTGATCCCACATGGAGCCGGCTTCGTTATAATCTTCCGGATAAATTGCACCGGCAGCGCCGTTCATGGCATAAATACCCGGGGCTTTCGAATCGAATTTAAATTCCCGGTTTCCACCGTAACTGGCTGCGGTGCATGTTTCTACCCATTCGTTTGGATAGGTATTTACCAGCCAGCGATGGCCGTCGGCCGAAACATCGGAATCGACATAAAAATTATCGGAAAAAGCAAATGTACGGGCGAGCTTTATATGATTTACCATTACATCCGCATTTTCAACTATTGCGGTTTTTTTCCGGTTTGAAAAAGTAGCTCCGGTTCCGTATCGTGCCAGCTCAGGATCACCGTTTCCATTCTCAATTTGTCCCAACACCTCGTCGTAGGTGCGATTTTCCTTCGAAATAAAAACAATGTGCTTTATCGGACTTTCTTTTTCGCCGGGATAAAGCGGAATGGGATTATCTTTTCGTTCTGTGAAAGTTTCCGATGATGCTTTTTCAAAATGAAAATTATTGGAAATCACTTTTTGAGTCAATGTGTCCAGTTGATCATCTGCCGGAATATCGAATACCTGAACTGTTCCTTTCATTAATGATCCGATATAACTTCCTTCGGGGCCCATCTGAAAATTTTTTCCTCCGTTTGGTCCACTTCCGAAGCCTTTGGCATTTGCAACAATCAGCTTTTTACCATCGTTGCTGACTTTTAGTTTGGCGGGAAACCAACCGGTAGGAATATAGCCGAGAACTTTTAATTTCACTGCATCGACCACCGCAACTGCATTAATTCCCGAACAGGCTACATAAAGCCGTTGGTTGTCGGGTGAAAGCGCCAGCCCGAATGGAATAACGCCACGGAACTGTTTTACCCGCTCATCGGGTTTGAAATAAATGGTATTTACAACCGTATCTTTTTCAATGGAAATTACCGAAACATTATCGTTTGTTCCGTTGGTAACAAAAACATAATTGTTGTTTGCGACCAGCGAATTCGGACTTGCACCGCCCACTGCCGGTATGCCTTCAACCATAGCGCCTACCAAATGTCCTGTTTTGGTTTTGGCGATTACTTCAGGTTGCTCCGGGTTTTCGAGGCTTATGGTAAAAACTGAAAAAGCTTCCGGCGAATTCATTTCACCCAATCCATCAACTTCGAGGCTATCGGTATGAATTCCTTCTACCATTTCTTTTGAGCCATATGCGAAAGCCGGGTATTTCAATGCTTTTTCCACCACATTTTCCGGAGTGATTCCCTTAATATAATTGTACTGAAACATTCCAACATTAGCCACATACACTTTTTGTTCATCAGGAGAAAGGCAAATTCCAAACGGATATCTTCCAACCGGTACATTATGGAGCAGTTGATTCTTTTCGGTATCGGCAATAATCATTCGAAAGCCAATCTGATCAACCGCGTATATTTTTTTACCGTCTTTCGAAAGAACGAGGTCACCAATATATCCGTCGGAATAGTCATGGCTATCCGAAACAAACGAACAATCAATAAATCCTTTTTTTTCGCCGGTTTTCAGATCGAAAATAAAAATTTTGTTTTCCTGGCCCCCGGCAACATATACCGCGCTGTTGTCTTTTGAGATCGCTAAACCCATAAAAACAGAAGCCAGTATTCCTTTATCCGTCGATGGACCCGGTGGAACCTGTTGAATATCCGGATTTTCAGAAAGAATATTCCGGATAATGGTAATCGACAGCGGGTTGGTTCCCGAATTGGCGGTTACCGCGGTATTTCCGTCGGGACTTAAAGTTAGGCCGTATGGATGCGGGGCAACCACGATACTTTTTCCGACCGGCGTTAACAGCCTTCCGTTGGGAATAACCGTTGTTCCAGTTTTATCGATTTGAGTAAATTGTTGGCCCGATGGTGACGAAATTATCCACGGGTCAATTTTTGACTTCGAAGTACAGGATGCCAAAACCAAAAGCGCGATATAGTATAGAAATGAATGTTTCATTTTAAACTGATAATTTAGATTTTCAGAATACACGTTTTGTAGTGTTTAAAGATAGAAGGAAACTTAAAAATATGCCTTTTATTTTATTGTTGAATCTGCCTGCTTTAAATAAGATACGGTCTCCTTTACAATAGAAAGGAAAATTCAAGCCAATTTATAAGGAAACAAACCCGCTGAAGTTCCGGGCTTGTTTCACCATAAAGTTTTAAATAATAACTATTGTTGAGTAATGGTAAAATCGTAAGTTCCTCCGCCGATATCATATCCGCTGAATTCAAAACTCAGATGCAATTCATTGGAAGTTGCGTTATAAGTCCCGCAGTAGCCTTTATGAAATGTCATATCCGAGCCATAGGAGGTAACCATAACATCATTTAGAAGTGTCACTTCGCCTGTAAACGTGTCCATGTCAATTTCTCCAAGTTGAAGTTCCATTTCTGCAATCGCACTCGCATCAGCCCAAAAGTCGAATGTGAGTTTTAGCATATAACAATCATCATTCATTTTTTCACCAACACAGGAAGTTGGATTATAACCTGGATATATTTCGTCGTTGCACGATACATTGCCAACCCAGCGGTCGGCCAGACAGCCTACGGGCGGAACATAATAGTCCAGCACGATTGTCCAGTCTGCCATATCGCCGGAAGGCGCTGTAATTCTGTATTTTCGCGGCGAAGAAAAGTCACCGTACACCCCAAATGACGGGGCGCCATCCAGCGGTTCAATTTTACAACCCGCCTCAAGGTTCCCCTGCATATAGATGTTTGAAAAATCGACTGATTTATCTTTCACCCAAACCGTATCCAATGTCATTTCAGGATATATTGCGTTGATTTGCGGAATCTTTCCATTTTCATTTCCCACTAATATTTCTTTAATACCCGGATTATCGGGCAGATCGCCCACCTGGTCGAATGTGGGAACACAACCGGCAGCAATAAACACTGCGATTATAAATAAGCTTATTATTTTTTTCATCGTTATAAGTTTTTTATTTTCAAAACTATTCTAATCCCAATTCATAATTTGGGTTAAGTTCGGATTTACCGTTACATCGCTTTGTGGAATAGGACGATAATAATATTTTGGGGCGACAAATGTTCCCCTGTCTTTTATCGATTCAATATATCCCTGGTTGTCGCCACTTATGTAGAAGGAAGCATCGCTGTCCTGTGGCCCAACACGATAATATATTAAAGTTTCACCCAATGAATTGGTTTCCTTGTCTCCGGCACCCGGAATCGATTCGCTGATATCAAGCAAAACAATATCTTCAATACCATCGCCTGTAAGGTCGTATTTTCCTAATCCGGGGAAATATAAACCAATTGGTTCGGTTTCAAGTATGTTGCCCACCGACCAGCGCATCAGGTCGTCGTAACGATATCCTTCCAGGGCCATTTCTATTCTGCGTTCACGCCGGATTTCCAGCAATTCAGCTTTTTGAGAAGAAGATAGATTTGGATAACGCGCTTCCTGAATTGGGTCTATCGCCGGGGCCATTGACAAGTGCGGCATTCCTGCACGATCACGCAAAACATTCACTGTCATATCAAGATCGGTTTGTGTTAGTTCACCCATTTCCGCTTTTGCTTCGGCATAGGTTAACAACACTTCTGCATAACGCAACACCGGAAAATCCACTCCGTTTTGAATGGTTTGATCGGTATTATTGATAAAACCTTTTATCTGGTGATAGCCTGTGAAGTTCTTTTGCAGCTGTTGTTTATATATTCCTCCACCCTGAGAGTAGGTTGCAGTATTAATCAATTCCCAACCCGGGTAAGCATAGGTTTGTTTTAGTCTTGGGTCACGGTTTTCAAATTCTTCTACAAATTGCTTTGTTTCATAATCAGGCTGATTGGAATAAAACGAACCGTCGGCCATAAGGTAAGCTTGCAGCAGGTCTTTCGACGGGCTAACCTCGTAGTTACCAAACATCCATTCCCACCAACCACTGTTTTTTACCTGGTCTTCGCTAATATTGGTAAAAATGATTTCCGGATTTGTTGTTAAATCCTGGCTGTTAAACAAAGTCATATAATCCGATTCGGGATTTCCCGTGTTGTAAATACTAAAACTGCCATTATCCATTATTTCTTTGGCTGCATTTATAGCAATTGTAAGATAGCTGTTGGCGGAAGATTGCATATTCAGTTCGGAATGGTATTTCCGATAAGTTCCTTCATAAAGCGCATGCCGAGCTTTATAGGCCAATACCACCCATTTATTCACTGCACCAACCGGCTGATCTGCTTTTACATTCTGACTCGCAAAATCGTAATCTTCGAATATTTTTTGAACAACCATTTCGCGCGAATCACGACCCTTAAAAAGTAAATCTTCGTCGGAAGTACCAATTACCTGGTCGTACCAGGGTACATCGGAAAACCGCTTTACTTTGTCCATGTAAAAACGGGCCCGGAAAAAACGGGCTACACCTTTGTAATGATTTAGTAAATCTTCCGAGACATCAGCTTTGTCGGCATTTTCAAGGAAAAGGTTGATATTCCGTAACGTACCCCAGGTCCAGCCTCCATTAATGGTTGCCGAAGATGGATTACTGCTGAGCATTATATTTTTCAATTCGGTACTTCCCGTATTGGCTGCATTGTCGGTAGTACTGTACCCATCAGCGCCGTATTCGTTCAGATTCGGGAAAGTATACAAATTGTAAATAAACATTTTCAGGTCTTCTTCGCTATTGAAGAAATTTTCAGTTCCAATGGAGGTTTCAGGAAACCTGTCCATATAATCATCATTACATGCCGTGAGCGCAATGAGGATTGTTATACTAAAAATTGATATTATCTTTTTCATCATATTTCTTTTTACAAATTATTCAGGATTAAAAGTTAACGTTTACACCAAACGAAAATCTTCTTTGGAACGGATATGCATAACCCCAACCATTATCAGTAACAGCTTCCGGATCGAAAAAGTCGCTCACTTCCGACCATTCTGCAATATTTTCGCCACTAATAAAAAAGCGGACACGTTCAATTTTGATTTTTTGGGTTAAGACCTTTGGAAGCGTATAGCCAATGGTTATATTTTTAATTCTTACGTATGCTGCACTTAACATATAACCCGTTTGTGGTGTTGCCAAACCTTTTGAATCATTCAGACTTTCACCCAGGTTACGGTCTGCAAGCCACGCTTGAAGAATCGGATATTTGGCGTCAAGATTCTGACTTGCCAACCCTGCATCGATATAAGATTGCGAATGTTTTGCCATATCAACATCGCTGTCATCGGTCGGTCGGTAGAAGTCCATCAGGTGCATATATCCACCGGAATAGGGCTGCTGATAAAATCCCCAGTACAGATAGTGGAGCGGGTAGTAATCCTTTTTACCGATTCCCTGAACGAAAGCCCGGAAATCAAATCCATTCCAGTCGAAATTTAAATTTAACCCAAACCGGAAACGAGGAGAAGAATTCCCAATGATTTTGGCATCTTTAGGATCGTCCACAGTAAAACCTTTTTCAAGAATACCGTTTCCATCCTGGTCGATATATTTTGGCCATCCCGGCACAATTGAAAGCGCTCCCCAGGGAATAAGCTGTGTTTCATCCAAAGCCTGGGTTTCTTCAACTGTTTTAAAGAATCCATCGCTTTCAAGGCCCCATATTTCGCCGAATTCCTGTCCAACGTAATATTGACTGAGGTTTTTATTCGGATTATCGAACCTTGTTATCCATGCACGACTGTCGGATAATATAAAGCGGGTATTGAAATTAAATCTTTTTCCTGCCAGATTAAAGTTATTTTTATAGCTAAGCGATAATTCCCAGCCATTGGTTTCAAGGTCGGCGGCATTTTCCCTTGGTTCTGCTGCTCCCAGTACATTTGGCAGGTCCCTTCCCTGGGTTAACATTCCGGTAGTGTTACGCTGATAAATATCAAAGGCTCCGGTCACATGGTCATTGAACAGGCCAAGATCAATTCCAAAATTGATAGTTTCAACCGTTTCCCACGTATAGTTATCAGAAACCAATTGAGGAGGAGAAACTCTTTGTGGCAGCACACCTCCAACAATATAACCGGCTTCCGATGGAGTCATTGTAGGTATATAGCCATAAGCCGGATACATTCTGGTTTCCAAGTGAACCATAGGATGCCCTGAACTTCAGAGCGCTGATAGTTGGACTCAAAGCGCTCATAAATCCTTCACGATCCACACGCCATGCAGCAGATGCAGATGGGAAAAATCCGAAACGACTTTCTTTCGGAAAGCGGGACGAACCATCGTAACGACCATTAAACTCCACAATGTATCGTTCATTAAATATATAATTCAATCGGAAAAAAGTACCTCGAATAGCCCAGTCGGTTATCGATTCATCAACATAGTCCTCGCCGGTTGCCAAAGCAATAGTTGGCAAAGAACCTGAAATAACGTTGTCACGACGAGCTTCAAACCATTCCGAGCGGTTATGTTCCTGATTAAATCCAATTAAAGCTGTTATGGTATGAACACCAAACGACTTGTTGAATGTACTGTAAACATTGAAAACATTGTAGGTATCGAAAGTAGCACTTCGGTATGCTTCGTTAGTTCCTACCTCCCTTATGTCTTCCGGGCCATAGCCAATTTTGTATTTGGAATAATACCAGCCATAATTACTGTTTCCTTTTCGAATGGTATAATCCGCATTGATTTTTAATGCACTGTCGAAAAACCGGGCTTCGCCGGTAAATGTGGATTGAGTGCTGTTGTAACGATTATCAACAGTACCGCCATCTCTTAGTTGTGCGGCAACCTGGCCAACTCCCGAATTTGCCCACGATTCATCCGGATTCTTATCCCATGAGGTAGGTTCCAGGTTATACAGGCTCCATATATCCAGATAAGATGGTTCGTTTCTTTCTGTCATTGTGAACAGTGTGTTATTGCCAATCGTAAGCCACTCAAAAGGATCATAGTCTACCTTGCTTCTCAGGCTGTAACGTTTAAAAACATCTTCCGCTATTTTTAAGGCTCCGTTTTCGTCGTCATAAGCGCCGGAAAGGTAAAATCTTGTTTTTTCGGTTTTTCCATCGATTTGAATATTTTGTTTTTGCGAAAAAGTGTAATCGCTCAGGAAATAGGGCGTCCAGTCGCGGGCTCCCATATATTCCCAGGTTGTTGGATCATTTGGATTTACCCGAACACCTGTGGTTCCTTCCGGATTCTCGGAACGCTCTTTTGCCCAGGCATAGGTTTCGTCGGTAGGATTGAAATTGTTCCAGGGTGTATTGTCGGTTGACAAATCCTGTAACCGCAAATAAATGTACGGATCACTTGTTTTGTTTGGAAGAACCGTCGGTTTCGACCAGGCGAAATTGTTATTGTAACTAATATGTATACCTTCTTTTGTTCCGGATTTGGTAGTGATAAGAACCACTCCAAAAGCGGCACGGGCACCGTAAATGGCTGCCGAAGAGGCGTCTTTTAAAACTGAAATATCTGCCACATCTTCGGGTGTTAACCGATTGAGTTCCCATGAATCGGCTGGAACACCATCAATCAGGATTAATGGTTCCCCTCCGTTAATCGAAGTCATTCCGCGAATATTAATCTGTGCAGCCTGTCCCGGTTCACCACTTACAAAATCAATGTTCAGGTTGGGTACTATACCCTGTAGGCCCTGCGACAGGTTAACAATTGGACGGCTTTCCAGTTCTTTCACATCAACTGCATCAACCGCACCCGACAAGTTCACCTTTTTTTGAGTTCCGTAGCCAACAACAACAACTTCTTCAAGTCCTGTTAGTTCCTGTTCCATCGAAACATTAATGGTGGTCCTGCCGTTTACCTGCACTTCCAGATCTTTCATTCCTATGAATGAAAACAAAAGCACACCGTTGGATGGGGCAGTGATGTTATACAACCCGTTGCCATCGGTTACAGTTCCCTGGCCTGTCCCTTTTATTACAATGGAAACTCCCGGCAAAGGTGAATTGTCAGCGGCCGAAGCCACTTTTCCTTTAATTTGCAATTCCTGGGCATTGGCCTGCAATCCCAGAAAGAACAAAAAAATCAAAGCATACATCCATGTGATATAGCTTCGACTTTTACCTTTTTTTGAATAAGTTAATTTGAACATAGAAAATAATTTATAAAGATTATAGATTAAAAGTTTGCCTTTTTTTTCAATATTCTGTTAAAATTTCGATTAAGATTTAATTTAGTTTTTTGTTACAAGAATGCTTGCCGTTTTTTAGTCGTATTAATTTTATAAGCCTATTTTATTTTTGGTAAAAGCATTGTTTTTAAGGAACATACTTATTTAAATTAAGCTTTTCCCTTAAATAATATTAACTGCGAAAGAAATCTTTAATACTTGTTTCTTTCAATTAGAATTACGATTAAATAAGCTACATGTTCATTCCTGATTTGTTTAAAGTCTAATTTACCAATTAGTTACTATTTATAAAAATTATTTGCGGGTTATTACCCTGTTGTTCTTTTTAGAAATCATAATCACATTTATTCTTTTTAATTATTCTTTGTTAATATGGTTGGCGGTGAAATCTTTTGTGTTAGCCGTGATATTATAATTATTGTAATAAGTCCGCTCGCCATTGCCAGCGTACGAAATGGAAACAGTACAATACCATCCTGAATGAGAGGATACTTAATTATTACAGGAATTCCTAATGTTGGATCGCCACCACCGATGCGCAAAATGAAAGCGACAATAAAGCCGGCAAATGATCCAATTGCATTGGCTTTTTTATCGAATAAAGCCGTAAGTAACTGTGGAAATAAAAGCGTGTAAACAAAATCGCTGCAAAGGAACCACAAAGCATAAACACTTTTAATTTTTAATGCCAGAATAGTAGCGGTAATGCCAATTATCCAAATACTTCGTTTGATAACTTTTGTTAAGCTTTGATTAGTAATTTTAGGCTTTAAAAGTGGTCGGTAAATGTTCCAGCCAGCCATTGATGACGCCGATAAAATAGAAGAGTCAACAGACGACATTACTGCTGCTGCCACTGCACCAAGGCCAATAGTAGCAAGAATTCCCGGAGTAAGATACCGGATTACATAAGGAAGTATTAATGCAGAATCTGTTGGTGCGCCTTTTGCACCCAAACTTTCCCATGAAGGAACTGCTGTTCCGATAATGCCAATCACAATTGCCGGAATTGCAGCAGCCAAACAAACAAATCCTGCAATTACCGATAACCTGACCGCAATTTTTTCATTTCTTGATGATAATACCCGCTGAAAATAAACCTGCCATGGAATTCCTCCAAAAATTAATAAGAGGGCATTGTCCCACCAATTGAAATAATAATTACCAAGCGCTTTTTTTGTAGGTATGAAAGAAGCCATATCACCCATTTTGCCCTGGTAAACATCCCAGGCTTGTTCCCAACCTCCAACTCCTTTCAATGCAAAAGGAATAACCAGTACCAATCCGGCAAGAAGCAAAAAAAGTTGAACCACATCTGTGAGCGCTACTGCCCATAAGCCACCAACTGCGGTGTAAGCAATGGCAATTAGAGATGAAAGAATAATTGCAGTTGTAATATCCAATCCGAGAATGGTAGCAAAAGTAGCGCCCAGGGCTGTTAATATGGCCGCAGTCCAGAAAATTTCGCCTAATAAAGCCGGCAAAAATAATACAGCAGACATCTTTGTTCCAAATCGCTGGGCTAAGGGGTCAAGCATGGTTTTAAACCGGAAATGCCTCATTTTTCGTGCAAAAAACAAACCACCAATAATCAAGCTCAATCCGTAGCCCCAGGGAGCCTGTACCCACATTAATCCATAGTTGGAATCGTATGAATATTCGGCAGTTCCGTTGATATATCCGCCGCCTACCCAGGTTGCACTCATAGTAAAAACTGCAATCCAAAGCGGAATATTACGGCCGGCAAGCATTACTTCATCCACCGAATTTTCTTTTTTTAGATTGGCTGCGTATGTACCCATAAAAAAGAT
Organism: uncultured Prolixibacteraceae bacterium; assembly: GCA_963821855.1. GTDB lineage: Bacteria > Bacteroidota > Bacteroidia > Bacteroidales > Prolixibacteraceae > Draconibacterium. Next base: position 350,959 of record CAWGFJ010000027.1, on the reverse strand, counting down.
TACGGCATAGAAAAAGATCATGGAAATATATCCTGGCCAAAAAACATGTGAACTGGTGAAAAAATAAAGATAAAATCCGGCTAACGACAGAATGATTATCAGTATGAAGGTTGGTTTCAAATTTTTTATCAATGAATTATCAATACTCATATCTGTTATGGTCAGATTAATTTGATTTTTGGTAAATAGCCGATATGGCGTAATGCAACAATTTTTGAGGATCTTTTTTGTTGATTTAATTTTAATTTGAAGATACGTGCTGACTTCGAAAAGCAGCTGTGATAACTGCAATACGGATTTTTGGTTTTTTTTCGATATGGTTCTTTTATAAAATACCCGATAGCAAATTAGTTTTTTTAGTTGGCGTCAGCGTGCGATTTTCAGATTGCACTATTAAATTTACATTTTTACATCAAAATTGTTCAAATAAATTATACATACTCCGGATTTAGGGGGGTATTACCCAAAATAAGATCGGCAGCTTTTTCTGCGATCATTAACACCGGTGCGTAAATATTACCGTTAGTTACGTAAGGCATTACAGAAGCATCAACCACACGAAGGTTTTCGGTTCCATGAACCCGCAACTGGTTGTCAACCACAGCCATATCATCGTATCCCATTTTGCAGGTACAACTTGGATGATAGGCACTTTCGCCATCGCTTGCAACCCATTCCAGAATTTCTTTATCGGATTGTACACCCTTTCCCGGCGAAAGTTCTTCACCCCTGATTTCATCCATTGCCTTCGTTTCGATTAACTGCCTGCTTTTTTGAACGGCTGCCAGCCAATTCCGTCGCTCGTCGGATGTAGACAAGTAGTTGAAAAGAATGCTCGGATATTCATATGGATTGGCAGATTTTATTTTTACGTGCCCACGTACATCCGTGTTCATTGGACCAACATGTAACTGAAATCCGTGACCCTGAGCGGGAACTGTTCCATCGTAACGTATTGCCAGTGGCAAAAAGTGAAACTGCAGGTTCGGATACGCTTTGTCGCTGTGACTTTTAATAAATCCCCCCGCTTCAAAATGATTGGTGGCTCCCGGGCCTTTTCTTCTGAACAGCCAGTTAAAACCAATAAAAGGCGCCCGCCATGGACTAAGTGACGGATATTCGCTAATCGGTTTTTTACATGCCCACTGAATGTAAACTTCAAGATGATCCTGTAAATTTTCGCCAACACCCGGTAAATGATGCACCGGATCGATACCCAGTTTTTTCAGTTCATCAGCATTTCCTATTCCTGAGAGCTGAAGCAGGGTAGGTGAGTTAATAGCTCCCCCGCAACTGATTATTTCACCACCGTATGCTTTTTGTACTTTTCCTGTTCTTTTGAATTCAACACCTACTGCTTTTTTTCCTTCAAAAAGAACTCGATGAACCATAGCTTTTGTAAGAATGGTAAGATTTTTCCGTTTTTTTACCGGGTGAATATATGCTCTGGCAGCAGACATTCTTCTGCCGCGGTAAATCGACTGATCGAATTTACCAAATCCTTCCTGCTGAGCTCCGTTAACATCCGCGGTTAACGGGTATCCGGCTTCTTGTACCGACCGAAAGAAATAATCAAATAACGGATTCCTGTTTTCAGGTGTAGTAAGTTTCATCGGACCTTTGTCTCCATGATATTCGTTGGGGCCAATGAGTCGGTTTTCTAATTTTTTAAAGTACGGCAGGCAATGCGCATAGTCCCAGTCTTCCAGACCTTTTTCTTTCGCCCATTTTTCATAGTCTTTCGCATTTCCGCGAATCCAAATCATGCCGTTGATGCTACTGGATCCTCCCAATAGTTTGCCACGTGGCTGAGCAATTCGGCGTTGTTTCATATAGGGTTCTTCATCCGATTGGTAAGCCCAGTTGTAAAAGGTTCCGGTAAGCAGGAAACTCAGTGCTGCCGGCATGTGAATCCTGAAATCCAATAAATAATCAGGCCGCCCTGCTTCCAACACCAAAACGTTGTTGGATGGATCGGCGCTTAATCGGTTGGCAAGTACAGCACCGGCTGTCCCACCGCCAACAATAATGTAATCGTAATTCATTCGCAGTTCGGCTTTTTATCTATAAGGTGAGTCAATTTTGTTCATTTCAATATAAACGGTTTTCAGTTGTGTATACGCATCGATAGTTGCAAGGCCGTTTTCACGACCCATGCCCGACTGTTTGTATGGACCAAAAGGTACTTCTACCGGATTTACATTGTAATTGTTTACCCAGCACATTCCGGCTTCCAATTGGTTTACTATGCGATGGGCTCGTTGCAAATCGTTGGTAAATACACCTGCCGCCAGACCATAAATGGTATTGTTGGCTTTTCTTATTACTTCTTCTTCTGTTTTAAAAGGTAATATTGTCATTACCGGGCCAAAAATTTCTTCTTTTACAATGCTGTGCATTTTCATTATCTGTCTCAAAAATGGTCGGTTCGACAAAAAATCCTTCATTCAATTCGGGTTGGGATTGTGAGTGAAAACGGTTTCCTCCATACAACAGTTTTGCTCCTTCTTTTTTCCCGATTTCGATGTAGCCCATAACTTTTTCGAAATGCTCGTGACTGATTAAAGCGCCAACCTGTGTTTCCATTTTCATGGGATCGCCAATTACCAGTTTTCTGGTTTTCTCAATTAGCTTTTCTATGAATTCTTCTTTAATTGATTCTGCTACATAAACTCTTGTTCCATTTGAGCAGATTTCTCCCTGTGTATAAAAATTGGCCATCATAGCTCCCTGAACTGCTTCATCAATATCTGCATCTTCACAAATAATCAATGGTGATTTACCTCCCAGTTCGAGTGTTACATGTTTGAGTGTCGCGGAAGCAGGCTGCCATCACTTTTTTCCCGGTTTCTACTTCGCCGGTAAGCGAAACCTTTCTGATGTCCGGGTGAGCAGTAAGCATTTTCCCTACTTCTGCATCTCCCTGCACCACATTAAACACGCCATCGGGTAACCCTGCTTCTTTGTATATTTCAGCAAGATAAACTGCAGTTTGTGGCGTAAGTTCAGCGGGTTTGAAAATCATACAGTTACCAGTTGCCAGTGCCGGCGCTGATTTCCAACAAGCAATTTGCAGAGGATAATTCCACGCTCCTATACCTGCACAAATTCCGAGTGGTTCTCGTCGTGTGAACGAAAATGAAGATCCCAAATTGTAATATTCTCCATGTATTGAAGGCGCAATTCCGGCATAATATTCAATGGCATCTGCACCGGTAACAACATCTACTGCAATTGATTCCGATAACGGTTTTCCTGTGTCCTGTACTTCAATTTTAGCGAGCTCGTCATTGCGTTCGCGTAAGATATCAACAGCTTTTTTTAAAATCCGTCCACGTTCGGTTCCTGTCATTTTTGACCAAACGCTAAAACCTTTTTTAGCTGAATCAACCGCTTTTTCGACATCGGCCGCTGAAGCTTGTTCTACCATCTGGATTAACTGGTTGGTTGCCGGGTTGATATTTGGGAAACTTTTGCCGGAAGTTGCTTTTTGACGCTTTCCGTTAAAAAAAAGTGTTGCTGAATTCATTATTATAGTTAAATTTTATTAGTCGCTTAAATATATTAATACAGCCATTTACCTGGTACAAACGAATTTTAAGATTTATTTTTTTATCCTATTTAAGGATGAATGAAACAAAACGAATACCATTTATTCCCGGATGTACAAATCATGATTTCGATCCTAAAAACTATATTAATTTACGATAGCCCTGTCTGGCAAATAGTGGAGCCGATTGTTCATTTATAATATTTAACATGCCCCTGATCAAGCGAAAAAGCTTGCATTTCTGTAATAAAAATAAATCTGTATAAAAATACATGCACCACAAAGATAAAAAAATAGGATTGTTCATGAAATTATCATGCATTATATAGGTCGGCTGATATTTAAGAATGCTTATTTTATTTTTTTATATAATCATTTAAAGACTTATAAAAGCTGTAACACATGAGTAAAATAATAATTGAAAATGGTACACCCGAAAGTAATGATGCCGTTTGCAAAGCGGTAAGACCACCTCCCAGAAGTAATACTGCAGCAACAGTTCCTTCAATAGAAGCCCAAAAAATTTTCTGCCCGGCTGGTGCATCATGCCTGCCACCTGATGTAAGCGTATCGACGACATATGAACCAGAATCGGAGGAAGTTATAAAAAAGCTTGCCACCAGTAAAACTGCCAATACGGATAGGAAACCGGACAGCGGGTATTGTTCAAGCAAATGAAAAATAGCCGTTGAAACATTTCTGTTTACTGCTTCTGAAATGGCATGATTGCCATTAAGTTCCTGGTAAAGAGCACTGCCACCGAAAACTGTGAGCCATATAAATGTAAGTAGAGTTGGCACAAAAAGGACCCCTGAAATAAATTCTTTTAATGTTCGTCCATATGATATACGAGCGATGAAAATTCCAACAAATGGCGACCATGAAATCCACCATGCCCAATAGAAAATTGTCCAGGAATTTTGCCAGTTATGATGTTTTATTACACTGTTATAAGAATTGGACCAAAACCCAAGTTCAAAAAACTGATTAATATAATGACCGATATTTTGAACTAACGATTTGCATATGAACAATGTGGGGCCAACAACAAAAACGAAAATCAGTAAAATAAATGCAAATCGTATATTCCATTCACTCAAAAATCGTATTCCCTTATTCAATCCAAGCACTAATGATAGCGTTGCAAAGAATGTTATAATGGCTATTATTAATATTTGTGTGGTCGATGAAATAGGAACTCCAAAAATATAATGTAAGCCTGCATTCACCTGTTGTGCGCCAAAACCCAATGACGTTGCGAGGCCAAAAATGGTAGCAATTACTGAAATTATATCAATTAAATCTCCTAACGGGCCATATATTTTATTTCCTATTACAGGATAAAAAACGGAACGAATTGTAAGCGGCAATTTTTTATTAAATGTGAAAAATGCAAGAGAAACTCCTACAACCGCATAAAGCGCCCATACATGAAATCCCCAATGCAAAAAAGTAATACCCATGGCAGTTTTTGCCGCATTTACAGGATTGGCTGGCGAGGCAGTGAATGGATTACTGTTAAAATGAGTGATTGGTTCAGCAACACTCCAGAACAATAAGCCAATTCCCATGCCGGCACTGAATAACATCGCAAACCAGGCATTTCTTGAAAATTCCGGTTTTGCATCCTTACCTCCAATTTTAATGTTTTTAAATTTTCCAAATCCAAGAAAAATGGCGAAAAAAAGGAGAAAATTTACAATGAGTATAAAAAACCACCCCACATTATTTGCGACTTTATTCTGCGTATCTAAAAACCATTTTTCCATTGGCTTTCCTACAAAGAGCGTAACAAAAATTAGCACAGAAATAATAACCAGGGAAGAAATAAACACCGGGCCATTTGCTTTAATGCCAAATAACGTTTTTTTGTCGCTTCTTATTTTTGTCATTTATATAAGAAAATCAAAAAAAACTGAAAGGCAAAATATATTTTATGACGAAAAATGAAATGAAATTAATATGGGATTGATTATATGGTTGAATTGCAATTGTTTAGTGTTCCGGTTTAGCTTGTTTTACAAAAAATATTATATTACTGTTTTTCTCAATTTTTTTGTCTTACGCATTTGATTTTGATCTTAATCCCTGGCAACAACAAGCTTTTTTACGACACTTTTGTCATCGGTGGTTTTTACACGCAGCAAATAAATCCCATTGGAAATGTCGGTCAGTTCAATTTGCTTTTTATTTTCCGGAATTTGAAATTTTTTCACCAAAACCTCTTTTCCTGCAATATTTATAATACGTAATTCTTCAATCTCCTGTACATTAAATTCGACAGTAAGCTTTCCCTGTTTGTAAGGATTCGGATAAATTTTAAATTGAGTTTCCAAATCATCTTGTTGAAATGAGCTGTTCCACGCTGATGAATTATTTTTTGGATTCTCAGAAAATCCTGCAATTGAAAACAGGCAGATTATAATGATAAGTATAAATTTTTTCATGGTCGTTTCATTTTCTGATTACAAAACATATTCAGCACAAAATATATGCCTTTTTTATAAGACCGGATTTTTTCGCAATAGTTGCAATGCCTGCTTCAAATCTTCAGGGGTGTCGATTCCTATACTCTGATGAAACGTTTCAGCAGTCCTGATTTTAATTCCGTTTTCAAGCCAGCGAAGTTGTTCCAGCGATTCGGTGAGTTCGAGTTTACCCTGCGAAAGTTTGGTTATTTTTTGCAGTATTTCAGCCTTGTATGCGTACATACCAATGTGTGCCCAGTGTGTTGAGTTTTTAAGCCAGTTCTCTTTTTCTTTTCCACGGACAAAAGGTATAGGTGAACGGCTAAAATAAAGCGCATTTTTACTATTGTCGACAACAACCTTAGGCCGGTTCGGATTAAAAAGTTCTTCTGTGCTGTCGATTTTTTTAATTAAAGTGGCAATTTCAGCATCGTCTTCAAAACAGGATTTTAACAATTCAATTTGTTCGGTGCGAATAAAAGGTTCATCGCCCTGTACATTAATAACTACATCAAATTCAAACCTGGAAGAAAGTTTTCGTGCAGCTTCAGCGCAACGGTCGGTTCCGCTTTGATGGGTTGAAAGTGTTTCAATTGCATTTCCGCCAAAATGCTGAACAGCTTTTAAAATGCGTATATCGTCGGTGGCCACCCAAACATTTTCCAATGCTTTTGCCACATTTTCGTAAACCCACTGTATCATGGGCTTTTCGCCTAACATGGCAAGCGGTTTTCCCGGGAAACGGGAAGATTCGTAACGGGCAGGTATTATTGCTGTAAACTTCATATGGCAAAGATAATGGTGTAATTGAAATAAATTCTTCAAAACGATGCGAATTTAAAACCGGTAAAATAACCGGATGGCATCGCTCCAAAGCGATGCTATCTTTTTTTTTAAAAATAAAAAAGGTTAATAAAAAAATCAATGGGAATGTTTGCCGTTGAAAAATTGTAAATTTGCGCTTTATTTTTGGTATTGTTATGGATATACAGGGAATTAAGCAAAGGTTTGAGATTATAGGAAATTCTGCCATTCTGAACCGCGCAATTGAAGTTGCAGTGCAGGTTGCGCCCACCGATTTGTCGGTTCTTATTAGTGGAGAAAGCGGCACCGGAAAGGAAATATTCCCGCAAATTATTCACCAGTTCTCCAGCCGCAAACACGGTAAATATATTGCAGTAAACTGTGGGGCAATTCCTGAAGGCACCATCGATTCCGAACTTTTTGGACACGAAAAAGGCGCTTTTACCGGCGCGCTTGCCGACCGTAAAGGATATTTTCAGGAAGCCGACGGCGGAACAATTTTCCTCGATGAAATTGGTGAACTTCCGTTGTCGACTCAGGTTCGTTTGTTACGTGTTTTGGAAACCGGGGAATTTATAAAGGTTGGTTCTTCAAAAATGATTAAGACCAATGTTCGCGTAATTACAGCAACCAATGTGAATATTCCTGAAGCTATTGATCAGGGCAAATTCAGGGAAGATTTATATTACCGCTTAAATACAGTTCCAATAATTATTAGTCCATTGCGCGAAAGGCCAGATGATATTGTTTTGCTGTTCAGAAAATTTGCCCGCGACTTTGCCGAAAAATACCGGATGCCTCCCATTATTCTGGATGATCAAGCCAAAGCTGTTCTTATTAATTACCGTTGGCCCGGAAACGTGCGCCAGTTAAAAAATATTACCGAACAAGTTTCAATTATTGAAAAAGAAAGGGATATTACTGCGGATGCTTTACGAAGATATATTCCCCTGGATTCCACCAAAAACTTACCGGCGCTTTTTGCCAAAAGCAGACGAAGGTACATTTTCAAACGAGCGCGAAATATTATATAAGGTATTATTCGATATGAAACGCGATATGACCGACCTGAAAAAACTGGTACTCGACCTGATGGAAAACAGGGAATCACCGATTTCAGGAGATCAGGCAAGGATTATCAGAAATTTGTATGATATAGATGATGCAGGATTCAACGCAAAAGATTCCGGGGCAAAACATATTCATATCGAATCGGTGGAGAAAGAAAATATTCAGGATACCGAAGAATTTGTGGAAGAATCGCTTTCGTTGGAGGATAAGGAGATAGAACTGATAAAAAAAGCGCTCGACAAACATAACGGAAAACGAAAATATGCTGCACAGGAACTGGGAATTTCGGAACGTACTCTTTATCGCAAAATAAAGGAATATGATATTAAAGGATAGATTTATGCTTCGGAGATTTTTTTTATTCACGGTGGCAGCTTTAATTATTTTTAGTGTTCTTCCATCGTGCAAGATTTCCTATTCATTTACCGGTGCAAATATTTCGCCTGCAATTAAAACGTTTTCGGTATATTATTTTCCAAACCGTGCAAAGTTGGTAAGCCCGACGTTAAGTCAGCTTTTCACAGAAAATTTACGCGAGAAACTGCAACGTCAAACTTCGCTGAATGAATTATCGGAAGGTGGTGATATCGAATTTGAAGGACAAATTACCGGCTACGATATCCGTCCGATGTCGATACAAAAAGAAGACATCGCAGCCCAAAACCGGTTAACCATTTCCATTAAATTGAAATATACCGATAACAAAGAGCCCGATAAGAGCTTTGAGCGCAATTTTTCGGCATTCGAAGATTATGACAGCAACCAGTCGATAAGCAACGTGGAAGATGAACTAAATAATGAAATTGTAAAAAAACTTACTGAAGATATTTTTAATGCAACAATTGCCAATTGGTAAATCATGCAGAAAGACGAATTACAACAGCTTTTAGAAAATCCTTCGGCAATGAATGAAAACACGGCCGAAGAATTAAAACAGATAACAGAAACGTATCCGTGGTTTTCACTGGCATGGATAATATATTTAAAAAACTTAAAGCAAATTAATTCGCCTGAATACAATTCTGTATTAAAAAATGTAGCTATTCGTGTTCCAAACCGCAAATTGTTACACCATTATATGCATGCCGACGTTTTGTCTCAAACTGTGATCGACGAAACAGATAATCCGGTTTCAAAAGTGGATGATACCGGTGAAGAAAACAGCATTATTAGTGATTCGTTAATCGACAAATTTCTGGCAACCAATCCGGGTATGATCCGACGAAATATAAACGATGATATTAGTGAAGATTCCGGCGTTACAAAAGAGATTCTTGAAAAGTCGTCGACCGAAAGCGATGAGCTGATTACCGAGACTTTAGCCAATATTTATTATCAGCAAAAAAACTTTGAAAAATCACTGCAAGCATATCAAAAATTAAGTTTGAAATATCCGGAAAAAAGTGTTTACTTTGCAGCCCGGATTAAAGAAATTGAAGATTTATTGAATACTAATTAGCAGAGAAATGTACACATTAATAACCGTTTTAATATTTATCATTTGTATCCTTTTGGTTTTAATCGTTTTGGTACAAAACTCAAAAGGAGGTGGTTTGGCAAGTAATTTCCAGAGTGCCGGCCAGGCAATGGGCGTTCGCAAAACAACCGATTTTCTTGAAAAAGCAACATGGAGTTTAGCCGGTGCTTTACTGTTTTTGTCGATTATTGGTTCTGCTTTTATTCCGCGTGGCCCGGCAGGTGTTGAAGAATCGCGTGTTCGCCAGCAAATTGAAAATTCGGTTGACCCGACTGCGGTGCCAAATTTCCCGACTACAGCACCAACCGACACTACAAAATAAGAGAGAAAGTTCTGAAATATACAAAGGCCATTCGATTGATTTCGGATGGCTTTTTTAGTATCGAAATCATATTATTAGTTAAACTGGACGAAATTCTACTTTCCACTTGAAATAATCCAATTGAAGTATGTCGCGAAATTGCTAATCCCAAACATCACCCGGTGACTGTGAGTCAACGGGTCAAAACTGAAAACTGAAAACTGATATCTGATGGCCTGTCGTGACTGCCAACTGCGACTGAGACTGCGACAGTGAGTCAAGAGGTCAAACCATTAACTGATAACTAACTGCCAACTGCGACTGATCACTGTAAACTTCCTCCCACTGTCAGCATGTCATTTTTAATGTCATCTTTCATATATTTATGTATTTCAACTACTTGTGGGTTCTTTTAAATTTTGTGACAAATAAAAAATGTAATTTTGTCTTTATTTTCAAAAAAAACGGTTGTTGTTCCTGCTTGGCATAAAATATGATAATGCACCGTGTCGATTTTAAAATAATTCTAAGTTAATAAACAAAACGTAACAACTATGGCAGATTTAAAAGGTAAAATTCTGGCTGGAAAAATCCTGGTTCAACCACAGGCAGCAGAAGAAAAAACAGTGAGTGGAATTATCATTCCCGATTCAGCAAAAGAAAAACCACAGGTGGGAAAAGTAGTACTAACAGGTGCCGATAAAAAAGACGAACCTATGGAAATAAAGGTTGGAGATGTTGTTTCTTACGGAAAGTACTCCGGTACAGAATTGAACATCGATGGTGAAGATTATTTATTAATGTCACAGACAGACGTATTGTACATCGCTTAATCAAAATCACAAAAAAAGAATATTATGGCAAAAGAAATTAAATTCGACATTGAAGCACGCGACATGTTGAAAGCAGGTGTCGACAAGTTGTCGAACGCCGTGAAAGTAACTTTAGGGCCCAAAGGGCGCAATGTAGTTCTCGAGAAAAAATTTGGTGCACCTCTAATTTCGAAAGACGGTGTAACAGTAGCAAAGGAAATTGAGTTGGAAGATTCGTATGAAAACCTTGGAGCCCAGATGGTGAAAGAGGTTGCATCGAAAACCGGTGATGACGCAGGAGACGGAACCACAACTGCAACCGTGCTTGCTCAATCAATTATTGCAGTGGGTTTAAAAAACGTTACAGCAGGCGCAAATCCGATGGATTTGAAGCGCGGTATCGACAAGGCAGTTAAAAAAGTAGTAGAAAGCATTGCCAGCCAGGCAAAAACAATTGGTGACGATTATGCAAAAATTGAATCGGTAGCAAAAATATCTGCAAATAACGACGAAACAATTGGTAAACTGATTGCAGAAGCAATGAAAAAAGTGCATAAGGAAGGTGTTATCACAATAGAAGAATCAAAAGGAACCGATACATATGTCGATGTGGTTGAAGGTATGCAGTTCGACCGTGGTTATTTGTCGGCTTATTTTGTAACCGACACTGAAAAAATGGCCGCCGAACTCGATAATCCGTATATCCTTATCCACGACAAGAAAATCAGCACCATGAAGGACCTGCTTCCGATTCTGGAAGCTTCAGCACAAACCGGCCGTCCGTTAATGATTATTTCAGAAGATGTTGATGGTGAAGCATTGGCAACTTTGGTGGTAAACCGTTTGCGCGGTTCATTAAAAGTTTGCGCCGTTAAAGCTCCCGGTTTTGGCGATCGCAGAAAAGAAATGCTTGAAGATCTTGCCATTCTTACCGGCGGTACAGTAATTACCGAAGAAAAAGGTATGAAACTCGAACAAGCCACCATCGATATGTTGGGTGAAGCTGAAAAAATAACCGTTGATAAAGAAAATACTACCATTGTTAATGGTTCCGGCGATCCAAAAAATATTCAGGCTCGCGTAAGTATGATCCAGAAACAAATAGGAACCACTACTTCCGATTACGATAAGGAAAAACTTCAGGAACGTTTGGCAAAATTGTCAGGCGGAGTAGCAGTAATTTATGTTGGTGCGGCTTCCGAAGTTGAAATGAAAGAGAAAAAAGACCGTGTCGACGATGCATTAAGCGCAACACGTGCTGCAGTTGAAGAAGGTATCGTTCCTGGTGGTGGAGTTGCATATATTCGTGCCATCAGTGCTTTGGATAATGTTCAGGTTGAAAACGACGATGAACAAACCGGCGTTGAAATTATTAAACGCGCGATTGAAGAACCTTTGCGCCAGATAGTAATTAATTCTGGTAAAGAAGGCGCAGTTGTTGTTCAGAAAGTAAAAGACGGAAAAGACGACTACGGATACAATGCTCGTACCGATGAATACCAAAATCTATATGAAACCGGAGTTATCGACCCGGCAAAGGTAACACGTATCGCTCTTGAAAATGCTGCTTCTATTGCTGGTATGTTCTTGACCACTGAAACAGTAATTGTTGAGATTAAGGAAGACCATCCACAAATGCCAATGGGTGGCGGCGGTCCCGGAATGGGCGGAATGATGTAATAATTTAACCATGATAAAAATGGACAAGCTCTTTCTGAAAAGAAAGGGCTTTTTTTATGTTCAAAAATCTGACAATTGTCACACCCTGTTTTTTAACATCTTTTTCCTTCGGGCAAAAAATCAGATTTTCAGCATAATACGCCGAAGTTGAATATTTATAAAGGAGTTGCAATTTCGAATAGAAGATACATACCTTTGCTAATTATTTTAATATCGTTTGTAATATGAAAGCAGATATTAGCGAATTTATTGCCAATCTTGAAAAACGCACCCCCGGTGAAAAAGAATTTCACCAGGCGGTGGAAGAAGTTATACTATCGGTTTGGGATTTTTACAAAACAAATCCCAGGTATCAAAAAGCAAAAATCCTGGAACGAATGGTTGAACCGGAGCGGGTAATTATGTTTCGTGTCCCCTGGATGGATGATAGTGGCGAAGTGCAAATCAATCGTGGATATCGTGTGGAATTTAATTCGGCTCTTGGTCCGTACAAAGGTGGTTTGCGTTTTCATTCAAGCGTAACACTAAGTATTTTAAAATTCCTTGGATTCGAACAAACCTTTAAAAACAGTTTGACCACCTTGCCGATGGGAGGCGGCAAAGGCGGTTCCGATTTTAGTCCGAAAGGAAAATCCGATGACGAAATTATGCGTTTCTGCCAGTCGTTTATGACCGAATTATACCGGCATATAGGCCCGCATACCGATGTGCCGGCCGGAGACATTGGCGTCGGCGGCCGCGAAATCGGATATTTATTTGGTCAGTACAAAAGATTGAAAAATGAATTTACAGGTGTGATTACCGGAAAAGGGCTTACCTGGGGTGGAAGTTTAATCAGGCCCGAAGCTACCGGTTTTGGTGCGGTTTATTTTGCCCAACACATGTTGCATCGACTTGAAAGTGACATCGATGGGCAGACCATTGCTGTTTCAGGGTTTGGAAATGTGGCATGGGGAGCAATAACAAAAATAAATGAGTTGGGGGGAAAGGTTGTCACCATTTCAGGACCCGACGGTTATGTTTATGATAAGGAAGGAATTAGCGGAGAAAAAATCGATTATTTACTCGAATTGCGTGCTACCAATAACGATATAGTTCAGCCTTATGCCGACGAATTCGGAGCAAAATTCATTGCCGGAAAACATCCGTGGGAAGTGCCTGTAAATGTTGCAATTCCTTGTGCAACTGAAAATGAAGTTAATCTGGAAGATGCAAAAAACCTCGTAAAAAACGGCTGCACTTTGCTGGCCGAAGCTTCCAATATGGGTTGCACTGCCGATGCGGTAGATTATTTATCCGAACATATTATTTATGCACCTGGAAAAGCGGTAAATGCAGGAGGTGTTGCCGTTTCTGGCCTCGAAATGTCGCAAAACAGCATGCGAATTAACTGGCCCCGCGATGAGGTGGATGCCCGTTTAAAACACATCATGAGCAGTATTCATGAAACTTGCGTGAATTTTGGTAACCATGGCAACAAAATCGACTATGTAAAAGGAGCTAATGTAGGTGGTTTTGTAAAAGTGGCTGACGCAATGTTAGCGCAGGGAATCGTATAAATTCAAGTTTAGCATCTAAAAAATCCAACAGGTTTTATTCTGAAATACACTAAAAATTTAATTTTTTAATAAAGTTGAATTGTATTTCAGGATAATTCTCTTTTATACATTTGTCGAAATTTTTTAACATGCTGATAGATACGCATTCTCATATATATTCGGAAGATTTTAACGACGACATCGATGAAGTATTGCAAAATGCTTACAACAATGATGTAAAAAAAATTATTCTTCCAAATATCGATTCAGGAACCATAAAGCGACTAATGGATTTAAGCAATTCGTACCCGCATATTTGTTATCCGTTAATGGGTTTGCATCCAACTTCGGTTTCAAAAGATTATAAGGAAGAATTGTCAGCTGTGGAATATTGGCTCGACAAGTACAAGTTTTACGGAATAGGCGAGATTGGTATCGATTTATACTGGGATACAACATACTTAAAAGAACAACTGGATGCTTTCCGGTATCAGATAAAATTGGCAAAATCGCTGAATCTTCCGATTGTTATCCACGTGCGCGATTCATTTAACGAAGTTTATTCTGTTGTACAAGATGAACAGGATGGAACACTCAATGGAATTTTTCATTGTTTTTCAGGCGATGAGATCGAAGCGCAAAAAGTTATTGATGTTGGTTTCATGCTTGGAATAGGAGGTGTGGTTACATTTAAAAACAGTAATCTTAACCAGGTAATTGAAAAAGTTGATTTAAAAAACCTGGTCCTTGAGACCGATGCGCCGTATCTTTCGCCCGAGCCAAAACGCGGAAGAAGAAACGAAAGCTCTTTTCTGGTTTATGTTGCGCAAAAAGTAAGTGAAATTTATCAGTTGCCGTTAAAAGAAGTTGCCGACATTACCACAACTAATGCACGAAGTTTGTTTGGAATTTGATAACTTGCATGTAAATGCATAATACACATGACAGATTCTGATAACGGAAATCCTTCTGTTCTTATTTTATACACCGGTGGAACAATAGGTATGGTGCAAAGGCCCGATTCAGGCACACTTGCTCCTGTAAAATTTGACCGTATATTGGAAGAAGTTCCCGAACTAAATAAATTCAACTACAATATAAAAACCATCATTCTAAATCCTCCGATCGACTCGTCAAATATGAATCCTACGATATGGGTTAAAATAGCCAATACCATTAAAAAGCATTATAATTTATTCGACGGATTTGTTGTGCTTCACGGTACCGATACCATGGCATACACCGCATCAGCACTAAGTTATATGTTCGACAACCTCGATAAACCCATAATTTTAACCGGCTCACAACTACCAATTGGCACAATCCGCACCGATGGAAAGGAGAAACTGATAACTTCAGTGGAAATAGCTGCGGCAAAATTTGGCGATAAATCTGCGGTTCCCGAAGTTTGTATTTATTTCGACTATAAATTATTTCGTGGAAACCGGACGGTTAAGAGAGACTCAGAACAATTTAGTGCATTCCATTCTGTAAATTATCCGGCTTTGGCGATTGCCGGAGTCGATATTCGATACAGTATCGAATTTATTTATCGTCAGGAAAACAATGGAATATTGAAGGTGAATACCAGATTCGACGATAATGTGGCCATCCTGAAAATGTTTCCCGGCATAAGCAGAAAGGTATTTGAATCGATTTTAAATACTCCGGGACTGCGCGGTGTTGTGCTGGAATCGTTTGGATCGGGCAATGTACCCACTTCCCGTTGGTTAATAAATAGCATAAAACAAGCCGTTAAAAAAGGTATTGTTATTTTAAATGTTACCCAATGCGAAGGTGGAAGGGTAATTATGGGCCAGTATGAAACCAGCATTGAACTGTTAAATTCAGGGGTAATTTCGGGAAAAGATATGACGACTGAAGCGGCAATAACGAAGTTAATGTTCCTGTTGGGACAAGGCTTAAATAATAATGAAATAAAAATATATCTGAATAAAAGCCTACGTGGGGAAATTAGTGAATAGCTTTATTTTTTTTTCGCAATTTTTTATTAATTTGCAGCCCTTGTTTTGGGGGTTGCCATTAAAACCACTGGAGAGATGCAGGAGTGGCTTAACTGGCACGCCTGGAAAGCGTGTGTACCGCAAAACGGTACCGGGGGTTCGAATCCCCCTCTCTCCGCATAGGAGAGCAGGTTCTTAATTTTAATGAACATTTGAAGAATAAAGGAGGCACATTATTTGTGGCTGAAACGAAATTATTTAAATAAAAATCAATAAACAAGATCAAAAGATTATTAATTAAAAATTCAAATCAATTATGAAAAAACTATTCGCGTTAATAGCAGTATTTGGGATGCTGTTTTTTATGGTGTCTAACGCTGTGCTTGCTCAGGACCAGCCAGCCGCGACAGATGATTCAACTACAGAGCAGGTAGATATTACTGCCGATCCGGAAGAAGAGGCTGCTGCAGCCGCTGAAGAAGGACAATCATTTCACAGCCAGTTAAAACAAAAATTTATTGAAGGTACACCTGCTTTCATGTCATTTGTGTTAATCTCACTTATATTGGGTTTGGCATTTGCAATTGAAAGAGTACTTTACCTGAACCTGGCAACTACGAATACTAAAAAACTTCTGGCTAATGTTGAAGATGCTTTAAACACAGGTGGTGTTGAGGCTGCAAAAGAAGTATGCCGTAATACCCGAGGGCCGGTGGCAAGTATTTTCTACCAGGGATTAGACAGGTTCGATCATGGAATTGATGTGGTTGAAAAATCAATTATTTCTTATGGTGGCGTTCAGGCTGGCTTGCTTGAAAAAGGATTAAGCTGGATATCACTGTTTATTGCACTTGCTCCTATGCTTGGGTTCCTTGGAACGGTAATCGGTATGATTGGCGCTTTCGACGCTATCGAGGTTGCAGGTGATATCAGCCCCTCACTCGTTGCTGGAGGTATTAAAGTAGCTTTGATTACAACGGTAGGTGGTTTGGTTGTTGCTATTATCCTTCAATTCTTTTATAACTATTGTGTAAACAAAATCGATAGCATTATTAACAGCATGGAAGATGCTTCGATTTCACTACTTGATTTATTGGTAAAACATAACATGAAAAAATAAGATTTCCCATGAATAAAACTGGAAAAATAGTTACCATTGTATTGTGGGTGCTTGTTCTTATTTCAACCGTGCTGGTAGTATCTTTAATGGTAAACATCAGCGATGTTGATACAGATCCTACAATGAATAAATGGATCAACTCCAATCTGATTTGGGCATATATACTTGTTGCCTTAGGTATTGGTATAGCAGTTTTGGCAGGATTATACCACGCTATAACAGATTGGCAGGCTGCAAAAAAGAGTTTAATTGCAATCGCGTTTATTGGTGCGGTTGTTCTTATTGCCTATTTACTGGCATCTCCTGAAATTCCAAGATTTAACGGAGTCGACAAATTTATCAATAATGGTATATTAAATGCTAAGGTGGCAAAACTTACTGATACAGGATTATATGCAACTTATATTTTGTTGGCATTAGCAATATTGTCGATTTTGTACTCTTCGGTAATTCGTTTATTTAAATAATATTATCTCGTTAAAACAGGAAAAATTATGGCAAAGAAACTACCGGAAGTACCTGCAGCATCATTGGCTGATATAGCTTTTATGTTGCTTATCTTTTTCCTGGTAACAACCACGATGGATGTGGACAGCGGCCTTGAAAGAAGGCTTCCCCAATGGTCGGAAGAAGAAATGGAAAACCCGCCTGAAATAAAAGAACGTAACGTTTTTGTTGTGCTGGTTAACCGGAATAACGACCTTTTGGTGGAAAATGAGTATGCTGATATTAAAGACTTACGTGAAAGGGCAAAAGAGTTTATGGAAAATCCTACAAACGATGTAACTCTGCCCGAAAAAGAACCCAAGGAAATTCCTTACTTCGGAGAAGTAATGGTTACGAAAGGGGTTATTTCATTACGTAACGACCTGGATACAAAGTACGGAACATATATAGCTGTTCAAAATGAGCTGGTTGGTGCCATCAACGATTTGAGAGAAGAGTTGGCGAAAAAAGAGTTTGGAAAAACATATGCATGATTTGGAAAAGGATAAACAGGATGCTATACGCGATATTTATCCTTCAAGAATCTCGGAAGCAGAACCAAAAAAGAAATAGGAGAAAAGGATTATGAGTAAGTTTAGAAAAAGTGGAACAAGAGAATTGCCTCCGGTTTCGACTGCTTCGCTACCTGACATCGTATTTATGTTATTGTTCTTCTTCATGGTTAGTACCACAATGCGGGAGGTAACAATAAATGTTTCACAGCGTTTACCTGAAGCCACTGAATTAAGTAAATTAGAGAAAAAATCGCTGGTAAGTTATATCTATGTTGGTGAACCGAAACCACAATTCCAAAAGACATTTGGTGTGGCACCGCGTATTCAGCTAGATGACCAGTGGGCTAATGTGGAAGACATTCAGGACTTCATAATTAAGGAAAGAGAAGCTCACGATGAAGCAGAAAGACCGTTAATGATTACTTCTTTGAAAATAGATGAAAATACAAAAATGGGTATAGTATCAGATATTAAGCAGGAATTGCGTAAATCTGCTGCATTACACATTAATTATTCATCGAGAAAAAGAACGGAAAGATAATTTTGTTAAAGACTGATATAAAAAAAACGGGAGGCGATTCGCTTCCCGTTTTTTTTGTTTCAAACTATTATAGTCACTTATTTTTCTTTATTATCGATAATCAGGTTTAACTCCTCCAATTGTTCAATCGCAATTTTCGCCGGTGAATCAATCATCACATCCCTGCCGGAATTGTTTTTTGGAAAGGCAATAACGTCACGAATTGAATCGAGTCCTGCAAACATTGAAACAAAACGGTCGAAACCAAATGCAATTCCAGCATGAGGCGGGGCGCCGAATTTAAACGCATTCATTAAAAATCCAAACTGTTCCTGCGCCTGTTCCGTGGAAAATCCAAGAATTTTAAACATTTTCGATTGCAATTCCGAATCGTGGATTCGCACCGAACCGCCACCAATTTCAACACCGTTAATTACAAGGTCGTAAGCATTAGCCCTTGCTTTTCCAGGATCAGTATCCAGAAGTGCAATGTCTTCAGGTTTTGGCGAAGTAAACGGATGATGCATAGCAAAATATCGCTGTGCATCTTCATCCCATTCCAGCAAAGGAAAATCGACAACCCAAAGTGGTTTGAATACGCCTTTGGTTCGCAATCCAAGCTGATTTGCCATTTCCAGCCTTAATTCGCTGAGTGCTTTTTGTGTTTGTGTTTTACTGCCCGATAAAATCAGTATTAAATCACCAGGTTTGGCATCAACTTTATCTGCCCATAATTTTAAATCCTCAGGCGAGTAAAATTTATCAACCGACGATTTAAAGGAGCCATCAGAATTATATTTTACATATACTAAACCTTTGGCTCCAATTTGCGGACGTTTTACCCAGCTGGTTAGTGCATCCAGTTGTTTGCGTGAATATTCCGAACAATCAGTGGCACATATTGCTCCAACATATTCTGCCGAATCAAAAACACCAAAACCTTTGCCCTGTGCAGTGTCAGTGATGTTATTCAGCATCATTTCAAATCGAGTGTCTGGTTTATCGGAACCATATTTTTCCATCGCTTCGGAATACGACATCCATGGAAATTCATCAATTTCAACACCCAGAACTTCTTTAAACATATATCTGGTGAGACCCTCAAACATCAGTAAAACATCCTTTTGTTCCACATATGACATCTCACAATCGATTTGAGTAAATTCAGGCTGACGGTCAGCTCTTAAATCCTCATCGCGAAAACATTTCACAATCTGGTAATAACGGTCGAATCCTGCTACCATCAATAGTTGTTTAAACATTTGAGGCGATTGTGGCAATGCGTAAAATTCTCCCGGATTCATTCTTGATGGAACAACAAAATCGCGTGCGCCTTCAGGAGTAGATTTTAT
The DNA here is from genome assembly GCA_963821855.1 of uncultured Prolixibacteraceae bacterium. GTDB lineage: Bacteria > Bacteroidota > Bacteroidia > Bacteroidales > Prolixibacteraceae > Draconibacterium. The sequence goes on along the minus strand of CAWGFJ010000027.1, from coordinate 331,301 downwards.
CAGAACAGGAGTTTCGGTTTCAATAAAATCTTTTTCATTCAGGTAACCGCGAACGGCATGTGCCATTTTTGAACGCAAAATCAGATTATCGCGAACTGCACTGCGTCGCAAATCGAGATACCGATATTTCATTCTCAGATCATCGCCGCCATCGGTATCATCCTGAATAGTGAACGGCGGCACAACCGAAGGATTCAAAATATTAATTTCTTCCAGATCGATTTCGATCTCACCGGTTGGTAAATTCCTGTTTTTATTTGAACGTTCACGAACTTTTCCTTTAGCCTGAATAACGTACTCTCTTCCCAGTTCTTCCAGTTTGCCAACAACTTCTTTGGGAGAATTTTCATCGACAACAAGCTGTGTAATTCCATAGCGGTCGCGCAAATCGATAAACGACATGGAACCAAAATCGCGGATACGTTGTACCCATCCCGAAAGTGTAACTTCAGTATTTGCATCTCCAATCCGGAGTTCGCCACATGTGTGAGTTCTGAACATATTACCTTTTTTATTATTTGGTTGCGAAAATAAGAAGTTTTTAGCAATTTCAACTTTTAATTTCGTAAGCTTTTATTCAATTTATGATAGACCCGTTTAACGATGAATATTTTATGAAAAAGGCTTTTTCAGAGGCAGTTCTGGCTTTTGAAAAAGGGGAGGTGCCTGTTGGCGCTGTGGTAGTTTCGAATAAAAAGATTATTGCACGTGCACATAATTTAACCGAAACATTAAACGACGTTACAGCGCATGCCGAAATGCAGGCTATAACTGCCGCCGAGAATATGCTGGGAGGAAAATATTTAAATGATTGCACGCTGTACGTTACTGTTGAACCTTGTGTGATGTGTGCCGGAGCGCTTGGCTGGTCGCAAATCGGCAAGATAGTTTTTGGCGCCTACGACAAAAAACGTGGGTATAAAAAATTTGCGCCAAAATCACTTCATCCAAAAACCGAAGTGATTGGCGGTGTATTTGAAACAGAATGCGCTGAATTAATGCAGGAGTTTTTTAAAGTGAAAAGGTGAATATCCGATTATTATTGAAGGCCTTGAGGGTTTTCAAACCTTGAATGAGGTTCTCTCTCCTAAAATTTTGAAACTTCAAAACCTATACTTCTCAAATCATCCCAGAAACCAGGATAGGATTTTGTAACCACCAAGGGATCTTCAATGCTTAACCGGTATCCGGCCAAAACCATTGGTGCAAAAGCCAAAGCCATTCGATGGTCGTGATAGGTTTGAATCAAAGGATTTTGCTTGATAGAACTCTGTTTAATTTTTCCATCCCACGAAAGTTCTCCATGTTCCGGTTCGGTAATTTCGGCTCCAAATCTGGCTAACTCATTTTGCAACGCTGAAATGCGATCGGTTTCCTTGATTTTCAACGTCTTCAATCCTGTAAAATGAAAGGGGATTTGTTTAGCTACACATAAACAGGCCATAGTTTGAGCTACATCGGGATTTTCAATAAAATCGAGTTCCAGTTTCTCAGGTTGAATATTCCCTGACTTCGAAAGTAAAACCCCATTTTCTTTTTGGGTTGAAAAAACACCAAATTGCCCGAACCATTTTGCAATAGCAGAATCACCTTGCAAACTTTCAAGTTCAAGATTTTCGAGAAAAATTTCTCCTGATTCACAAAGCGAAAGGATTTCATACCAATACGACGCTCCCGACCAATCAGCTTCAACCGTAAAATCGATAGGAAAATAATTTTGTTCAGGAACAGTTATTTCGTTGCCTTCCCATGAATACTGAATTCCGAATTTAGCCATTAGCCTTAAGGTAAGTTCAATGTAAGAACGTGAGGTAATATCGCCGTTTAATTTCAGTGTCAATCCGTTTTGAAGTGTAGGCGCAATCAGCAAAAGCGCGGTAATATACTGGCTTGAAACACTTCCATCAAGCTCAACAGTTTTTCCGGAAAGATTTGAACCATATATTTTTAACGGTGGATAACCTTCGTTTTTTAAATAGCTTATTTGAGCTCCGAGCGAATTCAGCGCATCCACCAAAATTTTTATGGGTCGTTGCTGCATTCGTTCCGACCCGGTGATTTCCCATTCGCCGACGATTTTTGCCAGGTAGGCTGTTAAAAACCGCATGGCAGTACCTGCATGACCGATATCGAATTTATTTGAATTTGACGAAAGCGCAGCTGCCAAAACATGCGTGTCATCGCTGTCGGATAAATTGCGCAACGGATAGGGGCTGTAGCAAAGCGCATTAATAATTAATGCACGGTTGCTAATGCTTTTTGAAGCCGGTAGATTAATACTGCCTTTTATCGTTTTTATTTTTGTCGAAACCTGATAGCTCATTTGATTTCCGGATTATCTGTGGCGAATTTTATAATTTTTGAAAATAATCCAATGCGTTAAAAATGATTTCCTTTTCGCAGTTTTGGTTGATTTCAATTTTCCCGATTTCTGAAAGCAACGTGAAATTGATTCTTCCCGATTCGTTCTTTTTATCGTGGGTCATTAGTTCATAAAGGCGATTAAAATCGCTTTCAGAAATTTCAAATTTACCATACATGCTAAGCAACCATGAAGTAAGGTTTTTATAGTCGCTTTCGGGAAAGTTGCATTTCTTAACCGAAAGAAAAAGCTCTGTAATCATTCCGTAAGCTACAGCATAGCCATGCAAAACTGGCCGGTTTTGTTCCATTGCCAGGCTTTCAAATGCATGTCCGATTGTGTGCCCAAAATTCAATGCCTTTCTGATGTTATTTTCGGTTAAGTCGTTGCTTACAAAGTATTCTTTTACATTCACCGAATGACCGATGATTTCCTGCAAAAGATCGTAATCTATATTTTTAATATCGAATTGCTTCCAGTTCTTTTAAATGCTCCGGACTAAAAATCAGGCCATGTTTAATCATTTCAGCAAAGCCGGAAATAAAGTTTTCATCATCAATGGTTTTCAGAAAATCGGTATTGATGATAACTGCAATTGGTTCGTTAAAGGTGCCGACCTCGTTTTTCAATCCGTTAAAATTAATTCCGGTTTTTCCGCCAACCGATGCATCTACCTGCGAAAGTAAAGTAGTTGGAATATTTAAAAAATCGATTCCTCGTTTAAATGTGCTTGCTGCAAATCCCGCCAGATCGGTGAGCATTCCTCCGCCAATATTTATGAGCATCGATTTTCTGTCACCACCATTTTCCGATAGAAATTGCCAGATTTTTGCTACCGATTCAATCTTTTTATTGCGTTCGCCTGAGGGGATTACAACCTTTTTAATTCCGTTGTCGCTAATAAAGCTTTCGTATTTTGATACCCACAGCCGATTGACGGTTTCTTCTGTAGCCAAAAATACTTTTCCTTTTGGATATTTATGAATCCATTCTGCAAGTTCGGTTTCTGGAAAGCGGGTATAAATTATTTTAGAATATATGTTTGAATTTCCCATGTGTAGCTGTTAAATTGCGTAAAGTTACAATAATATTGATTTTTGGATTTTGAAAATAAGGTTCGTGTATATTTGTTTGAAATTTGATAACGAAAACTATCGCTCATTTTCACAAATCGAAGCGAAATAAAAATTCAGCATAATTAATGGATTTAAACCAAAAAGGATGGTAATTGAAAACAAAAAGAAAGTGAAATCGATTAAGCGTATTTTTTTTCTGGTAAGTGTACTTATTGCGGTTATCGCATTATCGCTTTTCCTGTTGGATTATACCTACATCGCATTGGCTTGTGTGGGTGTGTTTTCAATTTGGTTTTTGTTTTTTAATGTGGCCGACTATCAGTATATCGAATTCAGCGATGCAAATGGTAAAATTATGTTGCGATATTTTAAGGCTATCCGGCTGGGTGGAACAAATTATAGTTCTATAGAATTTCCACAGGAGATGCTGAAGAATTATTCTTTCGAAAACTCAATATTTGGAAAGATGTCGGATTTAACCTTGCTTGTTAAAACGAAAAGAGGATTGGCGGAATATCCGTCGGTTAGCCTTTCTGCATTGCCGGTAAGCGAAAGGGCAAAAATTAAAGCAACTTTAGTCGATATTTTAAGCAGGTAACAATCATCCCGCAAATGCCACATGGATAATAACAGCATACCTAAAATAGCGCTTTCAATGATTCCCGGAATAGGTGGAATTCTGGCGCGAAATCTTATTGCCTATGCAGGAAGTGTAGAAGCTGTTTTTTCTGAACCATTAAAATCGCTGATAAAGATTCCGGGAATTGGTGAAGTAAATGCCAGACGGTTAAAAGACAATAGCGTTTTTAAAAAAGCGGAAAAAGAACTCGCCTATATCGATAAAAATAATATTCAGGTTTTATTTTATACAGATAAAAATTATCCGCGAAGGCTAAAAAACTGTGTCGATGCACCTTTGCTGATTTATACCAAAGGAAATATAAATTTCGATGAAGAAAAGGTTATCAGCATTGTGGGAACAAGAAACGCAACGGAATATGGCAAACAAGTATGCGAAGATTTAATTCAACAGTTTGCCGAAAGAAACTATAAAATTCTGGTTGTGAGCGGTCTTGCGTATGGAGTCGATATTCATGCGCACAAATCGGCACTGAAATACCATGTGCCGACTGTTGGAATTATTGCGCACGGATTGGATAAGCTTTATCCGTCGTTGCATGCCGAAACGGCAAAAAAAATGATGGAGAATGGCGGTTTGGCAACTGATTTTCCAAGCGGGACAAAAATTGATCCGCCAAATTTTGTACGCCGGAACCGGATTATCGCAGGACTGGCTGATGCAACTCTTGTGGTTGAATCGGCAGAAAAAGGCGGTGCTTTAATTACAGCAGAAATTGCCATGTCGTATAACCGCGATGTATTTGCTTTTCCAGGCAGGGCAGGCGATATTTATTCGAAAGGCTGCAACCAGCTTATCCGCAATAACGGAGCTACCTTAATCGAAAACATCGACGACCTCGAATATTTTATGGGTTGGGAAGAACAAACCGGAGAAACCGTTTTTCAGTCGGCACTGTTCACCGAACTCAATCCTGTGGAAGAAAAATTAGTCTCACTTTTACAAAAAAACGGCGAATTGTTTATCGACCAGATTAGCGCAGAAATGGAAATGCCCGTCAGCAAAGTATCGGCAACGTTATTAAACCTTGAGTTTAAAAATGTATTGATCGCGCTTCCAGGCAAAATGTACAGGTTGAGGTAGTGACTTGAATTTACTACTTTTGCGCCATGAAGAAATCATTCGAAGATCTTAAAATTTCAAAGGCAATTTTGAAAACGCTGGATGAAATTGGTTTTCACGAACCAACGCCAATTCAACAGAAGGCAATTCCCAAAATAAATTCGGGAACCAATGTGGTTGGAATTGCTCAAACCGGAACGGGGAAAACTGCCGCTTACCTGTTGCCGCTTTTCACCAGGCTTAAAAAAGCCGAAGGAAATGATCCGAGATTGGTTGTACTTGTACCTACACGCGAACTTTCTATCCAGGTTGGCGAAGATGTGGAAGAACTGACCACATATTCCGATTTGCGCTGTGCTGCTGTTTTTGGCGGTATCGGCTGGACTAAACACGCTGAAATTGTAACACCCGGAATTGACATTTTGATTGCGACACCAGGCAGATTGTGGGATTTATACCGGGCAGGAGTGCTTTCGCTTAAAAAGGTAAAATACCTTGTAATCGATGAAGCCGACCGAATGCTTGATATGGGATTTTTGCCTCAGTTGCGCCAGTTGCTTGAAATTATTCCGGTAAAACGACAGAACCTGTTATTTTCTGCGACTTTTTCTGAAAGCGTGGAAAAAATGGCCGAAGAATTTCTGGATTACTATGATAAAGTGGAAGTTGCCCGTTCGGCCACTACCGTTGAACTGGTGACTCAAAAGGTATATAAAGTTCCCAACTACCGGACAAAACTCAACCTGATTCAGCATTTATTACAAGATGAAGAAAACTATTCGCGAATCATCATTTTTGTAAAAACCAAGGAACACGCAGAAGAAGTTTTTAAAGTTATAAAACGCAAAACCGAAGGCGAAAAACGCATCTTGCATTCCAACAAAGGCCAGAATACAAGAATAAATGCCATAAATGCTTTTAAGAACGGCGAGGTCAGAATTCTGATTTCCACCGATGTTTCGGCGCGCGGGCTGGATGCCAGCATGGTAAGCCATGTTATCAATTTTGATTTACCTTCCAATTACGAAGATTACGTACACCGGATAGGAAGAACAGCCAGGGCAGGAAATAAAGGCGACGCAATTTCCCTGGTCGATCCTTCGGATGAATGGCATTTAAAGAAAATAGAGACTCTTATTCGAAAGGAAATTCCTGTAATTGAAATTCCTGAAGGAGTTAAGATTATTGAAACTGAGTTTGAAGAAAATCAGAAACAACTCAGAGAAATCGACCGCCAGCGAAAAATCGATGATCCAAATTTTAAAGGCGCCTTTCACGAAAAGAAAAGCCGAAGTGGTTCAAAACGTTCTTTTGAAGATCGGTTTAAGCGAAAAAAAGCGCGGCAAAAGAAGAAAAAGAAAAGGTAAAAAATAGGGTTATATTGAAATCTGTTCATCCAGCTTATTAAATAACTTTTCCTTTTCTTTAAACAGTTGGTAATACCGTTTTATCCTGAACATTTGAATCATAAACAAACGGATTCTCCCAATCGTTTTTCTCAGCAGAATATACCATTTAAAGGCAAGTTTCAAAGAAATCGGAAGCGATATCAGAAAAGCAAGTTTCAGCCAGATTCCGGGAATAATCCATGAAACAGCTACCAGTTCGATGATATAAACCAATGGAAATAATACTAAACCGGCCACCAGGAAGAAGGTGCTCCAAAAAGCGAAGTCTTTCACTTTTTTTCTGATAATGTTATCGATGGCGAAAAACGGAATTGCATTGAATATAAATCCAAAAAGGAATACAGGCAAGCCAACTATAAGTACAACAATATTCAATAATATTTTAAAAAAGTTGAAATAAGGATTATCTGCAAGCCAGCTACGAATTTTCATCGCTTTTATGGTTGAATTATACGTGTTGGCCAGTTCAAGTATCCTATTAATTTCATCCGGTTTTTTTTGTTCCAGTTCATCCAGTTTTTTCATAAAAGCCTGGTCCGATTTAAACAGATTTAAAACCGATGATTTGATCCCCTGCCGTTTCAGATAATGCGGGCCGTAAAGCTCTCGCAGCAATTCAAATCCGTGATAATGTATGCTGCTATTTATATGAAGAACAATTGGCAACAATCCTTCGTATATCCTGTCGCGAAGCTGAAGTGTGGCCGTGTTTGGATTTAATTTATACTCCTCCATAAAGTCGTTAACCGGAATCGGGTCTCCGAAATTAACAATTAAACAGCGGTTGAATTTCCAGTAACTGCTGTAATAAATTCCCGTTGGAATAATTTGAATATCGAGGTTCTTTTCCGATTTTTCTTCGGCCATAAAAACAATTCGCGGAACTGCTTTTTTATGCGCAATCATCTGTCTTCTGCCGGTGTGCGCTGCTTCAGGAAATAATGCGAGGGCAAAATTATTTTCAAGAACTTTTACTGAATTCGAAAAGGTTGTATCGTTTTTCGAAAGATTTTCTTTTCCATCCCGCAAACGGTAAACAGGCATAATTTTCATGAATCGGAGTATGGCACGCGCAAATTTATTTTTGAAAATATCGGCACGTGCCAGCCAAACCGGCTGAAATTTTGTGTGAAGTAAAATGGCCAAAGGATCGCTGAGTGCATTCTGGTGATTTGGTGCAAAAACTATTGGTTTGTTTTTTGGAATTTTGTGTGTATCGTTTAAAATAACTTTTCTGTAAATAATCCAGTCGGCAAATTGTACGTATTTTTTCAAAAAGTAGTACCCGAGCGACCATTTTTCATATTTCATAAAAACTTCTTTTAAAACTTAAAAAGAGAACAACGATTTTAAGCGGTTTGCGGCATCCTTTTTCTGGCCCAAAGCGATGAAATGATTAACCCGTTTAAAATATGCCATACACCCCACCAGGCAGCGATAATAGTCATTCCACCCATCATTCCAAGAGCCACTGTGGGTATTGGATTCAGATGTATAGTAAATAAAAAGGTAATCAGTGGCAATAATAACAATTGGGAGATAACTCCAAGGATTGCTGATTTTGGTTTCATGACGACATCTTTAAAATGATCGATTTTTATATCGAGCGCAACGCCAAACATGATAAATGCAATTGTAATGTTTACTGCTAACAGACCAGTTGGAGAGAAATTTAACCGAACATTGTCAAGAACTTCAAGCGCTTCTTTCACCCTTAATCCGTTTAGTTAATAATTCAGAATATGAAAATAACAAATCTATCAATAAAAACAATAAAATGCCGGAATCGCATTTGTATAGCGACTCCGGCAATTCATTGAAACGATGGCAAAATCAGAACAGTAATTTTACCATTTTCTTATGAATATCTGTATTTTCCATTATGCCGGAAAACTCTTCTGCACCCGGGCCATAAGCAAAAACAGGAACCATAACCGCCGTATGGCCTCCGGTTGGGAAATCGGCTTTTACGCTTCCGTTTTCCATGTTGCCACCGGTAAGTGCCATGCCGCCGGTTTCGTGGTCGGCAGTAACAACAACCAAAGTATTTTTATCTTTTGCAGCAAATTCAATGGCTTGTCCAATAACTTTATCGAAATCGAGCATGTCTTCAACAACGTAAACAGTATTATTTGCATGGCCTCCCCAATCAATTTGCGAACCTTCAATCATCAGGTAAAATCCGTTTTTATTTTTACTGAGAATACTTATGGCTGTTTCGGCTGCAACCGGTAACATGTCTCCGCGTTCAGCCACTCTTCCATTGTGTTCAGGCGCTGTCAGGCCAACAAGTTTTCCCTTTTTTATCTTTTTTATTTTGTCCATTTCGGTTTCAACCTGGTAACCTTTTTGTTTGAGTTCATCCATCAGATTTCTGCCATCTTTTCTTTTTGAAAAATGATCGATTCCGCCACCGATAAAAACATCGATATCGGTTTTCAGGAAATCGGCAGCAATTTCTTCATACATATTTCTGCTTTCCTGGTGTGCAATAAACGAAGCTGGTGTGGCGTGTGTAATTGCCGAAGTGGAGACAAGTCCGGTAGCAAGTCCTTTTTCTTCTGCTTCTTCAAGGATTGTTTTTACAGGATTTTTATCGGCATCGACACCAATTGCGCCGTTGTAGGTTTTTATACCTGCTGAAAGCGCTGTTGCTCCGGCTGCCGAGTCGGTAATATAATTATCGGATGATTGGGTTTTTGAAAATCCGACACTCTTACAATTATCGAGAAACAAGTGGCCTTTATTGGCAGTTAAACCGGCAAAAACCTGGGAAACGCCCATTCCGTCGCCAATCAGAAAAATAATGTTTTTGGGCTTATTCGATTTAAATTTCTGATTGTACATTTTTACCTTATAGGTATCGCCACTTGTATAAGTTTTGTCATTATCGGCCGATTTGGCATTTAAATAGGAGTCCTGGGCAAACAGGTTAAATCCGACCGTCAGAAAGATGAAGAGGAAAGCAAATTTTTGAATCATATCTTATTTTTTTAATTTGACAGGCTAAAATAAGCAGTTGGATAAAAACTGCAATTAAATTTTTAAGAAAATTAAATTAAACACCGAAATTCAACTATCTGAATTTTTCGAGCTCGGTTTCATCGAATTGTTTGTTTAACACAAAAGATGTTCCTTCCTTGGTCGTTCGCATTTCAATAACTTTCATTAAAACGAAGTTGGTAAGTACATTTTCAGCTGCTTGCCTGGAAATATGTGCGAGCCGAAGATATTTCGAAAAGGTAACCGATTCAAATTTTTGTAAAATCTCAATCAGCATTTTTTCGTCGTTGCTGTATGTAAAGTAAATGCCTGTTGTGCTGTTTTCTTTTTTCCAGACATTCACTTGTATTTTATGTGCAAGGTAATTTTCATCGTCAATCCGGATATATGCAAGCCATTTTCCGTTTTCATCTTTGGCAAAATGAGGTTTTGTATTACTTGGTTCAATCTGAATTTCGAGCACGGTTTTTCCTTCGATTTGCCATTGATGTGTGGTGAAAGAAAGAGCTGGTTTACTGTAAATTTTTGCTGCAGCTTCTACCATATAAAATTCTTCATCGGTTTTTACACCCGCAATTTTTCCATTATCCTTTACGCCGATTAGCAGTCTTCCGCCATCGGTATTTGCAAAGGCCACCAGCGATTTTGCAATTTTTTTCGAATCATTAATGCAATATTTAAAATCCTGCTGCTGGTGTTCTCCTTCCTGAATTAGTTTATACAGATAAAAGTTCAAAACTTATTTTTTACACTTCAATACCAAAAATAACACGTGCAAGATATCCAAGTCCAAATGATATTAAAGCAACAACTGTGCTTAAAATAACCATTTCGAGAAACCGTTTTTTGAGTGACTGCTCATTCACCACGGAAATATAGTAGCTAAAAAGAAAAACGATAAGTATCGAATCGGCAACTGCTACAATCAAACTCATAAACGGCGAGCTAAAAATGAAATAAGGTACTACTAAAAATACCACTGCCACCACATAAGCAACACCGGTAAAGATGGCTGATTTAACGGCGCCTTCCTCTTTGCCTTCCGACTTATTCGAAAGATATTCGGATGAGGACATGGAAAGCGCCCCGGCAATTCCGGTGATGATTCCCGCCAGCGCAACGAGTTTATTATTTTGTAAAGCGAAAGTTAGCCCGGCAAGTGTCCCAAGAATTTCAACAAGTGCATCGTTCAATCCTAAAACAATGGAACCGATATATTTTAATTTATCTTCATCGATGAGCGCCAGCAGCTCTTTTTCGTGCTTATTTTCGTCCTCATTTATTTTATTGGCTTCCGGAATTTCTTTCCCTATTTCCTGGTAATTAATTTGTGCGCGTTCTTCGCCATGTTCCATTAGCTTTAATCCGAAGGTAAGCCCAAAAATCCGCACAATCCAGTAATATTTGCCGATATCGGTACGGCTCGGGCCAACTTCCCGGCCGCTGTATTGCTTCCAGATGTTGTAATGCCGTAATTCATCGTCGGCAATTTCACTCAGAATTTTTTTATTCGATTCTCTTTTTATTTTCTGTGCAAGACGTTTATAAATATGATATTCCGTAATTTCGGCTCTTTGTGCTTTAATAATTTGCGTGCGGACCAGTGGCGTTAAAGGTTTCATTGCAGTTTTGGTTTCCATTTTATTTTAGCCATTCAAAAGTTATATAATGATCCGGGCTCATTCCAAGCTTTTCATAGGTTTTATGTGCTGCAAAATTCGATTTATCGGCATATAACCTGATCCCGTTTAAATTTTTGTTTTCCAACACCATGTTTTTTATATGGGAATACATATTTCGGTAAACACCTTTTCTGCGGAATTCTTTTAACACATAAACCGATTGAATCCACAAAATTGTTCCGTTTCGCCAATCGCTCCATTCAAATGTGGTCAGCAGCGAGCCTACTATTTTCCCATCGATTTCTGCCAAATAATAAAGGCCTTTCGATGCATCTTCAATTACAGCAGTTACACCTTTTAAAACCGTTGGCCGGTTTAATTCGATTGCCTCGGTTTCGCCAGCCATTAACTGTTGGAAATCGGTTATACGTTCAATGTCGTTGGTTGATGCTGTTCGTATAATCATTACGAGCTTTTCTGAATGTTAAGATTTTTAAAAAAATCCGGTTATTTTGATTTTCGCTAATTTAAACAGTGTATAAGCCTTTGTGGAAATTTTAAGTTTAATTTATACGAATTGTAAAGTTGATTTAAGTTTCTAAAATAAGATAGTTTTACCAATTTTAAAACGGGTAGGACCGGGTTGTTAAAATAAAATATTTTTCGAAGCGCTTATGGATTTATGCGATCCATAATTTCTTCAATTTTAATTTTTTCTTCGCTTAAAAGAATTAACTGAAATTTCTCTTGTTCGAGCATGGCGCTTACTTTTGGGCCAACTTCACCGGTAATAATAGCAGTTACGCCCATCTCCTTTAAAAGATCAACAAGCTGAATGCCACTGTTCTCAGTATCACTATAAGGGTTTTCAATAATTGAATACTGATTTTTTTCAGCGTCGAAAATCACCAGGTACAGGCATTTTCCAAAACGTAAATCCAATGTCGATTTTTCAGTTTTTCCAGTCGATGTAATAGCAAAAATTTTACCCATTTCGTTTCGTATTTTATATATGTAACAATTTTATTAGAAAATGTTTTAACTATTTAGTTCGTCCCAGTATTCAACAGCTCGTCGGGTATGCGGAATTACTATGGTTCCGCCAACCACATTGGCAACACCGAAAACCTCAAAAATCTCTTCGGTTGTTATGTCATTTTCGAAACATTTTTCGAGATGATATTTTACACAATCGTCGCAACGTAATACCATAGATGTAGCGAGGCCAAGCATTTCTTTGGTTTTTGTGCTAAGCGCTCCTTCACGGTAAGTTAATGTATCGAGACTGTAAATTCTTTTCATCACTTTGTTTTCCGATGAAAGAATTTTTTCATTCATTTTAGCTCTGTAGCTGTTAAATTCTTCAGAGAGTTTTCCCATTTTTTATCGATATTAAAAATTTTATAAAAGTTTTTTTAGAATTTCTATAATCAATATTTCAAATCCCGAAAATATCAATAAAAAAGGATATTTGAGTACTAATTTGAAGGTTTACTTCAAAATTTACCGGAAAGTATTCGATATATATTCGAACGTTTTTATAAGTGAAATCTGATTTTCAATCTTCTGAAGGCGATAAAACTCATTTATTTTCAATGTAAATGTTAATTCAATCTTATATGAGCCAAAAGCAAAATTGTGAATTACTTGTGATAAAATTATAAGTGTCATAAATGCAGAGGGTTATGATGTTGGTTTAGAGGTTAGGCAATGTATGCAGATTAATCACGTTATCGTTTTAATTGTTTTTAATTTATATTTACCGCCTCAATTGAAAGGGAATAATGAAACAGCTGTTTTTATCTGTTTTAGGATTAATATTTAGTCAGCTAATTGTTGCGCAGGTGACATCTTCCGGCGATAGTACAGCCCTATCTCATCACCCTGAAATCCTTACCCGACTTAGTGTTGAACAAGATCCAAGACTGGATAAAATGTTAAACTGGCATATACAGAAAAACACAAAAATTAATGGTATTGAAGGATATAGGGTTGAAATATTTTTTAGTTCCGAGTTCGATGCCTTTGATAAAGCCAAAAAGAAAAAAATCGAATTTTTATCGCTTTATCCCGAAAATCCGGTACATATAAAATACGATGCACCAAATTTCAGGGTAAGAGTTGGTGATTTCAGAACTAAAAATGAGGCGTTAAAACTTTACATGGAAATAAAAAAGAATTATCCGGTGGCATTTATTGTATCCGATAATATTGATTTTCCGTTGATGAAACAATTAATTTATGAGTGACCAGATAAAGCACGAATGCGGCATTGCTTTAATTCGGTTATTAAAACCGTTGGAGTACTACCAGGAAAAATACGGAACCTGGAAATACGGCTTAAACAAATTGTATCTGTTAATGGAAAAACAACACAACCGCGGCCAGGATGGTGCAGGCGCAGTTTGTGTGAAAAATAACCTGCCTCCGGGAAACCCGTACATATCGCGCTTTCGCTCGATACAGGCAAACCCGATTAAAGATGTTTTCGATAACATTAACGAACCATTGCAACGCGCACTGTGGGATGGAATCGACATCGAAAGCCCGGAATGGGCATACCGGAATTTTCCATTTGCAGGCGAACTTTACCTCGGTCATTTAAGATATGGAACATTTGGGAAAAACAGCATCGACTTTGTTCATCCCGTGATGCGGCAGAATAACTGGAAATCGCGAAACCTCGTGCTGGCCGGAAACTTTAACCTTACTAATACCGATGAGCTTTTTAACGTTCTGATTGGTTTAGGCCAGCATCCAAAAGCTTATACCGATACCGTAACCGCTCTCGAAAAAGTCGGGCATTTTCTCGATGAGGAAAATCAGCTTTTATTCCGAAAATATAAAAACGAAGGATTAAGCAACGACAAAATTTCATTGAAAATTGAGGAAAATCATTGATGTTCAGAATATTCTTGGAACGCGCTACGAAAGATTGGGACGGCGGTTATACAATTGCAGGTTTAATCGGGCACGGCGATGCTTTTGTAATGCGCGATCCCTGGGGAATACGACCGGCTCATTTTTATCATGATGATGAAATTGTTGTGGTTGCTTCCGAACGTCCGGTAATTCAAACCGTTATGAATGTTCATTCTTATGATGTAAAAGAAATTAATCCGGGTGAAGCATTAATTGTTAAAAAAGACGGTTGGGTAAGCAAAGAAATGATTAGGGTTCCGCACAAAAGAACTTCGTGTTCGTTTGAACGAATTTATTTTTCAAGAGGAAGTGATAAAAGCATTTACCAGGAACGAAAAGAACTGGGAAGGCTTTTAAGTCCTGCAATTTTGAAAGCCGTTAATTACGATTTTTACAACACCGTTTTTTCCTATATTCCAAATACCGCCGAAACCGCATTTTTACGGGATGATTGAAGGAATTCATGATTACCTTGTTGACTGGAAAATTGAGGAGATAAAAAAGAAAAACGGTTCGCTTACCAACGAAGATATCAAAGAGATTATTTCGTTTGAACCACGTGTTGAAAAAATTGCCATCAAAGATGTAAAACTCCGAACCTTTATTGCCGACGATGCCAGCCGCGATGATTTGGTTGCTCACGTTTATGATGTTACTTACGGAATTATTAAAAACAATGTAGATACACTCGTAATCATCGACGATTCGATTGTTCGTGGAACCACATTAAAAACAAGTATTTTGCGCATCCTCGACAGGTTGCACCCGAAAAAAATTATTGTGGTTTCATCAGCGCCGCAAATTCGTTATCCCGATTGTTATGGAATCGATATGGCAAGGCTGGATAAATTTATTGCTTTTAATGCGGCAATTGCCTTGTTAAAAGATACAGGAAAGGAAAACAGTAATTGAGAAAGTATATGATAAATGCAAGGAACAGGAATACCTGCCGAAAGAAGAGATGGTGAATTATGTGCGAGAAATTTACAAGCCGTTTACTGCGGAACAAATTTCAGCAAAAATTGCGGAATTGTTAAAACCTGAAGATTGCGAAGCAGAAGTTGATATTGTTTATCAAACCATTGAAAACCTGCACAAAGCTTGTCCAAACGATTTGGGCGACTGGTATTTTACCGGAAACTATCCAACACCTGGCGGAAACAGGGTTGTAAATTCATCGTTTATTAATTTTGTTGAAGGAAAAGATGCACGGGCATATTAAACTTCAAATTCAGAAATAAATCAGATTTTTACAATTCGAAGTTAAATCCCTTCTGAAGCAATTCTTCGTATTTTTTCTGATTGAATTTATAATAGAACGCACCTTTTTTTGAAGTCTGTTTTTCTTTTTCATCCAGTTTTTCGAGCAAATCCATCGATAATAATTTTCGTCTGAAATTTCTTTTATCAAAGGGAACCCGGTAAATAGCTTCGTATAAACGCTGCAATTGAGGAATGGTAAACTTCTCAGGCAATAGCTCAAATCCAATGGGTTGTGTTCTTGCTCTTATTCTGAGTTTTCTTAGTGCTTTTTCCACCATTTCGTTATGGTCGAAAATAAGTTTCGGAAGTTCTGAAAGTCCAATCCAGGATGCGCCATGTTCCTTAACCAGCTCGCCGTCGTGTTCATTAATTTTTATTAGCGAAAAATAGGCTACCGAAATTATTCTTCCGCCTGCATCGCGGTTTATGTCACCAAAAGCATAAAGCTGTTCCATGTAAACATTATTCAGCCCGGTTAGTTGAGAAACAATTCGTTCTGCTCCTTCATCGAGGCTTTCATTCGGATTAATAAAGCCACCCATCAATGACCAGTTTCCTTTTTTCAGGTTCAAAATTTCGTTTGAGCAGAAGCAGTTTTAACTCAGTGTCATGTTCATTAAAACCGAAAATAATTGAATCAACTGCCACAAGAAGTTTCGGGTGATTTGAATAAAAATCCATTTTGTTTATTCCGGTGTCGGCCATTCTCCATTCTCTTTATCTTTGATATAAGTTTCGATATGGCGATCAACCTTAACTTCGTAGATATCTTTAATAGTAACAATTATACCGGTTTCCAGTACATTCACCAAATTTCTCGTTGTTAATAGTGCCAAATGTTTTCATCGATGGCGATAAATTCATGTAAGCATTGATCAGTGGCGGAATATTTTCGCCATACTGACGAACTGCTCTGAGTAAGAATTTTATAATCTTCATTGTAATTTTCTCCGACGAAATACTTTTTCCATGGTGTCAATATCAAAGTCGAATTCAACCGGCTCTTTCGGGTAAACAAGATTTTCCTTGTCTCTGAAATATTTTTTAAAGAAATATTGGATCAGGTTTCTCGCCTCATGTTGAAAATGAGTATACATCGTAATCTTTCCAAAGAAATATTTTATTTCAGGATGATCGACGGTTAAAGCGCCCAAACCATCCCAAAGATTGTCGAGTGCAAATAAAGCCTTTGCTCCTGCTTTGCTCGACTGGTATGCAGGTTGCACAAACGAACGGCCCAATTCAAGCGAATACGGCAGATACTCTTTCATAAATTTTTCCGAAAATTGAAACAGGCGCGAAGTAGCCAAAATAACATTCCCGTTTGCATCTTTTGGAGCATCTCCGCAAAGCTGATAACGGTAACCCCCAAGAATTTCCTTTGCATCGGGATCCCAAACAATAAGCTGTTTATACGAGTTTTCCGATGTATCGTAATTGTCAATATCGGTCTCTTTTCCTGTGCCGCCACCGGCATCTCTGAAAGTAATTTCCCGCAACCTTCCGATTTCATGCATAATTGCCGGCGAATCGTGAGCTGTGGTTATATATATCTCATTTCCGCCTTTGTTTGTTTTTCTAAGTAATTTATCGGGGGTAAGTTCGGCGTATATCTCTTTCCTCGGGCGAGGAGCTACTATATCTTTCATTTACTTTTTCAATTTGAAAAATGGACTACAAAGTTAGAAAAATTAATGCTTAAGTGTTCCTATTACATTTTAATTTCCGGGAGAAACACTATTCGGCAAATCGTATACCAATCTTTTAACCCATTCGGCCCACTCACTGTGGGTTTTCGAATTATCGAAAGTACTATAAGGAATTGGTTTACCAAAATATATAGGTACTTCCTTATTTTTATGTTTTATTGTTTCATCGGGCAGGAAAAACATTTCCAGGTTCCATTTTATTCGTAGCAACTTTCTGATATTGGCAATTCTGTAAAAGCGTTTTGAGTTTTTACCTTCAACATACACAGGAATTATATCGCGTTTATGCTTTACGGCTTTAGTAATAAAATGCTTTTTCCATACCAAATCAACCACTTTCCCATTTATCTTTCTCGAAGCCATTCCCGAGGGAAATATAAGAATTTGTACATCGGAATTATAGGTCTTGTTTAATATTTGGGCTGCGTCCCGGCTGTTGCCGCCATGTTTGTTCACCGGAATAAACAAGGGGCTAAGGTTGGGAATTGCCATTAAAACATCGTTTGTCAGAAATTTTAATTTACCTAATTTTTTATCTACATATTTTATCAGCAACAATCCATCAAATCCGCCAAGCGGATGATTGCTCGCAAAAATGAATCTTCCCTTATCGGGAATATTTTCGTAGCCGTAAATTTTTTCTTTAACGTTAAACTGTTTTACTGTCTCGTCGATAAAATCGATTCCTTTTAGGTGACCATACTCGGTGAAGATGTGATTTAAAAATTCGGTATGCAAAAGCCGGTTGATATAACGGAAAACAAAACCGGGCATCATCCGTGCCAGCTTAGGATTTTTTTCAGCAAATACCTTTTCAATATTTATGGGTTTTTCAGCAACCGTTTTCTGTTCTTCCACAATGCAGTTTTATATATGGCAATTAAGCAAAATTTAGCCACAAATTAAAACAAAACCTGATTACAAATATCAGTCGCTGGTACGAAATCAATCCATGTCTTATTGTTTTTGGCAATCTAATTCTTATAATTTCATATAGCTATAAAAAACTATCGCATTGAACATGAGTTATTAACGCCAGTGAATAAAATTCCCAGATATTTTTAAGTAATAGATTATAAGGAATTTACCTAACCTCATGCACAATAATTATCGGTTTTTCAACATTATTTAAACAGGTTTTCAACAAAAAGCTCGTTGTAAAGATTTAAAATGAAGTGGAATAGAAGGGCATAGAATGTCATGATTTGTAATAATTTTATATTTTTACAGTATTATTTACGCACTTGATTTAATGCAATGATAGAATTTGCAGGAACACATAATGCAACCATCGACGACAAAGGCCGAATTGTTCTGCCGTCTCCCTTTAAAAAGGAAATGGGTGAACTGGCTTTGGAATCGCTGGTAATTGAAAAAAACCTGCATAAACCATGTCTTGATATCCATCCTGAAAAATACTGGAGAAACCGTGTGCAAGAGTTTAAAAGCACTCTCGATCCTTTTGATGAGGACGATGATGCATTGCTCCAGTTTTTTTACCAGAATTTTGTCAAGGTTTCCATGGCCGCCAACGGAAGAATTAATTTACCCGGTCCATATCTCGAATATGCTGAACTCGAAAAAGGCGCTCAGTTTATCGGTATGGGTGAATCTATCCGTCTGTTATCAGCTTCACGTTCGGAAAAACCCGAAATGAATAAAGCTGAATTTTTGATGAAACTAAAAGAGAAACGCCGGAAAAAAACAGATTAAAATGGTAACCTCATATCATATTCCTGTTTTGCCCGATGAAAGCATCGGCGGTTTAAACCTTTACCCTGGCGCCGATGTGGTTGATGCTACGTATGGTGGTGGCGGACACTCAAAGTTAATACTGGATAAAATAGGAAATGGCCGGTTGTTTGCTTTTGATCAGGATAAGGATGCATCGGAAAATATCATCCACGATTCCCGGCTTTATTTTGTCCGTCATAATTTTCGCTACATCAAAAATTTCCTTCAATTCTATGGTGTTGGCGAAGTTGATGCAATTTTTGCTGACTTTGGAGTTTCATCACACGACTTTGATGTACCTGATCGTGGTTTTTCTTTTCGTTTTGAAGGGAAACTGGATATGCGAATGAACCAGGATGCGAGGATTAATGCCGCAGAAGTGATTAACACCTATTCCGAAGAACAACTTGAAATGATTTTCAGATTGTACGGCGAAATAAAAAATGCCCGTCGTTTGTCGCAATTGATTTGCAAAAAAAGGGAATCGGGTAAAATTACATTAACCACTCAACTAAAAGAAATTGTTGTTGAATGTGCTCCTCGTGCCATCGAAAACAAATACCTGGCACAGGTTTTCCAGGCTTTGCGAATTGAAGTTAACGACGAAATGGATGCACTCAGGGAATTCCTTCAATCGTCGTTCTCCCTGTTAAAATCCGGTGGTCGGCTTGTGGTGATTACCTATCACAGCCTGGAAGATCGCTTATGTAAAAATTTTATGAAATCGGGAAATTTCGATGGTAAAGTGGAAAAAGACTTTTATGGTAATCCGGTTTCACCATTCAGGATGATTAACCGGAAAGTAATAACTCCCGGAGATGAAGAACTGGAGGCAAACAACCGTTCGAGAAGTGCAAAATTAAGAATAGCTGAAAAGATTTAATATGGCTGTGAATTCAAAAAATAAGAAGAAAGCGCCAGGCATGAAATCCTTAATAGGAGGTACTATTTTAACCGATGAACGGGTGACAAAACAGTTGCCGTTTATATTTTTTCTGGCATTTCTTGGAATGATGCTAATTGCCAATCGCAACTGGTCGGAAAGCACCATCAGGCAAATTGAAGTACTTCAGGATACGCTCGATGAACTTCGTTCGGAATCGATAACTATTCAGGCAAAACTGATGGATGCAAGTCGTCCGTCGGAAGTGGCGAAAAAAGTGCAGGATGCTAATCTGGGTTTGCAGGAACAGATGAGGCCTCCGCAAAAATTAATTGTACCTAAAAAGTAATTGCCAGTGGGAATAAGAAGCGCCATAATAACTCGTGTAGCATTTATTTATTTTCTGCTTTTACTCTTCGCGATTGTGGTAATTTTTAAATTGATTTCAGTTCAAAAAATTAAAAACGACCGTTGGGAGAAAATTGCGTCGAACCTTACAGAAAATACAATAATTGTTGAACCCGATCGGGGCAATATCTGCGCCGACGATGGCAGTGTTTTGGCTACTTCAGTTCCGGGTTATTATGTACGAATCGATTTGGCGGCTGAAGGAGTGAAAAAAGTGTTTGCAAATGAAAGCGACTCGTTAGCCTGGTATTTGTCGACCTATTTCAGAGACGCTTCAAAATGGGAATACAATAAGAAACTTAATAGCGCTTACAAAAAAGGTAATCGTGGATTTATGCTTACGCCACGGAAGATTGATTATATCGAACTTCAGAAAGTAAAGCGATTTCCGATTCTTCGCAGGGGGCGTTTTGGCGGCGGGTTAATTATTGAACAGGAAAACAAACGGGTAAATCCGCTGGGTATTCTTGCGCAACGCACCATTGGCGGATTGAATAAAGGCGCAAAGGGCGGAGCTCAGGGGCCGGTCGGATTTACCGGTCTGGAAGATGCTTATGAAGTTTATCTGAAAGGTAAGGAAGGGGTGAGCTTCAAACAAAACCTTTCCGGACGCTGGGTTGAGCGCATAGAGATTGAGCCTGAAGATGGCATGGACATTATCACAACCATTAATGTAAAAATGCAGGATATAACCGAAAGTGCGCTGTATAATCAGTTACAGATATCGAATGCAGATTGGGCAACCGCAATATTAATGGAAGTTGAAACCGGCGAAATAAAAGCCATTGCCAACCTCGGAAAAGGAAATGGTGACTATTATGAAAAAGACAACTATGCTTTAGGCCCGCGTGGAAGTTATGAACCCGGTTCCACATTCAAACTGGTTTCGATAATGGCTGCTTTGGAAGACGGCGTTGTTGATACAATGGACGTTTTTGATACCGGAAATGGCACGTGGTATAACAACGGAAGAAGTATTTCCGACACACATGGTTATGGCGAACTTACCGTAAAACAAATACTGGAAAAATCATCGAATGTCGGCGTGGCCAAAATTATTACTGCATATTATGCGAATAATCCGAAAGCCTATGTCGACAGGGTTTACAGTTTTGGAATAAATAAACCCCTGGATTTGCAGATAAAAGGGGAAGGCAAACCTTATTTTAAATATCCCGGAGACAAAGACTGGTGGGGAACTACACTCGCAGGAATGTCGTATGGTTATGAATCAAAAATGACCCCGATTCAGATTCTCACATTTTACAATTCTGTGGCCAACGATGGCAAGATGATAAAACCGTTGCTGGTAAAGGAAATAAGGGATAACGGCGCTCTGGTGAAAAAATTTAAAACCGAAGTACTAAATCCGATGATTGCATCAAAGGAAACCATTGGAAAAGCGCAAAAAATGCTTGAAGGTGTTTGTGAAAACGGAACGGGAAAATCGCTCAACAACGAATTTTTTAATGTTGCCGGTAAAACCGGAACAGCACGTATTGCAACAAACAGCGAAGGCTATAGCTCTGGTATGTATCTCGCTTCATTTTGTGGTTATTTTCCGGCCAATAATCCCAGGTATTCATTAATAGTAACATTCAAAAATCCCAGATCAGGAGGTTATTATGGCGCTTCACATGCAATTCCTGTTTTTAAGGAGATAGCAGAAAAAGTGTATGCGATGGAAATTATTAATGATCAGTATAATGAAGATTCAAAACAGGATAGCATTCTGCCTGACATCAAAAAAGGGTCATCGCGCGATATTCTGAAAGTGGCTGATGAGCTCGATTTGGACAATATTAAAGGCCATCCAAAATCGGAAATGGCATCAGCAGAAGTTAACGATAAAGAGATCATTCTTCAGGAGGATGTTTTATCCGAAGGAAAAGTGCCGGATGTAAGGGGAATGGGAGCTAAATATGCCATCTATCTTCTTGAAAATGCCGGATTAAAAGTGATTATAAAGGGGGTTGGAAAAGTTAAACAACAGTCGATAAGTCCAGGAAGCAATTGTATTCCCGGACAAACGGTTTATCTCACGCTAAGTTAAAATGAAACTAGCTAAACTTATACAACATATTGCTGTAGTTCAGATTATTGGTTCTTCTGAAAAGGAAATCTCAGGAATTGAATTTGATTCCAGGAAAGTAACTGAACAAAGTGCTTTCGTTGCTCAAAAAGGTGTTCATGTCGATGGGCATAAATTTATTTCAGCAGCAATTAATAAAGGCGCTTCTGTAATTTTTTGTGAAGAGCTTCCACCCGAATTGAATCCTGATGTAACCTATCTCAAGGTTGCCGATTCGAATAAAATTCTCGGTCAACTTGCTTCGAATTTATACGATCACCCTTCCGGAAAACTTAAAGTAATAGGCGTAACAGGAACAAACGGGAAAACAAGCATTGCAACATTACTTTACAAAATGTTTATGCAGTTAGGCTATAAAACCGGTTTGATTTCAACAATTACATACCGCATAAACGAACAAATTGAAACGGCTTCGCATACTACTCCTGATGCATTGAAAATTCAGAAAATGCTGGCGGAAATGGTAAATAATGGCTGTGAGTTCTGTTTTATGGAAGTGAGTTCGCATGCCATTCATCAAAAACGAATTGCAGGAATCGATTTTAAAGGCGGGGTTTTTACAAATATTACACACGATCATCTCGATTATCACAAAACTTTTGCTGAATATATAAAAGCAAAGAAAGCCTTTTTCGATGATTTAGGTAGTGATGCATTTGCAGTTACCAATGTGGACGATAAAAACGGTTTGGTGATGGTGCAAAATACCAACGCTGAAAAGGTTACCTATTCGACCCGTTCGATGGCAGATTACCGTTGCAAGGTTTTGGAAAGTCATTTCGATGGAATGCTGCTAAACCTCGATAATAATGAAATCTGGACTCGCTTTGTTGGCAAATTTAATGCATCGAATTTACTTGCTGTGTATGTTACTGCTATTCTTCTGAATCAGAAAAAGGAAGAAGTTTTAACTATCATCAGCAATCTCGAACCGGTTCAGGGAAGATTTGAAACCGTTCGAAGCACTGACGGCAAATTTGCAATTGTGGATTATGCCCATACTCCCGATGCATTGAAAAATGTTTTGGGTGCAATTAATGAAATCAGAACAAAAAACGAACAGGTTATAACCTTAATTGGAGCTGGCGGCGACCGCGACAAAACCAAACGGCCTGAAATGGCTAACGAAGCAATTCTCGCCAGCGATAAAGTGATATTAACTTCCGATAATCCACGTACCGAAAATCCTGCACAAATCATTAAAGATATGGAAGCCGGTGTTGGCGCCGCCTACAGAAATAAAGTGTTATCCATTGAAAACCGGAGAGAAGCCATAAAAACTGCGGCGATGCTGGCAAATCCGGGCGACATTATTTTGATTGCAGGAAAAGGGCATGAAAATTACCAGGAGATAAACGGGGTAAAGCATCATTTCGATGATATGGAAGAAATTAAAAAGTGTTTTGGAATTAACGATAAATAACTGAAAGTATGTTTTATTGGTTATACGATTTATTATCAGGTTACGATATTCCGGGAATTGGAATGATTCCGGGGATTTCGTTTCGATCGGCAGCCGCCATTATCACTTCTCTTTTTATAACCACTGCTTTTGGTAAAAAAATGATTCGCTTTCTGCAACGGAAGCAAATTGGCGAAGAAGTGCGCGATTTGGGTTTGGAAGGTCAGATGCAGAAAAAGGGAACTCCGACTATGGGAGGAATCATCATACTTTCGGCTATTATAATTCCGACTTTATTATTTGCGCGGCTCGATAACGTTTACATCATCCTGATGTTGGTTACTACTGCATTTCTTGGTTTTATCGGATTTATCGACGATTATATCAAAGTTTTCCTAAAGAATAAAAAAGGCCTTGCAGGAAAGTTTAAAATTTTAGGACAAATCGCACTCGGAATAATTGTTACTGCTACACTTTTTATCAACGACGATGTTTTGGTACGCAAAACGGTGAGAGATGCCAACGGAAACGATGTAACAGAAACTGTTATCGATCCTCAAACCGGTGAAGTAACAACAAGGTATGTAACCGAAGATGTAAAGTCGACGATAACAACAATTCCGTTTGTAAAGAAAAATGAATTCAACTATAAGTGGATTGTGGGCTTTGCACCTGCGAGCATGTGGTGGCTGAAATGGGTGGTTTATGCGCTCGCAATAATTTTAATTATCACTGCAGTTTCGAATGCTGCCAATTTAACCGATGGTTTGGATGGGCTTGCTACAGGCACTTCGGCAATTAGTGGCGCTACCCTTGGCATATTGGCGTACGTAAGTGGTAACGTTATTTATTCCAGTTACCTCAATATTATGTATATCCCGAACATTGGGGAACTTACCATTTTTGTGGCGGCATTTATCGGAGCCACAGTGGGGTTTTTATGGTATAATTCCTACCCGGCACAGGTTTTTATGGGCGATACAGGAAGCCTGGCACTTGGTGGAATTCTGGCCGTTTTTTCCGTCATTATTCGAAAAGAAATTCTGATTCCGCTGTTATGTGGAATTTTTTTAATCGAAAATCTGTCGGTGGTGATACAGGTTACCTGGTTTAAATATACCAAACGAAAATATGGCGATGGCAGACGGGTTTTTCTGATGAGCCCGATACATCATCATTATCAGAAGAGAGGAATTCCGGAACCAAAAATCGTAACGCGATTCTGGATTGTAGGGATAATACTTGCTGTATTTACAGTTATTACATTAAAGATGAGGTAGTTTGAAAAACAGGCTCGCAATATTGGGAGGTGGAGAAAGCGGAGTGGGCGCTGCAATTCTCGGCAAAAAGAAAGGGTATAGCGTGTTTCTTTCCGACCTGGGAAAAATTAAGGAAAAATACAAAAACGTTCTTTCGAATTATGATATTGATTTTGAAGAGGAAACACATTCCGAAGAAGTAATTCTGGAATCTGAACTCGTGGTGAAAAGCCCCGGAATTCCGGACAAAGCGCCAATAATTATAAAATTAAAGGAAAAGCAAATTCCGGTGATTTCGGAAATTGAATTTGCCGGAAGGTACACTTCAGCAAAAACAGTAGGCATAACCGGCAGCAACGGGAAAACGACTACAGCGCTGTTGTTGTACCATATTCTGAAAAATGCCGGGCTAAATGTTGGATTAGCCGGGAATGTAGGGAATAGTTTCGCCTGGCAGGTTGCAGAAGATAATTTCGACATTTATGTTATCGAATTAAGTAGCTTTCAACTGGACGGAATGTACAACTTCAGGGCCGATGTGGCGATTTTGCTAAACATTACTCCCGACCATTTGGATCGATATGACTATAACATGCAAAACTATGTCGATTCAAAATTCCGGATTATTCAAAATCAAACCGAATCGGACTATTTTATCTATTGTTCCGACGACGATATTATTCAAAATGAAATAAAAAAACGAAAAATAACACCGGTGCAACTTCCTTTCGGCTTGAATAAGCCAAAAGAAACTTGCGCAGGATTAGAAGAAGATCAGATAATAATTAATGTAAATCAAAAACAATTCAGTATGTCAATTCTGGATCTAACATTACAGGGAAAACACAACACTTACAACTCCATGGCAGCAGGAATTGCAAGTATGATTTTCAAAATTCGAAATGAACAGTTAAGGGAAAGCCTTGCCGATTTCAAAGGAGTGGAACATCGTTTGGAACGGTTTCTCAAAGTTCACGGAATCGAGTTTATAAACGACTCAAAGGCAACCAATGTGAACTCAACCTGGTATGCACTTGAAAGCATTTCAAAACCCATTGTGTGGATAGCAGGCGGTGTGGATAAAGGGAACGATTATTCCATGTTAAACCACCTGGTGAAGGAAAAGGTAAAAGCTATTGTCTGTTTGGGGAAAGACAATAAAAAGTTACACAATGCCTTTGGAAAATTGGTAAAAAACATGGTAGATACAAACAGCATGGAAGAAGCAGTGAAAGCTGCTTATTATCTGGCGCGAAATGGCGACTCAGTTTTACTTTCGCCGGCATGTGCCAGTTTCGACCTGTTTGATAATTACGAGGACCGGGGAACACAGTTTAAAGAAAAAGTCAGGAATTTGTAATGGAACTTATCTCGGGGAAAATATTCAAAGGCGACCGCGTAATCTGGATTGTACTTTTGCTGCTGTCACTGCTGTCACTGCTGATTGTTTACAGTTCAACAGGCGCTTTGGCATACCGTGTGGCTTCCGGAAATACTTTTTACTATCTCATACGTCAGATCTTCTTCCTGGGTGCAGGTTTTGGTTTAATCCTGTTAATGGTAAATGTTTTGCCCGTAAAACTATATTCTATCATTGCAAATTATTTATTGTATTTAAGCATCGTTTTGCTTGGCGCCACGGTGGCTTTAAAGTTAGCCGGGATGCTTGGCGGGAGCGGAAGAACTTTAAACCTTGGATTTATTTCCTTTCAACCTGCCGAATTAGCAAAAATTGCTTTAATTTTTTATTCAGCCAGGATTTTAGCTAAAAAGCAAAAAACAAAAAGGGATTTAAGCGTCGCGTTCCGAAAAATAATGGCGTTTAGCATAATTGTCTGTGGAATGATTTTTATTTCCGATTTTTCCACATCGGCTTTATTGTTTGCGACCATAATGACTATGATGTTTGTGGGAAGAATACCATTTAAATATTTATTACTGGTTGTTGCAATTGGAATCGGAATGCTGGTTTCTGTTTATTTTATTGCCGATAAATGGGAAAGCGCACCCGCACGTATTCATACAATAAAAGGCCGTATCGACCGACATATTCATGGCGATCCGAATTCACAAAAAGGCATTACCCAGGCCGACTACGCAAAACTGGCGATTTATTCAGGCGGGATTCTGGGAAAAGGGCCAGGCCAATCGGATGTTAGTAACTATATGGCAGCAGCATACAACGATTTTATTTTTGCCATTATCGTAGAAGAATATGGTTTAGTACTTGGCGTTGGCGTAATGTTTCTTTACCTGATTTTCTTTTTCAGGGGAGTAATTATTGTTCGAAGGGCAACACGAACATTTCCGGCATTTGTGGTTATAGGATTAACCCTGGTATTGGTTTTCCAGGCTATGATAAACATTGGAGTTTCGAGCGGCGTACTACCTGTAACCGGTCAGCCTTTGCCCTGGATAAGCCTGGGAGGAACATCGCTGTTGTTTACATCCATAGCTTTTGGCTGCGTTTTAAGTGTAAGCTACCAAAACCAGGTCGACCGGGAAATTAAACAACAACCGGTTCAGGTTAATGCGCCTGACGAAGATTATGAAATGGAAAAATGACGATTAACAAGGTAATCATAAGCGGAGGTGGAACCGGCGGACATATTTTTCCTGCCCTGGCCATTGCAAACGAAATCAGGAAACGAAACCCGGATTCCGAAATTTTGTTTGTCGGCGCTTTGGGTCGAATGGAAATGGAAAAGGTTCCGGATGCAGGCTACGAAATTGTTGGATTGCCAGTTATGGGATTTCCGCGAAAACCCAGTCTGAAAATGATAACTTTTTTTAGTCATTTACTAAAAAGTGCATCACTGGCACGAAAAATTATAAGCGATTTTAAGCCGCAAATAGCCATTGGCGTTGGCGGATATGCAAGCGGGCCATTGCTTCGCGCTGCAGCAAAAATGAATATACCCACACTCATACAGGAACAAAATTCTTATGCAGGCGTTACCAATAAACTTCTGGGCTTAAAAGCTGGTTCTATTTGTGTTGCCTACGATAGAATGGATCAGTTCTTTCCTGCTGAAAAGATAGTATTTACAGGAAATCCTGTTCGGGAAAATCTGGTGGAAAAGCTTCAGAATAAAAAAGAAGCGCTGAAGTATTTCGGATTGAACGGACAAGAAAAAGTAATACTGATTATTGGAGGGAGTTTAGGCGCAAAATCAATTAACAATGCTGTGCTTATAAATTTAGCTAATATTGAAAAATCAGGTGTTCAGATTATCTGGCAAACAGGAGCTATTTACTTCGATCAAATTCAGAATGAAATAAAAGATAGTAAACCGGCGAACCTGCACATTCATCAGTTTTTATCAAGAATGGATTTAGCCTACGCTGTTGCTGATTTGGTTATTTCCCGGGCCGGTGCCGGTACAATTTCAGAATTGTGCCTGGTTGGAAAACCATCGGTTTTGGTTCCATCACCAAATGTATCAGAAGATCATCAAACAAAAAACGCAATGGCTTTGGTCGGAAAAGACGCAGCTTTAATGGTGCCTGACAAGGAAGTAAATGAAAAGCTGTTTCCGCTGGCATTACAAACTGTAAAGGACAGTGAAAAATGTGCTGACTTGTCGGAGAAAATAAAAAAACTGGCAAAACCCGATGCCACAAAAAATATAGTTGACGAAGCGGAAAAATTAGTGAAATAATGAACAGTCTTCAATATATTAAGAATGTATATTTCCTTGGAATAGGAGGAATTGGGATGAGCGCTCTTGCACGTTATTTCAAATACATGGGCAAAAATGTGGCTGGATACGATCGCACGCCAACTGCACTTACCAAAATAATGCAGTCGGAAGGCATCGATATTCATTTTGAAGACGATATCAGGAATATTCCGAAAAACTGGAATCCAGCCGATACAATAGCTGTTTTTACTCCTGCTTTACCCGAAGAGCACAGAGAACTTTCGTGGTTTCAAGAAAAACCAATCGGTTTGTTTAAACGTGCAAAAGTGCTTGGCTTAATTTGCAACGAAAAGAGTGGAATTGCTGTATCGGGAACTCATGGCAAAACAACTACAAGCACTATGGTCGCAACAATATTAAATAAAACCCGACTGGGTTGCGGCGCTTTTCTTGGAGGAATTTCAAAGAATTTTGAGAGTAATTTACTTCTGCCAAAAGATGAATCGCCGTGGATTGTGGCTGAGGCCGATGAATTTGATCGGTCGTTTTTGCACTTGCAACCATTACTGGCAATTGTTACAAGTATAGATGCTGACCATCTTGACATTTATGGCGACAAGGAAAAAATTGTAGAAGCTTTTGAAAAATTTATTTCTCAGATAAAGCCGGGCGGTAAGCTGGTAATTAAACAGGGATTGGAACTGAATCTGAACAAAACTTCTGCAGAAATTTTTACTTACTCGTTAAATGGCGATACCGATTTTGCAGCATTAAATATAAAACTCAATTCGTCGGGAGGATTTTATCAGTTCGATTTGAAAACTCCGGGCGGAATAATTGCAAATTGTAAAATGAATTACCCGGGTTTAATAAATGTGGAAAATGCGATTGGCGCAGCTTCCCTTGCATATTTGGCTGGTGTTGGCTTTAATGAAATCAAACTTGGGTTGGAAGAATATCGGGGTGTAGTTCGCAGGTTCGATGTTCGGTTTAAAAATGATAAATATGTTTATATCGACGATTATGCACATCATCCTGAAGAGCTAAAAGCGGTAATAAATTCTGTTAAAGCATTGTATTCAAGCCGGAAAGTAACAGGGATCTTTCAGCCACATTTGTATACCAGAACAAGGGATTTTGCCAGGGAATTTGCTGAAAGTCTCGATTTGCTGGATGAAACTGTGGTACTGCCACTTTATCCTGCACGCGAAAAACCAATCGAAGGCATTACGTCCGGTATTATATTTAATAAAATGAATTCGGAAAATAAATTTCTGGCAACAAAACAGGAAACGCTTGAACTTTTAAAAAGCCGCGAAACCGATGTGGTTTTGACAATGGGAGCTGGCGATATTGATGGAATGGCAGACGATATAATTGAAATTTTAAAATATAAAAACTGATGTTTCTGAAGTTGTTTAAAATAGCAGGTATATTTTTGCTGATGGCGTTTATAGTCGTAACACTTGCCTTTACTTCAGGCGAAAGTAAAGATATTCTTTGCCGCGATATTGAAGTAAGTTTTAATAACAGCGACCAGATTCATGTAAGTAAAAACGATGTAATGCGCAGGATAAAAGCTGCCGATAATCAACTTCTTAAAAAAACGCTTGACAAGATAAATTCAGACATTATTGAAAAGGAAGTGGAAAAACTTCAGGCTATAAAAGAAGCAGAAGTATATAAAATTATTGTAAAAGATACTACTTCTTATAAAGGGGTTTTAGTGGTAAAGGTAAAACATCGGAAACCGGTAGTGCGGATTATATCGGACAACGGAAGTTATTTTCTCGACAAGGAAGGAAACAGAATCCCGGTTTCTTCAGGTTATACGGCGAATGTTTTGGTTGTTACTGGTTCGCTTTCAGAGAAATACGCGACTGAAGAAATGTTGCCATTCGTACTATACATTGAAAACAATGCTTTCTGGAATGCGCAAATCGAACAAATTCATGTGGAAAATGATGGTGATGTTTTGCTTTCGCCATTGGTTGGCGACCAGATAATTGAAATGGGCTCACTCGACGATTATGCAGGCAAGCTAAGAAAAATGCGTGCCTTTTACGATCAGGTGCTGGTAAAAAATAACTGGAATAAATACAAAAGAATAAGTTTAAAATACAATAACCAGGTAGTCGCAAAAAAAAGTTGATTCATGGGATCAAAATCCAAAATATCAGTTGTTCTCGACATTGGTACAACAAAGCTTGTGGCCATAGCGGGATATAAAAACGAATCGGGAAATATCGAAATTTCCGGTATGGTAAAAGGCGTGTCCAAAGGCGTAAAAAGAGGAATTATATCTAATATTGAAGAAGCAGCTTCATCTGTAAAACAGGTCTTATCCAATCTTGAATCAAAAATAAACGAAGAAATTGAAAAGGTCGACATCGGCTTTGCCGGCCATCATTTTAAAACTATACCATTTCAGTGTTCGGCATTAACATCAGGCGATGGCATTGTATCGCAAGCCGATATTAACAAATTAATGAAAGAAGCTTTAGAGGCGAATCTGGAAGCCGCTTACCGGTTAATAAAAGTAATTCCAAAATCATACATCGTCGATAATGAAACCGAATTGAATCCGGTTGGCATTGCCGGCCACGAAATAACTGCCAATTTTAATCTGCTTGTGCTTCCGGAGGAATATCTTTTAAACCTTCAGCGTGTTTTCGACAAATTGAATATTGAACCGGGTGAAATTACGCTTTCTACGCTGGCAGTTTCCGAAGCCGTATTAACAGAAGATGAAAAGGAAATGGGTGTTATTGTACTGGATATTGGGGCCGGAACAACAAAAATGGCAGTTTTTCACGAAAATATGTTAATCCATACTGCGGTGATTCCGTTTGGAGGCGAAGTAGTTACACGTGATATTAAGGAAGGCTGTTCAATTCTTTTAAAATGGGCTGAGCAATTGAAAATTCAATATGGACAGGCTTTGGGAGACTTTGCCGACGATCATAAAATGGTTACCATTTCTGCTCAGAATGGTTGGGAACCCAAGGAAATTTCTTTTAAAAGCCTTGCATTTATAATACAGGCACGGATGGAAGAAATTATCGATAGCATTTATCAGCAAATCGAGAAATCCGGTATTTATGACAAACTTGGTGCAGGCATTGTTGTTACAGGAGGCTCTGCGAACCTGGATAATGTGATTGCGCTCGTAAAGTTTCGAACCGGAATGGATGCACGAAAAGCAAATTCAGCAGTTCATTTGAACCATAAAAATAGGGAGTTTCAGGATCAGGAAAATTATACAGCATTGGGTCTGTTGAGTTTAGCAGTAAATAAAACCAAATCAACTATCAAAAAAGATCCAGCAAATGGAAATAAGGTGCCAAAGGTGCCTGGTGGAATTTCGCCCTGGATTTCCAAAGTGGTTCAGGGAGTACTCAATTTAGTTGACGAAGAAAATGATGATATTGAATTGAAATAAAATTTTAAAATATGGATGAGGAATTAGTAAACTTTCAATTTCCAAAGGCTTCATCTTCTATCATTAAAGTAATAGGTGTTGGCGGTGGAGGATGCAACGCGGTCAGTCATATGTGCGAAGAGGGCATAAAAGGTGTCGATTACATTATCTGTAATACCGATTCTCAGGCTTTGGAATCAAGTATCGTTCCGGTTAAAATTCAGCTTGGAGTAACATTAACCGAAGGGCGTGGCGCCGGAAACCAACCAGAGATGGGTGAAGAAGCTGCACGCGAAAATTACGAGGATTTAAGAAAAGTACTTCAGGATAATACAAAAATGCTTTTTATAACAGCAGGAATGGGAGGTGGAACCGGAACCGGTGCAGCTCCTGTAATTGCCAGCCTTGCTCATGAGCTCGAAATTCTTACAATTGCTGTGGTTACTATTCCGTCGCCGGCTGAAGGTAAAAAACGATATAATCAGGCTATGGAAGGGATAAAAAAATTGGGCGAATTTGTCGACAGTATGCTGGTTATCAGTAATCAGCGGCTGCATAATATCTATGGTGATTTGCCGGCACGTCAGGCATTTAAAATGGCTGATAACATTGTTACAACTGCGGTAAAAGGAGTGGCCGAAATCATTACTGTACACGGCAATGTAAACATCGATTATACCGATGTTAAAACGGTGATGCAAAAAAGCGAGGTATTTATAATGGGAACCGGACTTGCTACAGGAGAAGGCCGCGCAATGAAGGCTGTAAACCTTGCACTTGAATCGCCACTATTGGATAGCAATGATATTTATGGAACAAAAAATATTCTTCTCAATATTATTTCAGGTAAAGAAGAAATTCGAATTGGCGAAATCGGCGAAATTATTGAAACACTTCAGGAACGCGCCGGTCAGGAAGCCGATATCATTTGGGGAAATGGTTATGATGAATCATTGGGAGATCAAATAAGCGTTACGATTCTGGCGACCGGTTTTGTAAATAATCCAAATCGCGATTTTCAGGAGAAAAAGGAAACGGAACGATACGATTTGGAAGATGTCATGGAAGAAAAAAATGAATCTTCGTGGAATGAACCCGATGATTTGGAAGAATTGCTTCGAATGGAACAGGAAGAGTTGGAAGAGGAGGTGATTAAAAAAGCCGCCCCAAAACGCGAAAAGGTTTTTAGTGAAAACAATTCATCGATAAAGCGTAGGAAGCGTACCGAAAAGCGTAAAAAGAAAGAAAGTGAACCAGTTTCGGAATCGAATGTGGATAACTGGTTTTTTAAAAATTTCGGACTTGGAAAATTATTCGAGGAAGATGAGGACCAACCTATGGAATAACAAACCCTTATTATATAAAACAATTTAAAATGACAGAGAAATTGGCGAGTTTTTCAATTCAAAAAAAATTTGGTGCCGAAATTAAGGTAATTGGCGTTGGCGGCGGCGGCGGCAATGCGGTAAATCACATGTTTAAACAAGGTATCCACGATGTCGGTTTTGTAATTTGTAATACCGATTCGCAGGCGATGGATTCCAGTCCTGTTCAAAATCGGGTACAACTTGGCGCATCATTAACCGAAGGACGCGGTGCAGGCAACAAACCGGAAGTTGGCAGAGACGCAGCGCTCGAAAATATAGATGATGTAAAAAAAGCGCTGGCGGAAAACACTAAAATGGTTTTTATAACAGCCGGAATGGGCGGAGGAACCGGTACAGGAGGCGCTCCTGTTATTGCGCAGGCTTGTAGCGAAGCCGGATATTTAACCGTCGGAATTGTTACCATTCCGTTTAGAAATGAAGGGAGAAGACGAATTAAACAGGCTGCCGAAGGTATTGCTGAACTCGAAAAATATGTGGATTCATTATTAATAATAAATAATGAGCGTATCAGGGAAATGTTCGGAGATTTTAGTATTTCGGAAGCATTTATGAAAGCAGACAATATTTTGGCGACAGCTGCAAAGGGAATTGCTGAAATTATTACGGTTCCAGGGTATATAAACGTCGATTTTGCCGATGTGGAAACCGTAATGCGAAACAGTGGCCTTGCGATTATGGGAACCGGGATTTCCAGCGGTGAACAACGGGCGGAAGAGGCGGTTGAGATAGCGCTAAATTCACCATTGCTAAATAACAATGATATTCGTGGCGCCCGAAACATCTTACTCAACATTACTTCCGGAACGATTGAAGCAACAATGGATGAAGTAGGCAGAATTACCGATTTTGTGCAAAATATGGCAGGTTTCGATGCCGATTTAATCTGGGGAAATGGCAAAGACGAAGCTTTGGGAGAAGCAATATCGGTGACTGTGATTGCAACAGGATTTAGCAGATCGATAATTTCAGGATTGAACGAGCAAACGGAAAAAAAGATCGAGAAACATGAGCTTAAGGAACATGATTCCGAAACCAGAAGCTCTGTTTTTAATCGAATTCTGCAAAAAAAGGAAACGATTTCTCCTGGCCAAAAAACCATTGAGTTTAATATTGAAGAAGAACGTAAAAAGGAAGAAGACGATTTTGAATCGTTATATCCGGGAACATCTAAGGAACGTGAAACTTCGGAGAAGAAAGATATTAACAACGATTATTCTGCAATCAGCGACAAGGATATTGAGGATCTCGAAAACGTTCCGGCTTATCTTCGCAGACAAGTTAGAATGAACGACCCGAAATACAAAAAGCAAGTTTCGGGATTAACAGTAAGCAGCGATAATAAAATTTCGGATAAAAATTCGTACCTGCACCGGCAGGTAGATTAAATTAATAATTATGGAACTATTCAATCAAATAAATGAAGACCTGAAAGCGGCTATGAAAGCTCGCGATAAGGAAAAACTGGAAGCGCTTCGAAACATCAAAAAAGTAATGCTTGAAGCAAAGTCTGCAAAAGGGGCAGGAGCAGAATTAGATGACACTGAAGTGGTTAAGATAATCTCGAAACTTGCTAAACAGGGAAGCGATTCTGCGAAAATTTATAAAGAACAGGGACGGGATGATTTGTATGAACAGGAAATGGCACAGGTAGCTGTTTTTGAAACTTATTTGCCTGCAAAGCTATCAGATGAGGAATTGACAAAAATTGTAAAGGAAATTATTGCAGAAACCGGCGCCAGCTCTATGAAAGATATGGGTAAGGTAATGGGTATTGCTTCAAAAAAATTAGCCGGCAAGGCTGATGGAAAGGAAATTTCGGGAAAAGTAAAAAATATTTTAAGTTAATAGTAAGGAAAGTATAGCAGTAGCTTTCCGGAAATTACCAACCATTTATACTAAAAAAGGGTTTGCATTTGCAAACCCTTATATTCTTTCAATAAATAATTTCAATCGTCATCATCATCGCTACTATCGTCTTCGCCAGCTTTGTCGTCAAAATCATCATTCGTTTCTTCTTCTTCATTCATTTGATCGGCAATATGGTCTAAATCGGCATATTTGTCTTCGTAATCCTGTTTAACTTCGTTTTTCAGGAAGCCGTCATCATCAAAATCGTCATCGTCATCAACAATCTGAACAGCTTCATTTTCCGTCATCCGAAGCATATAATACCTATCTTCAGTTTCAAACGGTAAAACCGTAATTTTAATTCCTGATTTATCGAAAAAATGGATTAGATTATCAGCGAATCCATCGGCATAAACCAATTTAATTTGCTGTTGCAGCTCTTTTTCGAGCTTGTTGTAATCCTTAATAATGCGTGGTTTATTTACTGCCATAATTCCCAAATAAGAGGTTGCAATTTAGTTTTCAAAATGTGTAATAATCGATACCTGGTTCTGATTTCCGTTGTAGCATTTTTCTATAAAAGCTTCAACAAATAAAGATTTAAGTATTGAATTTTCCAACAGTTTTTCAGTATTTTTTTTATCTTTTTTTATTCCTTTTTATTCTTCCATATATACAATCTAAATCACGGCACCAGTTACATTGATATCCTTTTGGTTTCAAATCTTTGCCAATTCCAATAATGCCGCTGATCGATTTTATGGGTGTCATTAACGACGATTCGGATATCGATATTCCGCAGAAATTATCAGGAATTAATGCGAATAATTTTTGTTGTTCAGCAACACTCCAGTCACAATATCCGGGCGAATAACGATCGGAAATGCCTAAACGCATGGTATTAAGTTCTTCAGCCAGATCGCATTGTATTTTATCCATGGCCTTGTCGACAGTTACCGAACCAATGGTGTCCAGAATAAATCCAGAAAGTAAATCACCTTCGATTTGCATTTTTCTGGCATAATCCGAAATTTCCTTACCGGCTGTGCAAACAAACAAGGCACATGAAGTCGATTTTCTGAGTTGGGTAATTACGATTTTTGAAGGAGAGAAAACCTGGTTTTCAATATGAATGGTATTGGATTTTTCATGAATTTTGCAATCTTCAAAGCTTTTATAACCGCCTCTGATATTACAAACCGAAGCAGCTGTGGTTATTGCTTTATTAATAAGTTCAGGAAAAGGTTCAGGAACATCATGATCTCCAAAACCAAGCAATTCTTCAATATCCCGATGATTAACACCAAGTTCGCCAAATTTGTATGAATATTCTTTTAGCATGATAATATAAAGCAAATGGTGAAAAGTAACACATTATGCCGTTTTAAAGGCACTAATCGGTATTAAATTATTCCGACAAAAAAGGGGAAATGCATTTAGCATTTCCCCTATGAATATTTTTTGAAGTTTGTTTATACTTCAACAATAACAATCTTTTCGATTAAATCTCCCTGTCTGATTTTATCAATAACATCAATACCTCCGTAAACTTTGCCAAAACAGGTATGATGCCGATCGAGATGCTGCGTGCCCTGACGATTATGGCAAATAAAAAATTGCGAACCACCTGTATTTCTTCCAGCGTGAGCCATGGAAAGCACTCCTCGGTCGTGGTACTGGTTATCTCCTTCGAGTTCACAAGGAACAGTATATCCTGGTCCACCGGCACCGGTACCATCGGGGCAACCCCCTTGTATTACGAAATTAGGAATTACACGGTGAAAAGTTAATCCGTCATAGAATCCTGATTCAGAAAGCTTGATAAAATTGGCGACATTTATCGGAGCATCTTCGTCAAAAAATTTCACTTTCATTATCCCATGGGATGTGTGAATTTCAGCTTCTTTCATTATCTGTCTGTTTATAATTTGCGACAAAATTAGAAAAACTTGTCATATTTCATAAAGAGAGTATTGTGGTATTAATCTGTTATCAATATCTTTAGAACCATTATTAATACTAAATCTAAAATTATGAAGTTAATGTCAAATCAATCCAGGAAAGATTTTATAAGGAACATTTCGTTAATATCGTCAATGGCAGTGGTGCCTGGCGTTTTGTTTGGTTCAAATTCGCGAGTGAAAGGTTCGAAAATGAAGCTTGGCTTGGTGACGTATTTATGGGCAAAAGACTGGGACATTCCAACCATTATTAAAAATTGTACCGAAACAAATATATTAGGTGTTGAACTCAGAGTGGAACATGCTCATGGCGTAACACTCGATTTAAATGCAGCACAAAGAGATGAGGTCAGGAAAAAATTTGCTGACAGTCCTGTTGAGATTATTGGGATGGGAACAAATGAACAATACG
Source organism: uncultured Prolixibacteraceae bacterium (assembly GCA_963821855.1). Lineage (GTDB taxonomy): Bacteria > Bacteroidota > Bacteroidia > Bacteroidales > Prolixibacteraceae > Draconibacterium. Next base: position 293,781 of record CAWGFJ010000027.1, on the reverse strand, counting down.
ACTGGCCGGATCCTCAACGTTTGAAAGAATCGATTGAAACCACCAAGAAATGGTTACAATTAAGTAAAGATATTGGCGGTTCTGGCGTTAAAGTAAAGCCAAATGCGTTTCACGAAGGAATTCCAAAAGAAAAAACACTGGAACAAATTGGAAAAGCTTTAAATGAATTGGGTGAATATGCTATGAATATGGGGCAACAAATCCGTTTGGAAGTACATGGAAACGGAACTCAGGAATTGCCCAATATCAAGCAAATTATGGATCAGGTTCATAATAAAGGTTCGCGTGTTTGTTGGAATTGTAATGATCAGGATTTAGATGGCAGAGGCCTGGAATATAACTTTAACCTTGTAAAAGATAAATTTGGGGATACCTGCCATGTTCGCGAATTAAATGTTGGGGATTACCCCTATCAGAAATTGATGGATTTATTTGTTCAAATAGATTATCCGGGATGGATATTACTGGAATGCAGAACAGATCCGGACGACAAGGTAGCCGCTTTAAAAGAACAACATCGGGTTTTTGAAGAAATGATTAAAAACGCACAGAAGAAATTATAACGCTAAAGCCACTTTAGCTCAGTTGGTAGAGCAGCTCATTCGTAATGAGCAGGTCGTGGGTTCGAGTCCCATGAGTGGCTCCCTGATTAAAGCGCTTTGTATAAGATGCCTGAAATAAATCGTTTCGGGCATTTTTACATTTATTACAATGATAGTAAAGTCAATTTTAGTTAAACAATGCACTAAAATATTACAGATAAATTATTGAGTTGGATAATTAATGGGGGTAAGAATGGGGATTAACATTCGGTTTTGGAAGTTAAAATATTGTATGATCGGGCAAATATCATATACATGAAAACAGTATCTTTTCTCGAATTTATGTAAGTTTTAACCTCGCAGTTAATATATATCCAAATCCAAGTGTAAAGAAAAAGAAGACTGCAACAACCATGTATCCTAAATTTTCCATAATGCCTTCGAGCGTAGCCCAAAGTGTTACCAAAAAGTTTATTCCATTATAAATAAATAAATACAATACAGCGGCGTATAACGAAATCGAACCTGTATCTTTTTTGCTAAACCATGCCACCAGAAAATTTCCAAATAACGCGCCGGCATATAGTCTTGTCATCATTATTCCTCCCGGATTCAGATTTAATCCGAATAATGACATTAATTGCGCCGGTACCAAAAGCATTGGAATTCCAATAACCAGGCAAAAAACTGCATTAACAATCATTAAATACTTTAATTTCATATTTCCGATGAAATGTTTTAAATAAACTTAAAGAGAACTTGCGATACAAATGTAAATTTTGGGTGAAATTCAAACTAACAAGAATGTTGCAATCACTTAAAATAAATTGCACTTAGCTTAAAACAATGTTGCATTACTGCAATTTATACAGTTATAGTGTAATCAAGATTCCTTTTAGCTTTTCATAATTCACTTATCACATGAAAACGAAAAATTGTTATTTAATTTTACAAAATCATTAATGAAATTTATTTACATCTTGCATTAAATTTTGTATTTTGACAGCCGATAAACCTGGCTAATTTTTTAAATCGAACTAAAGTGGCTGACGAGAATTCTGTAAACGAATCGTTTCTTAAAAAGCTGGATAAAGTTATAGAGGAAAACCTCGCTAATGAACAGTTCAGAGTTACTGAACTGGCTGAAATGATGGGGATGAGCCGCTATACTTTGCATCGCCGGATTAATGAAGCGACTAAATTGTCGGTAAGCCAATATATCAGACAAGTCAGGCTAAAGAATGCGATGAAACTATTACGTGAAAAATCGTTGTCAGTTTCTGAAATTGCTTTTAAAGTAGGATTTGGAAGCCCTGTTTATTTTAGCAAATGTTTTCATGAATATTATGGTTATCCGCCTAATACGGTTGGCAAGCGGGAAGAAGAAAAGTTAAATGAAGTATCAGATTTTATTATCCGGCCGAAAAAGAATAGATTTAATACGATAATTATCGCGTCATTATTTTTAATACTGGTAACTATTATATTATTTTTTCTTATTAAACCACCTTATACGGTAAAAGATAAAGAATTTGAGAAATCCGTAGTTTTTCTGTATCCACTTTACAATATTAGTGACTCAAGCTATGTGCATCAAATAAATGGCACTGTCGATGCTATTCTAAATAATCTTTCAATGGTAGGCGAGTTAACTGTTTTCCCAATGTCTGTGACATTGAAATATAAGAATTCAGATAAATCGGGAATTGAAATTGCGCGGGAATTACATGCAGGCTATATCGTTGAATCGAGCGGGATTTCATACGGAAATAAAGTACGCCTGAATATTAAGCTCATTAATGCTTCCGACGGAATACAAGTCTGGTACAGTCCCTATGAAATAAATACAAACGAAATTATACAATTACCACTAGAGGTTGCACGAACAATAGCCAACGAAATCAAGGCAAAAATCACTCCTGAAGAAAAAAGAAGAATGGACACGGAACCCACTCAAAGCACCGAAGCCTGGAACTTTTATTTAAAAGGTGTTGATTTTATGAATACAGGATTAAGTCTCTATTACGGTACTGGCGTGGCGGGAAATACCGGAAATAATATTTATAAAGGGATGCAAAGTTTTGAAGATGCCTTAACTAATTTTAAAACTGCAATACAATACGATGAGAACTTTGCCTTTGCTTATGCCCAAATGGCAATCACATATTATTTAATGGACATCGGTAAAAATGAGGGAAAATTTACATCTGAAATAAATACAAATGCTGATTTAGCAATATTAAACGACGCACAGCACGATTTGTGTTTATTGGCAAAAGCCTACGACTATGTAAATCGTGGAGAAAATAAAATGGGAATACCTTTTCTGGAAAAAGCGTTAAAGTTCAATCCTAAATCGGTGGTAGCTTATCGTTTGCTCGCCGATGTGTATAGTTTAACAAGAGAAGCAAATTCAGAGAAGTATCTTGAATATAAGCTTCAGGTAATAAAATGGGGGAACTTCGCAGAAGGGGACAATCGAAAATCTGAGGATTACAGATTGGCAGCCAGAGCGTTACGTGTGACTGGCTTTAATCAGCTTGCATTGGAATATATTAATAAATCATTACAATTAAATCCGGAGAATTATAGTGCTCTTGGTGAAAAATGTGAAATAATAATTGAAGGTGAAAATAATTACATAAAAGCGAGGAATATTTTGAATGAAGCTTTATCCAACGATTCTTCAAGCATTGAAATTATAAGGTTTCTTTTTACCAATTATTATCTCACTAAAGATTTTGAGGAAGCATACAAATATTTTAAATTGTTCTCAGGTGAAGATAAAAATCTTTCTTTTCTGGCAACAAAAGATTTTTCGAGGCTTACTGTGTTGTTTGCAAAACTGAATATGCAAAAAGAATCGCAGGAGTATTTAAACCGCTTTAGAACATCCGACCGGTCAAAATTAAATTCATACAGTAAGAATATTGAACTCTTAAGATTGTACTCACTTGAAAATGATAAGGATAAAGCATTCGAGCAATTAAATCTTTTGAATAAGCAGCCTTACCATTTTAGCTATACCCTAAGAATGCTAAATGACGATCCTGTGTTTGACAATATACGCGATAGTGATCAGTTCAAAATAATTCTTTCAGATATGGAATCGAAATTTGAATTCAACAAGAAAAAAATAGAAAGAGATCTTGAAAAAAAAGGATTATTCTAATCCACTATATTTCCCTTTATCCTGGTTTTTGTATTTAAATATAGCGTAATGGTTTTAAAATCGTAATGCTCTAAGTGGTTATTCTTTGTAAATAAATTGAAGTTTAGCTATTTGTGTTCAAGATGTATTATTGTAAAGTCAACGTCTGAAAAGAAAGAAGGAGGCTCAACAGCCTCCTTCCTAAATGTTAACCCCCAAACACACAATATGGGATGAATCCCAAATGCACTACAAAAATAGTCATTTTTTGAAACATACAAGCGAAATAAAATAATTTTTTGTGTTTTTTTTTCGGTTTAATGCTTTTTATTTATAATGCATACAAATAAAAATCCCTGATAAGGATTTATTCAATTTTGCCAAATCGAAAATGTTCTTTTCAAGATTTTGTTATAACTTTAAAAACTTCTAAACTTATTTTAAAATGAATGTAAAATACATTATACTGGTTTTTATAGGTTTGCTCCTTTTAGGGAATGTTAAAGCCCAATATCCGGATATTGAAAATGCACTGGATAAAAAAATCAAATCTTTTCTGGAAGAAAACGCGAATAACTGGAAAGATATGAATGTTCCGCTTTCAGACGGTAAAATATTATACGATTTAATTATTAAGAATAACTACAAAACTGCGGTTGAAATCGGTACTTCAACGGGGCATTCAGCAATTTGGATGGCATGGGCATTAAGTAAAACCGGTGGCAAGTTAATAACAATCGAAATTAACAAAGCCCGGTTCATGCAAGCCAAAGCAAATTTTAAAAAAGCAGGTGTTTCTGATTTTATCGACATGCGACTGGGAGATGCGCACGATATTGTTCCTGCACTTCCGGGAAAATATGATTTTGTTTTCAGCGATGCGGATAAATTCTGGTATAAAAAATATTTTGAAGCAATGGATCCGAAATTAGTTCCGGGCGGGTGTTTTACAGCTCACAATACTTCCATGAGAGCTTCCGGAATTACTGAATTTCTTGAATATATCGAAAGTCTTAACAACTATACAACAACGATCGAAAAATCAAGTCGATCCGGCATTTCAATTAGTTATAAAAAACGCGATTAATATTTTTTCGGTTTTCAGAAAGACATAATGATAGCCGGATTCGATCAACTTCCGGTAAATAAATATTTATTACACGTAACTTAAGAGCTTCCGGGTTGAATTTTACTGAGAAAAACTTAGAACGAAAATTAGGACTTTTTACTACCACAAATATTGTAGTTGCCAATATTATAGGTGCAGGTATTTTCACTACTACAGGTTATTTAATGGGTTATTTGCATCACCCTGCAATCATGCTATTGCTTTGGGTTCTTGGCGGAATAATATCCTTTTGCGGAGCTGTTTCATTTGGCGAATTGGGAGCAACATTTCCTAATGCCGGAGGTGAATATATCTTTATTTCGAAGCTTTTCCATCCATTACCAGGATTTTTAAGTGGCTGGCTATCACTAATTGTTGGATTTTCAGCGCCAATAGCTGCTTCCGCAATTGGATTTTCTGAATACTTTTCATTAGCTATTCCCGATTTACAGTACACATTATTTCATTCAGCTATTGTCCCTTCACATATTTTTAAAAAGGGCCTGGCAATTTCAATTGTTATTATATTTACTGCAGTACATTCCATGGGGATTGTGTTTGGTGGAAAGGTGCAAAATGTTCTTACAATTTTAAAAGTAGGTTTAATCACAGGTTTGGTTATTGTCGGCTTTTCCGCGGGTCACGGAGACTATGGAAACTTGTTTTCAGAGAGTGAATTTCATTTTTCCTTTTCAGGTTGGAAATCCATGGGATTATCGCTTATGCTAATCATGTTTGCATACAGCGGCTGGAATTCAGCTACATACATTGGTTCCGAAATAAAAAATCCTTCGTTTGTTATTCCATGGTCTTTATTTATTTCTACCGGGATAGTAGTTATATTGTATGTATTGTTGAATGTTTTTTTTATCTATGCATTGCCACCACAGGAAATTACAGGTATTCCTGAAATAGCAGGATTAGCAGCAAGAAGATCATTAGGTCCGTTAGCTGAAACGGTAGTGTCGCTTTTTATATCTTTTGCATTAATATCATCCTTGAGTGCTTTTATTATACTCGGTCCGCGGGTTTATTATTCAATGGCCAAGAATGGATATTTTTTCCGATTCGCAGCTAAAGTACATCCAAAATTCAAAGTTCCTGTCGGTGCAATAATTCTTCAAAGCGCGATTTCGATTTTTTTAATCCTCTCAGGAACATTTGAACAAATCCTGATTTATATGGGATTTTCATTGGGCATTTTCCCAATTCTTGCAGTTGCAGGTTTATTTAAATTAAGACGAAATGGAGAAAGTAAACTGAAATTACCAGGTTATCCGGTTTTTCAGATTGTTTTTATCTCGTTCAATATTTTAATGCTCATTCTGGCATTTCTTGAAAGGCCGATTGAATCCACTATTGCAATAATAACTGCTCTTTCTGGTATACCGGTTTATTACTGGTTTCGTCATAGAACATAAGTGCATAATAATTTGGAGCTATATCATGAAATTGATTGTCCCAAATTGAAACAAAATTTAGAAAATATATAATTATTTATAATATTGAATTAGAATAATGTAGCATTTGTGGTTTGAATATTGTAAATTTAACCGGAACTAACACAAAGAATACAGTGGATGCGAGAAATCAATTAAAAACATAGATGTGATTTTACTGATTTTTCTTTGTATAAGGAATAATTTTAGACGTTTTTATAGTTTGAAATTCAAATTCTAATTATACATAGGAGCTTATATTCTAAGTAATTCTAATTGAACAGTTAGACTTGTGATAAATATATAGAAAAATAAATTATGAAATCAATTTTACATTTCAAAAAGCCAATTGTTGTTTTGTTGTTCTTTTTAATAATATGCGGAAATCCGATATTCTCAAAAGAATTTAAAACAATAGAATCAAAGTTAACCGTTGAAATAAATGATTTGAATCAGAAGAGTTCAATGATTGCTGCTGCAATAAATGAAAGTGATTCGTTAGCTTTGGTAACATTATACAATGAAACCGATGGCCCAAACTGGACAGATAATACAAACTGGTTAAGCGGGCCGATAAGTACCTGGTATGGAATAACTGTTGTGTCTGACGAAATTACAGGCATTATACTCAGAGATAACAACTTATCAGGTAATATTCCAGCCGAATTAGGTAGTTTGGCATCACTTATCGAACTTGATTTGGATACGAATCAGTTAGTTGGTTCAATTCCTGTTGAATTAGGTCAGTTAGGTAATCTTGAGACTTTGTACCTAAGTGGTAATCAATTAAGCGGTTCAATCCCAACTCAAATCGGACAACTTTCGAATTTACTATTTCTGGATTTAAGTCAGAACCAGCTAAGTGGCTCAATTCCATCCGATCTTAGCGCATTAGCTTCTCTCGAATATTTTGATCTGGAAGATAATAACCTGGACGGTTTAATCCCCGATTGGCTGGATCAGCTTACTAATCTGGCATGGTTAAATTTGGGAATGAATAGTCTGGAAGGCACGGTTTCATCCGATCTTTCTCAACTTACCGATCTTGAAGAATTATATCTTCAGGATAATTTGTTAACAGGAACAATACCAACCGAAATTGGTCAATTGACAAATCTTCTATGGTTAAATTTAGGTCAAAATCAGCTTACCGGTTCTATTCCAACTTCAATTTCAAATCTAACGAACCTTGAATTGTTGTATCTGAATAATAACGAATTGGATGGCATTATTCCAACAAATTAGGACAGTTATCAGCACTTGGATGGCTAAACTTAAGTCAGAATCAATTAACCGGTGATATACCATCGGAACTCGGCGATAACTCCAATCTTGAACTTTTATCATTAGCTGATAACCAGCTAACGGGTATTATCCCTGCCGAACTGGAACAATTAGATAAACTTAAATGGTTGCTCTTACAATCGAATCAATTAACTGGCTCTATACCCGATATCAGTCTGATGCCTGAATTAATTTATTTTTATATTACTTCCAATAATCTGGATGAGCTACCGGATGTTTCAGTTCCAGGTACCTTAATCGACTTTTTAGCGTCGGATAATAATTTTTCATTCGAAGATATTGAATCGAACATGGATTTAATTCCCGGGACTAATTTTATTTATTCTCCTCAGGATAGCATTGGTGAAAATCAGACCTTTATAAAAAATGATGGCGAAGCGTTTACATATTCATTGGTAACCGGAGGTACACAAAATAGTTATCAATGGTACAGAAATGGTGAGTTGCTGGATTCTCAGACAGATGCCATGCTTGATTTGGGTAATGTAACTTTAGCCGATGGCGGATATTATTATTGTGAAGTAACAAATTCATTGGTTCCGGGACTGACCTTAACCAGTAAAAAAATTAGTTTGTTGATAAATGGCCAGATTCAAATAGCCTTAAATACCGGATGGAATATATTCTCGGCACCGGTACTGCCCGATGATTCTAATCTTAAAAATATTCTTCAGCCTCTGATTGATGCCGGACTACTCAAAAAAGTAATGGACGAATCGGGCAATGCAATTGAAGACTGGGGAATTTATGGTGGCTGGAAAAACATAATCGGAGATATGCAAAGAGCAGAAGGATACAAAATAAATGTCACATCAGCAACATTGCTCGATTTGGAAGGGATTGCTTCTCAGCTTCCATTCGAAATTCAATTAGCTTCCGGTTGGAATATTATATCCTGGCCAAGCGATAGCGAGCAGGAAGGCATAGCTGTTTTTCAGGATTTGATTGATGCAGGAATGCTTAAAAAAGTGATGAATGAGTCGGGTGAGGTAATCGAAGACTGGGGAATTTATGGAGGGTGGAAAAACTTTATCGGGAATCTTAAGCCTGGCGAAGGGTATAAAGTAAATGTAACAAATTCTGCGGTATTAACGGTAAACGATAGCAATGTAAAGTTAGCCGTCAGAAAACCGGAGAAAGCGCTTGCGACCTACTTCAAACCAGTATTCGAAGGGAATGGCATCGATCATATGAGTATAAATCTGATTCATTTAAAAGAATCCGGAATTATGGAAGGTGACGAAATCGGAATCTTCGACGGAGATCTTTGTGTTGGCGCCTTAAAACTTATCGGTCAAAATTTATTATCATCAGTTAATTTAATTGCTTCTGCCGATGATAATGACAAATTAGCGAACGGATTTTTTGAAGGTGATAACATTCATTTAAAACTTTATCGTGATGGAAAGGAATACCCATTAAAGCTTAATGCATTAAACAATTCTTTCCTTCAGTTTGAAAAAAACGGTACCATATTTCTGGAAGCGCAACTCGATCTTAATACCGATGTGACTTTACAGAAAAATATTTTGGATGTGAGTATTTATCCAAATCCATTCAGCGAAATTCTTACTATAGAAATTAATTTGCCAATACAACAGGATTTAACAGTCGAATTGTTCGATATCAATTCCCGTAAAATCAGACAATTGTATATAGGAAAAACTGCAGGAAACATTAAATTGAATTGGAACGGACGCGATTCAAAGGGTAACAGGGTTGCTCAGGGCATTTATTTTTGCCGTATCAATAACAAGTGGGAAAAAGTCATTCTAAGAAATAATTAGAAATTTTAAAAAAAATTGTAAGTTTGAAACGAAATAACACAAAACCATTTTATCTATGAAAAAAATAATTTTACTCTTATCAATTTTGGTTGAGGTATCATTCGTTTATTCACAAACGCATTTTGTTGTGGGATATACCAGTGAAAATCCTTATGACCCAATGAACATAACCATAAAAAGTGCAGAGATTGATGGCTCACAGTTAGTTGCAGGAGATGAAATCGCTGTTTATGATGGTAATCTATGTTGTGGCGTAATAGTGTTTGATCATACAATTAATCCATCTGATGATAATACATATATTATTTTAAAAGCATCTGCGAATGATGGCAATGAGAATGGATTTACTAATGGAAATAAAATGTATTTCAGGATTTGGGACAGTAGTGAAAATTCGGAATATTACAATGTTATTGCAGATTTAGTTGATAATACGGGCGCTACCGTCAGCAAATGCAGTTTGACAATGCAGGTGATACAATATTTCTTAATGCCACTATGGAAATACTGAAAAAACATGGACTGGTGTTGAAGATATGTCATGGAATAATGCACTTAATTGGAATCCGGAAGGCGTCCCTGAGCCAACAGTCGATGTAGTATATTCCTTTAGTTACCATCACATATAATTATATCAACCGTCAGGCAATTGTGGAAGTTTAATTTTGACGATCAAATTAAGAATAAGTTCTGGAAGCATCACGTACTGGTTCTTTAATTGTGACAAGTAGTATTAGTGGAACAGGAACTACTTGATGCAAGACGCTTTCTTGTAGCAGATCAATGGCATATGATTTCATCACCCGTATCTGGTCAATCTATTTCATGATTTTCTCTCGGCTAATGGTGTTATAGCAACCAATGGTGCTTCACGCGGTATGATGGATTATGATGAAAGCTAGTGATAACTGGAATAGTTTTTTTACCGAATTATCTGGTGGAGATTTAACATCTGGTAAGGGATTTGGCATTCGTTCCAATTCAAATACTTATGTTACATTCTCAGGTGAAATTGTGAATAATGATATAAATTTTTCAGTTACAAGTGATGGAAATGGCTGGAATCTGGTTGGAAATCCTTTTACTTCCGCTATTTATACAAAACAGGAAGTTTTTGGCTTTTTAATAGAAAATTCTGATGCCATTAATGACAGTTATGAAGCAATTTACCTTTGGGATCCAACTGAAAATACTAATACCGGTGGATATATCATATTAAACTATGGCTCTGAACAATCAACACTTGCCCCGGTCAGGGTTTTTTTATAAAAGCAGCTGCAGCGGAAATATTACCTTCAAACAAACCATGCAGGTACATAAACCAGGTACCTCATTTAAATCCGCAGCTACTTCCTTGTCAAACATTATTTTAAAAGCAAGTTTGGGTGACATTGTCACCTCAACAAAAATAAAATTCAACGAGGAAATGAGCTTAGGTCTCGATCCGGGCTACGATGCAGGAATATTAAGAAGTGGCAATGGATTTGATATTTATTCCAGGTTGGTGAATGACAACGGAGTTGATTTCGCGATTCAGACTTTACCGGGAAAATCAACTGATAATTACATTATCCCAATCGGAGTCGATACAAAAAATGGAGGAGACATCACGTTTAGCGCACAAGCATTAAGTCTGCCTTCAACCTATGAAATTACTCTTGAAGACAAACTGACAAAAACCCAGACAAACCTTACCAACAGCACGGACCAATATGTTGCCAGTTTGGATGCAGGTTCAAAAGGCATTGGCAGATTTTATCTTCATGTTGGTTCCTCAGTCCAAACAGGCATTGACAGAGAAATTGCTGAAGACATAACCATTTATCAGGCAAATCAAAATTTATATATAAAAGGGACAGTGGACAAGGACGCACAATTTACAGTTTACAATATCGATGGACGGTTAATTCACCGTTTTAATGCAGCTTCGCAGAACCTGAACAAGATAAATATTTCAGGTTATTCATCAGGAGTTTATGTATTAAGTATCCATAGCCAAAATCAACATCGATCGTTAAAATTTGTAATAGGTGAGTAATTTTTATAATTAGAGAATTAAAGAAAAAATTACCAATATGAAAAAAAATAAAGCAAAAAATAATACCCCCGATAAAAAGAAGGCAGACAAAAAAGTGATGACGCGTAAACAGGCCATAAAAAAAGCAGGAGTATTGTCATTAACCACTGCAACAATGCTAATATTAATGGAGTCGCCTGCAAAGGCATCTGCTTCTTATCCTACAAGTCCGCCGACCTGGCCATCAACATAAAAGATACCATGAAAAACACCGTACTTTTTATTCGTTACAAAGTACGGTGTTTTGTGTATTAATTTTTTTGAACCCATTTTTAATGAAAGCAAAAACGTCAGTCGTTTCAGATAATTATTCAGGCAAAAAGTTTTCACCAAACCAATGCTGAAAATTACCTCTTTGAAAATTGCAACCTAAATATAAGCATTAGATGTATTTCTGTTAACATTAAAACCATGAATAAGCTAAGAGCGATATTGGCATTAGTTTTAAGTATAGTAATACTTTTACTCGTTTCAATAAGCTATGGTTATTCTCAAAGTATGCTCAGGAATTCAGGATTTGAATCCGGAACGCTTTCTCCATATTGGATAATGTGGCCTTATGGCAATCCGCCAGTGGCAGAAATCGATAACAGTAATGCCTTTGCAGGTTTATATTGCGCCAAACTTAACAGCGGACAAGTCTATTTAAATCAGCCTGTTAGTCTGGAACCAAATACAACTTACATAATCAGTGCAACAATAAAATCCGAATCGGGTGATAATGTATTGTTTGGAATTAGCGATGTATACAGTAATGGAGGCGAAACAAGAACTTTTAACAGCACAAATTATCAAACACAAACCTGGACTTTTACAACTGATGACAGCCCGGGAGATAATCCGGATATTTATTTATGGAAAGAAGCAGGGACCGGAACAGCCTGGGTAGATGCTATCGATCTGCATATCGATACCTCCGGGACTCAAGCAGATACTCCCGGAGGCACAGGAGCATATTATATAAGTAACAGCGGTGATGACAATAACTCAGGGACTTCACCGGGAGAAGCCTGGAAAACGATTAATAAGGTAAATCATATTGATTTCGAACCCGGTGATAAAATTCTCTTTAAAGGGGGAGAAACATTTAACGGAACAATTGTATTAAATGGAAATGATTTCGGAAATTCCGGTAGTAAAATCCATGTTGGATCTTACGGAGATTTACGGGCAACTATAAATGCACAAACAGGTTCGGGATTAATAGCTTATGATTGCAGCAATATCATCCTGAAGAATCTAAATTTTACAGGAGACGGTCGTAAAAACGGAAATACGGGCAATGGCGTTACATTCAGTTATTGTTCCAATATATCAGTCGACAGTGTCGATATCAGTGGTTTTCAGCATAAAGGCCTGAAAATAAATAGTCTTGGTGAAGCAATAAATATTAAGAACATAAATAGCCACGAAAACGGTTATGCTGGCATTTATATTCACGGATTAGCTAAAACGGCATTATCAGATATTTACATTGCTTACTGTACAACCGATAACAATCCGGGGGATCCATCTGTTTTAAACAAGCATAGTGGAAGTGGAATATATGTATATTATGCCAGTAACATTACAATCGAATACTGTGAGGCATCCACTAACGGATGGGATATGCCATACGACTTGAACGGGCCGGGAGGAATTTGGGTAGCTGAAGTTGACAGTGTATTGATACAACACTGTATTTCACACGATAATCAAACTTCTGTTGGCTCATTGGATGGACTCGGTTTTGATTTGGATGGAGGAACAACAAATTCGGTTATACAGTATTGTTTATCGTATAATAACTTTGGAGCAGGTTATGGCATATATCAATACAACGATGCCACGGAATGGAAAAACAATATAATCCGATATTGTATCAGTGAAAACGATGGAAATGTTTCCGCAAGCGGTGGTGTGGAATTTTGGAACGGTTCAGGTAGCAGTAGTGGTTTTCATGGTTTGGAATTTTATAATAATGTAGTTTACAATGCTAACGATCCGGCGCTATCATTTTTAGATCACAACAATTCAAACTTCAATTTTCGCAACAATATTTTTGTTTCAAAATCAAATAGCGTTAACAACGGTATAAGCGGTGAAGTATTCCAGGGCAATTGCTGGTACGCATCAAATGGCCAGTTTATTGTTGGTTCTGGCCCGGCAGTTGATTTTAATAATTGGGCTCAAACCAACAACCAGGAAATGTATAATGGAGAAGTTGCAGGTATGTATGCCGATCCTTCATTCATAAATCCGGGAAATTCGGGCACTTCCAATCCGCTTCAGCTTATTGAAATCGATGACTATAAAGTAAGCGATGGTTCTGTTGTTGCGAATGCGGGACTCGATTTAAATTCAGCCTTTGGCATTGATCCGGGACCGCGGGATTATTTCGGAAATCGGATAAAACAGGGATCTTCGTTCGATATGGGAGTCTTTGAATCACCTGTAAAACAGAAAATTGTATTTAATGCTGGCTGGAACATTTTTTCAGCGAATAATACGCCAGATTTTGCTAATCTTATTAACGTTTTTCAGTCAATGAGAGATAATTCAGCCTTAGTGAAAATAATGAACGAAGAAGGAAATACCTACGAGGATTATGGCATTTACGGTGGTTGGAAAAATAATATTGGCAGCATCAGTATCACCGAAGGTTATAAATTAAAAACCAGTTTTAAGGATTCAATTGAAATTGAAGGATACCAGCAAGAATACCCAATCGCCATACCATTAAAATATGGCTGGAACATTGTCGGTTATCCGCAGAATGTGGCATACAACGGAATGGATTTAGTTGTACAGGAACTGATAGCCAATGGAACACTTGAAAAAGTGCAGGATGAAAAAGGTAATGCAATCGAAGACTGGGGTAGTTTTGGAGGCTGGAAAAATTTTATTGGCGATTTTATTCCGGGTGAAGGATATAAAGTAAAGGTAAATACTGTGGATACGCTTTGGATTTTTGAAAGCTATCCTAAATCGGTTGCAGATTATTTAAAAATCGTTTCATCAACTTATTTTCAACCTGCATATTCAGGCAATGGCTTCAATCATATGAATATAAATTTGGTTAACTTATCTGAAGCAGAATTATGCGAAGGGGATGAAATTGGCTTGTTTGACGGAGACCTGTGCGTTGGTGCAGCAAAAATTACAAATCAGATAATTAAAGAAAACAAAATAAGTATTCCTGTTTCTGCAAACGATGATACTGAAGTGAAGGACGGGTTTATTGAAAATCAAACTATTTCTGCTAAAATTTACAGAAAAGGGATTGAATATCCATTTACAATAGTGCCCTTAGATGGACGTACGCCCATATTTAAAAAGAATAGCTCACTATTCGCAAGTGCTGATATAATTTCCGGCATAAATGAAACAGCCGGTATTATGAAAGTGAAATGTTATCCAGGTATTTTTAGCGATGAAGTTCATATCCGGATCACATCTACAGGTTATATATCTTTAAATGTTGATGTTTACAATCTGAATGGGCAAATAGTAAAAAAACTCTATCACGGAAATTTATATGGCAGTAGTTCCTTAATATGGAATGGCGATACGGATAATAATAGAAAAGTATTCCCTGGTTTGTACATAATAATGGTGAATAACCAACCATTTAAGGTTATTTATTATGATGAATAAAAATCACTTTATACATGTTAAATCTTTGGATGCAACATATTTTGTTCGTCAAATGTCTGGAAAGAAAAATTATTTCTTGTTATGAAAAAAACTGCGAAGACAGTTGCATGTGGTTACTCTTCCGGTTACCGTTATGCTTGCAGATAAATAGGAATATAAACCTCAGTATTAAGAAAATAAAAAAAGTTCAATATCAATACAGTTACCACAAACTGCCAAAGACACATCTATTTAAACCTTAATTTTTAATTCATTAAATCTGAGATTTAGTTCAGAAATATCCATGACTATCAGCAGTATACTGGTTAGATTGTCGCTATATGCATATTGTTAATCAAAACTTTCTTACATATGAATAAGCAAACATAATAATATAAATATTTTGCTCATATATACTTTTGTCATAACAAAAAAAGAATAAGATTCACTTGATATATACAACTATGGATACAACATGTAATGCCAGGCAAAAGTCTGGAAAGAAAAATTATTTCTTGTTATGGAATAAGACTGTATGGGTACTGATGCTTTTGGTAACCCTTCAGATTACTGATAAGCTTGCTGTTGGACAGAATGAGGGGATGGTTGTTCCAAATCCGGATTCTGTATTTATCGACACAATCGGCCATGATAAAGACGGGTCGCCTTTGGTAAAAGCTATAATTCCGGGTAGCCGGCCTCGTTTTTCAGGAAATACCAAAAGTGTAAATATTTTGCCACCCACAGCAATTGTTCTCGACCAGGTTCCGGCTTTTACGTGGTCGTTTGGCTGCACACCTACAGCAGGAGCAATGTTGGCTGGTTACTACGATCGCACCGGATTTCCAAATATGTACACCGGGCCTGCAAACGGAGGCGTTTGTCCACTGGATAACTCATCCTGGGGATTTACTGAAATCAACGGAGCAGGTTATGCAGTTTGTCCTTTGAGTGCTTCAATTCAGGGAGTCGACGGGCGCGAAGAACGTGGACATGTGGATGATTACTGGATTGAATACGCAAACAACGAGCCCGATCCGTACATTACAAACAGTTGGAGCCCTCATGAATATGCCGATTGTACTGCCGATTATATGAAAACAAGTCAGTCGGAATATGAAAATCCCGACGGAACCACCACTTTCTGGTTTTTCGATAACGGAGAAAAACTAAATATGGAAGAAGACGACGATGGTATGTATGGATTAAAATTGTTTTTTGAATCGCGCGGATATACAGTTGAGCAATGGTTTACACAAACGCTTTACGGATACAATGGTTTTAACAATGGATTTACCTATGCCGATTATAAAAACGAAATCGATGAAGGCCGGCCAGTGATGATGCACCTGACAGGTCATACGATATTAGGTATTGGCTATGATACACTATCCGAAACCATATATTTTCACGATACCTGGGATTATAATACACATGCCATGGACTGGGGTGGCGAATATGAAGATATGCAGCTGTTTTGTGTTAGTGTATTCAAACTGGAACAAAATTATGTTTGTTATGCGCCGGCAAATTCCTGTACTGTTGATATTACTAAATCAACTGCCGAAATATGCTGGGATTCAGTTTGTAACGTGAATAGCTATGAGATTTTATACGGAGAATCCGGTTTTAATATTAATGATGGGACTTTTATAACGGCTGATGATACCAATAAAGTGAGATTATGTTCGCTGAATCCTGAAACTTCATATACGTATTGCGTTCGCAGCATAAGGCAGGGTTTCTATAGCGAATGGAGTACGCCTTCGAACTTTGTTACTGAGGGCGTTCAACAGATTGAACTAAATTCTGGCTGGAACATCATGTCGTTTAGGCTAATGCCCGATAGCACTGATCTGATGGATATTATGCAACCTTTGATTGATCAGGGTATGCTAAAAAAAGTAATGGACGAATCAGGAAATATTGTGGAAGATTGGGGTGTATCAGGTGGATGGCATAATACAATTGGAAGCCTTCAGAATTCTGAGGGATACAAAATAAATGTTACCTCCGCCTTCACGCTTGATGTGGAAGGTGTTCAGGTGCAATTCCCATACGACATTGAATTAAAACAGGGATGGAATATCATCTCGTGGCCATCACCGGATGAACAAAGCGGCCTCGATGTTTTTCAGACTTTAATGAGCGAAGGCATGCTGAAAAAGGTGATGGATGAATCTGGAAATGTGATTGAAAACTGGGGTGTTTTTGGTGGTTGGCGAAACTACATCGGTAACTTTAAACCCGGTGAAGGTTACAAAGTGAATGTTTCAGGCAGTTGTACGCTTACCATTGAGGAATCGGAAACAAAATCCAAATGGATTACTCCTGTGCGAATGGCATCCGAACATTTTATTCCGGCTTACACGGGTAATGGTGTGGATCATATGTCGGTTAATCTTGTCAACCTGCTTGAATCAGGAATTATGGAAGGCGATGAAATTGGAATTTTCGATGGGGATGTTTGTGTGGGATCCGCTTTAATTACCAATGCATTTATTCATGATGATAAAATCAGTATCCCGGCATCTGCTGCTACCGATTTTGAGAATAAAGATGGGTATACAACCGGAAACCCGGTGTTGATTAAGCTATACAGGAATGGTTCAGAATATGCGCTTGTAACCGAACCAATTGGCAACAGTAAAACCGAATTCAGAAAAGGAAGCACCTTATTTGCACAGCTTGGCTTAACAACAGAAGCAGAAGATCTGGCATTGGCTGAATCTACTGAAATAACTTGCTATCCAAATCCTTTTACTGAAGAACTTACCATTAAAATTAATTTGAAAGAAAACGCTGATTTACGTGTAGATGTAATGAACCATTTGGGGCAAATAGTAAGAAATATTGCTGCAGAAAAACAATTTACGAATGGATTGCACAACCTGAAATGGGATGGTCGAAATTCCGGAAATCAACGCGTTTCAGCAGGTATCTATTACGTTCGGATTGCCGTTGGCGATGAAGTTACAAATCGGAAGATAATAGTATCGAACTAATAAAAAAAGAGGCTGATTTATGCAGCCTCTTTTTTTGAGGTTCCTGGCGGATTCGAACCGCCGTACACGGTTTTGCAGACCGCTGCCTAACCACTCGGCTAAGGAACCATTTAAATGGGACTGCAAATCTATAAAAAAAAGCGATTTTACCAATTTTCTCTGGAATGAAATTATTTCCGTAATTTCTCCCAATTCGAATTTACATGGGTTAGCTTTTTAGTTGAATGCCATACATTTTCATCATTCTCCAAAAGATTGGTTTTCGGATTTTTTCCTTCGCAATGATTCAAATTTGCGCCTTTTTCAGCATTTTTGTTGAAAGCGCCTTCATTTAAATTATTTACTCTTAAAAACATCGGTTTTTATATGTTGTGTTTAGGTTTCGAATTTACGAATTAAAAGGTTGAAAAATTTGACTTTTACCCATATTTTGAATCTGCGTAAATATTTAATAACATATATTTTACATTTTATTGGAGCTTATCGGGAATAGCTGCTTTTTGCAGTTGGTTTTTATACTTATGTCAACTACAAATTCGTTTCCAACTTTCTGATTCAGCATCAAAATGTCCGTATGCGGCATAAAACTTCATCCTTTCTATTGCAATAACACCCATAATCTTTAGCATACGAAATTAAGATTTCGTGTCAAAACGAGTGAAAAAGTCGCAGTGTTAATCGTTCGCATAAATCATTTTGTAAATTTGCAGTTCAAATAATGGGCATATAAACTGAAATGACAGAAAAAGACAACGCTACCGGCAATACAGAAACAGCTAAGAAGGCAAATTTTATTTATCTGCAGATTGAAGAAGATTTAAACGCCGGCAAAAATAGCAAGCGTGTTCATACCCGTTTTCCACCGGAACCCAATGGATACTTGCATATCGGGCATGCAAAATCGATATGCCTGAACTTTGGTATTGCCGAAAAGTTTGGCGGAAAGTGTAATCTTCGGTTCGATGATACCAATCCGTCGAGAGAAGATACGGAATATGTCGATTCAATTATGGAAGATGTGCGCTGGCTTGGTTTCGACTGGCAAGACAGGCTATATTACGCTTCGGATTATTTTGAAAAATTACACGATTTTGCGATTCAACTTATAAAAGCCGGAAAGGCGTATGTCGATGATCAAAATGCCGAAACCATTAGTTCACAAAAAGGTACTCCAACAAGACCGGGTTTTGAGAGTCCGCACAGAAAACGTTCAATTGAAGAAAATCTTGATCTATTCCACCGCATGGCAGCAGGTGAATTTGAAGAGGGCAGCAGAGTGTTGAGGGCAAAAATCGATATGGCTTCACCCAATATGCATATGCGCGATCCGATAATATACCGGATAATGAAAGCGCATCATCATCGTACCGGTGATAAATGGTGCATATATCCGATGTATGATTTCGCGCACGGACAATGCGATTTCTGGGAAGGCATTACGCATTCCATTTGTACTTTGGAATTCGAGGTTCATCGTCCGCTGTACAATTGGTTTATCGACCAGTTGCAGGAATCGGATTACCGGCCACGACAGATTGAGTTTGCAAGGCTTAATCTTACCTATACCGTAATGAGTAAACGCAAACTGCTTGAACTCGTGAAAGACAAGCATGTACGTGGTTGGGACGATCCGCGAATGCCCACAATTTCAGGATTGCGCAGAAGAGGTTACACCCCTGAATCGATTCGTAATTTTTCCGACCGTATAGGCGTTACAAAAGTAGATGGAGTAATCGATTTTTCGTTGTTGGAATACAGCGTTCGCGAGCATCTTAATAAAACTGCTCAAAGGGTTATGGGAGTTATTAATCCAATAAAAGTTGTAATCACCAATTACCCTGAAAATGAGGATGAAGAACTTGATGCAATAAATAATCCTGAAGATGAAACGATGGGAATCAGGAAAGTTCCGTTTTCACGAGAATTATACATCGAACGCGACGACTTTATGGAAAATCCGCCACGTAAATTTTTCAGGTTAAGTCCCGGAACCGAAGTACGTTTGAGATATGCGTATTTTGTAAAATGTACCGATGTAATTAAGGATTCAAACGGCGAAATTACAGAATTGCATTGTACTTACGATCCGGCATCAAAAGGCGGGAATTCGCCGGATGGCCGAAAAGTTAAATCAACTTTACACTGGGTTTCGGCGAAGCATGCAATTAAATCTGAAGTCAGGCTGTACGACAGACTTTTCAAAGATGCAAATCCGGATGGAAACAAAAACGTGGATTTTAAGGAATTTATGAATCCTGATTCGTTACATGTGTTGAACGAATGCTATGTTGAACCGTTTGTAAAAGACGCCAAACCATTGGATCATTTTCAGTTTGAAAGGCTGGGATATTTTAATCTCGATTTCGATTCCACGCCCGCGAAACCGGTATTCAACCGTACGGTGCCGCTCCGCGATTCATGGGCAAAAGCAATGAATAAATAACCATATGAAAAGCAGAATAAAAACCTGCTTTTTTTGTTTTAATCGCATTTTATTCTTTTTACCGATACATTGCATGTGTTAACCGAATGTTAAGCCCGATTGATTTACAGGATAATTACTTTTGATTTCGTAAACCAATAATAGTCATATTATGGAAAAGGAACGAGAAAGGAACAACAACTCAAGAGTGGTTTTGGCATTTGTCCTGATAATTATCGGTTCGCTGTGGCTACTCAGAAAAATAGGATTTTACATCGATTTCCCCAGCTTTTATTTCGAAAACATTTTTTATCCCTTGCGACAGTTCTTTCACGGAATTGGTCATATTATATTTTCCTGGCCTATGATTTTAATTATTATCGGCCTGGTGCTTATGGCCGGTAAACGTCCGGCGGGGTTTGTTCTTCTAATTGTAGGAGGAATTTTTCTTCTTCCCAGAATCTTCTTTTTCCCCGGTTTAACCATTTCTTTTTTACTGCCTGTTTTACTTATTGGTTTTGGTGTAGCTATAGTTGCCCGTATTTTATAAACGATTATGGTAGAGTTAGAAATAAATTTGAAAACGAAATAAAATGGAAAAACATATTTCATCAAACAGAAGGGTTTACTTCGGAATCTTCTTAATTGCCATTGGCGTAATCTGGATTTTGGAACGCTTAAACCTGATACCCGATGTTTGGGACGATATTCTCATTTCATGGCAAATGCTACTAATCGGAATAGGAATATTTTCCTATTTGGGTGGAAATAAAACCACAGGTACAGTCCTGATTGTAATTGGCGGCTTTTTCCTTATCGACGAGGTGGTAACAATACCATACGAACTACGAAGAATTGGCTGGCCACTGTTAATTATTGGAATTGGCGTAGTGTTACTGATAACGCATTCGAAGCGAAGAAATACGCCTCCCATTCCGGAAGCAAGTAAACAAGGCATGGATTATTTCGACGATGTGGTGGTATTTGGAGGAAGAGAAGTTTTTGTGAATTCTCGTAGCTTTTACGGCGGAAAAAATACTTCCATATTTGGTGGAACAGAATATGATTTACGGCAGGCATTACTTTCTGCCAACGGCGCAGTAATCGATTGCGTTTGTGTTTTCGGTGGATGCGGTTTTAAAGTGCCGCCCGACTGGACAGTAAAAAACGAGGTAACTGCAATTTTTGGCGGATTCTCCGATAAACGGGGAAAATCAATCAGCCAGATTATTCCCGACCCGTCGAAAACTTTGGTTATTAAAGGCTTCACTGCGTTTGGCGGAATTGAAGTAAAGCATTTCTGATATGGATTTCAGGCACCCCTTTTTAACGAATCCGAAACTGGCAATTTATTATGCGCTTTTTTGGGTGGCAGCATCAACAGCTAATGTTTTAATCTTAACATTTAATGGCGGGCATGATGTTGGAGTTGCCACACTCGAAGTATTTACCTTTTTAATTTCGTTTGCCATTTTCGGTTCTGCAATATGGTATGTTATAAAATTCAGCACACTCGAAAACAACAGCGCCTACCGCATAATTTCTGCTCATTTAATTGCCGCAACAATTATCGTAGCAATCTGGACCTACTTTAGTGTTGTAATGATGAAATTGCTTCATCCCAATCCCGATGAATGGCTGGGAAAAAGTATGGTTCCACGCGTTTTCGGTGGTTACATGCTGTATATTATTTATGTAGTGTTCTTTTATGCCGTAAATTATTACCTGGGTTTTAAAGAAAAACTTCGAAATGAAGGCGAATTAAAAGCCCTTGTAAAGGAAGCTGAACTTCACGCCTTGAAATCACAAATAAATCCTCATTTTCTTTTTAACAGTTTAAACAGTATTTCTTCGCTGACTATGACCGATCCTTCAAGAGCACAGGACATGGTCATAAATCTGTCGCAACTGATGCGATATTCGTTAAAACACGACCAGAATGAAAGAGTAACTTTCAAACAGGAACTGGAAAACAATAAGCTATACATGCACATCGAAAAGGTGCGGTTTGGCAGCAAGCTAAACCCGGTTTTTAATATCGATGAAAAATGCATGAAAGCGAAAATTCCAAATATGATATTACAACCGCTTTACGAGAATGCAATAAAATACGGCGTTTACGAAGCAACCGAGCCAATTGATATTGTAACCACATGCAAACAGCTTGACGATGCGCTGGTAATTACCATTTCAAATACCTACGATCCTTCAGTGTTAACAAAAAAGGGCGAAGGCATAGGTTTGCGAAATATACGCGACAGGTTACAGATTATTTATGGCGATCCGCATTTGTTAAAACTTCAGGATAATAAAAAAGAATTTACCGTAACTTTAACCATACCTCAAAATTAAATAGCTATGTCGGAAAAACTACGTACCATAATTGTTGAAGACGAAGAGCTGGCCCGTAATCTTATGAAATCGTTTCTGAAAGACAACGACGATATTGAAATTATTGCCGAATGTGAAAATGGTTTCGAAGGAGTGAAAATGATAAACGAGTTAAAACCCGATTTGGTTTTCCTGGATATTCAGATGCCGAAAATCACAGGTTTCGAATTACTCGAACTTCTGGAACATAAACCAAATATCGTTTTTGCAACCGCCTACGACCAGTATGCTTTAAAGGCTTTTGAATATAACGCCGCAGATTACCTGTTAAAGCCGTATTCGAAAGATCGCTTAAACGAAGCCATTGAAAAAGTGGTGGAACGGGTAAGCAAAGAAGGCACTGAATCGGATATTGCCGAAAAAGTGGCCGATTTTCCCAAAGACGAATACCTGGAACGTGTGGTGGTAAAAGACCGGCATAAAATTCATATTATTCCGGTAGACCAAATCCGTTATATCGAATCGATGGATGATTATGTGATGATTTACACAAAAGAAGGCCGGCATATGAAACAAAAAACGATGAAATATTTCGAATCAAGTCTTGATCCAAAGCAATATATTCGTATTCATCGCTCGTACATTGTAAAAGTGGAGGAAATCAACGAAATACAGCAATACGAAAAGGAATCGTATATTGTAATCCTTCACGATAAAACAAAGCTGAAAGTCAGTAAAACAGGGTATAAGAATTTAAAGGAAGCACTTAACTTTTAAGTTGGTAAATGTCGTAACAAATGGTGTTTTCCAGCCACTAAGCTCACACAAGCCACGAGTTTTTTCGATACAACAACCACAGTATTTTCAAATCTCCTTATCCTTCCTCCGCCGGGCGGATTGTCCCCTGCAAAAAGGGGGGCGAGAAAACTCCGCAGGCGTTTTCGGAGGGGGTTTTTACAGTTACAAGCTCCATGTGCTTCGCTTTGCCCAATGCTCTTTGCTATCTGCCCTTTGCACTGTGCCGCCTGGACACCAAAGACGGACTAAGATTAAGAAATAACCGAGATTTGAAAAATTATATCATCTTGGACGATACTCGTTATATTTGTATAAAATTGAAAGTTTAAAATATGTTGGCGAAGAATACTGTAAGGCACTCAATTGACAATCTTCCTGATTCATTTACGATTGATGAACTTATTGAACAATTAATATTTGTAGAAAAGGTGGAAGAAGGAATTAAACAATCAGTGAAGGTAAAACGATTTCAAACCATGATATAAAAAGTATGATTGAGAAATGGTCAAGATAGTTTTATCTGAGGTTTGCGGTGAAACGTATCATATTGCTGGTTGGCAATTTAAATTTCAGGCCACACAAATCTATTGGCAAACGAACATTATTTTAAAGATTTTAAAATGTTATATTTGAGATTGGAGAACAAATGATGAATGAAAGATAACGAACTAAATATTGATAGCGAAAAAATTGTAAGACACTGGATTGAAACCTCAGAAGATGATTTCAATACTATGATGACTTTGTACGATTCAAAATCATATGGATGGTCATTGTTTCTCCGACATATTTCAATTGAGAAATTGCTCAAGGCATTATATGTAAAGCGATATAAACAACATGCGCCATTTACCCATAATTTGTTTAGGTTAGGGGAATTAATCGGATTAGAGATGTCAGACGAGCATTCCGATTGGCTGGATGAAATTACCTCGTTTAACTTAAATGCAAGATATGATGATTATAAGAAGGAGTTCTACAAATTATGTACACTTGATTATACTAAAAGCTGGATTGATAAAATAACAATTATTCGATCATGGATAAAAAAGAAGCTGTAGATATTGCAATTAAATATGCCTATGCTGTAAAATCAAAGTATGATTTCGTTAGGATTATACTTTTCGGCTCTTATGCAAAAGGCAACTACAATGACGATAGTGACATTGATATAGCTGTGATTTTAAAAGATTACAGCAATCGGATTGAAACGCAGGTTGATTTGATGCGGTTGAGGAGAAAAATTGACAGCCGGATAGAGCCACATCCGTTCAGGGAAAAGGATTTTGATAGTTCAAATCCGGTAGTAAATGAGATTATGAAATACGGACAGGATATTAAAATCAAAATTGCCTGAGCAATTTAATTTGCTAAATAAACCTCACCACTCAAAGACATTCAAACGTTCATAAATCTATACCAATTTCCTCCCGGCGCCATTTTTTTTCATAATGTGATTTATATCCTGTTAAAGACTGCAATACATTTGTATTTTTTCGCTTATTTTTAAATTTTTTGATCGGATAAATAAATCAACAAATCAAATAATATGAGAAAAACACTATTGTTATTGGTTGCCGTTTTGCTCACTTCTTCGGTAACATTTGCAAAAAAGAAAGAAGAGGATAAAAAGGACGAAAAAGAAAAAGCATTTATTAACAGCGATTTGGTAAGCGGATTAAAATGGCGAAGTATTGGCCCGGCCTGGGCAAGCGGTAGAATTGCCGATTTCGCGGTTAATGCTAAAAATCCCAAAGAATATTATGTTGCTGTTGCCAGTGGCAATGTGTGGAAAACCGAAAACAACGGAACAACCTGGAAGCCGGTTTTCGATAAATATGGCGCCTATTCCATGGGCATCGTCGAACTCGATCCGAATAATTCAAATGTAGTTTGGGTGGGTACCGGCGAAAACAACCATCAGCGTGCGCTGGGTTATGGCGATGGTGTTTACAAATCGATGGACGGCGGAAAATCGTTTAAAAATATGGGATTGAAGGAAAGTCGGCAGATTGGCGGAATTGTTATCGATCCACGAAATTCGGATGTTGTTTATGTGGCTGCAGAAGGTTCTGCCTGGGGCCCGGGTGGCGATCGCGGATTGTACAAAACAATCGACGGCGGTACAACCTGGGAAAAGATTTTGGAAATCAGTGAAAATACAGGTGTGAACAATATCGTAATGGATCCATCGAATCCGGACATTCTTTATGCCACATCGGAACAACGCCGCAGAACTTCTTTTACTAAAATTGGCGGAGGTCCGGAGTCGGCAGTTTACAAATCGACAGATGCAGGCGCCAACTGGAGAAAAATTATGGATGGCCTTCCCAAAGTGGATTTAGGCGGAATGGGAATCGATGTTTCACCGGTTGATCCAAACCTGGTTTACCTGATTGTGGAAGCTGCCGATAATAAAGGAGGATTTTTCCGTTCAACCGATAAAGGTGAAAGCTGGAATAAAATGGGCGATTACAATTCCAGCGGGCAGTATTACAACGAAATTGTATGCGACCCTAAAAATGCCGACAAGGTTTATTCAACCGAAACAAGGTCGGTGTTTACCACTGATGGCGGAAAAACATGGAACAACATCAGCACCGATGGCCGGCACGTTGACGACCATGCCATTTGGATTGATCCTTCCGATACTGAACATTTTATGATTGGCGGCGACGGCGGAATTTATGAAACCTGGGATGCCGGCTCTACATTCGACTTTAAAGAAAACCTGCCAATTACCCAATTCTACAGGGTGAACGTCGATAACGCCGAACCTTTCTACAATGTTTACGGCGGAACACAGGATAACAATTCAATGGTTGGCCCTTCAATGAATACAAGCCGCAGCGGTGTAACCAATGATGACTGGTCTGTAACAACCGGCGGCGATGGTTTCTGGATTACAGCCGATCCCGACGATCCAAATATTATTTATACCGAATCGCAATATGGAAACGTGGTACGATTCGATAAAAAAAGCGGTGAACGAATCGACATCAGGCCATCGGAAAGGAAAGACGAACTAACTTATAAATGGAATTGGAATGCGCCAATGTTTATCAGCCCTCACAAAGCTTCGCGATTATATATGGCTGCAAATAAGGTTTTCAGAAGCGACGATCGCGGAGATACATGGGAAGTTATCAGCGACGATTTAACTGCACAAGTCGACCGCAACAGTTTTCCGGTAATGGGAAAATACTGGCCGGCCGATGCAGTTGCCAAAGATGTTTCCACATCGCAGTGGGGGACAATTGTTTCGTTAACCGAATCGGCAATTAAAGAAGGTTTACTTTATGCCGGAACCGACGATGGCGTTATTTCAGTTACAGAAGATGGCGGTGATAGTTGGAGTCAGGTAAAATCTTTTCCGGGCGTTCCTGAATACACCTATGTAAGCGATATCCAGGCTGACCTTTTTGACGAAAATGTAGTGTATGCAACTTTCGATAATTTAAAACGAAATGATTTTAAACCTTACGTTTTAAAAAGCTCCGATAAAGGCAAGACCTGGGTTTCCATCACCGGAAATCTTCCTGAAAATGGTTCTGTTCACAGTATTCTGCAGGATTCTAAACAGCCGGAATTACTTTTTGCCGGAACCGAATTCGGGATATTTTTTACCATCGATGGCGGGAAAAACTGGGTTCAGCTAAAATCGGGTTTACCAACTATCGCCGTTTTCGATATTGTGGAACAAAAACGCGAAAGCGACCTGGTAATTGCAACCTTTGGCCGTGGTTTTTATATTTTGGATGATATCAGCCCATTGCGTAAGCTTTCAGACGATTTAAAGGAAAAGGAAGCATTAATCTTTCCGGTTAAAGATGCATTGATGTATGTTCAAACCAGCGGAAAAAGCAACCAGGGAAGCACTTATTTTACTGCCGATAATCCTGATTTTGGAGCTAACAATTACCTGGTATTTAAAAGAAGTTCCGAAAACAAAACAACAGCTTCGGAAAGATGAAGAGAAAAAACTTTTTGAAAAGGGCGAACCTATTCCGCAACCTACATGGCGAGAACTTGAACTGGAAGAAAAGGAAGAAAAGTCACACCTGATTTTTACCATTTACGATTCGGATGATAACGTTGTACGACAACTAACGGAAGCTCCGTCAAAAGGCATTAACCGCGTAACCTGGGATTTGCGTTATGCCATGCCTACAACCGTAAATGTAAACGGGAAGTTTAGTCCTGTTGGCGAAAGTGGTGAAAGAAGAGGCCGTCGTGGTGGCGGTGCAGGAATTCTTGTAATGCCCGGAACGTATAAAGTTGGTATGCAAATGTGGCACGAAGGTGAATTAAAGAATCTTGCCGATCCGGTAGCATTCGAATGCAAAAAGCTAAATAATACGACCTTGCCGGCAGCAGATTATAACGAAAATGTTGAGTTTGCCAATAAAGTACACAAACTTGCTGTTGCGGTTGTCGGAACAAACAAGTTGATTGACGAAACTATTTCGAAAGTTGAAAACATAAAGCAAGCCATTTATACCACGCCCGGAGCAGGCCAGACATTAATGGATAAGGCGCGTGCTTTAAGTGTTGAACTCGAAGAACTCAACTTTAAAATGAACGGATTAAAAGCAAAAGCCAGTTCAGAAGAAATTCCGCCGGAACAGGTTCCGCTAAATACGAGGTTAGGAAATATAACATACACCCACATGGGATCAACAAGCGGAATTACCACATCCGAAAAGCGGAATTACGATATTTTAGCAGCAAGAATTTCCGCCTGTTCTGGATTCACTGAAACGAATTGTTGAAACCGACATTCCGGCAATCGAAGATGAACTAAACCAATTAGGCGCTCCATGGACTCCCGGAAGAGTTCCCGTTTGGAAAAAGTAAAATAAGTAGCGAGATATTATAAGTAGCGAGATATTAGTAATGAGTATTGAGAAGCCCGATTTTTTTCAGGTGATGCGGTTTCCAAACCGCATATATGCATTTCACCCGATGACTCTAAGTCACCGGGTGAATTTCTTCGTCCCCCGTTGTCAAAGACCAATCTTTGTACACATCCTTTAGAGCATATGAATTAGAAAAAATTATGAACGATTTGAATAAGAAATATCGAATAACGAATGAGAAATCAGGAAATATTTCATAGTTTTTTAGTTCTTAAACCGTTTATTATTCGTTATTGCCTGCCCGGGCAGGCGGGCTTATTATTTATTTCTTATTTTCTTTCATTCAAGATTTATGATTGTGTAAAAAGGGTAGTTGTCAAAGAAAGATTTATGGGGATTTGTTTTCAGGTGATGCGGTTTCCAAACCGCATTCTCAATATATGCATTTCACCCGATGACTCTAAGTCACCGGGTGAATTTTTTTGAACAACGAAATATTTTAAAACAGAGGAGTTATCTCAATTCCCTGGTGACCAACTTCATCAAGATAATTCAGTCTTTTCTCTTGTTCCGCATTGGCTTCCGCTTCGTTGCAGGTGCTGTAAAGTACGATTGGCCCAACGCCTATTTTGAATTTTAATACATCATTTCCTATATCTTCGAGATTTGTTAAATTAAATTCCCCGGCATACGTGCCGTCTTTTCTGAGTACCCTGCCTTTGTAGTACCTGGCTCCGTCGACTGCAGCAAATTCTGCCACAAACGTCGGGTGTCCTATCGAATATTCTGTTCCGCCATTACATAGCAAACTTGTAAATGTGGTAATTTTTACCTCTTTGGTGAACGATACAAAAAACGATATGCAGCCTTTAATGTTATTTACTTTCATAACGTCTTGTCCTACCTTCGATAGCTCGCCGGATTCTTTGTTTTTGGCATAAATCACAACGGTTACAGTTTCAATATTGTCGCCACTGCTCAACTGAGACGCAGAAGCGGTGCTGATATAAGATACTTCATTGGTTGTAGTGATAATTGAAGTACCATAATTGTTTGGGTTATTGTTAATGTCCTGAACGCGGCCGCCAAATTTATTGCCGGTGCTCCAGTGGTATTCTATATCTTCTTCTTCCTGATCGGTGATGGTGGTATACGATACTTTTATACTTGTTGCTTCCCCTAAACAAACTTTGGCTTCTTTAGGCGAAATATTTACTTCGGCATCAATGGAATTAATGAGCCAGTTTTCTATCGATTTTGCCTGGGTCCGAAGCATTTGGATATTTGCTTTTGCATCAAAATTCATGTTTTTATATAAGGCCTCCATTACTATTTTTGTGCGTGGATACCCTGTTTCTATCAGTTCCTGGCTTTGGACAAAGGTATTGGGCATTGTTCCGTTATCCGATAAAATATTATATACATTGGTAAGTAAAGTTCTCAACTCATTTGTAAGCCTTATATCTCCGTAAAGTTCCGGGAGTAGGGTCTCGGAAGCGGCCTTAAAATCATTGTCCTTTATTGCATCGTAGACATCGGGATTTGCCTGAAGTGCGGGAAGTACCGCGTTCAGCAAAGCTGTTTCCTTATCGCTGCCAAAAGGAGGTAACAGACCTTTGTTTCCGCCAATGTCGAGTATGGTTGGCAAAAAATAATCCAACGCATAGGTTTTAACATTAAGCTCTTCGTAGGCCTTTTGTTCCGCATCCGATAAACCACGGTCTATTGAATTCAGTGAGCCTGAGCCGATAACCACAACCTCGTATTCAGCGGCAAATTCAGTCGATTTATTTACCGGTAATTCAATCGGGTCTGAGTTTGAAACAACATCGTTGGAAGATGATTGGGCATTGATTTGCGCAATTTTTGACCCGACTTCGAGGGTTTTAATATCCAGCTTTTTCCCCGGTTCAAAGTCGAAAGTGGTAAGCTGGGTTATCGGTGTAATCTGGAATTTTTGTCTGATTTCCATTTCTGTCGTAATACGATTTTTTATAAACAAATACTTTTGTCCGACGCGGAAAGGAATTTTGAAGTTTAATGTGTACCGAATCGATCTTTGAAATCGTTATACCACTTTTTGTTTCTTTGCCGTAAATTAAAAGTCGTTTTAACTTTGCCGAAGAAAGCAAAGCCGAAATTTGACTGACTTCTTCGTTAAGTTTCGGTAGATAGGCGCCTTTGGTGTACATCAGCGGATCTGACTTAAAGAGATCGGTTATAATTGAAACCAATCCTGAAAAGCCGGGCGCCTGTTTAACATTTGAAAGGAATGCTTTTTTGGCACTTGCAGGCAAGAGGTAATAATCGAGCGCATAGTAAAGCATTACCTCAGTAGTGGTTTCCACCGAAATTTCCTTTCGGTCGTCGGTAACAAAACCTGCGAGTAATACATTATTGTTTTTATCTAAAAGATAGGCGGTTTCTGTGCTTCCTGTATTAAACGGAACTTTTCCGGCCTGGCTGTTATCTAAATTACCACCGGTTCCAAGACTATAAACAGTTGCATCTGTCAAGTCAACAGTGGAACCTTCGGGAATTGTTACTTTAACCTCTACTGTGTTTTCATTTTTGATTGGGTCTTCCGGAATGTCGGTTTTATCATCCTTGCAACCGAACAACATACTAACCGGAATAATAAACAGTGCGATGTACCTGAATGTCGTTTTCATATGGAGGTGAATAAGAATAAATGAAGTCATATCTTTCATAATCTGGCTAAAAACTATTGTCTTATTTAACATCGAAGAAATGAAAGGATGTCATCAAATAAAATCGAAGATATTAAGACATTTGAGTTAAAGCATAGTAAGTGAGTGACTTATGATTTACAACTATTATTTTTAGTAAATTAACTATTAATTATAGTTTCATAACTAAAAAATATAGTTATATTTGTTTTGTAGTTTGAAAAGTCTCACTACTCTGTACTAAAAATCTAATGTCTGATAAATGAAAAAACTTACACAAAAGGAAGAAGAAATCATGAACCTCTTCTGGGAAAAGGGGGCCATGTTTGTGAAAGAGCTTAAGGAATTTTACACCGACCAAAAACTGCACTACAATACGCTTTCGACCATTGTGCGCGGTCTGGAAGAAAAAGGCTTTATCGATCATGAGCAATTTGGAAATACTTACCGGTATTTTGCTGCGATTACTAAAGATGATTACAGCAAAAAAACATTGGGAAATGTGGTAAAAAAGTATTTCAACAACTCGTATAAAAACGTGGTTTCGCTTTTGGTTGAAGAAGAAAATCTTTCGCTGGAAGATTTAAAAAAGCTGATTGCTGAAATTGAAAATAACAAAGACGTATAATCAAGATAGGTCGTCTCCCGACTCCAAGTCGGATGACGACTAACCAACAAAAAAGCAAATACTATGAATCCATTTTTTATTTGGCTCATAAAATCATCAGTAAGTATGGCACTATTATACATTGTGTTCAAACTTGCAACCAGCCGTGATAAAATTCATGCGGTAAACCGGTTTTTGTTGCTGGGAATCCTGGTTGTTTCTACCGTTCTTCCGTTTATCAATTTACCTGTTTTTCAGCAATCGGTTGCAATACCAAAAATCGAAACCATTCGGGAATTTGTTGCAGCACCTTTAATAAATAACACGGATATACCAGTTGAAAATATTCAGAATGTAGAACAAACCAACGCATTTTCCATAAACCTGTGGCTGGTTTTTTACCTGTCGGCTATTTTCCTGTTGTTCCTTCGATTGTTGATTTCCACAATTCGGATTTGGCAAATTATCCGGCGTGCCGAGAAGCAAACCCTTTCAGAGAATTATCCTGGCCATTGTAAAAGACATTATTCAACCCTTTACATTTCTTAAACACATTGTGGTTTCCGAAAAAGATTATACCGAAAACAAAGATATTGTAGTTGCCCACGAATACGCGCACATTAAACATTTTCATGCGATTGATTTGATGATTTGTGAGTTGTTTACAGCATTGCACTGGTTTAATCCGTTTATGTGGATGTTGCGCCGCGATCTCAAATTAATCCATGAATACCAGGCTGACCAGGCCGTTCTGAACAAAGGCATCGATGCAAAAAAATACCAACTGTTGGTTCTTGAGAAAGCCGTTGGCGAAAGACGTTTTGCCATGGCAAACCATTTTACACAAAAACCAATTTTAAAACGAATTAAAATGATGCACAGAAAAAATGAAAACCGATGGAAATGGGTAAAACTGATAGTTTTTATCCCGATTATGTTGCTGCTAATGCAGGCATTCGCACGCCCTGAACTAATTACAAAATCTAATGAAATTGTCCTGCTAAGATTTACGGAGGATAAAGCAGAGCAATGGCTTCAGAAGTGGTCTGTAGATAATATTGGAAGTGGGTTTTTTCAACCCGAGCTAAAAGACATTGATGCGCCAAGAAAACAAAATAATGTGTTGGTGATATTGATGAATAGAAAAAGTGAACTTTTGGTCGAAAATCAGTATGCAAAAAGCGAAGACATAAAAACAATTGTAAAGGATTTTCTGAAAGGAAGAAATCCGGATGGAAAAAAAGGGCCCGATTTTGCCGAAACTAATATATCCCTGTTGGGTAAAGTTAAGGTTTCAAAAGGTTTTATTTCGTTCCGTAACGACATGGAAACATCAAAAGATGAAATGAACCGTGTACTAAAAGCTATTGGCGAGGCCTGTTTGGAAGTTAGAAATGAAAAAGCGTTGCAATTCTTCAACCATAACTATTTGGATTTGGACGAAGAAAAACAGGCAGCAATAAATCAGGTTGTTCCAATTTGGTTTTCAATTGAAAAACCAAAGACTATAAAGCCGCCACCGCCGCCGCCACCAACAAATTTAAAGGTAAGTAAAGAAGGCGAATTTTTTATAGGAGAATACATTTTTCCGGAAACAGGAAATCAAAAAATGCTTTTGGCATGGAGCAAAAAAGTTAGCCTGGATGAGTTAAAAGAATATTTGGATAATGAAAAGTCTCAGATTGATAATTTTAACCGCAAGGAAGGAGCCAAATACGATTTAGATGTAAGAGTACAAATTGAGGTGGGTGCTTCCGATAAAAAAGTAAATGAATTAAAAAATATTCTTCAGGAGATTAGAATTGGAAATGTAAAATATTCATCTGACTATAAAGTTTCTGATTGGGAAAAAATCAATTCATCTTCTAATTCAGCGAAGGTAAAAAATGTTCCTTCTCCGCAAAAATTGAATTTCTTACAGAATTAAAATTAATAATTGGAGAACAAAAAATCGATGTTGTTCTGGATACTGATTCTGCACGATCAAAAAAACAATTTTATAATTCTTTGAAAAGAGAAGCGGTGGAATTATGAATCAGGAAGTTATTTTGGTTAGATTCTTAGTGGTCACCCGACTCCAAGTCGGGTGACCACTATCACAACCTACCTGTTAAACCTGTTTCTTTTATAATACGGCCTTTCTTTCTTTGTAAAATTCCAGGTAAGTTTTGCACCAAACATTCGAGGTGATCCGGGAACAAAAGTCGGAACACCAAACAGACTTCCCGTGTTTCCGGCGCTGGTTACATACTGTTCATCCAGAATATTTCTTGCATACAACCGACAAAATCATATTCGGATCGGAAAGCGACAATCCTCCGTTAATATTCAGCAATCCGTAAGCATCCTGTTCCAAACCTTCGGTATTGGCATCTTCGAAATACATGTGCGTTTTAAACGAATAAGATGGAGAGACAAAAATTGCAATAGTGGGAGTTATGTTTGTGTGTGCATTAAAACCGACAGTAAAACTGTGTTTTGGCGACAAACGAAATGTATTTCCCGTATATTCCTGCGTAAGTCCGTCAATATCGGTCGAATCAAAGGTGGCATGCAAATAAGCATAATTCCCAAAAAGTTCCAGTTGTTCGATGATGGCTGCTTTAACGGTTGCCTCACCTCCGTATGATGTAGCCATGCCGCCGTTTTTAACGAGGTAATTAAATTCACCTGAAGCGGTATCAGCAATCCATGCATTGGTTTGGAAATTTTTGTATTTCTGATAAAAAGCAACCACATCAATAAAAAATCTGGAATTGATAATGGTTTTAAATCCTGCATCGTAATTATTTAATATTTCGGCATCCAGAACCTGTTCTTCACCAGTTGATGTAAACTGAAGAACAGTGGGACGACGACCGCGGGAATAATTCGTAAAAATATTGGTATTGTCGTTTAACCGGTATTCCAAACCGGCGCGTCCGGTAAGCGAAAGTGTATTCTTTTTAATTTCCTGTAAATCGCTGGGTTTAAAAAAAAGATTTGGTGTGTTTCCCGGATATTCACCGACAAACATTCCAAGTACTGATTCTGAACCTGCTGTAAAGGCTGCTTCATCACTTAATTTATTCATATCGTATGTGCCTCGTATTCCGACGGAAAAATAGAGTTTACGCGTAAGCTGGAATGTTCCGTCCACGTATGCCTCGATTGCCTGGTTAGTTGCGTTGATTGTATTTTTCTTCTTCATGATGGTCGGGAAGCGGTAAATCTTCCATAATCCCATTATCCGGATTTGCAGGTATATAAGGAATTGTATTTGGCTGTCCATCCGGCATAACAAGGTAATCGGGGTTAAAAAACAAGTTTGCAAAATTTTGTTCGTTAGGAGAGAACCAATACGTTTGACTGGCTTTCTCGCGCCAGTAGCTTGCACC
Organism: uncultured Prolixibacteraceae bacterium; assembly: GCA_963821855.1. Taxonomy (GTDB): domain Bacteria; phylum Bacteroidota; class Bacteroidia; order Bacteroidales; family Prolixibacteraceae; genus Draconibacterium. The sequence continues at coordinate 258,668 of CAWGFJ010000027.1, read as the reverse complement.
CATCGTTCCGTTTAAACGACTGTTCGTGGTAAAGTTCCCGCGAATTTCCTGGTAAAACTGTTTTGCGCCGCCATTTTCAGCCATATCGATTGCAGCAGCAGCGGTTCCGTCGCCATCCCATCGTGCTGAAGAATTTATTTTTCTGTAGGAAGTTATTGAAGTCCAGTAGTTGTGCTCATCAATATAATAGCGGTAGTTCAGCGATGCATCAAAAATGTCCTTTCCTGTTCCAAGATTTGTGCCCTGTTCCAATGAAGCAACTCCGCTAAAAATATCGGTAACGCCATTTGTATTAGGAAACATTTTACTCATAAAGGCAATGCCCGGTGTTTCATCTTTCTGGTAATTAGCCACCAGATCGAGTTTATGGTTCCATGCCGGAAGGAAACGAATGGAAAAACGTCCGGCCATTGTATTTTTTCCATTGAGATGTGCCGCCAAACGTATTCGTTACATACCCATCACGGAAATCGTAAATTCCAGCCGCCCGAACAAATAATTTTTCTTTTACTACCGGAATATTAACGGCGCCGCGAACTTCTTTTTGTGCAAAGTCGCCTAAACCTGCAGAAAGATATCCGTCAAATGTATTTGCGGGTTTTTTGCTGATAAAGTGGACTGCTCCTGCCTGTGCACCACGGCCAAAAATGGTATTTTGCGGCCCTTTGAAAACTTCAACCTGTTCCATGTCGAAGAGCGCAACCGATGCACCGTTCGCACGATTGATGGGGACATTATTGTAATATACCGAAACCCGTGGCTGTGCGCTGGGGCTTACTTCGTCGCTGGTTAACCCACGTATTACAAAGCCCGGGCGGTTAGCTCCCTGTTCGCGAATATACAAGCCCGGCACAAATTCGCTCATTTGCCCCAATTCGGTTATGTTATATTGCTGCATGGTTAAGGCGCTCACCGCGGATACAGCCGCAGGAACATCAATCAATTGTTGTTCCCGTTTCTGGGCATTTATAGCAATTGGCTCAATATGAATGTTGTCAGTAGCAAGCATAACTTTGAAGTAGTTTTCCCCGGGGCGCAGTTCGTAATCGATAGTTTTGGTCTTAAATCCAATAAATGAAACACGAAGCCGGGCTTTTCCTGTTTGCAGATTTTCAATCAGAAATTCGCCACTTTCATTTGAATTGACACCTTTTCGGGTTCCATCGATTGAAACACTTGCGCCTGCAAGAGGATTTTCATCTTCGTCGTATATTTCGCCGTGAATATAAACAGGCACCAAAGCGGGAGAAGTCGCTTCAATATTACGGTATTTTCGTTTTACCTTATCCCTTTTCTTTGCCTGGCTGAAACCTGCTACCGATATGCTTAATAAAATAATAATAACCAGAATCTGTTTCATTGTTTCGGTCGTTTTTTTAAAAACGTTCGATTTACAAAAAAGAATATAACTATTGAATAAAATTCGTTGCTAATTAATGCCGATTAGTGTTTGATTTTTCGCATCAATTCATTTTCCCTATTCTCAGGACAAGTTGTTCATTTCTGATTATTATAGCGTTTTATATTTTCATTTACACCTGCAAATTTGCCGTTATTATTCTAATACGGAAAATTTGATTTTGTGATTTAAAGCAGATTAATATCCCTTTACAGTATAAACAGGCATTTTTAGCCAAATGGAAAATTCGTCGATACAGCTTTGAGCTTTTTCAAATGTCGGGCATTTTTTTAATGGGAGAGCAGGTTTTTTGGCTTTATCTACCAAATAGATACGAAAATCCTTTTCTACTGAATCAATTCTTCGGTTCGACCGACTGTATAATGAATATATTTTGTTCATGGGAACTAAAGTTAAACCGATATACTTATCCAGAGATTCGCGCTTACCCGTTTTTATGACACCAAAAAAGTTATTGTATTGCTTTACCAGTCGTTTCTCCGTGTCGATAATTATACCGTTATAACTTAAGAAAAGAAACAATGCAATAACAAAACTCGATGCACCTAAAAACCAGTTGGCGGCAATAAACAAAACTACGCCCATTACCAAAAATGTGATTCCGAGAAAAATGGATGGTCCACTTAGCGTCCGTTCTATTTTATTGTCAATTATCAATGAATAGTTAAAAGTTAGCGATTTTGTATATGAGACGTTTTATAATTTGTACGTATATAAAAGCAATACGTTCCGAAAGCAGCACTTATTTTTCTAATTTATTCTAATTTTAAATTACGTTTTTCTATATAGTTGTGCCACAGTATATATGTCGCTGCCGATTGCCAGGGCGAAAACAATTTCATATAATTGATTATATCTTCTTTGGATTTTCCGGCCGGAACAAGATTTAACTCGTAAACCGATTTTATGGTTGCCAAATCTCCAGGTGGAAAAATATCGGAAGAATGCAAACTCATTAACAGGTACATATCGATTGTCCAGTTACCAATTCCTTTAAGCTTAATAAGTTGTATCCTTATTTCGTCGTGAGTCAGTTTGTTTAATTCAGCCAAATTCAAGTTACCCGAAACAATTTCGTTTGCAAGATTTTTAATGTAACCGGATTTTTGCCGGCTGAAATAGCACTGGCGAAGTTCATCATCGGTTAATAATAGCACATTTTCCGGTGAAATAACTTTAATTTTTTCTTCCAGTTTAACATACGCGGCTTTTGCCGATGCGAGAGAAACCTGTTGTTCGAGAATGGTTAAAACAAGCGTTGCAAAATCGGGATTACGGTGCCAAAACGGAGGATATCCAAATGTATCGAGAACATGTTTCAGTTTTGGTTCTTTTTTTATGCACCAATCGCAACAGAAATGAAATTCATCAATGTCCCTGATTTTATTCATACTTCAAAAATAAAAAAAGAGGGATGCAAAACATCCCTCTAAAGAAGGCAATACCGAATTAAATAAATTAAATGTTTTCAATGATTTCTGCCTTCCGGTTAAAAAACGGTAATTGTTATGATTTATTATTGTAGGTCGAAATTTCTTTGTAAAGCAAGATTATCAGAATCGAACATTTAACGACAGTATTGCATTTATTCCTGATGACACAATTCCTGAAGAATAGGTTCTGTACCGTTTGTTCAGTATGTTTTCAAGGCCTCCTCCTGCAACAACATTTCGGCTTAGCTTATAATTGAATTTCAGGTTCAAAGTCCACCATGATGGGGAATACGGATGTCCGTTTTTATCGGTAGCATACATATACGGTTTATCCTGTTCCGACGGCGCAAGCTCTTCATAATTATATTGTCCGCTGTAACTGGCGTATATATCCATAAATATTCCCGGAATTTCATAAATCAGGTGTGAGGTTCCAAATGTTGGTGGCGCATGACGAATAGGTAAGCCATCCGAGTCTGCGCCATCGGTATAAGTGAGATAATGCCTGGTACGCAGCGAATTGGTTAGCAGAAATTCAAATGCAAAACTTGCTCCGTAAATATTGGCGGCATCGGCATTCACAAGCGCTTCAACCTTGCTTAATGTTCCGTCGTAAATAATTGAATCCTGTCCATTTAAGATGAAGTCGCGGCGTACCATTGCATCTTTTAAATGCGTGAAAAAACAGGTAAGCTCCACACTGGCTCTTCCGGCAAAGCTGCGGATAATACCAACTTCAAAATTCTGTGCATATTCAGGTTTTAAATCCGGATTCGGCACTACCACATTACCGGGTTCCGAATCAAATATTTTTGAAGCATCATCGATATTTGGTGAGCGAAACCCGGTAGATGCATGTACATTAATTTGCCATTTCTGTGCAGGATGCCAGGTCATGCCAATACTTCCGTTAACAGCCGAATTTTTCATGTCGAATCCATTGAAAGGGAAATTGTAATAATCGGGATTAAACTTGCCATTAAGCCATGTATGGGTAAATCGTGCTCCTGCCTCTAATATTATTTTTTGCCGCAAATTGAGTTTATACGAAAGGTAACCTGCAAAATTTCCGTAATTCGAATCATCGGGATAACGTGATGGAATAAATTCTTTTTCACCAGTCAATAAATTAGTTGTTGTTCCGCTGGAATTTATTTTGTTTATGTAGGTTTCAAAACCGTAAAAAAGCTCATTTTTTGCATCAATGGTTTTTCCAAAGTCAAGATTTACTGAAAATACCGAAATATCTTCCTGCCTGCCATTTCTTATTTCATCGTTCAGATTTCTGTCGTTTCGGCTTTCAGTATAAAGTTGGTAGCCCGTAAGCAAATTCATTTTGTCGAATAACGAATAATCTTTTTTAAGCTGAAGTTCACCTGAAAACAATGTCCAGATTTGCGGGCCATAATGCCAGTCGCCATAACGGAGTTTGCCGTTTCGGTAAACAATTAAGCGATCATATCTTGGTATATCGGAAGTCTGTGAATGGTTGGCACTAAAATTTACCTCTACATTTTCGTTTGGTCTGAACCTGACTTTCCCTAAAATATTAAACTGGTTGTAAGCAGTATATCGTTGAACTTTTGGATTTTTATTTTGAATAATTTTATCAGTTCCGTCGAATCCGTTTTGCAATACATATTCCGGACGTAAATATTCATCGAAACCATGTTTGCCCATTTGCAAATCGTCATAGTCTGTATATGTTGAACTGACTAATGCTGCCCATTTTTTCGAGCCAATATTAAAAGTTCCGTGAATCGTTTTTTCAAAATTGGCGCTTGAATAACGGCTAAACAGCTTACCCGACTCCACGATTTTGTCATTTGTCGACAGCCTGGGTTTAAGAGTGTTAAAGCTCATAACACCACCCAAAGCATCGCTACCGTAAATTACCGAGCCAGGGCCAAAAATAATTTCAGTGTTTTCAATTGAATTGGCATCAAGCGAAATTACATTCTGAAGGTTGCCGCTTCGGTATATTGCATTATTCATTCGAATGCCATCAACAACTATTAAAACACGGTTTGCCGAAAAACCCCGAATCATTGGACTCCCTCCGCCCATCTGGCTTTTTTGAACAAATACGCCTTCATCGATGCCGACTAAATCAGCAGCGGTTTGAGGATTATAATGTAAAATCTCCTCTGAGCTGATTGTTTTTATCTTATTCGATATTTCGGCTTTTGACTGTTCCCAGCGGTTTACCGAAACCACAACTTCATTAAGCCTGACCGGGTCTTCAATTAACAAAACTGTATTTCCGCGACTGGCAATTTTTTGTTTTGTTGAGGTAAATTTTAGAAATGATGAATGTTGAAAAAGCAAAGATTCGTCATTTCCAAAAACATCAATTTTTGCCTTTCCTGCTTCGTCGGTTTGCATGGTATGATCACCGGAAATGATTAAAACACCCTCTACCGGATTTCCTGTTTTTGCATTTAAAACCTGGACGGTTTGTGCGTTTGTAATAAATGTCGGGAAAATAAGAAATAGAATGATTAAAAATTGTTTCATTAGGCTTAATTGTAATTCCGGCATAATATGCGGAACAAAAATAATAGTTGATTTTTTGTCGCCAAATTTAGTTTTTTTAATGATCGGGCATAACAAATTGTATTCTTAATTCAGCTTATTTACCACTATTTTAACCAGAGTGAAGGATGGCATCCATTCCCTTCGGGTGGATGCTATCCTTTGTCTCAGTGATCTACGGATAGCATCGCTTGGAGCGATTCCATCCTATTCTTTCCGGAATAGCATCCATTCCCTTTGGTGTACGCTATCCGTATATTGACAATTTCTTTATCTTTGCCGCTTGAAAATAAAATCGCATTCAAAACTTTAAAATGGAGTACAATTTCGCTGAAATAGAACCCAAATGGCAGAAGTACTGGGAAGAGAATAAAACATTTAAAACCATTGATGATTTTTCAAAACCCAAATATTATATACTCGACATGTTTCCTTATCCATCGGGAGCCGGTTTACATGTCGGCCATCCCGAAGGCTACACGGCAACTGATATTGTAAGCCGTTACAAACGAATGAAAGGATTTAATGTTTTACATCCGATGGGATATGATGCGTTTGGGCTTCCGGCGGAACAGTATGCAATTCAAACCGGAACACACCCGGCAATTACGACACAAAAAAACTGCGATAATTTTCGACGCCAGATTAAAGCCATTGGGTTAAGTTACGACTGGGACAGGGAAATAAATACCACCGACCCAAAATATTTTAAATGGACTCAATGGATTTTTAAGCAATTATATAACACCTGGTTTGACGCGGAAGTGCAAAAAGGAAGGCCAATTTCAGAGCTGGTTGTTCCTGATGAAATTAAGGCTGAAGGAAATAAAGCTGTCGCGGACTACATTGCTGAAAAGCGGCTGGCATATTACGATTTCGCCCAGGTTTGGTGGTGCGATTCATGCAAAACTGTTTGTGCAAACGAAGAAGTGCTTACCGATGGAACGCATGAAAAATGCGGAAACCTTGTTGTACGTAAAAACCTGAAACAATGGTTGCTTAGAATTCCTCTTTATGCCGAACGATTATTAAATGGCTTGGATAGTTTAGACTGGCCTGCCGGGGTAAAAGATATGCAGCGTAACTGGATTGGCAAATCAACCGGTGCAGAAGTCGATTTCGAAATTGCTGATTTAAATAAAAAGTTGCGGGTTTACACCACACGTCCGGATACCTTATTCGGAGCGACCTATATGGTTGTTGCCCCGGAGCATCAACTGGTTAATGAAATTACAATTCCTGAAAAAAAAGATGAAGTTGAAGCATATTTAAGAGCAGCTGCATTAAAATCGGATTTGGATCGTACCGATTTGGCAAAGGTGAAAACCGGTGTGTTTACCGGCAGATATGCAATTAATCCGGTGAATAAGGAAAAGATTCCGATTTGGATAGCCGATTATGTTTTAATGGGATACGGAACCGGCGCAATTATGGCTGTTCCGGCGCATGATACCCGCGACTTCGAATTTGCCAAAGCATTTCATATTCCTGTGAATTGTATTTTCGATCCGGAAGACGACGAAAACAGGGATCAGATTCTTGCCGGCGATGCATGCTGGACAGAAGACGGCGTTTATATTAATTCCTCAAGCGCTGAAACCGGACTTGATATTAACGGTTTAAATAAATCTGCCGGAATTGAAAAGACAATTCAATGGCTTGCTGAAAAAGGAATAGGAGAAGGGACAGAGAATTATAAAATCCGCGATTGGTTGTTCAGTCGTCAGCGATATTGGGGTGAACCATTTCCGGTAATCCATTGGGAAGACGGTGAAGTATCGCTTGTTGATGATGAGAATTTACCTGTAGAGTTGCCCGATCTGGAAGAATACAAACCGGGCGAAACCGGTGAATCGCCTTTGGCAAATGCGGAAGATTGGTTAATTGTTACCGATAAAAACGGAAGAAAGGGACGTCGTGAAACCAATACTATGCCACAATGGGCGGGTTCGTGCTGGTATTATTTACGTTATATCGATCCGCACAACGAAGAAAGCATTTTCGATATAAAAAAGGAACAATACTGGATGCCCGTTGACTTATATATTGGTGGCGCTGAACATGCAGTATTACACTTGTTGTATTCGCGTTTTTGGCATAAAGTTCTTTTCGATTTGGGCATTGTTTCCACCGATGAACCATTTCAAAAACTGTTTAACCAGGGAATGATTCTGGCTTTTGCTTATGAAACAAGTTCGGGCGCGAAAATATCTTCCGATTTGGTGGAGGAAAAAGACGGTAAATTCTATCACAAAGAAACCGGTGGGGAGTTAAAACAGATTGTAGCCAAAATGTCGAAATCATTAAAAAATGTGGTAAATCCCGACGATGTTATCGAGAAGTATGGCGCGGATTCTTTACGCTTGTACGAAATGTTTATGGGACCTTTGGATGAACGCAAACCCTGGGCGGAAAATGGAGTAAAAGGCGTTTTCAATTTCCTGGCGCGTGCTTATCGTTTCTTTACGGAGATGAACAATATTGTGGAAGGAGAGGAAGACAAGGAAACTGCCAAATTGCTTCATCAAACCATTCAAAAGGTTGAATCCGATATTGAACATATGAAATTTAATACCGGAATTTCAGCATTAATGGTTTTTAATAACCTGGCCATTAAAAAAGGAAAAGTTACGCTGAGAAACTGCCAAAACATTTGCGAAAATACTGGCGCCGTATGCACCTCATATGGCCGAGGAATTATGGTCGAAATATGGAAATAATAAAACCCTTGCTTACGAGGCATGGCCGACTGTTGATCAAAGTTTATTGCGAGAAGATACATTGGAATATCCGGTATCCTTTAATGGCAAAATGAGATTCTTAATTCAACTGCCGGCCGACGCTATACCTGCCGATGCTGAAAAAGCCGTTTTAGCCGATGAGCGTTCACAAAAATGGCTGGAAGGTAAAACGATTCGCAAATTTATTTTTGTACCAAAAAAAATTATTAATCTGGTTATTGGATAGTTTGTTGCTTTAGGCCGTTTTTTCCAGCTTTTCATGCTTGTCAACTGCAGTGTTTTTCAAAATTTTCATTACCACTAATTCTTCCGGACGATACCATTTTGAAGCTTTTTTGCCGGATGATAAAAACGGATTTTGAATTTCCCGGTTAACAATTACTTTTAATACTTCGGGATGAACATAATATTTTCGACAAACCGCAACTGTATTATTTAATTCTTTTGCAACAAGCTTTAGTAAGGTGGTTTCAAATTTCCTGCGTGGATTTTCTTCACAAATTTTACGGGCCAGTGGTTCCATTTTTACGGCTAAAACAGTTCCGCCCCAGGTTCTGAAGCTTTTAGCCGTAATGTCGTGACCTGTAATTTCGCGAAGATATTCATTTATATCCTGCGACTCTAACGGATGAAACTTGCCGCCTTCGGCATATCTGAAGATTTCGTAGCCGGGTAACTCCGAACACTTTTTTAACAGTTTTATTAACGTGGGATGATTCACATTTATTAAGCGCAGTTTTCCGCTTTTTGCCTTGTATTTTATAGTGAGGCCCGTGGAATCTTCTTTTAAATGTTTTTTGCGCAAGGTGGTTAACCCGTATGTATCGTTTTCTTTCATGTATCGTTTATTCCCAACTCTTAGAAATAATTCGTCCATCACTTTTATTGCAAGTGCAATTACTTTGTTTTTCACCCATTTATGTTTCCGCAGGTCGGCATTAACTCTTTTTCTTATTTTCGGAAGATTTTTTCCAAAATATAGCAAGCTGTTAAATTTTTCGGAATTAAAGTGTTCGCTCCATTTTGGATGATACAGATACTGTTTACGTCCTTTTTCGTCTCTGCCGGTTGCCTGCAAATGTCCGTTTCGCTTTTTACATATCCATACATTTTCCCATGCTGGTGGAATTACCAAATCGTTAATACGTTGAAGAATTTTTTTGTCGGTAATTCTTTTCCCATTTTCATTTTGGTAATAAAAACCTTTTCCGTTTTTTACCCTTATGTAACCTGCAGTATTCTGGCAAATATATAAAAGCGAAGATGGAATGTTCGTGTCTTGCATGAATAATTAAATTTGAAGAATTTAGAGAAAAACAGTCTCTTACATCATGGCTTATTTTGGCAGCATTCATTTTTTAATGTTTTCCTTCTTTAATCTCTTCAATTAATTTGGAATTAAATGCTTCCAAATCTCCGGGATTACGCGAAGTAACTAAACCATTATCCACAACCACCGCATTGTCTTCCCAAAGTGCGCCTGCATTTTCGAGGTCGGTACGAATTGAAAAGAACGACGTAAGTTTTTTACCCTTTACCACACCTGCTTCAATTAGCATCTGCGGGCCATGGCAAATTGCTGCAACCGGTTTTTGGCTTTCGAAAAATTCTTTCACAAAATCAACAGCGGTTTTATCACGGCGAAGCTTGTCGGGATTTATTACTCCACCGGGTAGCATAAGTGCATCATAATCGCTCGCGTTTGCCTCTTTTAATGTCACATCAACATTAATCTCTTTGCTCCAGTTTCCATGGTTCCAGGCTTTAATTTTTCCCGGTTCGGGTGAAACAATATGCACAGTTGCACCATTTTCCTCCAACGCTTTTTTAGGCTCGAATAATTCGGATTCTTCAAAACCGTTTGTGACACAAATAGCCACTTTTTTATCTTTTAATACATTCATTATAATTTCTTTTATACTGTTTTATTCTTCAATCAGGTTTCAACAATAAAAACCAAAATCAACCATGCCTTAACCACATGGCTGATTTTATCTTTAAAGATCGTCGATAAACTTTTTAAGTTCTTCCTTGGTTTTACCTGTTCTTTTCTGGATGCGGCCAAGAAGCTCATCTTCCTGTCCTTCAACGTAAGCTAAATCGTCATCGGTTAAATTACCGTACTTTTGTTTTAGTTTACCTTTTACTACGTTCCAGTTTCCCGCTAATTTGTCTTTTGTTGATCCCATGATATTAAATTTTAGAGTTAATAAATTGAAAATGTTGGTTTCCCTGATATAATAAAAGCTACAGCATCTTTTTGATATCGCTAAGCTGATTTATTGCGACTTTAATTAATTTTTGCTGTCCGGTTAATTTTTCTGCCAGGTATTTGGGAATGGCAGGATCGCCAAGCACTTTGCCGTAAGTTTTGAGCGCAGCTTTTTCACCGGTCATACTTTCCTCAATAACTTTTTCGTTGCTATCGCTACTGAATTTTGCTTTTACTGCCAAAAAATTCCGGTGAAAAAATCCTTTGACTGTACCTGTAGTATTCAGTTCAATGCCGAGTTTTAGCGCCTCATCGCGAAGTTCCTCAATAAATAATCTGCGTTGTTGCGACAGGCGAAGAAACAAAGTTTTTAAATCTTTATATTCAATGTTTTCTGATGCAGTTTCGTAACCAATTGTGCTGTCTTTACAGATATCAAGTATTTCCTGAATATCTTTTTTTAATTTTTCTTTTTCCATCTTTTTCTATTTATTTTTTCAAGTATGTAACTCTTTGTTTGGAATTATCATAGTAAACCTATACATAAACATGCCAAAAAAATCAGAAAATATTTTCGAGTTAATTCGTAGATAATCAGTGAATTGCATTTTCTATAATTTTTTTTTAAATGTAGACACTGGGGAATTTTGTAGAAATATTTATACGGATGAAAGGTTTATTGAATAGAAGTTGTGAAGCCATTTTATCGGCAGATTGTAATTGCGAAAGAAGCAGATCCGGTGATCTTCGGTGAAGGAAAATGTTTTGTTAAAATTTCAGAAAATATGAAGTTAATTTTCAGTATTTCGGCATAAAAGTATTTAGCTAAAGTTCTATAATTTTATTTACTATAAACACCAATGAATGTCTGCTGAAATAGAATCAATAAAAGCAAAGATGATTAAAAGAATCATTTTTGTTATGCTTATTGCCCTTACGCCTCCATATTTCTTTGCAACATTCCGATGGTTTGAAATCGGTTGGCAAGACATTAATTATGTTCATTTTGCGCTTGTACTGGTTGTTATTTTCATTGCCATTTTTTATAAAAGAATTTCATTAAGAATAAAGATTTATGTACTTATTGCCATTTTTGCCATTCTTGGATTGTCATCTTTATGGTATTTCGGATTTAGCGGCATTCATTACTTTGTAATCATCAGCATTGCTTTTGCATCCATTTTTGTTAAAAGAAAAGTTGCCATTATTATCGATGTTATTATTTCGGTATTTTACATAACAACCGGCTTTTTTTATGTTACCGGCATTAAGGAAACAACAGTTGAACTTCAAATACTTTCGCATTCTTTTTTGCAATGGATGACAATTATATTATCCCTTGTTGTGTTTTGCGCTGTGTTTATTGTTGGCTTTGGAGGCCTGTTCCGCGAGCTTGTTGATAATATTGTGGAAAAGACTAAATTTAAAAATGAAAGGGAAAAATATATCATGGATTTAGAAATTACCAGGGGAAAACTTGATGCAACAGTGGAAGAACTTCGTGACCTGAATTCTTCTAAAGACAAGTTTTTCTCTATTATCGCTCATGATTTAATTGGTCCGTTTAGTTCAATTCTTGGATTCTCGCATTTGCTCCACGATAATTATGAAGAATTAGACTACAAGAAGCGCAAGGCATTTATAACCTTACTTCATAACGGAATTTTAAATACCTATGAGCTGCTTGAGGATTTACTTCTCTGGTCGCGGATGCAACGAAATACAGTAGTGTATAATCCCGGCAGAGAAAACCTGTTTCTTTTAACTGCAAAGATTATCGAAATTCTAAATATATCGGCTGTAAAGAAAGTAATTGAGATTAACAACCATGTGCCTCGCGACCTCTATGTAAAAGCCGACAATTTTATGATTTCAACAGTAATCAGAAACCTGGTATCAAATGCCATAAAATTTTGCTCTTATGAAAAAGGAAAAATAATCATTTCTGCTAAAAACTTTACTGATGGCAGGCATAAAGGTATGACCGGGATTTGTGTTCGCGACAATGGCGTTGGAATTCCGGAGGCCACAAAGTCGAAATTATTTGATGTGGGTGAAAACTGCTCGACTCCCGGAACGGAAAATGAAAGCGGTACAGGTCTGGGCTTGCCAATTTGCTACGATTTCGTTAAACGCAATGGTGGCGATATTTGGGTGGAAAGTGAAGCCGGTAAAGGTACTGCCTTTTACTTCACCTTGAAAACAGAACCGAAGTTTATTAAAGAATAGTATGAATTTATATGTTTTAAATATCTGTTAATTCTGATTTTTATGATAAAGCTCACCAATTATTTTGTTTCTCATTTGTTCTTTTGCGCCCGATTTAAAATTATATTCAGGAATTCATTTATTTTGAGATGTTTACAGAAATAATGCAATTGAACCAAAAGCTGTCCACGACAATTAAGGACTATGTGATAATTACCTTTGGATTATTACTATTTTCTATGGGATGGTTGCTGTTTCTTATACCGGCCGAAATTACCGGTGGTGGAGTGAGCGGTGTTGCTGCAGTGGTTTATTTTGCTACAAAAATTCCGGTTAGTATTACTTTTCTGGCTATCAATGTGGTTCTTGTTCTTATTGCAATAAAAATTCTGGGAGCAAACTTCGGAGTAAAAACAATATACAGCATTGCTGTTCTTACCCTCTTTTTTGCAGTGTTTCAGAATGTTTTGGAAAAACCGTTGGTCGACGATACTTTTTTATCGGCGGTTTTAGGAGGAATGTCCGGCGGAATTGGATTGGGAATTGTTTTTTCCCGTGGCGGAAGTACAGGCGGCACCGATATTTTTGCCATGATTATTAATAAATACCGAAATATAAGTCCGGGAAGAGTTATTCTGCTTTGCGATGTAATTATTATTGCCTCTTCTTATTTCGTATTTCAATCGCCGGCAAAATTGGTTTATGGATATGTTTCCATGTGGGTGGTTTCCTATTCACTCGATTCGTTTTTAAGTGGCGCCAATCGTTCGGCGCAAATGTTTATCATTTCAAAAAAATATGATAAAATTGCCGATTTTATAAACATGGAAGCTACCCGCGGCGTTACCATTCTTGAAGGCAGGGGTTGGTATACCAAAGAAGATACAAAAGTTATCATGTCGGTTGTAAGGAAAAAGGAAACCAGCATGATTTTCAGGAAGATTAAGGAAATAGATCCTGAAGCGTTTATTTCGATGGGAAGCGTTATGGGTGTTTACGGGCAGGGTTTCGAGAAAATCAAACTTTAAAGTAACCACATTTTATAGCATTGGCTTTATTCTAAATAAGGAATTTTCTATACTAAATCCATGTAAATGCAGTTTTACTATTTTTGCAATTAAACAGATTTATAAATGATGAGAGTATTCAGTTTTTTATCCATATTTTCCGTTTTATTAATTTTTTCGTTATTGATTCAATCGTGCCATCAAACCGGTAAAAAACAGGAGGTGGTTGAGGAGGAAGAAGTACTAGTTCCTGAACCGCCGGAACCAACCTATATTTTTGGAATACCGGCCGATTCGTTTTTGGTGGAATCAGGCAAAGTGAGAAACAATCAGTATCTCAGCCAGATTTTAAATGAAAAAGGTATTGGAATGGTCGACATCGATTTGTTGGCACGGAAATCGAAACCGATTTTTGATGTTCGGAAAATTCAGTCGGGAAAAAATTATTCATTCTTTTTATCCAAAGATTCGATACAGCAGGCACGTTATTTTGTGTATGAAAATTCGCCGGTTGAATATTTTGTTTACGAGCTTTTTGATTCGCTAAAAATTTATCGGGGAGAAAAGGATATTCAGACAAAATTAAGAACTGCAAGCGGAACTATAAATTCTTCGCTCTGGAATACAATGGCCGACAATAATCTGGATCCGATGCTTGCGCTGCGATTGAACGATATTTATCAATGGACAATCGACTTTTTTGCCGTGCAGAAAGGCGACCGTTTCAAGATGATTTATGAAGAACAGTTTGTTGATTCGGTATCCATTGGAATAGGAAATATTTATGCGACCGAGTTTGAACATTATGGCGAAGATATTTACGCGTTTCTGTTCGACCAGGATGGAAACCTTGATTATTACGATGACAAGGGTAACAGTTTACGGAAAGCTTTTTTGAAGGCGCCGCTCGAGTTTTACCGCATCAGTTCGAGGTTTTCGAATGGACGGATGCACCCGGTTTTAAGAATTCGCAGGCCGCATCATGGTGTGGATTATGCAGCACCAAAAGGAACGCCGGTGATGAGTATCGGCGATGGAACCGTTTTTGCCAAAGCCTATCAGAAAAGAGGAGGTGGAAATTATCTGAAGATTAAACATAACTCAGTTTATTCAACTACTTATATGCATTTATCAAGATATGCAAAAGGTATTGGTGTCGGCTCGCGGATTCGGCAGGGACAAATTATCGGTTATGTTGGATCTACAGGTTTGGCAACCGGGCCGCATCTCGATTTCAGGGTTTTTAAAAATGGTTCGCCGGTTGATCCGTTAAAAGTAAAATCTCCGCCGGTTGAACCTGTAAATAAAGAAAACCTGCCAAAATATATGGTTCTGAAAGATTCTCTTTTATATGAACTTCAGAATATTAGTTGGGAAGAAGAACTTCTGACGGCTGAAAACTAAAAGCAATCCGAAGAAATCAGATTGCCTTTTAATACAGATTTGAGTTACGGGGAATTGGTCGATTTTTTTTTCAAAATAGCATATAAATCAAAATCAATCCTACTATAATTATCAGGCTTACGATCAACGCAATGTTATTGCCTCTTTTCAAATCTTTTGTAATCTTTTCCATTGTAGTATTTTCTTGTCATAAATTATGACGGACAGATTTCAGGGAGTAACAGGAAAATGTCATATTTTTTTAATCGTATAAAACGGTATTAAATCGTTTTCGATTCCAGAATTTCGCCCGATTTTGAAAGTAAAAGCAGTGTGCGGCCAAATTCCCTGTCACGGACGATAACTTCGTAAATATGGTTGGTTTTGGTGTAAATGCCAATTGCATTCATTATTTCGCCATGTGTTTCGCATTCGGCAGACACGTCCGGCGGAAGTTCGTCTAATTTCAGGTTCTTCTTGTAGCCTGTGAGCCCGTCTTCATCCGATATTTTGGCAATGTATTCGGTCTCATTCACATAGAAAACAGCCTCGTAGAAATCATTTTTTTTGTCCCAGTCGATATTTATTGCCTCCGGAAATTGTTTGAACAGCTGGTCCTTTATGAAGTCAGGAATTTTTTTTGCCGAAGCTCCGAATATTTTTAAAAGTGAATTTTTCATTGCCTGTAATTGTATTGAATATGTATCGTATTCTTAAGTTAATGACGCCTTCTTCAAACAAAGTAACGCCGGTGTCAATCATTCCCGAATCGTTCAAAATAAAGATAAACAACCCTCGCGCGTGCTCTCTTTAACCTCATTTTCACCGCATCTTCACTAATCGACAAACTCGTTGCAATTTCTTTTAACGACAGTAAGTCCAGGTATTTCATAAATAGCAAAGCTTTCTCTTCAGGATGAATCAGCTCGAATATAATTAAAAGCTTTTCGTAGCTAATATCCGAGAGATCGGCATCAGTTTCATCAATAATTTCAGGAATTTCATTTTCGTGGTTCCAGTTGGGGTAGTGCAATTGTTTTTTTCGCCGCAGGTAATCGATTATAAAATTATAGGAAATAGAATATATCCACGAAGAGAATGACGCTTTTCCCTTAAATCCATTCAGTTTCTCAAATACCTTGCTTAAAATATCATTGGTAAATTCTTCGGCGGCAGTTTTGTTTTTTAAAAAGCTATAGCATTTATTCCTAATCCGGTTAAAATACCGGTCGTAAATAATTTCGTACAGCTCATTATCGTGTTCAACAATAATTTTTTCAATAATTTGTTCGTCTGTAAAATTGCTGAATTTAAGAGCTTTACTCATATACCGTTCCTGATTTACTAATTCAACTGAAAATTACAATTTTTTTGGATAGAAGCTGTTACTTCAAAACAACTCTCCGTCATAATAGGTGAATGAAAAGAAGATAAATGCATCTTCAGGAAAAAAGAAAATAACAAGTTAAGATTAGAAAATTATGAAAAGGAATTTTGTTTTAATGGCTGTAATAGCCGTTTCGTTAATTATTAGTAGTTGTAAGAAAGCTCCACAGGCAGAAATGGATACAGCAAAAGCTGCATTGGAACAGGCAAAAGTTGCACAGGCCGATATTTTTCTGGAAACCAATTACGTTGCGCTTCAGGATTCGGTAAATAAAGCTTCAACCGAAATTCAAACTCAAAAATCGAAGATGTTTGGAAACTATAAATATGCAAAACAAATTTTGGATAATGTATCGGACGAAGCCAATGGTTTGGTTGAAAAAACAGAAGTTCGGAAACAGGAAGTGAAAAATGAAATTGTTGTAGCCCAGGCCGAAATTGCTTCACTGATGGAAGAAAATAACAAATTAGTTGAACTGGCTCCAAAAGGAAAGGAAGGCAAAGAAGCTATTGAATCGATAAAAAGCGATCTTTCATCCATCAATACTTCAGCTTCAGAGATTCAGACGTTGCTTGACAGCAATGAAATTATTGCTGCTCAAACCAAAGCAAATGCTGTGAGACAAAAAGCTGCCGGTATTAACACCGAGTTAAAAACGGTGATGGAAAAATATATGCGTAAAGCATAATTCCGGTAATGGATAAAATTACGGACAATTGCCGGGGTTTGCAGCTCCGGCTTTTTTAGTTCGAAAATGATATACCGAAAATTAATTAGCCGCTTTATTGTTGCGGTTTTACTGATTATTATTGTTTTCACGGGTTTTGTGATATTTAAAATGATTACGGTAAAACCTCCGTTAAAAGAAGTAACCCTGGCCCGTGAAGCTATTGCCCTTGCAAAAAATGCCCTTGCAAATAAATATGCAGTTAAAAAACTCGGCAAGGCAGAGCAACTGTTTAACGATGCACTAAATGAATGGGATTTGCAAAATGAAAAATGGTTTGTGTTCCGCAATTATAATAAGACAGCTGAACTTGCAGTGTCTTCATTAAAATTCAGTATCGATGCTCAGGCCGATGCTGGAAACACAAAAAGCAATTTAAAAAACCGGTTGGAAAATCAACTGGCAACGCTTAAAAACCGGATTGACAGCTTTGAAAAGCAATACAAGAATTTACCCTTGGAAAGAGAAATCTTCGATTGGTTTAACGAAGGAAAACTGAATTACCTGGAAGCGGATAACAATCTTAAAAAAGGCGAATTTCAGAAAGGATTGGTTTTATCGGCAATGGCGGATAAAAACCTAAACAAGGCGGAAAATACTGCACATGAGGAATTACAGAATTATTTTGGGAATTATATCGTTTGGAAAAGCAATATTCAGACTGCAGTTCTGGCTTCGAAAAAAGGCCAGGCTGTAATTTTGGTGAATAAAACTGCGTTAACAGTTTCAGTGTTAAAATCAGGCAAAACTCAAATGGTTTTTGAAGCTGAATTCGGTCCCAATTGGATCGGTGATAAACGAATGAAAGGCGACCGTTCCACACCTGAAGGAATTTATAAAGTTACCGAAAAGAAAAAAGGGGTAAAAACCAAATATCACAAGGCGCTATTACTGAATTATCCAAACGCTGAAGATAAAGCCAGGTTTGAAAAATTAAAGCGAACGGGAGCTATTCCAAAAAATACCCAAATCGGGGGATTAATCGAAATTCATGGCGCTGGCGGAAAAGGAATTCACTGGACTGATGGTTGTGTGGCGCTAAAGAACAAAGATATGGATGTGGTTTACGATTTGTGTCAGAACTCGACACCTGTAATTATTGTTGGCTCCGATCTTTCATTTGATGAATATTTAAAATCGAGGCAATGAAACCGGCTTTTAATTTTTGGAAGTGGATTGTTTTTGCTATAGTTAATATTATTGGTTTAATGCTTTTTGCTCTGGCCAATGTTTTAATGGTTCCAAAAATTCAGGATTGGAGATTTCAATCTAAAATCGATGAAAAGATAACCATTGATACTGTACCGGATTATACCAATGAAATCAATAATCTAAAAAAACAGGTTGTCCAGCTAAACAGAAAAATCGATCGGTTTATGCCTGGCAATGCATTCCTAACCATAAATACCACCGAAAATACTTTCATGTTGTATAAAAACAATGAAATCATCCGGCGTGGGAAATGCTCAACCGGAAGTTTTGTACAACTGGAAGTTGACAGTACCAAAAGCTGGATTTTTGAAACTCCAAAAGGTATTTTATCGGTGAAAAATAAAATAACGAATCCGGTCTGGCGAAAACCCGACTGGGCTTTTATCGAAGTCGGTTTGACGGTTCCGCCGGCAAATGATCCGTCGCGTTACGAGCGAGGCGTTTTAGGCGATTATGCACTTGCGCTTGGCGACGGGTATTTAATTCATGGCACACTATATCAGCGTTTGATGGGAATGCCGGTAACTCACGGCTGTGTGCGGCTAAACGATGAAGATTTGGAAATGGTTTATAAGAATATGCAGGTGGGTTCCAAAGTATTTATTTTTTAATCAGAAGAAATGAAATATTTTATCCAAAAGTATCGAAAACTCATTTTCTTCACCATTTCTGTTTGGGTGATTCTTGTTACATTATTTGCAGTGAATACGGCTTTTTCATTGTCAAAACTAAATCAGCTTGTTAATGAAATAAAATCAAAAAAAAGTAATTCAGAAACAGAAATCAACTGGAATAATCCTGAAGCCAGAGCATTATTTAAGGATAAACTATGGCTCGAAAACCAGGTAGCGCTGGCAAAAAACAATTCGTTTAGCTTAGGAATTAATTTGAAAGACAGTCTGGTACAGGTTCAGCTAAAGGGAACAATTTTGTTTCAGTCGAAAATATTAAACCAAGAACCACTTCGTTTTTTTGATTCAACAGGAAAAGAAGCTTATTTAAATTATTTCTCAGAAATTACGGTTATTGATACTTCCGAGGCGAACATTCCCAA
Source organism: uncultured Prolixibacteraceae bacterium (assembly GCA_963821855.1). Taxonomy (GTDB): domain Bacteria; phylum Bacteroidota; class Bacteroidia; order Bacteroidales; family Prolixibacteraceae; genus Draconibacterium. The sequence goes on along the minus strand of CAWGFJ010000027.1, from coordinate 239,349 downwards.
AAAGCCGATCAAAAAAGTTATTGCACCACCTGTGGGTACTGAAGTGGAAACCAGAACTCATGATACAATAAAAACCGAAAGAATTCACTGGGAATTTCTTACTGAAAATCAAATTAAAGTAATCATTAACGGAGCCTGCCTATCTAATGATTCAACGCGGTTTGAAATTCCTGTCTCGAAGGATATCGATAATTATTGCTTTCAGAACGGGATGAAAAATGTATTTGCGCTCGGGATTACATACCAACTTTGTTTTTATGGTTGAGCGATACTGAAGCAAAAGCCATTTACCGCGCTCTTCCGGAAAATGCAGAAATAATTTTCAGAAATTAATTACTTCGTGAGTTTTGCAAAAATATCCCTGAAAATCGCATCGCGGTTAATCGATGTTGCCATTCGAATGAAATGCCTTGAATGATCGACACTAAACGTAACCTGATCGGTTAATACCGGGCTGTGTACAATATTGGTCGGAACCCACGACGGATTAATCAGCCATGCAACAGTGGAAATATCCCAGATTACTTTTGACCAGGCATCGCGGCCGCCGCTGTACTCAACTACAATGTTGTACAGATAATCTGAAAGCTTGTTTTTTCCGGCCAGGTAATATTTTAATTCAGGAATTGTAGTTGCCAAATGTGAAACCACCGGTTGAGTTGGCAAAACCACCAACGGAACACCCGAGTTAAAAACTACCTGTGCTGCCGGAACATCCTGCATCAGGTTAAATTCTTTTTGATGAGGCCAGTTTAAATCATTTCCACCGAGCCAAACCACTACAATGTTTTCAATTATTTTGGGTTCAATTAAAATGGCAGATGCAATATTGGTAATGCAGCCTATTGTTAAAACATACAACGGATCGTTTGGGCTGCTGGCCAAAGCTTTTTTTATTAAATCGTTTACTGCATCACTTTTAACCGGTCGGCTGACATCTTCCAGATAACGATCGGAACCACGAAACGCAAAGTTATCACTGCTTTTACCCATAAACTTTAATAGTTTCAGAATTTCCTGGTAGCTTTTTTCCATTCCATCTCCCGGACTTTCGGAACGCGAGTTTTTAAATGGTGCAGCATAAACAGCGAGCAAATCCAGTTTTTCGGGAGAAAGCACTGCATATGCAAGCGCAAACTGGTCGTCCACTTCGTTGTATGTATCGGTATCGAGCACAACTTTTACTTTTCCGGTTGGTGGCGCTAATTTTTTAATTCGAACTGTTTCATCCATTTTAGGGTAGTTTTGGGCAAAAAGTGAACATACTGAAAAGGTTAAAATGAACGCGAAAATTGATTTCATTGAAAATTGATTTCTTTGGTTAAGTTGTATCTGTTTCATTTTTTTGGTTTAGTTTGATGTCAAAAATAGTAGTTTTACATTAAAAGTTTATGCGTATCTAAAAAAACATTCATGCATTGAAGCAATCACGTATTTAGTTTTAAAATTTCAATCCCAATTATCCTCAATCCATCAATCCTTCAATCCTTCAAAAAAGGTCCATTTTCATTCCAGAACACCTCCACATTTGAGAGAAACCATGTTTTTCCATTGTCGTTATTTCCCTGGTAAAAAAGGAAAGTTCTTCCGTTGTCATCTTCAAAAATATGCGGATGACCTGATTCGCTCGAATTCCATTCGCCCGGTTTTCCGTTGGGTAAAAAAGGCTGGTCAGAAAGTTTTTTCCAATGAATTCCATCACTGCTTTTAGCAACGCCAATTTGTTGCGGCCAATTGTTGTAAGCGCCTGCATAAAACATGTAAAGCACATTGCCTCGCTGAATTACCGAAGCTCCTTCAACGCATTCGCCTTCCCATTCGTATTCCGGTTTTAATATGGGATAGTCGGTCAGTTGTTTCCAGTCATTACGACTAAAATCAGTTTTTAATGGAGCAGCGGCAACTCCCTGCATCTGAATTTTAAAATCAGGATCGCGGGTTGCAAAATAAAGGAAATACCGGTCCCTGAATTTCACCACTTCTGCATCGATTGCACGGCCGCAATTCCAGTCGCCGGTTGGTTTGAAAATTGGATTTGTTTTGTCTCTTTCGAACGAAATGCCATCATCGGAAACCGCGTGGCAGATGGCATCGTTTTTCTGGTTTCCGTAAGTCTGATAAAAAAGGTGAACTTTACCATCGATAACCCTTGCACACGGCGCGCACAAACCTTTACTTTCATATTCTCCATTTGGCGTAATTTCAGCAATTTTATTCCAGTGAATCAAATCGCTGCTTTCCGCAATTCCAATGTTCCATCCCTGAATCGGATTGCTTTTATCTTTAAATGGGGGAATCGAGAAGTACATCAGATAACGTCCGTCAAATTTTATAACATGTGGATCTTTTGAAAACGGAACGCCTGTTCGTGTCGTGTCGCCAAACATCATTTTTTCCTGGGCGAAACTGGTGAATAGCAGCAATAAAAATCCTAAAGCAAGATAAATTGTTTTCATCAATTCAATACTTTTATTTCATTTAACAGGACTTCAAAAGCAGGAGAAGCCATTCCGCCGTGGTCAAAACTATCGAGTTCGTACAATTTTGTTTTGGTATGTCCGGCAATTTTCATCATCCGCCACAGATATGCATTTTCTTCGTAACGGCCCAGCATTTCGCGTTCGCGGTCGCCGGTAATCAAAATCAACGGAGGTGCGTCGGCTCTCACATGGTAAAGTGGTGCAAATTCATCGACTATGGGTTGTGTATCCGGTATCCCTCTTTCTTTTCGAATGGTCATATGCGTGATGGTGTGACCGCTAAACGGAATCAACATTGCGATTTTATTGGCATCGATGTTAAATTTTGCCAGCCATTTTTTATCAAGTCCAACCATGCTTGTGAGATAGCCACCTGCCGAATGGCCAGATACCACAATTTTATCCGGATCGCCGCCGTATTTTGCAATGTGTTTGAATGTCCATGCAACTGCAGCAGCAGCATCTTCAATGTATTCCGGGCAATGTGCTCCTGGATTCAAACGATAGTTTACAGCTACTACAGCAATATCCTTTTTCCTTTAATTTTTCAGGAATGAATTTATTTCCGCCGGTTATTCCGCCACCATGAAACCAAACCACTGTAACGTAATCTTTCAGGTTTTCAGGATAATAAATATCGAGCTTACAGCGCTCGGCAATATAATCGTTTTGATTTTGTGCTTCCTCCGAATAATAGGGAATGTTTTCCTTTAAGAGATAAGTTGTTTTCTGTTGAGCTGAAAGAGTTTGACAGCCTATGGTTAGAATGATAAAAAGAGCAAAAAAATGATAAGTCTGTTTCATTGTATAGTTTATTGAATGATTTGACAAATATTCACCGGGCGATTCAAAGTTATAGTAAATAGTCACCCGGTGAATCGTTCAAACAAATATTTACTAATTTCTACAGTTATAATTATTACTGATACAATAAATTAGTGCTGAAAAATGTTTATTTTAAATCAAAATATCATTAAATCAAGAATAATGGATGTAAAAAAATTACTGCTCATTTATGTTGTTGAGGATAATAGGATTTATAATAAGTTGGTTTGTGAGTTTCTTGCAAAGAAGAATTATACCAATGTAAAATCGTTTGAATCGGGAAAAGAATGTATAAATGCTGTTGCAAATGGAGAAAGGCCAAATATTGTTATTCAAGATTATTTTTTGGAAGATTCCACCGGTATTGAAGTTTTGCAGAATGTTAAGAAACACAGTAAAAATTCGGAATTCATCTTTTTAACTGCGAACGAAAGTTTGGATGTGGCAGTAAATTCTATAAAGTATGGCGCTTATGATTATATAATTAAAGATAACGATGTTGCCTTTCAAAAGGTGGTTGATAAAATACAAAAGATAACGAAGATATTCGTTTTAAACAGAACGAATAAAATGATACGTCAAATGATGATAATTACAATTCTTGTATTACTGTTAATTATTATAACCGGACTGTTGCTTTATTCTTTCAACATTATTGAAGTTTTTTAGACTGTTAATGCCTTATTAACGTATTGATTATTGACTTAATTGGCTAATTATTAGAAAGTACGATCGTATAAAAAATTTTAGCAACTGAAAATTCGAGGATACAGATAGCATTATTTACCCGGGCCAACATATTCATTATAAACTCTTTTTAGCCAGGGTAAAATAGCCAGAATAAGCCCAAAAGCTGCGAAAGTTAAAATTGCATTTGTAAGAAAGTAATTTGATTTTTTCTCAAATAAATCCCACATTCCTGAAAGCACACCCGATAATTTATTACCAATTGATGTAGATAAAAACCAACCCCCCATCATTAAAGCGGCGATACGTTTTGGCGCCATTTTCGATACCAAGGATAAACCCATTGGACTAAGCAAAAGTTCACCAATGGTAATTACGCCGTACACACCAAATAACCAGGCAACCGACGCTTTGTCCAGTCCATTCCCGGAGACTATGGCGGCCACAACCATTACCAACCATGAAAGCGCCGATATAAGCATTCCCCAGGCGATTTTTCCAGGCGTTGAAGGCTCTTTTTTTCTGCGTCTCAAAAAGCTGAAAAAAGCTACAACCAGTGGTGTTAGAATAATTACAAAGAATGGATTGATTGATGCTTGTAATTCGGTTGGCCAGAGTGCCAGTTTGCCGTGTTCCGGCAGTTCGCTTTTTGGAAATTTATTCCATTCGGCATCCGTTAAATCATCTGGCTTTCCGTCTAAGTTACCTTTGGGCAATTCACCCTGATAATTATCAAAATAATAGCTGTCATCTGTTTTTGTTCCCAAATCTTCGCCGTGCAGTCCAACGATTTGGCGTTCTCGGGGAACCGTTGAAACTTCTTCTGTACTTGCAATGGTATTAATTACTTTTTCCATTCCAGACCCCAATTCCCTGTCGGTATTATTTTTTGCCCAGTAGGTAAGTGCCGATCCATTTTGATGAAAAACCGCCCAAAAAACAATTACAATCCCGAATATGGAAAGTAATGCTGCAATAGGAGCTTTCTCATTTTTATCGGCCATTCGCCACGTATTAAAGAAAAACAGTAAAACCGGAATAGTAAAGAATATAAACGCATCATTTGAGTCGGAACCAAAAATATTTCCGGGAATAAACCATCCGATTGCGCCGGCAATAAATGCAGGTATCAAAAGAACCATAAAGATTTTTAACAATGATTGTTCGCCTTCACGTTTTGGCGATATTTTGTCTGCCACTTTAATTTCCGGGAATCGAGCCACTCCAAAAGCAAGCCATACCACAGCAAATAACAGTCCAACACCTGCAGCAGCAAATGCCCATCCCCAGCCATAAGTTAATCGTAACCAGGCGGCAATAAAGTTGCAACTAAATGCTCCAAAATTGATTCCCATGTAAAAAATGTTGTATCCCGAATCCTTCATATGTTCATATTCCGGACGTTCATAGAGTTTTCCAAGCAAAACGGAAACGTTGGGTTTAAACAATCCATTCCCCAAAATTATAAGTAACAATGAGAGGTAAAATGCGAGCATACTCTCGGGGATTGCCAGGCCAATATATCCTAATGCCATTAGCAGTCCTCCAATATATATCGATTTTCGGTAACCGATGTAGCGGTCGGCTATTATGCCGCCAATAAATGGAGTGAGATAAACAAGTGCTAAAAAGGTCCCGTAAATATCTGCGGCCTCCATATTGCTCATCCCTTTTCCCGGGAAGCGCGCTGTTTCGGGGGCAATCATATAAAGAGTGAAGATTCCAAGTAACAGGTAGTATCCAAACCTCTCCCACATTTCAGTAAAAAACAGAACCATCAAACCTTTGGGATGTCCTTTTAACATATTTTTTCCATTTAAATTTGAATTAATCTTTCAAAAATTCTCATTGGTGAGCAAATATAAAAATCTTTTCAAATTATGGTTCGTGACAACGGTCGGGGTTCAATTTATTAAATTGATTTATTTAGGATATCCTTCAGAAATAAACCTTTCCTCATTTTGTTTGCTTAATAATTTTGTATTTTGTACTACATGTGTTATTGTAAAGTCTCACGACTAAAATCTAATTATCTGTCTGTAAAATGAAACTGTTTACAACAAATCAAATAGCGGAACTCGATAAATATACCATTGAAAACGAACCGGTTGCCGATATCGATTTAATGGAGCGTGCATCGATTCAAATTACGAATTGGCTGATTAAGAAGTTTTCGGTTGAACAACGCCTGATTTTTTTTGCCGGGCCGGGAAACAACGGTGGAGACGCGCTTGCAATTGCCCGTCACATGGCTGATTTGGATTATGTTTGCGAAGTTTATTTACTTGATCTTGGCAAGGATTTAAAAGGTTCACCCGAAATAAACTGGCAGCGGCTACAGGAACAGGGAAAAGTAAAATACAGCCGGATTGAAGATATTGCTCAGTTTCCTGATATTAAGAAGACCGATATAATTCTCGACGGATTATTTGGCTCAGGTTTGTCGAGGCCATTGAAGGGTTTACCTGCCGATATTATTCATAAAATCAATAGCCTGAAAAACACAAAAATTGCCATTGATATTCCCAGCGGTTTAATGGGAGAGGATAATACTGAAAATATTCCGGAAAACATTGTTCGGGCAGATTTTACATTTACTTTTCAGTTTCCAAAAATCAGCTTTTTATTCCCTGAAAACGAAAAATATACAGGCAAATGGAAAGTTCTTCCTATTGGCCTGCATCCTGACGGAATTGCAAAAACCAGTTCGGATTTCCGGTATATCGAAATGGAAGAAATAAGATCGATTTTGCCAAAGCGTTCCAGGTTTTCGCATAAAGGTACTTTTGGCCACGCATTTTTAATTGCTGGAAGTTATGGCAAAATGGGAGCTGCAGTTTTATCATCAAAAGCTTGTTTAAAAACAGGAGTTGGTTTGCTTACCACACATATTCCGCGATTGGGTTACGCTATTATTCAAACCGCCATTCCCGAAGCAATGACAAGTATCGACCAACACGATTCGATGTTTACCGAGTTTCCCGACTTGAAACCATTTTCAGCGATTGGGGTTGGCCCGGGATTAGGTACGAAAAGCAACTCTAAAAAAGCTTTCTGTGAATTACTCGAAAAAGCTGAGGTGCCTTTGGTAATCGATGCCGACGGATTAAATATTCTGTCTGAAAACAATGACTGGCTTGTAAAGCTTCCGGAGAATTCAGTGCTTACGCCACATCCGGGGGAATTTAAACGGCTGGTGGGAGATTCAGTAAATTCGTATGACAGGCTCCAAAAACAAATTTCATTTTCAAAAAAGTATAAAGTGATACTTGTTGTAAAAGGCGCTAATACTTCAGTTTCGACACCCGATGGAAATGTGTATTTTAACTCCACCGGAAATCCCGGAATGGCTACTGCGGGCAGCGGCGATGCTTTAACAGGTATTATTCTAAGTTTGATTGCGCAGGGATTACATCCTGAAAAGGCAGCGGTTGCAGCTATTTATATTCATGGGTTGGCCGGCGATTTGGCAATGAAGAAAAAATCGGAATATTCAATGATTGCAGGTGATATTATTGATTCGCTTGGAGATGCTTTCTTACAAATAGATCCTTTAAATGTAGAATAGTTCTTGTCACAAATCCTGAGGATTTTATCCGAAGATCTTTCTGAAAACTTCGAAGCAAAAGACCAATAAGCAGTAATTTATTGGTGAGGAAAAATACGTCAACTTTAAAGCTAATCGTTATAATTTTAATACTTTTGAGTTTTTACGGAAAATGATGAACACTATGAGATATTTAGCCATTTTAATAGCAATTATGTTGGTTGTTCCGGTTTACGGGCAACGCAAAAAGAAAGATGACGAAACAGGAACGCCGGCCTTTACGGAAGGAGTTGTTTATGCTCTTCCGCGCACCGGAATAAAAGTTTATGTTAAAACACTGAAAGAAACATTTGTTCCCGGGCCTTATGCTGCTTATGCCGATCAGTTACTGGGTATTAAAGACGCTCAAACACAAGCTTCCGTGAAATGGAATATTACCGATGTAAATATTGAAACCACAGCAGAACCTGATCCTGACCAGGTACATAAAGCATTGGGCGAAGGAGCATTTCTTATTTCACTAACCCCTGACGGATGCCTGGCAGGTATCAATGCCGGCCAAATTGAAATGAAGCCAAAAATGGACAGAACTGAAAAATTAGTCGGTAAGCCGGAAATCGATGATGGTTTTTCTTTTGATAATTTTACGGATACGCCTTTTTATTCTCCCGGTGATTCAACTAACAAATTTCGTCCGGTGAGAGTTAGCGCCGAACAGAAAATGGCCGAAGCTGTAAAACGAATATTAGCCAGCCGGAGGATGCAGTACGATATGGTTGCGGGCATGATGGATGAATTCCATCCTGATGGCGAAGCCTATAAAGTAAGTCTTAAAGAACTGAAGACCATTGAAAAAAATTACATGAGCTTATTTGTGGGAAGAACAACATACAGCAAAGCTTCATATAGTTTCGATTTTATGCCGACAAAGGCAAATGGCAAAGGAGAAGTTATTTTCCGAATATCGGATGAAAACGGAATTGTTCCCGCATCCGATCTTTCCGGAAGACCGGTGATGATTGAATTTGAAACTGAAAATGAGTTGGTTCAGAAATATAACGGACTTGTAAAATCGGATAATCCTGCTGCGGGCGAAAGCGGGGTTTATTACCGGATGCCGGGAATGGCAACCGTAAAAATAATCAGCGAACTAAAACTCATTGCCACAGCAAAGGTACCAATAGCTCAGTTTGGAACAGTTGCACCGGTTCCGGAAGAATTACTTTATGGAAGTTATTCGATAAAATTTCATCCTGAAACTGGTGCAATAAAATCGGTGCAGCCCAAGTAATTTGCAGATCGGATATAGGATATAGTAAAAGGAATAGTAAAGCCATATTTTATTCGAAATATGGCTTTACTTTTTTGAAAGATTCAGCAAAAATGTATTTATTTTATTCCGTGCATCATTCGTTTTAACCAGGGCGACAACAGAATAAGAATTAAGGCAATAATTCCCGATTGAATAGCAATCATCCAGAAAACCTGGATTTCAGTTCCTATAACAACTTCAAGTTTTAGTGAGATTGCTTTCATTTGAGATGCAACAAAGTTACCTGCTGCATACGATCCCATCCAGATCCCCATCATGGTAGAAACAAGTTTTGGAGGTGATAATTTAGTCACCATCGAAAGTCCGATTGGCGATAAACAAAGCTCTCCAAAGGTGTGTAACATATAAACCAGTGCTAACCACATTGGGCTGATTAGTCGAATTTCGCTACCGCCCGTAGATCTGTTGTAAGCAATCGCCATAACAATAAAACCAATCGCCAACATAATCATTCCCCATGCAAATTTCATTGGCGTATTCGGGTTCAGATTTCTTTTGTCGAGTTTCACCCAAAGTATACTAAACAGAGGTGCGAATGCTACAATATAAAAGGCATTTATACTTTGGAACCAGGTTGCAGGAATTTCCCAGTTACCGATCATTCGCTGGGTGTTGTCGCGAGCAAAAATATTGAAAGTTGTTCCGGCTTGTTCAAAACCACTCCAGAAGAAAATATTAAACACTGCAAGCACCAGGATCACACCAACACGCGACCATTCAGTTTTGCCATTTGTACCTCTGAAAATAGACGTGGCAAGAAATAATATTCCGCCAATGGCCAAAACATAAATTAATCCGGTACTAACGATAGAAGGCATAGCACCCCATCCCAGAATAATGGCAAAAATAAGTCCGACAACTCCGGAAACATATATTAAAATATCGAACCAATCCTTGATGGCAAGGCGCACTCTTTCGGCTTTAACTTTTGGAGGCATTCCGATATGACCGAGAGTGTGGCTGCGAACAAAAAACCATATTGTTCCCAAAAGCATTCCGATACCTGCAGCCAAAAATCCATACTGCCAGGCTACCTGTTCTCCAAGTTTTCCGGCTACCAGTGGCGAAAGGAAGGCTCCAAGGTTAATCCCCATGTAAAAGATGGTAAATCCACCGTCTTTTCTTGGATCGTTGTTATCGTACAACTCACCAACCATAGTAGAAATATTGGGTTTAAAAAAACCATTACCTGATATTAATATTCCCAATCCGGCATAAAAAATAGTTTGCCGGAATTCCATGCTTGCATCCGTTCCATGCATCCAGGCGCTGGTTGCCAACAGAAATTGACCAATAGCCATGGTTAAACCTCCAATATATATCGATTTTCGCTGACCAAGAATTTTATCGGCCAACATTCCGCCAATAATCGGGGTAACATAAACTAATCCGGTGAAAATGCCATAAATAGTAAAGGCATCGAGTTCTGCCATTTCAAATCCACCCGAAGCAAAAGTCGCTGTGAGGAAAAGAACCAGTAGAGCCCTCATCCCATAGTAACTAAAGCGTTCCCACATCTCGCTGGCAAACAGTGTTGAAAGCCCCATTGGATGTCCAAAAAAGGCTTTATTTGAATTTAAACTCATAATAACAATAGGTTTTATATTCTATAAGCTCGCTAAAATATCAATTATCTTCAAGGAATTCCTTGAAACATGTCAGCTTTTGTATTCTTCTGGCTAATTTTATCAACTTTTAAAAGTTTTTAGACAACAAGAGCACAAAATGTTATTTCATATGTTGCTTAAATTGTCCATTTCAAAGTGTTGAATGGTAATTGTTTTTTGAAGAATTTAAAAAATGTTGTTATGAACGAAGAAATAAAAGAACTGGAACCAAATTTATTATGGAAAATATTTTCTGAATTAACTCAAATTCCGCGGCCTTCGCACCATGAAGAAAAAATTCAGGATTGGGCAGAAAATTTTGGGAAAAACCTTGGTCTGGAAACATTCAAGGACGAAGTGGGCAACGTAATTATTCGTAAACCGGCAACTCCCGGAATGGAAAACCGGAAAGGAGTTATTTTACAGGGACATCTCGATATGGTCCCGCAAAAAAACAGCGATAAGCAACACGATTTTGTCACCGATCCAATTGATGCCTTTATCGACGGCGAATGGGTTACTGCCAACGGAACTACACTTGGCGCCGACAATGGAATAGGCGTATCTTCAGCTTTGGCGGTTTTAGCTTCAGATTCAATAAAACATGGCCCGGTGGAAGTGCTTCTTACCGCTACCGAAGAAACCGGAATGGATGGAGCAATAGGCTTGAAACCGGAAGTACTGGACGGCGAAATCCTGATAAATACGGATACCGAAGACGAAGGTACTTTCAGTATTGGTTGCGCAGGGGGTATCGATGTTACTTCCACTTTTAAAAATAAGCTTAAAAAAGTAGATAAAAAACAGGCTGCATTTAAGCTAAGTGTAACGGGTCTGAAAGGCGGCCATTCAGGTGTGGATATCCATTTGGGAAGAGGCAATGCAAATAAGGTGTTTTTCAGAATATTAAAGTCGGCATCGGCAAAACTTGGAGTTAAGCTGGCTGATATTCAGGGAGGAAGTTTACGCAATGCAATTCCACGTGAAGCGTTTGGGATACTTCTGGTTAAACCCAAAAAAGCAGAGAAATTAATGGATTTGGTTGATGAATTGTCGGAAACAATAAAAGCTGAACTGGTGAATGTTGATCCGGGATTAACAATTATACTCGAACCTGCTGAATTGCCAAAAAACAGAATGTCGGGCTCTGTTCAGAAAAAGCTGACCAACGCCATTTGGGCAGCGCCAAACGATGTGGTACGGATGAGTGATACTATGCCAGGAACAGTGGAAACCTCATCGAACCTGGCAATTGTAAAGTCGGATGAAAAGAAGGTTGAAGTATGTTGCCTGGTGAGGAGTTTTTCTGAATCGGCAAAACTTGGCCTTGCTTCACGGCTTGAATCCGTATTTTCTCTCGCAGGTGCGTCAATTGAAATAGCTGGAAGTTACCCGGGCTGGCTACCTGATGTAAACTCTGAAATTCTGGAGGTAATGAAAAATCTTTATGAAGACCAGTTTGGCAAGAAGCCGGAATTGCTAGCAATGCACGCAGGGTTGGAATGTGGAATTCTCGGAGCCACTTACACCAACTGGGATATGATTTCCATTGGGCCAACCATAAAATATCCGCATTCGCCCGATGAAAAAGTAAATATTGAAACCGTAAAAAAATACTGGGAATTTTTGCTGAATACACTTGCAAATATTCCGGAAAAGTAACAGGTGTTGCGGTTTCTAACCGCATTAATATATTCGATTTAAAATCGAATCACCTTGAAAGAATGCTATCTTTTTGATTAGATGGCATTCTTTTTTCTGCACGCCCATGTTGATCAAAGCAATTTGAAAGTCTCAACCGGTCTTGTTTCTATGTTTCAAATTACTTTGAGAGCTCCAGCCGGAATGGTGGTTTCGGGCGATTACAATAGCTTAATATTCGTAGAACGTTTTCTGTTAATTCGATAAAATCACCTTCTGTGACCTAATATCTCGGCATCATATCTATAATCTCGCCATCTTCGGTTTGATAATGGCCCATTAAATTCGCAGTAAGGCAGGAATGCACCGGTATAATTTCTACCAAATCTCCAACTTCAAAATTCTTAAACTGGCTTTGGGTTACTTTCAATATACCGTGTTCCTGCGAAAGTTTGGATACATAATTCAGCGAATCGAGCAAAACTTTTTCACCATCTTTTACAATGAATATTCTGCCATACATTTGCTTGCCGTTAATGTTGGTTATCGATTCCTTTGAAAGATGAACAGCCCCACCATAAATTACTATTTCGTTACGCGATAAATGTTTTGAGACAACCGGACAAACCAATCTGACTGCTATATCATCAATACTACAAACACCCAGATTTTGCTGCATTAAATCGTAAAATACAAAATTTCCCGGACGGAGTTCGTCCACGCCGCTAAAGTTGGTACATAATGTGGCAGAAGGAGTGTCGCCTAAACTGATTTCAATATTGGGATAATTTCTTTTAAACCGCTGTTTTAAAGATTTGAGTTTTAACAATGCATCAAAATGACGGCTAAAAATTTCGTTTGCTGAAAGTGCCGTGTAAGTATGTCCGGTATGAGATAAAAATCCCTTAAACAGTAATTTTTTGCTCAATTCTATTTGTGAAAGTATGGATTGGATTGTTGCAGTTTTTGATGAGCCAATTCCCGTACGCTGATAACCCGTATCAATTTTTATATAGATTCCCAGCGGGCTTGTAATTTTTTTTGCAAGAATAGTTGCCGATTCTTTATTTTCCACCAGAATGTTTAACCTGATATTTGCCGCCAGCCGGTTGATATTGGACATTTCAAGAATATTTACCGGGAATGCAAGTGTAATATCATTCCATCCTTTTGAAGCAAAATATTCAGCCATACGTACAGATGAAACCGTGATACATTCAACACCAAACATTTTAAACCATTCGCCGATTTTTGCCGACTGATGGGTTTTAAAATGCGGCCTGAACCGTAACTGATGTTCGGCTGCTTTTTGAGCCATTCGTTCGATATTACGCAAACAAACTTCTTTATTAAGTACCAGCGTTGGACGTATAATTTCAACCATAAAAAATCCTTATCCTATTGTTTCAACAATTTTTTTGAAAGATCGTTTCGGGTAAACATTAAATTTCCTGAAATACCGACTTTATAAATATGTGGGCTTATAAAACGTTTATGTTCATCGGGCAGAAGTTTAGCCCTTTCTTCTAAATAGTTATGAATTGCGGAAAGTGGTTTTGACCGATTTAATACTTCACCTTTTGAAACGGTAAGTTCCAGCAATTTTTCAAATTTTAATGCTTTTACCGACGAATTTTTTTCGGGATAAACCGGATGAAATACAGTTTCCAGCGCATTATGATTTTCATCTTCCAATGCGATGGCATCGCGATAAAATAATCCGTTTTCATCAAAATACCGAAGCAGAATCTTTTTTCCCGGCAAGGTTGTTTTTTCCATGTTTTCCGAAATCTTCATTTTAGGCATACCGTTTAAATCCGAGAGCTTATAAACTCCATCGAGTGCGGCATCACTTTTCCCGGTAATCAATTCGGTGCCAACTCCAAATGCATCGATTGGCGCATTCTGGTCTTTAAGCAAACTGCTGATAACAAATTCGTTTAACTGATTCGATGCTAAAATTTTTACATACTTTAATCCGGCGTCATCCAGCAGTTTTCTCGATTTTTTGCTGAGATAAGCTAAATCGCCGCTATCGAGCCTTATCGCTACCAACCGATGGCCATCATTTTCCATTTCCTTTGCAATCTTTATGGCGTTTGGTACTCCCGACTTTAAGGTATCGTATGTATCTGCCAGCAAAATAGTATTTTCGGGATGAACTTTTGAATAAGCGCGAAATGCTTCAACTTCACTTTCGAAACTCTGAATCCAGCTATGGGCCTGCGTTCCTGAAACCGGAATATCATAAAGCTTGCCCGCCAGAACATTCGAAGTTGAACCCGCACCGCCAATTGCTGCAGCACGGCTGGCATGTATGGCTCCCAGGCCTTGTGCACGCCGCAATCCAAAATCGGAAAACATGCTTTTACCCGAAACCATTTTTATCCGAAATGCTTTTGTCGCAATCAGCGATTCAAAATTCAGGATATTCAGTAATAGGCTTTCAATCAACTGGCACTCAATAATATTTCCTTCTACCCTTACTATTGGTTCGTTCGGAAAAATGAGTTCTCCTTCTTTTACAGCCAGGATATTTCCCGTAAATCGAAAATCTTTGAGGTAGCTCAGGAATTCGGGTTTAAAGCTCTGTTCCTTCAAATAATCGATGTCATCGTTACTGTAAGTAAATTTGTTGAGTAATTCCAGAAAATCCTGAAGGCCTGCAAAAACGGTAAAACCACCGAGATAAGGATTGGTTCTGAAAAAATAATCGAAGGTTGATTTTTCGTCTTTTTTGCCGCAATAAAAATAGCCTTGCGCCATGGTTAGCTCGTAAAAATCGGTATAAAGCCCTATTTCCTGATTCACAATCAGCATCTTCCTTTTTAACTTTGAATTTGCAATTGCTTAAAGATAGCCAACAATTTTCGTTTTATTCAACATAAGCAGGATTTTCAGAATAATGTTACAAGGATTAATCATTAAATAAAAAGCCGAAAGAAATTTTCTTCCGGCTCTCCAATATATTGTGAAGTTCTATCTTCTGGAAATCAGAATTCCTCTATCGCCAGTCTATCCCACATCATCGATAACGTTGATATTCGGGTCAACCAGGATTCGTCCGCAGTGCTCGCAAACAATAATTTTTTTGCGGCTTGCAATATCCATCTGGCGCTGTGGAGGAATGTTGTTAAAGCATCCGCCGCATGCATCGCGCTGGATAGTTACCACTGCCAATCCATTCCGTGCATTTTTACGGATACGTTTAAAAGCCTGCAATAACCTTGGTTCAATAAACGATTCAATTTTTTCGGATTTGTTTTTTAACTTTTCCTCTTCAATTTTTGTTTCTTCCTTAATCTCTTCGAGTTCCGATTTTTTTCTTTCCAAATCTTCTTCGCGTTCGGTAAGTAACTGTTTCGATGAAGCAATGGCTTCTTTCTTTTCAGTCATTTCGGTGGTGAATTCGCGAATTCTTTTTTCTGAAAGTTCAATTTCCAGGTTTTGGAATTCCATTTCTTTTGAAAGCGAATCAAATTCACGATTGTTACGAACGTTGTTTTGCTGCTCGGTATATTTTACAATTAATGCCTGCGAATCTTTAATCGAAATTTTTTTATTGTTGATTGCAGTATCCAGATTTTTAATCTCGGTATCCAAATTGATTAAACGGGTTTTTAAACCGGCAATTTCGTCTTCCAAATCCTGAACCTCTAAAGGAAGTTCTCCGCGAAGTGTTTTAATTTTATCGATATCGGAAACCACACTCTGCAGTTCGTGCAGTGCTCTCAGTTTTTCTTCTATCGAAATCTCTTTCTCTTCTTGCCTTGTATATGGTGCATTCATTGCTTAAATGTTTAATTTTTCATTAAAAAAATCAGAAGTAAAATACCGGGTTGGTAATCACCTCTGATAAATGGACTGCAAATTTAGGGAATTTTTTTATAAGTAGCTCATAAAAAAGTTCTTTAGTGAATTGCTCACTTTCAAAATGTCCGATGTCTGCAATCACGATTTTGTTTTCAGCTTCAAAGAACTGATGATACTTAAAATCTCCTGATATAAAAAAGTCGGCTCGGGCTGCAATTGCTGTGGATAACAGGAACGATCCGGCGCCTCCGCAAACCGCAACTTTGCTAACCGGTTTATTGGTTAATTGTGTATGTTTTATTATACCGGTTTTGAAAGTGGATTTTAAGCCGGTTCAGAAACTCTGTTTCGGCCATTGGAGTTTCCAGATTACCAACCATTCCCATACCAACTTTTTGATGAAGAATTGTCGAGTGGATAAATATCGTAAGCGACTTCTTCGTATGGATGTGCTTCAATCAATGCAGAAATAATTTGACTTTGCAAATGCGCATGGGAAAATGGTTTCGAAACGGATTTCCTTTTCGTAATGAATCTCGCCTTTTTCGCCCACAAATGGATTTGTATTTTCATCGCCTCTGAAACTTCCTGTGCCTTCAAGCGAATAACCGCAGTAATCGTAGTTTCCAATATTTCCGGCACCGGCATTGAAAACAGCTTCGCTTACCTGTTTTGCATGATTTTCAGGGATAAAAGTCACCAGCTTTTTTAACTGCCCGCTGGCTGGTTGAAGCACCGTACAGTTTTGCAAATTCAGTTTTTCACAAATTTTACTGTTTACGCCACCTGTAACACTGTCGAGATTTGTGTGAGCTGCATAAATTGCAATATCGTTTTTAATCGCCTTTATCAGGCTGCGTTCAACATCGTTTTTACCGGTAATTTTTTTTATTCCTGAAAATATCAATGGGTGATGAGCAACTATCAATTGTGCTTTTTTTTCAATAGCTTCGTCAACCACCTTTTCCGTAACATCGAGTGTTACAAGTACCGAATTTATTTCTGAATGAACATCGCCAAGAATTAGCCCGGAATTATCATACGATTCCTGGTAACTCAGTGGTGCGAGGGTTTCAAAAAAACGGGTTATTTCCTTTAAATGGGTCATTAAAAATTAATGGATTAATACATTCCTATACTCAATGTAACTTTATCTGGTAAAAATATAAAATATTATTGTTGAGTCGTCGTGGAATGGTTGCTCTCTGCTTTTTTCCAATGTATTAAGTCAAAATACATAGATCTTGTTTTTAGTTGCTCTCCTTTCTTAAGTCCATTATATATAATTTCCTGTTCTTCTGTTGAAAAAATAAATTCGAAATCATTATTAATGTAAAATTTTAATGGCCTTTCGTGATTATATGAATCCACGATAATAAACCTGCATTTATTACCGAAATGTATTAAGCTATATGATTTTATAAAGTCCATTAATTGTTTACCAATATCATTTCCTTTGAATTTTTTATTTACGCCTAATCTGCCAATCAGGATAGCAGGATATGACTTCATTCTTTTTACTCCCGGAAAGATTTTATGTATTTTATTTTTTCTTGAAGATGGTAAGGATTTGACATTCAGGCTATCATTAGATATCGTAAATGCACAGACTATTTCACCAGAATCATTTTTTCTAAAAAAATAAGTATCTCCTAATAATTCGTTCTGATAATTTAGTGCATCGACACAAAAAAATTCCGTTAAATCATCAACAATACATTCAAAAATCTTTATCCGATTATTCTCAGAAAGTTCTTCAAGTGTACAATCTACAAGTAAATCTATTTTATTGTTATTTTTGATTTGGAGAGAATTTTACGGGCTTTTGAAATAGCATTATTTACCTCTTTAGCAGATACTTTTATTTTGCTATGTTCCAAACGGTTAAGAAACTTTTCGGCTTCTTTTCCTTCAAGGACAGGTGTTCTTTTTATTTCTAATGCCATAATAGTGTATGTATTTACAAATATAGTACTCTGAATATGCACAAAAACATGACATTTGTCATGTCCATATATCGCCGTTTTTTTGATTGCTCCCTTATATCATGTTGTTAAGCTTAAGTGATTCAGACTATTATCTGCTTAATCTCTCATCCCGTCTCGAATACCAATCAACTCTTCTTTTATAGTTTGCAGACGTTTCACAATTTCGAAATTGTGAATAGTTTCATCCTTGTTTTCCTTTAATTTTTGCTGAGCGCCTTTTAGCGTCATCCCTCGTTCCTTCACAAGGTAATGAATAAGCCTTACGGTTTCAATGTCGTCTTTGGTAAACAGCCGGTTTCCTTTTTTGTTTTTCTGAGGTTTCAGAATATCGAAATTGTTTTCCCAATACCGGATCATCGAAGTTTTTTCGCCGATCATTTCGGCAACTTCACCAATGGTAAAAATTACTTTTTCTATTTTGGGTTTTTTATACGGCACTGGTATTTAAATTCTTTTTATACTGAACCTTAAAAAATTACAATGAAGATTAATCTAACTGAATTAATCAAGCGTCTGCCCGATATTCGACGAAATAGCGATCATCTTATCGTATTCCTGAGGTGTAAGATCCTTATAATAATAGTAAGCCGGATTTACTTTCTGGCCGTTTTTATGAACCTCGTAATGCAGGTGTGGAGCAGTGGAACCACCAGTGTTGCCCACGTAACCAATCAAATCGCCACGTTTCACTTTTTGTCCGCGTTTTACATTAAAGGCATTCAGGTGGCCGTAAACTGTTTCGTATCCGTAACCATGGTCAATTTTAATTTCGAGGCCAAGACCAACACGGCTTCGTTTCGAACCTGTAACAGTAATAACCTTGCCATTTCCTGTAGCGTAAACCGGTGTGCCGACAGGTGCAGTGAAGTCCATTCCGTAATGCATTTTTCGCACTTTGTAAATCGGGTGAAGACGATAGCCCCAGCCACTGGCAGTACGTTTCAAATCTTTATTGGTAACAGGTTGAATGGCGGGAAAACAAGCCAGCATTTCTTCTTTGTTTTTGGCCATTTCCATAATTTCGTCGTACGACTTCGACTGAATATAAGCTTCTTTTGAAACAATATCGAGTTTACGTGCAGTTTCAATAACTAACCTGGCATTATCGAGGTTTTCCAGTTCCGAATATTTATTTGTTCCTCCAAAACCCGCTTTCCTTACTGATGAAGGAATAGGATCGGTTTCAAAAATTACGCGGTAAATATTGTCGTCGCGTTGCTGCAGTTCGTCAAGCACTTTGCCCACTTTATCCAAATCTTTTTGCATCAATTCGTACTGGGTGAGCAACCGTTGATTTTCCCGTCTCAGCGCTCTTGTTTTTGGGGTTTCGTATGAATTAATAACAATAACAACAATAATTAAAGCAAGCGCTAAACTGCTGGAAAAATAAGCTAATATTTTGGTGGATTTCTCACGAATGGAGATTCCTATTCTTTCGTAACTAAGTGTATCAGGATTAAATTTATATTTCTTCTTCGGCATATTCCAACTCCATTTTTTAATTCTGTAATTCTACAAAATGAATTAATTCGTATAACTTTGCAGCCATCTTTTTTTTGGCTGGTTTTAAAGACCGCAAAAGTAAGTAATTAACTGATATATAGCTAAAATGTTGTCTAATGTTGACAATTTTTAACAATATTACAAAAAACTTTCGTACGCATGACAAGAACTTCTAAAGAAATACGTAAAGGTTTTCTTGACTTTTTCACCGAAAAAAAACACCAGGTTGTAGCTTCGGCTCCGATGGTTGTAAAAGGTGACCCGACATTGATGTTTACCAATGCAGGAATGAACCAGTTTAAAGATTTGTTCTTAGGAAATGAGCCCGTAAAATGGCAGCGTATTGCGGATACACAGAAATGCCTGCGTGTTTCGGGAAAGCATAACGATTTGGAAGAAGTGGGCCTTGATACCTATCATCACACCATGTTTGAAATGCTGGGCAACTGGTCGTTTGGCGATTATTTTAAAAAGGAAGCCATAGAATGGGCCTGGGAATTTCTGGTAACGCGCATGGGAATTTCTGCTGACCGCTTATATGCCACAGTTTTTGAAGGTAGTCCCGATGAAAACCTGGAACGCGATAATGAAGCTGCCGGTTACTGGGAGCAATATCTGGCGCCTGACAGAATTTTAAACGGAAACAAAAAAGATAATTTCTGGGAAATGGGCGACACCGGCCCGTGTGGCCCATGTTCGGAAATACATGTGGATTTGCGTAACGATGAAGAACGTGCAAAAATTCCGGGACGTGAACTGGTGAACAAAGATAATCCGCTGGTCATCGAAATCTGGAACCTGGTTTTTATTCAGTTTAACCGGAAAGCCAACGGAAGTCTTGAGAACCTGCCCGACAAACATGTGGATACCGGAATGGGATTTGAACGGCTTTGCATGGTTCTACAGGGAGTTACTTCGAATTACGATACCGATATTTTTCAGAATACAATCGGAAAAATTGCCGGACTAAGCGGAATTAAATACGGCAAAAACCTAAAAACCGATATCGCCATGCGCGTAATTGCAGACCATTTGAGAGCTGTGGCTTTTGCCATTGCCGATGGACAGTTACCTTCGAACAACAAAGCCGGTTATGTCATTCGAAGGATTTTGCGACGTGCTGTTCGTTATGGCTATACTTTCCTTGGTTTTAAAGAAGCTGCTATTTACAAACTGGTTGAAGTACTGAAAGAAACTATGGGCGATGCTTTTCCTGAATTGGTGAGCCAGCAGATGTTGATTGAAAAAGTGATGAAAGAAGAAGAGGAATCATTTCTTCGCACGCTTTCAACCGGGATTCGTTTGCTGGAAGAAATTATTGCCAAAGCCAAAAAAGCAGGTAAAAAAGAAATTGAAGGAAAGGATGCCTTTGTGTTGTATGATACTTTTGGTTTTCCGCTGGATTTAACAGAACTGATTGCCCGCGAAAACAATTTGCTGGTCGATCAAAAAGGTTTTGCCGTGGAAATGGAAGCCCAGAAAAACCGTTCGCGAAATGCAGCAGCACAGGAAACCGACGACTGGGTTGAAATTCGTAAAATTGAACAAACCGAATTTCTGGGATACGATAAACTCGAAGCTGAAATCAAAATCGCCCGCTACCGCAAAGTGACACAGGCAAAAAAATCATTTTACCAGTTGGTTTTTGACCAAACTCCGTTCTACGGCGAATCCGGGGGCCAGGTGGGAGATACCGGGTATATTGAATTCGATGGAGAAAAAACATCGATTTTCGATACCCAAAAAGAAAATAACCTCATTGTTCATTTAACGCAAAAGTTGCCTTCCAGCCCGGAAGAAACATTTAATGCGGTGGTGAATGTTCCAAAAAGAATAAGTACAGCCAATAACCACACGGCAACACACCTCTTACATGCTGCGCTGCGTAAGGTGTTGGGAACCCATGTCGAACAAAAAGGCTCGCTGGTAAATGCCGACCATCTTGCGGTTTGACTTTTCGCATTTTCAGAAAATGACCGACGATGAAATTACGCAGGTTGAAAAAATCGTAAACGAAAAGATTCGTGAAAATGCCGTTTTGGAAGAAAACCGGGCCATGCCTATCGATGATGCAAGAAATTTAGGAGCAATGATGTTGTTTGGCGAAAAATACGGCGAAAAAGTACGTGTGGTAAAATTTGGCGAGTCGGTGGAACTTTGTGGCGGGACACATGTTAAAGCAACAGGACAAATTGGTTTATTTAAAATTGTTTCGGAAAGCGCTATTGCGGCAGGAGTTCGCAGGATAGAAGCGATTACCGCAGCCCACGCTGAAAAATTTGTAAACGACCAAATCGTCACCTTGAAAAGTATCCAGGAAACCATTAAAGGTTCAAAAGATATTTTGGGAAGTGTTATGAGTCTGTTAAAGGAAAACAGTGAGCTTTCAAAACAAATTGAAGCCTTTAATCGCGAACGGCTGAAAATTGTAAAGGCCAACCTGAAAAGCAAAGTGTTGCAGGAACACGGGATAAATATTATTTCAGCGTTAGTGGATGTTGATAATGCCGGGATGATTAAAGATTTGGCCTTTCAGTTAAAAGGCGAGGTTGAAAACCTGTTTCTTGTTCTTGGTGCTGAATTTGATGGAAAACCCAACTTAACCATAATGATTTCAGAAAATATTGTGGCTGAAAAAGGACTGAATGCCGGACAGATTGTTCGCGAAGCCGGAAAGGAAATAAAAGGCGGCGGCGGAGGCCAGCCATTTTATGCCACTGCTGGTGGCAAAGATGCTTCAGGACTTGACGCTGCCATCGAAAAAGCGCTTTCGTTTTTGAAGTAGTTTAAAAACCTTCAAGGTTTCAAAAACCTTGAAGGTTTAATAAAACAAAACATTGAACCTACGACTTCACTACAATCCCCAGCTTTTCGAGTAGTTGAGGCTGATCGGCCAGGGCAATACGTGCAATTACCTCGTAATCGTTTACCCAGTCGGCCAATTCCTCAATTTTCATGTCGCGGAGTTGGGTGGCGTTTTGGGCGTCTCCCATTTCCTTTTTCATGGTTTCTGAGGCAGCAGAAACCTGTTCGATCGGCAGCCAGCCGGGCCAGTTATTTTTTCTTCGGTCTGGCCGTAGGTGGCATAATTCGTTTTCCACTCTTCGTTGGCGAGAATGGCATGATAGAAATTTCGCGTTTGCTTTAACCATCCGCTGATGGTGTGGGCGCGTTGTCCGTTCAATTCGAGCGTAGTTATTGCTTTTACATTGTTTTTAAATGCAATACGCCCGATAGCAATCATGTCGGAATAATCGCCTCTGTGCAGCAGCGCGTTCTTCCTTGTAGATGTCTTTGGCTTCATCGTACTCGCCGTATTCCCTGGTATGGTCTTCCGATAGTTGGGCAGTTTCGGCATGCAGCGCTGAGCCTTCGTTGAGTTTCTCCACAGTGTAACCCATTGGGGCTACGGCATGCCAGAATTTGAGGATCGCTTATGCTGTTGTTGATCCGTAATCCGGCCTCGTAGAGGATTTCTTCAATTGTCATTTTCGAATTATTCATAATATAAATATTAAAGCTGACAACATAACGTTAACATATCCTGCCCGAAAGGCAGCAGTAGTGCGAACCTGCCGTACAAACACTAGAAACAGGCGGCGAAGTGTTCGCCATGAGTTTAAAGTTGAACGGTTGTTCAGGGTCATTAAAACTTATCGTTATGTTCATTTAGTCTGAAAGATATAAAAGATATCTGAAGCGGATTGCTTCGTCCCGTGGCGGAAACCTCTGTCCCCGGAACGAAGCCTGTTCCGCCGCGGAATTTTCCGTTTCGCCGTGGAATAAAGCTGTTCCGCCATGGAATCTCCCGTTTCTCCGCAGAACAATAGCATTACCGCCGTGGAATTTCCCGCTTCGCTGCGGAACGAAACAAATCAGCCGCGGAACTTTCTGTTCCGCTGTGGATTTTTGCCGTTTTGGTGCGGTGCAATGGTATTTCGGTATGGATTGAGGCATTTTGCCTGGTTTTTTAACATTTTTTTCGTGTTCGTTTGTTTAGTTGCTTTTAACGGTTATCGGAAACAATTTGGCAATGCGAAACGCAAATCATTCCGGTCCCGGGATATAAGCAGGTTATAATTTTTTTTGTTTATGAATCGTCCATTGCAGTGGCTTACTTAAAGGTTATTAAACTTTTGGTGGCTAAAGATATAATTTTTGGTTTGAAAAGAAAACATAGTTTCAGAATTTATTTGTTTTTCGTTTGGTTGAAATGCTCAAATATTTCGGCAAATGCTTTGAGGTTTTTATAAGGTGATGCGCCTGCCTGACGGTAGGCAGGGTTTCCAACCGCATTTATTTCGGCGATTGGAAATCGCCGCACCCGGTTAAAAAATCAGCAAAACTACAACCTTACCGCAATCCCAGATTTTTCCAACAGTTGAGGCTGCGAAGCAAGGGCAATACGGGCAATAACCTCGCAACCGTTCACCCGGTCGGCCAATTCTTCCCGTTGATAATATTTTTATTGGTGGTTTAAATTGAAAAATGCCTCTGGTTTTGAACAATGAAAATGATTTCCTGTTTTACCATAATAATTTGTGGGTCTTGCATGTAGCTCTTAATTATACAGATAATATAAAAGTTCATTTAAAATCCGCATTAGTAATAATTAAATATAAACCTGTTAAATTATCAGATTATGAAAAACAAATTTTTCTTCCTTGCAGTAATTCTTTTTGTCCTTTTTGCTTTTAGCTCATGTAATAAAAAGAAAGATGATATTGGAGATAATTGCTCCGGATTGTGGGCTTCAGAACTTCAGAATGAAATTAATGACTGGTCGAATGCAGCCGCTGCCTACGGAAGTAATCCGACAACTGAAAATTGTAATGCCTATAAGTCAGCAGCTCAGGCGTATTTAAATGCATTGCGGCCCTATGGCGATTGCGCAACACTTACCGGAACACAACGCACTCAGTGGGAACAGGCCATTGGTGAAGCACAAGCGAATGTAAGCAACATTGAATGTTAAGCTGTTTTTTGTTCATCCATATTTTTATGAATGAAAAGTAGATTAATTGAGATTTAAATAGCCTGCAACGAATGTGATTCGGGAGCGTTTATCTTTGGAACATGTTTTTATTGAATCATCGCAGGTACTCGGAGACAGGAATAATTCATGAATTATTCCTGTTGGTTTAAATTCAAAAATAAAATACATATTAGTCCGGTTTTGCCGGACTTTTCTTTGAATTGTTCTAAATAAGAATTATTTTCAGCCCCGGTAAACTTTGCAATAATTTTCCTGTTTTAAAGTTGAAAATTTTGCTAAACAATTTGAAAATTTTGGGCGGTCCGTTTTTACTTTTTATTTTCCCCTTAAGGAGAAATTTCCGCATACTGGCGGAGAGAAAGGTAAAACCGGACTTCCGGTAACTTTAATAAAGATGAAAAAAATCTTTTCTTTTATAACATCCCTGCCGGTAATGGCATTTTTATTTCTTGTTCTGGCTTTCTCGATGGCTATTGCCACGTTCGTTGAAAGCAACTATGGTACGCCAACAGCACAGGCGTTAATCTATAAAACCACATGGTTTGAGCTAATCTGGGTGATTCTTGGAATTAACCTGATTAAAAACCTGATTAAATACCGGTTTTTTACCACACGGCGGTTTACGCTCGGACTGTTTCACATCGCTTTCCTGGTTATTTTAATTGGAGCGGCAATTACCCGTTACATCAGCTACGAGGGAATGATGCATATTCGGGAAAATGAAAGCTCGAATTATATTGTATCAACCGACAGCTATTTTTACGCAGCATATGATGACCAGGAAAAAGAAAAGAAAGTGCTTTTTTCGGAACTGGCACCAAAACAGTTTTCATCGAAATTTAATGTCGATGGGGTAAAGGTAAGAGTGAAAAGCGTGGGATATATCGAGAATGCCGAAAGCAAACCAATTCCATCAGAAACAGGTGAGCCGATTATCGATTTTGTATATTCTTCGCCTTCAGCACAGGGAATGCAATCCTATCCGTTTAAATATGGCGACGTGTTAAATGTTCCGGGTTTGAACGTGGGATTTAATTCGCCAGTGAATACGCCTGTAAAGTTTTTTCTGCAGGATGGCCGGTTAATGCTGGTTGCCGATTCCGATTTGGAAGAAATGACCATGCAAACGCAGGAGTCTGTAAATTATCCGGCTGGTGATACAATTGCCGCGAAAACAATGCATTTGTACAGTTACGGCGGATACCGGTTTTTACTTCGCAACTATTTGCCCAATGCAACTTTTACTGCTGTGAAAAGCCAGATGCAATCGAATCAGAATGCAGTTTTAATTCAGATTTCGGATGGCATAAACCAGCAGGTAGTTCCTGTTTTCGGACATTCGGGAGTTATCCCTGATACAGTTTCGGTTCCACTCGGAAACGGGCAGTTAAAACTTGCATACGGCTCAATGCCAATTTACGTTCCGTTTAGCATTTTTCTGAAAGATTTTCAACTCGAACGCTATCCGGGTTCCGATTCACCATCATCATTTGCGTCGGAAGTTACCTTACGCGACCAGAGTAATGGCGTACAAAAAGATATTCGCATTTTTATGAATAACACATTAAATTATCAGGGGTATAAATTTTTCCAATCGAGTTACGATACCGATGAGCGCGGAACTGTACTATCGGTAAATCACGATTTCTGGGGAACCAAAATTACCTACCTGGGCTACTTTTTAATGATGCTTGGCTTTGTGCTTTCACTTGTAAATAAAAATTCATATTTCCAGTTTTTAACACGCCGTTTAAAGCAGGTTCCGTTAAAAACTGCTGTTCTGATTTTTGTATTGGCAGGCTTGTCGCTGAATTCATCTGCACAATCGGGTTTTGCCGGAAGCGTACCCAATATACCGGACAATACGGTAGAAGCTTTTAGCAAATTATGGGTTCAGGGAATGGATGGCCGTATTGAACCTGCATCGACACTAAACAGCGAAGTAGTTCGCAAACTCACACATCGTTCATCCATGTTTGGCCTTTCGCCCGATGAAATGGTATTGAGCATGATGACTCATCCTGAAATCTGGCAAACAATGCCGATAATACTGGTTCCCGATGAAACATTTCAGCAAATGTTGGGTATTAATGGAAAATTCATGAGTTTTCAGCAGATTTTTGATCAGCAGGGACATTACCGTATTCTTGATAATGTAAGGGCTGCATACAACAAAGCTCCTGCCATGCGAACCAAAATGGAAAAAGAATATCTGAATCTGGATGAACGAGTTAATGTAAGTTATATGGTTTTTGAATCGAGCCTTTACAATATGTTTCCACGTTTGAATAAAGAAGATCACTGGTATCATCCGGGTGAAACTGCAATTGAATTTACCGGCGGCGATTCCATATTTGTAAAAAGCGGTTTCCAGTTGATGCTTCAAAATGTGGCCGAACAAAATTATATCGATGCCAACCAGATACTTACAGCCATTGGTAATTTTCAGGTGAAATATGGCGGGGATTTAATTCCATCTGATAAAAAGCGAAACATCGAAATTTTATATAATAAAATAAATCCTTTCAAACGAATTTTTCCGTATTACCTGTTGTTTGGATTCTTACTGCTTGTTGTATTGTTGGTCAATATTTTCAGACAAAGACAATTGCCAAAATTCCTCCGCATTACCTTCTTCTCTATTATTATTTTATTGTTTGCTGTACACACAGTTGGTCTGGCAGTTCGATGGTATATTTCGGGCCATGCTCCCTGGAGTAACGGTTACGAATCGGTGGTTTATGTTGCCTGGGCAGTGATGCTTGCCGGCGTTATTTTTGGCAGAAAATACATGCTTGTTGCCAGTACTGCGTCGTTTCTGTCAGGTATAGCACTGTTTGTCGCGCATCTGAGTTGGATGAATCCGGAGGTTACCAACCTGGTTCCTGTATTGAAATCGTATTGGTTGGCCATTCATGTGGCAATTATTACTGCGAGCTATGGCTTTCTTGGATTAAGCACTTTCCTTGGCGTTTTGGCCATGATTTTAATTGTACTTCGAAAAAAAGAAAATCAGCAAAAGGTGACGGGCTTTATTGAACAGATTACTTCTGTAAATGAAATGTCGGCAACAGTTGGCCTTTACATGCTTACCACCGGAACTTTTTTAGGCGGTGTTTGGGCTAACGAAAGCTGGGGCCGTTACTGGGGCTGGGATCCAAAAGAAACATGGGCGCTGATT
The DNA here is from genome assembly GCA_963821855.1 of uncultured Prolixibacteraceae bacterium. GTDB lineage: Bacteria > Bacteroidota > Bacteroidia > Bacteroidales > Prolixibacteraceae > Draconibacterium. The sequence continues at coordinate 211,748 of CAWGFJ010000027.1, read as the reverse complement.
ACTGTAATGATTTATTCGTTTATTACCCATATGCGATTGATACCGGCCTTAAAAGGAGTTTTCAATTATAACATGGCTTCTATTTTTGGCTTCGGTTCGGTTTTAATGACCTATTTCGGTGTGAATTATTATCTGTCGGGTTTGCATTCATATGGAAAAGGTATTGCCAATGGAATAAATCCAATGATACCCATTGGTTTTGGTATTTTCGCTGTGTTAATGATTTGGGCTTATATTAAGCAAAATAAATACGAACGGGAAATGGCGGGCGAAATTACAGATGAAAACAGAGGTTTTTCGCGCGTGGCGCATAAACCTGTATAAGCTGTATTTTAGAGAAATTATTCTCAGATAAAGTTCAGGTTATAAAATTTTTATTGAAATAGGCACATTGATTATATAGCTATTTATTGCCGTCTGCTTTAGCTGACGGATTTTGTAATTTGTTATTAGATATGGCTTTAGCCGCATTTTGGTTTGTATTATTTAAACGCCGAATTCAAAATTTGTAATTCTCTATTAATCCAACTCATGTATTAAATTTATTATTTGTATTGGTTTCAAATAAATGGAAATTCTAACTTTGAATTAGTTTGGATTAATCACCCGAAATTCAAACTTATTATATTTGACGGCATAACTAAATCAGTAAAATATGGGAAACGAAGTAACTCGCACGTTTGATATTCTTGATCGTTATTTAAGTGAATTCCCCCGGAAAGATGCTATTGGCGGCAAAAAAAATGATAATTGGTATACCTATTCCACTGAAGAATATAACCTGAAATCGCATCAGTTTGCCATGGGTTTAATGGCCATGGGATTGAAAAAAGGCGATAAGGTGGCCACGGTAACTACCAACCGGCCGGAATGGAATTTTGCAGATATGGGTATTGCCATGATTGGTGCCGTTCACGTTCCTATTTATCCAACGATAGGCGAAGACGAGTATAAATATATTCTTAAACATGCCGAAGTAAAAATAATAATTATAGGCGATAGCAAGCTTTACGGGAAAATTAATCCAATTGCCAATTTATTAACCATTGAACACGTTTTCACATTTGAGGATATTCCGGGAGCAAAGCCGTTTGAAAATATAATTCAACTTGGTGAGGAAAATTCAGCAGCATTATCCGAAAAACTTGCAGATATAAAAAAATCGATAACTCCCGATGATTTGGCAACAATAATCTACACTTCAGGTACAACCGGTGTTCCCAAAGGAGTGATGCTTACGCAGAAAAACCTGGTATCGAATTTTGTAAGTCATTCAAAAATGCATCATTTGGGAAAAGACCATCATGTAATTAGCTTTCTGCCGCTTTGCCATGTATACGAACGGAGCGTAAATTATCATTTTCAATACAAGGGAATGGGTGTTTACTACGTTGGTAACTTAAGTCAGATTGTTTCGGCCATCAAGGAAATAAAGCCTCACATGTTTAATTCGGTTCCGCGGCTGCTCGAAAAAGTTTACGATGGTTTTGTAGCTAAAGGCAAGGAGCTTTCGGGCATTAAAAGAGCGCTTTATTTTTGGGCATTACGGTTAACCCGTTATTTTGAATACAATAAAAAGTATAACCCGGTATTGAATTTTAAAATTAAAATCGCAGATAAACTGGTCTATTCCAAATGGAGGGAAGCATTAGGAGGCAACATCGTATATGTGGTATCTGGCGGTGCAGCTTTGCAACCTCGGATTGCCCGCGTTTTAGGTATGGCAGGAATGCAAAACCTCGAAGGTTATGGTTTAACAGAAACATCGCCGGTAATTGCAGTAAATAATCCGGCAAAGGGTGAAATGAAAATCGGAACCGTGGGAACCGTTATTGAAGGTTTCGAAGTAAAAATTGCAGAAGACGGCGAAATATTGTGTAAAGGCCCGGGTGTGATGAAAGGATATTACAGAGCGCCTGAGTTAACAGCCGAAGTTATCGATGAAAACGGATGGTTTCATACCGGAGATATCGGTATTTTCGAGGAAGGTAAATTCCTTAAAATTACCGACAGAAAAAAGGAAATTTTCAAACTTTCGGGTGGGAAATATATTGCTCCGCAAATGATTGAAAACAAATTGAAAACTTCAAATCTGATAGAGCAGGTTATGGTAATCGGCGCCAACGAAAAATTTGCAAGCGCACTCATTTCACCGAATTTCCCCTTGTTGCACGATTGGTGTGCCGAACATAAAATACATTTTCAGGATAATAAGGAATTGATTCAAATTCCGGAAGTAATTGAACGGATTCAGGCGGAAGTAAAGCAAATAAATAAAACCTTGGGTTCGCACGAACAAATCAACCGTATTCGCCTGGTTTGCGAAGAATGGTCACCTGCAACCGGCGAGCTTTCACCAACCCTGAAATTGCGCCGGAATATGGTGGCCGTAAAATACCAGCATTTAATCGATGCTATTTATTCTGTGGGTAAAAACTAACTTAATTTCAATCGATGAATTTAGAACGGTTTTTTTAAAGACGGGTTTCATTTTTTATCACTACTGTCGTACAAAAGTGATTTTTTATCAAGGTGTCTATCTTATTGTTATATTTACAATCTAATTTTCTAAACCGGCAATAACTATGAAAGACCAACTTCTTACCGTAATCTTTTTAATCGTTTCATTTTCAATTCAGGCGCAGCAAAAACTAGTCATAAATCAGGATGAGTATTTTGAAATGCCCGGATTAAATGTGATGGTATTTTACGATATTTATCCTGAAGGCCACCAGGGAGCAATCGGAATTATACAGAATGGAACACGTGTTGCCACTAATGGTGATATCCGGCTCGAACCAACACCGGGACAATGGCAGCCTATTCCTAAAACCGGGAAACGCGAAATTTTTCCGGAGAATAACGAAATCCGCATTAGATGTTCTTTCCCTGATGAAAGCCGCAATGCCAAAGGCTTTAACCCTATTTATTATCCCGATTTAAATTTGACTTACAATGTTCGAGTAATTGGCGAAGGGAAAAACTTTCGGATTATAGTTGATTTGGATGAACCGTTGCCTGACGAATGGGTAGGTAAAGTTGGATTTAACCTGGAATTGTTTCCCGGAATCCTGTTTGGAAAAGCGTGGTATATGGATTCAGCATCAGGCATTTTTCCCTTGCAGGCCAACGGCCCGATGCAAAAAGATGCAGATGGAAACTGGCAGGCATCTCCAATGGCAAAAGGCAAAAAACTCACCATAGCGCCTGATGCTCCTTCTCAAACCATGGTAATTACAAGTTGGAGAGAAGATTTACAATTACTCGACGGAAGATTTTACCACAATAACGGTTGGTTTGTAGTGCGTTCGGAAGTTCCTGCCGGCGCAACAAAAAGTGCTGTTGAATGGCTGGTTGAACCCAACGTTATCAGTGGATTTAAACAGGCGCCAGTAGTACATGTCAGCCAGGTTGGTTATCATCCCAACCAGCCAAAAGTAGCTACAGTTGAACTGGATAAATCGGAATCAAATATTGAAAAGGTTTCACTTATCCGCCTTTCTGAAAATGGCGAACCAACGATAGTAAAAAATGGTATGCCGGAAAAATGGGGGAAATATCTTCGTTTCAATTACTATCAGTTTGATTTTTCTGAAATACAAAAGCCGGGTGTTTACCAGGTTCAGTATGGCGATTACAAAACCAATCCATTTAAAATCGATGAAGATGTGTTTCAGCGACATGTTTGGCAACCGACGCTGGAATATTTTTTACCGGTTCAGATGTGCCATATGCGAATTAACGAAGGATACAGGGTTTGGCACAACTACTGCCACATGGATGATGCACTGATGGCTCCACTCGACACGAATCATTTTGATGGTTATCTGCAGGGCTCATCGACCTTGACAGATTTTAATCCACTGGAGCAGGTCCCGGGACTAAACGCTGGTGGCTGGCACGATGCAGGAGATTATGATTTACGTGTAGAATCTCAGGCCGGAACAGTATGGACACTGGCTTTGGCATATGAAGAATTTGGTGTTGATTGGGATCAAACTACAATCGACCAGGAAAACCATTTGGTGGAAATTCATTTGCCCGATGGTAAACCCGATGTGTTGCAACAAATTGAACATGGTGTGCTGACCATTTTAGGTGGTTATGAAAATATGGGCCGCCTGTACCGTGGAATAATTTGTAACAACTTGCGGCAGTACGTTTTGCTTGGCGATGCATCATCAATGACTGATGGTTTAAAATATAATCCGAAGTTGGGTGAAAAGGAACGAACCGGAACCGAATCTGGAAAAACAGATGACCGCTGGGTATTTACCGAGGAAAATGCCGGTCACGAATATTCGGCAATACAGGGGTTAGCTGTGGCTGCACGCGTGCTTAAAGGTTATAACGATGATTTGGCAAACCGTTGTTTAAAAGCTGCAACTGAACTTTATGATTTGCCGCGTGAAGAATCCCGGTGGAGTAGTGCCGGTAAAATAGCCGCAACATGCGAATTGTTGATTACAACAAATGACTTAAAATACCAGAATGATATTTATGAAATGAAAGACGAAGTTGTTCGCAGCCTTTCCCGAACCGGCGCTTCGGTTGCCCGGATTTTTGTTCGCTGTAAAAACGAGGAATTCAAAAGCGAAGTGCTGGAAGCCTATAAAAAGCTGGCGGCTCAAATCGCTGAACAACAAAAGCAGAATCCTTTCGGTGTTCCATATAATATCGCAATCTGGGGTGATGGTTGGGGAATTCAGCGTCTGGGAATGCAGCAATACTTCTTACATAAATATTTGCCTGAAAATTTTGACGAGAGTTTAATGCTCAATGCATTGAATTTTATGTTGGGAAATCATCCGGGAGAGAACACGTCGTCGTTTGCTTCAGGAGTTGGTTCACGCTCGGTTACCCAGGCATATGGCGTAAATCGTGCTGATCGTTCGTTTATTCCAGGCGGAGTAGTTTCAGGCACGGGAATCATCCGTCCCGATTTTCCTGAGCTTAAAGAATGGCCTTATTTCTGGCAGCAAACTGAATATGTGTTGGGAGGCGGCGCGACCAATTTTATGTTTTTGGTGCTTGCTGCTGATAATTTGCTGAACAAATAAAAAAAGCGAATCTGTCACCTGACGATCTTTCAGTAAATTCTTTAATCAGTTGGTTTTTAGGATAGCATCCAGCCTGCGGCGATGGATGCCATCCGGAGTGATTTCTCGGAGTGCCTTCAACATTGGATATTTTTTTTATCTCAAACTAATAATTTAACTTTACACGAAAATAGTGTACACGATGTTAAAGAATATTACATTCAGTGCTGAAGAAGAATTAATTGCAAAAGCAAGAGAAATTGCAAGAGAAGAGAAAACCACGTTAAATGCTGTTTTTCGCCGGTGGCTTAAACAATATACTGAGCGGAGAAAAGTGTCTGAAGAATACGATAAAGTAATGGAGAAAATGAACTATGTCCGCGCAGGCAGGAAATTCACAAGAGACGAAATGAATGAAAGGTAGGTTCTTTCTTGATACAAATATCATTGTTTATTCTTTTGAACCTGATTTAAAAGATAGAAAAGCTATCTCAGACAAGCTCATAAAAAAAGCCTTAAATGGAAAGGGATGTATCAGCTTTCAAATCATTCAGGAATTTTTAAATGTTGCGACCAAAAAATTCGATATTCCTTTAGCCCATAACGATTTTAAGCTTCATATTGAAAAAGTATTATTTCCAATTTGTGAAGTTTTTCCCACAAAAGAACTATATATTTCGACTTTGGAAATTCAACAACGATGGCAATTTTCTTTTTACGATTCTTTAGTAATTGCTGCTGCTTTGGAAGCTAATTGCTCTATACTTTATTCTGAAGATTTACAGCACAACCAAAAAGTGAAGGATCTCACCATTATCAATCCATATCTTTAAACCAAAGCTCTGTCCCAGGGGATACCGGCAAGAATTACCACTAAGGCAATAACATAATAAATTGCAGATGCCCTGTGCTTTTTCCAGGTCTCAATTACTTTCTTCGATTTTGAACGGCCGATATGAATTAGAATTAACGCGATCACCATCATAACAACATGCTCGACTGCATAAAATCGGAGAACCTGATTTCCCATTGCTGCACCAAAATCGGCAAATGCAGAACGAGTTACCGGACTTACAAAAGCATATAAAACAAAGCCAATCAAAAACTGTATATCCACAAAAATCGTGAGAAGCAATCCGAACACGTTATCCTTTTTTCCCCAGTTTTTTTTACCGAACCAACCGATAAAGCCAAATAAAACTGCCAATACCAAAACAATTAAAACCAGCCAGCGAAAAAGGTTGTGCGTGTGCAATAGTGCCGTGTAAACTGTTTCCATAAATTTTAAACTTTGAAATGAAACACCGAAAGCAGAAATTGGTTGAGATTATTTTTCACCAGCAAGCTCAAAAATCTCTTTTCCTTCCCAAATTACTTTATTTTGATTGGGATTTATAACGCTGTTTATCATGGCTTTTGCGACTGTTTTTCCATGAACCGGCCGGTAATCCGTCAGCATGAATTTTGTTAAGAAATTCATTATCGGGACGGAAATTTTTTCTGCAATTCGTGTTTCCTTCCTTTTACCGGTCAGTGATGACGGTCGGAGAATTACAAGATTTTTAAAGTTCAGTTCTGTAACTGTTTCATCCAGTTTTCCTTTTAAGTGAAGGTAGAACATTTTCGATTTTGCATTCGCTCCGATTGACGACACAAGAACGTAATTCTCAATTCCGTTCTCTTTGGCTTTCCTTGCAAAATTTCGGTTGAAAACAACATCAATTTCGTACTGCTTTTCCTTTCCACCGGCTTTTTTCAAGGTAGTACCAAGTGCTGAAAACAAAACATCACCTGTCAGCTTATCACCCCAGGTTTTAATGTCCTGAAAATCGATGATGCGTTCCTCGAGTTTCGGATGAACAAATTCTGTTTTTCTGCGCACAAAAATCCTTACTTTGCTGAAGTTGACATTGTCAAGCAATTGCTCTACAAGTTGTTTCCCGACCAAACCTGTGGCGCCAATAACATTTGCTACCAAATTCATCATTCTATTGAAGATTTTTACCATTGTTCTGTAACGATATAAATAACAAGATAAATTAAAAACTGGTTTCGTATTTATCGTGAAAATCAAACTGATTCAACTTGAAAAATAAAGAAGGTGATTTTTGATTATTCTGTTTTTCCGTTTCTGGGAATCGTAAAATGAAATACAGAACCTTGCGGATAGTTTTTTGTAACCCAGATTTTGCCATTATTTTTTGTTATAAACTCTTTGCAAATCAGTAATCCGAGCCCGGTGCCCGACTCTCCCGCAGTGCCTCTGTTCCGGTAAACTTTTGCAGTAAACAGATTTTCAATTTGCTTTTCACTCAATCCAATTCCGGTATCGGCGATATGAATTGTAACTTCATGCATGTTTTCTTCACCCTGAATGGTTACCAATCCTTCAGGAAATGTAAACTTAATTGCGTTGCTCAAGAGGTTTCGAATCACCGTATCAATCATATTCTTGTCGGCCCTGGCAAAAAGTCGCTCCGGAAATTCTCTCCTGATTTCAATGTTTTTTTGCTTTGCTATTTCCTTTAGCAAATCGATATTAATTGAAATTACTTTGCTTAAATCGATCGATTCGTAAGAGCAGTCTATTTTTTCGGTTGGCGTACGAGACCATATTAAAAGATTCTCAAGCAAATTATACGTTTTTTTCGCACTTGTATATGCCGCGGAGATTAATTTTTCATGTTTCTCCGGCTCAACCATTCCGCGAGTATTCAGCAATTCCAGTAGCCCAATTACACCGGAAAACGGACTTTTTAAATCGTGTGAAATAATGGAGAAAAATTTGTTTTTGGTATCATTGGCTTCTTCCAGTTCCTGATTCTTTTTGAGTAATTCATCTGTGCGTTCAATAATTATCCGTTCCAGTTGTTTCTGTCGAATGATTAGCACCTTTGATCTTGCCCGGGAAATGAAATATATAAAAACTAAAATCAGGACTAATGCAAAAATTAAGAAGGGAATAGTCATCCAAAAGGGCGGCTTTATTTTAAGCCTGACCGAACCTCGCATCTCACTCCAATGCCCGTTTTTATCCATGGTTTCAACTACAAATAAATAGGTTCCGGGTTGCAGGTTGGTGTAGGTGGCCACTTTTTCTTCCTCCGGGAAAACCCATTGTTTATCAAAGCCTTCCAGTTTGTACCTGTATCTCTGTTGGTTCGGATTGGTAAAATTTATTGAGGTAAACCTAAAAGAAATCATTTTCTGATCATATTCAAGTTCGAACAATGGCATGTCAGAACTATTTTGGCCAGCATGGGAATAAATTGTTTTTCCGTAAACCGATACATCTGTGATTAAAGCTTTTGGCTGTATGTATGAACTTTTTGCGTTTAATTCGGGTTTAAAAAAATCAACACCCTCGTTACCGCCAAAATAAATCATGCCATTTTCATCAATTGTCGAAGATCGATCAAAATAAGTAGCTGAAATAAGTCCATTGGAACTATAGAAATATTGAATTTTATATTCAGGAACGATAGTGTTTTTGTCCGTTGTGTACCTTAGGCAAAACAAACCCGATTTGGTGCTGACCCAAATTTCTCCGGGTTTAGCCGATTCTATACTTGAAATGTCGGAAAAAGAATTATTCAGATCCGTTTTAATAGGTTGGAAATTATTTAACTCCGGTCTAAACACATTTAAACCATTGCTTGTGCCTGCCCAAATCAATCCGGATTTATCACAATGAATTGTTTGAATTGCGTTTCCGGAGAGGGAAACAGAGTCCTCCTGATCGTGAAAATAGCTGTTAATCTGTTCGCTTTTCAAATCAATTCTTGATATTCCATTAGAACTTGCGACCCATAGATTATTTTGATTATCGAGGCACATGCTTGATGTGTAATTGTTGGAAAGCCCGGCTAATGGATTACTTTCATCGTATTGAAACAAACTTGCTTTTTCGGTATCTGGATTATACTTAATAACGCCCATTCCGGATGTACTCACCCAGATATTATTGTCGGGCGCTTCTGTAATATCCAAAATATTTGCCTGTTCAAGTTTTCGTGCCATCGAGTCGGGTTTTACTGAAGGCCATTTAAACGAATTTTCTTCAGCATTAAATTTTTGCAAACCGCTTTGCCAACCCCCTGCCCAAATTTGATTTTGACTGTCTTCATAAATACGAAATGCACTTCCATAGCCACCATCGTTATTTTTAGAAAGAAGATGGTAGCTGGTTTTTTTAAAAGGTGCAGAACTATGCTTCTCAAGTAACCCCGATTGATACCCGATCCATAAATTACCGGTTTTGTCGAAATCGATGCAGACCACTTCCTTTCGTGTTAGACAATAGGGAACTTTTTCAGAATACATAAAATGTTTAAATATGACATTATTCAATCCATATTCGATACCTCTTATTCCTGAACTTATCCAAAGGTTGTTTTCTCTATCTGCAAAAACGTATTTTGTTGTGGTACTTTTCATACTGAGGGGATCTTCCGTAATATTGGAAAACTGGGTATAGTCACCTTTCTGATGGTTCAGACGGTAGAGACCGCCGGCTGTGCCCAGCCAAATTATGGAATCGTTATCCACTTCAAGGTGGTAAATAGCATTTGTGAGATATCCAATAATGTAATTATTTACATGGTTTTCAGAAGGTTTGTAACTGAAAAAACCATTTGATTCGGTACTTATAAACAACATATCATACGAAAAACTGATATCAGTGATATTAAATTGATCGATGTTGACACCGTCAATCGTCTCAAAATGTTTTATTTCACCATTCTCAGGGTTGATTTGATACAAACCATTAGAAAATGGTGCAATCCAAACTTTACCATCGGGTTGGCTGCAAATATATTTTATGTTCGCAGTGGGTAACGAATTGTTTTGTGAGGCAAATTTACTTTTATTGCCCGTAAACCAGGTAAGTTGTTTTGTTTCTTTGTCAAATTCAGCTAATCCCTTATCTGTTGAAACCCAAATCCTGCCATGAAGGCCATCCGCAAAATCTGAAATATAAATTTCTTCCAAATCGGATACAGGAACAACAAACTGATCTTTTAAAAAATTGTAACAGGAAAATCCCCGCTCCGAACCCACCCAAAGCGTGCCCTCCGAATCGGTAAATATTGTATTTATTTTATTCCAGGGTTGTGGCGATTGACTACTATTTTTATATTCTTTAAATTGATCTCCGTCAAAACGCGTAAGGCTGTATTCGCCAGCTAACCAGATAAAACCAACCGAATCCTGAGTGATGCTTTTTATCCTGGGTTCGATTAATCCTTTTTCAGTTCCATAATGGTAAAATGCAATTTCCGGAATCGATAAGAAGGGAGCAACTATCAGGAGTGAAAATAAAATAAATCCAACTGCTCTTTTCGGCATCTGTACTTAAGGTTTATTTGCAAGTAAGGCGCTAAATTAGAATTTTTATTATAAGTTTCTTAATCATTAACCAGATTTTGTGGGGTAAAGCGTTGTTGTTTAGTTTATTTTGAAATTAATTCAATTAAGACGCCGGACTTATTAAAAAATTTAATTGGAATCATCGGCTCACGTTTTGTAATTCAATGTGTTAGACATCCCAAATAAAAATACAGGTTTATACCCTTTTTTATTCTTATAAATGAAACGGAAGTCTTATTTTTATTTTTTAAAAAAAAGTACACATGAACAGGAATATTCCATTGCTTAATACCGTACAAATCTTATTTAAAACTTTCTTATTATTAGCCAGTATTGTCGTTATTTCCACAATTGATGCACAGGAAATTAAATGGAAAGGACCATCGGTTGATTTTGCGCATGGAAAGCTAAAAATATCGGATAATCACCATTTTCTGGTTTTTGAAGACGGAACACCGTTCTTCTATCTTGGCGATACAGCATGGGAATTGTTTCATCGGCTCTCAAAGGAAGATGCAGAAAAGTACCTGGAAAACCGGCGCGAGAAAGGCTTTACAGTAATTCAGGCTGTAATTTTAGCCGAACTCGATGGATTGAATACTCCAAATATGGAAGCTGAAAAACCATTAATAAACAATGATCCTACAAAAATTAACGAAGCCTATTTTAAACACGTAGATTGGGTAATTAAAAAAGCAGAAGAAAAAGGAATGTTTATCGGCTTGCTGCCAACATGGGGCGATAAAGTAGATAAACAGTGGGGAGTTGGCCCGGTAATATTTAATGCTCAAAATGCACGAAAATACGGCGAAATTGTGGGTAACAGATACAAAGGTTTCAAAAATATAATCTGGATAAACGGCGGCGACAGAAGTGGCGGTGGCGATAATTTTGAAGTTTGGAATGCGCTGGCCAAAGGAATAAAATCGGTGGATAAAAATCACCTGATGACCTACCACCCGATGGGATACAACAGCTCTTCCACCTGGTTTCACAACGAAGCCTGGCTCGATTTTAATATGATGCAAACCGGCCACAGCGAACGCTCTTACACAGTTTATTCAAAATTAATGGTTAGAGATTATAACCTGAAACCAGTAAAACCAACTTTTGACGGTGAACCACGTTACGAGGATCATCCGCATAACTGGAAACCCAAAGAACTGGGATATTTTGATGACACTGATGTAAGGCAGGCAGCATACTGGAATTTATTTACCGGCGGTTTTGGGCATACCTATGGCTGTCATGCAATATGGCAAATGTTGACTCCTGAACGTCAACCGATTGGATTTGCGCGACATACCTGGTACGATGATTTGGATTTACCCGGCGCCTGGGATATGATTCATGTAAGAAAACTAATGGAAAGCCGGCCATTTACCGACCGGATTCCCTTTCAGCAAATAGTTCTGAATAATAATCAATCTGACACAGAATTTATTGCTGCTACCCGTGGGAAAGATTACGTGATGGTTTACATTCCAACCGGTTTGGGAGCCAGTCTCGATTTAAATCTCTGCAGATGGCCAAAAGCAAAAGCCTGGTGGTACAATTGCCAAACAGGCGAATCAAAAGATTTTGGCGAAATCGATACAAATCAAACCAAATCTTTTTCTCCTGAAACACGTGGAAAGGGAAACGACTGGGTTTTGGTGCTCGACAATGCTTCAGCAAAATTTAAAGCACCAGGAAAATGATAAAACAATTGCTAAAAACGTAAAATATATAACCTTTATGAAAAAACCAGCTATTCTGATACTTTGTGTAATTGCCTTTGAAATGGCATTTTCGCAACCTCAAATTTGGGCGAAACACGAAATTCAGTTTCAAAGTTCAAAAACCTATGACAACCCGATATATGATGTAAAGGAATTTAACGTTGTTTTTACAGCTCCTTCCGGCAGACAAAAAGTAGTTCGTGGATTTTGGGATGGCGGTACCGACTGGAAAGTTCGTTTTATGCCCGACGAAACCGGAATATGGAAATGGAAATCGGAATGTTCAGACAAAGAAAATAAAGGTTTGAATGAGCAGACAGGAGAGTTTGAATGTATTGCAAATATCGGCAAAGGAACTTCTTTTTCAAAAAGGCGCAATTCAACACGAACCGGGAAAATATTATTTGTCGTACAACGACGGAACACCGTTCTTCTGGCTGGCCTGCACTGCCTGGAATGGCGCGTTAAAATCAACAGAAGAAGAATGGGAATATTATCTCAATCAGCGGAAAGAAAATCATTATAATACCATTCAACTGGTAACCACCGAATGGCGCGGTTGTGATAAAAATGCGGAAGGATTAACAGCAATTGAAGGCGCCGGAAAAATTAAAATTCATCCTGAATTTTTTAAACGAATCGATACGAAGAATTGATGAAGCCAATGCAAAAGGATTTCTGGTTTCTCCGGTAATTTTCTGGGCGTTGCCATTTGGACAGGGACGGGAATTAAGTCCCGGGTATACGTTGCCTCTGGAAGAAGCAGTTTTGCTGGCAAAATATATTGTGGCACGTTACCAGGGAAATCATGTGGTTTGGACTTTAGGCGGCGATGGAAAATATTACGACGATCAGGAATTAAAATGGAAAGAAATCGGCCGGCGTGTTTTTAACGATATCGATCATGCGCCGGTAACCCTGCATCCTCACGGAAGTTCGTTTGTTGGTGATTTGTATGCGCAGGAAGACTGGTATTCGCTAATGGGTTATCAGTCGTCGCACAGCAATGCAGAAGGGACGGTAAACTGGATTAACAAAGGCCCGATGGCTGAAATGTGGAGCAAACTGAAACCAATGCCCTATATCAACATGGAACCCAATTACGAGGAAATTGGTTTTCGGATTACGGCAAAAGATGTTCGAAATGCGGCGTTACTGGAGTATTTTTGCCACTCCTGTTGCAGGTGTAACATACGGCGCAAACGGAATCTGGCCCTGGTTGGCTGAAGGAGAACGAATTTTAAATCATAACGATAATGGCGGTGTAACCGGCTGGCGAAAAAGCATCGAATTTCCGGGAAGTATTCAAATGGGATATTTAGCTGAATTTATTAATCAATTCGAATGGTGGAATCTTTATCCGGCAAATGAAATTCTTGGCCAATCAACCCGGTGAAGAAATATATAATCACTGGATTTCGGTAGTGAAAACGCCTGATGACAATACAATTGTTGCTTATATTCCTGAAAAATCGGAAGTAAAACTTTTTAATCCGAAAGGATATAAATACGAAGCACAATGGTTTAATCCGCTTACCAATGAATATTCAAAAGCCGAAATCAAACAAGCCACTTTTGAACAATTTGAAAAAGTCAATAACGATAGCGGAGAAAGAATGTCAGTGACAGTGGCGAAAGATTCAAATACCATAGAGTTTTCGCAGGATTTTGAAAATGATATGCTGATAATTTTAAAAAGAAAATAAAATGAAAATCGAAGGTTCTTATGGTGATGATTTTTCTCCCGTTCACATGGATAAGTTGTACCACAAAGCAGGATAAGCGAATTAAACCCTGGAGTGAAAATCCCTGGTACTGGCAATTCAACAGCAAAACCTGTAATGTTTTTGGGCGCCAGCAGCGATGACAACCTGTTTCAATGGCCTTCAGAAATTTTGATTCCGCATTTGGATTCCATGGCAACGTGTTGGGGCAAATTATGTGCGAAATACTATGAGCGACAGGCAGGACAAGGGTTTCGAGTTGTATCCGTTTATGCATCTTGAAACCGGCAAATATGACTTAAACCAGTGGAATGACGAATACTGGAAACGCTTTGATTATTTTCTGAAAGAAACCAAAAAGCGAGATATTATTGTGCAGATTGAAATTTGGGACCGATTTGATTATTCCGCGAATCAACTGGCCGCGGCATCCGTATAATCCGCAAAATAATATCAATTATACGTTTGAAGAATCGAAGCTGGATTCCGATATATCCGGAACATCCGGGACAAAATAAACAACCTTTCTTTTTTACCACGCCACAACAACAGAACAATAAAGTTCTGCTGCAATTTCAGCAAAAGTTTGTGGATAAGCTGCTATCCTATTCATTCAACTACAACCATGTTTTGTATTGCATGGACAATGAAACTTCAGCCGAAGAAGAATGGGCGGTTTTTTGGGCTGAATACATTCTGAGCAAAGCCAAAGAAGCAGGCAAGGAAGTATGTGTTACCGAAATGTGGGATAACTGGGATTTAAAATCGGAACCACACAAACGTACTTTCGATCATCCTGAACGCTATGCTTTTTGCGATGTTTCGCAAAATAACCAGCAAAAAGGGCAGGTTCACTGGGATAACTTTCAGTGGGTGAGAAATTATATTTCCTCGCAACCCCGGCCGCTGAATACGGTAAAAACCTATGGTGCCGATGGTGGAACGCATGGAAATACAAAAGACGGACTGGAACGCTGGTGGCGTCATGTTTTGGGTGGTGCAGCTTCTGCGCGTTTTCACCGACCACCTTCCGGATTGGGTTTATCTGAACTTTCGATGAACTGCGTGAAAATAGCCCGGGAAATTGAAGAAATCGCACCCTTTTGGGAGTTAAAGCCCGGAAATGATTTGCTTTCAAACCGGGAAGAAAATGAAGCTTACCTTGCTTCGAAACCGGGAGAAACTTATGTTTTATTTTTTACTGATGGCGGAGAAGTAAACCTCGATTTGACAAGCATTGATAAAGACTTTAATTTAAAATGGTTTAATGTGCGCGAAGGAAAACAGGTATCGGAAGGTAAAATCGAAGGAGGTAAAAAAGTTAATATAGAGGCTCCGGGACAATTGGAATGGATTGCTGTTTTAAGCAGGTAGCCTGCACCGAAGAAAGCGGAGGTAAACGATAATATCAAAATTGGTATTTATTAACCGTCTGATTCAAAATATTTATTGAAACTATGAGAACAACTATTATTGCTTTTACAATTTTAATTTTTGCGTTTCAGGCTAATGCGCAACGCACAGTAATTACGCTCGAAAAAAACTGGAAATTCAGCAAAGGGGATTTTCCTGAAGCAATTAATGCAGGTTTCGACGACAGCAAATGGGAAAACGTTACAGTTCCGCACGACTGGGCAATTTACGGCCCTTTCGATAAGACCGTAGATATGCAGGTGATCGCCATTACTCAAAATAACGAAAAAGCAGCCTCTGAAAAAACAGGGAGAACAGGAGCGCTTCCGTTTATCGGCGTGGGCTGGTATCGTACAGAATTTACTATTCCAAATGTTCAAGCAGGTAAAAAAGTCCTTCTTACTTTCGATGGCGCAATGAGCGAAGCACAGGTTTACGTCAATGGGCAAAAAGTGGGAGAGCGACCTTATGGATACAGCTATTTTTATTTTGATATTACCAGTTATATCAATAAAAACGGGGAAAACATTTTAGCTGTTCGTTTGGAAAACCAACCCAAATCATCGCGCTGGTATCCCGGAGCAGGAATATACCGGAAGGTTCAACTGATAGTAAAAGATGAAACCAATTTCGAACATTGGGGAACTTTTATTACGACACCTTTAATTACAGATGATGTTGCTGAAGTAAACGTAAAGACAAAAATTAATGGTAACGATGTCAGACTCCTCATAGAAATAAATGACGCGGACGGGAAATTGGTAGCTGTTAAAGAAACGACTGAACAGTTTGCCGACCTGATGGAACAAAATCTGGCTGTTCCACATCCGAATTTATGGAGTCCCGATTCGCCATATTTATATTCCGCAACCTTAAAATTATATCAGGGCGAAAATTTAAAAGATGAACAGACGATTACTTTTGGAATTCGCAAAATTGAATTCTACCCGAAAAAGGATTTTTTCTGAATGGAAAGTTGACCAAATTTAAGGGAGTTTGTTTGCATCACGATCTTGGCCCGTTGGGCGCGCCGTTAATAAAGAAGCTTTGCGCAGACAATTGACGATTTTAAAAGATATGGGTTGCAATGCCATTCGTTCGGCGCACAATATGCCTTCGATGGAACAGGTGGAGTTGTGCGATGAAATGGGTTTATGATGATTGCCGAAAGTTTTGATGAATGGGCAAAACCAAAAGTGGAAAATGGCTACAACCGGTTTTTTAACGAATGGGCTGAAAAAGATGTGGAAAATCTGGTTCGGGCAACACGAAATCATCCCAGTATTGTAATTTGGAGCGCTGGAAATGAAGTTCCCGACCAATAGGGAAATGAAGGAGTTAAAAGAGCAAAATGGCTACAGGAAATTTTTCACCGCGAAGATCCTACACGGCCGGTAACTGTGGGAATGGATCAGGTAAAAGCAGTGATGGAAAGTGGTTTTGGCGCGTTACTCGATATTCCGGGATTAAACTATCGTGTTCATTTATATGAAGAAGCGCATGAAAAATTTCCACAAGGATTTATTCTGGGTTCCGAAACTGCATCGACAGTGAGTTCGAGAGGGATTTATAAATTTCCGATTAACAATGCCAAAGGCAAAAAATACGAGATTCTCAGTGTTCTTCTTACGATTTAAATGCCTGTAGCTGGTCGAATATTCCCGATGAGGATTTTGTTTTACAGGATGATTAGCCCTGGGTAATCGGCGAATTTGTATGGACGGGTTTTGATTATTTGGGAGAACCAACACCTTACGATAATTTCTGGCCTTCACGCAGTTCGTATTTTGGTATTTGCGATTTAGCCGGAATTCCAAAAGACCGCTATTATTTATACCGCAGCCGCTGGAATACAAAAGACGAAACCATGCATATTTTACCTCACTGGAACTGGGAGGGCCGCGAAGGGGAAACAACACCGGTTTTTGTTTATACCAGTTACGACAGCGCCGAATTATTTGTAAATGGTAAAAGTCAGGGCATTCAAAAGAAAAACGATGAAACCAAACAGTCGCGCTACCGGTTGATGTGGATGGATGTAAAATATGAACCCGGAACCTTAAAAGTGGTTGCTTTCGATGATAACGGAAAACCGGTTGCCGAAAAGGAAATTCATACCGCCGCGAAAACCACATCATCTGGAGCTTTCCGCCGATAAAACAAACTTATCAGCCAATGGAAAAGATTTGGCTTATGTCACGGTTTCGGTAGTTGATAAAGATGGGAATTTGTGTCCGACTGCCACAAATCAATTGAACTTTTCAGTATCGGGTGAAGGGTCTTACAGGGCTGCCTGTAACGGTGATGCCACTTCGCTGGAAATGTTTCACTTGCCAACGATGAAAGCTTTTAGCGGAAAGCTGGTTGTGCTGGTTCAATCCAAAGAAACTCCGGGGGAAATTCAGTTGGAAGTTACCGGAAAGGGATTGAAAAAAGGAACGATTGGTTTGAACTCGCTTTAACGGAAGCCGGTGGGAATCTTCATTTTTTCATGGTTTATTGAGACCTGAAGTTGCTTTATTGAGC
The DNA here is from genome assembly GCA_963821855.1 of uncultured Prolixibacteraceae bacterium. Classification (GTDB taxonomy): domain Bacteria; phylum Bacteroidota; class Bacteroidia; order Bacteroidales; family Prolixibacteraceae; genus Draconibacterium. The sequence continues at coordinate 193,955 of CAWGFJ010000027.1, read as the reverse complement.
AGGTGACGGGAAGTTACCAGCTCAAGGAGGAAACGACGCAAACGAGGGGAGCTGAGTTCTGCCATTTGAACATTCGAAAGCAAAACAGTTGCAAGCTCCAAACTGACATCAGTTTTGGTTTTCCGACAAAATATTGATGTTAGACGGCTTCACTTAAAAAGGCATCCCGATTATGCTTTCTTGTTTTTTTCAGTGGTTGTATAAACTGGTTAATTTACGTGCATTAGTCTTGTAAATCAAATCAATATGTAATCAGTTCATTTGTTTTCATGTACATCCAATTGAGTTTTACTTATGCCAATTTTTAGTAAATGTCGCATTAAGTTTTAATTTCAATGTATATGTCATGAAATTATTTCCGATAATGAGATGTATAGATGTTCGGCATGAAACACAATGGGTGTGTGCGCAGTTATTTATTTCCTGTATCAGGAACCTGCAAATGGAGTACCGAATATCCCGACTGCCAGTTCAGCCCAAATAAGTATGAAAAAGATGAGGATAACGGCTATGAGTGCAATACGATTATTCTTCTTTGGAATTTTCCTCAATACAAGCTCAAGGATAAGTCCAACGCCAAGTAACAGCACCCCCATTACGAGAAAGTCAAAAGATGTCCAACTTACGTCAGAAGAAAATTGCATTCCAATTAATGGGATTAGCAACAGCAAGGGCACAGCCAGTAGGATTGTAATCAGTCTCTTGTTTTTTTTCATGATTTCTTTATTTTAATAATTGTTCAATTGCGTTTATGTGTTTTTTAAATGCTTCTCTGCCCGTATCTGTGGAGAAGTATTTTGTGTTGGGTTTTCTGATCCAGAAATTCCTTCTTAAAGTTTATATATTCTTTTTTTTCCAACGATTTCAAATGACTGGCCAAATTGCCATCGGTAACTCCAAGTAATTCTTTCAAACTGTTGAAATCCAGGAAGTCATTTACTACCAGTGCCGACATAATGCCTAGTCGAATCCTGTTTTCAAACGCTTTATCTAATTTATTCAGAATATCCTTCACGACTTATATTTCATTTTAATAATGAAACCATAAATGATGTGAAGAACACCAAATCCTATCGACCATATAATAAGCCCAGAGCTTACAAACTGCAAGGCAAACAAGCCTAGTAAAATTTCAATAAGCCCCAGACTCCTTATTTCATTGAGTGTGTATTTGCTCACATTCACCAGTGCCATCCCGTAAAAAATTAAGGTCATAGCAAGTACAATACCAATATAGCCTCTCCAAAGAAACATCAGGGAAATGATGCCCCCGGCAAGCAAGGGAATTGATAAGTTGATAAGAATTCTTTTGGTCTGTTGATCCCAGATTTTTTGCCTGCGCTTTTTTGTTTCTTGAGTTGTTAGGTAAATTACCAAACCAATGCTTAGCACAATAGTCCCACATGCTGTGAATAGCAGTTTGGAGAATTGTTCAGAAGAAAGGATAACACTTTCAAAAGTTAGATTAACACCTCGAAGGAAAACAAATTTATGCGCTATGTAGGCACCTGTTAATGCGGTAATACCGACTATTATACCAGATAGACCACTTAAGGAAATGAACCTGGAAGATCGGTTCATGATTTCTTTGATTTCTTTAAGGTCTTGTATGTATTTCTCTTTCATATAAAAGTACTTTGAAATGCAAAGTAAAATAAAACTTATATAGTCTGCAAATTTATTGCTAAAATAATTTTGGAATGTTTAATTGGGGTACATTATATCCGGGGATGCGACATTTGCTTGTTAAATCGGTATAAAGCGATTATTCTCTGAAATGATTGCATGGCTTTAAATGCGTCACAATCGAGGAGCAGTTTACACCTCGGCTAGACGAAAGGGAGTTGGTTTTTTTATTTAACGAATGTTTGCTGGTGAAGCTTTTATTTTGTGTTTTTTAATGCTGGAAGGTCGTAAAGAGACTTTCAGGTTTGGGAAATCACGGTTTTTTTTGATTAGGGGAATAAGCTTTTGTTTTGGCAGATAAGGTAAAGTTGAATTTATATGCGTCGTAGACGCGGAACAGTTTAGCCCTCGGCGCAGACGAGGGATAGTTCGAGTTGTTGAAATTTTGTTCCGGCAGAGAATGAAAAGTTAGCTGTGCATTATAAACGCTCAAAGGTCGTGCACACGCTTTGAGGTTTGTTCCTGACCTTTGAGTGTCTGAATGACCTCAAAGTGTCTCCCATGTAAAAAGGAAGACTTTCCGGAATAGAGCCTGAAATCCGGGTCTTACTTTTTAAAAACGATATATTGATTACTCCTTGGCGCACGGGTTGTTTATATGTCGTTACAAACGACGGACAGCTTACCCTCGTTTGAGTGCAACGGAAACGAGGGGTGGAAGGGTTTCAGATTAGGCATTGGTTATCATCAAAAAGCATAATCGTTAGCGGTGGTTTATCTTTTCAAAAAAATCAGTTACGGGTAATCCATCTTTCCCTATCAATTGCAACAGATAGGTTCCTTCAGGAATGCTTGAAACATCAATAAAATTTTCCTCAATTTCTTTTAATTTCATCAACTTTCCCTGGATGTCAAATATTTTGTATGTATTGTACCTGTTGTTATTAACTTGAAAATAAAGTTTGTCGCTAACGGGATTTGGATAAACACGATTTTGCGATTTCGCAATAACAGGCGCCGGAACTGCCAGTATTTCATCGATGTAGCCGCAGGACGCAAATCGATCGTTGTCGCCTTTAAAACACATTAGGCCGGAAAAGAAATCGGGCTTCAGCAAGTTACTGTTGCTGCCTATGCCTTCAATCCAGGTATCCGTTATTTTTATACCCTCGTATTCTAAATTAAAACTTTCAAGCTTCAATATTCTTCGGCCATCTTCTGTGTAATCTACCTTTACAACAAGTGTATCGACATTTTTAAGATAAAAAGTATCTCCAACAGTTAATTTGAAATCGTAGGTAAGAATCTCTTCTTCCGTATAATCAATATTCTTAAAATAAATTCTTTTGCTTTCCTCTCTGAAATAGATATCATCCAGAACGTTGATATTGTGGCTCCGCTCATGCAATTGTCTTCTATTGAGTACATGATAAATTGTTTGGTTAATTGTGGTATCACCATTTAAATAATAGAGTGTCCAATATGCAAATGCTTCCAACTGAGTTCGATATGCCCACCGTGCATATTCAGAAGGAAAAGGCTGATAGTCCTGTGCTGCAACCTGCACACTGCACATCATCGATAAAAAGAATATTTTAAAAAATGTTTTAATCATTTTCCTGAATAACTGCAATAGCCTTTTTTGTAATTTTTTCTCCGATCAAGTTCATTTATTACACATGGTATAAAAAGTCTAAAATTTGTTTTGCATTTTTTGAAACAAAAGCAACCTGCTTTTCTGTTATTTTCTCACCATGAATGGCATAATTACAGATAGAGAGAATTTCCTTAAGAATTAATAGAATACCACCAGTCAGTCAGAGTAATAATATCCACAATGTTATTTTAAACCAATTCGGTAATTTCATATCTGTCTGTCATTTAAGGTTATTGCTTACGTATGTGGAAATATATAATTGCATTTATTTCGCTATTAGCACTTTGATTTATACCCCCAGTTTGGGTGTGGAAATGTTGTTTTATATTTATGTAGCCCATAAAACAGGGTATTAAATTTTCAGAATCTCCGGGGTGGCAGTCCCTGCCTGCCGTTCGGCAGTTCAGGCAGGCTGCTTTTCGAATCCATCTTCTATGTCATCGGCCCTGGTCTGACAAAAAATATCCAACTGGAATTTTTTCGTCATGGCATTTTCCGGGAATAAAAATAACTGAAAACAAGGAAATTAACAACGGGGGAAGGGAGTTTGGAAGGGGTCTAAATAAGCGGGAGAGATAAGAGCTGCGAGCTACAAGCTATAAGCCATAAGACACAAGACAATTGGTGAAGTCAGAAATCAGATTTCATTAATTGTCATCATTGTAAACAAAACCTGCCGGTTTAATTACCAGCAGGTTTTGATTATATCTAAATATTGCAGTGCGTCAAAAACGGCCTCATACCAAAACCTGAAACCTGTTTCAGAAAAACACCTATTGTCGCTGAAGTATCATCTTGCCGGAGAATACGTTTCCATCATATACAATCCGGTAAACATAAATACCCGGATTTCGTTGCGAGGCATCCCATATCACCTGATGCTCACCTTCAGGCATTTGTTTGCTTACCAGATGTTCCACCATTCTGCCTACCTCGTCATATACGATTATATTTACAAAAGCCGATTTTTCAAGTCGGAATTCAATCGTAGTTTCAGTATTAAACGGATTGGGATAATTTCGGAACGAATTGGTAGTTTCTTCTCCACTGAAATCATTGAGCTCAACTTCAACCGATTTCAACTTGCCTGATGGAATTGTTGCTTCACTTTCACCTGTATTTCCGTTGCCGTCGGTAGCGGTACAACGTAAGGTAACAACATCTCCCTGAACCGAAACCAGGTTACCGTAACCGTCAAAGCTGAATTTGTATTTATTTTTATCGCTTTTTGCCTTAAGCTGTTGCCCGTCGCTCACTGAAACGCCTCCGTTGGCCAGAACAGAAGCCCAAAAGGCAGTGGCATGAGGAGCCTTAACACTAACCGTATTTTTCTTAATATTAATATCGAGCGAATAATTTTTATTGTTTTTCAGACTTACTTTCGGATTTACCAGGTTCAGGAATCAATATCACTGAAACCGACGAAACCACATCGGAACAAACATCTTCAGCCGAACACGAAATTTCAAATTCATTTGGATGCCCGGTTGGCTAGGAGAGCTGCTTCTACAAGGGGCCCCGAGCTATCTTCAACAGTAATGGTGGCGTTATCCGAAGAAGAATTTCCGCATTCATCTTCCACCATCAGCATGACCGTATGAATCCCTGTGGATAAAATAACATCAGCCATTGGTGAAGCTGTTGGTCCTGCTATGATTGAACCGTTTTCATACCATGTATAGATAATGGCCCCGCCTTCCGGATCGGCGCTATTGGAACCATCCAGTGTAACCGTCGTTCCGAATGGTCCGGCGCACTCCGTTATTATGTCGCTTGCCGCAGCTACCGGTGGTTGGTTAGGAGCAGCAACATTGATGGTGACCATAATAGAATCGGAGAAATTGTTGGAAGCATCGCGCATTCGGTAGACAAACGTGTCGATACCCGTAAAGTCGGTATTAGGTGTGTAGATAAAACTACCATCGCCAAACCCTGACAGACTTCCATGGTTTACAAGGTCGAGGATGGCCGTGGCAGTGAGGGCTTCGCCATCCAGGTCGATATCATTGGCTAAAAAACCCGGAGGCACAATTGAAAGCGTAGTATTAATTACAGCCGTGTATTGATCGTCCACCCCAATAGGAGCTCGGTTGCCCTGCATCACTTCGATGGTGACCATAACCGAATCGGAAAAGTTGTTGGATGCATCACGCATTCGGTAAACAAAAGTATCGAGACCGATGAAGTCGGCATCAGGAGTATAGATAAAACTGCCATCGCCAAAGCCTGACACACTTCCATGATTTACATAGTCGAGGATGGCCGTTGCAGTAAGGACTTCCCCATCGGGGTCAATGTCGTTGGCCAGAAAACCAGGGGATGCAATGGAAAGACTGGTTCCGCTGAGGGCAGCAAATCTATCGTCAACACCCACCGGATTGCGGTTTGCCGGTGGTAACACGTCGATGGTAACCATAACCGAATCGGAGAAATTATTGGATGCATCGCGCATACGGTAAACAAATGTGTCGACACCGGTAAAATCGATATCAGGAGTGTAGATAAAACTGCCATCGCCAAAGCCTGACACACTTCCATGATTTACATAGTCGAGGATGGCGGTGGCGGTAAGTGCTTCGCCATTCAAATCGATATCGTTGGCAAGGAAACCAGGAGCTGCAATAGAAAGGGCCTGGTCGTTGGGTGCCAGGTAATGATCCGGAGTACCAACAGGAGTGGTTCCACTCGATAAAACTTCAATGGTTACAGTCACTGAATCGGAAAAGTTGTTGGATGCATCGCGCATTCGGTAGACAAAAGTATCGATACCTGTGAAGCCGGTATTAGGAGTGTAGATAAAACTACCATCGCCAAAGCCTGACAGACTTCCATGGTTTACATTGTCGAGGATGGCGGTGGCAGTGAGGGCTTCGCCATCCAAATCGATATCATTGGCTAAAAAACCCGGAGGCACAATTGACAGCATCGTATTGATTACAGCCGTGTATTGATCGTCCACCCCAATAGGAGCTCGGTTGCCCTCCATCACTTCGATGGTGACCATAACCGAATCGGAAAAGTTGTTGGATGCATCACGCATGCGGTAGACAAAAGTATCGAGACCGATGAAGTCGGCATCAGGAATATAGACAAAACTGCCATCGCCAAAGCCTGACACACTTCCATGATTTACATAGTCGAGGATGGCCGTTGCAGTAAGGACTTCCCCATCGGGGTCAATGTCGTTGGCAAGAAAGCCCGGAGATGCAACGGAAAGACTGGTTCCGACAAGTGCAGCAAATCTATCGTCAACACCCACCGGATTGCGGTTTGCCGGTGGTAACACGTCGATGGTAACCATAACCGAATCGGAGAAATTATTGGAAGCATCGCGCATGCGGTAAACAAATGTGTCGACACCGGTGAAGTCGGCATTAGGCGTGTAGATAAAACTGCCATCGCCAAAGCCTGACACACTTCCATGATTTACATAGTCGAGGATGGCGGTGGCGGTGAGGGCTTCGCCTTCAAAATCGATATCGTTGGCGAGGAAACCAGGAGCTGCAATAGAAAGAGCCTGGTCGTTGGGTACAACATACCGGTCATTGGTACCAATAGGCATATCATTACAAAATACGGTTGTAAGGCTACCTGCACTTTTGAGACTACTTTCTTCAACCGGCAGTAAACCTGGTGGATGCTCCTGAACAGGCTTGCTTTGTTGTTGAACCTGAATTTTTGTTTGCCCGGTGAGTGGTGACTTCTCCATACTAAATTTCTGAGTGAATACAGGCAAGTTCGTATTGGATTGCGCAGGAACGGAGATCAGATTAATATCTTTTGTTACCTGCTGAATAAAATTATTCGGTTTAAACAACCCGGGAGTTGCTTCCGGGCTATTAGTTAATCTTTCCTGTGCACTGATTATGCATACAGGAAAAAACAAAAATGCCATTATCATGGCATTTCGAAGAAAGATGTATAATTTTTTCATAATATTTGAATTTTACCTACAATTTAATACTATTTGGTATTTATTACAATAGGTAAGTTCAGAGTTTAAAGAAGAGTTCAGGGTTCAGAGTTCAGAGGAGGAAGTTTGAAGTTCGAAGTGAAAAGTGCAAAGAAGGGTTCAGAGTTCAGACTCCAGTGTTCAGAGGAAGAAGTTCAAAGTTCAAAGTGTAAAGAGTTCAGAGGATGAAGTTTAAAGTTACTTGTCATTCGTCACTTGCAGAAATTTCAACACCTCGCGAAGAAACATTTCCGGATTGGTGTCCATTGCTATGTGTTGCTGGCCGGGAAGGGTAACAACTGCACTGTTTTTCAGCGCTGACTCCAAAACAGCAACAGCGCGCTGAAAAAGGCCGGGACTGTCGCCGCCAAGTAAAATAAGTGTGGGAATCTGAAATTCATTGAAACGCTCCGGATTGAATTGATAGGTACGATCTATTGCAAGTTCTCTTGGTATCGTTGGAGCAAGTTTTACCCGAACCTTCCACATCGGTAAAGCACGATATGCTTTTAGTTCATGGCCAGGCATTCTCACCACTTCTGTCATAAATAATTCAAGCGCTGCTTCGAGGCTGTCTTTATCAATCAGGGCCTGCATCCGTTCAGGAAATTGTTCGGGGTACATTGGAACACCTGTCGGGATGGGTGGTTCATAAAGCACCAAACGGCGAATGTTATCCGTAAGCAATGAACTTTCGAGCGCACATACAGCGCCGTAGGAGTGACCGAGCACAAAAACAGGTTCATCGATATGTTTAACAACAGCAGCTACATCTTCGGCTTCGCGCATGATGGAATATTCCGACGCATCCGTGCTTGCACCCCTGCCCCGGCGATCCATCGCATACACAGTGAAATGCTTCTCCAAAACGGGTAAAATCCCTGACCACCGTTGATGATCTGCTGTTGTGCCATGAACAAGTAATAGCGCCGGCCCCGAGCCGCTTTTCCGGAAACCAATGGTTGTTCCGTCTTTTGAAGTAATTTTCTGCATCTTGATTTTATCATTCATATCGTTGGAATTTTGAGCCAATAAACCGTGATAGTTTCCTAAATCTGTTATATATAGAAATATCAGGATTATCAGTTTTAACCGGGCATTACAAGACTTTTGAATCTTTTTCATAATAAATCTGCCATTATAACCGGAACAAAACCGGTTTGCCAAAGTTCAGATTCATAAAAGATTGTGTATAAAGAGTAGCTCACGAAGGAAAGACGATTGGCCGTTGGAAAAAATGATGCCTGATTTTATGCCAGGCGTGTACAGATATTTTACAGCTATGCATCCTTCGACTCCGCTCAGGATGACTGATAAAAACAAAAAAACCGTTTCCCCACTCCTATGGAAAAACGGCTTTTCGAAAAGATAAATCAATTTTGATTACAGCTTCACTGTAGCTTCTTTTTTGCTTACCAGCGATGCATCTTCCATAATTACATCGTAGGAATATCCGGAGCCGAAATCTTTATTCAGCGTTACTTTCCCCTTAAAAACAACTTCATCGCCTTTTTGGGCCATATCCTGGCTGGTAATGGTTAAATCGTATTCTCCATTCCCGTTGGTTCCATCCTGAATATGAATCCAGTTTTTTCCCATCACCTCCGGATTTACTTTTACCACTATTCCGCGTATTTCAAATTCCTTTGAAGCATAATCCGACCGGTTATTATAAATGTCGGCAATGGTAACTTCATCAGCGCTTTTTTCCAGGGTAACCGACCCAAGCTTTTCTGTTTCCACACGGCCCGAATGCGCAGGCATACTACCGGTTTCTCCCATTGCAGGGGCCTGTGTCATTGGCGTTTTGCTGATATTATTAACGAAATAGATTTCATCGAACGTACGATCCAAATCCTTACTGGTAAAATTGGTCATCTGCAAAGCGCTGTCGTAATAAAATACATCGCCTACGTTAACATCCTGTTTGGTTACCGCCACCCAGCGTTCGTTAGAATTTTCCTTTACTTTCATGTAAGTGTACTGACTGGCCTGAACAACCTCGGTAACTTCAAAAACTTTTGCATTGCCCGCCGGAGTTGCATTTTGCATCACCACTCCATTTTTATTCCTCACACACGAAGAAAACAACACCACGATTATCAACAACAAATAAATTCTCATCCTATAAATTTTTAATATTTTTTTGATTAACGAATAACCCGGCATAATATTTCCGGGAAAAATAAACGCACAAATATAAAAGACTTAATTTGTCTTTACAAAAAAACACCAAATACAGCGTTATGTCCGCCAGAAAAATTAAGTTTCTCTGTTTATGCTTATCAGAACCGCCATCTTGCGTTTAAATAAAGCCGGTTAAAATTTTCATTTTTCTGGAATGTCGCCTCATAATTAACGGATAAGTAGAACTTTTTGTTGAACTGCCACGACAAATCAGCCTCGCCGATATTTTGCCGGAGTTTCGATCCGGAAGTGTAGTTAAAATTAACCCAACGATAATTTAATATGGTAAATAGTTTTCCGGCGATCAGGTCTTTGTTCAAACGGGCTCCGTAAATTTGTCCGTCAAGGTAACCGGTTTGCATCACGTTTCCGGAAAGCGTTAATGATGCATTGACAATTGGTAAGCGCGTATAGGTTGCATAACCATTTAACGTATTGGTTTTACGCGGATCATTTTTCATAAAGCGTGTTCCGGCATTGATTCCAAGATTCAGGTAGTTCAACGGCCTGTAATTAATTCTGAACCGTAATCCCTGCCGGCTTGCCTGTTGTAAAACCGCATCAGCGTAGTTTTTAAAGGTTTCGTAATAGATTACATTTCTACGGTTATCGTAAGAGCCAAATAACGACATTCTACGGGAAACGCGGTAACGAATTGACAGATACAAACCGGTTAAAGTAAGTGAGTTTACCGGTTGTCCGTTTTCGAGCTTATACAAATCGATTTCGAAAGAAGAAAATACATTTACATTTTTGAAAAACGAGTTATTATGCTGAAGATAAACAAAACGGCGATCGATATTTGAATTATTCCGTTGTTCGAAATAAGCCAGCGACGTTTGTACAAAGCCGTTTTCCACTTTTAAGTTCTGACCGATATAGGCGCCGTATTCGAATAAATCCGGATTGAAACCATAATCGAGGTAATCGGGCCGCATTCCCGCGGCAATTCCGGTAAAAAAATGTTTCCATTCTTTTTGAAACTGTAAACCATCGATAGCCCCAACATTTGCCAGTCTCGGATTGATTTTCCGTCCTGCCCAAAGAGAAGCAGTTGAATTAAAATCGTATTGCAGCGCCAGACTGTAAATTTTTAATGCGTCGTTCAGATTTTGTTTCACCACATCCCATTCATTTAATTTGTGGGTAAACGAAATATAGGTTTCAGCCGAAAGCTTTGAATCGCTGATATTTTGCGCATCCATAGAAAGCGTATAACGAAAGCGGTGCATATTATCTGATGAAGCATTTGAAAAATTGGAGTATGATGAAACGGATAAACGTCCGTCGATTTTCTGTTTTCCTTCGGTAGTTTTTATTTTTTTGTTTGCTGAAGTAAGAACCTGTTCATTGATATCCTGTTCCGGTTTGTTTTCCTGAATGGCAATTTCGGTTTCTGCAATTGGTGAAACTTTTGGTTTTAGTTTTGCAAAAATTTTATCCGATACTTTAAAGGTTTTTTCACCGATTGGATTACACAAACACGAAAGCGAAGAATGGTGCTGAACAACGAGAGCTGGTAGCAGATTTTCGTTTTCGCTAATGAATAAAGTATCACCGTTTTCTATTCCCTGTGTATTGACAAATCTCACATAAATATTTTCGCCTGTTATATAAGACACTGCACCTTCCAACAGTTGATTCAATTCCTGGGCTTGCACAGAAAAATCCAATCCACATATCAGAAGTGAAACAAGCAGAAATGCTATTTTATTAATTCCTTTAATCTTCACGTCCTGTTGGATGACATGCCAGGCAGTTGGCACTGTTATACACATAGTTTCGTACTTCCCTGTGTTCACTGTCCATTGAAGACTGATTATGTTCGTGGCAGGTAATGCAGGAGAATATGGAGTAATTGGAAGGTTCGGTATGGCAATCGACACAGGAATCCCATTCGCCTCTGTGTTTACCGCTGTAAATTGGAAAATATTGGGCATCATGATCAAATGTTGCAGGTTTCCAGGCATTTTCGCTGTGACAAGCAACACAATCTGTAGAGAACTGAGCAGCAGAATGATTTGGATCGGTTGTGTTGTTGTAATCTGAAGAATGACAACCATAGCAACTGTTTGGAGTATTTGCATAATTTCCGGCATGACACAAATAGCAGTTACTTGCAACAGTAGCATGTGCGCCATTTAACGCATAATAATCGTTATGATTTGGCATCAACGCAGGTTCCCATCCCGGAACAGTTGTATGACACTCCTCACAACTGGTTGAAAATCCAAGTGAAGAATGATTAGGATTTGCTGCATTATTATAGTTTGACTGATGACATGAAGCACAAACCATTGAAGTTCCTGCATAACCGCTGGTATGACAAGCTGAACATTCTGTTGCAATATGAGCCCCTGTCAGTGGAAAATTAGTAGCATTATGATCGAAAACAGCATCGTCCCAGTTATTGGTTGAATGACATTGTGTACAATCATGCGGATAATTCTGTGCCAGATGGTTTTCTGCTGAATTGTAATTTGCCTGGTGACAACTGAAACAATCCGAAGTGGCGCTGGTCGTATTTCCGATATGACAGGCTGAACACTGCTTTCCCGAATGGCCGCCGGTTAAGGCAAAACCTGTTGATGCTGCATGATCAAACTGCGAAGGAACCCAGCCGTTTTCGGTATGACAGGTTTCACATTCCGTGGATATTCCTGCTGCTTTATGATTTGGATTTTGTGCGCTGTTATAATTATCGGTGTGGCAACTTGCACATGCAGTTGGTGTGCCCGCATAACCATTGGTGTGGCATGCAGCACAATCTGTTGCAACGTGCGCTCCCTTTAACGGAAAAGCTGTTGCATTGTGGTCAAAATTTGCATCGTCCCAATTATTGGTTGAATGACATTGGGTACAATCGTGCGGGTAATTCTGTGCCAGATGGTTTTCTGCTGAATTGTAGTTCGACTGGTGGCAACTAAAACAATCTGAAGTGGCACTAGTCGTATTCCCGATATGACAGGCTGAACACTGTTTTCCAGAGTGTCCGCCGGTTAAGGCAAATCCAGTTGACGCCGCGTGGTCAAACTGCGAAGGAATCCAACCGTTTTCGGTATGACAGGTTTCACATTCTGTGGATATTCCTGCCGCTTTATGATTTGGATTTTGTGCGCTGTTATAATTATCGGTGTGGCAACTTGCACATGCTGTTGGTGTGCCGGCATAACCGTTGGTGTGGCACGCTGCACATTCTGTGGCAACGTGCGCTCCCTTTAACGGAAAAGCTGTTGCATTGTGGTTAAACTCTAGCATCGTCCCAGTTATTGGTTGAATGACATTGGGTACAATCATGCGGGTAATTCTGTGCCAGATGGTTTTCGGCTGAATTGTAGTTCGACTGGTGGCAACTAAAACAATCTGAAGTGGCGCTGGTCGTATTCCCGATATGACAGGCTGAACACTGTTTTCCCGAGTGTCCGCCGGTTAAGGCAAATCCAGTTGACGCCGCGTGGTCAAACTGCGAAGGAACCCAACCGTTTTCGGTATGACAGGTTTCACATTCTGTGGATATTCCTGCCGCTTTATGATTTGGATTTTGTGCGCTGTTATAATTATCGGTGTGGCAACTTGAACAGTCCGTTGGTGTTCCGGCATAACCGTTGGTGTGACACGCTGCACATTCCGTGGCAACGTGCGCTCCCTTTAACGGAAAGGCTGTTGCATTGTGGTCAAACTCTGCATCGTCCCAGTTATTGGTTGAATGACATTGCGTACAATCATGCGGGTAATTCTGTGCCAGATGGTTTTCTGCTGAATTGTAATTTGCCTGGTGACAACTAAAACAATCTGATGTTGCGCTGGTCGTATTTCCGATATGGCAAACCGAACATTGCTTTCCGGAATGACCGCCTGTTAAGGCAAATCCGGTTGAAGCCTCGTGATCAAATTGTGAAGGTATCCAAGCTGTTGTGTTGTGACAGGTTTCGCATTCCGTGGATATTCCTGCTGCGGTATGATTCGGATTTTGAGCTTTATTGTAATTATCGGTGTGGCAACTTGCACAAAGCGTTGGAGTTCCGGCATATCCATTGGTGTGGCATGCAGCACATTCCGTTGCAACATGAGCTCCTGTCAACGGGAAATTGGTAAGATTATGATCAAAGTTTGTTGCATCCCAACTGTTGGTATTATGACATTGTGTACAGTCATGCGGATAATTCTGTGCCAGATGGTTTTCTGCTGAATTGTAATCTGCCTGATGACAACTAAAACAATCCGATGTTGCACTGGTTGTATTCCCGATATGACAAGCTGAACACTGTTTTCCGGAGTGTCCGTCGGTTAAGGCAAACCCCGTAGTTGCTGTATGGTCAAACTGCGAAGGAGTCCAGCCATTTTCAGTATGACAGGTTTCGCATTCAGTGGATATTCCTGCTACAGTATGATTCGGATTTTGAGCTTTATTGTAATTATCGGTATGGCAACTCGCACAAAGCGCTGAAGTTCCGGCGTAACCATCCGTATGACAATCAAGACAATCGGCCTGAAGGTGACCGCCCTTTAATTCGAAACCTGTCGCACTGTGATTAAAAGATCCTTCACCCCGTCCACTGGGATGACAGGCGAGACAAGCTGTACTGCTATATACATAACCATTTCGTTCGCCATGTTTCTTATCCATTGCCGATTTATTATGCTCGTGGCAATCGATACAGCTAAATGAATTATAATTCCCGGGTTGCCGGTGACAATCGGTGCACCTGTTCCATTCGCCTCTGTGGCTTCCGGAATAAATTGGAAAATAGATGGCATCATGTTCTTTGAACTCAGCAGGATTCCATCCCGGATTTGTGGTATGACATTCTGTACATGTAGTTGAAAATCCTAATTCTGTGTGCGACGGGCTTAAAGTCGCATTGTAATCTGCCTGGTGACAGGTCGCACATTCGGTTGAAAGAGGCTGAAATACATCTCCGTTATGGCAGGCAGCACAGTCGTTAATTTCATGTCCCCGGGTCAATGGAAAGAAATCATGGTTTATCCCTGTTCCCGACCACGAAAATGCATCAATACGATGGCATTCGAAACAATCGGTAGGGAGGCCTGTTTGAATATGATTCGGATTAGTGGTTGCTTCATAATCCGGCCGGTGACAATCATAACATTCGATTCCCAAAGGCTGAAATTCGAGTTTAGATACAGACAAATGACAATCGATACAATCAGCAGTATTATGTGCCCCCAGCAACGGGAAACGGCTGTTCAGATGAATTTCAGTAATATTCTCAACAATCCAGGATTTTGGTGTGTGGCATTCGTTACAATTTGGCCCAACCGTATTGTTGTGCATGTCGGTGTGGCAATCGATGCAATTGGATTTAGCTTCATTAAAAACCAGGGTTTGGTGACAATCTTTACAAGTAGGCAACTGCATGCTGACCTTCGAGTGCAAAACTTGTTTTGTTATGATCGAAGGTTGCTTTGTCTTTTGAAAATGTCCAGCCTTCGGTTGTATGGCAATCGGTACAGGCAAATGTCAGCGAATTCCCGTGCGGATTTTGCTGAGCCAGTGAATAAAACACCAGCAGAACGAACACACTGATTAATGACAACTTTTGCATGATATGTCTTCAAATTTGTACACGATATAATTTTGAGGTAAGCCTGTTGTTGGTTTGTGGCAAAGTTTACATTCCAGGCCTTCATGTTTCCCATCCAGTTTAAATCGTGCATTGTTATGTTTAAATTTCTCCGGTTTCCAGTTGTCGTTCGTGTGACAATTCACACACCTGGTCACTCCACCTGTTTCAAACTGTTTAAAATGAATATCATTATGACAGTTTGTACAATTCTGATTTTGCCATTTAAATTGTTGCGCTAATTCACCTCCTTCTCCATCTTTAAAATGACATTTCCTGCAGGATACATTTGTATGTTTTCCGAGAAGTTCAAAATCTGTTGTTTTATGATCGAATGATACCTCGTTCCAAATTTTACCGTATGACAGGATTTGCAATTGCCATCCGGAATATATTTTTCGTTGATATAATTTTTATGAATATTTTCGTGGCAACCTGTGCATCGACTTTCAATTTTGAAATTCCATTTTTCCTCTTTTTTGTGGCAATCAAAACAAGGTGTTGCCATATGTGCACCATCGAGTTTAAATTCGGTTTGATTATGTCTTTCAATTCCAAATGAGGATGATCGTAAAACCATTTATGGTATGGCATTCCACACAATCGGGCGAAATACCATTTTCTGCAAACTGATTTTCGTGATAATCGGCATGGCAGCTCGTACAACGGGTATGCGCCAATGGCTGTGTATATGCACCTTTATGACATTTTTTACAATCAACAGAAACGTGTTGCCCCCGCAAGGGAAAATCCGTCTTTTCATGATTAAATGTGGAAAGGCTTTTAACTTCGTGAAACGAAAATTCAGTGTGACATTTCCGGCAATCGTTTCCGAATTTGTTTTTGTGAACATCTTCATGGCAATTGGTGCAACTTGCAAATGCCACACCCGAAAACTGCTGAAATTCTTTTCCGTTTCGCTGTTCGGTTTTATGGCATTTGGCACAATCCACATTCTGATGTTTCCCGACAAGTGGAAAATCTGTTTTTGCGTGATTAAACAATGGAGCCGGCCGAAATTTTTCCTGGTTATGACAGGAGGTGCAGTTTTTTGAAAGTGTATTTTGGTGAAAATCGTCGTGACATGACAGACAATCGGTTCCAAGCCCAAGATAAGTGTCGCCTTTTTTTTGTGAAATTTTTGTTTGAATCAACTCCGGTTTATGGCATTCTGCACATTTTAATTCGCTGTGTTTTCCTTCGAGTTTATACCCTGTAATGTCGTGTTTAAAGGAATTTTCATCAAATCGAATCATTTCAAAATCGCGTCCAAAATGTTCTCCGTGGCATTCGGCACATTTTTTTCCCTGAACTTCTGAACTGGCATGATAACCTTTTTTTTCGTCGATCAGGTTTTTAATTTCCTTGTGGCATTCCAAACATTTCGATGTAGTTTCCTTTTCACCCAAAATATGGCATTTGGTGCAATTAGTCAATCCTTCCAGATGAGCATGTGCCTTGGAAAGTTCGCCCGGAGAAATCTGAGCGAAACCGTTCCCTGCGAAAATCACCGGAAAAAGAATCAAAATAATATTTCGCCAGAACCGATTCATTAATGTTTTAAAATTGCTTCACCATATTTTGTTGTAATTTCAATTCCCGCATTTCGCAAAAACTGTGTGGGCAACTCGCCACCTGCAAAAATGTAAACCAAATCGTTTTCAAGTTGAAATGGGTCCTCATCGTTAACTTTAATATTGACAAACTTCTCTTCAATCGAAACAAGGTTTGAATTCAGTAAAACACTAAATTTTTTGGCTGCAGTTGCCTTGTCAAGACTTTGCTTATTTCGTGGTTTCAACCTTGAAAACGTATCGTTCCGGTAGGAAAGCGTTACCTTATTCTGATCGGCCAAAAGCAAAGCTGATTCAATCGCCGAATCACCGCCTCCAACAACCACAATTTTTTGCCCTGAAATCAACTCCGGTTCCAGCAAACGATATGCAACTTTTGTAGAAAGCTCGCCCGGAATATTTAGTTTTCGTGGTGTTCCCCGTCTTCCAATGGCGAGTAAAACTTTTTTAGTCATGTAGCGGGTTCCATCCTGAATATTGACAGTAAATCCTCCTTTCTCAAGGTTTATGGAATCCACTTTTTTGTGTTCCTGAATTTCAATGCTATTCTTCCCCAAAACTTCATTCCAAAACCCGAGCAATTCCTGTTTGCTGGTTTCATACAATTTTATTTTTCCATGAAGCGGTAAATCCATAGGCGCAGTCATTATGATTTTTTTCCGGGGAAAAGTGAAAACAGTGCCGCCCAGTGAATCCTGTTCAAGCGTTAATGTTTTTAAGCCATGCTTTTTTGCCTGAAGTGTGGCTGAAATTCCGGCCGGCCCGGCACCTACTACTACAAAATCATATTCATAATCACCGGCGAATTTTATTCCTTTTATCAAATTATCAACAGCTTGCTTTCCCTGTTCAACAGAATTTTTTATCAAGCCCCATTCCGCCAATTTCTCCGGCGATATAAATTCCTTTCACGTTGGTTTCGAAATACTGATTGACATGAGGAAGATCGACACCGCGTTTTTCGGTGCCAATGCATAAGGTAATTGCCTGTGTGGGACAGGCATGAAAACAGGCGCCATGACCAACACAACGGCTTGCATTAATTACGGTTGCCTTTCCGTTTCGAATTCCCAGAATATCTTTTTCGGGACAAACACGAATACAGGCACCACTTTGAATACATGAATTTACGTCCACAACCGGATGAAGGGAAACCGGCTCATGTAAACCTTCTTCTTTTGCTCTTTTTATTTTCTCTTCTACTATGCGGGATTCTTTTCGCAATCTGCGAATATAAACAACACCACTCCCAGAAGGAATAATCCGACTGCCCCGTAAATCACTATTTTTTCAAGAAAAACTTCCATACTTCAAAAAATCCAGGTGTAACCAAACAATGCTGCAACTACAATATGCACTATCATAATTACAAGCATGATTAATGCAAATGGCAAATGTGCTACATGCCAGTATCTTAAAAGGTTTTGCATGGTCGACAGCCACGCAATCCTTCGGTTTAAAACCAGTTTCGATTTAAAAAGCTGAACTACTTTTCTGTAGTCATGTCGGACCAGCTTTTGTTGTTTCAGTTCCCGTTTTATTCCCCTCATCAGTTTTCTTTCCAGGTGTAAGCGATGAACAACACGCGAAAAAAAGTTTCTTCCCTCCTCAGTTTCGGTTTTGCTTAAAGCAATATTCATCTGCGCGATAATCTCGTAATTTACATTATAACCGATCCTTCAGTTCAAGAAACATTTCGTTTTCCATTCCCGATAAATCATTCAAGCTTAGTTCACGGCCTTGAATAGTACGTGGTATCTGCAAATAGATAAACCGCCCGATAACTCCACTGATCACTACAGCAACCATGCTCCAGAAACTAACAGCTACAATTCCCCCAATTTTAAAAGTGGTGTGATAAAGAACCAGAATCGGTCCGAGTGTGCACAGAAAAATATGAAATTCGAGCCAATATTTTAAAACTCCTACGCGAGATAACTTTCTAAAACGTTTTCGGGCCATATACCCAAAAACACCGACAATCATAAAAAACGAACCGGCAATACCTATTCCATGACCAATTAATCCGGATGGTTTTAGCAGTTCGTTTTGTGCATGGAAATGTCGTTCGTTTAAATTTGTTGAATAGTAATTGAAACCATACACTGCGAGTGCGATAAATGCAAATACAGTTATAGAAACCAAGGTAAACAGGTATAATCTATGAACTAAGCGCGACATGGAAAAATTATGATTTAAAAGATTAGCCATGTAAAGTTAGATATATTTCAATATTTATATACAAGCAAAATCGGGGTTATTGCATATTTAAAATAATTCCAAATAAAAACACTTAACATAAACTATTTTAATAGCCTTGCTCAAAAGCACATATATCTACAATAATTAGGAATTCTGAAATTTGGAAGTATATCCCCCAATGATATTCACAACAAATGTTATACTAATTAATATTATGTAAGATTTAATTTTAGGATACGCTGATTTCCACAAATTTTAGGATCGATTTTTTATTGGCTGCATCAAAACAGGAACATTCAATATACCAAAGCAGTTATAAAAGTGTAATTTATCTTTATTGACATTCAGCATGTTTTACCGTATATTTGATCGAGCCAACCGTAAATTATGAAAATTAGAATTAACAAGAGCGCCAATTATATTGGATTGATAGTAATTATTCTTGCATTTGCGCTGTTGTATTTTACCTATTTCTTTGTTTATATCCCCAACCAGGAAGATAAGCTTCAGCAAAGAGCTTTTCGCATTTTAAAAGAATATGGTAATAATATGTTTGGCAAAAATAATTATTATCAGAATCATTTCAAGAATTATGGTTTATACTATAAAATCAGGCTGTTCACAACCAACAACCAAATAAAACAAAAGCCCTGGCTGAACAAAAAAAATGCAGCTCAGCTTCAGGACGTCAAAAAGGTAATCGACGGACTTTTGCCATATGTACATCTCGATACTGCACGCTTAAACTCAGAAAAGGTTTTTATTTATTCTATAAGGGAAAATAAACTTTTTATCGATTATAATCCGCAAATTCCCGATAGCATCAGCAGGAATTCCATCAATTCCGTAAAAGACCTGTACAATCGCCAAGACTCGGCGCGCAGAATCCGAAATGTTGAAACTTTGCTTGAAAGTCCTGTCAAATATAAAGTGCCGGTTGATACTTTGATGCAGGGATTAAAATTCGACAAATTATTTGAAAATATCATTCTTTTTGACGATTCGCTGGTATATTACAATTCGAAGTTTGATTTGGTGGCCGACATAACAAATCCGGCGGCGCTTTGCGACAGCGTGGAGAATGTTCAGGGCGGAATCTGGGAAACCATCAGCATCAGAGGCGAAGACAAGCATGTAATGATTTTGCCCATCGATTTTTTAGGAAAACGGTTTTGCATTGCCGGGTTAATTCTCGACGATGATTTCCGGATGAAAACCCGAACCATTAACAGCCAGATTTTAATCCTGATTGCTGCAATTTTGCTGTTGGTATTTATTGGCATGCCGATTCTGAAGATCATTTATATCGATGAAAAGGAAAGGTTAAAAGCCATGGATGCAAGCAGCAGCGTTATATCCTTTATTTTTGGCGCAGGCCTGATTGTGCTAATCGTAATTGGCATAATAAAACACCAGGTTGTGGACCGATCCATACTTGAAAAACGGCTGAAACTGGTTTCCGATTCCCTGTATTCATCGGTTAATTCCGATATCGATGCGGTAAAAAAGCTGTATGTTTCCATTATCGATTCCACAGGAGATCAATCCGATTTAGCCAGGAAAGTAAGCAAGGAATTTAACAGGAAAAACAGCAAGTATTACCAGCTAACAGGCGATACACTCAATAATCCATTCCCGCTAAATGAAATTATATTAATCCGGCCCAATGGCATTGTAGATAAAGCCGTTACAAGAACCCGCTTTTCGGAAGTTGTTCCGCTGGATTTAAGCGCCCGAAAATATTTTACGCAGGCGCTCGATGCTTCGGCTTCGTGGCCATCGCAGAAGTACGACATAAATTTTTATATCGAGTCGATTAAATCGTACAATACCGGCGAAGGCGAAACGTCGTTTTCATTTCATAACAGAAGTAACGATTCTATTCCGGTAACTGCAATTACATCGGCTGTTCCGTCATTCTATAACCAGGCTTTGCCAAAGGATATAAAATATGTAATAATTAACGGCGCCGGAAAAGTTTTGTATCATTCCATAAAATCGAAAAATCTCCACGAAAATTTTATCGATGAATGTGAATCGAATTCGAAACTGTTAATGGCAATCAATCTTCGGACAATAAATACGGTTCGCATAAATTATAACGAAAAAAAATGGCTTGCCCGGATTATGCCAATCAACGAAACGCCACTTTATCATATCACTTTGCTCGATTTGGGTCAAACGGATAATAAAAACGCCCGAATCTTTCTTTTCACCTTTTATTTTCTGTTTACATCGCTTGCCTTTATTGGTTTAGGGCTTGTTTTAATGCGATGGATCATTCCGCCAGACAGCCGGGACAAAAATCCAATCTGGTTTTTAAGCTGGATAAATTTCCAGGGTCGGAATTATCGCGAATACCTCTGTTTATCGCTTATCTTTTTTGCATTTATCGTTATTCAAAGCAGCAGTATACTGTATATTAAAAAACCTTTTTCAATGCTGACTTTTCAGCTTATATTTATTATTTATTCCTCATTTGTCAGTTTAATCTTCCTCGACCGGAAAAAAATCGATTTTAAATGCTTGTTCACCAAAAAATATTATCCCGAAAATGTAATTCTGCTGTTCGCAATGGTAATGGCGATTGTTTTAGTGGCGCGGTTTTATCCGTTAAATATTTTTGTTTTAATACCGATTCTGCTTCTCATTGCCTTTACCATTTATATACCACGAATATTACAATACATAAATAGTCAACCCGAGCTTCACAACCGGTTTATTTCAATAAAAATCGTTCGCATTAAGAAAAGTTATATGCTGTTTGTTTTTATTTGGTTGTTGAGCATTTCGGCAATACCTGTTGTGCTTTATTACTTTTCAATAAAAAACCAGGAAGAAAAACTGTGGCAAAATGATCAGCTTTTTTCCATCGCACAGGATAATCTCGATTTAAAAGAACGTTACTCCGGCCAAACCAATACGGCCTGGTTTCAACGAATCCAGGGAAATGGCATCGACAATCTGAACGTGAGGTATGTAGATTACAGCAAAATTGAATATCCCGGTTTTTCGGTTAAAAATGAACAATTTAACGACGCCGATAGAATTTACAGTTTGCTTCCGGATCCGGTGAATTACGATTATGGAATCAGGGAAATGAGCAACGATACAATTTTCAACCGGGAATGGATTAGCAACGATGTTTCGCTGGTTTTCTCAAAAGGCGGAACCGAAGGCACAGTTGAAATTACATCGAAACTTAATACAAATACCAATCTTTTAATCTGGATTTTAAGCATCATTATTAGCTTTATGCTTGTAATAATTGCCTTATGGATTTTATTGCGCTATATCGCCAATATTCTGCTCAACTTAAACGAAGACAACTGGAAAGAACCTTCCCTATCGTGGTGGGAAACATTGTTCGAAAATCAGGAAATAAACCGCATTTTGCTTCACTCTTTTAACGGAGAATATTTTCTGAAAAAAACAGAAGAGTATATGGCGAAGTTTGAAAAAAACCAATCGATTGAAACCATTAGCACATTACAGTTGATTAATGCTGATTTCGACCCGAATAAAGTGTTATTAAATTTCAATCTGATTTGGATTAACGGATTCGATTTGTCGATTTACGAGATTGATAAACACAAACTTTTGCTGATAAAACTTCAGGAAATTACCGGGAAAGCCAACGGAAAAATTATTGTCGACCTGCCATTTGATGTGGAATCGATTGATGAATTTTACGACGATTATATCGATGAAAATGAAATAGCGCAAAAAGATATCAGCGATATTTATCTTTTAAAGAAAAGATGGAAAACGACATTCAAGAATTTCTATGAATTTAACGGCTATTTGAACCATAAAACCGACTTTAGTTTAATTGAAATTATTAACCTCTTAAAGCCGAAAACACAAATTAAAAAGAAAATGCCTGAACATAAAGACTGGCAAATTGAAGATAACGAAACACAATTTATTAATATTTGGGATAACCTTACCAGCTATGAAAAAATTGTGCTGTACGACCTTGCCGACGATGGTTTGCTTAATCGCAAAAATAAAACTATGATTCAGCGCCTGGTGAATAAAAAACTGATTGTCCCTTATCCATATCCAAGATTATTTTCGGAAGATTTCAGATCTTTTGTCAACCGAAGCCTGGACCCAAACGATGTGAAAATCATTGAAAAGAAACTGGGATTAAAAGGAAAATGGAGAAATATACAGTATCTCATTCTATTGATTTTAGTTCCATTGTCAACATTCATATTAATTTCGCAAGGCATGTCGATTGAGAAAATATTTGGAATTTTTGCAGGAATTATTACAGTGGTAACCGGGGTAATGCGCGTTTTCGATGGCAAGCTGATGAAATCGTCTTCTTCATAAAATAAACTCAAATTTCGTATTGTTCTCAGTCCAAAATCTCTTAGTTTTTTTTCTAGGGTGGAGTCGAAGGGTGTTTTCGCGCTATAAAAATCAAATGTTTGAATAATTTTCAGTTGTGGGGTAATCAGATTTTACTATTTTTAAATGCTGAATTTTTTCAGGACCAAAACCAGTTATACTTATCGGATATGAAAATATTTTCACGTGCTTTTATTTTCATCTTTACGCTTTTCACATTTATGCCAATTAGCTCAAAAAGTCAGGAAACCAGCAGTTCAAAACCCATGATTCCTGTAAATCCCGCCGATGTCAAAATTCAGGGTTATGCCGGGCAAAAAATTGGTCTATGCATTTCTGATCGAATAAAGAAACAAGATGCTGAATATTTAATCGAGCCTTTTAAATACAAAAACGAAACCCGTTTATGGCAAAGCGAATTCTGGGGAAAATGGATGCTTTCTGCTGTTGCAGCCTGGAAATACACACAAGATCCGGAATTAATGAAAACCATGAAACATGCGGTTGATGGTTTGCTCGAAACGCAGCTTGAAAACGGTTATATCGGAAATTATTCTCCCCAGGCTCAATGTACGCAATGGGATATCTGGGGCAGAAAATACAGCATGCTCGGACTGATTCGATATTACGAAATTTCTAATGATAAAAAAGCGTTGAATGCTGCAAAACGAGTTGCCGATCACCTGTTATCGCAGGTTGGCCCCGGTAAGAAAGACATTACCTACACCGGTAATTATCATGGTATGGCCAGCAGTTCGGTTCTGGAACCCATTGTTTATCTGTATAATCACACCAATGACAAACGTTATCTCGATTTTGCTGAATACATTGTTCAGCAATGGAAAACGAAAGACGGTCCCAAGCTAATCGAAAAAGCACTCGAAGGTATTCCTGTCAGCGAACGGTTTCCTCATCCTGAAGTATGGTGGAGTTGGGAAAACGGGCAAAAAGCATACGAAATGATGTCGTGTTACGAAGGTTTGCTGCAGTTGTACCTTGTAACCCAAAAACCCGATTATTTAAAAGCAGTAGTTGCAGTAGTTAACAACATTATCGATACCGAAATAAATATTGCCGGTTCAGGTTCGGCGTTCGAATGCTGGTATCATGGCATAGAAAATCAAACACAACCCACTTATCACACCATGGAAACCTGTGTAACCATAACCTGGATGAAATTGTGCAACAGTCTTTTACAAGTTACCGGGGATTCGAAATATGCCGACCAAATTGAAAAAACATTTTACAATGCTTTGCTTGCTTCAATGAAATTTGATGCTAGAGCCATTGCAAAATACAGTCCGCTGGAAGGCAGGCGGCACAGCGGTGAAAACCAGTGCGGAATGGAAATTAACTGTTGCAGCGCCAATGGTCCACGTGGCTTTATGCTTATTCCGGGGTTTGCCTATATGCAAGCTGAGAACGAAATTTTCGTGAATTTCTACGGTGAATCGGAAGCAAAAATCAGACTTGCAAAACGGAAATGCTATAAATCTTCAGCAAAAAACAAGCTATCCTGAAAGCGATAAAATCCAACTGTTGGTAAATCCTGAAAAAGAAGGAGAGTTTGCTTTGAATTTACGAATTCCGGAATGGAGTGAAATGAATACAATTTCGGTTAACGGAGAAGAGCTTGGTGGAATTCAACCAGAAACTTATTTCGCAATTAAACGGAACTGGAAAAAAGGAGACAAGGTTGAAATTCAAATGGATTTAAGAGGAAGGCTGCATCTTCTCAAATAATTTCCAGGCAATAACCCGTGGGCCATTGGTACTGGCACGCGACTCGCGTTTTGCCGATGGTTTTATCGACGAAACAAGTGTTATTGCGAACGAAAACGGAATTGTGAGACTTAATAGAAGTTAAAGATAAACCTGCACATGTCTGGCTTGCTTTTACCGCTCCTCTCGTTCTGGGAACCGATTTGGAAGGCGAATACCGGGAACCGGTTCAAATTCATTTTTGCGATTTCGCCTCTGCCGGAAATACCTGGGAAGAAAATAACCGCTATCAGGTTTGGATACCGCAAACGTTAAATGTGATGAAAGCCAAATATTCCGGGTACTAAAATTTTTTGTTTAACTTGTATGTTCGAAAAAATCTGGTTGCAGGATTTATAAACTTTGTAAACTTTAAAGATTAACATATTAAAGAGATTCCTCCCTTTGGTCGGAACGACAGACTGTTATTTTTTTATATTTAAAAATTGAAAACCAAAACCTAATAAATTAAAAAATCATGTTCAAAAAAATTGGAATTGCCGGTATCATCCTGGCTGTTATTGTTAGCTTTTCAACAGCCCAGCAACACGACTGGGAAAACGAACAGGTAATAAGCATTAACAAAGAAGATCCCCATAGTCATTATGTACCTTATCAAACATTGGCACAGGCACAGGCAGATGTTGAACTTTCATCGCCACTGGTGCAGAATTTAAATGGAAAATGGAAATTCAACTGGGTAAAACATCCCGATCTTCGCCCTGTGGATTTTTACAGACCCGATTATGATGTATCCTATTGGGATGAAATCGACGTTCCTGCCGACTGGCAAACCCGTGGTTATGGAACTCCCATATATACGAATGTGCGTTACCCGTTTGCCAAAACTCCGCCAAAAGTGATGGATAAAGCGCCTGAAAATTTTACCGCATACAAAAATCCAAATCCTGTTGGTTCCTACAGAAAAGATTTTGAAATTCCGGCTAACTGGAATGACCATGAGGTTATTATCCATTTCGCCGGTGTAAAAAGCGCATTCTATATTTGGGTGAATGGCCGGAAAGTGGGTTACAGCCAGGGAGCAATGACTCCTGCTGAGTTTGATATTACCAAATATCTTGCGCCGGGAAAAAACATGCTGGCAGTTGAAGTT
Organism: uncultured Prolixibacteraceae bacterium; assembly: GCA_963821855.1. Classification (GTDB taxonomy): domain Bacteria; phylum Bacteroidota; class Bacteroidia; order Bacteroidales; family Prolixibacteraceae; genus Draconibacterium. The sequence continues at coordinate 167,938 of CAWGFJ010000027.1, read as the reverse complement.
TACCGCTGGAGCGATGGAAGTTACCTTGAAGACCAGGATTTCTGGCGTTTGAGCGGCATCTATCGTGATGTATATCTGTATGCAGTTCCAAAGACTCACCTTTGGGATTTCGGACTGACTTCGGAATTCAATGCTGATATGACTGAAGCAGAACTAAACCTCGCCATGAAATTCAGAAGTTTTGGCGGTTCAGGAACTGTGACTTGTGATGTTTACCTGCCTGAATACGGCCAGATGCCAACCGAACAGGACAAAATCGCGTCGGTTCCGGTAAAAAAAGTTTCAACAAAAAATCTGTTGACGTTAAATGAAAAAGTAACCATTAAGAATCCAAAATTATGGTCGGCAGAAATTCCAAACCTGTACCAGGCTTATTTTGTACTGAAAAACGACAAGGGTGAAATCGCCGAAGTTTTGACTACGCTTTATGGTTTTCGAAAAATAGAAATCCACGATCAGCAGGTTTGGGTAAATGGCAAAAGCGTATTGTTTAAAGGAGTAAACCGCCACGAACACGATCCGTTTGACGGACGGCATGTAGGCCTCGAAATGATGAAACGCGATATTGAGCTCTTCAAACAATTCAACATTAATACGGTTCGAACCTGCCACTATCCCGACCATACTGATTTTTATAAGTTGTGCGATATTTATGGTATTTATATGATTGATGAAGCCAACGTGGAATCGCATGGAATGGGATATGGTGAAGAATCGCTGGCGAAAGATCCCAAATGGGAAAAGGCGCATGTCGATCGTATCGTCAGAATGGTGGAACGCGACAAAAATAATCCTGCAATAATTTTCTGGTCGATGGGTAATGAAGCCGGCGGCGGAGTAAATTTCGAAGCCGGTTATAAGGCCATTAAAGCGCTCGATAAGGAAAGGCCTGTTCATTACGAACGGTACAATGAAGTTGCCGATATCGAATCGGCGATGTATCCGAGTGTGGAATGGCTGGATGAAACCGGAGCCAAAGACAGTCCAAAACCGTTTATTATGTGCGAATATGCCCACGCTATGGGTAACGCAGTCGGAAACCTGCAGGAATACTGGGATGTAATTGAAAAACACAAACGCTTAATTGGCGGTTGCATCTGGGACTGGGTTGACCAGGGATTGTCAAAACCTGTTCCGGGAAAACCGGGTGAGTACTTTTTTGCCTATGGCGGCGATTTTAACGATTATCCCAACGACGGCAATTTCTGTATTAACGGTTTAACCACACCCGACAGGCAGGTAACTCCTAAAATGGAAGAAGTGAAAAAGGTTTACCAATACGTTGGATTTGAACCATCGAACCTGCTTAGCGGAGAGGTGAAAATTACCAACAAATACCAATTCATCAATCTGAATCAGTTCAATTTGAAATGGAAGCTCGAATGCGACGGAAAAGCAATTCAGGAAGGTGACATGCCCGGTTTGGATTTGGCGCCCGGCGCTTCGAAAACCATCACTGTTCCGGTGAAGAAACCAGACCTGAAGGCGGGAAGCGAATATTTCCTGAAAATAATTTTCACACTGAAAACCGATGAACTCTGGGCAAAAGCGGGACACGTTATGGCCTGGGAACAATTTAATATGCCATACAATGTGCCTGAATTTGCTTCGAAAACCGAATTCGTTCCCGATATTAACGTTGCCGAAGATGACAATGAAGTAACCATTTCAGGAAATTCCTTTAAAGTAGTGTTTGGCAGAAAAATCGGAACGATAACCGACCTGAATTATTCGAATACCGAAATCTTCAAATCGGAAAAAGAAATCCGCTACTCGTTCCGCAGAAGAAACCAGCCGCCTGAACCGCCGGTGGTAAATTACACTTTTGTTGGCGGACCAATGCTAAACCTGTACAGGGCGCCGGTAGATAACGACCGGGCTTTTTCAAGAACATGGAATAATGAGGAACTCTGGGACCTCACCACCGAAGTCCAGGATTTTTCAGTGAATAAAATCGGAACAAATGCCGTGGAAATAAAGGTGAAAAGCAAGTCTTCCACACCAAAAGAATTTTCGGTTTTAACAGAAACAACCTACAAAGTGGACGGCAACGGAATTATCGAAGTGGCGGTTACCTTCACTCCCGACCAAACCGACTGGCCATTGCCAAAACTGGGCTTTATGCTCAACTTATCTGATGGCTTTGAAAATGTGGAATACTTTGGCGCAGGGCCTTTCGAAAATTATGTGGACAGGAAAAGAGCTGCCGCAATAGGAAGATATCAAACCACCGTTGATGATATGTTTGTTCCCTATATTCGTACACAGGATTGCGGAAACCGTTGTGATGTGCGCTGGGTAGCTGTAACCAACCGGACAGGAAACGGAATTATTGTTTCAGCCAAAAACCTGATGGATTTTAGCGCTTTGCATTACACTCCGCTGGATTTGGACAAAGCAAACCATCCTTTTGAACTTGAGAAACGAGGGGAAACTATTTTATCCATCGATGTGGCCCAAAACGGCCTTGGCGGTGCAAGTTGCGGACCGCCACCTATGGACAGGTATCTTTTGAAAACGGAAGCTACCGAATTCAGTTACAGCATCCGGCCATGTAATCCTTCCTTGGGAAATATGGCTGAACTGGCGAAATAGAAAACAAAGATTTAAAATATATCCTGCAGGTTTTTAGTGAACACTATTAAGCTTGCAGGATATTTTTGTGGACTCATATTCCCTCCTTAAAACGTTATTTACATTCTATCACACAATCACCCTACTGCCTCATTTTTGGTGGACATGCTCCTGAAACAGTACATTATTCTGTAATGCATAATTTCAAATTATGTAAAAGCCTGGTCTTTTATTTTGTACCTTTCCGGATGGTTAAATCCGCCTATAGAGAGCTTGAGCCGTATGATGCGAAACTATCCGGCCTGTCCCGGGTTTTCATCGGGAAACGGTTCATAGGGGACAAGGGCGGGGCAATCCGCCTGAGTTACGCGACAAAAACATCCGGAAAGAGTTGGAAAATACATCTGAAATAAACGAATTAGTTGAACATTTTTTCAGACACGAATCTGGAAAAATGACTTCAGTTCTAACCGGTATTTTTGGCACGGACAATTTAATTCTTGTCGAAGATATTGTACAGGATACTTTAGTCGAAGCCATAAGCAACTGGACTTATAAAGGCATTCCTGAAAATCATGTGGCCTGGCTATACACCGTTGCAAAGAATAAAACTTTGAACGCTATCAGGCGGGAAAGACATCAGGAGAAGTATATTTCCGAGAGTTTATATGTTTCAAAAACACAACCACCTACCGAGCTGAACCCGATTGATTTTTTTTCAGAAGAAAGCATTTCAGACGACCAATTACGGATGATGTTTATGTGTTGCCATCCATCTATTTCAAAAGATTCGCAAATTGCCCTGATACTTAAAACATTGTGCGGATTTAATATTAGCGAAATAGCCAAATCGTTTTTAACCGGCAATGAAAGCATCAACAAACGATTGGTTAGGGCCAGAAAAACGATTAGAGAAGACGACATACCTTTTGAAGTTCCCTCGAAACAACAATTGGACAAAAGAGTAGATGCCGTTTTAGAAGCTATTTACCTCTTGTTCAATGAAGGATATAGTGCTTCAAGCGGAGATGAATTAATTCGCACAGAACTTTGCAAGGAATCAATTCGATTGGCAGAAATGCTTGCGAATCATAAATCCATAACCAATAAGTCAAATACTTATGCGTTGATAGCTCTTATGCAATTGAATTCATCCCGGTTTAAGGCAAGAGAAGATAAAGATGGAAATATTATGACCTTAAGCCAGCAAAACCGTTCATTATGGGACTATCGCATTATGGAGCAAGGTTTTTCTAATTTGGGAAAAGCCGCCCTGAATCATCAAATTTCAAATTACCATATTTTGGCAACCATTTCGGCTTATCATTGTTCGGCTAAAGACTTTGCATCAACCGATTGGAAAAGTATTCTGTCACTTTACGATAAATTATTAACCATAGACAACTCACCTATTGTCATTCTTAACCGTGCTATTGCATTATCGAAAGCAGGTGATATAAAAAAGGCAATTCAGGAATTGGGTGTAATCGAAAACGACAAGATTATCAAATCCAACTATTTATTCTATGCAACTAAAGCCGAGTTCCACGTTCAAATAAATGAAAATGACATTGCGAAAAAAACACTTAAAAAAGCCATTGAACTTGCTCCTTTGCCTAAAGAAAAACAAATGCTGGAAAATAGATTTAAAATTTATTTTGAAAAAAAGTAATAATGATGTCCCTATCACTTAAACCCGATTGTTATTAGCCTGTAAACACCGTTATTAATCTAAAACAAAGAACAATGAAAGATTTTTTATTGATTATCAAAACGGAAGGATGTGTCTGGACTGATTTATCTCCGGAGCAATTGCAAAAACATATGGAACGCGGAAGTGCATACATCGGTGGGCTAATGAAAAAAGGCATACTGAAAGGCGCAAACCCAATTGAAAAGTCAGGCAGCAGAATCATTACGGAAAGCAATGGAACGCTGAAGGATGGCCCCTTTAATGAAAGTAAAGAAGTGGTGGCAGGATATTTCCATATAACGGCTAAGGATGTAGATGAAGCTGTGGAAATTGCCAGGGACAATCCGATTTTTAAGGATATTCCAACTAAAATTGAGGTTCATCCAATGATGCCAATTGGAGGAAATTAATAACGAACCGCCAACGAATTAGGAATTAAGGCACAGTTGAGCCCCGAAAAAGGCAGTGGCTTACCATATACTACTGCCTTTTTTCAGGGTATCCCCACTCCTGCACAATTTCATCGCGTTGCAAAATTTACTCCCCGTCGGCGCCATTTTGTAAACGGTGTGCAAGTCGCAATAATAGAAAATGTTTTTTTAATATTTCAGTCCATCAATCCCTCAATCCCTCAATCCATCTATCCCTCAATCCTTCTGTTATTCGTCCTTATTTAGACCTTTTCCAAACTCCCTTCCCCCGTTGTTAATTTCCTTGTTTTCAGTTATTTTTATTTCCGGAAACCCCTGACGAAAAAATTCCCGTTGGGTATTTATTGCCAGAGCAGGGCCGGTGACACAGAAGATGGATTCGAAATGCAGCCTGCCTGAACTGCCGAACGGCAGGCAGGGACTGCCACCCCGGAATTTCAGAAAAATACATTCGATGGTAAACATTTATATACGCCCGCCTGACAGACTTAGAAGTACTTACAAACTGATAAGATGTTACAAGATAGCATTTTAATGGATATCACTATAAGCGAAATATAGTCATAAGAACATTCACAAATGTTTGGGGTAAGGCCGAGAAACTCGCAGAATCGGACAGAAAAACCTATATTCTGACTACCTTTGTAAAAAAAAAGACAATTGAAAACGACACATAAAATAATAAACGGTGATAGCCGCCAGATGAATCTTATTCCGAATAAGTCGGTTAATCTGGTAATCACTTCGCCACCCTATTGGCAGCTAAAGGACTATGGAACAGAGAATCAAATTGGTTATCATGAAGATTACGAGACTTATATTAATAACTTGAATCTTGTTTGGAAAGAAAGTTATCGAATTCTTGAGAATGGTTGTAGGTTATGCGTAAATATCGGGGACCAGTTTGCACGTGCGGTCTATTATGGTCGATATAAGGTAATCCCTATTAGGACTGAAATCATTAAATTTTGTGAGAGCATTGGATTTGACTATATGGGAGCTATAATTTGGCAAAAGCAGACAACAACAAATACAACCGGTGGAGCATCCTTAATGGGAAGTTACCCTACTCCAAGAAATGGAATCCTCTCAATTGACTATGAATTTATTTTAATATTCAAAAAATTAGGAGTTCCAACAAAGGTTAGTAAAGCCATCAAAGACCAATCGAAAATGACAATAGAAGAATGGAAGGAATATTTTTCCGGTCATTGGAATTTTAGTGGTGCAAAACAGGATGGTCATATTGCTATGTTCCCGGAAGAATTGCCTAAACGACTTATAAAAATGTTTGCGTTTAAAGGTGAAACTGTTTTAGACCCATTTATGGGAAGTGGGACAACTTCATTAGCAGCAAAGAATTTAGACCGGAATTCGATTGGTTACGAGATTAATTCTGAATTTATTGAAATTGCCAAACAAAAACTTAATATCAAACAAACAGATATTTCTGGAACAACTTATGAATTTTTAAAAGACTCTATTGATTTAGAAATCGAGAAAGAGTTTGAGCAACTTTCTTACAAATTCGTTGACTTTCAAAACCTCGACAAAAAAGTTGATCCAAAAAAATTGCAATTTGGTTCAAAAATCGATAAAAATAGCGGTAAAAGGGAAGAATATTATTCAGTGAAAGAAATAATAAGTCCAGAACTAATTAGGCTAAGTAATGATCTTATTGTAAGACTCATTGGAATAAAAGAGAAAAAAAACGCAATCGGTTTGGCTAAGCAATTTCTTTATGATAAGACTAAAGGTCAAAAAGTATTTATGAAGTTTGACAATCAAAAGTATGACGAACAAAATAATTTGATGTGCTATTTATATTTGAAAAATAAAACTTTCATAAATGCCCATTTAATTAAAGAAGGATTAGTGCAGCCAGATATTCAACAAGAATTCAAATTCAAGGAAAAATTCATTAATCTATATAATCCATCTTATGCCGATTAATTTTACACCCCAAGAAAGGCAAAATCTTCTAAATGAGAGCATCCGCCATTAATGCAAAAAATTTAGCCCAAACTTTAGGATACCATGCGGGTGGTAATCAAGTACGTCTAAGGGGATTAATAAAAGAATGTATTGAAATTGATGGTGACTTAATTGGTTCAGCCACAGGTAGACCAGCAGGCTTTTTTATAATTTCAGCTATCAACGAGCTTGAAACCTATTTGGATAGTTTGGAAAACAGAACCAGAAGTGATAATGATAGAAGAACAGCGTTAATTAATTCCTGGAATCAGCACGTTAATCAACAAATAACAAGACAGATTTTAAACATAACATAATGGCAAAAGAATGGATTTTAAATAGCGCAATGAACCGCTTTCAACTAAATTTTAAACGTAATGTTGGACCAACTTCAGAGAGCATAAGAAAATGTGAACCAAAGACAATTGAAGAATGGCGTGAATACTACTTTTCTAAAGTCCGTTCAAAAGAACATATAATTGAGCTTGGCAAAAAACTTTATATCAAGATAACTGAGGTAATATCAGCAGAAGTAGAAGAAATCACAGAACAAGACTGCATTGAATATATGCTCCAGCTTGTAATTGACCGAACCTTTGATGGATATTGGACCGAAATAAAAACTATTTATGGTCAACTTGAACAAGAACTTGGTTATAAAATAGAACCCGCACCAGACAAATGGGACAGACTTTTCAATGTTGATTTTTTCATAAAAATTAAAAGTAAATATATTGGATTACAGATTAAACCAGTAAACCAAGGAATACAATTATCTCAAATTTTCAAAGAAAAAGGATTGCAACAAAAAACACACGAAAAGTTTGAAAAAGAATTTGGCGGCAAAGTATTCTACATTTTTTCATCAAAAGCAAATGGTAAGAAGGAAATAATGAATACCGAAGTAATTGACGAAATCAGAACAGAAATAAACCGACTTGAACAATAATGCCAAGCCCCCACAATTAAGGTTCTGATGGCATGCAATGCCTCAATGTCCCCCGTTGGCGCAAATTTGCAATTTGTGTCTCAGCTTTTGGCTGAAAAATTCTTCAAATACATCATGTCTCCGCCGAGGGGTAAGCTATTCCGCCTCTGCAACGCATTTTAGGAATCAATCCTCCGCTGGTGCAAAATTCTCAATCTTTGAACACACTGTAAAACCATTTCCAAAAATTCTGGCTGAATTTCATGTATATAGAAAATCGGATCCGAACAAATCATATGACTCCGGTGGGAGTCATACCATGATACCCATATTTTTCTATAAATATTTAAATCCTCCGGATTTATAAGCAGGAAAACTTTTTCAGAGCTCCTTTTCTATCCACTGCTCATTCGGGATTTTTTCGCGTTGCAAAATTAGTCCCAGGTACACCTTGTTTTCACCCCAAACCGGAGTGGAATTTTCTTTTAGTAGAGCTCAAAAAAAACGAACGCTATATTTTGAAAAAATCATAACTATGTTTTTGGAAAATCATAACTATAATTTTGGAAAAACATAACTATAATTTTTTTAGCCTCGGGGCAACCTTTCAAAACCCGCACTACACCTTCGGTTCAGCTGGTTTTTCTTACCTGAGGTTTTGAGCAGGTTTTTCAGGTGTCAACCGGATGTATGAATAAATTTCCGGTGGTTGGATTTACCCATCCTCCCGTCCTTCCCTCCGTGCAGCGAAGGATAATCAACCGATAGTTGCCCGAAAACAATGTGCTCAAAACAAGGTTACTTTCATTTCTGTTTGTGATTTTCAAAATCATAATAGTTTTTTTATTTCATACCAATCAGATTTTATGCAATATTTGGTCAGAAAGTCTTTCCCTTTGTAAGGGAAAGTCGCGAAGCGGAAAGGGTAAAAAGCTCAAACCAACCCTCGCTGCTTTTTTTAACTGTCATCCTGAGAGTTTACCCAAGAACTTTTGGGCGCAATGAGGATATGACAAAAACAAGAATCTGTCATAGGCAGAGGAGTCGAAGGATGATACCACATAACCATTACATTTGGGATATGCTAATTTGCCCGCCGCCTGCTTTATGACTCTGGAATGCCCTATCAGATAATCAAATTAATTTATACTTTTAGGAATTCAATTTTCTAAAACGAATAATATGACCAACCTAAAACCTTTTACTATTTCATTGTTCTTGATTTTATCTGTTTCATTTGCAATTAATGCCCAGAACTGGCCCAACTGGCGTGGCCCAAATGGCGATGGCACAACTAATGAAACCAACCTCCCCACAGAATGGGATTCGGAGAAAAATGTACTTTGGAAAACCGAAGTTCCGGGTTTGGGCTATTCTTCACCAATCATATGGGAAGATAAGCTTTTCCTCACGTCGGCAATTGCTGATACACATGAGCGGATTTTACTTTGTTTCGATAAGGATACAGGAAAGAAACTATGGCAAAAAACGGTATTGCATACGACGTTTGAAGGAAAACACAACGATAACAGTTATGCATCGGGAACACCTGCCACCGATGGGAAATTAGTGTATGTTTCGTTTTTGGATGGTGAAGATGCTTTTGTTGCGGCTTATGATTTCTCAGGAAATAAAATATGGGAGCAACGACCCGGGTAAGTTTTCAAGTCCGCATGGTTACAGTTGCTCGCCGGTTATTTATAACGATAAACTGATAATAAATGGTAACAGTTTGGATGATGATTCATTTTTGGCTGCGCTGAATACAAATGATGGAAGCATTATTTGGAAAGTTCATCAGGACAATCCGGCACATAGTTTCAGCACTCCAATCTTCAGGGAAATGGCAGGCAAAATGCAAATGATTTTTGGTGGCAACAAACAAATTACTTCCTATAATCCGGATGACGGAAGCCGCTACTGGTGGATTGAACGGGCCATCCGAAGATTTTTGCTCCACTCCGGTTTATAACAAAAAACACGATTTGGTACTTATCAGCAGTGCCTGGCCGCAACGGATTTTACTGGCCATAAAACCTGATGGTTCGGGCGATGTTACCGATACTAAAGTAGTTTGGCAAACCAAAGATGGCGCTTTTTATGTTCCATCCCCGGTATGTACCGATGACTATCTTTTCAGTACGATGACCAACGGAAATGTTCATTGTATTGAAATTGCAACGGGGAAAGTGCTTTGGAAAGAGAACCTGGGGAAACAATATCCTTCACCTGTATTGGCTGGTGGTTTGGTTTATATGCCCAACGATGAAGGAATGATAACCGTAATAAAACCGGGGCCGGTGTTTGAAGCTATTGCCAAAAATTCGATTGGCGAACACATGAATGCCTCACCCGCCATTAGCGATGGCAAAATTTATTTACGGGGCGATAAGCATTTGTTTTGTATTGGAAAATAAAGCGATGGATAAAAGAGAAATTCTCTCCACATTGCGTAGACAATTGACTTGAATACAATATCATTTTTTAACCTGGATCTGAATTTCTTCGAACTAAAATACTAATCAAATGCTGAACTAATTTGATAATGAAAAAAGGATTTTACTATGAAGACAAAAAATCAAAACATTAAACTTTCAGCTATTTTTATTGCTGTCATTCTAAATATTTTATGTTTTGAAGGAAATTCACAGGAAACCAAAAGCCTCTTACCCGTAAACTATCTTACAGAACAAAAAAATCCAGCCGATTTCGTTTTATCGAATTCAGGAAAATCGGCACCATTGGTTCTTGATGCTTACGATTATCCCGGAGTGATAAAAATTGCAGGTTATTTTCAGGATGATATTTATAAAGTCACCGGCGCAAAACCACATATAATTATGGGCGAAATGCCCAATGATAAAGAAATAGTGATTATTGGGACCATTGGTAAAAGCAGCCTGATCGATTCGCTGATAAGTTGGAAGAAAATAAATGTAGATGATATAAAAGATAAATGGGAAACCTCGTTAATCCAGGTGGTCGAAAATCCGTTTCCAAATATCGAAAAAGCATTGGTAATTGCGGGAAGCGACAAACGCGGAACCATTTTTGGCATGTTCGATATTTCCCGCCAGATCGGAGTTTCACCCTGGTATTTCTGGGCCGATGTTCCCGTTCAGCATAAAGATGCTATAACGATAAAAGCCGGAAGATATAACCTCGGAACTCCAAAAGTAAAATACCGCGGAATTTTTCTAAATGATGAAGAACCTGCACTTGGCCGTTGGGCGGTGGAAAATTATGGCGGTTTTAATCATCTTTTTTATGAAAAGGTTTTCGAACTGATTTTACGGCTGAAAGGAAATTATTTGTGGCCTGCCATGTGGTGGGCGGCTTTTAATGCCAACGATCCGCAGAATCCTGAACTTGCCGACGAAATGGGAATTGTAATGGGAACCACGCATCACGAGCCCATGAACAGGGCGCAAAAAGAATGGGCGCCTTATGGTGGTAAAGCCTGGAATTATGAAACCAATGCCGAACAACTCAGGGAATTCTGGAGAGGCGGAATTGAGCGGATTGGCGACAGAGAGACCATTGTAAATCTTGCCATGCGTGGCGACGGCGATATGGCCATGAGCCGCGAAACAAACACCGCTTTGCTGGAAAAAATAGTGGCCGACCAACGTGAAATTATAAAAGAAGTAACGAAGAAAGATATTACCGAAACGCCGCAACTTTGGGCATTATATAAAGAAGTTCAGGATTATTACGATAAAGGAATGCGTGTTCCCGACGATGTAACTCTGTTATTGTGTGACGATAACTGGGGAAATATCCGTAAACTTCCCCGGCCATCGGATCCGCCAAGGGCAGGTGGTTACGGAATCTATTATCATTTCGATTATGTTGGCGGGCCGCGTAACTATAAATGGCTGAACACAAATCCGCTTCCCCGAATTTGGGAACAGATGAACCTGGCATACCAACATGGAGTAGACCGAATTTGGATTGTAAATGTTGGCGACCTAAAACCGATGGAAGTTCCGATTTCCTTTTTCCTCGATTTTGCATTTGATCCCGATGCATGGCCCGCAGAACGATTAAAAGAATACACTGAACTTTGGGCAAAAGAACAATTTGGAAATGCACATTCATCTGAAATTGCAGAAATGTTACGGTTGTATGCCAAATACAACGGACGTAGAAAACCCGAATTACTTTCACCAGATACCTATAGTTTATTGAATTTCAGGGAAGCAGAAACTATTCGCGACGAATATAATCAACTTGCTGAAAAGGCTCAAAAGCTGAACAACGAAATTCCGGCAAAGCAGAAAGATGCTTATTATGAACTGGTTTTGCATCCCATTTCTGCTTGTGCAAATCTAAATGATTTATATGTCACGACTGCCTTAAATAAAATGTATGCAGAGCAGGGGAGAAGCAGCACAAATGATTTGGCTCAAAAAGTTAAGGAGCTTTTCAAAAAAGACTCGCTAATTACCGATTATTATCACAACGCGCTGGCGGATGGCAAATGGAACCACATGATGAGCCAGACGCATATTGGTTATACTTACTGGCAACAACCGCCGAAAAACAGGATTCCGAAAACTGAAACCACAGAAATACCGGAACATTCTGAAATGGCAGTAGCAATTGAAGGTTCGGAAAAATTCTGGACAGAAGGTGATGTGGATGTTCCGTTGCCGGTTTTGGATCCGTTCAATCAGACTTCGGTTTTTATCGATGTATTTAACCGGGGGCAAAAACCGTTTGATTTATACATTCAAAACGATGCCGACTGGATAACGCTGTCAGAAAAATCAGGAGAAGTCGATGATGAAAAACGAATCTGGATTACCGTTGATTGGAACAAAGCCCCGGCAGGGAAAACTTCCTCACTGCTCATCGTAAAGGGGAATGGCAAGACAGTCAATTTAAATATCGACATAAATAATTTAAACGGAATAAAAAATCAGATCAGGAATACATTTGTGGAGAGCAACGGTATGGTTTCAATGGAAGCAGAGCATTTTTCCCGTAAAACCGAATCGCGCGGAATAACATGGAAGATAATTCCCGGGTTAGGACGTACATTGAGCGGGGTTACTGTAAATCCGGTTACGGCAGATTCGATTGTTCCCGGCGGTAACAATCCGCGGTTGGAATACGACATTTATCTTCAGGAACCGGGCGATGCAGAAATCACAGTTTTACTTTCGCCTACATTGAATTATTTTAATGACGACGGGCGGAAACTCGCTGTTTCTGTGGATGATGAAAAGCCCCAAATTATTAATGCTCATGAGAATTATAGTAGCCGGCTTTGGGAACGTTGGGTTTCCAATAACATTATCGAAGCGGTTTCAACGCATCCATTCGAAAGTGCAGGAAAACATACTATAAAAGTCTGGATGGTGGATTCAGGATTGGTTCTGCAAAAAATTGTTGTCAGTACCGGAGAAAAGAAAGACAGTTATCTTGGACCGCCGGAAAGCTATTTTGCGGATTGAATATGTTTAAAAATAGGTTATACCTCTGGATAGATTTGACCGAATTCAATCCGAAAATCTATAAATTGTGGTGCTAATCTGAATTGATATCGAAAATGAAAAAAATATATCTTTTATCCTTTTTTATCGCAATATTCATCACGGGTTATTCTCAGGAATTGCCGAACAGAAATGAAGTTCTTCAACAGATGGAATTGGCAAACAGTTATTTTATGCAAAAATGGCCCGATGTTGGAAAAACCATTATCACCGATCGGGAACGTCCCGGCAATATCTGGACACGTGGTGTATATTACGAGGGATTGATGGCTTTGTATTCCATTTATCCCAAAGATGAATTTTACGATTATGCAGTTTCCTGGGCCGAATTTCACCATTGGGGAATGCGAAATGGAAATACAACCCGAAATGGTGATGACCAGTGCTGCGGACAAACCTACATCGATTTGTACAATATTCTGCCTGAACCCGAAAAAATTAAAAACATAAAGGTTTGCATGGATATGATGGTCAATACGCCACAGGTTGATGACTGGTGGTGGATCGATGCACTGCAAATGGCAATGCCGGTTTTTGCCAAACTGGGTGTTGTTTTAAATGACCCGAAATATTTCAATAAAATGTACGAGATGTACATGTACACCCGGAATATTCATGGCGATAACGGTTTGTTTAACGAAGCCGATGGTTTATGGTGGCGCGACAAGGATTTCGACCCGCCTTATAAAGAACCAAACGGGGAAGATTGTTACTGGAGCCGCGGAAACGGTTGGGTTGTGGCGGCTCTGGTTCGTGTACTTCAAACAATTCCGGAAAACGAAACGCACCGTCAGCAATATGTCGATGATTTTATGCGGATGATGAAAGCTTTGGTTCCAATTCAACGTGAAGATGGATTTTGGAATGTAAGTCTGCATGATCCTGGTAATTTTGGCGGAAAAGAACTAAGTGGAACAGCGCTTTTTACTTACGGAATGGCTTATGGCGTGAATTCAGGATTGCTCGATCGGGAGAAATATCTTCCGGTTTTGCTGAAAGCATGGAACGGACTTGCAAAGGATTGTCTGCACGATAATGGATTTTTGGGATTTGCACAAAGCACAGGAAAAGAACCCAAAGACGGTCAACCGCTTTCATACGATAAAGTACCCAATTTTGAGGATTTCGGTCTTGGATGTTTTCTTTTGGCCGGTTCAGAAATATATAAACTGAAATAAAGTATTAACAATATAAAATCAACTATTATGAGAACAATTCAATACCCTCTCATTCCTACTTTTTAATTCTTTTTTTATGGTACAATTTATTTGCGCAGGAAAAACCAATTTTTATTGAAACCCAAAACACTGCATTAGTCTATAAATCCGGATTTCAGGGGAAACTTGTTCAGGCATATTTTGGTGAAAAACTGAATAATCCCGATGAATATGAAATGTTGTTCGGGAGAAATGAAGCATTTGCGCCAGCCGGAACCGACGATTTGCACGAACCTGCGATCCGTATGGTTCATAACGATGGAAATCCTTCACTGGCTTTGAAATTTGACGATGTAAAAGTGACGAAGGAAAACGATAACGTAGCAGTTACGGAAATCACCTTAAAAGATGATGTTTATCCGGTTGAGGTAAAACTGTGTTTCAAAACATTTTAAAATGAAGATATTATTGAAGCATGGACGGAAATTAGCCACAACGAGAAAAAATCCGGTTTTGCTCACCAATTTTGCCTCGTCGATGTTGACGTTTAGCGAACGCGATTACTGGCTTACTCAGTTTCACGGCGATTGGGCAAAAGAAATGATGATGCAGGAAAGTAAACTCACCAGCGGAATAAAAATTATAGATACAAAGCTGGGAACACGTGCCGATAAATTTCAGGCGCCTATGTTTTTTCTTTCCCTGAACGAACCTTCAACAGAAACAGAAGGTAATGTGATGGCCGCAACGTTGGCCTGGACAGGAAATTTTCAGTTTGTTTTCGAAATTACCGAAACCAATACACTTAGGGTTGTTTCAGGAATGAATCCTTATGCATCGGAATATCATCTGAAACCCAATGAAGTTTTTAAAACGCCGGAATTTATTTTCACTTTTCGAATAACGGGAAAGGACAGGCAAGCCGAAATCTGCATAAATGGGCACAAAAATACCAGGTGCTCGATGGCGAAGGTTCGCGATTACACTTTGTGAATAACTGGGAAGCCACTTATTTCGATTTTAACGAAGACCGTTTGGTAGAATTGTTCGATGGCGCCAAAAAGCTTGGTGTTGATCTGTTCCTGTTGGATGACGGCTGGTTTGGAAATAAATACCCGCGAAGCAACGACCGCGCCGGTTTGGGCGACTGGCAGGAAACAAAGGAAAAACTACCGCAGGGAATCGGCTATCTGGTAAAACAGGCAGAAGCCAAAGGAATTAAATTCGGAATATGGATTGAACCGGAAATGGTAAATCCCAAAAGCGAGTTGTACGAAAATCATCCCGACTGGATTTTGAAATTGCCCAACAGGCCGGAACATTATTCGCGAAATCAGTTGGTTCTTGATTTGTCGAATCCTGAAGTGCAAAAATTTGTTTATAATGTTGTTGACGGGCTGATGACCAAATATCCCGGTATCGCATTTTTCAAGTGGGATTGTAACCGCGAAATGACAAATGACATATTCGCAATACCTGGGTGAAAACCAAAGCCATATTTATATCGATTATGTAAAAGGTTTTTACAAGGTGATGGAAGATTTGCGCAAAAAATATCCCGATTTACCCATTATGCTTTGTTCCGGTGGCGGAGGTCGAACCGATTACGGCGCAATGAAATATTTTACCGAATTCTGGCCCAGCGATAACACCGATGCGTTCAACCGGATTTTCATTCAATGGGGATACTCCTATTTTTTCCCGGCAAATACCATTTGTAACCATATTACAACCATGGGAAATCAATCGCTTAAAATTTCGCACCGATGTAGCTTTTATGGATAAAATGGGCTGGGATATCCGTGTGGAAGAATTTACGCCCGATGAACTGGCATTTAGTCAGCAGGCATTAAAAGATTACAACCGCTTAAAAAATGTAATTTGGTTTGGCGATATGTACCGTTTGATTTCTCCTTACGAAGAAAGCCGCGCTTCGCTGATGTATGTTTCCGAAGCAAAAGACAAAGCCGTGCTTTTTTGTTATACCATGAATGCATATCGCGAAAATATTACCAATCCGGTGAAATTGCAGGGGCTTGATCCGGATAAAAAATATTCAGTAAAAGAAATAAATATAATGCTACGTGAAGGACGTCGTCCGCCGCGGTTTGGAGGCGGAAATGAAAATCAGGTATACTCAGGTGATTACCTCATGAAAGTCGGTTATAACATAATGAGCGGCAGGGGAGACCTATCGAGTAATGTTTTCGAAATAACTGAAGCTCAATAGTATCTGATTTCACTTTTGTTATCTGTTTCGCAAGAATAAGGAAAATCTGGAAAGCTGTGGAAAAATATTCCCGTTAAGAGGATTAATCTGATATTAATTCCACGCAAATATTTATAGCTGCCTGACATAAACATCTGAATGATAATCAATTGATTTTGCGGCTGATTTTGGCACAAATCTTTCAAGCGATCTGTAAAAAATGGCTATTTAACATTACAATAATGAAATTAGAAAAATTAGCCGGTATGGGAGCAATAACACATGAAAACGGTGTTGCTTTCAGGGTATGGGCGCCCAATGCTGATAAAGTTTTTGTATCCGGAGCATTTAATAAATGGGAGGAAGAAAGTGACGAACTGGAATCGGAAGAAAACGGTTTCTGGTATGGCAATGTTGAAAATGCAAAGTTTGGTGACGAATATAAATTCGTAATTTTCAACGGCGAACAAAAATTGTTAAAGAACGATCCTTATGCACGACGAGTTAACAAATTCAACAGGAAATTCAGTGATTATAGATCCGGATTTTGAATGGGAAGATACCGAATTTGGAATTCCATCGTGGAATGAATTGGTACTATATGAGATTCATGTAGGAACATTTAATGCGCCGCAACGCGATACGCCAGGCAATTTTCAGTCGGTACAGCGAAAAATACCCTACCTAAAGGAATTAGGTATTAATGCCATTCAGCTTATGCCGGCAGCGGAATTTCCGGGCGATTACTCCTGGGGTTACAATACCGCACATCCGTTTGCAGTGGAATCGGCCTACGGAAGTTCAAAAGATTTAAAGTCGTTGGTTAATGAGGCGCACAAAGCCGGGATTGTGGTTATTCTCGATGTGGTTTACAACCATTTTGGTCCGGATGATTTGGATTTGTGGCGTTTTGACGGCTGGTATGAAGATGATAAAGGAGGCATTTATTTTTATAACGACTGGCGTTCGGAAACACCGTGGGGAAACACGCGGCCCGATTACGGAAGGACGGAAGTTAAGCAATACCTGAGAGACAATGCCCTGATGTGGCTGGAAGAATATCACTTCGACGGATTACGCTTCGATGCAACTGGTTATATTCGGAACAGTAAGGGACAAAATAATAATCCGGATAATGACATTGATGAAGGTTGGTCGTTTTTGCAATGGATAAACAAAGAGATTGCTGAACGATCACCATCCAAAATTACAATAGCTGAAGATTTCAGTGCAAATCCATGGATTACAAAATCTGTTAATATCGGCGGGGCCGGATTCAGCACGCAGTGGGATTATATATTCACCAAAGAAATAAGGAAAAATATTATTGTAAGCAGCGATGATTCGCGCGACATGAACGTTATCGCAAAACAAATATCACGGCAAATCGACGATAATCCATTGTCACGCGTAATTTATACCGAAGCACACGATGAAATTACGAATGGACAGTCACGCATACCGGAAGATATATGGCCGGGAAATGTAGATAACTGGTTTTCCAGAAAACGTTCCATTTTAGGTACTGCGTTGGTTTTAACATCAGTTGGAATTCCTATGCTTTTCCAGGGACAGGAATTTTTGGAAGACAGGATATTTCACGACAGGGATCCGCTGGACTGGAACCTGGCTGAAAAATATTCTGGATTAAGAAAACTGTACCAATCGATGATTGAACTGCGGAGAAATACATCGCAATTGACTAAAGGCCTTACCGGAGAAAATACGCAGGTTTTTCATGTCAACAACAACGAGAAAGTGATTGCCTTTCATCGTTGGTTCGATGGCGGGCCAAAAGACAGCGTAATTGTGATTATCAATTTTAGAAATGATACTTTCGACAGTTATGTGATTGGAGCGCCTGCCGGTGGCAAATGGAAAGTGAGGCTAAACAGCGACTGGAAAGGTTACGACAACGAATTCAGCGATAACTATACCGGAGATCCGGAAGCTGAGGAAGGTAAAACCGATGGCTTTGATTACTATCTCACCATTTCTATTGGTCCTTACTCAGTGCTGATATTATCGCAAGACTAAACTTTAATTTAGAAAAAATTGTTTAGTCTGCGAATGTGTATTTCAATAAGAAATTAGCGTTAATCAATTTTAAATATTGCGATATGCCTTGGACAAGAGAAAATTATCCCGATTCAATGAAAAATCTGGATAATAAAACAAGGAATAAAGCCATTCAAATTGCCAATGCGTTGGTCGATAAAGAACAAATGGGAGAGGAAAGGGCAATTCCGATAGCGATTAGCAAAGCAAAAGAATGGGCTGAAAACCATGCCTGATTAAAAAGTTAAATCCCGGGAATACCCGGGATTCGCATTCATCTGGTTGATCTAACATTAAACTTAACCTATGTTTTAAGCAACTCTATGACAAGCCAGATACACAAAGGTTTAATCATGACACAATAAAAATTCAACAATTTTGATTTTATAAGATTAGAATCAACATTTAAAACAAGATTTATTTAGCAGATAAAAACTATTCTCCGGTATTCATTTTTTTGAGCTCGGAAAGAATTTCTTTTTGAAGTTGAATTACGTCGTTTATTCTAAGCATCCATGCGCCAAGCCAGCGAAGCAGTAAGATTACAATGATCGGAATTACAATAAAAGTGATTAGTATTGGTCCGATTGTCCAGAAAATGTGTGGAAGTGTTTCCATAACAGTAAATTTTTGGTTTTTAAGTATAATTTGAATTTCTTATAATGGGCTAATTTACATCATCTTTTAAAACTTCCTGCATTTTTTTATCGATAATCGTAGCTATAAGTTTTTGGCCTTCAGGTTTCAGGTGAATTCCATCTATGGTAACATATTTGAAAATACCTTTCATTTCGTTGTAATTGTCGATGAATGTACAACCTTGTTTTTCGGCAATCTTTTTGAATTCCGGCACAAGAGTTTCTAATCGTTGTCCTCCGTTTCGGTATTTTTCAATTAACATTTCTTCAGGGCCAAAAGGCGGAGGTGAAACCACAAAAATTTCTGGTTTGAATTTTTGGTAAGCCGGATGTGCTTTTATTTGAGAAATTAATGTCCTCATATTTTCTGGAACCTATTGAAGGCTGTCAGTAAATACTGCTTTGCAATCGTTGGTTCCGAGCATTATTACAATCGCATCGAGTCCGTGCAGTTGCGAAACGGCTTCATCGAGGTAACTATTTACATTTCGCAGTGTATTTAATTTCTGTGTTATTCAGGTTGTCGAAACCAATGGTATTTCCCGAAATAGCCGTATTATAAACCTGATCGTCGAAACGCAAATTTGCCAGTTGATTTACCCAGCCAAAATCGAAAGCGCCGTTTGAATCGCCAATGGCCAGAACCTTTTTTGCCCGTTTTCACATGATTTAAAGCCACATCGGTCAGCATTTCGTGTCCGCCTTCAAAAATGGTAAGCTCGAACTTTGTCTTCAAATGTTTTCCGGTAATGAATAATGCGGTTGCCAATTGTTCCATTTTGCGATGCCACAAAGTTTTGCGATGCCAGCATTTCCATGATATCGTTTTCCGGAACAATGGCTTCTTTTTCTACCGGAATTAAATCGGATACTATTTTATTATAAATATTAATCGATTGGGTTATTGGCACCGATCCGGTATAACCATCATGAATTCCTTCATAAATATACAGTTTGCTGCTGGCACGTTTTTTTACCGGCGTTTCCATATACATGGGTGAACGTTTTTCAGCTTCTTTGGCATCCATGATAATAGTTTTTACCTGAAAAAGTTTTTCCGGTTGTTGCCTGTGCAATGTCTTTTGCATATTTGTTTTTTCTTCCTTCCGATTCGTAAAACCATTTTTTAATATCCGAAATGGACGCCCACGCAGAAAACGTGCTGATGTTGTGTTTCGATTTCATATAGGTAAGCAAAGTGGCATATCCGCCGCCGCTTACGCCAATTACATGAATTGCGTTGGTGTCGACTTTTGCATTTTTAATGGCGAAATCAATTGCATCGTCGATATCGGAAATTACCAGCGGGCTGCCACATGCCTCAAAAGTATTATTTTGACCTCTGAAATTGGGATGAATATAATTGTAATTATTCTCCACGCATTGCCACGAAAGCGAATCTTTCTGGTCGTAACCACTGCTCCAGGTATGTAAACTTACAATTAACGGTCGTGGACTTTCTCCGGCGCTTTGAAAAAAAATGGCTGGCTGTTCTTTTCCATCGGCAGAAGAAGTAATCGATACTTTTTTGCATTCTGCCGGCCAGTCTTTCGAAATTGTATCATCCCATTTCAGGTTTTCCTGACCTGAAATATGTATTGTTAAAAAACAAAACATAAGCAATATATTATGTTGGATTTTGCCGCTCATGTCAATTAAATTTTCGCAATTGAAACAAATTCAGAAAGATATGTTCAATATGCTCTAAAAGTTAACTGTAAATGTACTAAATCCTATCTTATTCAAAATGTAATATTAGCGGTTAAATACATTAACTGAATTTGCTTTCATATCAAAATAAAAAATGTTTTAACTGAAAGAATTTCAGTGAACAATGAAACGAAAATATTATTCTGGTACAGTTTTTCGGTATTGTTGTTTTTATTCTGTCAAAGGAATTAAATATCCTATTGCCGTCGTGAATCCTCTGTTATATTGATAAGTACCTTTCGCAAATCCGTCTCCATGTCTAAGCATATCAGTCAACCCATAATTATAATTGATGTTGAGGAATAGTTTGCCAATTCCGACTTTAGATTCGCACCCGACTCCAACCACGAAACTTACATCAACCCGATGATAAGCGGAGTTTTTTAGTTCTTTTGACTTCAACAAATAATCCCAGTTTAAATAGGTAGTTTCATCATTTCTGCTATCATAATTGGTGGATTTAAG
This sequence comes from uncultured Prolixibacteraceae bacterium, assembly GCA_963821855.1. Taxonomy (GTDB): domain Bacteria; phylum Bacteroidota; class Bacteroidia; order Bacteroidales; family Prolixibacteraceae; genus Draconibacterium. Next base: position 146,600 of record CAWGFJ010000027.1, on the reverse strand, counting down.
TTTATTTCTAACGCTGATTAAATATCCGATGCTCGGGCCAGCCAAACAAAAGGCTTTTAATTTATTTTTTGAAAGATAGAACTTGGCCTGTATCGGCAATTCCAAATAATTGAACTTAGTTGTTGCTCTTGACTTGACCGTGTCGTAACCAGTAAACGACAATGCTCCTCTTCCGCGCGTTCCTTTCTGAAAGTACGAAAATGTGGTAAACAGGCTTAACCTGTTGGTAAAACCAACTTCAACAGGAATCCCTGCAAACAAGCCATTGGTATAAAACATTGCTTCATCAAAGGGCTTAATCAAATCCGGATAATTTTTGTAGTCAGCGCCAGATTTAACTTTACTGACGTTATTTCCTACAGACAAGCCAACAGATATTTGTGCTGATAAAGTAGTACCGATGACTAAAATCAGGATAAGTAGAATGGTAGTTTTCATTTTTTGGTTTTTATATTTTTCCTAAATCATTTCTATTCTTATTTTGAGAATCAGCAGATTTCTGATTATACAGCATCATTCCGAAGTCCTCTAATTTAGGAAAAAAATATTTTATTATCACTATCAATAAGCCTCACAGTTATGAACTTATGCTGTTAAACACTTTTGTTATTCAGAAAAATCGTCGATAGCCGGGACTTTCAGGTTTCAGGCGACATAAATTTTTCAATAACAAATTCAATATTCCTTTGTTGTTTTTTTGGAATTTGTAATTCTCTTAGTTTTAGTCTTAACAATATGTATAAATTAAATACACTTTCGGTAAAATGTAATTGTTTTTCACCAAAAATGGCCGTATTGATTTTTGCCTTATTTACAGCACAATTCTCTTTTTCGCAAACAATAACCAGGCTCGATAATTCAACAATAACAATAGCCAGGCTTAATTCGGAAATTGAACGTTTAAGCAAAGCGGCACATGTAACCGGTATAGTGGTGGCGGTATTTAATAATAATACGCCGGTTTACGAAAAAGCTTTCGGCTGCAAAAATGCCAACACAGGAGAGCCATTGCAAACCCAGACAGAATTTTACGGGGCATCGCTTAGTAAGGCTGTGTTTTCGGTACTTGTTATGAAATTGGTCGGGGAAGGCGTTATCGACCTGGATACCCCACTGCAGGATTATTTGCCTCTTCCCATTTACGAATATCCCCCAATTACACAACGAGCCTGGCATGAGGATTACAGCAGTTTGAAAAACGACAGCCTGTATAGGAAAATATCTGCCCGAATGTGTCTTGACCACACTACCGGTTTTGCAAACTGGCGCTGGTCCGAGCGCAATCAGGAATTAAAGGTAGAACGTGAGCCAGGCACCCGTTACCAGTACTCGGGTGAGGGTATGGTTTATTTACAGGTAGTATTGGAAAAGATGCTGAAAATGCCGCTGGATTCCATGATACAACAGAAAATTTTCGGTCCGCTGGGAATGAAAACATCGTCCTTCACATGGCAGCCACGTTTTGAAAACAATTATTGTAACGGACATGATACTAATGAAAAAGTACTTCCGAAAGACAAAGATAACGCGGCAAGAAGCGCCAGCACACTCGAGACTACACCCGACGATTATATTCGGTTTATAGCCGCAGTGATGAATGATAAAATAATTACTGAAAAACTGAGAGAAGAAATGTTCTCGCCACAAATCCGAATACATTCCAAAAGCCAGTTTGGCCCGCTCAGCCTGGTAGATTCCACACAAAACGATGCTATTCAACTGAGCTACGGACTGGGCTGGGGTTTGTATAAAACACCGTACGGTTGGGGCGCTTTTAAAGAAGGGCACGGAGACGGCTTTCAGCACTACTCAGTTATTTTTCCCGCTAAGAAAACCGGAATCCTTATTATGACAAACAGCGATAACGGCGAAAGCATTTTTAAGGAATTGCTTGAAATTGCCATCGGCGATACATTTATGCCATGGAAATGGGAAAATTATATCCCCTATAAATGAACTATCCGGTCGCAAGGCAACCGGTTGTCAATTGTATATCAATTTCGTTTAGTTTGCGATATCAGACTTCCCGCAGAGCGATCCATACAGGAGACTACGCTCAGTCTGACTTTTAACCCCATTTATTTAGTTATTTACAAGCGCCTAATTCAATAAGTTTTTTTCAGCATTAAAGTCGAAATTCCTGAACAGATTTATTAGTGGCAGTATCGACAAATTTCCTACACATGTAGTGAAAGAAAAAACCAGAAAATAAAAAGCGGGCTACCGGAATGATTCCGGTTCACCCGCCTTTGCTTTATATAAAGCGGTTAAGTTCTCAGCAACTATTCGGTTGGCCTGCCTGCAGCCCTGTTTTTGCTTCTTTCAATCGATTGCAGTGCCAGGTAACTATCGCCAAATGTAGCAAGATTTTCCAATTCCACATCATATTGGTCGACATGGCGTTCTTCATCAGCAACAAGAGCTTCAAACAGTTTTTTCGAAACCGAATCGGCATTGGCTGAACATTCGTTGGCCCAAAGGTTGTAGTCTCTTCCGCTGGCTTCTTCCATATCAACTGCTACCTGAAGCATTTCTTTTACATCGTGAATTTTTTTCACTTCGGTTGAAGCAGCCATTTCAATTTCACCTTTCAGAAACAAAACACGTTCAGCGAGTTGCTCAATATGCATCATCTCTTCGATGGCGGTACGTTTAAAAAGCGATGCCAGTAAATCATAACCCTGATCGTCGCAGTGAAAATGAAAATACATGTACTGATGAAACCTAACCCATTGTCATTCTGAGTGATCCGTCAGCTGACGGAGAAGCGAAAGAATCTTTTTTATAACAATAAATTTAACCGGGCAACAGTGTAAAAAATAAAAATGTGCAGGGAAAAATTCACGATAAAATCCAATAGTTTCGAAACATGACTTTAACAGAAAAGTATTAAATATTCAGCTCGATTTTCATATCCAAAAAAGTTCCAAACTTCGCGGCTTCTTTTTCCACCGATTTTATTTGCGTTTTATTTAACGATTCAAACAGCTCTGTTTCAATCAACACCATATCTTTTTTAAAGCTTCGTCTCCAAATTCCGGCTACCTGTCCGTTAACCACAATTATCGGTCTGAATATACCATTGTTCGACACCGCCTTTTTTGTATGTATTTCTTTATTTATTGCAGCTTTTCTGTTGGTATAAGCAATTAAATATTCGTCGAATGACGGAAGCATTAATACCGAATTCGTTGGTATCATTGAATAATCGAAATTGTTGGAAAACCTGTAGGTTTCATCTTCAATCGTTTCATCGGAAAAATCGCCGGAAGTGATTTCCAATGCTTTTCGGGCGTCTCTTCGGGGTAATCCGCTCCACCAAATAAAGTCGTTTATGGTTGCAGGTCCGCGGCTGGTAAAATAGATATTCGCCAATTTTGCCAGCGATTCATCGCGATTTAACTTTTTTGGTTTTGAAACCCGTTCTTCAAGCAGCGCAAATGTCCGCTGTTTTCCACTGTTTTTGCCACTACAGATAAGGCCTTCCAGTTCGGCACACATAAATATATGTGCACCACGATTATCAGACGTGCCTATCTTTTCCTGGTGAAAAATGTCGTAAAGCGCATCCCTTGTCAGGTGATTATTATCACGTAAATTCTTTTCAATTAATTTATAAATTTTTGATAGGCTTTTGCTGTCCAGTTCAAGTTGTTTGTGCCGCGAACGTGAACTGGAATGAATATGCGGGGCTGTTAACTCCAGCATCCAGTGAATATCATTTGCCGAAACCAAATGCCATGTAGGCCTTAATACATGTGTTCTCAGAATTTCACCATTATCGAGAGACAGTTCAATATCTTTATTGCCAACGTTGTTAAGCCGAACACCCAAAGCCCATTTTGCCATCGGATAATCCTGGGCTTGAATGGCTCCCAAATATTCAATCAGTTGTTTTGGTGAAGTTTCTATTTTTACTGTAAGATGTTGGTTTGCAAGGCGAATGTTTGAAATGTCGGAAAATAGCATTGAATTCAATTTAAACGGCTAATTTACGTCATTTAAAGTTTAGTTTTTCCTTTTATGAATGAGTTTGTTATTTTCCTTTCCCGGATTTCCTCGAATGCTTCTGTGGTATTAAAAATTCTTTTATTGGTAAATGCGTCAGAAATCCGCGCTACATTTATTTCATTCTCTGCCTGGTTCGTATTTATATTAGTTGAACCTGAAATACGGTTTAACTGAATGTAGCCTTAAAAACTGTTACTGTATTGTTAAGAAATTACGTCTGACATTCTGAACAAAAAAACAGACATAATTGTCCTGTTTTTGTCTTAGGTTCAGTTTCATTTTTCTGAAAATTTAAGTTAAATATTCACCGCTTATGAAATTCAAAGATTGCGTTATTCTCGTTTTTGTTCTGCTAACATTTGGTATATTTTTAATTTCGCATAAAGCTACATATGCCCAAAGCATAGAAGACAGCCTTGTAACTGTTATTCATTCGGCTACCGACGACAGCGTTATTGTAATGAATTACATAAAATTGTGTGATCTTAATAATTATAATAACACAAAAAAGGCAATTGAATATGCGCAAAAAGCGTTGGATGTTTCTGCAAAAACCAGTTATTACTTTGGTTTGGCAAAAGGGTATGAACGAATGGGAAATGCTTATTTTCAGCTCGGTGATAACAATAAAGCAGCCGAAAATTATCTGAAAGCCCGCGAAGCCAATAATAAAGTCGGAAATTACGAAATCGAAGGGTCCGTTTTATATAATCTCGGAAATATTCAGTTTGAATTAGGTAATTACGATAAATCGACATCGTATGCGGAGGAAGCCGGGAAAGTTTTTTTATCGCATAACGATTCTGTTGGTTACGGAGCTACACTTTATATGATTTCGGGTAATTACGGATCAATGGGTAATTACGATCAGGCAATTAAAGCGGCTTTAAAAGCGCTGGGAATTTTTCAACGCCTGAAGGTAAAGTCATGGGAAATTTATGCCTTTGATAAATTGGTTGAAATGTATAATGTTCAGAAAAAATACGATAAAAGCCTGGAGATTCTTAAAACCAATCTTTCCTTTCATCGCAAGTTGGACAACCAAAAATTTACTGCGATAACTTATCGGATGATGGGGGATATTTATTTGGAATTAAAAGATTACGACAAAGCAAGGACAGTTCTTGATTCTTCTTTTTATATCAATGATTCACGCGGATTTGTCCAGGAAAAAATAAAAACCATGTATTCGCAAGGTAACCTCGAATATGAAACTGAACATTTTGAAAAAGCCCAAAATATTTACGAAGAAGGTTTAAAACTAAGCATCGAACTCGATGACGAACTATTTAAGTGTTCCAACTATCTGGGAATTGGGAAGTGTATGTTTAAGGAGAGGAAATACAACAGTGCCGTTAAATACCTGGACCAATCGATTGAACATGGGAAAAATATTAAGGATAATTATAAACTCAGCGATGCTTACAAGATAATGTCAGAGTCTTTTGAGGCGTTGAATCAGTTCGAGAAAGCTTTGGAAAATTATAAATTTTATACGCAGTACAGCGACAGTGTTACGGTGCAGGAAAATAAAAGACAGTTTGCAGAAATGGCTTCGAAATATGAAGCTGAGAAAAAGGAACAACAAATTAGCGCCTTGCAACTGGAAAAGCAAACAGTACAATCCAATCAGCGCAGAGTAACCATTTTGTGGATTTTTACCAGTTTTATTGCTTTGCTTATCGTTTCAATTCTGGTGCTGGCTTACCGTAAAAACAGGCAATTACTTGCGGCCGAAAAAGAGTTGGACAAAATAAAATCACGATTTTTTGCCAATATTTCACATGAGTTCCGAACTCCACTCACTTTAATTCTTGGGCCGGTAAATGATCTTCTTCAGAAAAAAGAATCAAAACCATTTCGAAAAGATTTAATATTGGTTGAAAAGCAGGCGAATCGGCTATTGATCTTAATCAATCAAATTCTCGATCTTTCAAAGCTCGATGCTGGCAAGTATCAGTTACAAGTTGCAACCGGCGATTTTGTTCCGGTGTTGAAAAGCACGGTAATGTCTTTTCATTCATTGGCTGAAATAAAGAATATTCATCTTGAAGTAAAAAAAGACACGGATGAACTGGTCATAAATTTTGATCGCGAGAATATTGAAACCATTCTGAATAATCTCCTGTCGAATGCATTTAAATTTGAACCTGAAGGCGGATCGATAGAGGTGGTGATGAATTCACGCGATTTTATCAGAAAGAATCAACTGCAGTTAACTGTAACCAACCGTGGTTCCTATATTCCACCGGTATTATGTAATAAATTATTCGACCGTTTTTATCAATCCGAAAATGAGAAGGTTGGAAAAGGATCGGGCATTGGCCTGGCGCTTACACGCGAACTGGTTGAATTGCATGGTGGAACAATTACCGTGGAAAGTTCGGTGGAGAACGGAACATGTTTTACCATTGTCTTGCCCACTAATAAGCCGGTAACTAATGAAAACTTTGTTTCTGCGGAAAAACCACCGACCAAAGTACCTGTGGAAGAAACTGCACCTGCATCTGCCGGAAATAGTTCCGTTGCATCGCAAAAATCAAATGCACAGGTAGTTCTAATTGTGGAGGATCATCCTGAAGTTATGGATTATATACAGTCGGTATTGCAGCCGGAATACCGGATTGAGACGGCCTTAAATGGAAAAGAAGGAATTGACCGGGCAATTGAATTGGTACCTGACGTAATTATCAGCGATGTAATGATGCCTGAAAAAGATGGCATTGAAGTTACCCACACCCTTAAAAACAATGAATTAACCAGTCATATTCCCATCATTCTGTTAACGGCAAAAGCTTCGGTCGAAAGCCGATTGGAAGGTTTAGGGGCCAAAGCCGATGCCTATTTAACCAAACCATTTAATGCGAGCGAACTTCAGCTCAGGATAAAAAATATGCTCGAAGAACGCGAAAAACTTCGTGAAAAATATTCGCATGAATTAATTATAAAACCGCAAAACATCGTGGTAAAATCACTTGATGAGGTTTTTATTGAAAAGATTTGCGTTACCATTGAGGATAATATTGGAAATGAAGAGTTTTCGGTAGAAGACCTTTCAAAAAATATAGGACTGAGCCGAAGCCAGCTTCACCGGAAGCTCGAAGCAATTACCGCAAAAACCGCCAGCCAGTTTATTCGGGAATATCGCTTGGAAAGAGCACGCGAATCTTATCGAAAAAAATGTCGGAACCATTGCCGAGATTTCATTATCAGGTTGGATTTAGCAGCCCCGGATATTTTAATAAATGTTTCAAAGAATACTTTAAAATCACTCCTGGCGAGTTACGAAATAGCCCGAATTTAAAGCCCTCATAGCCAAATGCAACATATGTACCATTGAACGCAACACAGGTGTAACGATAAATCAGACACTTTGGTCTTATTTTGATGATGTAATTAATTTTAATTCTATCATCATGAAAAAAGTTTATTCACCTTTCGAATTTGTTCGTGCGAACAAAAAAAGAAAAAACGGGATTTCTCCGTTTTTAGTTGCAATGGTTGCTCTAACGTCGTTTCTGGTTTTCAGTTGCCAGAAAGATGATTTGCCCGATTTTAGTGTTGAAATCAATGACTATATTTTAAGTATGCCACCAGTTATGTTTCCATCGGAAAAAACCGCAACGGTTGATAGCACCGATACCGAACAGGACCAGGAATACGATTACACTATCAGTTATTACTCGGCTGCAGCCGGTTACGACGAGCAGATTGTGCTTAATCCTCAAACCGATGTTATCTACCCCGGGGCGCTAATAAAAGGAGAAAGTATTCTGGATGGAAGCTATCTTCCGATTTCTAGTAAAACGTAAACCGATTACGATTTCCACCTCTTTACAAGGTTCGGGAAAAGTTTCGGTTCAAGTCGATGATCCTAAATTAAGTACCGTGCGCGAAGCCGTTAATAATTTAATGAGCCAGGAATACGATGTACCACCGGCCAATCTTGGTTTTACTGTTGAAAATATTTACAGCCGGGAACAGTTGAATTTGGCGCTGCATGCCAGTTATAACTCGGGAGTTAAACGATATAAGCGGCAGCTTCAACTATTCAAATAAAAAAATTAAATCGCGGGTTGTGGCAAAATTTATTCAGAACTACTATACGCTTGATCTTGATTTGCCTTCATCTCCTTCCGATTTAATTGAAGGTGATCCTGCATCAGCTAATTTTGGTCAGTTTAATGCCCATGTATATTTCAACGGTTACTTTTGGCCGCATGGCCTTGTTTACCGTTGAATCGGAACTGTCTGAAACTGAAGTTCACAATTATCTTGAAGGTTCGTACGGTGATGTAAGTGGAGATGCTTCATGCAGATTTTGAAAAACTAAGTGCCAATTCAACTATAAAAGTGTATGTACTTGGAGGTTCCGGAGCCGACGCCGGCGCAGCCATTAACAGTTTCCAGGACTTTAAAAAATATATCACGCAGGGAGGAAATTATTCCAAATCATCGCCAGGTGCTCCTATTTCCTACAAACTCGATATATCAATGACAATACCATTGCTAAAGTTGTTTTTGCAGCTTCGTACCCTGTTCGTACAGCGATTCCCCGTACCGATAATATTCGTTATGATATTTCGGTCCGTCTCTACCAGATGAAACCTCATTTTGAAGATGGTAACGGCAGTCCGAATGAACTTTATGGCAGTGTAAAGAGCTGGGCAGCAAGTAATCCGGATCAAAAGCTATTTAAATTGGAATGTGGGCTCTGGTGGTTCTTATCTTAAATTAGGTAAAAACAGCACACATACCTTCTCGAACAATACCACCTCCAACAGAAGATTTTATAATTTAAATAGGAGCGATAAGATTGTCAATACGACTTGCGGTGAAAGAAAGTGATTTGTGGCCGGATGCAGATGAAGATCTGGGAGTAAGTTATTATACTGTTCCACTTGTCGATATTATGTAACAGCCCGGGAGCGTACACCTATACCATTAAAAATTACGGAGCCGGGTCTTCATATATGGATGTTACATTTATTCTTAAAATGGAAAATATGAAGCGTATCTGATTTTTACTACTTTTTGATTATCCTCCCGTCGGTAAAAAAAATTGCTTTTACATGATGGTAAATCAATAAACCTGGGCTGTCTGAAGAAATTTTTGGGCAGCCCTTTTTTTGTAGTTATTTAAATTTATTGGCATTTTTCCAATTTCTTAACGAATCGCTCATTTTTCGGGTAAAAAATATTCGCATTAATTGTTTCCTACTTTTGTGACTTATATCGTTTAATGAGAAGCAACTATGGCAGATGCTGCAATTTATAAGTTTGAACAAATTAAATTTCCGCCCGGTAAGCGGCGTACCCGTTTGGCGGTTTCGCTGGTTTATTTTAGCATGGGACTTTGCTTTTCATCATGGGCAAGCCGGATTCCTGATATTAAAACTGCACTTACGCTGAATGATGCACTTTTTGGAAGCATCCTGTTTGCCTTGCCTGTCGGGCAATTTCTGATGATGCCATTTTCGGGCCGCCTGGTAACCCGTTTCGGGAGCCATAAAGTTTTGCAATTTGCCTTTCCCGCTTATACTTTGGCACTTACAAGTATTGGGTTGGTGCATGCAGGCTGGCAACTGGCAATGGTGCTTTTCCTTTTCGGGTATTTCCGGAAACATGTGCAATATTTCAGTAAATACACAAGGTGTGGAAGCTGAGCGGCTTTATGGTCGACCGATAATGGCTTCCTTTCATGGTGGCTGGAGCCTTGCTGGTTTTACGGGTGCATCTAATTGGTTTGTTGATGATAAACCTGAAACTTGATCCGCTTTGGCATTTTGTTATTGTCACCATTCTTGTCTGGGCGATTGTCAGAATAAATTATCCATTTCTTGTTCGAAGTGAAATTGTAGGGAAAATTAAAAAGCCACGACGTAAATTCTTTATGAAACCCGATTTTATACTGCTTCAGCTTGGAATTATTGGATTTTGCAGCATGGCCAGCGAAGGCGCTATGTTCGACTGGAGCGGTGTTTATTTTAAAGATGTAGTGCATGCACCTGCATCACTGGTAATTCTTGGCTACACTTCGTTTATGATAATGATGGCAACGGGGCGTTTTATGGCCGATATATTTATTCGAAAAATTGGCAGAAAAAAACTGATGCAGATTTGCGGAATCCTGATTTCAACCGGGTTATTTACTTCCGTTATTTTTCCATATTTGGTTCCGGCTACGCTGGCTTTTATGTTGGTTGGGCTTGGTGTTTCCAGCATTGTGCCAACCGTTTACAGTACCGCCGGAAAACATCCGTCGATTCCTCCCGGAATTGCCCTCGCTACGGTTTCAAGCGTGAGTTTTTTGGGTTTTTTAATGGGGCCGCCTCTTATTGGTTATATTGCCGAAGCTTTTGGTTTACGGTATTCTTTTGCTGTAATTGGTATTTTTGGTATCGGAATTACATTAATGGTTTCCCGCGTTCAGGCGTTGCGTCACGAGCAGTAAATTCTATCTGAACCCCGGCAATTTAAAAATTCCTGTGACTATGGTCAGAACCTTAAGTAAATATGCTGATATTTCATTTTTTGATTTTATATCTGAATCACTCATACTAAAACTTGGTGTTCCTGTGGATTCGTCAAATGGTTTTTTCCGCTTTCTTTTTTCAATAACAAGAATACTGTCGTAGTAATGAAACGAGTGTACCGATTTTGTAAACGAATTCACCTGAAGAAATGGTTCCCGGGAGTGATACGCATTTAAATAGTCGATAAATTTTTTACTTTTCTGAATAAAAGTCCCCATTCTCCGGTAACCTCCACCGTATGACAAACGATACGAAGTGTGCAAATCTTCGCAGAGGTAAACGCCATTTTCTTTTACATGATCAAACAACTCCTCAAATGTTACTATTTGTTGTTTCATCGTGTGACCGCCATCGTCTATCAGAATATCGACCTGCGGAATCGCTTCTTTTACTTCTCTTAAAAACTTTTGGCTCGATTGCGACCCGATAAAAATTTTAATATTCTCTTCTTCGAGTTCTTTGCAGCGCGGATTAATATCGATTCCGTAAATTTTTGCTTTCGGTCCAAAATAATCTTTCCACATTTGAAGGCTTCCACCCTGAAAAACCCCGATTTCCAGAATAGTCACTTCTTTATTTCTGAAACGACTGAAATGCTGGTCGTAAACATCAAAGTAGTGATTCCATTTATGGATTAACCTTTTATTGTTCTTGCGGAAGTATTTTTCCAGATCGGTAATGGTACCCTCATTTTGAACTGAAGGCTTTGTTTTAAATTTATCCATTGAAATGTATTTCTGTTATGTACTTTTCTGCGTTTGCTAATGTAACCGAATTTTCGCGTATTGCAAGATTCAAACTTTTCCCAAACAAACTTTAAGGAATCATAAATTTGGCTATTTTTGAAAGAATTCACAATATCTAAACCTAAATTGAAAACGATGCTTAAAAAAATCACCTTTTTTATTATTCTCTTTTTATTTGGTGCTACAATCGTAGTTCAGGCAAAGCTTACATTAAAAGAGATTAGAACTGCCACCGATAAAGTTGTTGTGGTATTTTTTACCAGCGATACAATTGATATTAATGAGGTAAATACCGATGATATTAATCAGTGGAAAATAAATGGCGAACCGGTTAAAAGTATCAGTAAATACTCGATGCAGGCCAGCGCTTGTGATCATCACATTTATCTTGGAACCGACAAACTTCAAAAAGGTAAAAAATATACTATTGAAACTCCGTATGGGAAAACAGAATTTGTTTTTAATCCTGAATCAGTTTTTTGTGAATCGATAAAAGTTAACCAGGTTGGTTACAGTAGCATTTCAAAAGTACGATACGCAAATTTTGCAGCGTGGGTCGGCACAGGTGGAAGCTTAAAACTTGAAGGTGAATTGCCAGGTTATCGCAGTTATTGCATCAGGCTCCGGGAAGGAAATTGTTAATGGAAAACTAACAGAAGTTGGTGAAGATGCTTCATCCGGCGATTATGTTTATCGCATCGATTTAGCTAAGGTTCCTGAAGGAGGCCCGTATAAAATTGTAGTCGACGGAATTGGGTGTTCCTACCCGTTTGGTGTTGGTGGCGAATTTTCCAAAATGCTGGCACATCAGCTTTTTAGGGCGCAATACCTGCAACGCTGCGGCTGCCCGATTGATGAACCGGATATCCGGAAAGATCCTTGTCATACGCTAATTTACAAAGTGAATGGCCCAATCGGTGAAGCCAATATCGATGTAGCTGGAAATGAACCTACTTTTGTTATGTTATGGTGGATATCATGATGCAGGCGATGCCGACCGCCGTGCTTATCATATGGAAAACCCGGTTTTAAATTTAATGATTTACGAAGCTTTTCCTGAATATTTTACCGATGGCCAGTATAACATTCCGGGCGATTTTACCAGATGACTTTCACATAAAAAATTACGAAAACAATATACCTGATATTCTGGATGAAGCACTTTGGGGAACACTGGCATGGGAATATCTGCAAAACGATGATGGCAGCATTCAGTTTGGAACCGAAACACGTGGTTATCCGGAGCCTTATGCTGCCCCGCTCGATTTGGATAAAAAGAAATACGGAACCGTAAAAGTGGATGACAGGGCAGTATCAATTGGTGCAGGTTTATTCATGCATCTGGCAAGAGTAATTAAGCCATACCAACCTGAACATTCAGCCGAACTGGTGAAACGCGCTGAAAAAGCAAAAGCATTATTAGCGAGAGAATGGCAGTTCCGGAACAATTATACTATCATATTCAGCGTTATCTGTTGCTAAAAGGAAGATGCCGATAAGCAAAAAATAAAAGAATTGTATCAGGCAACTGCAGGAATGAAGGACAACCTTTACATCACGCCTGGTTATTCCATTAATGACGATAAATTTGATAATCCGGCTTATATATATTCCTACATTGTTGCAAAAGATGTTCCGACTGATCCTGACATTGTCGCCTTTTTCAAACAAGCAATTAAAAACGCGGCAGACGCAAATATTGCTGAATTAGAAAAACATGCTTATCCTGTTGGAAACGATCCGGAACGTGGTGGCTGGGGACACAATGTGCGTCAGCCACAATATGCTGCTGCTCCACTTCTTTACTGGAAACTTTCGGGCGAGCAGCGTTACTTTGATGCTGCATCGGAACTTATGGATTATAAATTAGGACTGAATCCGATTGGTATTAGTTATGTCACTGAGTTGGGTTCTGATTTTGTGGTAAATATACATGATCGCGAAAGCGCTTATACACAATCGTTGGGATGGGGAGCAAAACCTGGAATTACTGCATTTGGACCCGGAGTCGTTGGGTGGCGAAGCAATGTAAATGTGATTCCTGTTATTCGCGAATTACCCAAAGAACGCCAGTTTACCGATGATCAGAGCTATTAATTTCTTTTACCGAATTTACCATTTTCGAAACCATGCACTACGATGCATTGTACACCATTTTATCGGGTGGTGGAAAATGGAATGGAAATAATCCGTACGAAAAATTGGAAAAATAAAAAGCGGGGTAAAAAGTAACTTTTAGTTGTCATTTCGAGTGGGCATCCATATTTTAATGGGCATTAATGAGTCAATGACAGAAAGCTCTATCTATGCTGTCATTTCGACGAGTATGCGAGGAGAAATCTCTTTGTTTGAAAGATCTCTCCTACCGTCGAGATGACAAATAAACTTTTCACCCCGCTTTTATCAATAAACTCAGGTTAAATTTTATCGTAAACCTGGGTTTCTTCCATGTCGCCGTATGATGATGAAGATTTCATTTCGACGACAAAATTATCACCGTCTTTTTTATAAACCTCGGTAATCGTCATGGTTTCGCCATTAAACGGAATCTTTGAAGTTATCGTAAGCGCTTTTTACCATTGTCCCATTCTAAGGTCGATTTCTTTTCTGTATCCATAAAACCGGCATTGGTGCATTCTTTTCCATCGAGCGTGAACTTGTCGTTAATGGTATATTCCTGGCCCTGCCATTCAGAATGTTTCTCCACGCTTAAATCATTACCTTTTTGATCAATAATAACTTCTTTTGGAGCCATGCTGAACTGTTCTCCCAATTTGCTTTTAGAGCTGTTTAATTTCCAGCTACCGGAAAAATCGGTTTGTGCGGAAACGGCAAATGCAAACAAAATTGCCGCAAAAATGAAGAATGTTTTTTTCATTGTTTTGAGTTTAATTATGATTAATTTTCTTTAAAATTATTGTATTTGCAAGTTTTGCTGAATTGCAATTAACCATTCATTTTTTATCAAAAACCTGGGTACTGGAACGATCGCCAAATGAATTATCGATAACAAGATTGTCACCATCCATTTTGTAAACTGCCGTCATCGTCATATCGCCGTTTGGTGTTTCAAAATTTGAAGTGATAGTCAGCGATTTTTTATCAGCCGACCATGCAGCTTTCGATTTTATTTCAGAATCTCTGAAACCCGGGTTTACAGATTCTTTGCCATCAAGCGTGTACTTGCTGGTACGCGTGCGTTCCTGGCCTTGAAATTCGCTGAGGCTTTCAACTGTCATTTCATTGCCTTTCTGAGTAATAACAAGAGATTTTGGTGCAAAACTGCGTTCACCTAACTGACTTTTTGATGTGTTTAATGTCCAGGTGCCTGAAAAATCAGTTTGAGCAAATAAGAGGGTTGAGAAGAATACTGCTGATAAAAGAAAAACGATTTTTTTCATAATATAAAGTTTTTGGTTAATGGAATGGTTTGACAGGTAATATTACAAAAAGTTTAAGCACTATTTTCATATTTATCATTTAATTTTTAAAGCATTTACTTTCGGGGTTTGCTGAGAATAAACAAAATATGGCAATAATATATTTTCAACTTAACCAAATAAGTGTGCGTCGAAAATTTAATTATTGTAATAAATACAATATATTTACCGCTTGATTTGATTGTACGAAAACTAACCAAAATGAAAACCAGTTTCCTTTTAATAATTCTCACAGCCTTTTTATTTTCATGCACATTTAATCGTGGGAAATCTGCCAGAGAAAAGTTAAAGTTTACCAAAGAATGGAAATTTAAAACCGGTGATTCTGAAAATTTTAAAAATCCCGATTTTGATGATTCCGGCTGGAGAACTTTAAAACTGCCACACGACTGGAGTATTGAAGGTGAATTCAGTAAGGACAATCCTGCATCGCCGGGCGGAGGGGCTTTGCCGGGCGGAACTGGCTGGTATCGCAAAACTTTTGAAATTCCTGAAGGTGATGCTGAAAAAACGGTATTTATCGATTTCGATGGCGTTTACCAGAAAAGTGAAGTCTGGATAAACGGGCAGTTTCTTGGAATGAGGCCTTATGGTTACAGTTCATTTCGTTATAATTTAACGCCATTTCTGAATTTTGGCGGGAAAAATGTGCTGGCTGTAAAAGCAAATAATTCCGAACAACCTAATTCACGCTGGTATTCAGGCTCTGGAATTTACCGGAACGTCTGGCTGGTAAAAACAGGGAAAGTTTTTGTCGACCATTGGGGTACTTTTGTTACTACGCCGGAAGTTTCTTCACAAAGCGCCACCATAAAAGTAGAAACTACAGTTAAAAACGGAACAGGTGATTCGGGTAATTTGAAAGTGAAAACACTTCTCTATTTCGATGAGCAAAAACTCGACTCGCACGCAGAAACAAAATCAGAGCCATGGGAAAAGTCAAGCGAAAGTTTTATTCACGAAATAAAAATTCAGAATCCCAATCTGTGGAGCGTTGAAAGCCCTCAAATGTATAAGGTCGTCACCGAAGTTTATTTTAACGGAAAACTGACAGACACTTACGAAACACCTTTTGGAATACGCTTTTTTAATTTTGATGCAAAGGAAGGATTTTCATTGAACGGAGAAAAATTAAAGATTCTTGGCGTTTGCCAGCACCACGATTTGGGTTGTCTGGGTTCGGCAATAAATATAAGAGCTTTGGAACGACAACTCGAAATTCTAAAGGAAATGGGATGCAATTCCATTCGAACTTCGCACAATCCGCCTGCACCCGAATTACTCGATTTATGCGATAAAATGGGTTTTATTGTTCAGGATGAAACCTTTGACATGTGGCGAAAAAAGAAAACTCCATACGATTATTCAAGATATTTTCCTGAATGGCATGAACGCGATTTAACCGATCATATTATGCGCGACAGAAACCATCCATCGGTAATGATGTGGAGCATTGGGAACGAAGTGCTGGAACAATGGAACCATGTGGATGCCGATACGCTGGATATTCAGCAGGCAAATCTTATTCTGAATTTTGATAAGAATGTAGACCAGAGTGTAATCAATTCAGGGGAAATGGATGTAAATTCATTGCTTACCATAAAGCTGGCGAATATTGTAAAAAGTCTGGATGCGACTCGACCGGTTACTGCCGCGTGCAATGAAGTAAATCCATGGAATAACCTGTTTAAATCGGGAGCTTTGGATGTAATGGGATTTAATTATCATCATGGAAGTTTTGCTGCTTTTCCTGAAAATTATCCCGGAAAAAAATTAATTATTTCCGAATCTACTTCAGGTTTAATGACCAGGGGTTTTTACCAGATGCCATCAGATAGCATGTTTGTTTGGCCTCACAGGGGAGCAACCCGCGGAATACCTTTCGGAAATCAGGAGCAACAATGTTCAGCATACGATAACTGCCATGTTCCGTGGGGATCAACACACGAGGAAAGTTGGAAGCTGGTCAAAAAATACGATCATGTTTCCGGTACTTATATCTGGACCGGGTTTGATTATCTTGGCGAACCAACTCCTTATTGGTGGCCATCGCGAAGTTCGTACTTTGGAATTATCGACCTGGCTGGTTTTCCAAAGGATGTGTATTATATGTACCAAAGCGAATGGAGCGATAAAGATGTTTTACATATTTTCCCACACTGGAATCCGTCGGATGGTCGGTCAGGTTGGGAACCGGGACAGGTGGTTGATGTTTGGGCCTATTATTCCAATGCCGACGAAGTAGAATTATTTCTGAATGGAAAATCATTGGGAACAAAAAGCAAGCAAGGCGATGAATTGCATGTGGTTTGGAAGGTTTCTTTTGAACCGGGAACTTTAAAGGCGGTTTCCCGAAAAGATGGAAAAATAGTATTGGAAACCGAAGTAAAAACATCGGGAGTGCCCGCTCAAATTAAACTTACTGCCGATAGAAATGAAATCAATGCGGACGGAGTAGATCTTTCATTTGTAACCGTTGAAGTATTGGATAAAGATGGGATTCCTGTGCCAACTGCCGGAAATTCCATTCATTTTAAATTGGAAGGCGATGCAAGCATTGCGGGAGTCGATAACGGAAATCCGGTGAGCCACGAATCAATGAAAGGATCATCGATTAAAGCGTTTAATGGTAAATGTCTTGTGGTTGTACAGGCCGGAGAGAATTCAGGAGCCGTAAATCTCACTGCATCAGCAGAAGGATTGGAATTAGGTCAAATCGAAATAAAACTAAAATAACCAAATAAAATGTTGAAGATGAAAAGTTTTAAATGGATTTTATTATCCGCATTCTTGGGAATTTCTGCAGGAACCAAGGCACAATTGCCGCTGGCTTCAGGAGCACCAAATCAGCGATTGCTAAACGAAGCGGTAGATATCAGTGAAGATTTCCGAAATTTCTCGAACACCTATTTTATTGCCGACAGTTTAACCGAATTTGATCCCGTTACTGGTCAGGGAAAAGTAAAATGGATGAGGCATGTATATCAAACACGACAGGCGTTCGACAATATGCTGGCACTTTTGGCGCCAATTGGTGGCAATGAATTTCCGGGTATTGAATATGAAGCTAATCCGGTAATGCCTTTTGCGTTGGAATTTGTTTCGCCAAAAACAGTGCGGATTAAAATGAAAACCGGATTTGAAGCACAGCCTGAAGAAGCGTCACTAATGCTGGTCAACGGTTTTGCGCCAAAAGACAATTCATGGAAATATTCCAAAATTGATGGCGGACATAAATACACAAGCGAATTTGGTTCGGTAATTATCCGGACAAAACCATGGCATATCGAATTTTATGACGCCAAAGGAAAACTGCTGACCAAAACTTTCCACCGCAGCGATAATGATGTGACTTACACGCCGGTATTGCCATTTATGTTTGTTCGTCGTTCAGCCGATTATTCAAGAAGCGTAAATGCAGCGTTCACGCTTTCGCCCGGCGAAAAAATATTTGGACTGGGTGAAAATTTTAAAGAACTGAATAAACGCGGACAAAAAGTGGTTTTATGGACCGACGACTCCAATGGAGTTCAAAACGAAACCATGTACAAACCAATTCCATTTTTTATGAGTAGCCGTGGATATGGAATGTTTATGCATACTTCAACACCAATTTCCTGCGATTTTGGAAAAAGCTTTAACGGAAGCATGTCGCTGATGATTGGTGATGAAGCGCTCGACCTTTTTGTTTTTCTTGGAGAACCTAAAGATATTCTGGATGAATATACCGACCTGACCGGAAAAGCTGCCATGCCACCGCTTTGGTCTTTTGGTTTGTGGATGAGCCGCATCACTTATTTCTCGGAAGCCGATGGCCGAAATGTAGCAAACTTGTTACGCAAAAATAAAATTCCAAGCGACGTAATTCATTTTGATACCGGTTGGTTTGAAACCGACTGGCGCTGCGATTATCAGTTCTCGAAATCGCGTTTTGATGATCCGGGGAAAATGATAAAAGATTTGGATGATCAGGGATTCAAGGTTTGTTTGTGGCAATTGCCTTATTTTGTTCCGAAGAATACGCTTTTTCCCGAAATTATTGAAAAAGGATTATACGTAAAAAACAATAAGGGAAACTTGCCCTACGAAGATGCAGTTCTTGACTTTTCCAATCCAGCAACAGTCGATTGGTATCAGAATAAAATAAAAGGATTGTTGGATATGGGAGTTGGTGTAATAAAAGTCGATTTTGGCGAAGCTGCTCCTGCAAACGGAATTTATGCTTCGGGCAGAACAGGTTTTTATGAACACAACCTTTTCCCTCTTCGATATAATAAAACGGTTGCTGATATTACAAAAAAAGTAACAGGTGAAACCATAATCTGGGCACGTTCAACATGGGCAGGAAGTCAGCGCTACCCGCTCCATTGGGGAGGTGATGCTGCAAATACAGATAACGCCATGTTATCTACTCTTCATGCCGGATTGTCGCTTGGATTGTCAGGATTTACCTTTTGGAGCCATGATATTGGCGGGTTTGTTAAACGCACACCTGAAGATTTATACCGTCGCTGGCTGCCTTTTGGAATGCTGACTTCGCACTCGCGAACTCACGGAGCGCCGCCAAAGGAACCGTGGGAATACAACGAAAGCTTTAACGATGCGTTCCGTTTGGCTGATGATATGAAATACAAGCTGATGCCATACATCTACGCCCAGGCTAAATATTCAAGCGAACACGGTTTACCAATGGTTAGAGCACTTTTTGTTGAATTTCCTGAAGATGCCGGCTCATGGAATGTGGATGACGAATATCTGTTTGGAGCCGATATGCTGGTTGCCCCGATGTTTGAAAACGGCACCGGCCGCGATGTATATCTCCCCAAAGGCAAATGGATTGATTACCAAACCGGAAAAGCATACGAAGGTGGCTGGCATTATATCGAAACAGGCGAAATACCTGTG
Organism: uncultured Prolixibacteraceae bacterium; assembly: GCA_963821855.1. Lineage (GTDB taxonomy): Bacteria > Bacteroidota > Bacteroidia > Bacteroidales > Prolixibacteraceae > Draconibacterium. Next base: position 126,962 of record CAWGFJ010000027.1, on the reverse strand, counting down.
GTTGCCTTGGTTCGTGACGGCGCAGTTTTGCCACACATCAAACTGGCACAGTCGACAAAAGATATGGACTGGAGTAACCTTGAACTGAAAGTTTACGCTGCCGATGCCAAGAAAGCAAAAGGGTATGTTTGTCTGCCTTCGGATCAGAAACTTGTTGAAGTTTCTTTGTCCGGTTCAGGAAAATCATTTAAACTCGATTCGAATCCGTTGGAAGGAAAAGTGAAATTTAAGGTGGATTAACTTATTTCAATTACTTTGCATATTATTTAATTCACCGGGTGACTATTTGTTGTAACGCAAAGTCACCCGGTGAATATGAAGGAAATTCGTCGCGTGATTTTTTGCAGTAAAATATAGTCACCCGGTGAATAACCGACACCTGCTAACTAAAACCAGTAAAATGAAAACATCGAAATTCTTTCTTTTAATTGCCATCATGACTATTTCAAATTTTATTGCCCTGGCACAAGGTTTTAAGAATTTCAAAGTTGCGATTTATTGCCGTGCGTATGAAGTGGAAAAAATGGGTGATCCTGACTGGCTCAAAACCACCTGGGAGGAGGTTTCAAAACAGGTTCATGTAGATAAAATTTATTTGGAAACCCATCGCGATTTATTGATTGTAAGCGACGAAACGCTGGAACAGGCTAAAAAGTTTTTTATCGAACAAGGTGTGAAAGTCGGTGGAGGAATAACTTATACCATTGATGAAAGCAACAATTTTCAAACTTTCTGTTATACCAAAAATGAAGATCGGCAAAAGGTGAAGGAAATTGCAGAACACACTGCAAAACATTTCGATGAGTTTATTCTGGATGATTTCTTTTTTACCAGTTGTAAATGCGATGAATGTATTAAGGCGAAAGGAGATAAAAGCTGGACGGAATACCGATTGGAACTAATGAAAGGCGCTGCTTCCGACCTGGTTATCAATCCGGCCAAAGCTGTAAATCCAAACGTAAAAGTGATTATCAAATACCCGAACTGGTACGAACATTTCCAGGGACTTGGTTTTAACCTGGAAGCAGAACCAAAACTTTTTGACGGTTTGTACACCGGAACTGAAACCCGCGACCGTTCAGGGAATCAGCACTTGCAACAATACCTGGGATATGAAGTTTTTCGCTATTTCGAGAATTTGAAACCCGGAAAGAATTTTGGAGGCTGGGTAGATACAGGTGGCTCAAATCCGTTGGATCGTTATGCCGAACAACTGTGGTTAACCCTTTTTGCCAAAGCGCCTGAAATTACCTTATTTGATATTCGTCAGATGATGTACCCGATTCGCGAAAATACCAGGGCTGAATGGCAGGGAACAGGCACCAGTTTCGATTTTGATGAAATGAAAAAGCCTTTGAAACAACCTGATGGAAGCCTGTTTACTCCAACAAAATATGCCCGTGCGGCGGGTTATTCGCTGGAAGTAGTCGACCCTGTTTTGGGAGCGTTGGGAAATCCAGTTGGTGTAAAAAGTTATAAACCTTACCATTCCGTAGGCGAAGATTTTCTGCAAAATTATTTTGGAATGATTGGAATTCCTGTGGAGATTGTTCCTGAATTTCCTGAAAATGAACCGGTGGTTTTGTTAACCGAAACTGCTTCATTTGATCCTGATATTGTTTCAAAAATTGAAAAGCAACTTCAGTCAGGGAAAAATGTGGTGGTTACTTCCGGGTTTTATAAAGCCATGCAGGGAAAAGGAATTGAAGATATTGTTGAACTTCGTGTAACTGACCGCAAAGCCAATGTAAAAGAATTTGCAGCAGGGTGGGGGCCAACTTCAAAAATTGATAAGGAAATTCTGATTCCGCAAATTAATTATCTCACCAACGATTCGTGGGAAATTATTTCAGCACGCGACGATACCAACGGCTGGCCGATTTTGCATTCAGCCGATTATTCCGAAGGAAAATTCTTTCTGTGGACCATCCCCGATAATTTTATCGATTTATATATTCTTCCTGATAACGTATTAAATCGTTTACGGCAAACTGTGGCTGGAGATTTACCAGTAGCCATTGAAGGACCCGGTGAAGTAAGCTTGTTTGTTTACGATAATCAATCGTTTGTTGTGGAATCGTTTCTTGATAAAGAGGTTTCTTTCAAAATTCTGTTGAATAAAGATTCAGGAGAAATAACCAATGTGGCAACCAGCGAAAAATCAACCGGAAATCTGCGGGAAGCAATGACGTTCAGAAACCGAAAATTCGGGAAAGATTACATGGTTTTTGATGTGACGTTAAAGCCGCATTCGTTTAAGGCGTTTACTTTCTAATAGGTTTTCACCGGTTGACTATATGTTGTTTCAAAAAGTCACCCGGTGAATACTACAATTACCCAAATCAACTTTTAAACAGGTTCTTATGCTGACCAGACTTTTAAATTCATTTTATCCTTTTAAAAACAAAAACTTATTAATTGTTGTTTCAAGCTAATACAGGTTATTTTTTCTACGCTATCGAAAATTTTTGCGCTCTGTAAAAAAGGAAACTCCGAATAAAATTTTATTATAAAACTTAAAATTAAACTTATGGAATTTAAAATTAACATGGCAGCAGTCCTTGTAGCAGTGGTTGTGAATTTCTTTCTTGGCTTTATTTGGTACACCCCCTTATTTGGAAAAATATGGGGAAAGGAAATGGGTTTCGACATGAATGAGAAACCGCCTAAATCGTTAATGTTTAAAGGTATGGCATTTATGGTTATCGGGAATTTTCTTTTTGCATGGGTACTCGCCCACAATATTGAAGCCTGGCAATTTGTTCCGGGAATGAATGAAATGAGTGATACGGTTAGTGTTTTAAACACGGCAATTTTCACCTGGCTGGGTTTCTATTTACCGGGAGAATTAGGCGCGACTGTTTGGGAGAAAAAATCCTGGAAAGTGTTCTTTATAAATACGGGTTATCATCTTGCATCTTTATTTGTTGTAGCAGCCATTCTTACGTTCTGGAAATAAAAACTTGAAAACCCGTTGTACTGAATTACCGGGTAAATACTTCTTCGTGAACCATATTGCCATCCACATCGAAATGCTGAAATGTAAGGGTTGGAATATTGTTTTTTCGGGTTACTTCGCCGCGAAGAAATCCACCCTTCACACGGAGGAAACGATGCTCCGGACGCACGTCATCAGCAGGCCAGCCGCCGGCATGCACATCAGATCCGGCGCCGCAACTGAATTCCCATAAATTTGTATCGGGCCAGTGGGTTACATATTGCCAGTGCCGATCGCCGTTACAGATAAAAACATTATCGAACCGGTTCAGAAAATTCCGGATTTCATCGCCTTCATATTTCCAGTTACTGTTGGAATAATTGTCTTTTTTATTTTCTCTGTCGGGGCCTAAAATCGGGTCGGGAGAAATGAGGATTTTAAACGTGGCGTCCGATTCCTTCATTGTCCGGAATAACCATTCTTTTTGCTCTTTTCCCCAAATCGATTTCCCGGGGCCATCGGGGTCGGTGTTTCTGCTTCGGTAATCGCGGCCTTCAGTAATCCAAATCTGCAAATCTTTTCCCCAGCGCACGGTTTTGTATGTTTTGTCGTTGGATGGAAACTGTTCCTTTTCAAATATTTCGAGGCCGTTCTTATAGTCTACTGTTCCATATTTCATTCCGGGATATGCATCATCGCGTAATACATCGTGGTCGTCTTTCATAAAATACGAAGTCACCTGGGTCCAGAATTTCCGCTGAAGTGGAAGAGCAAACAACCGGTCCCATTTAAACCGCATCAGTTCTTCGGTTAGTGCATAAGGTGCGGGTTTATCGTAGTATTCAACATCACCGGTATGCACATAAAAATCGGGGAACAATTTCATCATTGCAGAATATATTTTATGACCATCGGTAGTGTCTTTTCGGATAAAATCGTGACACGTTACAATACAAAACTCAATTTCCTGCGGATCGTTTTCATCCGGAGGTGTTCGAAAAGCCCCTTCAATTTTATCTGAGACTTGAGACTTTGAATCTTTTCGTGCTGAAATCTGTACTGCATATTTTATTCCCGGTTCAAGATTTTCCAGTTTCCATTGTGTTAGTGAAGTTTTTGTTTTCATCAACCGGAATCCATTCTTTTTCAATTTTATTTTCTGGTTTCGAAAGTGGATAATAAGTTAACTGAACTTCACCGGCCGAACCGGGGCAAGCTCCAACCATATCGTTCAAAGTAAGTCCTTCAGGAATTTGAGCTTTATATATGCTATCCGCGAATCGCTTCCTTATCCAATTTACGATGTTCCTGAGCCGATGGAACAAGAAATTCGGCACCATCGAAATTACCTTCGGGATTTTGAGTTAACCGTGTCCAGATCACAATTGAATTTTGATCAGCCCAACCATTATGAAATCCGTTTCCAAAGTACGGGCCATTGGTTTCTTTTTTAAGCTGACAGGAGAAAAGAGAAAATAAAATCAGGATAAGAAGAAGAGATTTTTTCATATAGCGGAAAAGTTTTGGTTTAATAATTCAGCTTAAAGTTAAAAAAATCCGAAGGAAAAAGATTTATTTGTTTTGCAGGAACAAATTAAAACAAAAAGCCCGGAAACTTGAGTCTCCGGGCTTGCGCTATCTGTAAATTTCGCTTTTACATTTCCTTAATTTTTATATTCTTAAACCAAACATCGTCGCCATGATCCTGCAATGCAATTACACCCGATTTGGCAATATTGGCCCAATCCGGATTCAACTCAGGAAATTTTGAATCGGCAACCAGTTTGTTCCATGGTTCGGTCCAGAGGTGATATTCCAAAACCGTTTCGCCATTTTGTTTATGCACAACAGTACCTTTGTAGCAAATAATTTCCACGGTGTTCCATTCGCCTGCCGGTTTTGCATTCTGTGGATCTGCCGGAATTAAATCGTAAAGCGAGCCAGCCTTGCGGTTTCCGTCTTTTCCAAGTTGAGCGTCCGGATGTCTTTCATTATCCAAAACCTGCATTTCGGGTGCGGTATAGTATATTTTATCATAGCGTGGATCTTCTTTTCCAAGATAAAAAATACCGGAATTTCCGCCTTCCGAAATTTTCCATTCCAGTTTTAAAGTGAAGTTTGAATATTCTTTGTCAGTAACGATATCACCACCTTCTTCAGCTCCTGCTTCACCCATACCCGAACCATTGCAATGCAATGTGCCGTCAGCAGTTTCCCAGTTCGCCGGAAATGGTTTGTGTCCGTAACCGTGCCAGCCATTACTGGTTTTTCCATCGTATAACAAAACCCAACCATCGTCTTTTTCTTTTTGGGTCAGTTCATTTGGTCCGGCTGTTTCTTCCACAGCGGCGCTTTTTTCTTCATCCTGATCGGATGTTTTCTTTTGGCCACCGGTGCAGGAAATACCAAAAATAAAAGCTCCTGCTAGCAAAAATGAAAATACTTTATTCATTGTAATCCGTTTTAAATAGTTAAAATTTCCTTAATTTTTTAGTAGAGAACGAAGTTACAAAATATTGAAAACTCCGTTGAATTAATCGGTCAAATTTTAATTTTTTAAGTTATCGTTACTTTAGGTGCCCACAAATTTAATATTTTAAAGGTTTGTTTTTAACTTCGAAAACCGAAATGTTAAAAATAACCCGGTAAAATCAAAAGATATGGCTAAGTCGAAGAAAATTGGAATTCTAACCGCAGGTGGCGATTGTCCAGGTTTAAATGCTGCAATACGCGGTGTCGGAAAAACTGCAATAGTGGAGTACGGCATGCAGGTTTTGGGATTTAATGCAGGATATTTGGGTTTAATAAATAGCGATTATACTGAACTTAAAGAATCGCAACTGTCGGGAATACTTACGGTTGGCGGAACGATCCTCGGAAGTTCAAGAGAAAAACCATACAAACTGGTTGCGGAAGATGGTGAAGAAAACGATAAGCCTGAAAAAATAATTGAAACCTATCGTAATCTGGAACTCGATTGTGTTGTATGTATCGGCGGCAACGGAACCATGAAAACTGCCAATTTGCTTTCGAAGGAAGGTTTAAATATTGTGGGGATACCAAAAACAATTGATAATGACGTTTGGGGAACCGATGTTACTTTTGGATTTGACTCTGCAGTTCAGATTGCCACCGAAGCAATCGACCGTCTGCATACTACGGCAAACTCGCATCAACGGGTAATGATTATCGAAATCATGGGGCATCATGCCGGCTGGCTGGCGTTGTATTCTGGTTTGGCCGGTGGTGGCGATATTATTCTTATTCCTGAAATAAAATATAATATTCGCTCGGTATGCAAAAAAATTGAAGAGCGCTATGAAGGCAATAAGCCCTATTCAATTGTTGTAATTGCTGAAGGAATTGAGCACCCTAAAAACAGGAGTGCTGCCTCTTTTCTTGCCAATGCAGTTGAAACATACACGAATATTGAGGCAAGAGAAACCGTACTTGGGTATATACAGCGAGGCGGAAGCCCGACGCCAATGGACAGGATTCTGGCAACGAGGTATGGAGCTTATGCAACTCAGTGCATTGCCGAAGGAAATTTTGGGACAATGGTAGCCTTAAAAAACAACGAATTAACAACTGTACCGCTCGAAGATGTTGGGGGAAAACTTCGACTGGTAGAACCGGGAATCGGACTAATACAAAAAGCGCGAAAAATGGGTGTTTCGTTTGGCGATGAATATTTATAATATTTTTGACAAAATCACGGAAATAGTTTAAAGGGGCAAATGAACAATTTTCTTGGTTTCAAAAAATTCTTCTTCAAAATATTCGCTTATATTCTGAACATAAACCGACTTTCCAAACGGTTTTATTTCTTCTGTTAAATCGCCGCCTTTCAAATAAATTATACCATTCGGAATCGCATTTTTTTGCTGATGTGATATGTTTTTCCTCACCCACCGAACAAATTCAGGCAAGCGGGTTACGGCCCGGCTAATCACGAAATCGTATTTTGAAGTAAGCTGTTCAGCGCGAATTTTCTCCGCAGTCACGTTTTTTAATCCAAGCGATTTGACGACCTCGTTTACCACTTTTATCTTTTTACCGATTGAATCCACCAGATGAAACCGAACGTTGGGAAAAAAAATGGCGAGCGGAATTCCGGGAAAACCTCCGCCTGTGCCCACATCAAGAATTATTGTTCCGGGGCTAAACCGAATAAACTTTGCAATGGCCATCGAATGCAATACATGGCGTTCGTAAAACGCAGAAAAGTCCTTGCGCGATATCACATTTATCTGTGCATTCCATTCGGCATACAAAGGCTCTAACTGATTAAACAATTCGATTTGTTTTTGATTGATTTGAGGGAAATATTTAGTAATAATTGTCATTTTGCCATTTAGTTGCGTTCATTCATTTCGGTGCTTTCAATCATTTTGAACAGCATTTCGCGTGCCCTGAAAAGCTGGGCTTTTACTGTACCGAGCGGCAAATTTAGTTCTTTTGCAATTTCTTCGTACGAAAACTCTCTGAAATAACGCAACTCAACCAGTGTTTGGTAGCGGGGTTTTAACCGGCGTACGACCTTTCGCAACAATATGGCTTTTTGTATTCGAATCAGTTTTTCCTCCGGATTAGGTTCTTTTGAAGGTATTTTTATCTGTTCCGTATTTTCGTTTTGATCGTTGTTTTCCAGCGAAATAAAAGTCCCTTTATTTTTTCGCAGGAAATCGATGCAATTGTTCGATGCAATTTTAAAAAGCCAGGTGCTAAACGCGTAAGTTGGTGAATACTGATGGAGGTTTTTAAATGCTTTACCAAATGCTTCGAGCGTTAAATCTTCGGCATCGCTTCGGTTATTTACCATTTTCAGGAGCATAAAATAAATCGCGTCTTTATATCGCGCAAGCAAGCGGGCAAAAGCTTTCTCATCACCTGAAAGCGCATGTTGAACCAGTGCGTAGTCTTGCCGTGCCTTCTCCGATAATTTTAAACTTTGCTCCTCCATTTGTTTTTACGGCTTCGATTGTTAAAACACCACCTGTAAATGGTTTTGTAATACGGCATTATCAGGTCGTATGCTAACGAAGATATGAATATTTTACGTTCATTCAAACGATTTTGAGATATTTTTATGATAAACAAATGACAGATAATTTTTCCAGTTGCAAATGCCAGGTATAGAATCCAAATATCAGGTAATAAAATAGTTATGCCTACGAAAAGCAATGGCAATAATAAACGGGTAAAGTCATCAAAATACAATACCAGTTTTTTTGGTCTCGATAGATGATTTTCAATTCTGATATTTTTTTTCAGGAAATCGTAATAATCGTTCCGGCTTACTTCATCAGTCTTTTCAATGGAACTCTCTTTTGAAAACAAAATCGTGGTGCACTTTTTTCGGATAAAAGTGCTGAGAAGAAGTTCGAGATTGGCAAACGGCTCTTTTATTTTTAAACCATAACCACCTGTTTCAAAATAGAGTTTTTTGCGAAAAGCCACATTTTCTTCAGAATAAACTATAGGCATGCCATTCAGAATATACCCCACACTTTTTAAAAACGAAAAGTAATTTTCAATCCGGTACATCAGGTTATAGTACCCGGCGCTGTATTTTATTTGTGAGTAAGCTATTACCACCGAATTGTTTTCATTCATCATACCCGAAAAACATAATATCCATTGGTCTGCTTTATGATTGGCAGTTAATGGTATGTACAAAACCCAGTCGTTTTTAGCTGCTTTTATGGCGATGTTTTGTGATAGTTTTACCGAAAACCGTGTTTCTTCATTTAAGGTGGAAATTTTCAGGTTTGAATATTGTTTTCGAAATGCACCTAAAACCAGGAAAGAATTGTCCTGGGAATAATCATCAACAACAATAACTTCGTACCCGGGAATATTTATATTCAGAAGTTTCGGTAGAAATTGCTGCAGGTCGTCTTCGTCGTTTCTGATAGTAAGGAACACAGAAAGCGGCGTTAGCGGTTCAGCATTCTGAATTGTTTTTTTTCGGTATAAAATACGTCCTGAAAAAGAAAGAGATACATCATTCTGATGATGTATACAAACACAAATAAAATAAACATAATCAATGGGATACCATGTAAGCCAATGAAAAAGTTCCTGTATGTTTCTATCATTCGAAAATGGAAAAGTGGTCAAATATAATTCGGCATCAAATGTGAAAACAATCGGCTCAATTTCAAAATTTAAGGAAATTAATTTATTTCCATATCTATTAGAATTTATTAACAGGATTGCCCACTTTTTCCGTCTGTTCAATTCAGGTTTAATAGCTATATTTGAACCCTCAAAAAAAGGTTGATGGATTTTGAATTAACAGCAGCTTCAGAATATTCAAGGGCCAGGGCAGGCGTATTAACCACCGATCACGGAAAAATTGAAACACCAATTTTTATGCCGGTGGGAACAGCCGGTTCGGTAAAAGGAATTCATACCCGCGATTTGGAAGAAGATATACATGCACAGATAATTCTTGGAAATACGTATCATCTGTATCTCAGGCCTGGAATAGATGTGATTGAGAAAGCGGGCGGACTGCACAAATTCAACCGCTGGAGCAAACCGATTTTAACCGATAGTGGTGGTTACCAGGTTTTCTCGTTGGGCGATATCCGGAAACTTAGCGAAGAAGGCGCCAGGTTTCAATCGCATATCGATGGATCGTATCACATGTTTACACCCGAAAATGTTATCGATATTCAGCGCTCAATCGGTGCGGATATCATAATGGCTTTCGACGAATGCACACCTGGCGATGCTGAATATGAATATGCCAAAAAATCGCTGGAACTAACTCAGCGCTGGCTCGATCGATGTTTTGTTCAATATAGAAACACGCAACCAAAATATGGATATCATCAGTCACTTTTTCCGATTGTACAGGGAAACACTTATACCGATTTACGCAAATGGGCTGTTGAACATGTAACAACATTTGATGCCGACGGATATGCCATTGGCGGCCTTTCGGTAGGCGAACCCGAAGAGGTAATGTACGAAATGACCGAAGTTGTTACTGCTGATTTGCCCGAAAATAAACCGAGATATTTGATGGGAGTTGGAACGCCGGTAAATATTCTGGAGTCGATTGATCGCGGAATTGATATGTTTGATTGTGTAATGCCAACCCGAAACGGTAGAAACGGAATGTTATTTACCAGCGAAGGAACCATTAATATACGGAATAAAAAATGGGAAAACGACCATAATCCAATCGATGAAAACGGGGTTTCTTTTGTCGATGAGTATTCCAAAGCTTATTTGCGTCATCTGGTTATTTCAGGTGAAATGCTTGGCGCGCAGATTGCCAGCCAACATAACCTGGCGTTCTATTTATGGCTGGTAAAAACTGCACGGCAAAAAATAATAAACGGCGATTTTGTCGGATGGAAAAAAGAGATGGTTAATAAGCTAAAACAAAGGCTGTAAACATAATAAATGAAGTTTTTTAAAACCATAGATATTTATATCACAAAAAAGTTTCTTGGGACTTTCGTTTATTCCATTGCACTGATTTTAAGTATTGCCATAGTTTTCGATGTTTCGGAAAACCTCGATGAATTTCTGTCGAAGGAATTGTCGGCGAAGGAAATTATTTTTGATTATTACCTGAATTTCATTCCCTACTTTGCGAACCTTTTTAGTCCATTATTCATTTTTATCGCCGTAATTTATTTCACTTCGAAAATGGCATACAATACCGAAATTATTGCGATTTTAAGCAGCGGGGTTTCCTACCGGCGTTTAATGCGGCCATATATGGTTTCGGCATTTGTTTTGGCAACTTTCTCCTATGTTTTAGGAAATTATGTGATTCCGCCTGCCAATAAAACCATGAATGAATTCAGACAGAAAAATATTGATAATGTTCGTGCGGTAAGCGAAAGAGATATTCATCAGCAAATTGAGCCGGGAGTTTATATTTATATGCGAAGCTTTAACCAAAGCAATATCGGAAATGCCTTCACACTCGAAAAATTTGAGGATGGAAAACTAAGGGAAAAACTTACCGCCGACCAGATTCGCTGGGATGATGAATTGCAAAAATGGAGAATTAATAATTACTGGAAACGAACGATTTACGACGATCATGAAGTTTTGGAAAGAGGTTATACCAAAGATACCACTTTGAATATGAAACCTGAAGAGCTGAAAACCATAAAAAATGAAATGGAAACGTTTACCACTCCTGCGCTTGTTAAGGAAATTCAACAAATGAATATGCGGGGTGTAAATACCGTGGAATGGCAAATTGAACGACACAAAAGAATTGCAGGGCCGTTTTCAGCATTTATACTTACGCTTATTGGCGTCGGGCTTGCTTCGCGAAAAATAAAAGGAGGCCTTGGTTTTCACCTTGGGCTTGGCTTGGGATTGAGTTTCTCCTATATTTTGTTTATGCAGATTTCCACCGTTTTTGCTGTCAGCGGTTCAACTCCGCCATTTCTGGCAGTTTGGATACCTAACATTATTTACAGCACCATTGCCTTTTTTGTATATCGGTGGGCGGCACGATAACTTGGGTTAATTATAAAAGCTATATATATTAACCAATTTATAATAACCCGGATAATTCAGGAGTTCTTACCGTCTCCCTTAATTGCCGCAACTTTTTAAACTTTAAATACCAATATTCGAACACTTTGTATCCTTCGCATGCATTTTTCGTACTACTTATTTACATTTCAGGACGGCTATGAAAAAAAATTATAATTTTGCCACCGTTCTATAAAAAAGCATACCCGCCTGATTCGGGAAAATTTTAACTTAAACAAAATAGTATGTCACTTAGAAGTAACGTCCTTGACCTTCGCAAAAGAAAAAGAGAAGTGCAAAAAGGTGGTGGCGATGAAGCCATTGAAAAACAGGCCAAGATGGGGAAACTCACAGCCCGTGAGCGAATTTTGGCACTGCTTGATAAAAACTCTTTCCACGAATATGACTTATTTGTGGAACACTCCGCGAAGGATTTTGGAATGGAAGATAAAGTGCTGCATGGCGATGGCGTAATCATTGGCACAGGTACTATCAATGCAAAACCGGTTTGTATTTTTGCACAGGATTTTACCGTAGCCGGAGGTTCGTTAGGATTAATGCACGCCCGCAAAATCACCAAAATAATGGATCATGCTCTGAAAATGAAAGTTCCGCTAATTGGAATTAACGATTCAGGTGGTGCGCGAATTCAGGAAGGGGTAAATTCACTGGCAGGTTATGGCGAAATTTTCTTTCGGAATACATTATCATCGGGGGTTATACCGCAAATTTCAGTGATTCTCGGGCCCTGTGCAGGCGGTGCAGTTTATTCTCCTGCATTAACCGACTTTGTATTTGTGGTAGAAAACATTTCAAAAATGTTTATTACAGGGCCAAGCGTAATAAAGTCGGTTTTGGGTGAAGAGATTTCGATGGAAGAACTTGGTGGAGCGCGTGTTCATGCCGAAATTACAGGAAATGCGCATTTTTATGCTCAAACCGAAATGGAATGTTTCGAACAGATTAAAACCTTAATCAGTTTTATTCCCCGCAGTAATCTCAAAAAAGCCCTGCCAAATAAACCAAAGCCACCGGTAAAAGGAAAGAAAATTGAGGACCTTGTCCCGGTTGATCCCAGGATTCCTTACGATATGCGCGACATTATTAAAACCATTACCGATGCTTCGGAATTCTTTGAAATTATGGAAAATTTTGCGCCAAATATCATCATTGGTTTTGGTCGGATGGATGGTGAAACCGTGGGTTTTGTTGCCAACCAGCCGATGGTTCTTGCAGGTGTTCTCGATTGTGACAGCTCCGATAAGGCAGCACGATTTATCCGCTATTGCGATGCTTTTAATATTCCAATTGTAACACTGGAAGATTTGCCCGGATATCTACCTGGCGTTGATCAGGAACATGCGGGAGTTATTCGCCACGGTGCAAAAATTTTGTATGCATATAGTGAAGCTACTGTTCCAAAAGTCACAGTAATTCTAAGAAAGGCATATGGTGGTGGATACATAGCTATGAATTCGCGTCATCTTCGTGCCGATTTTGTTTTTGCATGGCCAACAGCCGAAATTGCAGTTATGGGGCCGGAAGGCGCTGCAAACATTGTTTTCCGTAAAGAAATAGCTGAAGCTGAAAATCCGGAAGAAGTGCGTCAGCAGAAAATTCAGGAATACAAGGAAAAGTTTGCTAATCCTTACGTAGCGGCTGCGCAGGGTTACATCGACGAAGTTATAGAACCGCGCGAAACACGTGCGCGAATTCTGCATTCGTTGCAGGTTTCCGAAAATAAGAGTGTATTTCTTCCAACAAAAAAACATGGTATTCCACCGTTTTAAACAACAATTTATGCGTTATGGCAAAAAAACAGGAATTGAAAAACCTGATTATTCAGGGGGCAATTTACAAAACTAATTATACCAGAAAGTTTGAAAACAGGGTGAAATGGGAAACTCCCAATATAAATCTTTTGTATTCATTTATTCCGGGAACCATTGTTGATGTTTATGTAAAACCTAAAGACAAATTAAAGGAAGGCGATGTAATTTTGTTGCTTGAAGCAATGAAAATGCAAAACCAGGTGAGGATGCCGTTTGATGGTGAAATCGTAAAGATACATGTTAAAAAAGATGAGGTTATTCCTAAAAAGCATTTGATGCTTGAGATAAAACCTAAAATATTTAAATAGATTTTCCGAAATAACAAAAGAAAACCGTGCATGTAATTGTACGGTTTTTTTGTTTTCCTACTTTTATACTACTTTATTCTGGTGATTCGGAGAATTTATTTCCATTTCGGTTTGCGTGCGGACTGGTCAACAGATGTTTGATAATCAATAAAATAGACAGTGAGTAGTAAACAATGAGGTTTTTTATTTTCATATTTCTTTTTATCTGTCTGACAAAACCTGGTTTTGCTCAAACCGATTTATGTATGAAATCAACCGAAGGAACCGATTTTTGGTTTGGTTTTATGGAAGGGAGAAATTACATTAAATCACACCAGATAAAAATCGCCGTTACAGCCTCGGAAACCGCAAATTTTACAGTTTCGATTGGAAGAAATGGTGAAATTTTTAATCAAAGCTATACGGTAAACGGCAATAGTTCAATACAGATTACCATCCCGTGGAATCTTGGTGAAGCAACCGGTTCCGAAGAAATTCAGAATAAAGGGATTCACCTCGTCTCAGATATGCCGGTTCGCGTTTATGCGCTCGATTGGGACAGGTACTCTTCCGATGTTGCCGCCATTTACCCTGTAGATGCACTTGGCATGGAATATTACGCCATGTGTTATTACCCGAATATTGATGAAAGTAATCCCGAAAGCGGAAGTGGCAAAAATAGCGAATTCCTGATTGTGGCTTCTGAAGATCAAACAACCATAAAAATTACGCCATCAAAAGTTACCGATAAACTGTTTCCGAACGATTCCACATTTGAGATTACACTTAACAAGGGAGAAGTGTACCAGGTACAGTCGCAAAATATTCAGGGAACAGAAATAAACGGACAGGGAGATTTAACCGGAAGCCATATTCTTGCCGATAAACCGGTGGCTTTTTATTCCGGGGCGCTTAGTACCACTGTTCCGTATGGTGTATGTTGCTGGGATCATCTTTACGAACAAATTCCGCCAGTTTATTCCTGGGGACGGAAATATTTCACTGTTCCGTTGAAAACCCGCCAAAAGGATATTTACCGGATTGTTGCCGCTGAAAATAATACTTTGGTACAAATCAGCGGTGAACAGAATTTTAACTTGAACGCCGGTGAATTTTACGAATTTCAGTTGTATCAGAACGATGTAAGACAGATTTTTTCCGATAAGCCGATTCTGGTAGCACAATTCAGCCTGTCAAATGATGCCGACACAACTTTTACAAAAGGAAATGCCGATCCGTTTATGCTTATTCTGAACTCTTCGGAACAATGGATAAATGAAGCAACTTTTGTAAATTTTGAACCGCCGCAAAATGAATTAGACACCAGCTATTTTGGAATTCAGAAACATTTTGTGAATATAATGGCGCCAACCAATGTAATTCCTGATATTTTGCTTGATGGACGACCAGTTCAAAGTGAATTCAAACCATTTTCAGATCCTGATTTTTCCTTTGCTCAAATTGAAACCAATCCCGGAACCCACCGCATCGAAAATACAGGTTCAGGAGAAGGATTGTATGCATACATATATGGTTTTGGAAAATGGGAATCCTATGGTTACAGCGCCGGTTACAAGCTGAATAAAATTCTCGATTTAGGAGAAAATATTGAATTCTTTATTAAGGACACCATGTTGCTTTGTTATGGTGATTCTATCGTTCTCGATGCCGGTGCCCATTTTGATTCCTGGCTTTGGTACGATGGCTCAACCAATCAGACACTTACGGTTAAAGATGCTGGTTGGTATTCCGTTAAAACTACCACACTTGATGGATGTATTCAGGAAGATTCGGTATATGTAAAACTCAGTCACCCGGAAACAAATCTCGATGACGAAATCATAAATGAATGTTATCCATATTCCATCAGCCTGAGCGGAAACGACGGATATGAAAATTATCTCTGGCAGAATGAATTTGGCGCTACCTTATCCACACAACAAACAATTGTGGCCAACCAAACCGGAGAATACAGGATTACTGTTTTCGACAAATATAAATGTACTGCTTCGGATAAAATGAAACTTACTGTTTTTCCGGTTCCGGAGGTGAAGATTGAAGGTGATACTCTGGTGTGCGGAGTGGATACAACGAGCCTGAAAGTTTCCATATCCGGCGCACCCGAAGAAGTTTGGAATTTGGAAGGAAATTATATATGGTCGGCCGGCAACAATTTGGTTTCTGTTACGGAGCAAACACGCACGCATGCAAAAATTGAAGTTGCGGAATGGGGAAATTATTCGGTTTATTATCAGCTCGAAACGGTCGATGGTTGTCTGGTTTTTGATACTATCAGAATTCGGTTTCATCAGCAGCCTGAAGCATTATTTAGTTTTGAAGATGATTCACAGTGTGAAGGTTACAGCAAGATCCTTGATTTTTCAGCAAGTTCAGCAACCGACAGTGCAACTTTTATCTGGGATTTGGATGGATGCCAGTTTACCGATACCCTTGAATCGCGAAAGTACAGCGTTTCGCTTGGAGCATTTCTAAACCGGCAACCTCAAATTCAACTCACAATCAATGATAATGGTTGCATTAGCAATACATTTTCTGAAGTTTTAGGTGCAAAACCGAATTTTGTAATGGAAGCTGATAATCGAAGAGGTTGTGATGAATTGACTGTGAATTTTTCAAGCCGGTTACTCACTGACGATAATGTAGAATTTGTATGGACTCTGGACGATGCGGAAGTGATTAAAGAACAAAATTTTCAGAAATTTTATTCCGACACTGGTTTTCACAAAGTGAATCTTACGGTTGCAAACCTGGTAACGCAATGTACAAACGGATTTACCATCGACAGCATGATTAAAGTATTTCCGACACCTACCGCAAAAATCACAGCCGATCCAAATGAGTGTTATCCCGATTCAGCCCTGATTTCTTACACTAACACTATCGATTCTTCATTTTGTTACTGGGAATTTTCAGGGATACACCAAATCGGAAACGGAAACGACTCAATTCTGGTTGTTATTGACGATCCTACTGGAATCGCAAAACTTACCGTGAATGAATATGGTTGCATCAGCCAACCCGTTGAAATGGAATTAAAACGAAAGCCACACTTCGATTTTTATGTTGACAGTCGGGAAGGTTGCCAACCCTATTGGGCTCAAGTTTTTGCAAATTCGATGGATAGATTCCTCACTCTTTTCTGGATTACAGATAGTTTGCCGTATCCAACTGATGTTTCTCACATTTATCATTTCCCCGAAACCGGAAAATTTGAGGTTGCCATGGCAGGTTTGTCATCGGAAACCGGATGTTCGGATACACTTATAAAAACCGACTGGATTTGGATTCATCCAAAACCGTATGCCAAATTCGAACCCGATTTTCCGGTAGCCTTGCTCGAAAATGCGCGCATCACATTTACCAATTACTCGGAGCTTGCCGCCCTGTATTACTGGGATTTTGATGATGGTGAAACTTCGCAGGAATTTGAACCCGTTCATACTTATTCTGAAATTGGAGAGTACAATCCGCAACTGATTTCAACCTCTGAATTTGGGTGTGCAGATACCTTTTCTTATGCGATAAAAATACTTCCTTCAACTTTATATGTGCCGAATGCTTTTCGCCCTAACAGCGATATTCTGGAAAACCGGACATTTATGCCTGCCGGCGTTGGAGTGGATGAAAACCGTTTTAACCTGAAAATTTATGATCGTTGGGGACAACTGGTTTTTGAATCGAATACACCATATTCGCCATGGGATGGGAAAAACAAAAATGGTGACGATGCGCCAATAGGAAACTACGTTTGGGTTACCGGTTATTATGATATTCAGGGATATGAGCACAATAAAAAAGGTCAGGTTTTGCTGATGCGGTAATTATTTGGAAATGAAAGAAACGCTACGCACATTTATTGCAGTTAAAATTCAACCCGAAACAAAATTACTGGACCTGATATCGCGCTTAAAACAAAAATTTCAGGACGAAGGAATAAAATGGGTTGAAACTGATAATCTGCATTTAACACTGCGATTTATTGGTGAAACTACTCGGGAACAGGTGATAAAAATCGGCGATATCCTTGAACTTCTTTCAGATAAGTATCAGCCATTCAGTTTTAGATTAGACCATATCGGCTATTTTAAAAGCGGACGACAACCACGTGTTTTATTCTTAGCCATTGATAACGATACTTTTTTAAAAAGCATTGTTGCTGATATTGAAGAGCAATTGGAAGTGCTTGGATTTGAAAAAGAAAGCAGGCAATTCAAACCTCATCTTACAATTGGCAGAATTAAATTTATGAAATCGAAAGAAGCGTTTTATTCTGCAATAAAAGAAATGGATGAAAATGATATTCAAAATGTGGATGTTTCTGAAATTATATTTTATCAAAGTGTGCTGAGTTCTGACGGGCCGGAATATAAACCTTTGAGAATAGTAAAATTAAATTAAAACGAATGATTGCAAATACACCAAAACCACCGTATTATGCTGTAATCTTTACTTCGACGCGAACTCCCGTAAGTGAAGGTTACGGCGAAATGTCGGACACAATGGAAGAGCTTGTGGTAAAACAACCTGGCTTTTTAGGATTCGAATCGGCAAGAAATGAAATTGGAATTACTGTTTCATACTGGAAAGATTTGGAATCGATAAAAAACTGGCGGGAAAATGCTGAACATACCATTGCAAGATTAACAGGAAGAAAAAAGTGGTACAAAAATTTTAAGGTTCGGATCGCAAAAGTGGAGCGTGATTACGGATTTGAAAAAGCGGAATAGCCGCATTATCTGCCATTTCCTTTAAAACTGACCATCAGGGTATAAATCAGGATTTTAAAATCGATATACAGCGAAATATTTTTTAGATACATCATATCGTATGGTAAGCGTTCCAGCATTTCCTCGATATCCGATGCGTATCCGTATTTCACTTGTCCCCATGAAGTTATGCCCGGGCGTAATTTGTGTAGGTGCGTATAATGCGGCGCCCGCTGAATAATCTGGTCGATATAGTATTTTCTTTCGGGACGTGGCCCCACCAGCGACATGTCGCCAATAATTACATTGAAAAACTGGGGAATTTCATCCAGATGCGTTTTTCGCATAAACCGGCCGATTTTTGTAATTCGGTTGTCGTTTTCGCTCGAAAGGGCGGGAGTTCCGTTTTCGGCATCTTTATACATGCTCCTGAGCTTGTAAATATGAAAAGGTTTCCCAAATCGTCCAACACGTTCCTGTTTGTAAAGAATCGGCCCGCGTGAAGTTGTTTTTATAATAATCGCCAGTGCAATAAAAACAGGCAGAAACAAAATAGATGCAATAATCGATAACAGCACGTCGAGCAATCGTTTTGTATTTTCCTGCCAGCCAGCCATTAATCCATTCGATATTTTAATCAGCGGGCTTCCGTAAATGGTATTTGTTTTTACCATTCCTGAAAGAAAATCGTATAAGTCGGGAATCCCCCAAATTGTAACCTGTTGATTTTCAATAATCGTAAGTATTTCGCTTAGCCGTTTATGTTCGATGGTTTCAATTGCAATAATTACTTCTTCAATATGTTTTTGCTTTATTACATCGGTTATGTCAGGAACCTGTCCAAGCTTCGGAATATATTCACCCAAAAGCGTATCGTCGTTATCTTCAAGGCCGACAAAACCTACAAACAAGTTGCCTGCCGGACGAATCTGGCTGTCCATTTCCCGGAATATTTTCAATGCATTTTCGTTGCTGCCGATTATAAGCGTATTAAACCCAATTTTTCGCTTATGAATTTTATGAATCGTTTGCGTTGTAATCAGTAACCTGAAAAAATAAGTCAATCCGAAATGCATTAAAAACAGCGTAAAAAATAACTGGTAATAGTTTTTATACGATTGAATAAAATCGTCGAGGATGAGCGTAAAGAAAATAATTACCACTCCCGATAACGAAGTAATAAATGTTTGTCCGAATTCTATTAACCTCGAACGGCGGTAAATATTTTTGTAAAATCCGGTGACATAAAAAATAATAATCCAGAATGCAGGGATTAAAACCAGGCCAAGATAAAACCTGTTGGTAAATTCAATAGGAATATCGATACCAAAGCGTTGCGGCTCAATAACTGCTTTTCTGTATACAAAAAAAGCTGTCCAGCTTAATGCAGCAGCGCATAAGTCGAATATTAAATATTTAAAAACCTGTAAAGGTTTATTCATCACCCCGATGTTAAGTATAAGTTCAGTGCAAATCAGTATTCGATTACATTGAACGAATTATACAAAAGAATATTGCGGCAAAAGTAATTTTTTCGACATTATTACTGCGCAAAAAACTGGGCAATCTTCTTGTTGATTTTTTGTACCAGATGCATTGCTATAAGATAGTCTTCGGCATTACTTTTCTTTTTGGATTTATTTTGAACGGAATCGATAAACCAGTCGAATTCGTTAACATTCAGGTATTCAGATAAGTCAATGGGTTTATTATTGCAATTGTAGGTTTTTCGGCTAAAGTTTAAAGTTATAAACTGGTCGCGCGAATAAGCCCTGATTTTAAATTCTTCAAGCGATTCGATATTCCCGAAGCTGATATTTACAACGGAAGCATCGCCAAATTCAAGACGTACATTGGTAAAGTCCGATTTATCTGGCACCGAACTAAAGGTAACAGCGCCAATTTTTTTCGGACTGATTCCTGTTAACCCAATCAGCATTAATACAATAGGATACAGTTTTTCATCTTTATCGCCTGGTCCGGTAAAATCAAGAATATCGAGAAAAGTTGGCAAACTAACATTTGCATTCATCCATTGAACAACCGGTGAAAAATAATACGGATTTGAAACCTGTATGATTGATCCCGATTCATTGGAAAGTTTTACGAGTTGCGAGCATTCATCGATTGTAATATTCAGGTATTCGGCAACAAAAATATGCTTCGATTTTTTTATAATTTCCGAAAGTAGTTTAAAAGGCATCGGAGATGAATTATCGATAAGTAAAACATCGGAACGCTCGATTAACTCAACCCGGTTCATTTCCGGGATTGAAAAGTGAAAACTATTCAGTTGAGCGCTTGTTCCCACAGAAGCTTTTCCAATAACATTTACATGCTTATTTTTCCGGATTTTTTTTGCGAATGGCTCCAGTGTTTCTGTGTTTCCTATCAATCCTAAACTTTGCATACGACGCTTTTTTTATCTGGTAATTTTACAAATATAGGTAACCGCACTCGTGTAACGATTGTTGTGGAATAGAATTTATTAACCTTAATTGTTAATATTGAAAACGAATTTTAAAGGAAAAGATTATTTTAAGCTAATTTTGCATCATAATATTCATTGATGGTTATAAACGATTCATTACGGCATCGTGGAATGCGGAAAAAACTGGTTGAGGGCCTTAAAATTAAAGGTGTTCGGAACGAAAATGTTCTTGAGGCAATCGGCAGAGTTCCACGCCACCTGTTTATGGAGAGCACTTTTCTAAATTTTGCATATAAAGATCAGGCTTTCCCCATTGGCGCGGGGCAAACCATTTCGCAGCCGTTAACAGTTGCATTGCAAACGCAATTACTTCAGGTTGAAAATAACGATAAAGTTCTGGAAGTTGGAACAGGCTCCGGCTATCAGGCTGCAGTGTTAATCGAAATGGGTGCAAAGGTTTTTACCATAGAAAGACAAAAAGAGCTGTACCTGAGAGTGCAAAAATTTCTTCCTGAAATTGGTTACAATCCGGCATGTTTTTTTGGCGACGGTTACCTTGGTTTGCCTAATTTTGCCCCTTTCGATAAAATTATTGTAACAGCCGGCGCGCCTTATATTCCTGAAGAATTAAAAAAACAACTTACCATTGGCGGGCGAATGGTGATTCCGGTTGGAAATGAAAAACGGCAGGAAATGAATGTGGTGATTCGTACCGCGGAAAATGAATACAAAATCGAAAAACACGGTGGTTTTATTTTTGTTCCTTTGCTTAAGGGAACGGTAAATATGTAGTGATGATAAAAATTGAAAAATTTGTAGTGAATCCATTGGGAGAGAACAGTTATGTTGTTTCCGACGAAACCGGTGAATGTATTTTCATCGATCCGGGCTTTTATTATAGCGAAGAATGCGATGAGGTAAAAAATTATATAAAAGATAACAAGTTAAATCCGGTTAAAATTACAAATACACATTGCCATTTCGACCATATTATGGGAGTGGAGTTTGTTAGAAAAGAATTTAATATTCCGTTTTTTGCACATGCCGAAGACGCTTTTTTAATTGAAAACGCTCCCGGTCAGAGTGAATTATTTGGATTTAGTGTGAAGCCCGTTTCACCTATCGATGAATTCCTTGTTGAAAATGATTTCATAAAATTTGGTAACTCGTCGTTTAAAATCATTCATGTTCCGGGTCATTCGCCGGGCCACGTGGTGTTTTACAGTGAAAAAGACAAAACTTTAATTGCGGGAGATGTGATTTTTTATGGCAGTATTGGCCGGACAGATTTACCCGGAGGAAACTATGAAACGCTGATTTCAAATATTAAAGAAAAACTATTTGTGCTGCCCGGTGACACTAAAATTTACAGTGGCCATGGTCCCGAAACAACGCTGGGATTCGAAAAGAACACGAATCCGTTTTTAACCTGAATCAATTTGGGATTATTGCATTACTGGTTTAAAATCATTTTTTCAAATCACTCGGTTTTATAACATTGCACACGAAAAAAATTTAAAATAAATATATGTCTCACGATAGTTTTGCAAATCGCCATTTAGGGCCTCGCACAAGAGAAATAAAGGAAATGCTCGGGTTTGTTGGTGTTGCTTCCATGGACGAATTGATGGACCAGACAGTGCCATCAAATATTCGTTTAAAGAAACCATTGAAAATGAAGGAAGGATTATCAGAACGAAAGTATTACCGTAACATTTTGGAGCTGGCTTCAAAAAATAAGGTGTTCAACACATATATCGGTATGGGATATTACGATACAATTACTCCGGCTGTAATTCTTCGTAATGTGCTGGAAAACCCGGCCTGGTATACTTCCTATACGCCATATCAGGCTGAAATTTCGCAGGGAAGGCTCGAAGCGTTGCTGAATTTTCAGACCATGGTTTGCGAACTTACCGGAATGGAAATCGCCAATGCATCGTTGCTCGATGAAGCAACAGCAGCAGCCGAAGCAATGGTTATGATGCACAGTTTGCGTTCGAGGCAAATGGTAAAAAGCAATGTGAATACCATTTTGGTTGACGAAAAAATGTGGCCTCAAACCAAAGATGTTTTGGATACACGAGCAAATCCATTAGGCATTGAATTGCGAATTCAGTCGAGGGAAGAATTTAATTTTACAGAAGATGTTTTCGGAGTGATGGTTCAATATCCGAATTCTGATGGCGAGATAATCGATTATTCTGAGCTGGTAAGCAAAGCACACGAAAAAGAAATTAAAGTTGCCGTTGCCGCCGATTTGTTGTCGCTGGCAATTCTGGTTCCACCCGGCGAATGGAATGCCGATATTGTTTTTGGCAGCAGTCAGCGTTTTGGCGTACCCATGGGTTATGGTGGTCCGCATGCTGCATTTTTTACCGCTCGCGACGAATATAAACGCCAAATGCCGGGAAGAATTATCGGAGTTACAAAAGATATTCATGGAAACCGTGCATTGCGAATGGCTTTACAAACTCGGGAACAACATATTAAACGTGAAAAAGCAACTTCGAATATTTGTACGGCACAGGCACTTTTGGCTAATATGGCCGGATTTTTTGGTGTTTATCATGGTCCGGAAGGAATTAAAATGATTGCTGACCGTGTGCACAGTATCGCGGCTTTTTTAGCTGGCGAAATCGAAAAACTGGGATACAGGCAACTCAACAAAAACTATTTTGATACCATTCGGTTTGCGCTTCCAAAATATGTAATGCGCGAAGATATAGAATGGCTTTCGCATGAACTGGAAATGAATTTCAGGTATTTCGAAAATGGCGAAGTAGGTTTAAGTATCGATGAAACCACAAACCGCGAAGATATGACCTGGATTCTGGAAGTGTTTGCAAAGGCGGCTAACAAACGCTGGCAAATTATTCATGAATATCCCGAATTACTGGAAATTGATAAAAAATTCCTGCGCGAAACCGAATTTATGAACCAGGAAGTATTTAACAAATACCGTTCGGAAACCGAAATGGTTCGCTACCTGAAAAAGCTGGAACAAAAAGATATTTCGCTAACGCATTCAATGATTTCGCTTGGTTCGTGTACAATGAAATTGAATGCGGCAACAGAAATGCTTCCGTTAAGCTGGATTGAATTTAACGGCATTCATCCTTTTGTGCCCAAAAACCAGGCTCGGGGATATCACGAAATGATGGAAGAACTGCGCAGGGATTTAGCTGAAATAACAGGAATGGCAGACGTTAGTTTAATGCCAAATTCAGGAGCAGCAGGCGAATATGCAGGTTTAATGGTAATTCGTGAATATCATGCAAGCAGGGGTGAAGGTCACCGGAATGTGGTGTTAATTCCCTCTTCGGCACATGGAACAAACCCTGCAAGCGCAGTTATGGCAGGTATGAATGTAGTTGTGGTTGCCTGCGACGAAAATGGAAACATCAGTTTGGAAGATGTAAAAAAGAAAGCAGAAGAACATCGTGAAAACCTTTCTGCATTTATGGTGACATATCCTTCAACTCATGGGGTTTTCGAATCTTCTATAGTTGAAATGTGTGAGGTTATCCATCAAAATGGCGGGCAGGTTTATATGGACGGAGCCAATATGAATGCCCAGGTTGGTTTAACAAATCCGCGCATTATCGGTGCCGATGTTTGTCATTTAAATTTGCATAAAACATTTGCTATTCCGCATGGTGGTGGCGGACCGGGAGTTGGGCCAATAGCTGTGGCTAATCATTTAATCGAATTTTTACCGTCGCATCCGATTATGAATAATGGCCATGTTGGAATAAATGCAGTGGCTGCAGCGCCATGGGGAAGTGCTTCGGTTCTGCCGATAACCTATGGATATATTAAAATGATGGGAGCCGAAGGTTTAACCGATGCAACAAAAGTGGCCATTTTAAATGCAAATTATATTGCCAAAGCGCTGGAAAATAATTTTGGCATTCTTTATACGGGTGAAAACGGAAGAGTGGCGCATGAATTAATTCTGGAATGCCGACATCTGAAAAATTCATCAGGAATAACAGAAACAGATATTGCCAAACGCCTGATGGATTATGGTTTTCATGCTCCAACTCTCTCATTTCCGGTTCATGGGACATTAATGATTGAGCCTACTGAAAGTGAATCGAAAGAAGAACTCGATCGGTTTATCGATGCTTTAAATACTATTTACGACGAAATTAAAGAAGTTGAACAAGGAAAAGCCGACAGGGAAAACAACGTATTGAAAAATGCACCGCATACGGCGGAAACCGTTAGCGCCGACGACTGGAGCTATGATTACAGCCGTACAAAAGCTGCTTATCCGCTCGACTGGATTCGCGATAATAAATATTGGGTACCTGTGGGCAGAGTGGATAATGCCTGGGGCGACCGAAACCTGATTTGTACCTGTGGCACGCCGGAAGAATATGAAGCATTTGCAACAGAATTAAAGGTTCAGGCATAAAATTGTTTAAGATTAATTTAGTTTTAAAAGATGATTTCATTTCCGAATGCGAAAATAAATATCGGATTAAACGTGGTTTCAGCGAGAGACGATGGATTTCATAACCTTGAAACCATTTTTTACCCGGTTGAACTGGCCGATGCGCTTGAATTTGTTCCTTCGGAAAAGACAGAACTCACTATTTCTGGGATATTTATCGATGGTTTGCCTGAAGACAATCTTATATTAAAGGCATTTCGCTTACTAAGTAACGATTATCCGCTTTCACCTGTAAAATTTCATCTGCATAAAATAATACCATTTGGCGCCGGATTAGGCGGTGGATCAGCCGATGCGGCATTTGCACTAAAAATGTTAAATGAATATTTCAGTTTAAACTTAACAAATTCGCAACTTGAAAATTACGCTTCACAAATAGGTTCCGATTGTCCGTTTTTCATTCAAAACAAACCTGTTTATGCAACCGGTAAAGGTAATGTATTTCAGCATGTTGAACTCGATTTATCGGAATATCAGATCGTAATTGTAAAACCACCTCTTTCAGTAAATACGGCCGAAGCTTACCGGAATATTTTACCGGTAAAACCGAACTACTGTCTTAGAGATGTTATACATGAACCATTGGGAAAATGGAAAGAACTGATTTTTAACGATTTCGAAAATACTGTTTTTATAAAATATCCTGTAATACAGGAACTAAAAGAACTTCTTTACAGCCTGGGAGCCGCGTATTCCGCCATGTCTGGTTCCGGTTCCGCTGTATTTGGCATATTTCGACACTTACCGACAAATTTCGAAAAAAGCCTGCCGAACAATATTTTAGTTTACCGATAGTTTTGGTGACTTACCGGCCTTAAGATTTCATTAACAAAGTTTTTATTCTTTTTAACTACGGAGTGTGTAACCTTTGTACCCGAAATTAGTCTATTAGACGAAAGCAAAACAGGAAACAAAAAGAAAACAATTTTTTAGAAACAGTTAAAACAGAAAATATGAAAACAACAATTAAACAATTAACAGCAGGGACATTTTTAGCTCTTTTATTAGTTGTTGGAAATGTTAAAGCAGAAGGAACAGAAGCAAAAGTATCTGCAAGTCTCAAAGTCGTGGAAACAAAACTGGAACTCGAAAGCTGGATGACAAATGAAAAAGTTTGGAACGAAAATTCGACATTCGCAATGGTAAACGAAACAGAAGAAAATCTGAATGTTGAAAATTGGATGACGAATGAAATCATCTGGAACGAAGGAACAGTTGCCTCAATAGCCATTGAAACAGAAGAAAGCTTACAAGTTGAAAGCTGGATGACCGATGAAAATACATGGAAACCGGAAGCAGCTTTCGCCATAAATTTGAAAACAGAAAAAGAAACAAAATTAGGAATAGAAAGCTGGATGACAGCAGAAAATGTTTGGAACAGGTAGTTTATTTTAGTGAAAACGCGATTAGTTTAGTTAGATTTTTAAGGGGTTGTAAATTGTTACAGCCCCTTTTTTTGCTTTATCTTTAAGTCATCGAAATTGAAAATGTAACGAAGATTAGATAACAAAAACAGTGATTGGAAAATTAAATTACATATCCGGCATTCTATTCCTTTTATCTGCAGTTTCGTCCCATTCTCAGGACGTTTCGTTTTCGCAGTTTTATTCCAATCCGTTGTATTTGAATCCCGCTTTTTCAGGTACGGCGGGTGTACCAAGGGTTGCACTGCAATACCGGAATCAATGGAATGAATTTAATAAAGCCTATATAACGTACAGTGCAGCGCTCGATTTTCCGGTAAAAAAACTACAGGGTGGTATTGGACTGAATATTTTAAATGATGCGCAGGCTAACCGGATTTTGAATACAACTCAAATTAATCTTTCCTATTCGGTTTTTCTTCAACTTACTAAAACCTTTAGCCTAAATGGTGCGATACAGGCTGGTTATAACAAAAATTCGTTAAATACCGGCGAACTGATTTTTGCCGACAACCTCGATCCAAATTACGGAAATCACGGAATTTCAAGGGAATTGGAAACTCTGACTGATCCAACATATGGCTTTGCTGATTTTTCAACTGGTTTACTAATGTATAGCGAAAGACTGTTTTTTGGTTTGGCAGCACATCATTTAACCGAACCTCAGCAATCCTATTATAACAGCGATGACGATGTTTCAAGATTACACAGAAAATATTCCGCACATTTTGGCGCTCGTTTACCGGTTTATTTGCATGGCCATAACCGAAAGGAATTTGATATTTCGCCACAGCTTATCGTTCAGTACCAGGATATATTCCGGCAAATTAATTATGGCATTTATGCAACAAAAAAAGGTCTTACTGCCGGAACCTGGTTCAGACAAAATTTTGGGATCCGGTACGATGCAGTTATTTTCCTTGTGGGTTTTATGCGCAGAAGCTGGCAGTTTACCTACAGTTACGACTTTACCGTGTCTGGTTTACATGCCGATGCCGGAGGAACAAGCGAGGTTTCGCTGGTTTTTCTGTTAAATAAAAATACCGAACGAAAACTTCTGCCATTTTATAATCAGTATGAAGATGAATTTGGAGTTGAGTAAGTTGTACATAATAAATACGAAACCGGATTTAATCCTTCAATCCTTCAATCCTTCAATCCCTCACTCCTTCAATCCCTCAATCCCTCAATCCTTCAATCCCTCAATCCTTTATTCCTTACAAATAACCCATTTCAATCATTTCCACGATTTCTTCCAAAATCTTATCCTCCTCATCGGGATCGTAACCAGCTTTCAGATCGTTTTTAAAGATTTTCGCAATTCCCTGCCAAAAAACGGCGCTGACATCGCCTCTGAAATCCTGAATTAAACTGTAGGGAGTCCGCTCAGTTTCGCGGTTGATTAGCTTTAAAAGAATCCGGCCATCGGAAATCGACCATTTTTTTAATTCTTCCTTGTGTTTCTCAAAAAGCTCCTTTTCCACCTGTTTCATTAATTTTCGCCTGTCGTGTTTGCTTTCAAGTGAATAATATTCAGGTTCATATTTTTTTAACATTTCACGTGCTTCCAATGCCAGCGGATAAACCTTTTTTACTTTTATAATATATCGTGTATATCTTCGACGCTGCCGGTTGTTTTTAAATTTCTTATCCGGGAAAACGACTACCGGCTTCAAATCTTTATGTATTATGGTGTCATTTCCTTCAATATAGCCAAAGGTAAGATTAGAAGTATCTCTTTGCTGAGCCTTTAAAACCAGTGCTGAAAACAATAAAATCAATATAATAAAACCTCTTTTCACCCTATATTTTTAACCACATAAAATTAGAACGAATAAATCATTTCACAATTATCAAAACATCAAAGTTTATATCTTTGACGAAATTTTAAGACATCAAAAAAATCAATAAAATGAAGACCTGTGTACATTCTGAATTTGGAATGCTTGAAGGCGTAATTATACATCAGCCGGGTTCAGAAGTGGAGAATATGACTCCCGAAAATGCGGAGAGAGCGCTTTACAGCGATATCCTTAATCTATCAATTGCTTCGAAAGAATTTGCGCAACTCGAAGGTGTTTTGAAAAAGGTTACAACAGTTTTTCATGTAAGAAATTTACTAACCGATATTCTGGGCAACGAAACAGTGAAAATGAATTTACTGGATAAAATTTGTCGAATTGAAAGCGAATGCCTGCAATGTTGCAGAACTAATGCAATATAACCCTCAGGAACTGGCGAAGTCATTGATTGAAGGCGTTGTTCTAAAGAAAAATAACCTTTCCAATTATTTAAGTGGCGAAAGATTCCTGTTGCGGCCATTACACAATTTGTTTTTTACACGCGATTCAGCCATGGGAATGAACGACCACATGATTATTGGAAAAATGGCAAATCCGGTACGCGAAAGGGAATCGGTGATTATGGAAGCAATTTTTGAACATCATCCAACTATTGAGACAAAAACCTTAAATCCTTCAAAACCGAACAAAGGCATATTGGTAAATCCGAAATCGACGCTTGAAGGAGGCGATTTTCAGGTGGCGCGCGAAGATGTATTTGTAATTGGAACCGGTGTTAGAACAAGCACACAGGGTATCGATTTTATTATTGAAAATATACAGCAGCTAAAAACGGAGCCACATCATATTATCGTTCAGGAATTACCATCAACACCTGAATCGTTTATCCATCTCGATATGGTTTTTACTTTTCTTGACACCGATTCATGCCTGGTTTACGAACAGGTGATGTTAAAAATGAACCGCTTACGTACCATTCACATCCTGATAGAAAACCAAAAGGTAACTCAAATTAATGAAGAGCCCGATGTTTTAACCGCACTGAAGAAACTTGGAATCGATTTAAAACCGGTTATTTGCGGAGGAAGTAACGATACCTGGATACAGGAAAGGGAACAGTGGCACAGTGGCGCCAACTTTTTTGCTTTTGCGCCCGGCAAAGTAATTGGTTACGAACGAAATAGCCATACAATTGAAGCGTTAAACAGTATTGGTTACGAAGTGATTAAATCTGCCGATGTTATCGACGGCAAAGTTTCAGTCGGCGATTATAAAAAATGTGTGGCTATAATTCCCGGTTCCGAACTGGCACGTGGTGGTGGCGGCGCGCGTTGTATGACAATGCCGATTAGAAGGGCAGAAGTAAACTGGTAAAATTTATTTCATGCGTAAATTACGAAACAACGAATTAAACCGGCTTTCGGTTGATGAGTTTAAACACACAGAAAAAATTCCACTAATCGTAGTTCTCGATAATATCAGAAGCTGTAATAATATTGGCTCGGTTTTCCGCACTTGCGATGCATTATTGGTTGAAAAGATTTTATTGTGTGGAATTACAGCCACTCCACCCAATAAGGAAATTCATAAAACCGCGCTTGATGCTGAAAATTCGGTGGGATGGAAATATTACGAAAAAACCGAAAATGCAATTGCTGAACTTAAAAATAATGGCTTTAAAGTTTACGCCATCGAGCAAGTGGAAAATAGCATTTTGTTACCCGGTTTTCATCCGAAACAAGGCGAAAAAATTGCTGTTATTTTTGGAAACGAAGTTAAAGGAGTTCAGCAAAAAGTGGTAAATATTTGCGACGGAAGCATTGAAATTCCACAGTTTGGAACAAAGCATTCGTTTAATATTTCGGTAAGTGCAGGAATTGTTTTGTGGGATTTGTTTCAAAAACTTCAACTCAGATAAATACCGTTTTGTTTGATTTTTCGTTTTCACAATGCTGTTTTAAGATATTTCCTTATTTTTATTCATAAAAACTAAACTAATAATGAATACCCCGAAAGTAGTTTCCGAAGAATTTTTACAGTATGTCTGGGAAAATAAACTGTTTCAAAACAAAAATTTAAAAACTACTTCCGGCGAAAAGCTGGAAATTTTAGACGTGGGAAGGCGTAATTTCGATTCCGGACCCGATTTTTTCAATGGACGAATAAAAATTGATGAAACCATTTGGGTTGGAAACATCGAAATCCATATCAATTCAGGTGACTGGGAAAAACATAATCACCAGAATGACATGGCTTACAATAATATAATTCTCCATGTGGTGGAAAACGATGATAAAAAAATAACCAGGGAAAACGGCGAAGAGATTCCAACACTGCTAATGGCTTATCCGGCACAATTTAAACAGAATTATCAGCATTTACTGGATGCAAAAACCTGGATTGCCTGTGAAGACCAGTTTTATAAATTCGATCCTGTTTTAATACAATTAGGTTTTAACAGGTTAATGATTGAAAGGCTCGAAGCCAAAACGGAAGATATTTTAATTCGCTTAAAACGAAACGGTAACGACTGGAACGAAACATTTTACCAGGTTTTGTCGCGCATGTTTGGCTTTAAAGTTAATGCGGTTCCGTTTGAGTTGCTTGCAAAGTCGCTGCCAATGCAAATTCTGGCAAAACATAAAGGCAATCTTCAGCAACTGGAAGCTTTTCTTTTTGGAAATTCAGGATTACTAAACGAACAGTTGCTTGGTGATGATTACTATCTGAATCTCCGGGATGAATATTCATTTCTGTATAAAAAATACGGATTAAAAGGAATTGAGAGCCATTTATGGAAGTTTATGCGGCTAAGGCCCGGAAATTTCCCAACTGTACGGATTTCGCAACTGGCAGCTTTAATTCATCGTTCCAGTGGCTTGTTTTCAAAAATTATTGAAATCGATAATCCGGACAAACTTAAAGCTTTGTTTAAAGTAAAAGCTTCGGAATACTGGGATTCACATTACAATTTTAATAAACCTTCGAAACAAAAAGCGGTAAAGGAAATCGGGGAATCATCGATTAATATTCTGATAATAAATGTGGTGATTCCGTTTTTATTTGTTTATGGTGAAAAGCAAAATAAGCATTTTCTTAAAAATCGTGCGCTTGAATTTCTCGAACAACTTCCGGCTGAATCAAATTCAGTAGTTTCTCATTGGGAAAAACTGGGAATAAAAAGCCACTCAGCGTTTGAAACACAGGCGCTGCTTCAGTTAAAAAATAGTTATTGCGAAAAGAAAAAATGCTTAAATTGCCAGATAGGAGTTAAACTTGTAAAAATCAACCCGGATTAATCGATGAGCCAGCATTACAATAAGTTCCAGGAAGCTTCGAGCAGGACCATAAAAGTAGTGATAACCCTAATGGTTTCGATTGTAACTATCGGTACCATTGGCTATCACCTGCTGGAAGGAATGAATGTACTTGACAGTTTGTACATGACGGTAATAACTATATCGACGGTTGGTTTTAAGGAAGTTGGAAGTGAGCCGCTTTCCCCGCAGGGAAAGGTTTTTACCATAGGACTGATTTTTACCAGCCTGGGTAGTTTAGCGTATATTGGGTCAAATATGGCCCGTTTTGTTTTTGATGGCGAATTGGCAAATTATATAAAAACATATCGTGTGGACAAGAAAATAGCAAAACTGAAAAACCATGTAATTATCGTTGGTTTTGGCCGCAATGGTGAACAGGCAGCCATGGAACTGGCCGAGCACGGAGTAGATTTCGTTATTGTCGATAAACGCGACAATGTCATCTCGAGAATCAGGCAAAAACCCGAATTATTGTACATTAAAGGTGATGCAACGCACGAGGAAGTGCTTGATCATGTGCGCGTTCACGATGCAAAAGCATTAATAGCAACCACACCCAATGATGCGGATAATGTGTTTGTCGTTCTTACAGCCCGAAGCATGAATCCAAATTTAACCGTTATCAGCCGCGCATCGGAACTGGAATCGCAAATGAAACTAAAACGTGCAGGAGCAACTAACGTAATTATGCCTGAACGCATTGGCGGGCAGCGAATGGCAAAATTGGTACATCAGCCCGACGTGGTGGAATTCCTCGATAATATCCTATTACAGAAAACCCAGGATGTAACGCTCGAAGAAGTGAGTTGCAAGGCGCTGGCGCAACGTTTTGTAGGAAAATCGATTGCTGAATTAAGAGTGCGCGAAGTTTCCGGCGCAAACATTATCGGAATAAAAATCAGCGGCGCCAGGTATGTTTTTAATCCTGATCCGAAAATGATTCTTTCACGCAACGATCAGCTATTTGTATTGGGTAATCCCGAGCAAATTGTAAAGCTTAAGGAAGTGATGAGAGCTGAGCAATAAAACCAATTTGAGTTTAACTTTACTCAATGAAATCAGCTTGTTCTTTTTTATTTTACCTCTGAAATTTTTACAGCCCAAGCCAAATCACAAGGTAAGTTTTTACGCACTTTTTCAGGAATAAAAACCTGCATGCCAGCATCCGTGTTTTTCCATTTCAGGTTTCCGGTAGTTCCCAGTAAATTTAATCTGGCATTTTTTGCTGCGAAAATCCCTTTAACTTCAAAAGATTCTGGGATTCCACTTCCGTCTACCTGCTCCAGATAAATGGCATAAACCGCTTTAGTATCTTTCTGCTGCGACAAACAAATGTTATCGGTTTTATAAGGTGCAATGGCCCGTGTAGAATAAATCGCTTCGCCGTTTACATCAATCCATTTTCCCATGGCATCCAGCAATTTGTAAGCAGCGTCAGGCCAGGTTCCATCGGGCGCAGGGCCAATATTGTACAGTAAATTTCCACCTTTTGCAACAATATCGATTAGCATGTGGATGGCTTGTTTAGGTGACATGTAATGCGGATTGGGAACCCACGCCCAACCGCCGCCGGCAATAATACACGATTCCCAGGGATAGGGGAGTTGTGTTTCAGGAACACGGTTTTCAGGTGTCAGATAATTCTGGTTTGGGCCTGTTACTGCACGGTCAACCACAATTAAACCGGGTTGCTTTTCACGCGCTTTGGCAGCCAGTTCATCCATTCTGATATCCTGGTTAACTGAACGCGACTTAGGAAAGCCTGATGAATTCTCCTCTGCAACACGCGTATAATAATTTTTAATTTGTTCAGGTGATTTTTTTGCCACCCAGCCGCCATCGAGCCAAAGTATGTCTAATTTTCCATAATCGGTGCAAAGTTCCATAATCTGATTTTGCGTAAACTGAACGTACTTTTCCCATTTATCGGGATGTTCAGCCGGATCGTAATTCACATTTCTATCGAGCGGAGGAAATTTGGGATCCCAATAGTTTTCATTATGCCAGTCGGGTTTTGAGAAATAGGCGCCTGCCCACAAACCTTCAGCGCGAAAAGCATCAAAAATTTCTTTTGTCACATTAGCCTTTGGATTTACACTGAAAGGACAATCCTTATCAGTAATTTTATAATCAGTGTATTTTGTATCGAACATGCAAAATCCATCGTGGTGTTTTGTTGTAAAAACCACGTATTTCATTCCTGCATTTTTTGCTGCTGCTGCCCATTTTTCGGGTTCGAAATTTACAGGGTTAAAACTTAGTTTCAGATTTTCGTATTCTTTTTTGTAGGTGAAATAATCATCCGGATTAGAACCTTTTTCCCGTTTGCACCAGCCGTAATCTTCAGGGCAAATCGACCACGATTCCACAATTCCCCACTGGCTGTATGCACCCCAATGCATTAATAGCCCGAACTTCAAATCCTGCCATTCTTCCAGTTTTTGCAAGCACCTTCTCATCGGTTGGCCAGGTATAAGGCGTTGTTTCGTGTTCGTATTGCGCGTTTACAGTAAATGTTATAAGAATTGCAAAAACAACTATAATTTTTTTCATCGTATTGGTATTAAATCTATTTTAATTACGTCATTGGTTATTGGTCATCATTCAGTGGATTCTTTTCAAATGACCAATGACTAGTGACTAATGACTTATTAATTCCCCAACAATCCTCCTTCCATGAAATTCTGTGGCTCCGGTTAATTTCTGAATCTCTTCAACGTTGGAATCCAAAACCTTTCCTGCAGCCACAATAGTAATTCGATTCCCGGCAACTTTTATCATTTCGCGAATAACTTCCTGTCCTTTGAGCGCCGTTGGTTTTCCACCGGAAGTTAGGATTCGTTTGATCCCCTCAATTTTTTTTAAAGCCCGAACTCCTTCAACCAAATTTTCCAATTCATCGATTGCTTTATGAAACGTTACCGGAAGCGGTAAGGCATATTCAGCTAAAATTTTTGTATTCTTTTCGTCGATTTGATTTTCTGAAGTCAGTAATCCGAAAACCACGCCTGCAGCCTTTGCTCTTTTTGCAAGGTCAATATGCGTTTTCATTTGTTCGATTTCGTCTGGTGTATAAACAAAATTTCCGGTCCGGGTGCGAATCATCACCATAACAGGAATCTTGAGCGAAGAACAGGCTTTTTGCATCAGGTCGAACGAAGGTGTTAAACCGTCGTTTGCTAAATCGGAACATAGCTCAATTCTGTTTGCTCCGTTTTTTTCTGCCAAAACTGCTTCTTCAAAAGTTTCAACACATGCTTCTTTAATTAACTTTTTCAACGGTCGAAATGATAATAGTTTAAGTAATCGTGTGGCTTATTTTCCAGTGATGCCATTATTGCGTCCATCGCCATTACGCTGTAAGTAATTCCGTTTCCACCAAATCCAAGTACAAAGTGCTCATTCCGTTCTGCTTCCGGTTTTCCAATATACGGAAGGCCGTCTTCGGTTTCTCCGAAAGTTCCGGCCCAAATATAATCCGATTTAAACTTAACGTCAGGAAAAAATTTATGGAATTTTTTTAAAAGGGATTTTTCCTTTTTATGCAAAAGTGCATCACGCCGTTTTGCATTTTTGAAATCTACATCGCCTCCACCAATTATGATGCGGTTTTCTGAAGTTCTTAAATACACATAAGGATTCGATGTATTCCAGTAAATATGATTTTTAAAACCAACAGGTAATTCCGTAAATGCTTCTGAAGCCATAGCATAAGTACTTTTTAATGCGACAAAATTTTTATGTATAAACCGGACGCTTTCATAACCGGTACAATGAATAATATTGCTTGCTTCAATCTTTATTTTTCCCGGAGTATGTGCAATCAGTAAATTGTCTTTCTGCTCAATACTCTCAATTTCAGTTCTATCAAAAATTCTTACACCTTTTTTGTTGCAGTAGTTAAGCAAATCGTTTGAAAGTTTATATGGATCCATTACTGCCCCTGAAACGGATTCAATGCCGCAAAACGCTTTTAATCCAAGGTTTTTCAGGGCTGTTTTATCGAGCCATTTTACACCAAAACCATATTTTTTGCGCGTTTCAAATTCTTCTTCCAGAATTTTATTGTCTTTTCTTGAAGAAGAAAAATAGATGCTTTTTTTAAATTCAAAATTGCAATCGCTTTTTATTTTATCGATAATATTTTTTAAATCGAAAATGGCTTTTTCGCATTGCCGGTAGCTGTCTACAGCAACTTTTTCTCCGCGCATTTCAATAAGGCGGTGAAGCGGCATATCTATTTCGTATTGTAACATAGCGGTACTTGCCGCGCTGCTTCCGTTACAAACATCGCGCCGGTCAACCAATGTTATCTCTTTACCTTCGTTTATAAGTTTATACGCAATTAAGGCGCCTGTTATACCACCGCCAATAATTAGCGTGTTTGTAGTAATTGATTCATCGAGAGACGGGTAACTGTTTGTAAGTTCGTTTTTGATTAGCCAGTAAGGCTCGTTCGACCGGATATCCATATTAATCTTGTGATAGGTAAATTTTATCTTTTGTTTTATGCACGATTTTCATATTCTCGTATAACATTTTTTTTATGATTGTTGTTTAGTTCAGGAAGTTATGCAGGGTTTTATTTATTTTGCAGAAAAAAGAAATGTCAAATTATAACCTTGTAACCATTCTTGGCCCCACAGCTACAGGGAAAACGGGAGTTGCAGCACACCTGGCAGCAAAAATAAATGGTGAAATTATTTCCGGCGATTCCCGGCAGGTTTACCGTGGAATGGATTTGGGAACAGGAAAGGATTATGAAGATTATTTTGTTGATGGTATTGAAATCCCATCTCATTTAATTGATATTGAAGATGCTGGTATTCACTATAATGTTTACCGTTTCCAGTCTGATTTTGTAAAGGTTTTTGATGAAATCCGTTCGCGTAATAAATTTCCGGTTTTATGTGGCGGAACAGGTTTGTATATCGAAGCAATTTTAAAAAATTACAGTTTAATTGAAGTTCCTCCAAACAAAGAATTGCGAAAAGAATTAATGGGAAAAAGCCTGGAAGAGCTCACCGAAATTCTGAATTCGATAAAACCGCAATTGCATAATGTTACTGATGTTGAAACCGACCGCCGTGCCATTCGCGCCATCGAAATTGAAAAGTATTATGCTGAACATCCACAAATCGATTCGTATTTTCCGGAAATAAAAAGTTTGAATATAGGTATAAAAGTAAGCCGTGAAATTCGTCGCGAAAGAATTACCAAACGGTTGAAACAACGCCTCGAGAGCGGAATGCTTGATGAAGTTCAAAAGTTGCTCGACTCAGGATTAACGCCGGAACAATTAATTTATTATGGACTGGAATACAAATACCTCACGCTTCATTTAACTGGTGAACTTTCTTATGAGGAAATGTTTGCTCAGCTTGAGATTGCTATTCACCAGTTTGCCAAACGACAAATGACCTGGTTTCGTGGAATGGAAAAACGGGGAACAAAAATTCACTGGATTGACGGAAATTTGCCGATGGAGCAGAAGATTCAGGAAATTACAGGATTATTATTATCAGAATAATCATTTTCCCTGTCCATTTGTTCTGTTCAAACTAATTCAATATTAATTTTAACGCAAACTTTGTTTTTCATATTTTAGAAGGTACGATTCAACGTGCAATAATATTAGTTTAAATTGAATCACCGTATCGGCTTGATATGTTTTTTACAGCGGTAGATGTGTTTATTTTGTATTGAAGTAAGTCATGATTATGGAAAATGCAGTTGTAAAATCCAGTAGAGAATTAAGTAAGATTTTGCTGGAAGTGGGGACTTTGTTAATGGCTTCGGGAGCAAACACATCACGCATCAGAATAACTATTTCCCGAATCGCAAAAGCTTATGGTTTTCATACCGAATTGCTGATTACACACAGGGCTTTAATGTTGACTGTTTCCGACGAAGACAATGATTTTTTCCAGAGTAGTTTGAAACGAACCTCGCCGCACGGAGCTAATTTTCGCATGGTTAGCGGAATCAGCCGGATGAGCTGGAGTGTTGTTGAAGAAAACTGGAGTTACGAGCAGATTTGGGCTGAAATTGAACGTCTTCAGTCGTTGCCACATTATCCAAGATTGGTGATTCTTCTTACGGTTGCTTTGGCTGGAGCTGCGTTTTGCCGTTTGTTTGGCGGAGGACTTGTGGAGATGATTGTTGCTTTTGTCGCCACATTTGTTGGTCTTTTTGTAAGACAGGAAACGACAAAAAGAAATTTTAACGGCTATTTGTGCATTTTCTTTGCATCATTTGTTTCCTGTCTTATTTCAGGTGCTTTTGTAAAGTTAAATCAGGGTTCGGAAGCAGAATTTGCCTTTGCCACTTCGGTTTTATATTTGATACCCGGAATACCGTTAATAAATTCGTTATCCGATTTGCTTGACGGAAACATTATGAATGGAATCGTACGCGGGACAAATGGGCTGATTATATCTTTTGCAATTGCTTTGGGTATGTTGAGTTCAATACTAATTTATACTATTTAGCTATGGGGTGGGAAGTGATTTCAGAAAGTTGGATTTGGCTTGGCCTGGCTTCCATTGGTTTTGCCATTCTTTTTAATGTCCCGGTGCGAACCATTTGGGTTATTTTTTTACTTGGAGCTCTGGGAGGAACTTTAAAACTGCTGACAATGAAACTTGGAGGCGGAATTATACTTGGTTCGTTTTTCGGTGCAGTGCTGGTTGGATTCCTGAGTATTTATGCGGCTCATTTTCGTCATGCCCCGCCGTTTGTATTTGCTATTCCTTCAGTAATTCCAATGGTTCCCGGAGCATTTGCCTATCGTATGATGTTGGGTGTAATCCGCTTAACCGGCGATGTCGACCATGCCACATTTAATCAACTGCTCGACAATACAATTACAAACGGACTAAAAACCTCTTTTGTATTGATAGCGCTTGCTTTGGGTGTTTCAGCTCCAATGTTATTAACACGGCGCGAATCGGCAAAACAAATTAAAGTTCCGCTGAAGATTGATGAACTGATAAAGAAATGATCAATTGAAAGATTTGACTTCAGAAATCTAATTCCTTTCATCCCAAATTAATTTTACGCGGATTAATTCCACTCCATCGTTTTCCCTGACAACACTGCACAAATGAATAGTTCCATCCATTTCTTTTTTTACAGCTAATTGGTCGTCGGGCATTCCTTCTTTGAGAAAATTTACTTCAAACTCAACTAAATCGTATTTTTCATGAAATTCGAAACTATAGCTATCTGTAATTCGTTCGAGATACCTTCCGGTATTAAAATGCTGGTTAATATCGATTTCGTTAAAACGAACGGGAGTGAATTCTAAATTATCATCGGATTGAGGTGGTTTTATTCTGCCTGCATTTTCACTAAAAACACTTTCTTCATACTTTGGGAAACTGGTAAATTCTGAAAGTCGCACAATCCTTTTGGTTCCGGCATCGAGAACCAACCAACTGCTTGTAGCCTGAATAATTTTATTTCCTGTTTTATCGATGAAATTAAAATCACGGTAGCCATAAAAACCATCTGTGCCACGCGACCATGTTTCCAATGTGAAATTCTCAGTCCATTCCGGCCTTCGGTTTATTTTTACCCACAATCTCGAAAGTACCCAAAATTGCTGATCCTGTTTTAACTTTTCATATCCAAATCCAAGAATGTCGGCATGTTCCCATGCAATTTCCTGCATCTGATAAAATATGTACGAAGTGGAAAGCTTGCCGAACCGATCGATAAAAAAAGACTTGGTAGACAAATGGTTGATGTGTTTCATACTAAAATATTGTTTGAAGTAAATAGTGACCACAATCAATTTAATCGCTTTGAGTTTTGGAAAACCAAAGCCTGTAAACTTTTTTACAAATTTATTGTTCGGTTTTGAAATACAACGGTAAATAAGCATTTTTGCGAAAATTTTAATCATCGATGAACGGAATAATTATAAAATCAGCGGAACAGATTGACGGAATAAGAAAGAGTAGCCGGCTTGCGGCCGAAACGCTGGATTATGCTGGACAATTTGTTTCTCCCGGTGTAAACACAGCATTTATCGATGAGAAAATTGAAGATTATATTTTATCACACGGAGCCATTCCTGCTACAAAAGGCTACAATGGTTATCCAAAGTCGAGTTGTATTTCGCCGAATAATGTGGTTTGCCACGGAATACCTTCGCCCGATACCATCTTAAAAGAAGGAGATATAATAAATATCGATGTTACTACTATTCTGAACGGTTATTATGGCGACACATCGCGTATGTTTACTGTTGGTGAGGTTTCTGCCGAAGCAGAAAATCTGATAGGCGCTACATGGCATTGCCTGAACCTTGGAATTGAGCAGGTAAAACCCGGAAACTATTTTGGAAATATTGGTTTTGTAATTAACCGATTTGCAAAAGCCAAAGGATACAGCGTGGTTTATGAGTTTTGCGGACATGGCGTTGGTTTAGATTTTCATGAAGAACCGCAGGTCGATCATGCTGCACGGCGAAATACAGGAGCAAAAATGAAACCCGGAATGATTTTTACCATTGAACCGATGATAAACGAGGGTAAACCTAAAACAAGTATCGACCGGCAAGATGGCTGGACAGCCAGAACCATCGATAATAAATTATCGGCACAATTTGAACATACAGTATTGGTGACCGAAACCGGATTTGAAGTATTGACGGATATTCATAGTGAATTTCCTGAAACATAAAAAAAGCGCCGGTTTATCCGACGCTTCGATAAGCGAGTTGTCAATTGTTTTTTAATTCCAGACTTTGCTGTTTACCATCCATTTTTCGATTACCAGTTTTGGCTCTGTAAGATCTTTGCAATCCAATACATTTTCTGTGTAATAGTAATTTCCCACTTTAAAAAGGCTGTCGTTTACCATCCAGTTTTCAACTTGCATTGGAGCTTCAGTTGCATTTGAATAATCCATTACCGGATTGTTGAACAGACTTTTATTTGTCATCCAGCTTTCGACTACCATCGGAGCTTCAGTTTCTTCGGTATAACTGAAAGCAGTGAAATTTGCTTCATTCAGCATCCAGTCTTCCACTT
Organism: uncultured Prolixibacteraceae bacterium; assembly: GCA_963821855.1. Lineage (GTDB taxonomy): Bacteria > Bacteroidota > Bacteroidia > Bacteroidales > Prolixibacteraceae > Draconibacterium. The sequence goes on along the minus strand of CAWGFJ010000027.1, from coordinate 86,178 downwards.
TTAATGCTTCTTCTGTTTCAACAGCTTCATAGGCTGATACTGTGGTTGCCAGAGCTGCTTCACCTTTTGTTACATTTTTGTTTTCTGAATCGTGCGCTGTCATTGCCATTGCAATCTGACTGATTGCTTCGTTTTCAAATATCGACTTCCAAAAATCCTGTGCGTTTACTGTAAAACTTACTAAAACCAGACTAACTATTACTGCGATTGATTTTAAGATTGCTTTCTGAACATTGTTTTTTGTTTTCATGACTAAACCTCCCTTTAACTTTTCTTTTATATTTTAATTGTTTTCTGTTTTACTTTTTTGTTTTCTTATTACAGTCTTATGACGCTTCAAATTTTATTTCGTTACACTTTTATAGAACTTTTTTTAATAATGTACCATATTTAACATTGAAATATGTTATACAAATATATAAATAAAAAATAGTATTATGCAATACATGGTAGTATATTTATTTTACCATATTTTGTAATTTACAGTAAATCAAATGAATAAATGGTAAAATATTTTTAAAGAAAATGTTGAGGATATTGTTTTACCTCAAAATTAAGTGCAAAATTGATCTTTTAAAATGTGTTTTTCCTTACACGAGAGATAAATATTCTTCAGCGAAATTGTGTTTTAAGGTTTTATTTGATAATATTCTCAATACTTAAAAGCACCAATTGTCTGCCTCCGTTTTCAACCGGACAATCAATGCAAACCAGTTTTCCATTGTTGCTTGAACGAGGATGAGTATCGCAACGCCATTCGCCGGTATAATTTTTTGGAGAATAAAAATCGCCAACTGGGATTCTTGTATCTGTATCTACATTGTAAAGATAGACATGCTGCATTCTGTCTTTATCCGGATATGTGTCATTTAATATCCAACTTTCATTTCCGGGCAAATATGTATTATGACCGTTTACCGGCATTTTTTCCTGATTAAGTACAAAGGTTTCTTCCGGCATTCCATCTGTAAAAACATAAAATCCCGGACCGTTTGAAGGCTGATTGGTCCACGCAGTTATGTGATTAGCGTCTTTCCAAATAAAGTGCGAAGTATAATTGGACGGATCCACCAAATGAATATTTTTTCCATTCAAGTCGGATGTATACATTAAAGTGGTAAAAGAGCCAACTCCTTTTTTCAGATTGCTTTTCCAGCGGTGCAGAAATATAAATCTGTTACCTGAAGGACTAAAAAGCAAATGATTAAACCAGTTTTTTTGCGATTTTCTGTCTTCGTTTGAATCTTCATCAGCTAAAGCGGGCATATTTATCATTTGCGCATAGGTGATGATTAACTTTTTTTCACCCGTTTTTAGATTGCACACATAAATTCCAGAGTTGTCAGGCGCCAGCAACTCACTGTTCGGATCCGGAATCCCTGCATAACCATAACCCGGCCTTGTATCTTCAATGCGGTTGAAATCGGTTGTAACTGCAAGTTTTCCATCCGGACTTAGTGCATAAATCGCAAAAGGTAATATTTTTTCTTTTTTCGTATAAATATTAAAAAGGTGTGAAATAAAATGGTCATCCTGCCTGTCGTTCCAGATAATTAATGAATCGCTTTCGGGAACAAACTGCAACATGCAACCCTGCTGCCAGCCCCATGCTTTTGATGTGCCAAGTTCAATCCATTTGTCATTGTCTTTTAAATCAATCATCCCGATTTTAATTTCATCTTCCGGTGTGGGCGATCTGTCTTCAAAATCTACTTCCATACAAAGCACAAAACGATTGGTTGGATCAAATTGCAATTTGTCGTAATATCCGAACCAGTGGTGTTTTGGTCCGTTTGTAATAACCCTTGCAGGAACATAAATTTCGGATCTTTCCAATCCGTTTGTGTCAACTTTAAAGGTTTCAGAATTTTGTGAAAAACTTTGAATCATTAATAAGAGGGAAACAATTGTGGTCATAAAATATTTCAGCATAGGTATAATCGATTATTTGTTTTAAAAATACTAAAAAAGAATTTGTGTGTATACGTGCAACAAATATTTATCAAATATAAAAATCCGGTGTGCCGTTTGAATAAGCGCCGAAACTGAGCTTAGAAAATGCATTATTTATATCTTTGTCTGCGTTTAGAAAAGTTAGTTATGTCATTAATAATTGAAGAAAAAGATCTCGAAAAATTTATCATGGTTGGCGACCGGGTTTTGGTAAAGCCCAAAAATCCGAGCCAGAAAACAAAAGCCGGTTTATACTTACCTCCAACTGTTCAGGAAAACGAAAAATTACAAAGCGGATATATTGTAAAGGTTGGGCCGGGTTATCCGATTCCTTCAGTTTCCGAAGATGAAGACCAGTGGAAGGATAAAACTGAAGATGTAAAATATGTGCCGCTACAAACCCATATCGGCGATTTGGCCATTTACTTAAACCGCGACGGCCACGAAATTGAATTTAATAACGAGAAATACATTATCCTTCCACACGCTGCAATTTTAATGATTATCAGAGATGAAAATCTGTTTGAATAAAGCATTTTTAATCAACATGTAAACGAAAAAAGTCCGTAACAAATTAATTATTACGGACTTTTTTCTTCCTGTAAATTTTATTTATTATCTGCAATCTTTGCAGGCGTTGTAAATACCTTCAAAGAGTTCGTCAACATCCTGAGCAGCAACTGCCGAATAAGCAATACGCAAAACATTTCCAAGGCTGATTACACCGATGCCGTATTTTTCGATTAATACTTTTCTGATTTTTTCGCCATCCAAACCTTCGGCAAGTTTAATGCACATAAAATATCCTGAATTATAAGGTATCGCCTTAAAAAATTCGCTGTATTTATTATTGGAAAGTGCATTTCTAACCGCATCATAACGTCTTTTCATTATGTTGAATTTAGCTTCTTTTTGTGCTGCATATTCCAGACTGTTAAAAGCAACAAGTAAAAGCGACTGCGAAATATTTGCCGCATTCGAAATGTTTCCCCGAATTGCTCCGGCGGTTTTCGATTCAAGAGCGCCATATAGTTCTGCATTACCATCTTTAATTCCGTAAGTCATAAAACCGACTCTGAAACCCCATACATAATCTTCTTTTGTCGCGCCATCGATTTTTACTGCCAGCACATTTTCGTGCAACTGGCAAAGTGGGGCAAAAATACTTTCGGTTTCAATTCCTTTTTCGTAAACGAGGCCAAAATAAGCGTCGTCGATAAATGTCACAATTTTATTTCCTTTCTCGGCTGCATCCTTTATAATCTGTACAATTGATTTTTGTTCTTCAACAGTTGGTGTATATCCTGAAGGATTGTTCGGAAAATTCAGGATCATCGTTTTTTTACCGATTCCGCCTTCATTCAGTTTTGCTTCAAAAGCTTCCAAATCGAAACCGCCATCTTTAAACAGGTTAAATTTTACAAGGCTGGCACCATACATATTTGTGAGTGTGAGATTATAATTTCCCCAGAATAAATCGGGAACAATAACCTCATCTCCCGGATTTAGAAACATATAACCGGCCATACTTATACCATGAGTTAATGCATTGGTAACTACCGGCAAACTCAATTCAACGCCGGCCAAATTGGCATTCTTCTCATAAATCATGCTTTTCCATTTGGCACGAATATCAGGTCGGCCAAAACTCGGTGCATACGGAAAAACCAAACCAGGCTCCATATTTATTTTATCGGCAATGGCTTGCAAACGCATAGGTGAACCATCGTCTTCGATTGCTGCGCCAATGGTTGCATTAATTTTTGTTCCTTTTGCTTCGGCTGTTTGTCCAAGAATTCCTTTTTTGGGAAAGAAAATATTTTTCCCTCTTTCTGAAAGAAGTTCGTAAACGACACTGCTTTTTTCCCTGATGATTTTGTTGAGTTCCTCAGCCTGTGGATTCATAATTGATAAGCTTTATAAATGATTCAGTTTAAATTTTTAAAATCGGATGCAAGATAAAAAAACAAGGATATATTTAAGATAGATTGTTAGCAAGTTGATTAAAATATTCATATAATTCTAACAAACTCTGTCTCAATGGAAAATTGAATTTTCAAAAAACTAAGAAAACCACATGTGGTGCGAAATTATCGGCAAATAATTTCCGTAAGCCTTTCATCAAAATATTATTAGAGCGATTTAATTGTTCCAACAATAATAAAAAATCCAAATAGTGCAACAAGAATCGAGGCCACAATAAAAATGCGAAACTTTCGCTTGTTTCTGATTTCGAAAAATAAAGCCGGAATTGCTAATAATGCAGAAAACAGAAAACTGATATAAGCCGGCAAAAATTGTGTTTGAAAAGGAATTTCCGGAATTACTTCCTCTGCCAATTCTTCATTGGCAATTTCATCGGGCGTAAGAAAATTTTCGGCTGCAAACGAATCGCCCAAAAGAATGATAAGCGCATAAATGCCAAGTAAAACAAAAATTGAACAGCCAATTACCCTAAAAGCTTTTTTATTTTCAACCCAGCCATAAACAACTACTGAAACGCCTGCAAATATAAACCATTGGGGTAGTGTATATAAAAATGTGTTGTTCATTCAGTTTTGCTTTTATATAAACAAAGTTGGCATTTTTTCCAAACCGGTAAAAAATTAAAACATACTCTTAACGCAAGAGCAAAGAAAACGTTAATTTTGTCATTTTCTAAAATCAGAACAAAATATATTGTGAAGCAATTAGACATTGATCCCAAAGCAAAAGCATTAATTTTCGATTTGGATGGCACACTGGCAGACACAATGCCGGTTCATTTTTGGGCATATAAAAATATTCTTGTGGATTACGGCATCAATTTCACACCTGAATTATTTGCAACATTGGCCGGAATTCCGGCGGTTGGCACTATTCAAAAACTGAATGAAATGTTCGGAACCAACATGAATGCCGAAAAAGTTGGCCATTTTAAGGAAGCTGAATACGAGAAAATAATGCATAAAATGAAACCTGTTGAGCCGGTAATTGAACTGGTGAAGAAATACCATGGAACACTGCCAATGGCTGTTGGAACCGGCGGTTATAAAAGATTGGCATGGAAAACAATGCAAATACTTGGCCTCGAGAAATATTTCGATATTTTAGTTTCTGCGGAAGACGTGCAACGGCCAAAACCATATCCCGATACCTTTTTAAAATGTGCTGAATTATTGGGTGTGGAGCCTGAAATCTGCCAGGTTTTTGAAGACGGAGATCCCGGAATAAAATCGGCGCAAGCTGCGGGAATGATGGCAACGCTGGTTACGGATTACTACCAGGTTACAATTGGAAATGTAATATAATAACACGAAGAATTTGAGATATGAGCAGAAAATTAATTTTTGCAATGCTTTTTACGGTTTTGCTTGCTTTCCTGAATTTATCATGCAATACAGGAAAATATATTGCCAGGCGTCATCTGACCATTGCGTTTTATAATGTGGAAAATCTGTTCGATTTAGTGGATGATCCGCACAAGAATGACCAGGAATTTACACCTGAAAGTGAGAAAAAATGGACTGCCGAACGTTATCAGAAAAAGCTGAATGATATTTCAAAAGTTTTAAGTTCGATAAACGAAAATGAACTTCCTGAGATTATTGGTTTTGCTGAAGTTGAAAATGACGAAGTTTTACAGGATTTAATTCAGACTGAAAATCTGAAAAGCGGCGACTATGAGATCGTACATTACGAAAGTCCCGATATTCGCGGAATTGATTGTGCATTAATTTATCGTCCCGATGAATTTAAAGTTGTGTATAGTTATCCGGTACGTATACGATTTGCTGATGAGCTACATTTTAAAACGCGCGATATCCTTTATGTAAAAGGAATTCTGAAAAACAAAGAAGAGCTTCATATTTTTGTCAATCACTGGCCATCGAGAATAGGTGGTGTTGAAGCCAGCGAACCAAAACGGGTAGCTGTGGCCAAAATCCTGAAAAGTAAAATTGATTCTGTTCAAAATGTAAGTCCAAACGCAAACATAGTAGTGCTTGGAGATATGAACGATGAACCAGCCAACAAAAGCATTGCCGAAATTTTGGGCGCACAAAAACCTGAAAATACAAATGCAAATCTGGTCGATCTCATGTATCCGGATTTTGATTTAAAGCAAGGTTCTTATTATTATCGCGGAAATCCGAATATGCTTGATAATATTATTGTCACTTCAACTTTGCTTGATGACAAAGGTTTTCAATGTACTGAAAAGCAAGGTTTTATATTTCGCCAAAAATGGATGGAATTTACAAGCAATACAGGACAGGTTTCGCCAAACCGAACTTATGGCGGACCCAACTATTACGGGGGTATCAGCGATCATTTTCCGGTTTATTTTAAACTGAGCAGGTAGTTAAAACTACCAGCCCAATTCATTGCAGATGTTCTGACTCAAAAATCTTTTCGATACTGATTTGAATTCTCCCGTCATCAAGCTTTTTCGACTTCACCTTTGCATCTACTTCAGGATTTCCCAAATAATTGCCGGCAGCATCGAATTTTGTTGAATAAGTGGAATATTCCCATTTATCTTCCCAAAGTAAACGGATATCGTAATCTTTATTCGGAATTCCCAGTAAATCGACCACACCGCCTTCCATATGTACTCTCTGCCATAGATTATCAGAACCTTTAAGTTTAAATTCAACGTTGTAACTTGGCGCTATTCCTACCGTAGGATTATTGCGGCACATGGCTTTCATTGCGATCTGGAAGCCTACATATTCCGGCGCCGGCGAAATATTTATGTCATATTCACCTGCACAGAAATCTTCAATTTCAAGCGGCGGAATGTTTTCGAATGAAGGATTATTATTTCTGAAAACCAGTTTTACAGACATGGAAGGAACATTTTCTACCACAAATGTTTCAGGGAATTTACCTTTAAAATTCATTGTTGTAATCAGGTTGTCATTCATATCATATACATCAGCATCAAATGAAAACGCCGATATTACGGCAGATTTGAATGTAATGCTGCTTCCGTTTTCACATAGAAAATCTTCGGAAGCTTTGGCAAGTGTGTAAGTGAAATTTGGTGTATTGTAAGTTGTTTGTGTTCCCAGCATATTCCAGTTTTCTTCGCCAAATTTTGCAAATCCGAAAATTGCAGGTGCCGGCTCAATCAGATATTTACAAGTCGAAGAAATTATACCGCCATTCAGGTCACCAACAACTTTTCCGCCGATAACAAGTTTTTTGCATTTGCCGGTTTCCAGTTTTTGAAACAGAACGTTACGGATTGAACCATTGACATTGAGCACATCGATTTCAGGCTGATATTTTGAAAACGAAGAGATGGTTACGTTAATAAAGTTTTCCGGATCGATATTATACGCATTTATAATATCCTGCGATGAATGGAAGATGATATTGTTTCCTGAATCAAGAAATTTCTTTAAATCAGAAATTGAAATGGAATATTTAATATCGTAGGGTTTTTCGTCTGCAACAGCCGATTTCAGTCCAGGTTGCGGAACAAAGAAGTTAAACACTGTATCTCCATCGGCATAATCTATATCACCTGATAAGTCGGTTTCTTCTTCATCTGCAATTTTTGAAAGCGACAACTCATAAGTTTTAATTCCTTCGTTTTGCACCTGAAAAGCTTTGGTTAGCGTATTGTAACCATCGATATTTACATTGATGGAAAATTTCATTGGCGAATTCGGTGATATCGAAACATTAGGATCGACTGCCAGTTCGAGCTCGCCTTCAGCGGTAGTGTATTCGGGTTTTTTCTCGCCTGCAAACGATACAATATCGCTTCCGTTTTGGCCTGTAAATTGGATAATTGCATCAGAATTAATAACCGAGCCATCGGTTGCATCGACAAATTTAAACGATATCTGTGTTTTGAAGAAGTTGAAATCAATCAGTAAAAGTTGAATATCATCGCCGTTTTCCTTGTCTTCCATCGGGTTCTGAAAATAATCCTTACAACCGGAAAAAAGTAAGATAAAAGCTGCTATGACAGCAATATGGAAATATTTTATGTTGGAACTAAATTTCATGATCTTGTTTTTTTTGAGTGAATTAAAAGAGTTTAACTGCAAAATTCATTTTTACAACCGGGTAAATTTTGTACTGACTTAACTGTTTCTCAAACACTTCTTTTTGTCCATGTGAAGGATCGGCAGTAGGAGCCAAAAGCCCGGTTGCTTCAATCTCGATTTTTGGTGGCCCCATGTAGTAAATGCCTGCTTCGAAATTAAATAATACTCTTTTGTTTTTTCCGATAAAGCTTCTCCAGCCTAAACCACCATAGGGAGAAGCTTTTAGCTGAGGTGTCATGGTAAATGCAAAATCGCCTACATTTTCAGCAGGGATTACAATATCGCCATATTGCAGATCGCTTACCGAATGTCCTTTAATATCAGGATTAAACGAATTGAAAATTACGCCTCCTGAAAGATGGAGGTGATACAAAAAGTTGTAATCCGCTAAAAGGTATATACCTCCTGATTTATAATCAACAGTGGCAACATAATCAATATCGCTTTCATCGAAATTAAAGCTGGTATTCAGGTTTAATGATTCAAAACCTGTTTTTAATGCAAATTTGCTGTTAAACAAATATTTAATCTCGGCACCAAAACCATTGGTCGATGCCACGCCACCCAAATAAAGACCATTTGTTTCTGAATGGTTTTTACCTGGTGGTAAAATTTCCTGGCTTTGTGCTTTTATCGCTGTTAATGCAAATAAAAGCAACATTCCGTAAAGAAGGGTTTTCTTCATAATTCATAAAATTAAAAACTAAATTAGCGTCCGTCATCTTGAATCGTAAAAATATAATTTTTATATTAATATCCAGTCTTTTTTTATTTGAAATACATTGATTTTAAATAAGTAAAATGCTTATTTATGAATCAGTTAAATAGTAAATCGTGTAAAAAAACAAAATTCTTGCTAATTAAAAAACGAAAAGCTCCGGCTGATATTTTATAAACTTTACAGGAAAAAGCTTGTTTTCGGTGTACAATAAATGCAGCGAAACTGTAATTAGGATATGAAATTTAAAATTACTTCTGAATATAAGCCAACCGGCGATCAGCCTGAAGCCATAAAGCAATTGGTGGAAGGAATTGAACGTGGCGACCGTTTTCAGGCTTTGCTTGGAGTTACAGGTTCAGGCAAAACATTTACAATGGCTAATGTGGTTGAAATTGTTGAAAAACCAACGCTGGTGTTAAGCCATAATAAAACACTTGCAGCGCAGTTGTATGGCGAAATGAAACAATTTTTCCCTGAAAATGCTGTCGAATATTTTGTTTCGTATTACGATTATTATCAGCCTGAAGCATATCTTCCAACCACGGATACTTACATTGAAAAAGACCTTTCGATAAATAAGGATATTGAAAAACTCCGGCTTAGTACAACTTCGGCTTTGCTTTCAGGAAGACGCGACGTAGTTGTTGTTTCTTCTGTTTCGTGTTTGTACGGAATTGGAAACCCCGAAGACTTTCATGCGAATGTCACCTATTTAAAAGTAGGTCATTCTGTTTCAAGGAATGCCATGTTGCGCCAATTGGTCGATGCATTGTATTCGCGGAGTGAAGTGGATTTTGAACGGGGAAATTTTCGTGTAAAAGGAGACACTGTCGATGTTTATCCTGCCTACGCAGATGATGCTGTACGGATTGTTTTCTGGGGCGATGAAATTGAGGAAATATCTTCTTTTAATCCGGTTTCAGGCCACACCATAGACTCGCTGAATGAAGTTTATATTTATCCCGCAAATATTTTTGTAACCACAAAAGAGCGTATGCATTCAGCTATTCATCAAATACAGGATGATTTGGTAGCTCAGGTGGAATATTTCAAAGAAATTGGAAAGCCGCTGGAATCGAAACGTATTCTGGAACGAACGGAATACGATCTGGAAATGATGCGTGAATTAGGCTATTGTCCGGGCATTGAAAATTACTCGCGCTATTTCGATGGACGGAAACCGGGCACACGGCCTTTTTGTTTGCTCGATTATTTTCCCGATGATTTTTTATGCATCATCGATGAAAGCCATGTTACCATTCCGCAAATAAGGGCGATGTATGGCGGAGATAATTCACGGAAAATGAACTTGGTGGAATATGGTTTTCGCTTGCCTGCAGCCATCGATAACCGGCCATTAAAGTTTGAGGAGTTTGAAGGCTTAACCAACCAGGTGGTTTATGTAAGCGCAACTCCGGCCGATTATGAATTGGAGAAATGCGAAGGAGTGGTTGTGGAGCAAATTATCAGGCCAACCGGTTTATTGGATCCGATGATCGATGTGAGGCCAAGTACCAACCAAATTGATGATTTAATGCATGAAATCAGTATTCAGAGTCGAAAAGAATGAACGCATTTTGGTAACCACATTAACAAAAAGAATGGCTGAAGAGTTGTCGAAATACCTGGTTAACAATGGCGTAAAAACAAGGTACATTCATTCCGATGTAGATACAATGGAAAGTGTTGAAATTATGGAACAATTGCGAAAAGGACAGTTCGATGTACTGGTTGGGATTAACCTTCTACGCGAAGGGCTGGATTTACCGGAAGTTTCTTTGGTTGCTATTCTGGATGCCGATAAGGAAGGATTTTTGCGTTCCGAAAGATCGCTTACACAAACTGCAGGCCGTGCAGCCCGAAACCTTAACGGAATGGTAATAATGTATGCCGATAAAATTACCAATTCAATGCAAAAAACCATCGATTCAACCAACTACCGCCGCGAAAAACAATTGAAATACAACGAAGAAAACAATATAACACCAACTCAAATTGTAAAACCAACACGCGAAATAATAGGTTATGAATACCGCGCCGATAAGCAACCCGGTTATCCCGATGGAATTGTTCAGCCTGATGTTGCAGCCGACCCGGTAATACAATATATGAGTATAGATGGCTTGGAAAAAACCATCGAAAAAACCAAAAAGCAGATGAAAGCTGCTGCAAAAGAGCTCGATTTTATTGAAGCTGCACGTTTGCGTGATGAGATGTTCGCTCTGCAAAAAATTCTGAGTGAAAAAATGAATGTTAACTTAAAATAATTTCTGCATCTATTCCTAATTCGCTTTGAAGTAAACGTGCTATTTTTAAAGTCGGTTCACTCTTCCCGTTTAAATACTCACTGATTCTTGAAGGGCTCACATTCAAAATTTCAGCTAATTTTTTTTGGGTAATTCCCAATTCCGCCATCCGCAATCTTATGGTTTCGGGCAATGTTGGTTTTTCAACCGGATAATGTTCTTCTTCATATTCTGCTACCAAATCCGACAATAAGTCAAGCTCAATAAAGTTCTTATCGTATTCTGAAGTTTTGTTATTCACTTCTGGAAGCAATTCTTCAATGCGTTCAATTGCTTTTTCGTATTGTATTTCAGTTTTAATCTTTGCCATTTTATTCATTTAAATTTTTGTACTAGCGATTTTGTCGTATTCAGTATGAGTTCCTATAAAACGGATATAAACCTTTTTCGAAGCAAATATTATAATTGCAACCAAACGGTACTGATTTCCTTTTATGTTGAAAACAAAACGCTCATTACCAATATAATCGACGCTATTAAAAGTTTTTTTTATATCCGAAAATTTGTTCCACAAAGCTTTCGAAGTTTTGAAATACCAATCATTTAAAGCAATTTTTGAATCGCTGTGTCTTTCAGTAAATTCCCTGATTCGCTTATAGGTAACAATTCTCATTCAATCTATTTGTTCCAAAATTAGGAACAATGTTTTGAATTTCAAAATACATGCTCCATCTATTTTTAGTTTGCCAACCTGAAGATTTTGGAATCGACAATTAAGTGTATTTTTGCAGAAAAGAACTGAAAATGAATTTTGCATTCTCGACTATCGTTAATCAGGCAAAAGAAATTATTTTTAACCCCAGGTCTTTCTGGATGTCAAAAAAAGAATCTTCCGAAAATCTTGCAAAGCTTTTTGGAAGTTATCTTTTACCGCTCTTTATGGCTGTGTCGTTAGCAGTTTTTTTGGGTGAATTTTTCCGAAGCTCGCATTTTTACATGGGATTTGCCGTGCTAAAAGCGTTGCGAAAGCTGATGTTGTTTGGCTTAACCTATTTCATTTCGGTGTATTTCACCACTACTTTAATGAAAACTTTTGGCGCTGAAAAAAGAGTGGATATTGCACAGCAACTGGTCGCATACTCATTAACGCCATTTCTTATAATTTCAATGGTTACCGGATTGTTTCCATTTTTATATGTACTCGATATTTTAGGCGTTTATGGCTTTTATATTTTCTGGATTGGCGCTTCCGAGTTGCTGGTTCTCCCAGAACAAAAGAGAGACAGCTACATTATTCTTACCATTGTAGTGAACTTTTTCATCTTTAGTTTTTTGAGTATAATACTTTCTAAACTTCTTGAATTTTATTATTAATGGCTCATCAGTCTTCAGATATTCGCATAAAAAACCGGAAAGTAACTTTTGAATACGAGTTAATCGAACGGTTTGTAGCAGGAATTAAACTGGTTGGAACCGAAATAAAATCTATTCGAAACGGAAATGTGAATCTTACTGAATCGTATTGCCAGTTTTATGCTGGTGAACTTTTTGTGAAAAACATGCACATTTCGGAATATGAAATGGGAACCTGTAATAATCACGAAGCCCGCCGCGACAGGAAACTTCTGTTAAACCGGAAAGAGTTGGCAAAACTCGAAAAGAAAGTAAAGGAATCGGGATTAACTATTGTCTGTGTTCAGCTTTTTATCAACGGCCGAGGTTTGGCTAAGCTGGAGATTGCTTTAGCCCGCGGAAAGAAAACCTACGATAAACGGGAATCACTCAAGTCGAAAGATGCAAAACGCGAGATGGACAGGTCGATGAAGTTTTAGGAAAGTTTCCAGTCCCAGTCTATTACAGCCCTTTGCGCTGTCGGCCAGTCTTCAAGTCCGAGTATAGCAACGTCGGCAGCGAATTCGCCGGTTAAATCTCCAAGGAGGCTATCGATGGCCGCGGTTTCTTCGTCGTACGACTTACGGTTAATGTTCCCGTAATTGTCGAGTACCACTTTCAGACGTTCAGCGGCTGCTTTTTTTGCAGGATCGAAGTGGTTGAGGGCGCCTTTTACCATATTGCGGAACCCCGAATTAAGCCCGTCGCGCTTGCGGTCGGCTTCCGTTATATCATCGGTAAACACACTTTTACGGATAACATCGAGCACCTCCGATTCCTTGTCGAAGAGTGGCAGGAAAACCGCCCATGCGGCTTCGATGTTCAAAGTCAGGGGCGTGTACTGTTCCGCCAGACCTTTAAATTCGGTTTGAAACTGGAAATGTTCTTCGTTGGTGTACCTGGATAATCTTGCAAATAAAATGTTCATAATAAGTAATTTTAAAAGTTAGACATTTGAATTATTGGTTATTATATTTTTATTGGTTATGCTAAAGATAAATCAGCCGCAGCGTTGCAGGGGGCTTTTGCACGCAAACTCTTAAAGTTCAGTTTAAAAAGGATGGAATCCCTCCAGGAGATGCCATCCGCCCTGACAACTGTTAACTGCGACTGATCAACTGCGACTGTCCACTGCTACTGTCTCACTGCGACTGTTCACTGCGACTGTCCACTGCGACTGCTCACTGCGACTGTTCACTGCGACTGCTCACTGCGACTGCCCACTGCGACTGCTCACTGCGACTGCCAACTACTCAAACCACCTCCATATTTTCCATCGGAATAATCTTTTCGCCTTTGTATTTCAGAATTAAGTTGGCAACTGCCAGCGTATCTTTCTCGCAATATTTGATTATCCGGTCGATATCGTTTTCAGCATAATAAACATAGGCAACCTGGCTTCCGTCAATATCATCCTTTGGCGTTGGAATTTCAAACAGTTCGCACAACAGCGAAAGCGAAGTATAATGTTTGTAATCGCCAAATTTCCAGAGTTGCAAGGTATCGATTAAAACATCTTTTACTTCCCATGGTTTTGCACCGGCAATGTCAAAAATCTTTGGAAGTTTAAGCCCGTTCACCAAAGCGCGCCGGGCGATGTAAGGAAAATCGAATTCCTGTCCGTTATGCGCGCAAAGTTTTTGTTTTCCGGCTTTGGCAAATTTTACAAGCGCATTAAAAAAGTCGCTGATAAGTTTCTTTTCATCTTCATCGTAAAACGACTTTACACGATAAAATTTTTCTCCTTTTTTCTGAAATATATATCCGGCAGAAATGCAAACGATTCTTCCAAACTCGGCATAAATTCCGGCACGTTCGTATAAATCTTCTGCGGATTCACCCGCTTCAATCTGATATTTCATTTTATGTTCCCATAACTTCTGCCATTTTTCAGGAAGGTCGTGAAAGGTTGGCGTGCCTGGAACGGTTTCAATGTCGATAAAAAGGACTTCTTCGATATTCAGGTTTTCAAGCATGTTACAAGTATTTTAATGTCTGGTTAATATGATTGGTAAGTATTTGAATGGCCACCTGGTTCATTCTAATCAGCATATGCGTACAAATTATTTGTTATATTTCCCTATTTAGGATTGAATATTGAAATTTACCACTAAGAAAACACTAATTTTGCAGCAGCAAAAACACAAGATACAAAAAATCGGTTGTATGATTAATCACGTAGTACTTTTTAAACTGAACGATTATCCGGCGGAAAAAAAGAAAGCAGTAATTGCTGAATTAAAATCGTTGCTTGAAGGGCTTAAACACAAAATCGACGAATTGAAACACCTTGAAGTTGGCATAAATTACAAAGCCGATGACAAATTTTTTGATATCGCTTTAACGACGCATTTTAATTCAATTGAAGATTTGGATAAATACAGGGTACATCCCGAACATAAAAAGGTAGTTGCCCGCATTGTTGAAACCACTTCGCAACGTGCTGCTGTCGATTACGAATTTTAATTTCAGCTTTTTAATCTATCAACTAAAACAAAATTATAATGGCCGGTTTATACCCGTTAAAATTTAAACCTTTTTATCTTGAAAAAATCTGGGGCGGAAACCGTATCAGAACGCTGCTGAATAAAGATTTTGGCGACATACCAAATTGTGGTGAAAGCTGGGAACTTTCAGCGGTTGAGGGTTACGATTCGGTAGTAAGCAATGGTTTTCTGGCAGGAAATACCTTAAGCGAGCTGATTGAAATCTACATGGGTGATTTGGTTGGCGATAAAGTGTATGAAAAGTTTGGAATCGGATTTCCACTGCTCATTAAGTTTATCGATGCACAGGAAGATCTTTCCATTCAGGTTCATCCCAACGACAAAATCGCAAAGGAACTCCACAATGATTTTGGAAAAACCGAAATGTGGTATGTTGTGGATGCCGAACCCGGAGCTTTAATAAATTCGGGATTTAACCAGGAAGTTACAAGGCAAAAATATCTTGAATATCTTGAAAACGGAAAATTGGTTGATTTGCTTCATTACGATGAGTTGGAAGTTGGCGATGTGTTTTTTATTCCTGCCGGCCGGGTTCATGCCATATGTAAAGGAACCATGGTAGCCGAAATTCAACAAACGTCGGATTTAACCTACCGTATTTTTGATTACAACAGGAAAGATGATAAGGGAAACCTTCGCGAACTGCACACCGATTTAGCGTTGAATGCCATCGATTTTTCGTACATGGAAGAATACAAAACAAAATATGAAATCGAGAAAAATCATTCAACCGAAATCGTAAGTTGCAATTATTTTACCACGAATATTCTCGAGTTCGATATAAACCTTGAAAAAGATTACTTTGCGCTCGATTCGTTTGTAGTTTACATCACCATTGAAGGAGATTTTGAAATAGAACGCGAAGGAATAACAGAAAAAGTAAATAAAGGAGAAACTGTCCTTATTCCGGCAGAAACTAATATTTTACGGTTAAGGCCGTTGAGCAAATCGGTTAAATTGCTGGAAGTATATATTAAATAGTTAAATAGAGACCAGTTTCTTTTTTTAGTCTTTAAAAGAACATTTTTGAAATCGCATTTCCGCATGGAGATAAAAGAAGCACGCTTTATAACAAGTAATACCGACGTAAATAAATGCCCGGAACCAGACAAACCGGAGTATGCTTTTATCGGACGTTCCAATGTTGGAAAATCATCGCTGATTAATAAAATCACCAATAAAAAATCGCTGGCAAAAACTTCGGGAAGACCCGGGAAAACACGTTTAATCAATCATTTTCTGATTAACAACGAATGGTATCTGGTGGATTTGCCCGGTTATGGTTTTGCAAAAGTTCCTGAAAACGAACGCAAAAAATGGGAGAAATTCCTAAAGAAATATATTTTAGAGCGAAGCAATTTATATTGTCTTTTTGTTTTAATCGATTCGAGGCATGAACCTCAAAAAATCGATCTTGAATTTATGGAATGGCTTGGTATCAGTGAAATTCCGTTTTCTATAATTTTTACAAAAACCGATAAATTAAAGCCGGAAGAATTGAAAAGAAACCTTAAAACATACGAAGAAAAAATGCATGAAACCTGGGAAATATTACCTGGATATTTTATTTCATCAGCAGAAACGGGTGAAGGCAACGACGAAATTCTTCGTTTTATTGGCGATATAAACGCAACGGCCATGCAATGAGTTTTCCAATAGAGAAGCTAAATTATTAACAACAAAAATAAATTGAAAACTAAAGTTATTAACTTTGAAACGAAACCAAATCAAAATAAAGAAATTGAAATGGGCGGTAACAAGAATTCATTAAAAATTTTCACTGGCAGGGCAACCCGGAATTTAACAGCAAAAATTTGCGATAGTCTGGATGTAGATTTAGGGCTTTCATCGTGCCCGATTTTTGCCGATGGCGAATTTGAACCCTGTTACGAAGAAACTATTCGTGGTTCTCATGTTTTTATTGTTCAGTCGACGCCACCACCTGCAGAAAACCTGCTCGAGCTTTTATTAATGATAGATGCCGCCAAAAGGGCAAGCGCATATAAAATTATTGCAGTGATTCCTTATTTTGGTTATGCACGGCAAGACAGAAAAGATAAGCCCCGTGTTTCGATTGGCGCAAAACTCATCGCCGATTTGTTATCTATCGCCGGAATCGACAGGGTTATCACCATGGACTTACACGCCGACCAAATTCAGGGCTTTTTTGATGTACCTGTCGATCATTTGTATGCATCAGCTTTATTTGTTCCGTTTATCGAAAAAATGGGCCTGGATAATCTTGTAATTGCATCGCCTGATGTTGGTGGTACAAAAAGGGCAAACACCTATGCAAAAATGCTCGAAACCGACATGGTTATCTGTCATAAAACCCGTGCAAAAGCAAACGAAGTTCATAATATGACGGTTATTGGCGATGTGTTAAACAAGGATGTATTTATTGTTGATGATATGATAGATACAGCCGGAACTATAACAAAAGCTGCTAACCTGATGAAAAAGGTCGGAGCTAAAAGTGTGAACGCATTTGCTGCACACGGCGTATTTTCGGGGCCGGCTGTTGAACGTATCGAAAAATCGGAACTGGAAGCGGTATATGTTACCGATTCTATTCAATATAAAGCCGAAAGCAGTAAAATTAAATACATCACAGTTGCCGATGCATTTGGCGAAGCAATCAAAAGAGTTTTTAAAAATCAGTCGATTAGTTCACTTTATTACAAGTAATTTATATATTTGCACCGCTTTTTCCGTAAGCAGGCGCAATAGTTAGTTATGCATGCTGTTAATCCCGACTTCAGTCGGGAAGGGACTGAGTACCATAATTATTAACTTAAAGTATTAAAAATGAAAACAGTTGTTGTAAAAGGGGAGAAAAGAACTGCCCTTGGAAAAAAGGAATCGAAGAAACTTCGTTCAAAGGAAAATGTACCCGGTGTATTATATGGCGGAATTGAGCCATTGCATTTTTCCGTTCCGTTTAGCGAAATGAGGAAACTTATTTACACTCCTGATATTTATATCGTTAACCTTGATATCGATGGTGAAGTTTATCCTTCAATTATGCAGGATGTTCAATGGCACGCTGTGGAGGAACAAATCCTTCATGTCGATTTCTTAAGAATTGATGACAGTAAGCCGGTAAAAATTGAGATTCCGGTTAAAATTACCGGATTGGCAAAAGGGATAAAAGCAGGAGGAAAATTAAAAACCAATATGCGCAGGCTAAAAGTTAAAGCATTGGCAAAAGATCTTCCTGATACGGTAGATGTTGATGTTACAAAACTTGGAATCGGACAAAGCATCAAAGTTGAAGAAATTTCGGTAAACAATGTTGAATTCCTCGATAACAAATCGAATGTAGTTGCAAGCGTTATTGTTACACGTGCTGCTAAATCGGCAGGAGATGGTGGCGAAGCAGAAGAAGAAACAGAAGAAGCTTCAACGGAAGAAACCGCAACAAGCGAAGAATAAATAATAAATTTATATTCTGTACCGCGATTCCCAAAAATTCGGGATAAGCTTTTATTGTTGCCTGTAAATATTAGTGTTTTAAACCGATGAAATATTTAATTGCCGGTCTCGGGAATATAGGCCCGGAATATAAAAATACACGCCATAATATTGGCTTTCAAATATTGGACGCACTCGCTGAGGCGTCCAATATTAGTTTTAACGACAAGCGTTACGGATTTGTAGCAGAGTATAAATACAAGGCACGAACATTTGTCCTGCTAAAGCCTTCTACTTATGTGAACCTTAGCGGACGTGCGGTTCACTATTGGCTGAAAAAGGAAAATATTCCGGTTGAAAACCTGCTTGTTCTTGTCGACGACATAGCGCTTCCATTTGGAACAATCCGTTTGCGCGCAAAAGGTGGCGCCGGCGGACATAACGGCCTTGAAAATATTAACATGGTTTTAGGCCGGAACGATTACGCCCGTTTACGTTTTGGAATTGGCGATAATTTTCACCACGGATTCCAGGTAAATTATGTTTTGGGTGAATGGGATAATGAAGAACTGAAAGAACTGCCTGAAAAAATTGATAACTCGCTTGAAATTATTAAAAGTTTTGGTACCATTGGCGTAGAAAGAACCATGAATTTCTTCAATAAGCGAAAATGATATGGCTGAAAATGTGCGCATAGATAAATGGATTTGGGCAGTTCGAATTTTTAAAACCCGGAGCCAGGCCACTGAAGCATGCAGGAAAGGTCACATTTCGATTGGCGATTTACCGGTAAAACCCTCGAGGATTGTTCATCAGGGCGAAATTGTAAAGGTCAGGAAAAATCCAGTTGTAAGGAGCTTTAAGGTTCTTGCCCTTGCAGAAAAAAGGATGTCGGCTGCGCTTGTGCACGATTTCATGGAAGATGTCACACCTCCTGAAGAGCTCGAGATTATGGAAGTGCAGAAAAATATGCGGTGGTTGTCGCGAGATAAAGGAACCGGAAGGCCAACTAAAAAAGATCGTCGCGATTTAGACAGTTTTTTTGACATGTAACGTTTAAATTCAATGTTATGCTTGTAGCACAAAAGAAAAGAAAAGAAAATATTGCAGAATATATATTGTACCTCTATCAGATCGAAAATCTTATTCGTGCCTTTAAGTTGGATATAGATTTAATTGAACGTGAATTGGTTTCAAAATATAATACCGATAATGAAACAAAAAATGAAATTCTGGACTGGTACAAAAACCTGGTTGTTATGATGAAAAAGGAAGGCATGGCAGAATCGGGCCACCTGCAGTTTTTAACGAACCTGATATTTGATGTTAACGAGGTACATTTAAAACTTATGGATTCTGAAACGGATGAAATGTACGTTCAGACATTTAAAGCTGTTAAAGGTTTAATTTCCGAACTTCGGCAAAAGAACAAGCAGAGCGCCAACGATATTCAGCTAAGCCTCGATGCGATTTATGGCTACCTTCTGTTAAAAATGCAAAATAAGCAAGTTACACAAGAAACAAGCGATGCAGTAAAGCGATTAAGCAGTTGGCTTGGATCGTTGTCCACACTTTTCAAGAAATATGAAAACGATGAATTGTTTGCTGATTAATCAGAAATTACATGTATTATGATGTACGGACTCAGAAAAGTTTTGACCCGAACCAAATCACTAAAAATAAAAAAATAAAGATAAGCAGGAGGTAAATGACAATTCGTAATTTTCTCTGCGACGTATTCATAGACCCAATCAATTCTCCTTTTAATATTTTGTAAATGAGAAACTTTTAATGATAGTTTTGTTTTTTCTTATGGGCAAATCTATGGAAATATTTCCGGCTGTAAAAAAATCAGTGGAAATACATATTGAAATAGTATTCTATTCAACAATATATTAAGTGGTTTCTTCACAATTATAATCTAAAGCCAAACTTTCAATTTACATTGAAAATCAAATACACAGTTTTGCCTTTAAAATCTAACTAATTTTCGTGTGTTAAGAAATTGCATCCATTCTTATTAACAAACCATTTGTACTGTTTTGTCACGCGGATCTATGTTTGATTACAGCCATAAATGATTTAAAACAAATCAGGAAAATACGGATGCAAATCCAACGAGTCATCCATTAGTTTTTGCTGGTGTTTAAACCGTTCAATCAATTCCGATTTTATGTTCCGGAATGCAGGCAAATCAGCCAAATCATTCATTTCTTCCGGATCTTCTTTCAAATTGAATAATCTCAGTTTCCGTGCTTTTGGATAGATAATTAATTTATAATCTTCTGTTCTTACCATTCGCTGCAAATTTATGTAAGCGCCGTAAATCTCATCATAAGCACTAACTTTTGATTCATCTTTAATGAATGGCAGCAGACTGTTAAATTCGACATATTCAGGCTTTTCAATACCAGCTAAATCCAGCGATGTGGCCATTAAATCCTGAACATAAACCTGAACATCTCTTTTTTGATTTTCGGGAATATCCGGTCCTGCAATAATGCACGGAACACGCATGCTGCAGTCGTACATATTTTGTTTTCCCACAAGGCCATGATTTCCAACCGATAATCCGTGATCGGCGCCAAAAAGGATGTATGTATTTTTATCCTGACCAGTTTCTCTTAAGTGTTTAATAATCCTTCCGATTTGTTCATCCAAATGCGTAATAATAGCGTAATATTCCTGCCGGTGAACTTTTATAGAATATTTTGTTCTCGGGAAAGGAGCAAGCTGTTCATCGCGTAAACCGGTTCCGCAACCAATACTGTCTTTGTATGGGTACAATGCAAGAAATGACTTTGGTACTGAAATATTTTCCAACGGATACATGTCGACAAACCTTTTTGGCGATTGTCGCGGATCATGTGGTGCATTAAACGCTATATACATAAAAAAAGGATTTTTGCTGTTTTTTGCTGAATCGAGAAATTCGACAGCATGGTCTCCAACCACTTCGGTCCAGTGTTTTCCACCTTCCCAGTAACCGCCGTATTTTTTATGCCATGGTTTCCAGATTGTATCGTTTGGTGAAAGTGGCCTGTTGTAAGCTTCAGAAACCGAATTTGGCATTCCGGGGCGAACATCGGCAACCGTTTGAAAAAGTGTTTCGGCGTTTTGTTTTACATGCCATTTACCTGTCATGTACGTATCGTAACCCGCTTTTTGCATCATCTGGCTCCAAAACTGGTTGCTGTCTTTCATCGTCGGATAAAGCGAATCCTCTGCTGATTTTGCATGCCATATTGTTCTGCCGGAATTAAGCATAGCGCGGCTTGCAACACAGATTGCGCCATTCCAGCCGCCCATATTGTAAGTGTGTGTAAATGTTATTCCTGAACTTATTAATCGATCTAAATTTGGAGTATTAACTTCCGGATTACCTAAAGCGTGAACTCCCTGATAAGTTTGATCATCGGCAAAAATGAAAAGGATATTGGGCTTCCGGATTTCAGTTTTATGGGAACAACCTGTAATAGCAGCAACAATGGTAATAAATAAGGAGAAGAGGAATAATTTCATGGTAAAGCTATTTATAGTAAAATTAGGAAAAACAGCTTAACTTTAAATTATTTGTTGGTTTGAAAATCGGTAACCAAACCTTGTGTCAGCCAGTTTGCCAAAGCCTGCCTGTTACCGGCAAGAATAATTCGCTGAATGTCGCGCTGATGGTTTACATTTGCCAGCTCGATATAAACTGCTGCAGGATAGGTATTCTTTAAGACGTACAAATTTCGGGTTGATACAGAACCACCGTAACCTCGTCCGGGCTGGTGTTCGTTATATTTTTGCTCAAAAGTTTTCAAAAGTATTTTAGCGGCTTTTTCTCCGGTTTCGCTTCGTTTATCGTGGTAAAAAAACACATCGATGTTTTCACTCTGGCTTCGCGAATCGACATGGATTGCAACCATTCGCTGAAAAGAATTTCTGTTAGCTTTATACAATTTATTAATTGCATCAGTGCGTTGCCTCAGCCTTTTTATCTGGTTTAGCGGAATGCTCAGGCTTGGATAACAAATTTCATCATGATCGGGTTTCAAAAAGCTTTCATCGCGAATACCGTCGTTTAAATCTCGGGTTATCATATAAACTGTTGCTCCTTTCTGTATGAGATTCCGTGCTACGCGCAAGGTAACATCATAAGCATATTCATCTTCGCAAATCAGATGGCCGCTATATTTTCCGATAGCTCCCGGATCAGGACCGCCATGACCTGATACAAGGTAATACACAGCGCCTTTTAATTCGCTTCCGGTAATTTCAACGTCGGCGTATTTATCGCCAAAGATGTCGAAATGCATCATTTTTCCGGTTGATCCTGCCGGTTCTGCATTTGATGGCATGTCGATATCGCTACTGCCTGGAAGAATATATTTTTTCCCTGCAATTAACGAATTTTCTTTTCCCAGATTTTCTCTGTTTAAAGCGATAAATGACTCAAGGTTTTCCGAATATGAAAGTCCGTTTCGGGTTAACAGTCGATAAATTCCGTCACCTTTCTTTGCTACAACCTCATTACTCTGAGCCGAAGTAATTAAAGGTGATATAAAAATCAGCAAAAAAAAAGTTAAAATAACAAGGCTATATGTTTTTATGTGTAAGTTTGATTCGAACATATTAAAAAACTATCCTGTTGTAAAAATCTGCATGCACTGTGCTAAAATAACGGTAAAAAACAAAAATCTATTTTTCAAATGCATCGATCTTTCAGCTATACACTGTTGATAACTTGGTTTTTATTTGTCACATCCTGTCATACCACTTTATTAGTCGGCGATTATAAAACCAAAAACATAGCCATTTCGGAAGATATAAACCCCGTTGACAGCCAGTTGGTTAGCTTGTATCAGCCATATAAAAATATTCTGGATAAAGATATGAACAGGGTGATTTCAATTTCTGAAACTGAAATGATAAAAGACAAACCGGAAAGTGAATTAACAAATTTTCTGGCCGATCTTTTAATCGAAGAAGGGAAACGGGAAGCTGTAAATTCAGGATTTTCATTTCAACCGCAGATTTCATATTTCAACTTTGGCGGAATCAGGGCTGCTATTCCGAAAGGCGAAATAACAGTTGGTAACATTTTCGAATTAATGCCGTTCGAAAATGAAATGGTTTTTGTACAGGTAGATGGTTCGCAGGTTCAGCAGTTTTTTAACACTATTGCTGCTAGAGGCGGCGACAGCATTGGCGGGGTCAGATTTACAATTTCTGGCAAGCAAGCCAAAAATATTTTTATTGACGGAGATAAGCCGGACGCAGATAAAAAATACTGGATTGTTACCAACAATTATGAATCGGATTAATCGTATTCTTCTTTCGTTTCTCTCCGGCGTATTATTAAGTCTCGCATGGCTTGGATTTCCCGGCTGGACACTTTTTATTGCATTTGTGCCGTTGCTCTTTTTAGATAATTTTTTTGTTGAGCATAAACTGGAATACCGCAGCGTTTTATTCTGGGGTCACGCATTTCTGGCTTTTTTAATCTGGAATGTGATTACCACATGGTGGATAATGAATGCAACGATTATAGGAGCGGCTTTAGCCATCATCGCCAATTCCTTCGTTATGTCATTGGTTTGGTGGCTGGCACATTCTGCTCGCCGGAATTTCAAATCGAACCTCGGATATATATCGATAATTGTAATTTGGATTTCGTTTGAATATTTTCATTTTCATTCGGATATTGAGTGGCCATGGCTAAACCTTGGGAATGGATTTGCAAATCAAGTGAAACTGGTTCAATGGTACGAATTTACCGGCGTTTTTGGTGGTACTTTATGGGCACTTATTTTGAATGTGCTGTTTTTTAAGGTCACATCTCACATTGTTAAAAAACTACCGCTTCTGCAATTGTTTCTACCATTTCTTACCATCATTTTATTGATTACAATTCCTGCTTTAATTTCCCATAAAATGTATTCGTCGTATCTGGAAAAGGAAAATCCACGGGAAATTGTAATTGTTCAGCCGAATATCAATCCTTTTTCTGAAAGTTATGACTTTGATGCTGAGAATAAGAAGCTGGAAACATTTATTCAACTGGCGAAAACAAAAGCCGATAATCAAACAGATTTTATTATTGGTCCGGAAACCCTGTTTGAAAATCCCGAATTCTGGAATGAAGATAAAATGGATTCGAATATGTACATATCAGAGTTGGAGCATTTTATTGGTGAATATTCAAATGCTGAACTCGTTTTTGGTGTATCATCTTACAAAGCATATCCCGAAAGGCGAACAGCTACTTATACAGCACGGGAAAAAGAAGGAAAATTTTATGATTTGTTTAATGCCGCTGTGTTTCTTGGCAGAGATGGTAAAGTACAAATATATCATAAATCAATTCTGGTTGCAGGTGTGGAGAAAATGCCTTATATGAAATACTTCGGATTTACAGGAGATTTGGTCATTGATATTGGCGGCACTTCAGTCACCCTGGGAAGTCAGGAAAAGCCATCAAACTTTGTTTCCAAAGATAATGTAAAGCTTGCACCCGTAATTTGTTATGAATCGGTTTTTGGAGAATATGTAACAAAATATGTAAAAAATGGCGCTCAACTGATATTTGTTATTACCAACGATGGCTGGTGGAAAAATACACCCGGATATAAACAACACCTTTCCTTTGCACGATTGCGCGCAATCGAAACAAGAAGAAGCATTGCAAGAGCAGCAAATACCGGAATATCATGTTTTATTAATCAAAGAGGAGATGAAATTCAGAAGACAAAATGGTGGACAGAAGATGCGGTTAAAGGTACAATCAATGCCAACAGCGAAATTACATTTTATGTGAAATATGGAGACTATATTGCCCGAATATCAGTGTTTTTAAGTACTTTACTGGTTTTAAGCCTTTTTGCTCAGAACTTAATAGACAAAAAAAATCCGCATCAATTCCATTTGCGCAAAACCCCTGATTAACAGGATTTGAGTGCCCGATCGATCAGACTTCCACTGGTCTTTCGACTCACCCCGCCAAAAGCGGGACTACAAGGCCTGTCTTAACGATCATAAAGAGCTTACTCGGTTTCATTAGTTCTGTTGAGTTTGCCAAATGATGAATTAATGCGGAAATATTTTTCTCTGTGAAAGAACTCATTTTATATGTTCCAAATGTAACTTTATAAGCTTGTATTTGCAAATATTTCGATGAGTTTGTTGAACGCTTTGAAGTAACTATATGCTGATTAATCGGTTATAAAACACGCGAAACTCACTGCTATCGCTGAAAAATTAAAAATAATTTCAAGTAAAGATTGTTATGATAAATCCATATTTCGGATTAACCCAATTTCGATAAGCATTCAGGAATAAAATTAGAATTTGATATAAAATCATATTCCTGTTGTACCCTGTTTAATGAGTGGATTAATGATTGCCTTTTTATATAATATAGTCTGAATCAATCCTCTGGAAAACATAAAAAGAATCATTCCAAACCATAATGCGTGATTTCCATAATATGGATTTAAGAAGAAATAAACCGGTGCGAAAATCAGAAAGGCTGAAATCAGTAAAGTGTTGCGCATGGCTTTCGATGCAGTAGCGCCGATGTAAATTCCATCCCAGATAAAGGAACCAAAGCTGGCAATTGGAATTATAATTAGCCAAATTAGATAAGGGCTGGCGCTTTCAATTATTTCCTGTTGTGATGTAAGTAGTTTTAATATCAATTTAATTCCGGGAATGTAGATTATTGTAAACACAGCTGCCAGAAACAAGCCCCAGTAAAAGAGTAGCTTTACCACCCTTTTCAGACTTAAAATATTTTTCGCTCCAATAAACTTTCCCACCAGCGCTTCACCGGAATAGGCAAACCCGTCGATAAAAAAGGAAAAGAAAAGCAGAAGTTGTAATAGTAATGAGTTTATAGCTAATATAGTGTCGTTGATACTTGCTGATTTTGAAGTAAAGAATGTAAAGACAAGGATAATGCAAAATGTTCGGATAAATATATCGGTGTTTACTTTAAAAAAGGCGGAAAAATTTTTAAGGCTTAAAACTTCTTTTTGTGAAATTAACCGAAGTACATTTTTGTATTTTTTGAAAAGGAAATAGATGGCTATTATTAATCCTGCATATTGTGATAGTGCAGTTCCAAGAGCAACACCATCCGATTTCATTTTAAGTACAAAAACAAAAAGCAAACTAAGTAGAATGTTAACAACATTAACCGCAATGGCGATTATCATCGGATATCTTGCATTTTGCATCCCAAGAAACCAACCACTAAGAACAAACAGGCATAATGCTGCAGGTGCAGCCCAGATTCTCACGAGAAAATACGATTTAGCCAGATTTTCAACCTCTTCGCTTCCTCCGATAAGCTTAAAGCTAATCCACGATATAGGCAATTGTAAAATAAGAACGAATAAACTTATTAGTGTTGCGATTAATAATGCCCGCGCCAATACAGCTGCCGATTCATTAATATTATTTTTTCCAAAAGCCTGTGCTGTGAACCCGGAGGTACTCATTCGAAGAAAACCAAAACTCCAGTATATAAAGTTAAAGATTACTCCTCCAAGCGATATTGCGCCAATATACACTTCAGAACCTAAATGCCCCATTAGAGCCATGTCGACCAGGCCTAACAAAGGAACTGTGATGTTACTAATAATGTTTGGTACAGCTAATCGGAGAATACTTCGATTCATAAATAAAAAAATTGATTAAAAGTAAAAGATTGTTGCAAACGGTTTTAACCAAAGGAAAAAATTTATTGGTAAAATAATTTAACTTTAAAATCGAATGCTTGTTGGACCTTGATAATCAGTGTGATACCTATTATGAATATTATAATGGTAAAAAATATAGATGAATCTTATGAACAATAAACGAATTCAATACGTTTTTTAACATCAAAGATTTGGATTAATTCTTATTAGCACTTAATTTTGCTAAAAGATTTAAATACATTTTAATCTTTTATAAAAAATAGTTTATGGCTTTTGAATTATCAAAATTAGCATATAGTTACAACGCATTAGAACCCTACATTGATGCAAAGACAATGGAAATACACCATGACAAGCATCATGCAGGATATACAAATAATTTAAACACTGCAGTGTCAGGAACTGATTTGGAAGGAAAATCAATAGAAGAAATACTTTCAGGAGTTTCGGGTCATTCAACTGCAGTGAGAAACAATGGAGGTGGTTTTTATAACCACAATTTGTATTGGGATGTTATAGCACCCGGCGGCGCTAAAAGCCCGGGCGGTGCATTGCTCGATGCAATTAATGATTCATTTAATTCAGTAAAAAATTTTCAAGAGGCTTTCAACAAAGCTGCGGTTACGCGCTTTGGATCTGGTTGGGCTTGGTTGGTTCTTCAAGATAAAAAACTGGCGGTTTCGTCAACGCCCAACCAGGATAATCCGCTGATGGATATTGCGGAAGTTCAAGGTACGCCGATTTTAGGGATTGATGTGTGGGAACATGCGTACTACCTTAACTACCAAAACAGACGTCCGGATTATGTGAATGCGTTTTGGAATCTCATCAACTGGGATGAAGTCGCCAGGCGGTTTAAAGGTTAGTTGATTTTTGGTTTTTTCCCCGGAGCAGAGGCTCCGGGGTTTTTAATGCATTATATTGAAATATTATGTTAAATATATGTAGTGTATTGAAAATTATACCAAATCCTATTATTAGGAACTCAAAATACCTCCCTCTCGGATAGATTAGGAAGGCCGTTTCCATAAATGTTCCATCTCTTCAAGCGTTTTCCCTTTGGTTTCGGGAACCAATTTCCATACAAAGAAGAAGGATAGTATACTCATTGCACCATAAAACCAATAGGTTCCGCCACTGCTGAATTCCATCATAGCCGGATAGGTAGATGATATAAAATAGTTGGCGGCCCACTGAGCAGCCACTGCAACAGCCACAGCTTTTCCCCTGATTTTGTTTGGGAAAAGTTCAGAAATATAAACCCAGCAAATCGGGCCCCACGACATCATGAACGATGCCGTATAAATAATGATAAATACCAAAGTGCTAATCCCTATTATTTTAAGGAATGCCAGAAGGCCGATGGCAAACATTCCGATTGCCATACCAACTGAACCTACCATTAACAGTGGTTTTCTTCCCCATTTGTCAACCGTAACAATAGCAATAACAGTAAATATCACATTCACCAAACCCATAACTACCGTCTGCATTAATGATGCATCTTTTTCAGCACCCATGCTTTCAAAAATTCGCGGAGCATAATATAATGCAACATTTATTCCAACAAACTGCTGAAAAACGGATAACAATATCCCAATAATTATGACCAGCTTTCCATATGAAAAAAGCTTTGCAGACGACTTTTCGACACTGGCTTTAATATCACTGAAAATCTTTTTTGCAATTTCAACACCATTGATTCGTGTTAAAATAGCAAGCGCTTTTTCATCATTGTTATTTAATGCCAAATAGCGCGGTGTTTCCGGAACGAAAAACAACAGTATTCCAAACAATCCAGCCGGAATAGCTTCCGAAGTAAACATTCTTCTCCAGCCTGTTGTATTTATCCATTCCAGAGTCTGGCCATTGGCTATGCCCCAATTCACAAAATATACAACAAGCATTCCGAATATAATTGCAAACTGGTTGATGGAAACTAACCTGCCACGAATATCAGCTGGTGCAATTTCACCAATGTACATCGGGCTGACTGCAGATGCAAGACCAACTCCAATTCCACCTATTATCCGGTAAAAATTGAACATGTACAAAAGTCCCATGGTTGGTTCTCCTTTGGTGAAAAACAGAAATTCGGGATATCCAGATCCCAAAGCCGATATAAAAAACAGAAATGCAGCCAGCATTAGAGTTTTCTTTCTGCCTAAAGCTGAGGCAAGTACGCCCGAAATGCTCCCCCCAATTATACACCCGATAAGAGCGCTGGAAATTGTAGCACCGTGAACCAGTGAACTTAAACCCAGGCTATTGATTAGATAAGCCTGGATTGATTTTTCTGCACCTGAAATAACAGCAGTGTCATAACCAAATAAAAGACCGCCTAATGTTGCAACGAGTGTTAACGATGCAATGTAAAATGTGTTGCGACCTTTCATTAGTTAAATGTACCAGTTGATTAACTGTTCAATTAATTCCTGTTTTCCGCTTATTTGTTTTGGCTCGCCAACTTCCTGAGCGATCGTTCTTAAATCTTCCAGTTTAAGATTGCCTGATTCAAACTCAGCACCTTTACCGGAATCGTATGAAGCATAACGATTTTTACGCATTTTTAAATAGTCTGAATTGTTCAGAATTTTGTCGGCAATTACCAATGAACGCGCAAATACATCCATTCCGCCGATGTGGGCAATAAAAATATCTTCCAAATCAGTTGAATTTCTGCGGGTTTTTGCATCGAAATTAATACCTCCGGTAACAAAACCACCAGCCTGAACAATTTCCAGCATAGCTTCGGTAATTTCGTATATGCTTGTTGGGAATTCATCGGTATCCCAGCCATTCTGATAATCACCTTTATTGGCATCGATTGATCCCAGCAAACCAGCGTCGGCAGCAAATCGCAAATCATGTGCAAATGTATGCCCGGCTAAAGTTGCATGGTTTACCTCAACATTTAATTTGAAATCTTTATCCAAACCATGTTCTCTCAGAAACGAAATAACAGTTTGAGCATCATAATCGTACTGATGTTTCGTTGGTTCCATTGGTTTTGGTTCAACGAGGAATGTGCCTTTAAATCCCTGTTTACGGCCATAATCACGAGCCATTGACAAGAATTTACCCATATGTGCCAATTCACGTTTTGTGTCCGTGTTATGCAAACTCATATAACCTTCGCGACCGCCCCAGAAAACATAATTTGAACCTCCAAGAGCAATGGTTGCATCAATAGCATTTTTAATCTGAACACCGGCATTGGCAACCACCGTAAAATCCGGATTGGTGGAAGCTCCGTTCATATATCGTGGCGCCGAAAAAACATTGGCTGTTCCCCAAAGCAGTTTAACGCCCGAAGCTTCTTGTTTTGCTTTGGCAATATCCACCATTTTTTCCAGTCTTTTTTCAATTTCGAAAACAGTACCGTCGCCAACCACATCGGTATCGTGAAAACAATAGAACGGGATATTCATTTTTGTAATGAATTCAAAAGCTGCATCAATTCGTTCTTTGGCTGCATCCATAACATCTGAAGCTCCATCCCATGGGAAAATCTGGGTTCCCGGGCCAAACGGATCGCCACCTGTTCCGCAGAACGTATGCCAATAAGCAACCGCAAAACGCAGGTGATCTTTCATTGTTTTTCCGGCTATAACCTTGTTTTCGTCGTACCACTTAAAAGCAAGCGGATTTTTTGATTCAGGACCTTCGTATTTAACTTGTCCAATCCCCTTGAAATACTCTTTGTTACCTTTTAATACTTCCATTTTTGTAATTTTTATCTGTTTATTTATGAATATATTTTATTGGGTTGATTTTTATTTGATTGCTTTTTCTAATTCGGCCTTCCATTTATTATAAGCATTTTCATATTCTTTTGTTTTGGAAATATCCGGTTCAATTACTTCCAGTTTATTTAAATTTGAAAAAGCGTCATTAAATGATTTATAATAACCCGAGCCAACTCCAGCACCACGTGCCGCGCCAATTGATCCATCGGTATTGTACAGTTCAATGGTTGCTCCTGTAATTCCAGCCAACGTATTCCTGAAAACCGGGCTAAGAAACATGTTTGCTTTTCCCGCACGAATAACCGACGCGTTGATACCTATTTCCTTCATAATATCCATTCCGTATTTGAAGGAGAAAACAATTCCTTCCTGCGCGGCTCGCAACAAATGTCCTTTCTGATGAATGTTAAAATTTATTCCGCTAATCATCGAGCCAATATTTTTGTTGTTTAATACACGTTCGGCACCATTTCCGAAAGGTAAAACAGCTACACCATTTGAACCGATTTCTATCTTCGAAGCTTCGTCATTCATTTGTTCATACGATAGATTTTCGCCAAGCAATCGTTTTAACCATGCATTTAAAATACCTGTGCCGTTAATGCATAATAAAACGCCAAGTCTGGGATTTTCGTTCGAATAGTTTACATGTGCAAAAGTATTTACCCGCGATTGAGGATCGTATTTTATTTCTTCGCTTACACCGTAAACAACACCGGAAGTGCCGGCAGTTGTTGCAATCTCACCCGGATTCAAAACATTAAGCGACAAAGCATTATTAGGTTGATCGCCAGCCCTGTAACTAACCGTTGTATTCGGTGAAAGTCCAAGTTCGTCTGCAGCTTTTTTGTTAATTCGGCCCTGTACAGCAAAAGTCGGTACGATTTCAGGAATAATCTCAGAAGAGAATCCATAGTTTTCAAAAAGCATGTTCGGCAATTTTATTTTCCTTAAAATTCCACATAATTCCTTCAGAAAGTCCGCTTACTGTAGTTTGTATTTCACCGGTAAGTTTCATGGCGATATAGTCACCTGGCAGCATTATTTTGTAAACTTTGCTGAAAAGTTCAGGCTCATTATCCTTTACCCATTTCAATTTCGATGCTGTGAAGTTTCCCGGAGAATTCAACAGGTTGGTCAGGCAACGTTGTCCACCGATTTCATTATAAGCTTTATCGCCGATTGAAGCAGCGCGGCTATCGCACCAGATTATGGATGGGCGAATAACATGTTGATTTCTGTCAACCATAACAAGGCCGTGCATTTGGTAGGAGATACCAATGGATTTAATATCCTGTTTATCAACTTTCGACTCTGTTAGTACATTGGCTAATGCCAGTTTCAGGTTTTTCCACCATAATTCAGGTTCCTGTTCAGCCCAACCGGTTTGATGCGCCGTAATTGCCATTTCCTGTTTCGGATAAAATGAACTTGCGATGCAATGACCATTTTCACCATTTATTAGCGAAACTTTTACCGAGGAACTTCCAATGTCGAATCCAAGTAAGTGCATAGTTTTCAAAGTTTTAAATAGTAATAGAATTATTGAACTGTTCTGTTCTGTTATGCTTGTAAAATTAGATGCTATAAATCAGTCTTCAAAATCAAAATAAATGTTATAAAACACTTTATAGCGACGAACGCAATTTTAACATTGTTGGTACTTCAAACTGAACCGGATTACCGGTTGTCACAAATTCTGCTGCTTTTTGTCCCATAAGCTCAAAATCGGTGGAAATAACTGTAATACCGTCTTTTACATATTTTTTCATTGGAGTTTCATTGTACGAAATTACACCCACCTCATGGCCCGGTTCAAAACCTTTTTCAGCACATTGATCTAAAAAATTAGCCAACGTTCTGTCGCTTACAAGTAAATAAAGTCCACCTTTTTTTACAACGAATTTTTCCTGCCTATATATTACCGCGTGTTTAATGTTGTAATCATTGCAAAATTTATTAAATATATCTATCGATTCTTTTGGATGATAAGTAAATTCAGGATAGAAATATGTAAATTCTTTGTAAGCCGATATTTTCTGAATATTTTCTTCTAAACATGCATATACCGACTCGCCAAAGTTCTGAAAAACAGCTGACATATTTCCATTGGAATGAATTTTCCAGTCGATGATTAAAAGTTGTTCGTTCGGAATTTTGCTGATTATTTGTGAAACCTTTGGGTGATCAAAATTCATTACAATATAACTGCTGTATTTTCCAAGGCTTTCACTAATGATTTTTTCGAAAACCCCGATATTGTAATGATGGAAATGCAAATCGACACTGATGTTTTTTGGAAGCTGCTTCAGAAATGAACCATAAAGAACCTCTTTATATGCTTTAAATGTATCGAGAAACAGAAAAACCTTTGTAATATTTTTTGTGACGAAATATCCGCGGTTTGGAACCGATTCAACAACCCCGCGTTTTTTAAGCTCGGCATAAGCTTTAAACACTGTGTCGCGCGAAAGCCGGCATTCTTTCATAATCTGGTTAACCGATGGCAGCATATCGCCTGACTGAAGTTGGTTTCTGCTTATAGAATCAACAATGGCATCAACTAATTGCTGAAATTTCAGAACATTTGAATTATTGTTGACAATAAACTTGAATTTACTCATATTCCGGACGATGAATTGATTTTATAACTGTTCTGTTCTGTTCTACAAAATTATAAATTTAACCGGAATAATTCATTAAATATAGAATCTGTTGAGCGGAAAGTATTTCAAAGTCAATTCGTATTAAAATCTGCAAAATTAATTTTGAATGGGAACAATAGAAGAAAGAATAAGACGTTTAAAAAATCAAGGATAAAGTGAAGTTATAATATCTAAGTGGTTAAGTTTGGTCAGTATTTTTTAAATTTTATAACTCTTTACTTTATCCTTTTTCTTTGCCGTAAATTTAGTATTTAATCTACAAAAACCGAAGATTCCGGCATTTTTATTCCAAAGTAAAAACTATGCAACAGTAAATAAGTAGCAGGATTTAACTTGCCTGATTTTCAACAAACGGAAGAAACAGGCTGAATCTGAATTATTTTTGAACCGGAATATATAAATTAAAAAAGGATGGACGCGCCATCTTTTTCACTAAATAACACACACGGTTCAACCACGCACAAATAATGCTTTTATAATTTCAGTTGCCATTTTCGGATTTTCCTTCAACCGGCGTGTGGAATAATTAAACCAATGTTTTCCGTAAGGTACATATACGCGCATCAAATGGCCTTTTTCCACTATCGAACGTCGCAATTCAGGTGTTACGCCGAATAACATTTGAAATTCATACATATTTTTTGGCACCTCATAAACTTCAATAAGTTGAAGTGCGTTTTCTACCAGGTATTTATCATGAGTAGCAATTGCCGCGTAAATTTTATTTTGGAACATGTATTCCAAATCTTTTAGGAAATTGTACCTCACTTCCTGGTAACCTTTATAGGCAATTTTTTCCGGCTCAACATAAATTCCTTTACATAACCTCAAATTAACCGGATGTTCCTCTGAATTTATCTGGTTCAGCTTTTCCAAATCAGATTTTGTACGACGAAGATAGGCCTGTAATACCAATCCGACATATTTCGGAAATTCTTTTCTTAGTTTTGTAAAAAGCTCAATTTCAGCATCTACACACTTCGAATCTTCCATATCGATTCGGACAAATGAGTTTTTTTCTGCTGCCAGAGCAACAATTTCTCTGATATGCTCATAACAAACATTCTTATCAATCAGAAGGCCAAACATGGTGGGTTTCAGCGAGAAATTTCCATGGATATTTTCATTGATAAACCGGGTAATTATTTCTATGTATTGTTTTCGATTTTCATCTGCTTCTTTGAGCGTACTTATAAATTCGCCTAATAAATCGATGGTTACGAGCATATCTTTTTCGTTGAGCAATTTCGATGCAAGAATGCCTTCTTCGATAGTTTCACCGGCGATATACCTTTTTGAAAATACCCAAACCAGTTTTTTAGGCATGTGCGGCAATATATTGGCAATTATTTTATTCAACATTTTAAATATTAGGTGAATGAATTATGTTGAGGTAAAAATAATCGTGGGCCTTATTTATTTCAATGATGTTTATCAGCAGCTTAGTATGATTTTATGCATGTTTTTGTTTGAAGTATTTGATTTTGAATTTGTTCAAAAAAGTATGAGTTAGGTGTGATTCGGTTTAAACTAAAAAATTATCTTTGTCGAAATTAAAAAAAAACAAAAATTAGTAATAATGAAAGGATCATCATTAATAGTAAGCATAGTATTATTTGTTGCAGTTGCTGTATTGTATTTCTTGCATTTTTCGGGAAATAAATCGGCTAATGGCGTTAAAGAAGAAACTCAGCGATCGGCAAACACCGATGGATTAACGATTGGATATGTAAAAGCAGATTCTATTATTCTGAATTATGCTTTGGCTGAAGATTTGCATGATGATTTTACCAAAAAGCAGGAGGCATATACCAACGAGTACGGAACAAAGCGTCAGTCGTTTGAAAGAGATGCAGCGGCTTTTCAGGAAAAATTGCAGCGCGGTGGGTTTTTAACCGAACAACGAGCGATACAGGAACGCGACCGACTGCTTGGAATTGAACAGGAAGTTACTAAAATGGATCAGGAGCTTTCCACAAAACTGGGTGAAATGCAGGCGGCCAATAATAAGCAGATATTGGATAGTTTATTGAATTGCATAAACGAGTATAATGTAAATAATAAGTACGATTATATTTTTAGCGCATCAAATATACTCGTTGGAAAAGAAGCAGATAATATCACTGCTTTGATTCTGGAAAAAATGAACGAAAAATATAAAGGTAAATCGAAATAATTTTTTGAAAATTATAGTTAAAATCCGGGTATATCCCGGATTTTTTTTGCTTTAGTTATAGCTTTACAAATTATGTTTGCAGATAACTATCTTCGGAAAAATAACAGAACAGCTTTAATTCCGACACGACCAAAAGCCTGATTGCGGTTTAATTGTGGTTATTCCCTGTTTTAACGAACCGGAAATCCTGCAAACACTTGAATCTCTCAAAAGTTGTATTCTTCCAAAAGCCAATGTTGAGGTTATCGTTGTAATCAATCATTCCGAAATTTCGGCTGAAATAATAAAAAGTAAAAATGCGGAAACAAAGATTGAAATCGAAAAATGGATTTCAATACATCAAAAAACCGGAATTGATTTTTTTGTAACCGGGCCGGTTGAATTTCCCAAAAAATGGGCTGGCGCCGGACTTGCCCGCAAACTTGGAATGGATGAAGCAGTCAGGCGTTTTAATATGTTGGAGAAAGTGAATGGAATAATCATTTCATTGGATGCCGATACTTTGGTTGAATCGAATTATTTAGTTGAAATAGAAAAACATTTCAGAGAAAATTCAAAACAGGTTGGAGCTACCATTTCATTCCAACATCAAACTGAAGGGTTGGCAGACAGGCATCGGAAAGGAATTCTGCTTTATGAAAGATACATGGATTATTATAAAAAAGCTTTGGCTTTTGTTGGATATCCGTTTCCAATGTTTACGGTGGGCTCTGCATTTGCTGTAATCGCAGAATCGTATGTAAAAAGAGGCGGTATGAATCGCAGACAGGCAGGTGAGGATTTTTATTTTCTTCAAAACCTGGTTCAACTGGGGCCAGTTGGCGAAATAACAACTACTAAAGTTTATCCGTCATCACGTTTGTCCGACCGTGTTCCGTTCGGCACAGGACCGATTTTAAAAAAATGGATGGATGGTGAGGAAGATTTGACATTGACTTATAATTTTGAGGCATTTGCGGATTTAAAGGAGTTCTTTAAAGAAAAAGACAGATTCTTTCATTTGAATGAAGATGAGTATTTTCGGATTTTAAATCAATTGCCAAATCCTGTTAAACAGTTTCTGATTGAAGATAAGTTTTGGAAGGAAATTGATGATTTAAATAAAAACTGCTCGACACTTCAATCCTTTCAAAATCGGTTTTTTCAAAAATTCAACGCTTTTAAAATTTTGAAATATTTGAACTTTGTTCATGATACTTTCTACAAAAAAGAAGATATTGAGGTACAAATTTCACAGTTGGTTAAGAAATTAGAACATAAATGAAATTCAAAATCCTGTTTTTAGTTGGCATCGTTGTAATTTTACTGAGCACAATTTCCTGCAAAATGAATAAAATGGAAAAGTTGCAGTTGAAATTAGCCATTCCGGCCGAAGGGAACAGTTGGATTGAAAATAGTCCGGGACAAAACAGTGAAGTCATTGGCAAAGGCGGCATAAAAAACTGGAGCGACGAAAACCTGAAAATTCGCACCTGGTTTAAAACCGTGGAAACGGGAAAACTTGATATCGGATTAGTCTCAAGAACAGTTTCCGGAACCAGCTCAATTAAAATTATCTGCGGTGATAAATCAGAAACCATATTGCTGAAGAATCCGGATTGGGATACCATTCCAGTTGGAACTTTTACTATATTAAATCCTGGTTATCAGTTTATTGAAATTCAGGGAGTCTATAAATCAGGAGATTTTTTTCCCGGGATAGAAAGCTTTTTAATCGGGGGAGAAGCAACAAAAGGAAATGTTTATTTTGTAAAAGACGATTTTTACTGGGGACGCAGAGGACCGTCGGTTCATTTAAATTTTCTGGTGCCCGATGATGCCGGCGAAGTAGAATATTTTTACAACGAAATAACATGTTCCTGAAAATAATGATGTTTTAGGATCGTATTTTATGGCTAATGGATTTGTCCAGGGCTATTTTGGGATGCAGGTTAATTCGCCCGACGAGCGACGTATTTTATTCTCGGTTTGGAGTCCGTTTAAAACGGATAATCCGGAGGATATTCCCGATGATCAGAAAATAAGGCTACTTAAAAAAGGAGATGGAGTTTATACCGGTGAGTTTGGAAACGAAGGCTCAGGCGGACAAAGTTATTTGAGATATATGTGGAAGGCCGGAGTTACATACAAATTTCTTTTGCGCGGAAAGCCGTCAGGAAATGGAGAAACAGATTTTACGGCGTGGTTTTTTGCTCCCGAAGTTGGAAGATGGAAATTAATAGCCAGTTGGCGGAGGCCAAAAACCGACAGCTACCTCACGCATTTATATTCATTTCTCGAAAACTTTTACACCGAAACAGGCAATTTAACCAGAAAAGGTCTGTTCTCAAACCAATGGATTTTTACTAAAAAGAACCAGTGGATTGAGCTTACAAAAGTCAAATTTACCGCCGATGCAACAGCCGGAAAAGAAGCCCGGATGGATTATTTGGGTGGTTTAAATGGTAATTCATTCTTTTTGAAAAACTGTGGTTTTTTTAACGAGACAACAAAAATCAATTCAGTTTTTGAGCGAACTGAACAACGGCAATTACCTGATATAAATTTTGAAGATTTACCATGAAAAAAGGCCACCCAGGGACAAGGCAGCCTTTTGTGAATTTTGAAAAAGGTACATGAACGGCAAACATGAATTTGCGCATTCAAGCCTCATGTAATTATAATTGAGAAAAAAAGTTTCGTAACTAACGTTTTTTTAATTTTCACTTCTCATTAAGTAAACAATGAACTATAGCGTTGCCAATTACTTTACAAATATTGATCAATTTGATTCTTGATTTTGTAAGTTATTTACGGATAGATTAATATGAATTTGGCATATTCCGAATGTGCTATCAAAACGATAATGTTTTATCAAATTGATATGTTCTTTAGTCGAGTCGTCGCCCGACTTCAAGTCGGGTGACGACTAAAAACACCAAAAAAAGAGGTCTCCATTGCTGAAAACCTCTCGACTATCCTTTAAAAAAATTTTTATGCTTTAAGCCCTTTGGCCAGCATGTAATATACCTCGTTCCATTTCAATTCTTTTTTGAAATCGGAAAGATTCGTGTTTTTGTCAATAATTACATATTCAATATCGGCATATTCCGAGAATGTTTCGATATATTCAGGAGTTAATGCCAATGTGAAAACCGAATGGTGAGTTCCACCGGCATAAATCCAGGCAGCCGCTCCGTCGGCAAGGTTTGGATGTGTTTTCCAGAATGCTGATGCTACAGGTAATTTAGGCATACTTTCAAGTGGCTCAATTACATCGAGTGTATTAACTATCATACGGAAACGGTTTCCCATATCTATTAAGGTTACATTCATTGCATCGCCGGTTGCACTCTCAAAAATTAATCGTGCAGGTGCATCTTTTCCTCCTATTCCCAATGGCTGAACTACCAATTTTGGTTTTTTTGCTGCAATCGAAGGACAAATTTCAAGCATGTGCGCTCCCAAAACTGCTTCATTTGCCGGATCCAGATGATAGGTATAATCTTCCATAAACGAGCTTCCGCCTTTCATTCCACCCGACATGGTTTTTACAATTCGAAGCATAGCAGCTTGTTTCCAGTCACCTTCGGCGCCAAAACCATAACCGGCTTCCATTAGTCTCTGTGAAGCAAGTCCTGGCAACTGGCTAAGCCCCACAAGGTTTTCAAAGTTGGTTGTAAACGCTTTAAAGTTGCCATCTTTCATAAATCGCTTCAATGCAATTTCGTAACGGGCCTGAACCAAAACGTTTTCATGATATTGCCTCCGGGTTTACAATCTTCGGCCACATCGTACTAAGTTTCATATTCGTTGTAAAGTGAATTAACATCTTCATCGGTAACCTTTTCGACCAATTCAACAAATTCGCCTAAACTGTAACCGTTAATCTGCCAACCAAATTTTATTTGGGCTTCCACTTTATCGCCTTCGGTAACGGCAACTTCGCGCATATTATCGCCAAAACGGGCAACTTTTAAGCCTTGCGAATCATTCCATCCAATGGCTGTACGACACCAGGTTGCTACCTGATCCTGAACTTTTGGATCCTGCCAGTGACCAACAACCACTTTTCGGTTTTTACGCATACGGGCATTAATAAATCCGTATTCACGACCGCCATGAGCGCTCTGATGCAGGTTCATATAATCCATGTCGATTTCGCTCCACGGCAAATCGCGGTTAAATTGAGTATGCAAATGCATATATGGTTTGCTGAGTGCTTTCAATCCTCCAATCCACATTTTTGCAGGCGAGAAGGTATGCATCCAGGTAATAAGCCCGATACAGTTTTTATCGGCGCTTGCCTGAACACAAATATCCAGAATTTCATCCGGAGTTTTCACAACGGGTTTAAAAACTACTTTAACAGGTACTTTTCCCGATTGATTCAATCCGTCGACAATTGCCGAAGAATCTTTATCGACCTGTTCGAGTGTTTTTGGTCCGTACAGGTGTTGGCTTCCGGTGATAAACCAAACTTCCATTTGTTTGATGTCTGTCATTTTTATTGATTTTAATTTGTTGCTAAAATACGAAATATTCTGTAAGCGTAAAATGTACACTTATATAAATAAATTGTTAACTAATTTCTTAACAACCATTTCCATGCCGGAATAATTGTTATTTTAATATCCTCATAATGGATGGTTTTTTCTGTATCATAAGTAATCAATATTCCTGCTTTAAGATTTAATATACGCGAAGCCTCGACTAAACCCATAAACTCACGTTTTTCATTTTTTAAAGTTAGTTGATAACAAACTTGTATAATGTCAGTAATCGCACCATTTTTCTCTAGAATAAAATCGCATTCAAATTTTTCCCTAAAGAAGAACACCTTTTTTCTACGTCGCTTTAGTTCAATAAAAACCATGTTTTCAAGTAATCTCCCCGTGTCATCAGAATGCTTAAATGTAAGCTGGTTTCTTAACCCATTATCAATTGAAAATATTTTCTTATTGCTGACATACTGTTTTTTCAATGAATAATCATATTTATAAACCTCAAATAAAAGATAAACTGATTCAAGATAGGATGTATAATTTTTTACCGTAGTTGTACTTTTAATCTGCACCGTTTTTGAAATAGACTCATATGAAAATTCCTTGGCAATGTTTGTCATTAAAAAATTTGAAACCATTCTAAGATTTTTTATTTCCTGAATTTTATAACGGGCAATAATATCCCTGTACAAAATATCGTCATATATGTTTTGTAACAATTCGTTGTCCTTTGATTTGTATGGTTCAGGGAATCCACCATCATTCAGATATCGGTCAAAAACTGACATTATATCTGCTTGAACCTGTGTTGTGATCTCGTCAAACGGAACATTTTTGGATCCAATAATTTCAGAAAATGAAAACGGATAAAGTTCAATTCTGACATATCTGCCTGTTAAATGTGTTGAAAGTTCCGTACTTAATAAATTTGCATTACTTCCTGTCAGGAAGATTTTATAACCCTGATCGTGAACACGCCTGACAAAACGTTCCCATTGTTTAATATTCTGGATTTCATCCAAAAACAGGATTTTGCTATCCGACCGCTTATGCCATATGGTTAGCAAACTTTGAAAATCTTCAACAGTGAAATTAATCAGGCGTTCATCATCAAACGTCAGATAGTTATAATCTTTATAATTGGAGGCAAATTGTGATAATAAAGTTGATTTTCCACAACGACGAATTCCGCTGATAATTGTTATTTGTTCTGTCTCTAAATATTTGGAGTGGTTAATATCTCTTGCTATTCCTTTAGGTTTTGAATTGAAATTTTGAAATTGTTCGTTTACTACTAATTCGAGTAAATTTGTTTCCATCTTTATTATTTTGAAATTACCGGCATTACAAAGGTAGTAAAAATGAAAATACCGACACTGACGATGTTGTTATTTCTATAAAACCAACATTTACAATGTTGGTTTTTTGTCAATTTATAATTCATCCATTGATAATTGAATTTCTATTGCCGTCTTCTGAATTAAATCCCAGGCCTTTTCAACATGTCTTTCTTCTGTATGCGTTTGTCCGATGCTCATACGAAGCACAACC
The DNA here is from genome assembly GCA_963821855.1 of uncultured Prolixibacteraceae bacterium. Taxonomy (GTDB): domain Bacteria; phylum Bacteroidota; class Bacteroidia; order Bacteroidales; family Prolixibacteraceae; genus Draconibacterium. The sequence goes on along the minus strand of CAWGFJ010000027.1, from coordinate 44,588 downwards.
TGTCCGTTTAATTTAGTGTGTGTGAAATAAATTTTTCCGGTTTGGTTAACGGCATTCATCAGTTTTATATTAAAGTCGTTACCGGCTTTATGCTGAAAACAAACAAGGTTAAGCGGTGGATTTAAAAATAGCTTAAAGTCATCGGATTTTTTCACCCATTCAGCAAATTCCTGTGCCATTTTCATATGCTTTCTTACATGAAACTGCAATCCTTCCAGCCCATAATACCGGATAACAAACCAAAGTTTAAGCGAACGAAATCTCCGGCCGAGCTGAATATGCCAGTCGCGGTAATCAAAAACCTGTCCTGATTCGGTGGCCTGATTCCGTAAATATTCCGGTAAAATGGAAAAAGTGTTGATCAGTTCCTCACGGTTTGCAACCCAAAAAACATCGCAATCGAAATTGGTAAACATCCATTTATGCGGATTAAAACAATAGCTGTCAGCCAGTTCAACGCCATCCTGAAAATGCCGGAATTCAGGACACAACATTGCAGTTCCCGACATGGCGGCATCGATATGCAACCAGCAATTTTCACGCTTGCTGATTTCGCCAATTTCACGGATTGGATCAATCGCATTCGACGAAGTTGTACCTAAAGCAGCGCAAATAAAAAATGGGTTAAATCCTTCTTTTTTATCTTGTTGAATTTGCTTTTCAAGCAAGTCAGTTTTCATCGCAAATTTTTCATCCACATCAATTAATCGCAGATTTTCTTTGCCGATTCCGGCAATTTTTATGGCCTTTTCCACAGAGGAATGCGTTTGATTTGAAATATAAGCCACCAGTTTTTGCTGAATTCCTTTTTCATTCGAAGTAAATTTTGTAGCACGCTCACGCGCGGCAATAACTGCTGTTAATGCTGAAGTAGATGCCGTGTCCTGAATAACTCCGCCACCTGTTGAAGTCGATTTAAACTTTTCTGGCATTCCCATCATTTCGGCCAGCCAGTCGAGTACACGTGTTTCGAGCTCAGTTGCTGCAGGACTGGTAGCCCAAATCATTCCCTGAACGCCAAGTCCGGATGATACCAAATCTCCCAAAATTGCAGGGAAAGAAGTATTTGCAGGGAAATATGCAAAGAAATCCGGCGATTGCCAATGGGTAATTCCCGGCATTATTTTATCATCGATGTCGTTCATCATTCCATCCATCGATTCACCTTTCAATGGAGGATGTTCAGGAAGTAGTGCTTTAATTTCACCAGGTTTAACTTGTGACAATACAGGAAAGCTTTCAATATTTTCATAATAATCGGCAATCCAGTCGATAACTTTTTTGCCTTCTGTGCGGAATTGTTCCACCGACATGTGGTATGATTTCTGTTTCAATTTAGCGTATTTAGTATTTCACGCTAAAATTATTAAAATCGGATAAAGAATCCATTTTCTGTTTCGAAATTCTGTCAACACGGGCCAATGGCGGCCCAACATACAGATAATCGATAAAAGTGCCGATTTCGGCTTCATCGCCTTGAGCAGTTACTAAAACATTGCCATCGATAGTGTTTTTTACCCAGCCTTTAATTCCCATTTCGTTGGCTTTTTGATGAACGTAATATCGAAACCCAACTCCCTGTACCCGTCCGGAAATTATAATTTCATACTGAACCATATTTAAGCTTTTTCAATATAACCGGTAAAATCGGCTTTTGTTTCTTTGTATTTCTGGGTCACATCCACATCGTTTATCCGAAGTTGCGTCACAATATCGAGCACCTGTTTGTATATGGTTTCACAACCTTCCAGCGAACGGTTAATTTTACTTTGAACCACCCAGTCGAAAATCAGGTTGTCGAAAAAAAAGTCGGCAAATGTGGCAAATGAACCTAATTGTAAAGTTAAGCTCTCACCTGTTTCAATTTGAACATCCGAAAGTTCACGCCTGAACCTGTTTAACCAAACCTGTACATCGTGTATCATTTGTTTGGCATTATCGATATTCGAATGCTTTATGGCTGTAGTAATTAATCCTCCGCCAAGCATGTCGACTGTTCCCCAACCGGCAGCTTTTCTGAGACTCTGTATTGCATTGCGCAAACCTTTCAATGCCATTTCACCGGCTTCAATGGCTTCGTTAATTTCTTTTTTCTGCTTATAAATATTTGATAGATTATTTTCGAAGTGTAAAAAATTTTTATCGCCCAATTTCCGGAGTTTAAGGCTTTTTTTATCCAGAATGCCTTTATACTCTGTTTCCGGATCACCTAATTCAGAAATACTTTTTTCAATTTTGTCGATTTCAACATCCAGATTGTCAATCTCATTTTTACAGTTTTCATGTTTCAGTTTTGCAGCAAGATATTCCTGTCGCTCCTTATCCATTTTTTCGACCTTATTACCAAGGATACTATAAAAAAGTGCAGTTATTCCGCCATCTTCCAGTTGCTGAACATCTTTAAATTCTTTTTGGAGTTCAGCAGTAAGTTTTTTAAGTTTTCCCTTTAAATTTTCTAATTCGTTCTGCGCTTTTTTTAATTGAGATTGTAACTGTTTCTTTTCTTCTGTTTTTTCTTTCCACTGTAATAATTCGTTCATGTTTAGTCAGATGTTTCCTGTTTAATGTCCAATGTTTTCATTATAAGAACTTTAGATTTGCTTATTTTATTGTTGCCACAAGGTTTTTAAAAGTACCATCGGAGCCATTTCCAACCCAAAAACCTATTTTCCCGCGCTTAAATGTGCTTTTCATTTTTACATCGAGTGAAGGTATTTTTGAATTTTCGATAAATACTTTAACATTTGGCCAGTTTACCTCTATTCTGGCATGGAAAAATTCATTTGGATTGGGGACAGGATTTACCGGATTTTCGAATTGCTCAGGAAAATCAGTTCGCAGCTTTTGCCATGTAAATTCAGGATGCGAAATGTATTGTACCGAATGTCCGGCTCTTTCGGGTATTTTAAAATTAAAAGGCCTGAAATAAATTGCATTAAACATATTCTCGTTCTGAATATGAAATGCGATTCCGACAAAACTTCGTTGCATTTCATCTTTTCCTTTTATATCGACTTCAATTGTTCCGTTTTCAAAATCGATGTCCGGAAATACGGCTAAGCCATCTCCCTGATTGGCATTTAAATATATTGCAGGTTTATCCTTCCTTTCATCCGGGTAAATAATAGATAAATCGCGGTTATAGGTTTTATATTTTACTTTTGAAAGATCAGGAATGATGCTCTGAGAAAACAGCGTAAGACATAAAGCCAGAAAAGTAATTGTCAGGTATAATTTCATACCGGATTTGCTTTCTTAAATAATTCAACTGCTTCAGGTTGAACCAACGCCCAAATGGAATATGCACCAATTGCAGTTCCAATCGGTACATTTACCAGGTCGAGCACCGATAATATCAATGTTAATATTCGGGCCCATTCCTTTCGTTTAAACAAACCAATTCCTGCAATAATACCAGGAATACATAAAATAAATACCATTGCAATTACAACATTGGCAATAATGGTGAGTACGAGTTCGGCATCGTTATCACCGCTGAAATCACCAACCAGATAAAGTACTGTAAATGCAATAATACCCAATAAAATACCAAGAATGCTAAATCCAATCCGCAATGACGCGACAACATTGATATGCTTTTCCATGTTTTTTGATTTTTTAGTTTGCAATTAAAAATACAAAATTCGCAGGGATTAAAATCAGCTAATGTTAATTTTTAGACCAACACTACAATTTTGGCGTTAAACAGGATTTATATCGCACGAAATTTGGCAGAAAGCATTAATTTTACGACGTTAAAAAATGCAATTATGGAAATTTTGTTGGTTATTGGGATGGCAGTTTTACTGGTTGCGCTGGCTATGGCCGGAATGGCAATTCGAATTTTGGTGAAAAAGGGTGGCAAATTTCCTAATACACATGTAAGTGGAAACCGTTATTTAAAACGCCAGGGTGTATACTGTTCACAAACACAGGATCGCTTAGAGCAGACAAAGGCCTGGAAAAAAGTTGATTATGGCAATTTAAAGTTTTCACAACATATTAAAACCGGCGAATAACTGGTTTTTTTTCGCTTATACATTAATTCGAATAAATTATTCAACAACAAACTGCGCAAACCCATCAGACATATAAACCTGATTTTTTCCCTGTTCATCGGCATAAATAAAATATACTTCTATTCCCGGGCGTGCTTCTGGCAATTTCAATTCCCTGTTCAACTCCAAGAACCATAAAAGCTGTTGCAAAAGCATCGGCGGTCATACAGTCGTTGGCAAGAACTGTTGAGCTTAACAAACTGTGCTGGACCGGATATCCTGTTTTTGGGTCGATTGTATGCGCGTATTTTTTTCCGTCTTCAACATAAAAATTTCTGTAATTACCAGATGTAGCTAAACCGTGATCGGGAAGCTGCACTTTTGCCTGAAGTTCAGAATTTGATTCCGCCATGTTTTCAACCGGTTTACTAATTCCGATTGTCCAGGTTTTTCCATGTTCGTTTTTTCCTTTTGCTGCCACTTCTCCTCCAATTTCAACCATATAATTCGGGCAACCTTTTTCAGCGAGAAATTCAGCAATCAGGTCGCTTGTGTAACCTTTGGATATGGCGCTCATGTCGAGTTTCATATTGGGGTTATCCTTTACAATTTCACCATTTTTAATATGAACTTTCTGATACCCTGTAATTTCAATCAAACTGTCCATTTGATCCCGGCTCAAATGTTTCTTTTTCTCCGGGCCAAATCCCCAGGCATTTACCATTGGCCCGGCAGTAATATCAAAAGCGCCATGGGTAATTTCCGAAATTTCCATAGGCCGATTATAACAGGTCATAAATTCTTTTCCCGGTTTTACAGGATCATTTCGGTTTATTTTTGAAATGGTCGATTCTTTCTCGTAGGTTGAAAAAATTAGTGTGTATTGCACTGAATTTTTCCGTTATTTCTTCCTGAAAATCCTTTCCTTCCGGACTCTCATAAACAATGCTGTACATTGTTCCGTAAACAAAACCATTGTTGTAAATATATTTTGAAGTGGAATTTTTACATCCTGAAAAAGCGAATATCAGCAGCAAAAAAAATAAGAGATATTTTTTCATTTCAGAAGTTTTTGTCGGGTGCGAAATTATAAAAATAACCCTTACTTTTTTGGGTGAAAAAAAAGAAATCATCGATATGTTTTTAAACCAACAGCCATATTATGTGTCGGTAAATATAAATTCCATGAAATTAGAATCAGATAAAATTAACCGCGATGAAAAAATTATTAAATGCAGAACTTAACCCAAAATTTATTCAGTTTGGCATTCTTGCGCTTCGTATAACAGTAGCTTGTTTTATGCTAACTCACGGATATCCGAAATTAACAAGATTGCTTTCAGGTGAAGAAATAAGGTTTGGAAATCCAATCGGTATTGGCCCGACAGCTTCTCTTGCCCTGGCTGCATTTGCCGAGTTCTTTTGTTCCATACTTGTTGGGATTGGACTTTGGACAAGGCTGGCAACTATACCACTAATGATCACGATGTCGGTTGCCGCTTTTATTTCGCATGGCGCTGATCCGTTCGGACGAAAAGAACTGGCTTTATTGTATTTACTGATTTTCTTCTTTCTGTTTATTTCCGGAGGTGGAAAATATTCAGTCGATAATTTAATCCGAAGGAAATCGAAATAAAACTTATTAACTGACCGATTTTTACTTAATTTTAAGGAAACTAAATCAATAATAAATGAAAATAGCATTATTGGGAACGGGCTTAATCGGAACATTCTATACTATGTCGCTTCACGGGTTGCGTAGCCGCGATGAAGTTGTTGTTGTGTATTCGCGAACGGAAGAACGGGGAGCAAAATTTGCCAGGGAAAACAACATTCCGAAATGGACTACAAATTTAAAAGAGGCTGTTTCAGCGCCTGATGTCGATGTTGTGATTGTCGGCCTTCCAAACAATTTGCATAAGGAAGCCATTTTCGCAGCAGCCGATGAAGGTAAAGCAGTTTTATGTACCAAACCATTGGCAAGAAATGCTAAGGAAGCATGGGAAATTCTTCAGAAAGTGGAACAGGCCGGAGTGTTTCACGGTTATCTGGAAGATCTTGTCTATTCACCAAAACACTTAAAGGCTCATGCTTCGGTAGAAAACGGAGCAATTGGAAAAGTACTTTGGGTTCGCTCACGGGAGGCACATCCCGGGCCGCACAGCGACTGGTTCTGGAATCCGGAACTGTCGGGTGGGGGAGCAATAATCGATTTAGGGTGTCATTGTATTGAAATAGGCAGAAGTTTTATTGGCAAGGACATTCGCCCGGTTGAAGTGGTTTGCTGGGCCGATACCCAGGTTAAACCAATTTCTGCGGAAGATCAAGCCATTGGCCTGGTTCGTTTTCAGAACGGCGCAATCGGGCAGTTCGAAGTAAGCTGGTGTTTTCGGGGTGGAATGGAGTTAAAAGATGAGGTTGCAGGCGTCGATGGTTCTATCCGAATCGACAATTTTCTTCGCACAGGCTTCGAAATGTTCTCAGCTCCCGGCAAAAAAGGGTATGTGGCCGAAAAGGCGGAAACGGATTCAGGATGGCTTTTCCCCGTTGGCGATGAAGTGCACGAACTCGGCTACAACGAAATGTTTACCGATATGTTCAATTCCATAGAAAAAGTGAAAAAGCCAATTGAGGATTTTTATGATGGTTATGTGGTAAATGCGATTATGGATGCATGTTACAAATCGGCCAAATCAAAAAAATGGGAAGCTGTTGAGCTGAAAGAATGGAGAGGGAAAACAGAAGTGGAACCATTAACAGCTTTTGTAGAATACGACGAAAATTACTGGTTGGTAAAGCAGGAGATTCTTCCCGATGGCCGCAAAAAAGTGATTCTGAAGGACAAACATTCACAAACAATTATCGAAAAAGAAGTTTGAAATTCTGTGCAATATTTCTGAAAATGAAATGGATTTCAGTTTTAATCCCGATTGTCTTTGCATTTCTGTTTGGGGGAAATGTGAATGGTCAAAATTCTTCGGAGAAAATCGCATTCGAAGCCATAGAGCTTAACAACAATATATTTAGAAAAGACCAATACTGGCGAGGTGCCGATGGCGCCGCGACAATCGACCTTGAAAATGGGAGAATACTTTGGTTGTTTAGCGATACATTTATCAATCCAAAAGGCGAAGGAAGGCGGCCTGGTTCAATTATGATTAACAACTCGCTTGCCATTCAGGACGGAAACGATTTACAAAATGCCAAACTCAAATTTTACTGGAAGGGAACCAATAAAAGGCCAAAATCATTTTTTGAACTACCGGGAGAAACCTGGTTTTGGCTTGGCCACGGAACGGTTGTAAATGGGAAATTGTTAATATTTTTGGCTGAGCTTAAATCCTCAACAGAAGGTTTGGGTTTTGAATCGGTAGGTTGGAGTTTGGCTATTATTCATAATCCAAACAAAAATCCAGGGAAATGGAATGTAGAATACTTTAAAGGCTCCGAAACATTTGGTATTATTCCCGGGTTTTCAGCGGTTTTAAAGGATGAAAATTTTGTATATGCTTTTGGCGTGAAAGAAGCTGGAAACCATGAAACGTATTTATTGCGGTTTGATAAAGAAAAGATTTCGAACGGCGATTTAACCGGAATAGAATGGTGGATGGGCAATCAATGGGCAGCTAATTTAAGTGAAGAACCCAAAGAGGGAGTATTGTTTAATGGCCAATCCGAATTTTCTGTTCATTTCGACAAATCGCAAAAGAAATTTATTCAAATTCAAACCATCGGATTTGGACATTCTTCGCTCGGCTTTCGTCTGGCTGATAAATTGCAGGGGCCATGGTCGGAACCTGTTATTTTTTATACTCCAAAATTACAGGATGGCGAGTTCAACTATACTGCCAATGCACATCCCGAATTAGAATCGGACGGGATTCTGATAACATACAACATTAATAATTTTGATTTTGGAAAATTGGTAAATAATGAAAATATTTATTTTCCACGACTAATAAAGCTTAAATTTCTGAAATAGAACAGACCTAAAACATGAACAGATTATTTTATTTATTCGCGTATGCAACTCTTATTTTTTCGTTTTTGTCGTGTGTAAACCAACAAAAAACATCAGAATACAATGAGGATATTAAAGCTTACAATCTCGATTTTAACTGGGGTGAAGGAGGCCCGAATGCTTTTGCTGCTCCCGGATTATGGGCAGATGCTTCACCTGAAGGTCATATTAAATGGTATAAAGATTTAGGAGTGAATACCATTCAAACCTTTATTGTTTCGTGTAACGGTTATGCGTGGTATAAAAATGGCGTGGTTCCCGAACAGCCCGGATTAAAGTACGACTTTCTTCCAGAAATGGTAAGGCTCGGGCATAAGGAAGGAATCAGAGTGATGGGGTATTTATGCATTGGATCGAATACACGATGGGGACTTGAACATCCGGATTATAGTTATGGAGTTCCTGCGGATCGACATATTCCTTATACAAAAAAATATCTTAATTATCTGGATAGTGTAATTCGCGATGCAATTTCAAAAACAGGAATCGATGGATTTATGATTGACTGGTTTTACCAACCTGATCGCAGCAGCACAGGAGGCTATGGCTCGAATGCGAAAAGCAACGTTTCAAAGAATTAATGGGCAATCCATTTCCCGGCGAAGAAAATTTAAATCTGAAAACGATTATAACGAATTTAGCCGGAAAGCCATTGCAGCTTGCTGGGATGTAATTTATAAAGCTGCAAAGGAAAGCAATCCGAACTGTATTATCTGGCTGACGTGTTTTGATATAACGCATCCTCATATTGTCAATTCAAAAATGTTTCAGCAAATTGACTGGCTAATGAATGAAGAAGGTGACTTAAATAAAATCGATTCTATCAGGAACATGGTTGGAAAAAACACAAAGCTGATAACCTGTCTGGCAAACTGGAATAAAAAAGATGCTGTAAAGGTTGTAGCAGAAGCTCAAAAAAACGGAGTTGGATTATACGGATTTGTAAAACCCGACAGCACATCGTTACTTCCACCAATTGCAACATTTCTGTCTTTGCCAATTGACAGTTTTCAAGGCGATTTCAGGAATATAGCTACACTGGCAAGGGCATATAACAGCTATTCGCTGGATTATGTCAAAAAATAGAAATGTAGCCGGGTAATGCTGAATTTTAAATCATATATCATAATTCAGTTCGCGTGAAATTTTTAAAGTACCTGTCGTTACAAAACTTTATTACCGAAGTATGAATATACATCTTCGAAGGCTTTAACCTCCATCAGATCAGCGCGCATTTTTGCAGCTCCCGGAAAATTGTTGAGGTAGATTTTATAAAACCTTTTCAGCATATTGAAGTTCTTTTCGCCGCTCCAGGTTTTTTCAAAAAGATGAGTGTGTTGAATAAGCTTTTTTATCCTGTCTTCCTGCGTAATTTCATTTTTTTCAGGAGTGAAAAACCAGGGATTATGGAAAATACCACGGCCAATCATTACGCCGTCAGCTCCTGTTTCATTTATTCGTTGTAATCCCTGTTCGTATGAAAGTACATCTCCGTTTCCATGAATGGGAATACCGGGCTTAGCTTGATTTCTAACATGCACGGCTTTGGCTATTTCTTCCCAACTGGCTTCACCGTCCGATTGCATGCGCTGTGTGCGACCGTGTAAAATGATGGCTGCCGGTTCCACTTCCAGTAAATTCGAAATCCACGATTCGGTTTGATGTTGCTTAATTCCGGTTCGCGTTTTAACACTTACAGGCAGGTTTGTACCTTCTTTGGTGGCAACTATAATTTCTTTTGCCAGTTCCGGTTCACCGATTAAAGCGCTGCATGTACCCTGTTTAAAAATCTTTTTAACCGGGCAACCCATGTTGATATCGATCCCATCGAACTCATAATTTTCAGTGATATATTCCGAGATGGTTTTGTACACTTCCGGATCTCTTCCCCAAATTTGAGCCACCAGTTTTATGTTGAGTTTTTTAAGAAGTTCTCTTTCCGAATCGCTGACAATTAAACGTTCGGCAACACGTTCCCTGCCAACCGGATGATTCATGCCTTCCACTGAAGTAAATTCAGTAAAAACAATGTTTAGTTTTCCCGGCTCAGTCATTCCCATAATAATTTCACGAAAAACCGTATCGGTAACGTCTTCCATGGGAGCCAGAGAAAAAACAGGTTGTTTGAAATCTTTCCAGAAATTAGTCATTGTGCGGTAAAATTACCAATTATGGAATCAAATTATTCCGTCATTCTGAATTCATTTTAGAAACTTAATCTTGAGAGCAGATTCCGAAACAGTTTGCCAATGACAGATTCTTGTTTTTGTCATCTCGAACCGCCGGCTGGCGGTGAGAGATCTGCCTGTTCGAAGAGATTTCCTGCCCGTTCCGGTTCAGGCGGGCTCCTCGCAAACTCGTCTGCCAAAGGCATCGCTTTGCGGGAAACGACAGCATGGTTAAAGCATTCTGTCATTACCCCATTATGCCCAAAAATTTTGGTGAGAACCTGGAATGACGTCAACGCGATGAATTATGCTAATTTTATTTTTTCTGCTTTAATCAGCGCCAGACTTTTACGGTATTTGCGACTATTGCCAAAAACTATTCGTTCTTCTTTTGATCTGCCTTTCCCGCTGGTAAGTTCGTTGGAACATTCAGTTGAACAACATCCGTGGTATTTTTCTGCACATTCCGGGCATTGAATGAACAGGATATGACAACCATGATTTTCGCAATTGGTATGCGAATCACAAGGCTTTCCACATTGATGGCAATGCGAAATAATCTGCCCGTTCACACTTTCGCCCAAACGTTCATCAAAAACAAAATTTTTACCGATGAATTTTGAATCGAGATTGCGCAGCTTTTATCTGACGTGCATATTCCAGAATTCCGCCATGTAACTGGTTTACATCGCTAAATCCCTGATTTTTCAAATAGGCGCTTGCTTTTTCGCAACGAATTCCGCCGGTGCAATACAACAATACTTTTTTATCTTTTTGATCTTCAAGCAAATCGGTTACAATTTCAAGTTCTTCCCGAAAAGTATCGGCTTCCGGACAAATAGCGCCTTCGAAGCGGCCGATTTCACTTTCGTAATAATTGCGCATATCGACAACCACCGTGTTTTCTTTTCCGATTTGTTCGTGAAATTCGATACCCGATAAATGTTTTCCAACATTGGTTACATCGTAAGTTCCTTCATCAAGGCCATCGGCTACCAGTTTCGGACGCACTTTTATAGTGAGTTTGTAAAACGATTTTCCGTCATCTTCAATGGCATATTTTATCGGAATACCGTTTAGAATTTCATACTTTTTCATAGTTTCGAGAAACGTTTCGAATGATGTTCCGGGACGCTCATTTGCGCATTGATACCTTCACGGGCAACATAAATTCGTCCAAAACAATCCAATGGAAACCAGTCGCGAAAAATACTATCCCTGAATTCCTGCGGATTATCAAGATAATGGTATTTATAAAAGGAAATGGTTTTTCGTGTAAACGTTTCTTCAGCGAGCCGCTTTTTTAATTCTTCTTTATTTATACGATTGTATAAAAACATTTTAACTACAATTTTTCAGGCTGCAAAAATAACGATTCTATACAATTAGACAATAAAGAGTTTTATTCTTTTAACTATGAATAAAAAACCCGGATAGAAATACCCGGGTCATTATTTATTATCAAAATATTTTATGTACTCCAATTGGTATCAGGATTTCCGTCAGGATCTCCTGACACTGTTCCATCGCTTCTGAATATTCCCAAAAGCAGAATTCCGGCAACATGAGGAGTTGCCATCGATGTTCCGCTCATAGGTTGCATAACCGCCATCTTTATAACATGGAATAAATACTATACACCGGGTGCACAATAATCAACACGGAGGATTTCCATAATTTGAACAGTACGGCCCAGGTTATCTTTATTACCACATTGCAGAAACGGTATAAATATTAGTACCGTTTACTCTTGCAGGAGAATGATTAGTTGCATTGTCACTTTCATTTCCTGCAGCCAAAGCAAATTTGACAACTGTGATGAAGCATCTATAACAGCATTGTCAAGAGCTGTAGAAACACCGCCTCCAAGGCTCATATTTGCGACATCTCCGTTTGCCGCATTTGCAGCAACATAATCAACACCTGCAATTACTCCTGAAGTTGAGCCGCTCCCCGTCGGTCAAATACCCGCACTGAAACAACTGTTGCTCCTGCTGCAACACCAACTACACCAATTGCATTGTTATCTTTGCTGCAATTGTTCCGGCAACATGTGTACCGTGGCCGTTATGATCATCCGGATTATTTTTTTCCTTCCCATCAAAACTTCTGGCACCTTTACCAGATCCACATTTAAATCGGGATGATCCAAGATCTATTCCGGTATCAATTACCCAGGCAGTTTTGCTCGAGGCAGTTGTTGCCACTCCTTACACGCTGGTAATTCCCCATGGTGTATACCTGTGGTGCGGTTCCATCCACCACCTCCACCGCCACCAGGTTTTCCTGGTTTCTTGGATTTTGACTTTCGGAATAACAAGGGTAATTACCTGATCTTCTTCAATGTATGATACCGAAGGATCATCCTGAAGCTTTTTTAGCTGTCCGGGTGGAATTTTAACTGCGAAGCCTTTAAGCGCAGTTCCATAAACATGCTCTACTTCTCCGTCGGTAATGCCGGCACGTTTTAATATTTTTGCAGTAGCTTTATTTACAGCATCCTGCTTTTTCTCATAACCTTTCAGATTTGAAAGTTCGGTGTTCAGTTCTCCATCGTTTAAAACAACGATATAGCTTTTCTTTGCCTGGTTTGCCGATTTCAAATCAGGATTATTTAAATTTTCATCTTCAACCAGCGACTCATTACATGATTGAAAAATGGCAACTGAAAATAATACTGCCAGCGCGATCAGAATTTTTTTGTTCATTTTGCATCCATTTTAAAATTAATAATAGTATCTAATTGTGTTTTATGTTTTCGATGAACATGGAAGTAATTAAATTTAGTAACAAAAAAAAACTGCCGAATGTTTAGGCGGCAGTCGTTCCTAAATATTCTTGAAGTATTAATCCAATAATTCAGCTACTTTGTTTTTTATTTCCTCAAATTCCTTTTTGGTATAACCAGATGATGAAATGACTACTTTCCCGTCCTTATCGATAATAAAATTTCTCGGGATGTTCTGACTGGCATAAACCGAAAATATTTTTCGTTCCGGATCAGGATAAAAAGGCATATTAAATTTCTGTTCGGTTTTGAATTTCTCGATTTCCTCCCGGTTATGTTCGCGTCCGATTATCATCAGAACAAAATTTTCGTTGTCTTTATACTTGTCGTAAACTTCTTTTTGAAGCACAGGAAGTTCTTTTCTGCACGGCGGGCACCAGGTGGCAAAAAAGTTTATCCAAACGACTTTACCTCTAAAATCGGAAAGCTTTTGTGTTTTTCCCGACGCAGTTTTGAGAGTAAAATCGGGAGCTTTTTGTCCTTCTTTTACCAGGGTGAATTCATCCTGTGCGAACAGGCTTACTGAAAATAACAGTAGAAATAAAATTGAAATAAATAGCTTCATAGTTATGGCAATATAAGTGGTGTATCACAAATCCACTGGTTATCGGCGAAGAGAAAACTTTTCTTTCGAAAAGCTGGTTTCTCTCTTTGATCCTTTGGTTCGGAATAACAAAAACTAATTAAACTTTTCCCTTTAAAAATTCATTGACAGCATCTTCAATTCTAACCTGAATCTTCGATGTATCTGATTTGATAAATGTATCGCCTGTAATATTTTCGTAAAGTTCGATGTAACGATCAGAAACAGAGTTAACAAATTCTTCGCTCATTTCCGGAATCTCCTGTCCTTCTTTTCCCTGGAAACCATTTTCTATCAGCCATTGGCGTACAAATTCCTTGGAGAGTTGTTTTTGTTTTTCTCCCAAAGCCTGTCTTTCTTCGTAACCTTTAGAATAAAAATAACGTGATGAGTCGGGCGTATGAATTTCGTCGATGAGGTAAATTTTACCGTCTTTTTTACCAAATTCGTATTTTGTATCGACAAGTATCAAACCTTTTTCAGCAGCCATTTCAGTTCCACGCTGAAACAATTTTCGGGTATAATTTTCCAGCATTTCGTACTCGGCTTCGTCAACCAGACTGTGTGAAATTATATATTCGCGCGAAATATCTTCGTCATGCCCTTCATCCGCTTTTGTTGTGGGAGTAATTATCGGCCTGGAAAATTTTTGATTTTCTTTCATTCCTTCCGCCATTGGAACACCGCATAGCGAGCGTTTTCCCGAATTGTATTCGCGCCACGCATGGCCGGTTAAATAACCACGAATTACCATTTCCACCTTGTATGGTTCGCACATATGGCCCACAGTTACATTCGGGTCGGGCGAAGCGATTTTCCAGTTAGGGACAATATCGGAAGTTGCATCCAGAAATTTTTCGGCAATCTGGTTTAAAACCTGTCCTTTGTAAGGTATTCCTTTTGGCAAAACTACATCGAATGCAGAAATACGGTCGGAAACCACCATCACCAGGAAATCGTTGTTAATGTTATATACATCGCGCACTTTTCCGTGATATACATTTTTTTGTCCCGGAAAATTGAAATCTGTTTTTGTTAATGCGTTGTTCATATTTTATTATTTATTTTATTATTTATTGTGTTATTGAATATTTTTTAATTCATCAATATCGGAATTATATGTATTTTCTTTTAAATAGGAAATCCAGTTTGAAAGAGTTACAATTTGAGAGGCTTTTTTGTTTTTAAGTTCAGAAAAAAGCTTTGAAAACCGTGAGTCTTTTTTGCTGGTTTTTTTCTTGGTTATTTTTTTCAATTCATCAATGTAGCTTGGTAAACCAAAATCTTCTAAACGGAGTTTAGCTTGGTGAGTGTTATCAAGAATAAAACTTTCTATTGCCGGATTTATTTGAATGATATAATGAGGTTTGTTTGGATGTTGAAATAGAAATAAATTATCACAATTTATTTTCAATTGAAATTCATCGAGATATTTAATTTCTTTTTTGTCCTTATCAATAATTCCAACGGCAAAGGAATCTTTGAATTTATTTTGCATCGTTTTAGCTACATTTCCGCATCCTTTTTGATGATTGTATCCTCTCACGGGTGGATTAATGGTTTCAATCAGGTTAGTATCAACAAAACATTCAGAAATTATTGAAAGATCAACATTCATTTCAAAAATGTTTCATAATTTGTAAATAGGTCAATGCCATAACGGTTAATATCGTCCAAATCTTCTTTGGTTAGCTTATTGACAACAGTTTCTCCGTCCTTGTAATCAACCATGAAAATAGATAATTCATCTCTGGCGTTTTCAAGGAAGTCGTTCAAAATATAAGGACTGTGTGTGGAAATTATGTATTGGTTCGATTTGGAATCAATTATTTCCTGGGTAATGTGACTAATATAAGGAGGAAATGCGTGTGCTTCCGGTTCTTCAAAAATTAACACAGAATTTTGGTTGGAGGCAATGGCTGTTTTATGAAAAATTACACGTTGTAATGTATCCGCAATTGAGGAGTAAGGAATGAGGAAAATCTCACCATTCTGAGGAGGTTTCATAATTTTCAATTCCTGACTGGATTTATCAAATACCAAGTTCAGATTATATTCTTGAAAGAGGTTTATGATTTCTTCTTTTAAGGTTGGAATATTTTCAATAACCTGCATTTGATTTGTGCCTGAAGGAGGTAATAAATAGTTTAAATGAGATTCCTTGCTTGTAACTCCTTTTATGAAGTTGTAGTATTTGATACCAATCCATTTGGAAGACTTTGTCTCTCTTGTACCTTTTTTAAAAGGCGAGAGATCTCCTAAATTCAGTCCTAATTTCGAATCAAAATAGAGGTGTGAATCTGATTCAAGATTATTTAAGATAAGCTCCAAAATATCGCTGTCTAATTTTTCTGTATTACCGGTGTAATGATTAAGATAGTCTGTTTTTTTTGTTATAATACAGTTCCCTATATTTGAATTTATTTCGATTTGCTTTTTGTAGTTTCCATCAAAAAAAAGTTCATTCTGGTATTCAACGCGAATTAAAGAGGAAAGTTTTTTGTTCGGATTTAATTCTAAATAAGGTAAACTAAATACCCCTAGTGCTTCTAAAATGTTCGATTTTCCAACATTGGGTTTTCCTATAAAAAGATTGATTCGGCTTAATCCTTCCAATTTTAACTCGCGTATGGATTTAAAGTTGGAAATGTTAATATAATCGATGAAATTTTCCATATTTCAAATATAAACAAAATCCCATTTTCTACTTTGCTTTTTCCTGTGCCTTTGCCTTCTCCTTCGCCTGATCCTTTTCCTCGAAATGTTTCTCGTAAGCCTCAACAATATCCCGAACCAACCGGTGCCTTACTATATCGTTTTTATCGAAATGAATGATGGAAATCGATTTTATTTTCTTCAGAATGCTCATGGCGTGCAATAACCCTGAATTGCTTCGTTTTGGGCAAATCAATCTGAGTAACATCACCGGTAATAATAAATTTTGCATTTAATCCCATTCGGGTTAGAAACATTTTTAACTGGTTAACCGTGGTATTTTGTGCTTCATCCAAGAATTACAAAAGCATTGCTTAAAGTTCGTCCGCGCATAAATGCCAAGCGGGGCAATTTGGATGGTTCCGTCTTTCATAAATTCTTCCAGTTTTTTTGGCGGAATCATATCCTGCAAAGCATCGTAAAGTGGCTGCAAATAAGGATCGATTTTTTCTTTTAAATCACCCGGAAGAAAACCAAGATTTTCACCGGCTTCAACTGCAGGACGGCTTAAAATTATCTTTTTTATTTCCTTATTTTTCAATGCGCGGACTGCAAGTGCAATTGCAGTGTAAGTTTTCCCGGTTCCGGCAGGGCCAATGGCAAAAATTAAATCATTATCAATACTTTCTTCCACAAGCCTTCTCTGATTGGGTGTTCTGGCCCGAATCGGTTTTCCCGAATTACCAAAAACAATAATATCGGGTTCAATGCTGCCGTTTTCTTCAAAAGCCGAAATTCCTGATTCCAGAATCTGAAGAATTATTTCATCGGTGATTACATTAAACTGAAAGTAATGGTCGAGAATGAGTGCAAACTTTTTTTCAAAATAATTGATTTCCTTCTCTTCGCCCTGAATGTACAGGGAATTTCCCCGCGCCGTGATATTTATTTTCGGAAATAATCGCTTTATCAGATTAATTTTGGTGTTGTTTATTCCAAAAAACTCCAATGAATCGATTCCTTCCAGCAAAATTTGTTTATCCAACTTTTCCTTTTAAAATTTAAGTGATTCAAAATTACAAAATAAAAACAATTTTAATTGTGGAAAACTTTGAAACAAGATTTGAAGCGATGTCTTACGGAATCGTTAATTTCGGGAAATAAAAATTTAGCGGATGCAAAGAAAACTGGAGACTTTCAAAGAATTACTCGATATTATGGACGAATTGCGGGAGAAATGTCCGTGGGATAAAGAACAAACATTGGAATCACTGCGCAAATTAACCATCGAAGAAACCTATGAATTGGGAGATGCAATTTTGAAAAACGATTTGCAGGAAATTAAAAAAGAATTGGGCGACTTAATGCTGCATATTGTTTTTTATGCCAAAATTGGCTCTGAAAAAGGCGCTTTCGATATAGCCGATGTTCTGGAAGGAATCAATAAAAAACTGATTTACCGCCATCCGCATGTTTTTGGCGATGTTGATGTTGATGGCTCAGCGCGAAAAGTGGAAGAAAACTGGGAAGCTTTAAAACTGAAGGAAAAAGGTGGAAACAAACGAGTTTTGGAAGGTGTTCCATTAGCAATGCCAGCTTTGGTAAAAGCTAATCGGATACAGGAAAAAGCCAGTGGCGTTGGGTTTCGACTGGGAATATAAAGAACAGGTTTGGGATAAAGTTAAGGAAGAAGTGAACGAACTTAGCCATGAAATTGATAAAGTGGATAACAGATAAAATTGAAGCTGAATTTGGCGACCTGTTTTTTGCCATGGTAAATGCCGCCCGTTTGTATGGTGTCGATCCGGAAGCTGCGCTCGAGCGCACTAACCTGAAATTTATAAAACGCTTTAATTATCTTGAAAGTGAAACACTGTTAAAAGGCAAAAACCTGCATGATATGACGCTGGCTGAAATGGATGAAATTTGGGATGAGGCGAAGAAAATGGAGTAGGCAGTGATTAGTTCATGAGCAGTCGCAGTATTCAGTGAAGACGCAATGGAATGTTTTTTAGATTAAACTCAGCTACTAAATAATTTGGAAATGAGCAAGAAATATTACTATTTGATTTCGGTAATTGTTTTGGTTGTTGCTGTTTTTGTATTACTTGTTATCAGGAAAGACAAGGGAGAAAAGTTAGTCCCGTTAAAAGCAAACGTATTCTATACTGACAAATTTTTTTCAATAACAAATAAGGATACTTTCGATTTTATCCACTCTGAAATTTCAATTGATAGTACTTTAAACTTAGGAATTTCAATTTGCAGGCAGGCGAAACATATACTATTTGGCAAGTCGAATTTTCACATGCAAACGGAAAGCATTATCCAAATAACAGGAAACCTCGCAATTTTCGATTTGGTGTGATACTAATGATGGAAAAAAAGGATTCTATTCCAGAAAGTTTAAATAAATTTGATTAATACTATATAAGCGAGTTAAAACTGAACTAAATCTTAAAACGATGAAAAACCTTGCTTTTCTTTTTGTTATTCTGCTGATTATAGCATGTGCCCCAAAAAAATCATCTGATTCGTCAATAACATCTAAACTGAAAACAACACTCACCAAAACCGAACTTCAGGATAAAATAAAAGGCGGCTGGGCAGGCCAGGTTATTGGCTGTACGTATGGCGGACCAACTGAATTTCGATATAAGGGAACAATGATTAACGACTCCATCCAATCCAATGGGATGATAACCGATGTCTGTGGTATTATCAAAATGCCCCGGGATTGTATGACGATGTGTACATGGATTTAACCTTTGTGGATGTATTTGAAAAAGAAGGATTGGATGCGCCTGCAAAATCACATGCGCTGGCGTTTGCCAATGCTGAATATAACCTGTGGCATGCCAACCAGGCAGCGCGATACAATATTCTGAACGGAATTATGCCGCCGAATCGGGCTACTGGATGAACAATCCGCATTCCGATGATATCGATTTTCAGATTGAAGCCGACTTTGCAGGGCTGATGTCACCGGGAATGGTAAACACAGCAACTGAAATTTGCGATAAAGTTGGGCATATTATGAATTATGGCGATGGCTGGTATGGCGGCGTTTATGTAGCAGCCATGTATTCGCTGGCTTTTGTTTCCAACGATGTGGATTTTGTGGTAAATGAAGCATTGAAAGCTATTCCGGAGGAATCGCAATTTTATAAATGCATGAGCGATGTAATAAACTGGCACAGTGAATTTCCCGATGACTGGACACAAATCATGGGATCTGATGCAGAAAAACTGGTCGACCGATATTGGTTGTCCCGATGGTGTTTTCAACGATTTCAATATCGATGCAAAAATTAATGCTGCATACATTCTGGTTGGATTGCTTTACGGAGACGGCGATTATTCAAAAACGCTGGAAATTGCCACCCGTTGCGGACAGGATTCGGATTGTAATCCGGCAAGTGCCGGTGGAATTCTGGGAACCATGCTTGGATATTCCAATATTCCGGAATTCTGGAAAAAAGGAGTTTACCCGGTGGAAGATATGGATTTCAAATACACCACCATGTCGCTGAACGATGTGTATGAAATCGGTACTAAGCATGCACTTCAGATAATAAAAGAAAATGGGGGAAAAGTGGATGGTGAAAGCATTACACTTCCGGTTCAGGAAATAAAACCTGTAAAGCTTGAACAAGGTTTCAGAGGGCATTTCCCAAAAGAAAGAATAAAAATAGGAACCACGCTTTCGCCCGACAAAAAAGAAGTGGAAATCGAATTTACAGGGAATGGTTTTGTAGTTCAGGGCTGGGCAAACAAAACGGCAAAAGAAAATGACGATTCGGTTGCTGAACTGGAAATGACAATCGATAACGGAACTCCGGAAAAGATTCTAATGCCAACCAATTTTGCAAAACGCAAACACGAACTGGGATGGAAATATCAGTTATCTGATGAAAAGCACATTATAAAAATCAGCTTGTTAAATCCTGATTCAAAATTCAAAGTTGATTTAGGAGATTTGCTTGTTTATTCCTCAACTAAAAAATAATTGTTTTGTTCTGTTTATTGTCATTACTTGCAAAACAATTGGATTTTTGCCGAAACAGGAATTCAAAAACAGAAATCAAAAAAATTATGCTTATGAAGAACCTTACAGGACTTTTTGTCTGGCTTTTCTTATTTCAAAATCATGTTTCTGCACAAATAACAACGGAGAGCTTCCTTTATAAAATCGGATTAAAAGACAGTGTTTATTCCGAAATTCTAAGTGAAAATCGTGAGTGGGAGATTTGATAGTTTATTCTTCGCAAAAGTAGAATAGTCAAAACAATTTAAAATGTGTATCCAATTATTTTTTTATGTAGTCGGATAAAGCAATACGAAAGGTTTTATCAAGAACCAACCAACAATGATCTTTAATATTTGAGGCCACTCCGAAGAGTTCTGGTTAATTGAATTTCAACTCCTTTACCCCTTACTTCTAAAAGAGAATCTACATAAAATCGATGAACTTTTTAAATTCACTTTAAGGAATGGGAGTTTGACTTTTCGATGTTAACTCATATTTAATTTCTCCTTTTTTAAGAATAATACTTGCTCTATAATTGTAGAATTAAGAAATAGCTCTATATTTGTAGAGGAAAATCTTGAATTGTAGAATAAAAAAATATGAAATTATCTCAGAAAGAAGAGCAATTGATGAACTTTATCTGGCAACGTGAAAAAGTATATATGAAAGACCTTTTAGAAGCTTATCCGGAACCAAAGCCTGCGACAACAACCCTGGCAACGTTATTAAAAAGATTAAGCAAACAAGGGTGCCATTAGCTATAACCTGCATGGAAATTCGAGGGAATATTATCCGATTGTGAAAAAGAAAGATTATTCATCTTCGTATCTTTCCAATATGATTAAAACATTTTTCCAGGGGTCGTCTGCCCGGTTTGCTTCTTTTTTCACCAATAATATGTCACTTAAGCAGGGAGGAATTATTTGAGTTACGAGATTTGATTGATGACAAATTAAATGAAGCAAAAAAATGATATTATATATTTTTCGGTTTAGCTTAGCGCTTGCTATCATTTTTGGTTTTTATAAAATTTTTCTGGAAAAAGAAAAATCGTACAATTTTAACCGTTTCTATTTGCTTGGAGGAGTTGATAGTTTCGCTGATTGTTCCACTAATTTCTTTTGGGGCGTCTCGGGAAATTAAGCAGTTGATAAATGAAATGCCGGTTTATGTACCTACAAACTATAATAACCAGGTTTCGGTGGTTGTAACGATTTACTGGATTATTACTGCCTTATTTTTTGTACGGTTTGCGTTACCATATTTATGTTTTTATGCAGAAAATAAGGAAAAATGAAACCTTAAAAAATGGGGATGCAACAATTGTGTTTATCCGAATCAAAAAACTACACCTCATTCTTTTCTTGGCTATATTTTTATCAATAAGGAGCAGTATAAATCGATACCTCCTGAATTATTGAAACACGAGCTGGCACATGTAACCCAGTTACATACATTCGATATCTTTTTTATTGAACTGGTAAAGAACTTAATCTGGATAAACCCGATGCTTAGTGGTATATAAAAGAGCGATGCAGCTCAACCACGAATTTCTTGCCGATAATTCGGTTGTTCATTCACACGATAATGTTAAATATTATCAGGGTTTATTATTGGATTATCTCGATGCAGCAACAGTTCCCTTGTCCTGTGGTTTTAATTTTGCAATTACTAAAAAACGATTGATAATGATGAAGAAACAGAAAACGAAAATTCATCGGTTGAAACAGGCATTGGTAATTCCTTTGTTTATTTTAGTACTGGTTGCCTGCTCCGATAATCCGGGTGTTTCAGGAGAAGAAATGTTAAAATACTGGCGTTCTACCGCCAATATGGAAGAAGTTTTGCGTACTGGTACTATGAATGAAGACGACGTGAAAAAAGGCATTATTGTTCCTATCGAAACAAAAGCACAATACGATAGCTTGATGGATATTTACAATCGGATGAATAAAGCTCAGAAAAAATCGGTGTATAAATTACCTGCTTATCTCGAACCGGTGATGGAAAAATAGCCGATGTCATTATGTTTCTTGTGAAGTAATAAAAGTCATACGAAATTTTTCATTTATTAATATTTAAAGAACATGAAAACCTATGTAATAACTTTCGCTGTGCTTGCATTTGTTATTTGCAATGTTATGGCACAAAATTCAAACAGAAATTACCTGTATAAAATAGGATTAAAAGATAGTGTTTATTCTGAAATTCTTCAGGAAAACAGGGATTTCTGGGTGCATCTTCCCGATGGAGGAAATCTTAATCCAAACCTGAAATACCCGGTGGTCTATATTCTTGACGGGGCTGTGCAAATGGAAGCATTGACAACGGTTTACAATAATTACTGGGGTAACTATTTGCCTAAAATGATTTTGGTGGGTATTTCAAACCAAACTAACCGGACACGTGATTTAACCACTTCCGATATTAAAAATCCAAATATGGAAACCGGTGGTGCAGAGAAATTTACTGAATTTATTGAAAAGGAGCTTATTCCTTATGTTGAAGAAAAATATCCGGTTACAAATTACCGAACGCTTATCGGGCATTCGTATGCAGGACTGTTTACGATAAATATGCTGATAAACCATCCGCAGCTTTTTGCCAATTATATTGCCATCGACCCAAGTCTGGATTGGGATAATCAAAAACTTCTCAAAGAAGCAACGGAAAAACTTGCTGCACTGAAATTGGATGGAAAATCGCTGTTTATAACGCTGGCAAGTCCGCTGGACCGGGAAGATGATAAATGCAACAATTGAAAGCGTTTTGAAAAGCGATTCGGAAAATTCGTTGGTTTCGCGTTCCAAATTGCAGTTTATTCAAGCTGCTGAACAGGAATCGGAAATTAATCACCTGAATATTTCGTGGAAATATTATCCTGAAGATATTCATGGAACGGTGCCGCTTCCTTCGATTATGGATGGCATGAAATGGCTGTTCGACTGGTACCAGTTAAAAGATGCTGCAGTTTACAACAATCCGGAAACGCCGGTTGAAGTGTTGCAAAAGCATATAAATGAACGGGCAGAACTTTTGAGCAAACATTTTGGCTATGCTGCTCCTCCCGCCGATGAGGAAATGTTAAACATGGGCGGATATATGTTTCTGCAAATGGAGCAACCCGAAAAAGCAAAGCTGTTTTTTGAAACACAGGTGAAATACTATCCGTGGAGCGTAAATGCATGGGATTCGATGGCTGATTATTGTATTTCGCAAAATGATGTTAAACAAGCCAGAGAATGTTTGCAGAAAGCGTATGAATTGAGTGGCGATAATTCATTTAAAAAGAAATTGGATGGACTAAAGAAGTAGTAAAATGTTGTATCCAATTCATCGGGTGACTTTTTGTAGCAAATTCATCGGGTGACTTTTTGATATAACATAGAGTCACCCGGTGAATAAATTACGTTTTAGTCAAACTAATAGAAGTTAACAAGAAACATTTATTTCAGTTTTACCCGCAATAAATAATGATCGGCAGTAATAAATAGCTGTGAGTAGTCTTCGTTAAAGGCACAATTTGCCGTTTTTTCACCAGTTATAATTGTTCCCATAGTGCTCTCCTTCGGGAGTGAAAATCCAGATTCCATGCGGGCCACCTGCAAAAATCCAACCGTTCTTGTGTACTTTCATTCCATCCGGATTGCCTGTTTCTGCGGTATTTTGGTCGGTAACATCAAAAATCTTTTTCCCGTTTTCGATTAGGCCTTGTTCGTTCAAATCATAAGCCATCCAAATGGCATTTTCGGGATCGGAGTTTGCGATATACAGTTTTTTATAATCGGGTGAAAAAGCAATGCCATTGGGGCGTGAAAGCTCTTTAGTGAGTAAAACAGTTTTTCCGTTTTTGTCAACTTTGTAAACGCCCTGAAAATCCAACTCTTTTAACGGATCTTCCATCCTGAATTCCAAACCGTATGGAGGATCGGTAAAATACAGATCGCCGTTTTTGTGAAAAACCGCATCATTCGGGCTGTTTAGTTTTTTACCATTGTAGCTATTGGCAATCGTTATGAAATCAGGTTTTGGATGTTTTAAATCTGAATTCATTTTGGCCATCTGCCTGTTGCCATGCTGGCAAAGAACCAGTTCTCCTATTTTGATTTAATAAAAGTCCGTTCGATCCCGGTTCACCATTGAGAGGTTTTGTTCCGGTATAGCCTGATGGTTTCAGATACAATTTTACCCCACCTTTTTCAGTCCATTCAAAAATTGAATTTACCGGTATGTCGGAAAAAAGCAGTTTGTCTTCGGATGGCAGCCACACTGGCCCTTCCGTCCATTCGTGGCCTTCCGATAAAATTTCAATTTTAACATCTTTAGCGATAATCTGAAGAAGCTTAGGATCATTCACAATTAAAGATGCATCTTTTTTATACTTCTGTGCATATCCTTCGTTGAACAGGAAGATGATCAAAAGAGAAAGAAAAATGGTTTTCATCGGGTATCAGTTTAAAATTTACACCAAATTACGAAAATTAGTTGCAAAAAAAAGCCGCCCCGCAAAAACGGAACGGCCTGAGAACTATAATATAAGGTTTTTTATTGTTCTGCTTTTGAAAAATCCATTGCAGCATGACGCAGATATGAACTGTAACGCCATTTTGCATTTTCTTCTGCTGAAGCAAACAGTTCGTCAGCGATTGCCGGGAACGATTTTTTCAGCGAAGTATAACGAACTTCACCATTCAGGAATTCCTGGAATTTGCTCCAATCCGGTTCTTTTGAATCCAGCTGGAACGGATTTTTTCCTTCTTCTTCCAACATATGGATTGTAACGGAAAAGTGCCAGTAGCCTGATGCAACAGCTTTTTTCTCTTCTTCCTGGCTTTTACCCATGCTTGCGCGCAAACCATGGTTAATACATGGAGAATAAGCAATTATTATTGATGGTCCCGGATAGGCTTCAGCTTCGCGAACAGCTTTCAGATATTGTGTCTGGTTTGCTCCCATAGAAACCTGTGCCACATAAACATAACCGTAACTCATCATCATGGCGCCCAAATCTTTTTTACGGATTTTTTTACCTGAGGCAGCAAATTTAGCTACTGCACCAACCGGCGTAGCTTTTGATGATTGTCCGCCGGTATTGGAGTAAACTTCAGTATCCATAACCAAAACATTTACATCCTGTCCGCTTGCCATCACGTGGTCGAGACCGCCGTAACCGATATCGTACGCCCAGCCGTCACCACCAAATACCCAAATTGATTTTTTTACCAGGTACTGTTTCAATGCAAGGATATCTCTGGCAATTTCATTTTTGCTTTTCTGAATAACTTCAAGAACCTGTTTTGAAGCAATAACAGATTCATCCGCATTGTCTTTATTGACTAGCCAGTTGGCAAACGCTTCTTTTTCACTCTGTGAAGCCCCGTTGTTCAATGCTTCGTTCATAAGCATTGCAATCCGGTCGCGCTGCGCCTGAACACCTTCAGCAAAACCAAAACCATATTCAGCATTGTCTTCGAACAAGGAGTTTGCCCATGCCGGACCGTGTCCTGAATCTTTGTGTTTACAATATGGAGTTGAAGGTGCAGAACCACCATAAATGGATGAACAACCTGTTGCATTGGCCACCATCATTCGTTCACCATATAACTGAGTAATAAGTTTGATATATGGTGTTTCGCCACAACCGGCACATGCGCCCGAGAATTCAAACAATGGTTGTGCAAACTGTGAGTTTTTAACTGATTTGGTTTTGTCAACCACTGTTTCTTTTAATGAAACTTCGTTGGCCATATAATCCCAGCGTTCGATTTCGCTCTGCTGTGTTCCCAGTGGTTTCATAATCAGCGCTTTTTCTTTTGACGGACAAACATCGGCACAGTTTCCGCAACCGGTACAATCGAGCAATGCTAACCTGGATGCGGAAATTAAATCCGGGAATTGTTTTGCCGGTGTTGCAACACGAACTTCTGTTCCTGCCGGAGCTGCTTCAACTTCCTCTTCGGTTAAAAGGAACGGACGAATTGCAGCATGCGGACAAACATATGCACACTGGTTACACTGAATACAGTTTTCAGCCTGCCATTCAGGTACATTTACTGCGATACCGCGTTTTTCGTATGCTGCAGTTCCCAGTGGGAATGTTCCGTCTTCGCTTCCTGCAAATGTGGAAACCGGAAGATCATCTCCTCGTTGGCCATTAATAACATCAACAACTTTTGCAATGTATTCCGGACGTTTGGTATCAGCAACGGATTCTTTTCGCTACTTTAATGTTTTTCCATTCCGCAGGAACTTCAACTTTGGTCACATTTTTACCACCGGCTTCAACAGCTGCATAGTTCATATTTACAATGCGCTCTCCTTTTTTTCCATACGATTTTACAATGGCTTTTTTCATTTCATCCACTGCCATTTCGTAAGGAATTACGCCTGTAATTTTAAAGAATGCCGATTGCATAATGGTATTGGTACGTGTTCCCAAACCAATTTCTTCACCTAATTTTGTTCCGTTGATGATGTAGAAATTTATCTCATTTTCAGCCAGATATTTTTTCATGGTATCCGGCAGTTTTTTTGGTTTCTTCCTCATCCCAGATTGAATTCAGCAGGAAAGAACCTCCTTTTTTCAATCCCTTCAACACATCGTATAAATGAAGGTATGCCGGAACATGACACGCCACAAAGTCGGGTGTTGTAACAAGATAAGTCGAGCGGATTTGTTTGTCGCCAAAACGAAGGTGTGAACAGGTAAAACCACCCGATTTTTTGGAGTCGTACTGGAAATATCCCTGGCAATATTTATCAGTTGCATCACCAATAATTTTTATTGAGTTTTTATTTGCACCAACTGTACCATCGGAACCCAAACCATAAAATTTAGCCTGGTAAGTTCCTTTTGGGTGTCATATCGATTTCTTCTTTTAAAGGAAGCGATTTGAATGTAACATCGTCGACAATACCAATGGTAAAATCTCCTTTTGGCTCATTCATTTCAAGGTTTTCGTAAACCGAAAGAATTTGTGATGGAGTGGTATCTTTTGAACCTAACCCGTAACGTCCGCCAACAATAACCGGAGCATCTTTTTTACCATAGAAATGAGACCTTATATCGAGGAACAATGGTTCGCCACCAGCTCCCGGTTCTTTTGCACGGTCGAGAACAGCAATTCTTTTTACTGTTTTCGGAAGCGCTTCCATAAAATATTTTGCCGAGAAACGGACGGAAGAGATGAACGACAATCAATCCAACTTTTTTACCCTGTGATGTCAAATAATCGATGGTTTCGCGAATGGTTTCAGTTGCCGATCCCATGGCAATAATTATATTTTCGGCTTCAGGATCGCCGTAATAGGTAAATGGCCTGTATCTTCTGCCTGTAATTTTGCTGATTTCATTCATATAACCGGCAACAATATCAGGAACAGCGTCATAAAATTTATTTGATGATTCTTTTGCCTGGAAGAAGATATCAGGGTTTTGAGCTGTACCACGAGTTACAGGGTTTTCAGGGTTTAAAGCACGGTTTCTGAATTCCTGCAATGCCTGCTTGTCAATTAACGGAACAATATCTTCCATTTGAATGGCTTCAATTTTCTGAATTTCGTGCGATGTTCGGAATCCATCGAAGAAAGCGACAAATGGAATTCTCGATTTTATGGTAGCCAAATGGGCAACACCGGCCAAATCCATTTCTTCCTGAACTGAACCGGCTGCTATCATTGCAAAACCGGTTTGACGCGCAGCATAAATATCGCTGTGGTCGCCAAAAATTGAAAGCGCATGGCCGGCAATTGCTCGGGCGCTAACATGGAAAACAGTTGGCAATAATTCACCTGCAATTTTATACATGTTCGGAATCATCAGCAACAATCCCTGTGAAGCGGTATAGGTTGTAGTTAAAGCTCCTGATTGTAATGCTCCGTGAACTGCACCTGCTGCGCCACCTTCACTTTGCATTTCTGCAAGGCGAACCGGACGCCCAAACATATTTTTCTTTCCAAAAGCTGCCCATTCGTCAACATATTCGGCCATTGTTGACGATGGCGTAATGGGGTAAATACATGCTACTTCGCTAAACATGTAACTCATATATGCTGCCGCATAGTTTCCGTCGCATGTGATAAATTTTTTTTGTTTTGCCATTTTAAGTCGATTTTATTTTGTTATTTATTATTCGTTAAGTGAATATTCTTCTAATATAAAAAACCAAAGAGCCACAACGGAATCTTTTTTTGTTCACCAATTTCAATTACATCCGAAGCTGCATAAATGTCGGAATCCGGTTCAAGCTTTCGTCCGCCCACATTGAAATGATATTTATCGTTGACGAAAAAATCGGCTTTTGGCGAACTTTTTAACATATACTGATATCCTACCTGGTTGTA
The DNA here is from genome assembly GCA_963821855.1 of uncultured Prolixibacteraceae bacterium. Lineage (GTDB taxonomy): Bacteria > Bacteroidota > Bacteroidia > Bacteroidales > Prolixibacteraceae > Draconibacterium. The sequence continues at coordinate 16,002 of CAWGFJ010000027.1, read as the reverse complement.
AAAGAACGTATGCCGCAAATTCAAACTATCCGTATTATTCGGGGCAATTGCATAAATTAAATTCGTATTGTGCAAATAAACCTTATCCGGTTTTTTCATCTGGTCATCATCGCCATTGGAGTACAGGAGCTGAATTAACCTCGCATTTTTCAGATAGTTCAGATAATTCATTATTGTAGCGCGCGATGTTTGTACCGAGGCCGCTAATTTACTTACATTCGGGGTAAATGGTGTTTCCGATGCTATGATATGCAACAGCTTTCTGAGCTTTGAAAGATATTTTAACTCAATTTGGTTGATGTACGGGACATCGATTTCCAGCGCCAGGTTTATATGTTTTAATAGCTGGTTGACGTAGAAATTCGGTTCGTCCATAAAATAAGGGAAGTAGCCGTATTTTAAATAGTCGTCGAAATATGCCAGTGGCCTTACCTGCGATACAATTTCCTGTGCTATTGTTTCATGATTCGCAATAATTTCTTCCAGTGCATAATGTTTGAAATTGCTGCCGTCTGGTACATTTAAATATTCCCTGAATGATAATCCTTCCAAATGATTAACACTTGCAATGCCTTGTAAATCGGGATTACCGTCGACTATCCGTAAAACCGGCGATGATGTGAAAATGATTTTTAATTCAGGAATTTCATCGATACATTTTCTTAAGTCGGCCGACCATTCAGGATATTTCTGAATTTGGTCCAGCAACAATACTTTTCCGCCGCGTTTGGCAAATTCATCGGCAAATGAACTAATTTTGCGTTTTGTAAAATAAAAATTATTCAGGTTGATATATAATGCTGAATTGTCATCACGAAAATTCCGCGGATAAAATCAAGCAGGAATGTAGTCTTGCCAACACCACGAAATCCTTTAATGGCAATCAGCTTCTGATTCCAGTCTATACTTTTGGCGAGCTCTCTCTTAATAGTTACTTTAGAGCTTTCCAGAAGTGATTTATGTGCATTTTGAAAATATTCCAACGATATAAATTTTTTACAAAAATAGTCAGATTAACTCATTTATTGTAATCCACAGATTGCAATTTTGTATTTTTCATGCTATTTATATCTGTTAAAAATAATTAGTTTTTGAAATTTCATAATTTATAATAAGCCATGCTAATTGTTCATTAGTCATTTTTCATTCCCAATGGACTATTTAGTTTTTGAGGCTTAATGTCTGTTGAAAATAGCAATATTGAATCTTTTGGTGATATTGAATTTCTGCCTGAAAATGAGGATGATAATCAATTTATCATGGTCAGAATATCAAATGATCATATTAAAGATTTTTTTGAAATGAAAAAGAGATGTTATAGCCATCTTTTTATGAATGGTTTTTGAAAGCTGAAGATAATGGCAGATATTTTTTTCTGGACCAAGTTTACATTTAGTTAACAATTCAATTAAACAAAAAAAAGCAGAATCTAAAAGACCCTGCTTTGCTGTATAATTTTGAAATTTTTATTCGTCGTTCATAGAAGCGAGAAACTCTTCCATAGAATCTGCGCGCATAAGTCGTGTTTTCATAAAATCCATCGCTTCGAGTGAATTCATGCCACCAAGGTAGTGACGCAAAATCCAAAGTTTGTCGATAACCTGTTTTGAGAACAGCAAATCTTCGCGACGTGTACTTGAAGCGGGAATATCCACCGACGGGAACATACGCTTGTTGGAAAGTTTCCTGTCGAGTTGTAATTCCATATTACCGGTTCCTTTGAATTCTTCAAATATAACATCATCCATTTTCGAGCCGGTTTCTGTTAGCGCTGTGGAAAGAATAGTTAAAGAACCTCCTTCTTCTATATTTCTTGCCGCGCCAAAAAAGCGTTTTGGTTTGTGCAATGCATTGGCATCCACACCGCCTGAAAGCACTTTTCCCGATGCAGGCTGAACTGTATTATAAGCACGGGCCAAACGGGTTATCGAGTCGAGAAGAATAACAACATCGTGGCCGCATTCCACCATTCGTTTTGCTTTTTCGAGAACTATATTTGCAACACTAACATGTTTATCTGCCGGCTCGTCGAAAGTTGAAGAAATAACTTCGGCATTTACACTGCGGGCCATATCGGTAACTTCTTCCGGACGTTCATCGATTAAAAGCACAATCATGTAAACTTCAGGATGGTTAGCCGCAATGGCATTGGCAATTTCTTTTAATAAAACTGTTTTACCTGTTTTTGGCTGGGCAACAATTAATCCACGTTGGCCTTTCCCGATTGGTGCAAACATATCCACAATCCGGGTGGAAATATTATCATGTCCGTTTCCGGTTAATTCAAATTTCTCGTTTGGAAAAAGTGGAGTTAAATGATCAAACGGCACACGATCGCGAATATAGTCGGGACTTCTGCCGTTAATTTCGAGCACTTTTATCAGCGGGAAATATTTCTCACCTTCTTTTGGCGGACGAATAGTGCCTTTTACGGTATCGCCGGTTTTTAGCCCGAAGAGTTTTATCTGCGATTGCGACACATAAATGTCATCGGGAGAATTCAGATAATTATAATCGGAAGAACGAAGGAATCCGTAACCATCCTGCAAAATTTCAAGCACTCCGGTATTGGTAATAATACCTTCAAACTCAAACGGACGTGTCTTCTGCTTTCCGCTTTGATTTTGATTTTGGTTATCGTTTTTGTGTCTCACAGCTTTTGGTTTTTGCTCAATGGCAACAGGCTCTTTTACATGATCGTCAGACGGCAGAACTTCCTGTTCCACTGGTTCATCAACAATTTCTTCGCGTATTTTTTCCTTCTTAAAATTATTTTCTTTCGGCTGATTAATTTCAGCCTTTTTTTCTTCTGCCTTTTTTGCCGTAACTGCTTCCTCTGCAATTTTGTCCTGTTCTTCCTGTGAAGGAAGTTTTTCGCGGTTAAATCCTTTAATAATAGCTTTAATCTGATCCTGCCGCGACTGAACATTGTTATTTCGTTGTCCCTGTTTTTTTCTGCCGGCTTCTACCTTTTCGTGTTTAATAATCGGTTCAATACGTTCTCTTCGCGGGCGTCGGCCTTTTCGATCGTCCTGAGAATCGTTTTGATTTTCAGATGAATTTCGCTTTACAAAAATAGATTTTACACCTTTTTCGTCTTTCGCTTGTTGTTTAGCCACCGGTTTTCTTTCTTTTTTTTCGGCTTCCTTTATGGCTTGTGTGTCAAGAATCTTGTATATCAAGTCCTGTTTTTTAAACGATTCCGGTCTTTTGATGTCAAGTTCCTTGGCGATCTCTCTTAGCTCTGGAACGAGCTTTTTATTCAGTTCTAATATATCGTACATTGTTAAAAAATTATTCCTTGTTTTTTTGATTTTAATTGTTGAATAATATCCTGGAACAATTGAAGCGGGGATGAGAATTACTTAGAATTCGGGTGCAAGTATATTAAAAATACTTGAAACCAACCAAACTATGAAACTCTTTTTTACAATCTTCTCACTTAATTGTCGCAAAATTAATGTTTTCGCGTAATAATTACAAACTAATATGTTCCCGAATTTTAAATTAGTTGTTTTTGCATTAAGGCTATATATTTCATAAACACCCGGATGTTAAAAATGTTTTCTGTTGCCGATTGTAAAACTACAGCCGGATGTTGTATTTAATTTTTAATCGTACTGCACTTTCATCCAGCACAAAAGCCGATTCAGGTCGAAGAAAATTCGATGTCCAGGCTACAATAATTTCATTGCCTGGTTTTATTATCCATTGAAACCTCGATTGCCAGCCGATGCTTTTGCTTTTATTATCGTACTGAAGATAATTGTATAAGGTAACGTCGGGGCTAAACAAAATATTTGCATTCACCTGAAATATATTTGCTGTAAAATTTCCTTCAGGAAGTTTAACATTGCTTTGGGTAATTGTGCCACCCAGAAAAAACGGAACGGCAATTTTCCAGTTTAACTGAAGTTTTAAGTCGTTTCTTTTTCCGTTATAAAAGTCGCCGAATTTATAGCTTGCAAGTCCCCAAACATCTCTTGCACCTTTTGTTTCAAGTTCAAATTCATGTTGCCACCAGTCGTATGCCCCCTGCGGAATTACAAAATCTTTAAAAATATTAAAGTCCTTATAAAGCCGTTCATACTGATTAATTATAGAATAGGTTAATTTGTTCTCCCGACATAAAACGGATTCCCATAGGTTGAATTTTGATTTCCCTGGTTTCTAATTCCTTTGTTTCGAGATTGGAAATATGATTAAAACTTCCGCCGAATAAAACCTGCAGAATTCCATATTTCTGCGGCCGGGGCCCAAATGCGAGCTCACCATAGCTCTGGCTGATGTTCCTACGGGGTACAAAACCCATTCCTGCTACAAAATTTTTCCCGATTTGGTGATAACCCAATCGCGCTTTTACAAAGTCGTTGGGATAATTCAACTGTGTTCCCCATGAATAATCGTCGCCATTGGTTTCTTCTGTATTCGATTTCAATCCGAATAATATAAACGACGCATTTTTATTCTTCTGAAATTGAGCTGTAGACAGTTTTAAATCGGCGCCGGCAACAAGGTTTGTACCCTGTCCGGCAGCATTTCCGTATGTGCCGATTATACCAACCGATGACTGCTTGCCTAAATTTCGTGAAACCCTTGCCACTGAAAAATTATTGGGGCCAACATCGCGGCCGTCGTTAATATACATCATGCCAATATTCCAGTCATCGACTTGTCCGTGCAGCTTTGCTCCCACATTTATTGGTATTGGCCCGCCCAAAGAATCCAATCCCATTCTGCGCGAGAAAAAGGGAATCAATGAATTGGCAACCGGACTGTTATCATCGCCTTGTAATCCAAACTGAAAATAGTTGGCGCCATCGAGAAAGAAATCGCGTTTCTCGGGATAATGTAAGCTAAACCGGGTTAGATTAATCTGACGGTCATCGACTTCTGTTTCAGCAAAATCGGTATTTATAGTTAATGAAGCTTTTAAACTTGGTGTGAGCTGATAAAACAAATCGACTCCTCCTGTAAGTTTTGGATCTGCTTTTTCACCTTTCTTTGTATTTAATCCGGTTAAGAGGTATGGCGCAATATCCAAACCAATTCCCTGGGTTATATCTTCTATTCCATCAAGAATTCCTGCATCAGAAACCTGGAATTTGAGCGCATTTAAATTGGCAACAGGCCAGTAATCGGTTTCAAGTTTGTTAACGATGTTTCGAATCAGCTTTAATCCCCATTGCGTATTTTCCTTATCGAATCCAAGGGTTTTAAATGGAATGGCAATTTCAGCTTCCCAGCCATAATCCAGAATTTTTGCTTTTCCTGTCCAAAGCCCGTCCCACTGTTTGTTCAATACGCCACCGTTTTCGCTAACTATTGCATCGCCGATAGAACCCCGCGGCCCAATCTGAAACCAGTATGCGTTGCGATGATCGAGATAGGTATCGATAATTATTTGTATACGATCATCTTTTCCGAGACTTACATCGCGGGCCATTTCCTTGGCAGTAATTTTTTTAGGGTCGTCCCAGCACCGCATTCCAAAGTAAATGTTATTGGCATCGTAGCAAACCAACATTTCTGTACGTTCCGAAACGAACGCTCCTTCCACAGGTTCGCGCTGATAAAAAGTATCTACCATGAATGCTTCATTCCATACATCTTCTTTAACATAACCATCAATTACAGGTGGTGTTGATACCCGAACAGCTTTTACCACCGATTGTGCATGTGTGATTCCTGATAAAATAAATAAGTATAACAGAATATTAACTAAGTACTTCAACGGCTTAGGTTTAAAATTTAAAGTTGGCTAAAGTAAAAAAAGATAGTTTAAAAATAGTCGCCAAAGTCAATTTTTAGTGAATACAATTTCATTTTACGCCAAAAACCCTGATAACTGCTGCTAAACCCCTGGTGAAACCTGCCTTCGTTGAGTTGCGTTTCGGTTTCTGAAACGGCAAAGCCTGAAAATCCTGAAAAATCATTTTCGAGTTCTTCCTTTGAAAAAAGCATGTCGACATTATGCATATTCTTTATTACTAAATCGGGCCTTCCAAAAATCATTCATTGAGTATTAATTTTGAAAAGTTTGCATAAGCAACAGTTAACCCTGAACATGGTTTGAATTTGTCAGTAATACCGTCTTACTTATTAATTTAACGTGAGTTTTGGGTTGATTTTATTTTTTAAATTGTTATGTAAAAGTTGAACCCATTTGTGGGTTCTGATTTCATGTCCGAAGGACATACACAAAAATAGCCCTGTGCGAAGCTCGGGGTTAGCAACAGGACACAGCGACACAACCCCGGAGTGGGTTGAATTATTGATAATCTGCTAATTGAGATTGATATTCATGGAAAGTCATGTATAGCGGCAAGTCTGGTAAATAGGTGTTTATTCACAAATGAACAAACTATAGTAAAATAGGGTAGAAGTCGGATCAATTTGAATGGGTAATGTCTAATCTGTCGCATTCCATGTGATTGAAACCTTCTGGCGGCCCCAATCCCTGGCAAGTTCTTTATCCTTTCCCATATAGATATCGATTCGTTTTGTCCAGCGTTTATTCATTTTATCCACCACAATGTATTTGCCCCGCAGGCCTTCAATTTTAACTTTGGTATTGTAGGTGAGTCCCATATTTAACAGGTCACGCGAAACGGCGATGGCTTTCATGCCGGGTTCCAGTTTATCGCCCCAGGCTGCAATATCAGGATGTTCGGCGTGGGTTTGTCCGGGCAGGGAATTATAAGCAGTTGCAGTAACCTCAATGGTTTTGGTATTCTGATTGTCGCATTGCAGAAATAATATCAGCAACAATACAATCCCAATCCGCAGTATTTTTAATAATAGCACCTTCATATTCATACCCATTCGTCTTCTATTATACTAAAAATGATTGGGACAAACAAATCGGATGCCAGCGATCTACTGAAGAATTAGTTGAGATAAGATTCAGGAACTCGAAAATCCGGATTAACACTTGTTTCATTTTGTTGATTTTGGCCGTTTAAAAGTAAAGATAATTTCTGTGAAGAAATTTATTTGAAGGATGTTTTGTAACAACTTTGGGATATCTTATTTACAGATTTATCCCGAATATTCGCCGTTATAAGAATAGTATTGTATCACTACTTCTTTAAAATCATTTTAAATTAAATAGAAGTAAATAAATCTATTATAATGATATTCAGATGCTTGTGATATTTTCATTTTATGGTGGCTATTCCAATTTTGGGAAAATATCAAACCATTGTAACTTATGAATCAAATAGTTTATTACATTTAGCATCATTATTGATTACAATAATTGAACACCCTGTCCCGGCTCATACAATTAGATGTAACTGAGAGGACGGAGTAGTAGAAAAACCGGACCTTTTAATTCTCTAATCTTATTTTTCCCGAATTTTTAGATTGCATTGATTCAGTGATTTAAACGGCGAATGCCTGTCTTTTATCCTGGCAGCTTTCATTAAACGAACAAAATTAAAAAACGTCCAAAGCACAATACGAAGTAATAAACCCCCAATAATCAAATTCCCGGAATAAGGGAATAAGACAAAATAAAAACCAATTATGCTCGATTCACTAATAACATCCAAAACCCGAATCAAACTCTTAATGAAACTCTTTTTAAATAGCGACAATCAGAGTCACTTAAGAGGGATGCAAAAGGAATTTGGTGAATCGACCAACGCCATTCACCAGGAATTAAACCGTTTCATGAATGCCGGCCTGCTCACCGACAGTTACCAGGCCAATAAACGCTACTTTAAGGCAAACACCAGCCACCCGCTTTTTGAAGATATCAATCACATCCTTCGAAAAATGGTTGGTATCGATAAAATTATTGAGCGTATAACCAGCCAGGTCGGAAATCTCGATTCTGCATTCCTGTCCGGCAGCTTTGCAAATGGCATTGATTCCGACACAATCGAGCTGGTGCTGGTTGGTGAAAACCTCGACGAAGTTTATATAAAAACACTCGTCAGCAAGGCGGAAACACTAATCGGTAAAAAGATAGTTTATGTATCGCTAACCAAAGAACAAACAGAACACTTTTTAAACGATAAACCTATATTGTTAATCTGGAAAAAGGACGAATAGCAAAGAGTTATGTGCAGTAAGACGCATTTGTCACTTTGTACATTGATTATCAGACACAAGACGCAAGACACAAGACAGAAGACACAGGATTAAAGACACAAGACACAAGACACAAGACACGAGACACGAGACACGAGACACGAGACACAAGACATAAGACGCAAGACACAAGACAAGAGACACAAGACACAAGACACAAGACACAAGACACAAGACACGAGACTACAAGAACAAGACAGAAGACAAAGACACAAGACACAAGACACAAGACACAAGACACAAGACACAAGACACAAGACATAAGACACAAGACACGAGCTACAAGAAATTCAAAACAGAAAAATAAATTTAATCATTAAAGCATTCAGGCATTGAAGCATTTTCGCATTTAAGCATTTTCGCATTCACGCAATAAAGCATTCAAGCATTTTAGCCTTCACGCACTTTAGCACAATACGACTAAATGACAGCAATACTAAGTAAGACACAAGACACTAAGACACGAGACAACGAGACACGAGACACGAGACAACAAGACTATAAGACGCAAGACACAAGACACAAGACTACAAGACAAGACACAAGACACAAGACACGAAGACACGAGACACAGTAAGACACGAGACATAAGACGCAAGATACAAGATGCAAGACACGAGACAAGACACAACCAAGACACAAGACACAAGACGGAAAGCTAAATTTAATCATTCAAGCATTAGAGCATTTAAGCATTTTCGCATTTAAGCATTTTCGCATTGAAGCATTTTCGCATTGAAGCAATACTTTACATGCATTGAAGCATTTTCAGCATTTGAAGCATTTTCGCATTTAAGCATTTTCGCATTCACGCATTTTCGCATTCACGCATTTTCGCAATATCATACATGCATGGCCAGCCAATGTAGCCCGGACTTAAAATGCCCTGTTCGGGTAAGAATGACTTAAGGATATAAAGAATATCATAAAAATGAAAATACTAATAACCGGGACAGCTGGATTTATCGGCTTCCACCTTGCCAAAAGACTTTTGGAACGCGGCGATACCGTCATCGGCATAGATAATATAAACGATTATTACGATGTCAACCTGAAATATTCCCGCCTCGCAGAAACAGGAATATCACGCGATGCAAAAACCTGGCACAAAAAAATAGTCAGCGCCAGATACCCAAATTATTCATTTGTAAGAATGAACCTCGAAGACAGGGAACAACTGATGGAATTGTTTAAAAATGAGCAATTCGATAAGGTCTGCAACCTGGCAGCGCAGGCTGGAGTGCGTTACAGCCTCGAAAATCCGCATGCATATATTAACAGCAATATTGTCGGATTTATAAACATCCTCGAAGCCTGCCGCCACTACAATATTAAACACCTTGCCTATGCCAGTTCAAGCAGTGTGTATGGCAATAACACCAAAATGCCACTCAGCACCAGTGATAATGTTGATCATCCCATTAGTCTGTATGCTGCCACAAAAAAGAGCAATGAGCTGATGGCACATACATACAGCCACCTTTTTGGTATTCCCACAACCGGGCTCCGGTTTTTTACCGTGTACGGTCCGTGGGGCCGCCCCGATATGGCGCTGTTCCTGTTCACAAAAGCCATCCTGAACGACGAGCCCATAAAAGTTTTTAATCACGGCAACATGGTTCGCGACTTTACCTACATCGACGATATCATAGAAGGAGTGGTCAGAGTGATTGATAATCCACCTATAAATGCACAAAATAAAAAAGAAGCACCAGGTTTCTCCTCCTCCCAGGAGGAATACTCTGACCGGCAGCGTCAGAGGGAGGTGGTTGATAAGCCCTCTGCTATTCGCTCTGCGCCCTATGCCATTTACAACATCGGCAACTCCTCGCCTGTCCCCCTTATGGACTACATCGCCGCCATTGAAACAACCCTTGGCAAATCTGCCCAAAAGGAATTCCTGCCGATGCAACCCGGCGACGTGCCAGGAACAGAAGCCGATGTCACCGATTTGGTGGAAAACCTGGGATACAAACCTAATACAACGGTTAAGGTTGGGATTGAGAAGTTTGTGGAGTGGTACAAACATTATTTTGAAACCTGACGCCATCGCTACCCCTGCCCCCAAGGGGTGAAGCCAACGCACAAACTTGTATGAACCGGATTACACAATAACAAACACTTAAATAATTAGGAATTCAAATCTCGAAAAAAGCACAATCAAACGCCCCCCTGGGGGTTGGGGGTAAATGCAGAGGTAACAGATTTGGTGGAAGATTTGGGGTATAAACCCAATACGCCGGTTAAAAAAGGGATTGAGAAGTTTGTGGAGTGGTACAAACATTATTTTGAAACCTGACGCCATCGCTACCCCTGCCCCCAAGGGGTGAAGCCAACGCACAAACTTGTATGAACCGGATTACACAATAACAAACACTTAAATAATTAGGAATTCAAATCTCGAAAAAAGCACAATCAAACGCCCCAAAAAATAAAATATTCCTTATCGTTTCCCCCTCCAGGGGGAAATGTCCGCGTAAAGCCGGAGGGTGGTTGACAAAGGGGGTTTCAGAAGAGATGTCCGGCCTTTGTCCGGCTTTCGACAGATAAGATACGAAACTTCGGGAGCAGGGCGGCTGGACTGGGGGTAAATGCAGAGGTAACAGATTTGGTGGAGGATTTGGGATATAAACCCAATACGCCGGTTAAAAAAGGGATTTAGAAGTTTGTGGAGTGGTATAAACATTATTTTGAAACCTGACGCCATCGCTACCCCTGGCCCAACAATAAAATATTCCGCTTATTATCTCCTGTCAGGAGAGATGTCCAGTGTAGGGAACGTGGGCAGCCGGACAGAGAGGTAAAAGGGGTGAATCCGACACACTGAAATGAATGAATTAGAAAAACCAATGTATTTCGGAGCTACCACTTCAACTTTTCAGAAAGCCAGGCAGCTTCGAAACAGAATGACACCGGAAGAAATCGTGTTGTGGGAGAAATTTAAAAAAAAACAAATTTGTGGGGTACGATTCAGAAGGCAACATCCGATAAATACTTTCATTGCAGATTTTTACTGCCATAAAGCCAGATTAGTCGTGGAAATTGATGGTAGGATACATCTTGAAAGTAAGGAAGAAGATAAAGAAAGAACAAAGACCATAAACGATTTCGGTGTTCAGGTAATTCGATTTAACAATGAAGAAATTCACACCAATATCGATATTGTTGTTAGCCGGATAAGAATGAAAGTGAAAAAACGATTGGATTACCCTGCTGAAAATTAGTACAATCAAACGCCCCCCTTGGGGGTTGGGGGTAAAACAATATGCCGATGTAACGGATTTAGTGGAAGATTTAGGTTATAAACCAAATACCCCGGTAAAGGTGGGAATTGAAAAGTTTGTGGAATGGTATCGAGGATACTTTACGAAATAAGTGCTTAGGCTTGAGACCGCTTCTCCCGCCTGAGGGGGGATCGCGGAACCTTGCACCTAACATAGTTTGTGCAGGTTTGTCCCTGCTCTCAACAGTATTCGTGGTACGACTTCCCGTGGGAGGAACAGCTTGTCCGGCAACTGACGGAACCGAAGCAGCCTCACGACTTTTAGCAAAATGCCGTAAAGAAAGAAAACGTCCTGAACATGTATAGCGGGGCTATGATGAGACCACTTCTTTCGCCTTAGGCGAGATCGTGGAATCGCTAATTTTTAATCAGTTAAAGTGATCTCTCCAGTGGATTTCGTTAATTATATTTAAATACAAATATGCTAACAGATACAGAAATAAAAAGAAAAGGATTAAAGGCGCTGATTGAAAATTTAGGAGATGTGAATGCCGAAAAATTTATTCAGCTTATTTCTAAAGAACCTTTTGATTACACCATCTGGCAAAGTACGCTCTGGGAAGATTACCCCGTACGGAAAGTGAGCGAAAAAGCCATGAACTTCAGGGAGAAAAGTAACAATAACTAAAATATACCTTATTTTCTCCAGCAATAAAAAAATACCTTATAATTTCCCCAAAAGGGGGAAATACAATAAACTTTAGAAACTTAATTTTAAAAACAACACTGCATAAAAATTCATATATTTGAAATAAAAAATATGGGAATTACATTGACAAATAAGACAATAGACAAATATTTCCGGTTTTTATCCAGGCTCGACAATAATTCCAAAAAGAAACTGATAATTAAGTTAACAGAATCGATAGAGACTAAAGAAGAAAACAGTTACTCGCTGCATGATTTATTTGGAGCATGGGAAGACAAAAGGGATTCCGACGAAATTATCAAAGAAATTAAAAATTCCAGATTGGATAAAAACAATATTGCAGAATTTTAATGGAATACCTGCTCGATACCAATATCTGTATTCACTTCTTTCGTGGAAAGTACAATCTGATAAGGAAACTGGAAGAAATAAAACCCGAAAACTGTGCAATATCAGAAATCACTTTGGCCGAATTGGTTTTTGGTGCAGAATACAGTGGTAACACGGAAAAGAATCTGCAAATCATAGAAAAGTTCATAAAAAGAATTACCATAATCCCAATTTTTGACTCCATCAGTTTATATGGAAAAGAAAAAGCCAGGCTAAAAAAATCGGGAACAATTATAAGTGACTTTGATTTATTAATTGGCTGCACTGCTGTTGAGAGCGATATGATTATGGTAACTGAAAACATCAGCGAATTTCAACGAATCACCGGGATAAAAATCGAGAACTGGATCAACAGAACAAATAATTAAACATTCTGCTTCTTTCCTCAAAAATCAAACGTTCCTTATCTTTTCCCCCACAATCAAAAATACCGCTTTTCTCTCTCCTCTAGGAGAGATGGTCAGCGTAAGGCGTGTGGGTTGGGCGACCAGAGAGGTAGGGGGAAATGTCAGCAGCCTGCCCGGCTCTTTTGACGGGTATGGCTCGTGGGGAGGTGACAAAGGGGGTTTATTTGGAGCACGAAAATCTGTGCACAGTACAACATTCACCCTGTGGAATAAATCGAAGATTTGATGCGAAGCAGCATTCCACAGGGTAAATAGCAAGGGTCTGCGATTCAGTGACACCCGACTTTCAAAAGTGAAGCGAATTGAAAGGCGCAGGTGGAACTAATCCCGACCAAGGCGGGAGGAGGAACAGCTTGTCCGGCAACTGACGGAACCGAAGCAGCCTTCTGACTTTCAGCACAGAGAAATTAGAAACGACCGGCGGTTCACCCCGCCTGTCCCGTGGATATTCAATCCACTGGGATGAAATGTGAAGCAAATTTAACAGGGCCTCCCGACTTTTAGTACAATAAAATGAAAGAGGGAACACAGCGACTTAAAACTGCCCAATGCCTAACCAATAACATTGCTTGCGTTTTTCTACATGTCAAATAAATTTGAAAGATTTTGATTACTTTTAATAAAAAATAGTTTTATGCTTTCAGCACAAATACAGAAAGAAATAAAAGATAACTTATATCCATTAAAACCTCAAAGGGTAATTCTTTTTGGTAGTCACGCGTATGGAATACCCAGCCCTGATAGCGATATTGATTTGTATATTGTTACACGGGATAAATTTATCCCTTCAAATTTTGAGGAAAATTTACAGGTTAAAAAAAAGGTATATCAGGCACTAAGCAAATTCCGGAAAAAATATGCAGCAGATATATTGGTTCATACTATTCCCGTACATCAAAGATTTGTAGAACTGGGAAGTTCATTTTCGAAAGAAATCATGCAAAAAGGAATTATTCTGATTTAAATGAAACAAATAACAAAAGACTGGCTCGAAACTGCAAAACTCGATTTGGAGGCCATTCCTTATCTTCTCGAAAATGAAAGGTTAACCGGTCAGGTCGCGTTCCACGCTCAACAGGCAATCGAAAAGTCATTAAAAGCGATTATTGAAGAATCCGGACAGAGAGTTCCCAAAATACATTCATTAAGCAAATTGTTCGATATATGTGAGTCTTTTGTTTCCATTCAATCTGACGAGGAAATAATAATTGCGCTCGACAGCCTTTATATCGAATCAAGATATCCAGGTGAATTCGGTTTATTACCCGATGGGAAACCAAATCAGAAGCAGGCCAAAGCATTCTACAATTTTGCACTATTTGTTTTTGAAGTTATAAATGCGCATTTGCAACAGTAAACAAAAAAAGCATCAACTTTTTTCAGTGATCGTCACATATTGTCCGGTAGAAATGTATAAAAAACGAAAGTCAATATTTAGTCAAATCCGTAAACCATATTTAGGGATCGTCAAGAGTGCTCCGGGTCTTTTGAAATACTAGACAAGTTATGGAATCCATTCATGAGACCGCAAACAATAAAGAATACCGCTTCCTTCCCCCATAGTCAAATATACCTATTTTCTCTCCAGAAATTAGGAATACATTATAATTTCCCCCAATAGGGGGAATACGGCAGCAGTGTAAGGAAATTGTGTCGGATGGTGCCGAAGGGGGTTTAGGAGAGATGTCCGGCGCCTGCCCGGCTTTCGAGCGGGTATGGCTTGCAGGGAGGATGGACAGAGAGGTTTAGGGGGAAATGTCAGCAGCCTGCCCGGCTTTCGACGGGTATGGATTGTGGGTGGCCGGACAGAGAGGTTTAGGGGGAGATGCCCGTCCGACCGGGGGGTCATCCGGGCGGGCCAGCGCCTGCCCGGCTCTTTTGACGGGTAAGGCTCGTGGGTAGCGGGCAGAGGGGGTTCGCAAGCTCCCTCGTGGAACCCTGCACCTAACAATAAAACGTTCCTTATCTTTTCCCCCACAATCAAAAATACCGCTTTTCTCTCTCCTCTAGGAGAGATGGTCAGCGTAAGGCGTGTGGGTTGGGCGACCAGAGAGGTAGGGGGAAATGTCAGCAGCCTGCCCGGCTCTTTTGACGGGTATGGCTCGTGGGGAGGTGACAAAGGGGGTTTATTTCGAGCACGGATATCTGTGCACAAAACATGTTTACTAGCAAGAGTCTGCGAACCTGCCTGCCGTTCGTCAGTTCAGGCAGGGAGCGCAGCGACGAAGCAGCCTCCTGACTTTTAGCACTATGAGATTATAAATATACTTAACCACAGGCACTACCGGCATTATGATACGATTAGCCCAAAACTTTGCTCAACAACACATTCATATTTTTCAGCTAATTTGATTAGTTTTGAAAAAAATATAAAATGGAAACTTTAAGAATAGAAATTAAAAACAAAAATGTTATGTCCATTCTCAAGGGGCTCGAGAAGGCTAAGCTTATTCGAATGATAGGCAGAGAAAATAAGACTTCTTTGTCCGACTTAAAAGGTAGCATATCTAAGGAAAGAGCGAATGAGTTGGCCAACGAAATCGAAAAATCAAGATCAGAATGGAACGAGAGAACTATTTGATTGACTCCAATATTGCTATTTACTTTGGAATGACTTTATCCGGGAAATTTGCTGTTTCCGTAATTAATCGTATTGAACTTCTTGGATTCGGAAATCTGAGAAAAAGGAAGTCAGAACTTTCGAAACTTTTATTGACAGGGCAATTCAATACGATTGACGAATCAGTTATTCTAAAAACCATTCAAATTCGAAAAGAATATAATATTAATTGCCCGATGCCATTATTGCCGCAACATGTCTTGTTTTTAATTGCTCGTTGATTAGCAACAACATTAAGGACTTCCAGCGAATTAAGAATCTCGATCTAATTATCTTAGACTAAGATTTCATTTATTATTGTTATGCTATTTGAATCCAACCGGGACTTTTAGCGCTTAAAATGTACAGTACTCCGGTTCTTCGAAATACTAAACAGATTATGGAATCCATTCATGAGACCACAAACGATAAAACGTTCCTTATTTTCTCCCCTTTTTAGGGGGAGATGCCAGGGTAAGGCTTGCGGGCAGATGGCAGAGGGGGTTCGCTACGCTCTCTCGCGGAATCCTGCACCCAACATTATTGTGAGCAGGAAAATCTGTGCACAATACAA
>CAWGFJ010000026.1:0-37047 GCA_963821855.1 uncultured Prolixibacteraceae bacterium | reverse complement strand
CATCCCATTCTTCCGGTTTATCGAGATAAAATCCATTGAGCCAGCGTTTTGCATTTTTGGCAGGGTCTACTGGTTCATTAAAACGTGCAAGCAAAGGAGTTTTACTTTCAGCATTTAAATTTCCCCAAGCAATCGGTTTAAAAGAAATGATGGAACGGCGAAACGTTTGTTTTACATTGTGTTTTTCATTTTCGTAATCGTTTTCCCACGGTTTTAAAGCACACAATATTACACTGTCATTTTTGGCTGAAGCAAGAACACCGTTTCCAACGATTTCAGCGCCTTCCTTAACCAGTGGGAATTCTTTTGGTGCCCGGTTATGGGCATCGGCAGGGGCAATTCCGGCAAACGGAGAATCCGTGTTAAATGGATTGAAATAGGTAGAAATATGTTCTTCATCCTTTACTGCAATTTTAAATGGAAGGATTTTATCCAGTTCCTGCTGATTAAGCCCTAAAGTCAATAGTTTTCCACCGGAAGAAACCCATTTTTGAATTGCTTTTGTTTCAGAAGAAAAAGAGCTTTTGTCGCAACCAGGCCCGGCAACCACGAATTTCATTCCTTATTCGGTTTTGTCTGCTCAAAAGCTGCTACCGAAATACCTGCATTTTTTCAGGTGGCTCAATCCTTTGCTATTTCCAACATAAATAGCTTCATGATTTGGCTGTGGTTCCCAGCCGGCAACATAATTTATGATATTCTGAACCAGTTTCAAAGCTGCGGGCTCTTCTTCCGTTCGCCCGGTCACATCCATTTGGCAAAACATGACCATTCCTTTCCCTTCGCGATATTCCATTAACGGACTGTATTGCAAACTGAAGCCGCCATCGGCTATGGGCATAAAATTTCCGCAGGTTGGTTTTTCGATGAGAACGCTGGCCACATTTCCACGGTTGCCGCATCGCCAAATCCTGGTTACGGGAATATCGCACGACTTTACGGTTGGAGCACCATTGAATACATTTTCATCCATGGTGTAATCCAGTCGTTCAGGTAGAATTGTAGCTTCACCAGCCCAGTCATGCAGGTTTTTATTTTCAAGTTCATTAAGAACCGGGTGATTGGCCACCCGCTTAAATACCTGGCGCAATCCATATTCGTGAACGCGAAAACCAAAACGTTTTTCAAGCACTTCAGTTGTTTGCTCAAATTGGATGACCTTTAAGCCATTGCGGACATTTTCAAGATTCAGCGAATCTCTATCAACAGTTAAAGCTTTTTTCCCAATAATTAAAATATCAAATTCATTGAAATCTGAATCAGAATTTACAAGTTGAAATCGAATATTCAGCTTCTCCAGTAATTTTTTGGTTCCACCATTTGGATCGAAAAGTGCAATTGAATCCAATTGCTTCACTGGTTTCGGATTTGACAAAACATTGATCTCAAATTCATCATTCTGAATTTCGCCATTGCTGAACTTTACTTCTGCCTTCAACAAATAATTACCTGGCTTTAATGAAGCCGGAAGGTCAAATTCTAGAGTAATTCGTTCCTGATTTCCTGTGGTGAGCGATATCATTTTATTTCCGATAATCTCTTCGGGAAGGTTCAATTTCCAATCACATTCACAGCTAATTTCCTCACGCAAATTATTAATGATAATGAGTTGCTTGCTGAAATTTTCGTCCGGTAGGAAGTTATGATTTTGCCGGGAAAAGCAGATGGTTTCCCAGCTACATATGCCAGTAATGGCATGTTATTCCGCATTAGTGCCTTTGCCGCTGTTGGGAGCCAGTCCGACTGAGGATATGCTATATCCAGATCCATGCGGCTGTAATGTTGATAAAGTCGGCGCTGAAACCCGGCTTCTGCAATTGCTCCCAGTCGACTTTCAAGTCCTTCTTTTGATGCGATTTATCAGCTTGCAACAGCCAGTAACTGCCGTAATTCCATGGTGAATTTGCCGACATTCCCCAAGTGCGAAATGCCCGCATTTGATTGGATAAATGCATCTCCAATACCGGAATCCGCTCCATAAACTGGTTGGAGTCGAAGCTGTACGGATAATCCCACCGATACCATGTTGCTCCCTTTTCAAACTGTTTAGCCTCCCAGCGAAGGTTTGTTTTTTCCAGGTCGGAAACCTTGTACGCTTCATCGCCGAGAAACTGTGCGTTCCATTCGGCAAGGCAAAATTCCCACGGCACCGCGGCGCTTCCAAATTCCCGGTTTCCTTTATACCAGCCGCGGTACATTCCCCAATCCCACATAAAAGGTGCGCCAAACTCGCAGGTAAACAAAGGCTTCACACCTTCCGTTGCCCAATGTTCAAACCAATCCGACATTTCCTGAATTGGAACCCAGTTGGGATAAAAATTGCTGTTATGCATCACTCCCAAATTTCCCGAGGAATGGTGATATATAATCCTATTGGGATCGAGCGCTGCTACAATAGCCTCAGCTCTCAACGCTTTTTTCACATTATTTGCCGACCAGTTGGAATCGTTTCTTGTAAACCCGTCGATTTGGTCGGGATTCATGTCGTTGTTATAGCCACAGGCGTTGTGGCTCATTGAATAAAATACCACCGAAGGATGATTGCCGGCTGCTTTGGTATAAAATTCAGCATGATGGGCATAACCGTTTTTCTTATCGGCATCGGCTGATTGCCAGTCGTATTGCCCGAAATGTGGCTGCGAAAAGGATATAAGCATTCCTGTGTCGTCGGCTGCTTTCAGAATTTCGCTGTAGCTGATATGTGTTCCGGGCTCGCAACCGTAATTGTGCGTATAAACGAAATTAATTCCTAAACTCATCAGGCGCTTCATGCTTTCCATTGCAGACGCATAATTTGCCCATCCTGCACCAACCAAAGCGTTGTCGAGCGGAACGGCTGAAAGGAATATACGACTTCCGTTCAGATAAAAATCCCGGCCTTCAATCCGGAATTCCCTAAACCCAAACGATTGGGGAAGAGCGACATCCAAAATCTTTTCATCTTCGTCAATCAATGAAACTGAACATTCGTACTGATTCTCCGGCGTATGTATGTCCCAGAGTTTATCGGGAAGCCAGAAAGATGAAAAGGAAAATAGTCCGTCTTTAATATCATTTTTACCAAAACTTTCGCTTTTAAACCGGATAATTTCTTCGCCATATTCAAAAATGACCGCATTCAAAACATATTGTTTTTCGGAAGAAAGTTCGTTCAGGTCAACGATAAAGGTGATTTCCTTCTTCCGGACAGAAGTGGTTATCCGAACATCATTGATGCAGTTATTTTGAGGTTCAGAAGACAAAAAAACATCGCCGCAAAGTCCACGCCGATCAACCTGCCCTTTTCCTTTTCGGGAGGCATTGCTATCGCTAAATATAGCAACTACATCGCTTAACGGGAGCGCAGTTGCTTTTATGCTCAACGTGTAACTGTTTCCGGATTTGCAGATTGAAGTTAAATCGAGTTCACCACCGGGAAACAGCACCTCTCCAACTTTTTCATCGTTAATGAAAATCAGGGCGCTCGAATTCAGGTATTCCACAGTAAGCAAAATCCTGCGGTTATTCCAGTTTTCCGGAATTTGGATTTCACGCCTGTACCAGGCCACATTTAAATTTCGTATCGATTTCTTTTCCCAGGCCGGATGGGCAAATAACGTCTGGCTTTCTTTCTGCAGGTAGTTAGTTGTTCCGGGCCAGTTGCCGGGAACTTTGAAATATCCCCAGTTCATTTCAGGAACTACATCAGACTCCGTTGTACCCGGTTGCCATTTCCAGAGTCCGTTGATACATAACCGTTCGCGGGTGAGTGTGGTTTCATGATGAGCTTTTGAAATATCCCAGACTGCTTTTACGCCGTCGGGCAAAATCTCTCCTGTTTGTACGCCTTTTGAGTCAAAGGTATAAATGTCAATCCCACTGCCTGGCAGCGAAGGCCGGATGAGACTTATTCCCGCTACAAATACTCCTGATGATTTAAGAAAACGGCGGCGTGAATTTTTGCTGTTCTTTTTGTTTTTCATAATAGCGAAAAATTATTAATCATGCATTATGTGTATTGGTATTCAGAAACCTAAAAGTCAGTCCGGCCGTAGTCATTGTCTGCAAACATGCAGGTAGACTATACGTAGCATATTTCGACTTCAAATCTAACAACGAAAAATAAAAGTTGAATTGACAATTGCTTAAAGACAAGGTTCTTATACATAGTTTAGGTTTTGAATAAACAGTATTTAATATGGATAAAGTTAATATATTTTTTGGGGGATTTAAACCGGGCTTTGCAATTCAACATGAATACACGGGCGAGGTGATTTCCTGTGACAGATGAAAGTGCAGGAAAATAAAAATGCATATTTTTATAGTCAGGTTTTACTAAATCTAATTTAAAATGAACAGACTGATTCTTTTCCTGGTAGCCATTTCAATATTAATTTCAAGTGCAGAGAAAGGGTTTGCACAACCCACCAATAACAGTTTAAAATATGTTTATAAGGAAGCCTTTAAGATAGGTTGCTCAGTAAATCCTTTTATCGTTTCGGGCCGGGACAGTATTTCACAAAAAATCGTTGTCAGCCAGTTTAATGCCATTACGCCTGAAAATGTGATGAAAGCTGCGCCAATTAATCCACGGCCGGGAGTGTATAATTTTGAGCCTGCAGATCGATATGTGGAATTTGGAGAAAATCATGATATGTTTATTGTCGGCCATACTTTGGTTTGGCACAACCAAACACCGGATTGGTTTTTTAAAGATGAAAACGGAAATTCAAACACCCCGGAGCAGCAAATTGAACGAATGCGTTCGCATATTGAAGCCGTAGCCGGAAGGTATGCAGGAAGAGTCGATGCATGGGATGTGGTAAACGAAGTGATTGATAATGATGGTTCGTATCGTCCGACAACCTGGGTAAACGGAGTTGGCGATGGCGATTTGCTTGTAAAACTTGCTTTTAAATATGCTGCTGAATATGCACCGAATACCGAATTGTATTATAACGATTTTAATGCATGGAGGCCGGCAAAACGAGACGGAATTATGCGGTTGGTGAGAATGCTGCAAAAAGATGGAATCCGGATCGACGGAGTAGGGATTCAGGCACACTGGGGATTAAACTATCCAAAAAACGAATACATTGAAGCAGCAATCGATTCGTTTGCATCGTTGGGTGTAAAAGTGATGATAACCGAACTGGATGTCGATGTTTTACCGCTTACAAAAGAAGGTCAGGTAATTGGCCAGGTGATGAGCGATAAACAATTTCAACTGGAAGAATTTAAGGAATTTCTCGATCCTTATCGTGACGGATTACCGGATGAGATTCAAAAACAACTTGCCGATCGTTATGCAGAACTTTTTGAAATTTTTTACCGAAAGCGGGACAAAATCGACCGTGTAACTTTTTGGGGTTTGCACGATGGCATGTCGTGGAAAAACGGTTATCCTGTTCCGGGCAGAACAAATTACCCGTTGCTTTACGACAGAAATAAAAAACCTAAACCGGCTTATGATGCTGTATTGAAGGTTCCAACAAAGAATAAATAATACAGTATCTCATTTATTCCGTTTATCGCGGGAATTATTCATGAATCATACAGCATTGAATCATATAGTTTATATGATTATTCCATTTTTATAAATTGAATTATAGCAGATTTCATTTTTTGAACGAATTATGAATAACCCGTTTGACACACAGAATTCACCATAAAAAAAACGTACTGAGAACACGAAAGCATAGATAAATTACGATTTTGAAAGATTCATTTTACAATTTCTATACTAACAGCCGTTACTTTTTTCATATCCTTTTCGTAATAACGGGATCCCATGAAAAACAGGACCGACGAGATTAACAGAGAAATGGGTAAAAACTTAAATGCAGTTTGAATATTTGTGGCATCGGAAATGGCACCCATCGCAATCGGGCCCGGCGTGGAACCAAGCAGATTCTGAATAACGACGGCAATTGCATACGACATAGCCCGCAAACCGGGGTGAACTACGTCCTGGGTAACAGCTGCTGCAGCTGCAATAAATGCGGTAATCGATACTCCAACCGAAAGCAACAGAAGATATTGCATATTACCATCGGATATACTAAATGACAGAAATAAAAGTACAGCAGAAATAAGCGAAGTAATAGTTGGAACAAGCAGGCGGGCATTTACTTTTTTACGTCTCCACCTGTCGGCAATATAACCTCCCAACGGCGCACCAATAATGGCCAGAAGCATTACAGCACTGGCTTTAATTCCTGCTTGCCCTTCTTCCAATCCCTGTACACGGTGAAAATAAGTTGGCAGCCAAACAATTAGTGATGTAGTGGTAAACACAACGCCAGCCATTCCGAAATAAGTAAATAATAACGATGGCTTTGATAAAAACTCTTTTAACATATCGTTTACCGACATTCGCACCTTTTGCCGTTCAGTGATTTTGTTCACTCCCGAGTCTCTCTTTTCAAGCTCTATGGTTTTATAATCTTTAATAAAAAAGAATAGTATTGCTACAATCAATACGGGAATAGCAACAATGCCCAGCGCATGCCGCCATCCCCAATGGGTCGCAATTATTCCACCCAAAGCAATGCCAATTGCACTTCCCAGAGGTATGGATGCATTCCAGAGTCCAAGCATTAAAGCCCTTTTTTCAATCGGATACAGTGCCGACATCATTGCCGATCCCCCGGGTGAGTATCCTGCCTCACCAATACCCACGATCGAACGCGTAATAAAAAGTTGCCGGAAAGATTTTGTAAAAGCTCCCAATCCGGTTGCAATGCCCCAAACTATGGCCATCAGGCCAATCGTTTTTTTACGGCTCCACCGGTCAACCAAAATTGAAATTGGAAAAGTAAGCGCAACAATCGAAAAGTACACCACAGATACCAGGGCGCCACATTCTTTATCGGTTAAATTCCAATCGGCTTTTAAAAACGGAAAGAGAGAGGATATTACCATACGGTCGATATAATCGAACATATACAGCAGAAACAGCAACACAAAAATATAATTGGTGTACCCTTTTGAAAATAAGTACCCCGGCCTTACTTTATCATTTTTCATAAGTAGATTTTTAAAATACTGGAAATTTCCCGCAATGCTTTATAATAAATTTACTATTAAAATTAATATGAATATTCGTATTTTGAATAAAAATACATTTTTATCTGAATATCACAATCGATCATTTTCAATTTATCAATCTTTCTACAATCCAATCTTTTGTAGAAAAGTATCTTATTACACATGGTTTTGCACATTATACTTATTGAAGAATTTCTTATCTCATTTCGCTTTAAATGGCTTGAATATGCTGTAAGAAAATATATTGAAATAACCGATTGACAAGCTAAGATCGTGAAGCAATTCTAAATATTCCCGGCTAAGGTAAATAATAAATTGTTGGCTTACCTGGTGATTGAGTTGACAGATTCGAACAGAAACAGAATTCCTGATGCAGAAAATGTTGTAATCTTTTCAGTCAATGGCGAAGCTGAAATTACAGCTGTAGGAAATGCAAACTCAAGGGAACCAAAAAGCTTTCAAAGCAAAAGCTGCACTGCATTTCAGGGAAGGTGCCTCATAATTCTCCGGCCAACAGGAAAGGCAGGAAAAGCGACATTTACTGCCGTTGTCGGGAATGATTTCAGGAATGAATGTACAATCAGTATAGAATAAGCAGTTAATCGATATTTAAAAAATTTCTGAGACAAGTGTTGCGAGGATTCATTGAATTCCGGATTTTGCCTGAACGCATCCTTTCAGAGTCTTATCACATAATAAACTCCTGGAGATTCTCCGGCGATATTACTTTAAATTCGTGGTTGGGATATGCTTTTGAAAAAGTTTTTGACAGACGAACTTTTTTCTGAGGATTCCATTTAAATTCAAATGCGAGTAATTTACCTTCTCTCTCTTCAATATAGTCTATTTCCTGTTGCTGGGTGGTCCGCCAAAACCATGATTTTACATCTGTCTCATTATTCCCAAGGTACTTTATCCGTTCACTGATAATAAAATTTTCCCATAATGATCCCTTGTCCGTTCTTGTTGAAAATGAAGAAAAATTACCCAAAACAGCATTCCGTATTCCATTATCTGAAAAATAGATTTTACGTCCTTTTTTAATTTCATTTCGCACATTGCGGCTCAGAGCTTCCAACCTGAATATGATGCAGGTTTTCTCCAACAGATCTATATATTTTTCTACGGTTTCTTTATCGGAGTTGAGCAATTGCGCCAGTTCATTGTACGACACCTCGTTTCCGATTTGCAATGCAAGAGCCGAAAGAATTTTTTCGAGTAAAACAGGCTTTTTAATGGTTTCCAGGATTAATAAATCTTTATAGAGATAGCTTGAAGCGAGCGATTTCAGTAATTTTTTTTCCTGACCTAAATTTAAAGCAATGTCTGGATAATAGCCATAAATCAACCGGTGTTCCAATAATCTTTTTTCGGTAAGAAATCCGTGATGACCGACCATTTCACCAAATGACAATGGATAAAGTGTAAATTCAAATTTTCGACCCGTAAGCGGTTCCATAATCTTATTTGCAAGGTCGAAAGAAGAAGAACCGGTGGCAATAAGCTGTACATTTTTAAAATTATCGTGGATTATTTTTAATGCCAGACCTGTTTCTGAAATTCGCTGCGCTTCATCCAAAAAAACAATTTTGGAATTTCCTATAATGGGAACAAGTTGTGTTGCGTTCAGGTTTGTAAACATTTCACGTATATCTGCATCGTCTCCGTTCAGAAACAGCGTTTCTTCTTTATTTGGCTCCAAGATCTGTCCCATCAGCGTTGTTTTACCCGTTTGTCGTGCGCCATAAACGATGATTACCTTTTTTTGGAACAGGTATTTCTCTATAATCTTTTTAAGATGTCTTTCAATCATTATATTATAAAATTCGACTGTAACCGAATAAAATTATAATAATTTTCGATTTAAACCGAATTTTATCATACTTATTTTGTATCTGCTAATATAAAAATTCTGTGATCTCAATCGAGTGGCAGATAGAGTTCTCTTTTTATCAGCAGGTAATATAATAACACCAAATGAAGTATGCTGAATTAATGGTTTCATACGATTTACTTTTATAAAATCTTTGTTGTTTTACGATTTCAGATTCAAAAAATTGGAATGTCAAATTGGATACAACAATTCTTCTGACTATAACCCAAACTTTTCCAAAAAGGCATCCGTTTTTTCCAATATCTCTTCGTCGAAATAAGTAGCGTATTTTTTATTATCGGGCGCCAGGTAGTGTTTCATTCCGGGATAAACATATTCCTCGTAATAATTTCCCATTTCATTCATTTTAGCTTTAAACATTCCAACAATGTATGGCAAAACCTGGTTGTCCTGGTCGCCACGAAATTCAATAACAGGAGGCATCGGTTTTTTCATATGATGATAGGGCGAAATCGACCAAATCTCCTTTCTGCGATCTCCAAGAAGCATGTCAATCCATGGTTCCAGTGTATTAACGTTACTTGAAAAAAGCAGGATTGCAACCGGTTTTGGGTCGATTTCTAAATTATCGGTTTTTTCATTAATCGAATCCAGCAAAGCTGTCGATAAAGCCAGTTGTCCACCGGCTGACTGACCGCCAACCACTATTTTGTCAGGATTTATTTTCAGTGTCTTAGCATTCTCCTTCAGCCAACGGATTGCCGTTCGTGCATCTTTGGTCGATTCCACAGGAGTAATTTCAGGATTCGGATAGGTGCCATCATCATTTTTACAAAGCCGGTATTGAAATGAAAAAGTCACATAGCCTTTTCGCGCATATCGTTTGCAGGCTTCAAAAAATTCCGAAGGATCGCCAAAAACCCAGCCTCCACCATGAAACAATGCTATCGCTGTATTATCGCTCTTTTGCTGACTTGCTTCGGTGTAAAACATGTACGCAGTCAATTCCTGTCCACTTATTTTTTTATAGGTCAGCGTTTTCATTGTAACATCAGAATCCTGCGCGAAACCGACAATTAAATTTATATGTAGGAGGATGAGAATCAGAACTGGCTTTTTCATTCGTTTATATTTATTATTTTCAATGGTCCGCCAGCTGGCGGATGTAACTCGCATGGAATATAATCATTGTCCTGTGTGGTAAATATTTACCATGCTCTTTTCATTTAAACAGATTTAGTTGTTGATGCAAACTTAACTATTTTTTGCCTTTGATTACTTAATTGAAAAACAGACCTATTCAACTTTTTAAGTAACTTAGTTGCTTGTATTTTCCTTTCAACCTAATTTAAACCAATATGAAAAATTTAATAATTCTGTTTTTTCTTGTTAGCATAGTAAATACGGCTTCTTCCCAATCCTACCAGAGCAATTCAACATCAACCGGCAGTTCAGGTTTTCAATGGCCCGAAGGAAAAAAAATGGGTTTGAGCCTTACCTTTGACGATGCGCGGCTAAGCCAGATTGACAAAGGAATTCCACTGCTGAATAAATACAATATTAAAGCTACATTTTATGTTTCGCCCGATAATATGATGCAGCGAATTGAGGGCTGGAAGACAGCAGTTAAAGACGGACACGAAATAGGAAATCACTCGCTGGTTCATCCCTGTTCGGGGAATTTTACATGGGCAAGAGATAAAGCAATAGAAGATTATACGTTGCAAAGTATGTACACTGAACTGGATTCAGCATCGCAATTGGTTAAAAATATTTTGGGAGTCACACCAATTTCGTACGCATATCCTTGTGGCCAGACATTTATCGGAAAAGCAAAGGAAACAAAAAGTATTGTTCCGCTGATTTCGTCGATGTTTGAATCAGGAAGAACGTGGATGGACGAAGCTCCAAATGATCCGGCTTATTGCGATATGGCACAAATTACCGGAATAGAGCTGGATGGAAAATCATTCGAACAGGTTAAAGCTATCATAGATCAGGCAAAGGAAAACGGAAGCTGGCTGGTATTAGCCGGACATGAAATGAATGACGGAGGCACTCAGACTTCTCTGCTGAACACAATCGAAGCCATCTGTAAATATGCCAATGATCCGGCCAATGAAATCTGGATTGATAAGGTACAGGTTATAGCGAAATACATCAAAGAAAAACGAGGAGATTTACCATTTACCGGAATGCTTCCCTATCAGAATCCGGCATTTACAACCAAAGAAAGGATTGACGATTTGATGTCAAGAATGACACTTGCAGAAAAGATTGGCCAACTGAATATGCCGTGCGGTTATTTCAGCGAACTGGGAAGAACTCCGGAAGAAAAGCAAGAGAAAAGCAGGAGTTTTGCTGAAGGAACTTTTCAGGAAGGGATTGGGCCCGGAGGTGGATTTTTTACCCTTACAAATTCTGCGTTACACGAAGGACCGGCGCAGCAGGCGAACCTATTTCAATGAACTTCAAAAAATTGCACTCGGAAAAACACGGCTTAAAATACCACTCCTGGAAACTGAAGAAGGTACGCACGGTTTTATGAGTTCGGGAGCAACCATATTTCCCGAAGGACCTGCGCTGGGAAGTACATGGGATTTGGATTTGATCGACAAGGTTTATAAAACGGCAGCAAAAGAGGCACGGGCAGTTGGAATTCATCAGTTGTTCACATTGGTAATCGAACCGCTACGCGATCCACGATTAGGCAGAAACCAGGAAGGATTCAGCGAAGATCCGTTTTTGTGTTCGCGATACGCTGCAACCATTGTAAAAGCTGTACAGGGAGACGATGTTTCTGCCGGCGATAAAGTAGTTGCCGGTTTATGTCACTATCCCGGGCAAAGCCAGCCGGTAAGCGGACTGGAACGCGGAGCGATGGAAATCTCCGAAAGAACATTGCGCGAGGTTTTTCTGCCTTCGTGGGTCGCAGGTGTAAAGGAAAATGGTGCGCTCGGCGTTATGGCAACTTATCCTACGATTGATGGAATTCCAACACATAGTTCTTCAAAAATTCTGACTGATATTTTACGTGGCGAATTAAATTTCAAAGGTTTGGTTTTAAGCGAAGGAAATGGTGTGAATACACTGATTTATACAGGCCTGGCAGAAACCGAAAAGGAAGCTGCTGCAATGGTTGCCAAAGCAGGTATGGATGTCAGTATTTCTTTTCATCAGGGATATTTAAATGAAATGATTGAAAATGTGAACGAAGGAAAAGTTTCAATGGAAGTCATCGACCGTTCAGTCAGGCGGGTGTTAGAACAAAAATTCAGGTTGGGACTGTTTGAAAATCCTTATGTGAATGTTGAAAAAGCAGTTCTGGTTTCGCATACTGAAGATGCTCAGCAATTGGCGCTTGAAGCAGCTCGCGAAGGAATTGTATTGTTGAAAAACGAGGTTGCTCCCGGCCGGAAAACCAAAATTCTTCCCTTAAACAAAAACATAAAATCAATCGCTGTTATTGGCCCAAATGCTGATGATGAAATGAATCAGTTGGGAGATTATACCGCAGATGTGGTTTTGCAGGATATTACCACAGTTTTGGAAGGAATTCAAAATAAAACAGGGAATGCAAAAGTCAATTTTGTGAAAGGATGCAACGTTATTGGCGATGATGGCAATGAGATTGAAAAAGCTGTTCAGGCTGCTAAAAAATCGGAAATTGCTGTTGTGGTTGTGGGCGAAAACGAATGGCAGAAGCCAAATAAAAAAGGTACTTCTGGCGAAGGTTACGATGTCGCTACTTTAGAATTAACAGGTCATCAGTTGGAGTTGGTTCAAAAGGTTGCTGCCACCGGGACGCCTACCGTTGTGGTTTTAATTAACGGACGTGCACTGGCTATTCCGTGGATTGCAGAAAACATTCCGGGAATTGTTGAAGCCTGGATTCCGGGTGAAAAAGGCGGCGAAGCCATTGCCGATGTTTTATTTGGCGACGTGAATCCCGGAGGAAAACTTCCGGTTACTTTTCCGAGACATGCCGGACAGCTTCCGGTGTATTACAACTACAAACCATCAAAAAGTTACTGGCTGAATGATGGCTGGGGAAATTCCTATGCCGATTTAAAGGAATCCGGCCCTTTGTATGAATTTGGCTTTGGATTGAGTTATACCACTTTTGAATTTAGCAATCTTGAAATTTCACGCAAAATCTATTGGAGAATACGGAACAACAACAGTTTCCTGCCAGGTTAAAAACACGGGAGAAATGGCTGGTTCAGAAACTGTGCAACTTTATATTCGCGATAAAATAAGCAGCGTAGTCAGACCGGTAAAAGAATTAAAGGGATTTGAGAGGATACTATTGAAACCGGGCGAAACAAAAAAGGTGTCGTTTGAAATTGGCCACAGTGAGCTAAAAATGCTCGATAAAGATTTACACTGGTTGGTAGAACCTGGCGATTTTGAAATAATGATTGGCAGTTCATCGGAGGATATCCGGTTAAAAGAATATTAATGTAAATGTAATTGAATTATAATTGAAATCGGACGATATTGAACAAAACTTCTTCTATTTCAGTTACATAAAGAAAAATTTATAATGAAAGAACTTAAAAGAGAAGACATCAAACAGGAAGTATTTGATTTGTATGATGATTATGCACACAGCAGAATTGATCGCAGGCAGTTTGTGGAAAAACTATCGGTATATGCCGTTGGTGGCCTTACGGTTTCATCACTCATGAGTTTTATAATGCCAAATTACCAGGATAAGATCCAGGTTAAGGCTGATGATTCAAGATTGAAAACGGAGACTATTGAATACAATTCACCAAAAGGCGGAGGTAAAATTAAGGGACAACTTTCGCGACCGGCAGGTAACAACAAAAAATTGCCCGGTGTTGTGGTCGTTCACGAAAACCGTGGTTTAAATCCGCATATTGCCGATGTTGGCCGACGCGTTGCTTTGGCTGGATTTATTTCCCTGGCACCTGATGCATTAACTCCGCTTGGTGGTTACCCCGGAAACGACGACGATGGAAGGGAATTACAAGGCAAACGAGATGGGAATGATATGCTCGAAGATTTTATCGCCGCTTTTGATTATTTGAAATCGCATCCTGAATGTGATGGAAATATCGGCGTTGTAGGATTTTGCTTTGGTGGATGGATTGCAAATATGATGGCCGTTCGTGTTCCCGATTTGAAGGCTTCTGTTCCGTTTTACGGCGGACAGCCTGCAGATGAGGATGTTCCAAAAATCAATGCAGCGCTTCTCTTGCAATATGCAGGCCTCGACACCCGCGTAAATGCCGGATGGCCTGCCTATGAAGCAGCGTTAAAGAAAATACAACAAAGATTACCAGGCTTATATTTACCCGGATGTGAATCATGGATTTAATAATGATACCACTCCGCGTTACGACAAAGCTGCAGCCGATTTGGCATGGAAAAGAACAATTGAGTTTTTCAAAAAGGAATTAACATAATTTTTTTGAATTGAAAGAATATATAAATAGAGAGGCTAAACAGCCTCTTTTTTTATTCTGTGCACGCGATGCAGATTACTTTCTTCAAAAATCCCAAAACGCCATTCACAAAAAATTTCATATAAAAAACTATCTTTTATCTTTACCGCCTCAATTTTATTAGGGGTGAAAAAGGCAGTCAGATTAAATATTCTATTCACATCTCTGGTTTTGATTTTTGTTTTCTGTAGTAGTTGCACGAATGAAAAAGCAAAGCAGGCAGAAACGCTGAAAAAAGGGGAAGAATTATTCACAAAATATGGCTGTGCTGTATGTCATTCATTGGAAGGAAAGATTATTTACGGTCCTGCGCTAAATGAAATTTACGGGAAAGAAACAAAGGTTATTCGCAATGGGCACGAAATAAAGGTTAAAGTCGATCGTAATTATCTAATCAAAGCAATCAGCGATCCAAGATTTGAAAAAGTTTCCGCATTTCAAAATAAAGACATGCCGATTCCGGTATTCCAAATAGAAGACGCAGAGATTCTGGCCGATTACATTATCCTGATTAATCATAAGAATACCCGGAAGTGAAAGATCAGCAAGAGCATAACTATTCCATTTTATTGGTTCTGAAATCGTCTATTCTGATTTTTGGTGTTTTAATTTTCGTTGCGAAAGCCTTTAGTCAGGACAGAAAATCCAACAGAAATATATCAGTTCTACCGGTTCCGGCTATTGGTTATTCACCCGAGACAAAAACATATCTTGGTGCAGTTACACTTTTCACCTTTAAAAATTTAAACGATTCTTTGTCAAGATCTTCCAACGC
Source organism: uncultured Prolixibacteraceae bacterium (assembly GCA_963821855.1). Lineage (GTDB taxonomy): Bacteria > Bacteroidota > Bacteroidia > Bacteroidales > Prolixibacteraceae > Draconibacterium. The sequence continues at coordinate 21,935 of CAWGFJ010000026.1, read as the reverse complement.
GAAAGTGGAGTTTAATTATACCTGGAACAAACAAATAATTGTGGAATCCGGCTGGAATTATTTTTCTGCTAAAGAAAAGTGGTTTACACGCGGCTTGCTTCACTATTCGAAATATCCTGATTTATATTATGGTATTGGCTATGAAACATCAGGTGAAAATGAAGTCAGTTTTCAAAGCAACAGGATAATGTTCGAAACCGATGTCTTCAGAAACTGGAAAAATAAAATGTTTGTTGGAGCTGGTGTAAGCTATAAATCCTATGGAAATATAAAATATCCGGAAGAAGGTATTTCGTATCCTGAATTAAAAAACAGCACAGATTTTGGGCTGAAAGTCATATTTCTGAAAGATGCAAGAAACAACATTCTGTCCGCTTCAAACGGTAATTATTTCGAGCTTGGTAATTCATTTAATTTCGCTGATTCCTTTTATTCTGTAACCACTTTTGACTTTCGTAAATATGCAGGTTTTGGCAAGAATGATAATCAAACTTTAGCCGGAAGAATTTACCATTCCACTGTTTGGGGAAAACCTCCGTTTTATGATTATGCTGAAATTGGAGGCGATAAACTTACAAGAGGATACTACCAGGGAAGATTTCGTGAATCGAATTTCTCAACGATACAATTGGAATTCAGAAGTAAATTGTTTTGGCGCTTTGGAATAGCGACATTTGGAGGAATTTCAGCGCTTTATAAAAATCCGGGAGATATTCAGAATGAAAGCTTTAAGCCCAATGTTGGGGCCGGAATCCGTTTTCTGGTCGACAAAAGTGAGAACACCAATCTTAGAATCGATTATGCCATTGGCGCAGATAACCAATCCGGTTTTTACGTCAGTTTTGGTGAATCATTTTAAGGTACTTTGCAGGGTTTTAGTTTGTAGAAGAAATCTATATTAGGCATATAGCAGGTTAAATCGTTCAATTAAAAGTCGAAAATGTTTTCGATTGTCTATTTTTGAAATGAAAAACTGAAATTGATTTTGCACTGAACTGAGAATTTGCCAATGACCGCGCTATATAAAAAACATATAATCCGTTTTATAATTATTCTTGGATTTGGGATTATTCCGGCATTGATTGTTCAGTTTTTTGCCGCCAAACCTATAACCAGAAATATTCACATCCGCAGTTTTCGTTATGGTAAAGATCCATCGGTAATTCGCTGTAACCGCGGAGATACGTTACGATTGACTTTTTCTACTGATGATACCGGCCATTCTTTTTTTCTCGAAGAATTTGATATGGATGCAAAAGTCAGCCCGGCACGCGAAACTGTTGAAGTCTTTAAAACCAGTGATCCGACTCAAAAACCCGATTTGACAAAAGAAGTGGTTTTGATTGCCAGGCATTCCGGCTGGCAGAATTTCCTGGTTTCGAGAAGCAATTACCGCTGCCATGTTTGGTGTGGCCCCATGCACGCTTTCGAACATGGCAAGCTGATTATTTTACCAAATACATTATTGATATTTAGCCTTGGTAGTATTACCGGAATTTTTGTGTTATGGATTTTCAGCTTTTTTTATTCGAAAGAACCTGAATTTGTTCAGCTTAATAAAGAAGGTTATGTTGATATATTGAAGAAATTTCCACTACTCAAAAAGTTGGTAATTTCAAGATGGCCACAATTATTACTGCTCGTTCTTACCATGATTTTGATGTATGTGGTTATTCTTACTACTTTTTTCGGAACAAAAATGTCGGGGCGGAACCTCGGCGTTCTCTTAATGTGGGGCGTTTGGCTGTTTATTCTCGTCGCTTTAATGACGCCGTTCCTGGGACGATTCTGGTGTACCATTTGCCCGCTGCCAACGTTGGGCGACTGGGTACAACGGAAATCATTAATCACACCTGTGGAAGGAACTACAGGAATTTACCGGAATAAGTTTTCCGGATTATTTTTGAAATGGCCAAAAAGGTTAAGCAACGACTGGCCAAAATTAATTGTGTTGTTAGCGCTTACAACCTTTTCAACCACCCTTGTGGCATTGCCAAAAGTTACGGGATGGGCTGTTATATTTCTGATTGCAATGCCTTTTCTTTTATCCATGGTTTTTGAACTCCGCGCTTTTTGCCGGTATCTCTGTCCGGTAAGTGGTTTTCTTGCTCCGTTTTCAAGAATGAGTTCGCTTGCCATTAGAAACAAGTCGCAAAAAACCTGCGATAAATGCACTGCTCATTATTGCGAAAAAGGAAGCAGTAAAGGCTGGGCTTGTCCGTACGGAATTAATGTGGGAGAATTAAGCGAAAACTCTGAATGCGGAATGTGCCTCGAATGTACGCGGAGTTGTTTATATAAAAATGTTACGGTTTATAGCCGTCCGTTTGCTTCGGAATTGGGAACCAAAAATAGTGGCCAGGCCTGGTTAACAATTGGCGTTTTTACGCTTGCAATTGTTTACAGTGTTTTGTATCAGGGCCACTGGCCTGTCGTTCGCGACTTTGTAAATATTCTTGATAAAGGAAACTGGGGATTATTCGGTTGGTATGTATTAATTGTCTGGACAACGGCATTATTTATTATGCCTGGAATTTTTTATTTGCTCGCTTTTGCAGGTGTGCGGATTTCAGGAATTCAGAAAAAAACAAAAGAAGTTTTTTTAAATCATTCCGGTTCGCTCTTGCCTTTAGGTTTAATGTTATGGATTGCATTTGTAATACCAATGTTGTTTGTAAACCTAACTTTCGTGTTGCAATCACTTTCCGATCCCTTTGGTTGGGGCTGGGATTTTTTCGGAACAGCCAATATTCCCTGGCATCAGTTTCTCCCGCGGTTAATGCCCTGGTTGCAAGCTGTTCTTATTCTGGTTGGTTTTCAGCTTAGTTTAAGAAATTTACGGAGAAGCTGGATTCAAAAAAATTTCAAAATCAAAAGTAAATTCCTGGTAACAATGCCAATGAGCTTGTTTTTACTGGCCTTTACTATCGCATTGATTTACTTTTTTACCAACTAAAGAACGATTCATCCAAACTGAAATTGATATATTTGACGATTCAAAAAAGCTAATTCAGCATGGCAACTGAAAAAGGATCATCGAAAAAGAAAGGATTAAAAAATCTTATACCCATAGTAGTTATTTTACTCGTAATTGTTGGCATACCATTTCTGCTGCTTAGTTACCAGGCAAAGCGCAGCGGATTAAGCAAGTCGGAAGTAATTAAAAGAATATTGCGGAGTTCTGATGATAACGCCACGGAAGAGGAAATCACTGAAAATGCTGAAACCGGTTCTGTTATTGATTTTCTGGATAAAACTGCCATTGGAAATAAATTTACCGAACCACCATTGATTGCACATATACAGGCGGTGGATTTGGATAATGATGGCTTACTCGATGTGGTACTTGCCGATGATCGCGGAAATTTTGTTTCGTGGATTCAACAAAAGCCTGCCGGAACTTATACTGAAACCATTCTTGCTGAAGATTTGATTGCACCATCGCATGTTCAGATTATTGATTTCGATTTTGATGGCGACAACGATATTATGGTTGGCGTGTTGGGAATGCTTTTCCCGAATAACGATAAGATTGGCTCGGTGGTAATACTTGAAAACGACGGGAATAACAGCTTTGAAAAACATCGGATTGTAGAAAAAATTGCACGTGTTTCCGATGTTCGTGCCGGTGACCTCGATGGCGACGGTGATATGGATCTGGCAGTGGCGCAGTTTGGTTACGACGACGGTGAGACCCGATGGATTGAAAACCTGGGCAACTGGAAATTTGAAAGCCATATTCTGCAATATCTTTCCGGGCCGATTAATGTTGAAATAGTTGATATTGATGCCGACAACGATTTGGATATCATTTCGCTCGTCAGCCAGGAATGGGAGGAAATCTACTGTTTTGTCAACGATGGAAAAGGGAATTTTCAACCCAATCGATTATATGGTTCGAGCAACCAGGATTATGGTTCGAGCGGTATTGCCATGTTCGATTTGGATAAAGATGGCGATGAAGATATTTTATACACCAACGGCGATGCATTTGATTATATGCCGCCACAAGGCCGCCCGTGGCACGGAGTTCAGTGGCTGGAAAATAAGGGCGGCCTGAATTTTGAATTTCACCGGATTTGCAGCTTTACCGGTGCAACAAATGTTCGTGCTGCAGATATTGATAACGATGGTGATTTTGACCTGTTTGCGGTAAGCGCCTTTAATATTTGGGACGATCCGAAATCGTACAGCTTAATCTGGCTGGAAAACGACGGCAGCAACAATTTCATCAAACACGAAATCAGTAAAAATCCATCGCATTTACTAACCTGCGAACCCGGCGATTTTAATAACGACGGGCTAATGGATGTGATTACCGGCGGCATGCATACCTATCCACCTTTTGATCGTTTGGGCAGAATAACCTTATGGACGAATAACGGAAAATTTCAGGAAAAGTAGCTTATACTGATCGTTAATATTGTAGCGTGAGTTTTGGATTGAAAATCATGAATATTAATGTTATAAGACATGTTCTATTCTATAAAAAAAATAATGATGAAAATCTGAAATATTTTTATTCGCGAATAAACATTTATACTCAAAACTTGCCGTTATTTCTGACCTTCCAGGCATAGCAATCTCAAATAGCAGATTATCAATAATTCAACCCACTCCGGGGTTGTGTCCCTGTATCCTGTTACTAACCCCGAGCTTCGCACGGGGCTATTTTTGTTTATGTCCTTCGGACATTCCAATCTGCCAAATGGCAGATTAACAATAATAGCCATCCCGATTGTATTCGGGATGGATAACCAGCAATATGAAACCAGAACCCACAATTGGGTTCAACTCTTACATGATAGCGTAAAATATAAAAATCAACCCAAAACCCGCGTTCATGCAAAACGGTATTACATATTTTTAAATGTCCGGTAAAAATTCTCCAGCATTTTCATGTACGAATCGGATATATTCTGCCCTTTGGCAATATTAATCGTTTGGCTGATGGTAACAACCGCTTTTTGTTTATCGCCTAAAAAAGCATAGGCATAAGAAAGGTGGCTTCCGGCTGATAATAAAATATCGGGAGGACAATCGTAATAGGTGAATGCCCTTTCCACGTATTCTTTTCCTTCAGGAATATTTTTATACAATGTATCCGGGCAATCAATCAGATATGTTCCCAGGCGTTCCAGAAGTTCAGGATCGTTTGGATAAATCTTTAGCGAGTTTTTATAAAGGTTTTCATATTTCTTCCATTGTTTTTGCTTAAAGAGTAAGTCGCCGAGTTTACGTATCGTTTGTAAATCATTTGGATCTTTCTTTAGCGATACCTCGTATTTGGAAATTGCCTGATTGAAATTTTTATTCTCTTTTGCAATTTCGGCTTCCACTTTTAATATGTCGGGATTCGCCGGAGCCAATGGCTTTACTTTCTTAAGATATTGCAATGCCTGTTCTTTTGCGCCAAGGTTATACAAAAGATATGTCACTTCGGCCAGAACTTCCCTGTTATTCTTATTCTTTTGAAAAACTTCACCGAGCATTTTATATGCTTTTTCTTTTTCTCCCGAAGCCCAGTAACATTTGGCAGCGTTTTGTTCTGTTTCTGCGTCGCCGGGTTTTATTTCGAGCGCCTTGTTCCAGTATTTTAACGCCTGCGGGTATAATTCTTTTTGAAAAAACAACATTCCGGTTTTATTCATTTCGGTAAAATTACCTTCAAATAGCGCCATATGTTTATCGATTAAAGCAATGGCTTTTTGATTCTGCATTTTCCACAGATAGGTTTTAATGGCTTTCGAAATCAGGTATTTATTATCGGGCAGATAGCGCAATGCATGATTTACCAGTTGCAAAGTCCAGTCGGTATATACGCTGCGTTCAGCTTCGTCAATTCTCTTCAGCAAATAAAGTTCCGAACGCGACATCAATACCAGTTTGTCAACCAGTGTGTCTATAGGCGGCGAAAAAGCGACAAGATCGTTTGCCCTAATCGTATACTTTTCACCTAATTCTTTCTCTCCACGCGTGTTATAGATATTTCCCAATAAACGATAAGCCGGACCAAACAAATAATATTTTTGAATGATATTGTTCAGAATGGAATCAGCTTTATCAGGCTGGCCGGAATCAATCCAGATTCTTGCCAATTCGAACTGCGCATAGGTTGCCAGCGGAAAGTGATCGCGGCGGATTGTGGAATTAGCTTCGAAATTGTTGTTGATTACATTCGAGATTTCGAGATAGGATTTCTCAGCCAAATCATTTTTCCCGAGGTTTTTATATTCGCCGCCGGAATAATACCATGCCAGTTTAATTTCAGGATTTTTCTTTTTTACGAGGTTAAAATTTTTGATTGCAGCTTCTGAATTCCCTAATTCAACATTCAGGTATCCATCGTAATAATTCCAACGCCAGTCCGAAGGCTTTCTCTCGCTGGCCAGCTTGTAACATTGTTCCGCCTGGCTGTAATTGGCGCTGGAATGATAAACCATACCCAACAAACCCATATTTGTTGCTGAAGGATTTTTGCGTGCTCTTTTATCAGCTTCTGCAATTTGTTCATTTACGGTTACTGAAACCGAAGTAGAATCAGGTACTTTCGGTAACTGTTCGGTATACTGACTGTTACGTCTGAACCGGACCAGAAAAAATATAATTATTATCCCTGCAATTCCTGCAACAGCGTATGTTATCAGCTTTCTTTTGTTCATTCAGATTTTCAGTTTGAAGCAAAAATATTAAAAATAGGATAGAAACCGTATCGGATTGAAATTTCCTTCAGGATCGATGATTTGCTGATGGAAGGTATATTCGTTTGCAATTTGAATTTTTGCGCTTGGGAGAAAAAGAATTTAACGTTCTAAAAACTTACAGAAGTTGCAGAATAAGGAGATCGAAATGGAATATTAAAAACAGGAATGGGGGTCAAAAGGTGAACAACTCATATGTTATGGTCTTATTATGCATACATAATCATTTCACGTGCTTCTTTGTTGAGGATGTTAAAAGCCTCTCCATAGGAATTCAGCCCGCGGCGAATCTGAAGAATAGAAATTTTTTGATTTGGTTTATCAATCGATTCAGCAAAAATGGAGGAATTATTCCTTGCTTTCTTAACCGGAACAATAAGCTCGTTTGCATAATCATAATTAAACTCCTTGTGTTCGGCAAAAACAAATTCAATTCCCGAACCACCGAATTTAATCTCATAAAACCGGGAGTATACGAGATAAATTTTCCCATTTGGCATACCGTAATAATGCGCCGGAAAAGCTGTAGGTAAATACGATGCATAAGTTCTGTGAATTAACTTTGCCATCGGTTTTACCTCATCAATTCGTATTTCCCTTAAAACATTTGAAGTTCCGAAAGGATTGCCCCTGGTAATTTTAGCGGCAATAGGTGTAGAGGTTTGTAAATCATTCCATGCCTGTTTCATAATAATCTCATTTTTAAACGAGAATACCAATTACAAAAATGCATTGATAATTCAATCGTTATTATGCGAATTCAAAAAAATGTAAAAAAGATATAAGCGTCCTAGTAAGTATATATTCTCTGAACACACGAAAGGTAACCCTCAAATAATCATTATTTTGTATTTTGTACGTATTTAATTTTATATTTTTGCCCGCTCAGATCATAAATCATCAAAAAAAGAACTGAAAAAAGATGTCAGAAAATGAAATTCCGAAGGTATTAGGCGTTGGAAATGCGCTTGTAGATATTATTACCGTGCTCGAAAACGATGCAATTCTTGAAAATTTTGGATTGCCGCGCGGCAGCATGACATTGGTTGATGCGGTTATGTCGGCAAAAATTTACGATGAAGTATTTTCAGCGAAAAGTGAAGTGGCTACAGGAGGCTCCGTGGCAAACACTATGCGAACACTCGCTTGTATTGGCGGTAAAGGCGGTTACCTGGGAAAAATAGGCGATGATGCCTTAGGCAAAGCATTTAAAGCAGCCTTTGATGAAAAAGGAATTAAAACACATTTATTTTTAAGTAAAACGGAAACCGGCCGTGTTATGGGATTGGTAAGTCCTGATTCGGAACGGACAATGGCCACTTATCTTGGCGCAGCTGCCGAGTTGGTTCCCGAAAATTTTTCTCCTGAAATACTGAAAGGATACGAATATTGCTATATCGAAGGATATTTGGTTTTTAATCATGAGCTGATAAAAACCGGCGTTGAAATGGCAAAAAAAGCAGGATTAAAAATTGCAATCGATTTGGCCAGCTATAATGTCGTAGAAGCGAACCTCGAATTTTTGAAGGACTTAATTTTGCGAAATGTCGATATTGTTTTTGCCAACGAAGAAGAAGCAAAGGCTTTAACCGGGAAAGAACCGATGGATGCTTTATATGAAATCTCAAAAATGTGTGAGATTGCGGTGGTAAAAGTCGGTAAAAAAGGCTCGTATATCAAACGTGGCGATGAGCTTGTAAAAATAGGAACTATTCAGGCCAATTCAATCGATACAACCGGTGCAGGCGATGCGTATGCCGCAGGTTTTTTCTACGGGCTAACCAATGGGTTCAGCCTTGAAACCAGTGGAAAAATTGCCGCATTGGTTTCGGGAAAAGTAGTAGAAGTTATGGGCGCCAATTTGCCGGATAACCAATGGCTTGAAATAAATGAATATATTCGGAGAATAGTGGCTAACTCTTAAATTCAATACTAAAATAAGCCGTGAATCTGTGCATCAATCTTATCGATAATAAAGCTTAAATCTTCAGGGTTGATAGTAAAATCCAGATTGTCGACATTAACTGTCAGCACTTTTCCCATTTTGTAACTATTAATCCATCTTTCGTAACGGTCGTTTAGCTGTTTCAGGTAATCGATTCGGATTGAGTTTTCGTATTCGCGGCCGCGTTTCTGGATTTGGTTAACCAAAGTTGGAACGGATGCACGCAGGTAAATGATTAAATCGGGTGGCTGCACAAGACTTATCATTAAATCGAACAGCGATTTATAATTGGTAAAGTCCCTGGTGCTCATTAAACCCATGCTGTGCAGGTTTGGTGCAAATATTTCGGCATCTTCGTAAATTGTTCTGTCCTGAATAACTGTTTTCCCCGATTTTCTTATATCAATAATTTGTTTAAATCTCGAATTCAGAAAATAAATCTGGAGGTTAAACGACCAGCGCTGCATATCGTTATAAAAGTCATTCAGATACGGATTTTGGTCTACATCTTCGTAATGAGGAAGCCATTTGTAATGCTTGGCCAAAAGTTCGCTCAGCGTTGTTTTGCCAGCGCCGATATTACCTGCTACTGCTATGTGCATATTCTTGTTTTAATTGAGACTCAAAAATATAAATTTAGAACTTAATCCCTTAACAATTTTAAAAGTTCATCGAGATAAATCCGGTTATTCGATAATCTTGGAATTTTATTTTGTCCACCGGCTTTTCCTCGTATTTTCATCCATTCGTAAAACGCTCCCTTTGGTGCGATTACTATTTGTGGCATTTCAAGCGCGAGGCTTTTGTGCCTTTTTGCTTCGTAGTCTGAATTAAGTGATTTCAGTGAGTCGTCGAAGGTGGTTGTAAACAGATCCATGTCATGCGGTTCTTTATCAAATTCTATAATCCACTGATGCGCACCTTTTTGGTTTTCGCCCATAAAAACCGGGCCGCCTGTATATTCGTTAATTATCGCTCCGGTTTTATTGCAGGCAACCTGAAGTGCGCGTTCCGCATTGTCAATAATCAGCTCTTCGCCAAAGGCATTGATGAAATGTTTTGTTCTTCCGGTAACTTTAATTTTAAACGGATACTTGCTCGTAAATTTAATCGTATCGCCAATTACGTATCGCCACAAACCGGCATTGGTTGAAATTACAATCGCGTAATTTTCATCTGTTTCAACGTCGTTTAAGGTAATAACCCGGGGATTTTTGGAATCCAAATCCTGAACCGGGATAAATTCATAAAATATACCATAATCGAGCATCAGTAACATATCGTCGCTGAGCGGGTTATCCTGCATCCCAAAAAAGCCTTCCGAGGCATTATATGTTTCCATGTAATGCATATTTTGCGATGGAATAAGTTTTTTATATTGCTCGCGGTAAGGCTCAAAATTAACTCCCCCGTGAACAAACACTTCCAGATTTGGCCACACTTCCAGCAGATTTGATTTCCCTGTTTTTTCAAGCAATCTTTTAATAAGCACCAGATACCACGATGGAACGCCTGAAAATGAAGTTATATTTTCATCAAGTGCTGTATCGATAATTTTTTCGATTTTTTCTTCAAATTCCTCGATAAGGGCAATCTCGGTGGAAGGGGTCCGGATAAACTCAGCCCAGAAAGGCACATTCTCGAGTAAGATAGCCGACAAATCGCCGTAATACGAATTATTGCTGAAATTATTAATGCGGTGGCTTCCTCCCAGGGTCAGGGTTTTTCCTTTTAAAACTTTGGTTTCAGGGTAATTCTTTATGTATTGGGCGAACACATCTTTTGGCCCTCTTAAATGACAATCTTCCAAAGCTTCTTTTGTAACCGGAATAAATTTGCTTTTATCGCTTGTTGTACCCGACGATTTTGCAAACCATTTCACACCGCCCGGCCATAACAAATCTCTTTCACCATTGCGTAGCCGGTCAACATAAGGCTTTATATCGTTGTATTGCTGTAACGGAACAGCTTCCTGAAATTCGGCTACCGTGGATATATTTTCAAAATTCAATGCTTTACCATATTCGGTGTTTTTTGCAGTGTTGATTAAGCTAAATAAAGCTTCGTTCTGAATTTCAAGCGGATGTTCGCGATAAAGCTGGATTTGATAAATCCTTTTTATATTAATCCACTTTATAACCGAATTTAATAATGGCATCTGTATATTTTCATTTTTTGCAGTGTTCAAATTTATGAAAATTTATTTGCCCTGTTTATAAAAATTGTGCGCTTATCCGCTGTTTTTTTTTGAATAGCCGGCTTTCCGAAGAAGCAACTTATAATCATTTTTTTTTAATATCAGCAAATCGGCTTAACCCAAATCAAGAAAATATGTCCCAGAATGAAAAATAGTTCAAAATTAGCATTCTAAATAACGAGAGGTGATTAGCCTTCACTAAAGTGGCTTTTGGAGAATATGTTACGATAATTATATAATTAGCATGTTGATATTGATGAACATACAATGCATAATAAAATACATTTTAATATTTCTTTTCGAATAACCAACATCTCTTTTTGCTGTATATTATGATTCCCAGACTAGAGTCAATTTCCAATCCGATTGAAAATATCCTTAAATTGATTTAAGTGTTAAGCGCATAATTTATTTAATTTTTCAGGAAGGTTCATTTAAATAATTCTCATTCTGGTAATGAATGGGTAACAGCCTCTGAGTGAATAGAAAATGAGTCTGACTTTAAAAAACAATTTTTGTAATTTTTAATATGTTACACGAAATGTTATTTATGATGAAAGTTCCGGGTAATCCAATCAACAAAAAGCAAATTTTTTCTGCATTGAATGATTATTAGCGATGAATTTTAACAAACCGGAATGAACTCATAGCCAGATTACGAAGCCATAGTTTTCTTTCACTAACAGGTTAATGGTGAGCCCGTACCTGAGACAGAACTAATTGTTAATAACGTGAATTTAGGGAAGGTTTACTATGGGTTTATAGCAAATTTCCTTTTTTTCTTATTGGTAACCCTGCAAGGTGCAGCTCAGCAGGATCCTATTTTTACACAGTACATGTTCAATGGTCAGATTCATAATCCGGCCTACGCAGGAATGTGGGAGAAAATAGGATTCACAGCTCTGGTAAGAGAACAGTGGGCCGGTATTAACCGCGCTCCCTTAACGGAAGCTATATCATTTCACAGCCCGACAAATAACGCAGCCGTGGGTTTGGGATTCAATTTGATAAACGACACCTATGGGCGCGAAAAGAGGTTGAGTCTTTTAGCCGATTATTCCTACGAAATTTATCTCACCCCGCAGCGACGCTTACGATTCGGTATAAAATTCGGATTTGTAAACTATAAAAATCCACTTACCGAATATGAGCTTTACCCCGATGGCATATACGACCCTGCCTATGCCGAAGATATCGATTTAAGCTTTCTGCCTAATTTCGGTATTGGTGCATTTTTATACGAAGACAATTATTACATTGGTTTCTCGGTACCCAAACTGGTTGAAAACGATTTCAAAGACAATCTCCAGAATTATTCCACAAAAGCTGAAATACGCACTATTTATCTGAATGGAGGTTACGTATTCCAGTTTTACACAGTAAACCGGTTGATTTTTAAACCCACAATGATGATTCGGGCAAGTTGGGGAACGCCCGTGCAGTACGATATAGCTGCCAATTTCCTGCTAAAGGAAAGATTGTGGCTTGGATTAATGAACCGCTCTAACAATGCAATTTGTGTAACCGCCCAATGGATGTTCAACAATAACATGCGTGTTGGCTTTGCTATGGATGTTACCTACAACGAAATTTTTCCCTACCAGAACGGAACTTACGAATTTACTATAGGATACGATGTGGATTTCTTTGGAAGAAGCTACATACGCGCCAAATATTTCTAAAGCCTTCAATAAACAGGAAAACAAAAGAAACGAAAACAGAAACATTAAAAATGAACTTATGAGAAAAATTTATCGCGATTAAAACTTGACTAAACCAAAACATATCGACTCGTTAAGAATTATTGTATTACTTATTATACTAACTCATTTTAGTGTAGAAGCAAGTTCTTATACGGTATCGCTATGGTCAAATTCAAAATCCGTTTTTGAAACCCGGCTTTCCATTCGCACTGATTCAGAATCCAACATTCAGGATACAATCACCCCTACTGATAATCTGATAGTCGAATGTCCTCAGGATATTTCCACTTATACCGCTTTAAATGAATGCACCGCAAATATAAGCTCAGGGCTGAATATAAATGTTATCAGCGGGAAGCTCAAACGGCTTTCATGGCTTATGTCCGGTGCCACGGAAGATGCTTCGCCAGAGTCGGGAATAAACCTGCTCGAAAATCACATATTTAACACAGGCACAACAATAATAACTTATACCGCCGGCAATGACAATGATATTTTCACTTGTTCATTCAGGATTACCGTTATCGATAATGAACCACCGGTAGTAGCAGCTCCACAAAATCTTAAAATCAATTGTAATGACAGAATCCCGTCGCCACATACCACACTGCAGGCTTTTTTGAACGCCGGCGGATTTGCAGACGATAATTGCGGACTTTTGGCGAGCAGTTTCGAATTATCAAACGAAGTAAAAGATAACGGAACATGCCCGTTTACCATAGCCAGAACTTACCAGGTTGCCGATAATAACGGAAATATCAGCATTGTTAGGCAGTTGATTTTTGTTACAGATGAGGATAGCATTTCACAGGAAACACTGGATAGTACAGCCGGGCAAATCGCCACAGCCTCGGTTACGAAAAATGATGTTTCATGCAGAAATGATGCTAATGGATCGATACAGTTAGTGGTAAATGGCGCCTCAGGATTATTATCTTATAATTGGTCGACCAGCAATGGGCATGGGCTAAAACAAAGCCAAAAAAATCAAACCTCACTAAGCGCCGGTGATTACAATGTAAAGATTTATGAGAACGCTGTTTTTCTCATGGAATTGGATATTACCGTTAAAGTTGCCGATTTTGAACCGCCTGTATTGCTTGCTCCTGAAAACATGACCATACAATGCAACGAAAAAATTCCGGCCGTTTATGCCACATGGAACCAATTTGAAAGAGCAGGTGGCAGTGGAAGCGATAATTGTCAGCTAAATTATTCAAGCTTCAGGCTATACTCCGAGACTAAGAGCGCCGAAGATTGCCCATACACCATCACCAGAACCTATAGTATTTCGGATGAATACGGCAATACCGGCAGGGCACAACAGCGGATTTTTGTTGAAGGTGAAAATGTGCTTACCCTTAAATCCGCAATGGCTGGTACTACTACAGCGATAACCAATGGAAACTGGAATGACCCTGCAACCTGGGATAATGGAGTACCAGATGGTTCGACCGATGTTGTTATACCATCATCTTATACTGTAACCTTAACGGATAATGAAGAATGCAGTAGCATAACTATAGACGGTACTTTAAATTATTTCAGCAATGGAGCATACACTTTACAGGTTTATGGCGACTGGACAAATAACGGAACCTACGATGGCGGAACAAACGGCATTGTTGAATTTACCGGTTCAAATAATGCAACCATAAATGGAAGTACGGCTTTTGAGGAACTTATCATCAGCAAAGGTAACCTGAATACTACCTTAACCATTAATGGAACGAACTCGGTAACAAGTGGCGGAAGTCTGACTATGACCAGCGGACTGGTGACGATTCCGACCGGAGGCAATTTCACTGTTAATCCTGCTCTTGGTCTGGATATTGAAAAATATGCCGGATTTGATGTAACAGGCGGAATATTAACAACCGGGAATTTCACCATTACAAATGAAGGATTAATCCGGATTTCCACGGGAACTGCAAATTTAGGAAGTAGTTATGGAAACGAAGTTCATACGCAGTTTGACGGGGCTTTTATTGTTTCAGGCGGAAATGTCAACATTTCAGCGAGGCTGTATAATTCGGCATCAGGAACACTTACACCTCCGGGAGTTTCTTCAGGAATTCATATTTCGGGAGGTACAGTTACATTAGCGACAGTTGGCAGCGGGTTGAGCAATGTTGGTTCGCTGAATGTTACAGCCACAGGAACATTTGATTTTTCGGGAGGTACGATTGTTTTCCAGAATCCGAGTACTGCCATAACAGAATTGGATTTGGGACTTATAGATGGCGCTGGAATAAAAAATACAGTTGGAGGTACTTTCCAGTTTGGAAATGCCTCATCTCCGGTGAATTCATCATTTAATATCTCATCTGAAGTACCATTATTTAATGTAACAACTTCCAATAATGCAGATTTGATTCTGTCGGATGATTTAGTTATTACGAATCAGTTAACACTTAACGGGAACAGTAATTTACAATTGGATGATAATTCAATACAGATACCGGTTACGGGCACCGGAAGTAAAACTATCGCTCTATCTGATGATACCGGAAACGCAATTCCGGTAATATTAAATTTTACAGGTGGCAGTTTTGCAGGCGGTGCAAATGTTCAACTGGAAACTTTTGATTCAAAACACACAAACAATGCAAATACAACAAATTATTTAAAGCGCTTCTGGTCCATTACTACAAATGGAATTACTAATCCTGTATACAATATTACAGCAACATACAGTAATTCTGATATTATTGGTTCAGAATCGGGAATTGCCATGGGAATATGGACAGGAAGCTCGCCATGGGCGAAATATGGCGCTGCAAATACAGGGTCGCATACAATTTCTGCAACAGGTATTGCCAGTTCAGATATAGATTTTACGGGGATTAGATTAGCACCGCCCACTGTTTCGGTTTCAGCAAATTATTCTTCAATTTGTATTGGTTCTTCGGCAGATATAACAGCTACAGCTACAGGAGATCTTCCGTTATCCTATTTATGGAGTTCAAATCCCTCAGGTTTATCAGCTTCCACAGCAAATATTACCGTTTCTCCAACTACTACAACTACATATACTGTGTTGGTAACCGATGGAAACGGATTTACAACAAGCGACGATATCACAATTACAGTCAATCCGTTAACAGAAATACCCATATTTACCGCCGGGGCAATTACAGTATGTCAGGATGCAGCGAATGAAACTTATACTGCAACAGCAGCAAACAGTACTTCTATCGGTTACACTGTATCACCAGCAGGAGCAGGTAGCATCAACTCTTCCAGCGGAGTTATGAACTGGAATGCGGCCTTCAGCGGCACAGCCACAATTACTGCAACAGCTACTGGTTTATGCGGGACAACGAGTGAAGACCTTGTTGTTACTGTCAATCCATCTACTGGTGCGACCAGCTTTACCGCCGGGGCAAATACAGTTTGTCAGGATGCAGCGAATAAAACTTATACTGCAACAGCAGCGAACAGTACTTCTATCGGTTACACTGTATCACCAGCGGGAGCAGGTAGCATCAACTCTTCCACGGGAGTTATGAACTGGAATGCGGCCTTCAGCGGCATAGCCACAATTACTGCAACAGCCACTGGTTCATGCGGGACAACGAGTGAAGACTTTGTTGTTACTGTAAATCCAACACCTACAGTTAACAAACCTTTAGACCAGACTGTTTGTAACGGAATATCAACCGTGGCAGTAAATTTTACTGGTACCGGTACTTCATATACCTGGACAAACAATAATACTGCAATCGGGTTGGGGGCAAACGGAACCGGAAATATTCCTTCTTTCGTGGCCACCAATAACACGACCAGTCCGATTAACGGAACCATTATAGTGACACCTGTTTATTCAAATGACGGAGTCGATTGCACAGGTTCAACTCAAACTTTTACAATCACTGTCAATCCTGATAACACAATCACACTCACGTCGGCTTTCGGCACCAATAACCAGGAAACATGCATTTTAACCTCAATGACCAGCATAACTTACAGCACAACCGGGGCAACAGAAGCAACGTTTTTAGGCCTGCCTCCTGGTGTAAATGGCAACTGGAATTCAAATACTATTGTAATAAACGGAACTCCTACTGTTACGGGAGGATTTAATTACACCATTACTTTAACTGGTGGTTGCGGAAATATTACTGAAAATGGAACAATTACAGTAAATCCGGATAATGACTACACTTTAACTTCAGAAACAAAATCACCAACCATTTGCATTGGCAATCCGATACCCGATATCACCTGGTCGACAACCGGTGCCACGGGAATTAATTTTACCGGTTTACCATCGGGTGTTACCGGTAATTTCGATACAAATACACATATAGTTACAGTAAGTGGTACGCCAACGGTTTCAGGGACATTTGGTTATGTTGGCGAACTTACAGGTGGTTGCGGAACAACTACAATATCCGGATTCATAACTGTAACACCGCAAATTTTGGCAACAGCAGAAGTATCTGATCCCATCGATTGTAACGGCAGCACAGCTTCGGTTTTAATTACAGTAACAGATGGAGGAACTGCACCTTATACCTTCTATCTTGAAGGCAAGCCATCCAATCACACCGGATTATTTGGCGGATTAGCCGGAAGTGAGGCCGGCACTATATACAACTGGAGCGTAACAGACTCAGAAGGTTGCGATGAATTCACCGGAACAGTTACGGTTTTTCAACCTGAAGAACTTATTGCAATTCCGACAGTAACAACACCAATTTCATGCCCTGGTGGTACCGGAACAGTGACAATAGATGCATCAGGAGGGACGGCGCCACTTAGCTATACGTTTAATGGTATTACCAATTCTACAGGGACTTTTAACAATGTTGTTGCCGGCAATTATAACTGGAGTGTAAAAGATGCCAATAACTGCAGCACCGTCACAGGAACCATGGCAGTTACACAACCCGATATTATTACCATTACTTCAGCTAATGTTTCAACACCGATAAGCTGTAATGGAGGAACCGGAACAGTAACAATTGTGGCATCAGGCGGAACAGGAACACTTTCCTATACCTTCAATGGACAAACCAATAATACCGGAGTTTTCAACAATGTTTATTCAGGAACGAATCTGTCATACAGTGTTACCGATGCAAATAATTGCGGGCCCTTCAACGGAACCATCAATGTACCTCAACCTTCAGCAATAAGCGCAAATGCATCTGTAACATCCGCAATTCTTTGTAACGGTGAAACCGGTACTGTAACAATAACCGCTTCGGGTGGCACTCCTCCGTATTCATATACCTTCAACGGAATAACCCAGGCATCAAATGTATTTACAGGTGTTTCTGCAGGAACAAATATCCCATGGAGTGTTACCGATGCAAATGGATGCGAACCTTATAGCCGGACTTTGACAGTAAACCAACCGAACGAACTCACTGCTTCAGTTTCTGTTGTTTCAGCCATATCCTGTTTTGGCAGTACCGGAACAGTTCGCATAACAGCCTCAGGCGGAACCGGAACAAAAACTTATTCATTTGAAGGACAACCAGACAATACAACCGGAATATTTAGCGGAATTGCTGCAGGAACTTATAACTGGAGCGTGGAAGATGCCAATGGATGTTTCAAATCTGATATCTACGATTTAGGCCAGCCCTCTCAGATTGTGATAATTTTCTCATAGACTCAAACAGCGCGATTTGTAGCGGTTCAACATTAAATTTGACTTCATCTGCTTCAGGGGGAACCGGAACCTTGCGATATAACTGGACAGGCCCTAATGGATTTTCTGCCAATAATTCTCAAAATCCAACCATTTTTAACGCAACTCCTGCTGCCAGTGGAACCTATACCTTAACGGTTGTCGATGCAAATAACTGTCCTGTTCAGAGTACCACAGATGTTACGGTTTTTATAACTCCGGTTATGGATGATCCGGCTAACCAAAACGTGTGTGCAAATTCTTCTACTGGTGTGGTTAATTTCACCGGGGCCGATTCTTACATATGGACAAACAACAATACTTCCATTGGAATGGCGGGCAGTGGTTCCGGGAACACCATTCCATCATTCACTGCAACAAATGATACTGATGCCCCGGTAACGGCTACCATTACGGTAACACCTACAACAGATGGTTGTGTTGGAACACCACAGACTTTTATAATAACAGTAAATCCAAATCCAGAGGTTGAAATCACAAACAATACACCTTATTTATGTAATAATGGTCTAACAAGTATTGTACTAGTAGTAACGTTTCCGGAACTACATTTAGTTGGTCAGGCGATGATGGAAGTTCAGGTTCAGGAAATTTGATTGAACAGCCTATTTCGAGTACGGTAACATATACCATTACACCAACAGCTAATGGATGCACGGGAGAAAATATTTCAACAACAGTTACTGTGTTTAGTGACAATTATAACCTTTTTACTACGGTTACCAACTCTACACCGTCTTTATCACTTTGTTCGGGAGATGAATTTTTTATTGAATTTGAAGGAGCAAATCCAAGTAGTAATCAACCATCTGTTTTTTTTGGTGGTGTAACAAGATGGGAAACAAGATTTACGTGGTCAATTAGTAATCCAAATGTAAATTTTAATTTAGTTGAAGAAGACATGATTTTGTCCTCAGGGATAAGTACCAATGATGGTGATGATGGAAGGTTGGCTTTGGACCTTATTAATAATACGGGTGAAGATCAGCAGGTAACGATTACAGTTACACCATGGGCATGGACAGATGATGGATTTTGTTTTATTGTCTGTAATTACAACAATAATTGGACACAAAGTTGCTCTGGTTCTTCTGTTTCAACAACTATCACAGTTCATCCATTCCAAGCAGCTTGTCCTACCGATTATGAAGTAAATAACGATCCCGGAAATTGCAGTGCATCTGTTACAACTGACAATCCTGCTTTTGATTGTTCTCCGGTAGAAGTGACCTGGAATTTAACCGGAGCAACGACTGCATCTTCGCCATCAGCAGGAATTAATTATGTTGGAACACGTACTTTTAATGTAGGTACAACCACGGTAACTTATAGTGCTGAAGATAATTCAGGGAATATTTCCACCTGTTCTTATACCGTAACAGTAAATGATATTGAATCCCCTGTAATCAGCAATTGTCCTACCGATATTACCGTTTCAATGGACCTGGGACAATGTAGTGCCAATGTAACATTTACCGATCCAACAGTTACAGACAATTGCGACGGAACGGTTACACCAGTTAGAACGGACGGGACAGGATTAAACAGCGGTGATGAATTTACGGTGGGAACTACCACAATTAGTTACATAGCCACCGATGATGCCGGAAATACAGCAACCTGCAGTTTTAATATCACTGTCCTTCCTGACAGTGAAGCACCGGTTATTTCCTGTACAGGAAATCAATCTGGTTGTGCTGTAACGGGAAGCACATTTACCAAAACTGGAATTGATTGGGATGCTTCAGCCACCGAAAATTGTGGCACTGCAAGCATATCTTACGTTTTATCAAATGCTACAACGGGAACCGGAACTTCACTTAACAATGTTGAATTTAATGTGGGTACGACAACAGTAACATGGACAGCCGTTGATTTAAACGGATATTCTTCCAGTTGTCAATTCGATGTTGTTGTTACTGAAGGGCCCGCAATTACAACTGATCCTGTTTCTCAAGCCGTGTGTTTAAATGGTTCGGTAACATTTACCGCAACTGCGAGCGGTACACCTGTCCCGACATATCAATGGAGAAAAAACGGTACCGATATTCCGGGTGAAACAGGTTCAACATTAACCATATCTCCAGTACTTGCAGGGGATGCAGCAAATTATGATGTAGTGGTTACCAACGCTTGCGGAACGGCAACATCAGCGCCTGCAACATTATCTGTAACCAGTCCGCCTGTTATAACCAGCCAGCCTGCCAATCAAACCGATTGTTTTGGTGGAGACGTTTTGTTTACAGTTGCCGCTTCAGGAGGACAATCGCCATATACCTATTCCTGGGAGATGATGCGTCCTTCTGAATCCTGGATTCCTGCATTGGGAGAGCCTGGTGTCAGTCTCCCCGTTGACGGGCAAATGCTGGTAGAGAATATAGGCGATGCAAGCAATCCCAACGCAACACGATACAGAGTTACAGTTACGGATAATTGCGGGAATTCAAGTAGTATTTCTTCGGAGGCAACACTCACTGTAAATGAAATGATAATTCAGCCTTTGGTAACTGAAACAGTTTGCCAGGGCGGATTTACAACTTTTACAGTGTCCACTTCGGGAACTACTCCTGTTTTATATGAATGGCAATTAAATGGTTCAACCATCTCCAATGGTGGCCCGTTTTCAGGGGCGACAACACAGACACTAACCGTTACAAATTCGCAACTTTCGGAAAACGGAACATATTCGGCCAGGGCAATTTTCAGTATTACACAGCCAAATAATAACGGAGCAGGGGTTACAACCTGTCCGGGATCTTTTATCGATGTTGGTGAACTGACTGTTGACGAAGGCCCCGCAATTTTGGCCAATCCCGATGACCAAACTAAATGTTCAGGAGTGCCCATTGACGATGTAATACTTTCCAATGCAAACGGAACTCCCGGCACTACTTATTCCTGGACGCGTGATAATACCGTAGTCCTTTCCGGAATTCCTGCTTCCGGGACAACAAGTACTATTAGCGGGATATTGACCAGTATTGATCAACTCGTATTTCAGACCACCACATTCCAGATTACAGCAGAAGCCAACGGATGTGTATCCACCGGGACATTCACCATAAACGTGGTTGATAACGTTCCTGAAGTCGAATTCTGCCCTGATGATTTTACAGTAGGTGCAGATGCAGGAATTTGCGGCGCTGTTGTTACTTATACCGAACCAACATTCTTTGATGCATGCGATGGATCAGGTTTAATTGGTACAAGGACAGAAGGACTTGCTTCAGGTTCTGAATTTCCAGTTGGAACCACAACAATTACTTATGAATATACCGATCTGGCCGAGGCGGGAACTGCTGTTTGTACATTTGAAATCACTGTGGAAGATGATGTTCTTCCTGTTGCGAATTGTCAGGATATTACTGTTCAACTGGATGCCACGGGGACTGCAACGATAACTCAAGATGATATTGACGATGGCAGTACAGATAACTGCGATATTCCTTCATTAACCATAGATAAAACAACTTTTGATTGCACCGATGTTGGGCCCTAACACAGTTACCTTAACCGCTACCGATGGCAATGGAAACAGTTCGACCTGCATTGCTACAGTTACCGTTGAAGATACTGAATTCCCAATCGCAGTTTGCAAGGATTTCACCGTACAACTGGATGCATCAGGCAACGCTACTATAACACCTAATGATATTGACAACGGCAGTACGGATAATTGCGGTTCACCCTCATTAAGCCTTGATATTTCAACATTCGATTGCTC
>CAWGFJ010000025.1:0-340591 GCA_963821855.1 uncultured Prolixibacteraceae bacterium | reverse complement strand
AGCTTATGAATTAGATATTGTTGAGATTATTAGTAGAATGGTTAATGTTAACCAATCCATTTATGGTAAAATATATTTTCCTTCATATTCAAATAGTTTAAAAGAATTAGCAAAATATCTTGGATTTACATGGCAACATAATGAATCTTCAAGTATCCAGAGTATTGTCTGGCGTAATTATTGGGAACAGGGGCAAATAAAATTTAAAGAAAAACTGATTGATTACAATAAAGACGATTGCATTGCTTTGTCCTTATTGGTTTCAGAACTAAAGAATATTCAAAATAAAGCAAAAATCCTCGATAATGTAGATTTTGCGGATAATGCCAAAAACTTTGAGACCAACACAGGGAAAAATATTCATACTCAGTTTGATATTGCACTTGAATTAGCCCATTCTGAATATGATAGAAAAAAAATTAAAGTTGATTTTGATAAAAAACAAGTGTATAAACAAGATAATACCAAGAAGAGCACAAAAGGTAAATACACATGGTTAGGAAAAGAACTTGGCAAACCAGATAAAACTATAATTATCCCCCCAGATAAATATTGCTTTAAACATAAAGACAGGCTGTTAACCAAATCAAACTATAAATATAAAAAGATAAAACTTGATTTAAAGTTAAGTAAAAAAGGTATCAAGAAAACTACAATTGAATATATTGGCTTACATGGCAACTGTCCTATATGTAATGTTTCCTATAGTCCCGCAAAAGTTTAGGAAAATTTCAAGAGATATTTATGGCCATAATTTTAAAGCATGGGTTGTATTTCAAAGAGTTGAAATACAACTTTCTTTCTCTAAAATTCAAGAAAGCATATATGGTATGCTTAACGAAAAGGTTGAACATCTAGTGAAATTGAAATGATTCGTCATTTCAGTGAGAAATATCATGAGACTGAAAAAAGCATATTAAATAGACTACTCACTGGTCAATACATTCATATTGATGAAACAACAATAAATATTAGGGGGCATAAACATTATGCTTGGGTTTTGACAAATGAAAACTTCACAGTTTTTAAGTATACAGAAAATCGAGAAACAGCAGAAATAAAAGAACTGCTTAAAAACTATAATGGTGTTTTAATATCAGATTTTTATGCCGGATATGATTCAGTCGAATGTCCTCAGCAAAAGTGTTGGGTTCATTTATTACGAGACTTAAACAACGATTTATGGAAAAATCCTTTTGACAAAGAATATGAAGATTTTGTAAGCGAAATTAGAAATATAATAATTCCAATACTTGAAACTTATTATAAACACGGTCTTAAACAATATTTTTTCAAAAAGCATATTAAGTGTGTAGAAAATTTTTACACCAAGTTAATTGATGGTATAAAGTATAATTCAGAATTATGTTTGACCTATCAAAAACGATTTAAGAGATACAGGGTTAGTTTGTTTACTTTTTTGCGAAATGATAATATTTGTTGGCATAATAATATTGCTGAAAATCGAATTAGACATATTTGTGTGCAAAGAAAAATTTCCGGTTCTTTTGGCTCAAATCAATTCCCTCATTACTTAAGACTATTAGGGATTATGCATACATGTAAGCAGCAGAGTAAATCGTTTTTAGGTTTCTTGTTATCTCAAGAAAAGGATGTTGATAATTATAAAGACAGAAAACGGTTTTAGTTGAGTTTAAAAGAAGGCCAGCTTGTAACACGCAATATACGTAAGCCGGGTTTTGTAGGTAATTTAAACTTTTGTACATTTACTCAAAATTGCAACGGTTTGATAAATTGGAGCTTCGAAATCCCGGCCTCCGCATATTGCCATCCGTTAACGGCTATTTAAACTTCACCTACACCTAAAATAAACGACAATGAGAAAAAGTATTCTATTAATTTTGCTTCTAATCCCATTTATTGGGCAAAGCCAACTATTAGATTCAGAAGAACTTTACGATAAGATTGTATTACTAAGAGATATAAATGGGAACAGGACTAATACTGGGACAGGTTTTTTAGTAACAGCAAATAATCAATATTATTTAGTCACTGCAAAACATGTTGCTGACTCACTAAGGATAGAACCATCAGAAATATTCTTTCGTGATTCAAACGAGAATGCAGTCTCATTCAAAATATTTGAATTTTTAAAAAAACCCTTATTCATAAAATTTAACAATAATTCAGACTTCTTCATTATTAAGTTAATTCCATTTAATTCAAATAGTTTGGAAATATTAAAAAAGTCTTCCCTTGACATTAATGTTTTTGCAAACGATAGAAAATCTATTGATAGAAGACTAGATGTATTGGTGATGGGATATCCCTTATTTGACTTTGACAATTTTTCACCAATTACATTTAAATCTTACTTTTCAAGTTCATTAATCAATGTAAAACTAAAAAATATGGCAGCTCCAACTAAGTGTTATTTGCTTGAGAATCCAAGTATGGCAGGTTTTAGTGGAGGACCCGTTTTTGTTGGAGTAAAAGATAGAGCATCAACTCCTTTAAGAAAAACTTGATTGTTGGGATTGTGACTGGTACAACATACGATAAAACAGGTGGGAAGTTTGCAATTATTACTCCTGCTTTTCACCTTTTAGATTTAATAAATGATAAAAAACAGCCGTTAACAAATTGTAAATTGCATTGCGGGGTTCGTGGTGAGTCGTACGCTGGATTCTCGCAACATCGTTCCGTCAGTCGGCTGACTGACAGGAACGAGCTCCGAAATCCGCAACGACAACTTAGTGAGCCGGGAAGCAATAAATCGGCAAAATAAAGTTCATTGTCCCGATTTTTTCCAGATAAACTATGCTATAATTAAGATGATGGATTCCGGCAGTTGCCAGATGAACTTCCGGGTAGGCTACTCTATATACACATCTGTTTGGGAATATGAATTAGAAAAAATTATAAACGGTTTAAATAAGAAATATCGAATAACAAATAACAAATTAGGAAATATTCTTTCGTTTTTTGAACACTTTTTTATTCGTTATTCCCTGCCAGTTTCGTATCAGGCCGGCTTATTATTTATTTCTTATTTTCTTGCATTTATCAAATTCATATTTGTGTATAAAGCGTAGATCTATTCAATACGATTTTTTTAGTCTTTAATAACTTTTCCTGAAAAGAATCTATTTTTTGATTGTAGGTTGAACATATACATACCGGAAGTTAGATGATTGACTTGAATGGTAAAGGTGTTTTTACCTGCTTCGAGATGACTTTTTTGCTGTAATATTAATTGTCCCTGCATGTTGTAGAGAAAAAAAACGATATCTTCCTGATATGCTATATTGCCTGTAAACGAAAGTTGGTTTGTAACTGGATTTGAAACTAATTGGAAGGTTAATGGTTTAGTTTCATTATTAATTGATAAACTAACATCATCGTAAGTTTCGTAATAATAATAATATTTGTAACCGAAAATCCAATTGCCTTCTGTAAACTCTAAATCTTCGTAACTGGTATAATGCCCATTGGAATTGAATGCATAAATTTCCTTTGTCTTTAATTCCCAATCAGTTCCGTTCCATTGTGAAGACACCGCCTCAACATTAACTAAATTTGGGTTGAAGGTATAAGAATAAGTAAGGAGAGTATAATTTTCCCATTGATCGTTCACCCAGTTTTGTAATAAAAATTGAATTGGATAATCTTCGATACTTCCGTCGAGGTATGTGGTTTCCATTTTAGAGTCATCAACCCAATTACCAGATTCATAATATTGATATAAACTTTCAGTCACTCTGTTATTTGCATCATAAGTATAAAAACTTCTTATATAGGGAGCCAGTGGTCCACCACTCAAATTATCATAATCGGAAAACTCAATTAAATTACCATATGTGTCGTAGGTATAGGCTATTGAATCTTTATGCTCAAAAACTCCATTTTGCCAGTAAGATTCATGGTTTTTCGCTATTATACGGCCATCAACATCATAAAAATAAGTTTGCCGGTAATCATTTAACCAGGGAGAGCCATGTTGTTCTTCCTCTATTAGTTTATTTGAATCATCATAAGTAAAATTAATCTGATAATCACGAGTTGAAGTTGTAGCAGATAAATTTGTAATATTATCTAGTTCATTATAAAAATAATTTTTTGAATATTTGTTTGAGTCCCAATCATCTCCTGACCAACCATATCTATTTTCTTCTAGTAAATTATTATGAGCATCATATGTTCTGATGTATTTCTCATAATTCACCAGCAAATCTCCATTTACTCGCATTTCAACACGCTCATCAAAATCTGGCCAAAAATTAAATTCCTGATAAGCAATTTGATCATTCACATAAGGGTCATTACCTCCTCTATTATTTGAATAAGTATAATAAGTTGAATCATTGATTTTATCAACTTCAGTATAATAGCTTTCTGCTATTAGACGTTCATTTAATGTTTTTGAATTATTTTCTTTATTCATGTTAAAATTACTTTTAAGCGCCATAGGTCTATGATTATCTAAGCCCGAAAAGGTATTAAGGATTTGATTCACATTTAGACGCCTGGCCTTTTGGGCTAAACTGATATTGATGCATAACAGCAACCCTATTAGTAAAAGCCCATTATGAATGGTTTTTGAGTAGTAATTTGTTTTCATATTATTTCATTTTTAAATATGTCCAATTGTTTATTTAACTATATATCGAAAAAATGTTTAAATGTCATCGTGCTTAGACAATTATATTAATTTTGCGATATGAGTAAGCCACTTAGTAAATAACAAAAACATAACAATTTGTATAATGTATACCCTGTGCGGCAGGCCACAAACACGGTGCAACTATCAGTCGTCTTTTTAATTTGACACTGATTGGCGTTGCAAGCCGCACAAGTCATACACGTGAACGTGAGGCGCAAGTGTAACGAACAGAGTTCTGATGGCATGCAATACCCAATCTGAACTCCCGATAGCTATCGGGATTGAAGAAACAGAGGATGAGTTTATTTTTGAAACCGGTCTAGGAAGTGCCGGAAGAGAGGAGATTTTCACAGCCTGTTTCGAAAGTCGGGATTGACAGAATAAAAACTACACCCAAAAAATTGTATATGGCAGGCGGGGGTCTTAGCGGTCTGACAAGTCTGACCTTGTACGTTCACTTCAACGGGTCTGACACGATTTCTTTCAGAAATCCCGCCCGACCACATAGTGTGCCGGGAAGCAATGAATCGGCAAAATAAAGTTCACTTTGCCGATTTTTTCCCGATAAACTATACTATAATTAAAATGATGGATTCCGGCAGTAGCCGGATGAACCTCCGGTATTGTCTTGTGGGAGGGGCATTAAACCTTGATTCATATTTATGTTAAATAAGAAAGTTTTGTCAGAAAAGATTCCTTCGTTATTCAGCTCCTATTTAATTATAAACAGGCTATCTTACTTATGTTCTGATAACTGCAAACAACAAATTACAGTCGTTCCTGGTCGCTTAATTATGTTAATTTGTTTGTCGTGATTTGGTGACAGAGCAAGTCCAATTTCTTTGTTATATATTGTATTGTGCAAATAATCAGTTTTTTATGAGTATTTATTTTGTGCTTTCATTATTCCTGACACATATTGATTATTGCTAATTATTTCGTAAATTGTTGCTAACACAATACTAATATCTGCCCATTTATTTTTCAAAACTAATCGTAAAGGAGGATCATTTATGAAGGTAAACTAAAATTGAAGCGATAATTCCAACCGATATCGTCATTTTGAGCGATAGCCATAATTAATAATGTGATTCTAAAACACATTCAAACTAAAGTACATTCAAACTAAAACTAATCAATAATAACTTATGGAAAAAAATAGATTTGGAGTTTCCCGAATTGGGGGAAATAAAGGAAAAACGTTTATCAAAGTCAAAATGATTTTGATGATTATACTTACCTGTTTTGTACAATTTTTAGCCACAGCTTATTCACAACCTCCGCAACAAACTGTTACAGGAAAAGTCACAGATAAAAGCGGACTTGCATTACCGGGCGTTTCGGTTATAATTAAAGGAAGCACACAGGGAACAGTTACCAATGCTGAGGGTGTTTATTCATTACCGGATGTTTCTGCTAATGCCACTCTTCAATTTAGCTTTGTTGGAATGGTTACCCAGGAATTTGTTGTCGGAAATAAGACAACTATTAATGTAACTATGGCGGAAGATGCTATTGGATTGGAAGAAGTTGTAATTACAGCGCTGGGGATTAAAAAAGAAAGTAAAAGTTTGGGTTATGCAACTTCAACTGTTCGTCCTGAACAACTTACGGTAAACCGTACTTCAAACATGATGAACGCACTTTCGGGAAAAATAGCCGGAGTTAGCATTTCAAGTTTGGGAACCGGACCCAACGGAACTTCTAAGATTCGTATTCGCGGGCAGTCATCAATATCAGGGCAAAACAACCCGTTAATTGTTGTAAATGGTGTACCGATTGACAATACTAACTTTGGATCGAATCCTAATAATGCTGGTTCCGATAGTTCAATTGGCGTTAGAGGCGGTGGAATTACATCAGACGGTGGTGATGGCCTTTCAAGCATAAACCCCGATGATGTGGAAAGTATGACCGTATTAAAAGGTGCAGCTGCTTCGGCTTTGTATGGTTCACGTGCTAA
Organism: uncultured Prolixibacteraceae bacterium; assembly: GCA_963821855.1. Classification (GTDB taxonomy): domain Bacteria; phylum Bacteroidota; class Bacteroidia; order Bacteroidales; family Prolixibacteraceae; genus Draconibacterium. The sequence continues at coordinate 334,004 of CAWGFJ010000025.1, read as the reverse complement.
AGATGGAGTAATCATGATTACGACTAAATCAGGCGGAGAACATAAAGGAATCGGTGTTTCGTATAATGTGAATTTTACAAGTGAATCACCGCTCGATTTCACCGACTATCAATATGAATATGGTCAGGGAGAACAGGGATTACGGCCAACAACGCCAAATCCTACGTCAGGACAATGGTCGTTTGGTGAAAAATTCGAACCCGGAATGACACAGGTTCTGTATAACGGGTTAACTGTTCCATATGAACCACAGCGTGGTATAATAAATGAATTTTACAGAAACGGATTTAACCTAACCAATACAGTGACATTATCGTCCAATAGCGAAAAAGGTGGATTAAGCCTTTCAATGGCAAATATGAAAAGCAATGGTATAACTCCAAACAATGATTTTAAGCGAAATACCATTAATATTGGTTTCAGTTACAATCTTACTGAGAAACTGAGTTTTCAGGGAAATGTGAATTATTCCAAAGAAATAAATCATAATCCGCCAAATGTTGGAAATCAGGACAATACTATGCCTACTGCATTATACGCCATGGCGAATTCAATGCCGATGGATGTGCTGAAAGCAAACGCTCACGATGATAATGGAAACGAATATGTTTATTCTCGTTTCAGAAACAGAACGAATCCGTATTTCACATTATCCGATCAGTTTAATAACATTACAAGAGATCGGATATTTGGAAATATTACGTTGAAATACGATTTAACAAACTGGCTTTTTGTTCAGGGTCGCATGGGCCAGGATTACTGGTCAAGATCGCAGGAATTCAATAATTTTCCCACAGGGCAGGCTTCGCTTTCTCCGGCTCCTGAAGGTTTTGTGAACGGAGTTTTTACACAGGAAGCACGAAGATTCAGAGAAACGAATGCCGACTTTCTTGTTTCAGCCACAAAAGAATTCAACAACATTGGTGTAAATCTAACAGCCGGGGGAAACCAAATGAACAGAAGCATGGATGTTAACAGTGTACAGGTTACCGATTTCGTTGTTAGAAACCTTTACACGGTACAAAACGGAAGATCAAAAGATCCAACCTACAATTATTCAGAAAGGGCAGTTAATTCGCTTTATGGTTCGGCGGAAATTTCATTTAATAATTTATTATATTTAAATGGAACAGTAAGAAACGACTGGTTTTCAACGTTGTCACCCGAGAACCGGAGTATTTTATATCCATCGGTTTCAGCAAGTTTCTTATTTTCGGAACTATTGAAATCATCTTCTGAATGGCTGAACTTCGGTAAATTGAGAGCTGCATATGCTGAAGTTGGCAGCGATACCGATGTACCGCCTTATGCCGATGTTTTATTTTATTCAGTCAATTCAAACCTGGCCAGTAATCCGTCGGGCGCATTGCAGCCCGTTGGCGGCGCTTCCGGAAATACGGTTCCCAATCCGAATTTAAGGCCAATGAGAACAAAGGAAACTGAGTTCGGACTTGAACTGAAAATGTTTGACAACCGGGTGAGTTTCGACATCTCGGTTTATAATAAAATAACCATCGATCAGATTGTTCAGGCTCAGATTTCAGATGCATCAGGATTTGTGGATACACGCATAAACAGTGGTAAAAGTCAAAACCAGGGAATTGAATTATATACTGACCTGGTTCCAATAAGAACACAGAATTTCAGATGGGATTTCATCTTTGCAGGTGCCTACAATATCACCGAAGTATTAAGTTTATTAACGGATACTCCCGGTGAAAAAATTTCTGTAGGTACTCATATTTTTAACGGCGAAGTCAGACAGGTTGTTGGAGAAGAGATGGGCCAAATTGCCGGCTTTGGGTATAAAAGAGATGATAGTGGAAGAAAAGTATTTGGAGCAAACGGACTACCACTCAGAACTTCAGATTTGGTTTTATTTGGAAGTGCGTTACCAAAATGGACAGGTGGTTTTACCAATGCCTTTAGTTACAAAGGTGTTGAATTCTCTTTCCTTATTGATTTTAAACTGGGTAATAAAATGCTTTCGGGAACTAACTTTAATGCTGTTCGTCACGGACTTCATAAAATGACGCTCGAAGGCAGGGAAAATGGAGTTATCGGCGAGGGAGTCGATGCAGACGGAAACCCGAATAAGGTGGTTGCTCCTGTTCAAACATATTGGGAAATTGTAAGGTCGCAGGCTTTGGTTGAACCTGTAATTTATGATGGCGGATATTGGAAACTGAGACAGTTAACAATTGGCTATGATTTCTCAAAACATCTTCCTTCTACATTCCTGATAAAAGGATTAACCTTAAATCTGGTAGCAAACAACGTACTGATGATTAAAAAGTGGGTCGATAATATTGATCCTGAAAGCTTCGGCTATACATCGGATAATCTTGTGGGAATGGAGTCTCCGGGCGTTCCAACCACAAGAAGTATGGGATTCAATCTTAATGTTAAATTTTAAAATAAGACAGACATGAAAAAGATATTAAGTTTTTGTCTTCTGGCAATGTTCCTCACTTTTATTACATCTTGTGAGAAAAATTTTGATGAAATAAATACAAGTACAACAGGAGCAACCGAAATAGATCCGGCGTTTATCCTTAACAATGCAATTATTAATTCTTCTGTTATTACACTTATTTACCAGGTTGGAGTTGTGCAACAGATTATTTCTCCGAACTCGGGTGTTTTAACCGGTGCAAATTATAACATGGATAATCGTGACGCTTCCGATGATGTTTGGGTGGCTTATTACCGGAACGTTATCAGGAATACGAAAGATGTAATAACGCAGACAAAGGATAATACCAATAGAAGTAATTTAATGAATATGGCCCGTATTTTACAATCGTATGCTTTTATGGTTCTTACCGATACTTATGGCGATATACCATATACCGAAGGTGGTGAAGGGTATATTAATCAGATATTCTTCCCGGTATACGATTCACAGGAATCGATTTATCCTAAATTAATTGCAGAGCTTACGGAGGCTTCAGCAGCATTGAACGCTTCCGGTAAAATTGAAACTGCCGACATTATGTATGGCGGAGATATTGCGAAATGGAAGAAATTTGGCTATTCATTGCTACTTCGCGCGGGAATGCGGTTAAGCACTGTGGATCCAACAAAAGCCCAGGCAGCCGTTACGGCAGCATTCAACGGTGGTGTTATCACATCAAATGAGGATAATGCTTTTGTAAATCATGACGCAAATTACCGTAATCCGATAAGTCAAACTTTAAATTCGACAGAAGCTGCCAATTATTATTTGACAAAACCGTTTGTCGATGCACTGAAAAGTACGAACGATCCAAGACTTGCTTCTATTGCTGTTCGTTACATCGGAGCAGAATCAGGTTCTGATCATATTCCTGCCAATGCATCAACTATGGCTGAGGATCAAATTGGTATACCTATGGGAAAAGATAACGCTACAGCTACTGCTGCTGCAGCTTCCGATGGCCTGGTTAGTTTTTATGAATACAGTCAGGCCGATCGTAACAGAATTGCAAAACTCACTGCACCAATGTATATTGTAACTGCAAGTCAGACAAACCTGTTATTGGCAGAGGCACGATTCAGAGGTTGGATTTCCCAGGGCACGGCAGCCGGGTATTTTTCCGAAGGAATTAAAGCACACATGGATCAAATGGCTTTATTTGATGCAGAATGTGCTGTTCCCGATGCCGACAGAGATGCCTATATTGCAGCCAATCCGTTAAACGCGGGAACTGAGCTTGAACAAATAAATACACAGTACTGGATTTCATCGTTTTTAAACGGGCAGGAAGCTTTCGCCAATTTCAGGCGAAGTGGATTTCCGGCTCTACAGCCAAATCCATACCCTGGAAGAGAAGTAACCTGGATTAACAGGTTAACTTATCCGAATTCCGAAATTTCGGTGAATAATGAAAATGTGCAAGCTGCAATCTCGCAGCAAGGTCCTGATAATCTGGAAACAAGAGTATGGTGGGATAAATAAAAATTTGGTGCCCGGTTAGCCGGGCACCATTTTTTTGTAAATTGCTGTTTTTACCAATAAAACTATTAAACCTAATTATTATGAAAAAGAAACATGTTTTAATGGTATTTGTTATCATTTTTCTTACCACCAGCTTTGGTTTTGCACAACAAATTTCAAAAGAAGAATTAATTTTTTTAACACCGGAATGGAAAGGTGAACGATTTCAGGACGGACGACCAAAAGTGCCCGATGAAATTCTTGAGCGCATGAAAAAGGTGACGCTCGAAGAAGCATGGGCAGTATTAAAATCTGCCAATTACAAGCATGCCTACGATGATGGCTGGATGTGCATAAATCCCGACAGTGTTTTGGTTGGCAGGGCGCTTACCGCTACATTTATGCCCGGACGACCAGATGTTCAACGTGCAATTGACAAGAAAGGCCACGAACAGGATGGAAGAATAAAATCACAGAATTCATGGCCAATCGATATGCTTGTAAAAGGTGATGTATATGTGGTTAATCAGTTTGGGGCTCATGAAGATGGCCCTACCATTGGCGATAACCTGGGTAATTCAATTTATGCAAAATCGGGAAACGGCATAGTTTACGATGGCGCTATACGCGATATAAACGGATTAAAGGAAATTGGTTCTTTTACTTCATTTTTCAGAAGCTATCATCCGTCACATCATTTGAATAACCCCGATGGGGAATTAAACACCACGCTTGTAGAAATCAATCATCCAACACGGATTGGGGATGCAATGGTTTTGCCGGGCGATGTTGTCTTGGGACGTGATGGCGGAGTAATTTTTATTCCACCACATTTGGCTGAACAGGTGGTAAAAACATCTGAAATTGTGCGGCTTCGTGATATGTTTGGGCATCAACGGCTTCGGGAACAGAAATATACTCCGGGTCAAATCGATTCAAGATGGTCGGATGAAATAGAAAAGGATTTTTCGCAATGGCTCAACGACCACATCAATGAATTGCCTGTACCAAAAGAACAGATTCAGGAGCTATTGAAAAATCGAACATGGTAAATTTTCAGTTTATGGAAAAATCAAATTCAAGAAGAAATTTTATAACAAAAGGCGCGATAACTGCTGCCCTGGCTTTTACTTCGTTCAATAATTTCGGGAATGAACTTGAAACGGCAGTACAAAATGCACCGTTGTCTTCGAGTCCAGGTGATCTAAAAATAACCGATATCAAATGTGGCTACATTCGAAACGGACATAGTTTATTTGTAAAAATATATACCAATCAGGATATCTGGGGTTGCGGCGAAGCAGTAGATGCAACTCCCGGAACTTATCACCTGGTAAAAATGTTTGGCCAGCGAATCAAAGGGAAAAGCCCGCTAAATGTAAATCGTCTATTTGAAGACATTCGCAAATCCGGCTTTTTCGAAGGAGCACAGTCAGGAATGTATGTAGCAGTGTTAACCGCTGTTGAAACTGCGCTTTGGGATTTGACCGGAAAGGCGTTGGGAATGCCTGTTTATCAGCTCTTGGGAGGAAAATTCAGGGACAAAATCAGAGTTTATTGCGACACAGCACTTTACCGTGTTGATCTTCCAAAACCAGAAGATTTTGCTGAAGCTGCAAAAAATGCTGTCGATAAAGGTTATAATGCAGTAAAATTTGATATTGACGAAGCGCGGGATCCCAATAAATATGATGCCTATAACTGGACTGCAAGTCCGGCTGAGCTTGACAGAATGTACAATCAAATAGCTGCAGTGAGGCAGGCTGTTGGTCCAAAAATCGATATCTGTGTCGATATGCACGGACGATATGATGCAGTTACAGGACACCAGGTTGCCAAAAGATTTGAACCGCTAAACCTGATGTGGCTGGAAGAACCGGTACCGGCGGAAAATCCGGATGCTTATCTGCATATTACTTCGTCAACAAGCACTCCAATCTGTGCAGGTGAAAACTTATACCTGGCGCATGGATTTCGAAGATTGCTTGAAATGGGGGCTGTCGACATTATTATGCCCGATTTGCAAAAGGCCGGTGGTTTAGGCGAAGGCCAGCGGATAGCCAACCTTGCCAATTTGTATTATGTGCCGTTTGCACCGCATATGGTAGCATCATTTCTCGGGGCTATGGCGTCGTGCCATGTTAGTGCATCGGTGCCAAATTTCCTGATTCTGGAATGGCAGATTTATTTTGATACCGATCCCATGTTTAAGGAAATAGTTACTTTCGATGGGCCCATGGTTACCGATGGATTTATTCAGTTGCTTGAAAAACCGGGTATTGGCGTTGAAATTAATGAAGAAGGTATGCGTAAGTATGCCACACCGGGAATACCATTTTTTGAATAATAGATTTAAACTAATTTTTAAAAACTAAAACATAAGATGATAATGAAGAAAGGACTTTTAATAGGCGTGTTTATTTTATCAGGGATATTATCCTATGCTCAAAGAGTGGGTTCATCGCCTGAATACATTAAAGCTTTAACATCGCAATGGAAAGGCGATCGTTTCCCGGATGGGCGGCCCAAAGTTTCGGATGCAATTCTCGAAAGGCTAAAAAATATTTCCATTGAAGAAGCCTGGGGTGTCTTACGAAATAAGGGTTATCAGAACCAGTATGAAGGTAACTGGGAAATTGTTAATCCGGATGAAGCAATGACGGGCCGCGTGGTAACTGCACAGTATATGCCGCTCCGACCCGACATGGAAAAGCTAATAAAGGAACAGGGAATTTCTGAAGATCGCTCTCCAAAAGGAGGTACCAATTCCTGGCCAATCGACATTCTTCAAACGGGTGATGTTTATGTTGCCGATGGTTATGGAAAAATTGTCGACGGAACGTTGATAGGCGACAACCTTGGAAATTCAATATTTGCAAAATCGCAGCGGGGAGTGGTTTTTTACGGTTCGGTTCGCGACCTGGAAGGAATTTCGGAAATTAAAGGCTTCAATGGTTGGATAAAGGGAGATGATCCTTCCTATATTCAGCAAATGATGCTGACATCCATCAATGCGCCCATTCGTATTGGTCGCGCCACAGTTTTACCGGGCGATGTAGTTTTGGCAAAAAAATACGGGGTTATATTTATACCTGCTTATTTGGTTGAAGATCTCGTATTAACGTCAGAAGTTACGGCTCTGCGCGATGAATTTGGGCATCAGCGGCTTCGCGAAAAGAAATATCTCGCAGGAGAAATTGACAGTGAATGGAGTGAAGAAATAAAAAAAGATTTCCTGAACTGGCTAAATAATTATCCGGGGCAACTTCCCATGTCAAAAGAAGAATTGGATAATTACTTAAAGGAAAGAAATTATTAATCCATTTTCAGAAATAATCACGTTCTAAACCAAAAAACTTTAATTATGAAAAGTATAATTCAGCAAATAATTCAGCAAAACAAAAAGGAAGAAGCAGCACAAAAAGAAGCTGTAATTAAAGAAATCGAAAGTCCGGAAACCAGTAATAACCGTCGTAACTTTTTAAAGAAAACTGCACTGGGCGGAATAGCTTTGGGTGGATTGATGCATTTGTCGATTGAGGATACCATTGCACAAACTACACAAAATGTTTCGCGCGCATCAAGTCCATCGGAGTTAAAAATTACCGACATGCGATATGCACTGACAACTGTTTTAGGCGGAACAGCAATAATACGAATTGATACCAACCAGGGAATTTACGGCTTGGGTGAAGTAAGAGACGGCGCCGATGTTCGCTATGCTCTAATGCTAAAAAGCCGAATCCTGGGAAAAAATCCGTGTAATGTTGAAATGCTGTTTAAAAGTATTAAGCAGTTTGGCGGTCCATCGCGCCAGGCCGGAGGCGTTTGTGGCGTTGAAATGGCTTTATGGGACATTGTTGGTAAAGCATACAATGTTCCTGCCTGGCAGATGTTAGGCGGCAGATATCGCGATAAAGTTCGCTTATATGCCGATACTCCTGAAGCAAGATCACCTGAAGAACAACTGAAGCTGATTAAATACAGGACTGAAGATCAGGGTTACACCTGGTTGAAAATGGATTTGTCGATTGGAGAATTAAAAAATATTCCCGGAACTCTTGTTAATGCCAAATTCTGGGAAAGTAATGACAAACAGTTATCGCAATGGGGCGATCAAAATAATTATATGTCGTACGGAAACACGCAACATCCGTTTACTCAAATTCAAATTACCGATAAGGGTTTGGAAGAACTTGCAAAAATAGCCGAGCATGTGCGTGGTTTGGTGGGTTATGATATTCCACTTTCCACCGACCATTATGGCCATTTTGATGTGAATAACGGAATCCGGCTTGGGCGTGCACTGGAAAAATACAGACTGGCGTGGATGGAAGATATTGTTTCATGGGAATTAGTTGACCAGTGGAAAACCCTGTCGGATACTTTGGAAACGCCAATGCTGACAGGCGAAGACATATATTTGCTTAAAGACTTTAAACCATTAATTGACATTCATGCCGTGGATATTGTTCATCCCGATTTGGCTTCTTCGGGCGGACTTCTGGAAACCAAACGAATTGGCGATTACGCAGAAGAACACGGCGTTGCAATGGCGATGCACCAGGCAGGAACACCGGTTTCGTTTATGGCAAATGTGCATTGTGCGGCAGCAACGCAAAACTTTCTTGCTTTGGAGCATCACTCTGTTGATTTGCCGTGGTGGGAAAGCCTTGTAAAAACTACCGATGGCAGAGATTTAATTACAAAGGGATTTGCAAATATTCCACTCGAGGCTCCGGGTTTGGGAATTGAATTAAATGAGGATGTGGTAAAAGAACATTTACATTCGAGAGATAAAAGCTTTTTTGCGCCAACGGATGAATGGAATGAAAAACGTTCTCATGACCGTACGTGGAGTTAATGCTTGAAATTAAATAAGATAAAAGGTGTATAGAAAGTTATTTGCAAAAATAAATGACTTACGAGATATTGACATTTGAACCCCCTGAATCCCCCGAAGGGGGACTTTCCCCGCTTATAGCGAGATTCGGAGGTTCATTAACCTACAATTTGTAAGTTGATTTAATATATTTTGCTTTATAGATAGCCTTTCAAATCGTCAAAAATCAGAATAAAACTTACTTTTGTGGATAACTAAACCATGGTTATTATGAAGAAATTGAACGTCTACCTGATTGCACTTGCATTTTCAATACTGTTTTTAATTCTATCGCTAATTTCATTTTTAGTGGAAATGTTGTCAAATCAGGCCCTTTTTTAATTCTGTTTTTTATTTTGTTGGCCATAGCTGTAAGGGGATTTCATGTTTTAAAAGGATTATCTTATACCATCTGGATTTTCACGGCAGTTACGGCTTCCCTGTTTTATCCTGAATATTTTACATCAGCCGGAAATTTTCAGTTTAAAACATTGATTGTGCCGCTGTTGCAGATAATCATGTTTGGCATGGGATCGCAAATGAGTTTGAACGATTTTACCGGCGTAATAAAAATGCCAAAAGGCGTGTTTATAGGAGTTGGTTCGCAATTATTAATAATGCCCCTGGTAGCTTTACTAATTTCGTCGATTTTTAAATTTCCGCCTGAAATTGCTGCCGGAATTATTTTAATCGGTTGCGTACCCAGTGGATTAGCCTCAAATGTAATGTCGTATATTGCGCGTGCAAACCTGGCTTTGTCAGTAACCATTACAGCCGTTTCAACACTTCTTTCACCTGTTTCAACGCCTTTTCTGATGAAAATACTTGGCGGGCAGTTTATTGAAGTCGATTTCTGGAATATGATGCTTGGAATCCTGAATATGATTATCCTTCCGATTGTGGCCGGGTTTATTTTTAATCTTTTCAATTCCGGAAATGGGAAAATCCGTTCAAAAGTAATTCAGTTAACTGTCTTTTTCGTCGTTATTCTGCTTACAAATCTTGTATTCCTGAAAGCTAATCAGGCCGGATTCACCGAATTTTTATTTGCCATGTTTAAATCGCTGTTTTGGTTCTTTTTATTGCCAATGATTGGAGCGCTCTTGTTTCGGTATTTTCTGAAAGGTGATAAAAAAGTGATGGAAAAAATCTTATCGATGTTATCAATGGTTGGTATTGCAGTAATTATTTCAATAATAACAGCCAGCGGAAGCGACAGTCTTTTGCAGGTTGGCGCTTTGCTTATGCTTACAAGTATTCTTCATAATGTATCGGGTTATTCCCTTGGATATGGTATTTCGTGGATATTTGGCATGGAGGAAAAAGACCGCAGGACAATCGCGCTGGAAGTAGGTATGCAAAACGGCGGCCTGGCATCTGGCCTGGCGCTTCAAATGGGAAAGATTGCAACGGTTGGGCTTGCTCCGGCCATTTTTGGCCCTTTAATGAATGTAACCGGTTCGGCATTGGCAAGCTGGTGGCGCAACAAACCTGTAAAAGGAGAAAAGGGAGTCGGACTTTCCTAAGTCCGACATCTGTTTTCATCGACCTGGGCTCCAAAGGTTAGAAGGACTCCCACGGAGAATGCCAATTGCAAAATTCGAAATCCCAAAACAAATTTCATAATATAAATCATTCCAACTTCAGAATTTTTAGTTTTTTATTGACTTCAAAAAAATCAAAATACCTTAAACTTCCCGGAATTACATAATAGGCTTCTTCTGGTTCGTAATATTCCGTATCGACAAATTTACGGTCAAATTTCAACATGCTGTCGAATGTTATCCTGCTGAATTCGTTTTTCTGAGTTGCATAAACCAGCATTGAAGTACTTATATCGCCATCAGTTAGAGCTTCAGGTTTTATATCCGGAAATTTCTGATGCGTAAACTGAACCAGCAAATCGATCGCTTCTGCCTGAATTCCGGGAATTGATTTCCCAACCAAATTCGCACCGAATGTATAATTAAACGGCACACCTTTTACAAATCCATCGCCGGTAAATTCTGCATCGAATAATTCGCCAATTCCGGGCAAATCAGCCGATATTATTGTAAACCCTTCCTTAAAATAATAATTTAAATGCTCATGCTCCAGTACCGCTTTTTTCCCTTCATCCGATAACCAAATCAATACTTTTCCAGTTGAATTTTCATTTCTGAAAAGATAAACCGGCAATGCGAAATCTTTTTTATCATTTTCAAGGAAATACTTTTCAACTTCGTGATTTTCGGTTTTATATTTTCCGGTATAAACAACAGCGGTTAACGTTCGGTCAAAATCAACTCCTGAAAGTTCTTCGATTTTTTCTTTCAATTCGGTCGCTGTTAAATCTTCTTTGGAAAAATATTCTTTATTCAAATCGTAAACTGTTTTTCCTTTTACCGAAGTTCCAAGCTGTCCGGTAGATGTAACCCACAATTCTTCCTGCGTAAACGGTTTTATTTCATCATCTGAATTATCGCCTGGAAGATTCAGTTCTTTTTGAAAAAATGCATAAACCGTTTCCCTGTTTTGTTTGGTTGATTCATGAATTCCGTAATCTTCTGTAAACTGAATATTTTCAGGTTCACCTAAGGCAGAATACGATTTCTGAGCTTCTGCAAAAGTTTCCCTTGCACCTTGCTGACTAAAAAAATCGTGTGTTGTAGTTACAATCAACGTAGGTTTTGGCGCCCTGATATGAATGAAATCAGGATGATCGAATCCATTTTTGATAAAACGATATGGATTTTGTTCGGCATCCTGCGGGCCAATCGATTGCAACAGGCGTTTGAAATTGGTGATATAACATTCCGGCGCGGCATGCATAAATGCGTTCGTCGTAAGCAGCTATCATTGCCGCTTGTGTTCCACCGCCCGAACGGCCCGGTAATACCAATTCGTTTCATATCCACTTCTTTTCGGGTTTCAAGATAATCGAGTGCGCGAACGCCGTCCCAAACGAAATAGTCTGAAAGTGAAGTTCCGGTTAGTAACGTTTGAACTCCGGCATAGGAATGTTCCGTTGTTGAACCACCCATTTTCGATTTTCCGGTTTGCTCGTCAATGTATTGAAGCCGTTCTCCCTGGCCGATAGGATCAAAGGCAAAAACAATAAATCCTTTTTCAACAAGGTTAATAATCACCCGCTGATAAACTTCGCTTCGAAATCCAAGCTCTGTGTGTCCGGAGCAATAGATAACACAAGGCGCCGGATTTTGCCGCTTTTTGGGCAAAAACATGGCAACCGTAACATAAAATCCTGGATGTGATTCGAAAAGTATCTTTTCAACAGTAAAATTTTCCCTTTCCAAAGTTCCGGTAATTTTCGCATTCAACGTGCTGCGTTCAAATTTCGAAATTGAAGGAAACATTTTTCCTTTTAGTGATTCCTGGTAGTTTAACCAGTCTTGTTTGGTTTGCAGCGTTTCAATTTTTTTAGTTCTTTCGTTCGAGCAAGTTGAAAAGCTTTGTTTGTTATTATTTTGTAAAGCGCCTCGTTGTTGTGTTTGTATAAAAGCCATTGCGATTCGTTGCCATGGTTGGCATTAAAAACGGATTGATAATTGTTTTGTGAGAATGAAATTGCCGAAATGAGCAGGATAAAGGAAGAAAATAAGTCGATTCATTTTTAATCAGATTAGGATTTGAGCTAAAATTAAGAAATAGTTGAAAAAGGTTTGTTATATGAAGTCGATTTTTGTACAGTTGGCTATTTCGCAATATTTTCTACTTTTGCAAAGATTTTTATTTAGAATAAATCTTGATTATTGGGTAAGCATAAAGTAATAGAAGTTAGGCATTTAACTGAATCGACATTTGTGGTTAGATTTGAACGAAATGGATTGGTTTTTCAAACCGGGCAGTTTATAATTTTGAAACATGGAAATTCAATTGATCAACGGGAGTATTCGGTTTACAGTGGTGAACAGGATGATTTTCTTGAAGTATTAATTCGTGAAGTGGAAGGAGGAAAAATCTCCCGAAAGTTGAAGCAATTAAAATCAGGAGATGAAATTGAAGTTGACGGGCCATTTGGTTTTTTTAAATTTCATCCTGAACGCTTTCCATCGCAAAAGTTTCTGTTTATTGCAACAGGAACCGGAATTAGTCCGTTTCATAGTTTTGTAAGGACTTTCCCTGACTTGGATTACCATCTGATTCATGGGGTGCGTTTTGGAGATGAAGCTTACGAACACTGTGATTTTAAAATGGAGAAAGTTACTTTATGCACTTCCGGAGAATCGAAAGGGGATTTTTACGGGCGTGTGACCGATTATCTGTTTACTCAAAAACCAGATGCGGAAACCAATTGTTTTTTGTGTGGAAACAGTGAGATGATTTATGAGGTGTTTGATATTTTAACGGGTAAAGGAGTTCCTGTATCGAATATTTATTCGGAGGTGTATTTTTAGAAGAAGCCCCTCTTTAATCTCCCCAAAGGGGAGAAATTGAAGAAAAACAGGGGAATATTGAAATAATTTATTTATTAAAATTCAGTTTCAGAGAAGAGACTTACTTTAAACTTTAGATCTTTGAACTTTGAACTTTGATACATTGAGAGGATGAAATATCACGTTATAACATTAGGATGTCAGATGAATTTGTCGGATAGCGAGCGGGTGATTTCCGTGCTGGATGAAGCCGGTTACACCTGGACCGACAATGAGGAGGAAGCAGGACTGATTGGGATTTTGGCATGTTCGGTACGTCAAAAAGCCATCGACAAAGTGTATTCGCGAATTTACAAATGGAATAAATGGAAAAACCATAAAAACCTGGTTACATTTATTTCGGGGTGTATTTTACCCAGCGACCATGAAAAGTTTCTGAAGCTTTTCGACATTACTTTCCAGATGAAAGATTTGCCAAAATTGCCTGAAATGATTAGTCATTATGGAATTACCACACCAACACATCTAAAATCTGGTATCGATCCGCACAACGAAAATATCGAGGAATTCTGGAATGTAAAGCCGAATTATAAATCGAATTTCGAAGCATTTATTCCCATTCAAAACGGATGCGATAAATTTTGTACTTTCTGCGCAGTTCCTTATACACGAGGCAGGGAAGTTTCCCGGCCTTCGAAAGATATTATTGCTGAAGTGGCATGTGCTGGTTGCACAAGGATTTAAATCAATTACATTACTGGGGCAGAATGTGAATTCATACGGACTTGATAAAAAAGGAGAAGAGATTTCGTTTGCCCGAATTGCTGGAAGAAATTGGTGAACTGGGCAATCGAATGAAGAAGGAGTTTTGGGTGTATTTCACTTCACCTCATCCACGCGATATGACCGATGAAGTGATTGAAGTAATTGCAAAATACCATGTGCTTGGCAAACAAATTCATCTGCCCATGCAAAGTGGCGACGACAAAGTTTTAATGCGAATGAACCGGAAACACAACATGGAAAAATACCGGCACATTGTGCAAACCATTCGCAGTTTGATTCCGGAAGCGACTTTGTTTACCGATATTATTGTTGGATTTACAGGCGAAACCGATGAGCAGTTTGAAAATACACGACGAGCAATGGAAGAATTCAAATTCAACATGTCGTACACTGCTATTTATTCGCCAAGGCCGGGAGCAACAAGTCACCGTTGGGCAGACGATATACCTCATGACGAGAAAAAACGCCGTCTGCATATTCTTACCGAAGAACTTCGAAAACACAATATTCCTTATAATGAAAATTTGATTGGAAAAACATTGCGGGTTCTGGTTCGTGGAGTCGATCGTAAGGAAGGTTTTCTTTCTTCGCTTACCGAAGGAAAACTAATTGTTCGTTTTGCTTCCGATGATGAAAATTTAATCGGGCAATTTGCCGATGTTAAAATCACTTCTGCATCCGATTTTTCAATGGAAGGTGAATTAGTTGGCGTTAAAGAGGCAGCTGGTATCTCATAGCATCATCGTATATATTATTCTGTAAAATAAGCGATTCGTCTTATAAAAAGAACAAAAAAGAATTTGAAATATCTGTCCCCCTTATTAAAGTGCTTCGTAATTTTTCTGCACGGGTAATAAGCAAAGAAATATGCAAAGCCATAGATATTACCCGGTTTTTTCTGATAATTACGTTTTATATTCCGTATTGTGAAAATCGAATTTTAAAATAGTGTTCATTACTTCGTTTAGAATTAAATTTGTTGTAAATTGTTTATCGATACTTTAACATTCTAATTATTAATTTAAAACAAAGCGTATGAAAACAATTTTTACCTTTTTATTTATCTTGCTAATTGCGTTTAGCGCAAGTGCACAAACACAATACGTTAACTTATGGGACTTTGAAAACGGAAAAGATACTGTTGTCTGGGTTCCATTTGCTAATGGAGCAGGCCGGTTCGAAAATGGATATTAATGTTGTTTTAAATCCTTTAATGGACAACACCAACGGCTTCAGACAGTGTAATGATGTTTGTAGTACACGTACGATGCCGATCCTTGGGTTGGTATGTGGACCGATTCAATTGACATGGAACCACTGTTTGGGGCTATAGAAATTTCTGATGCCTCTCATATGTGGTCGATGATGGTGTACAAAACTATTAGTAGTTCTATCCGGCTTAAGCTCGAACAAAGTATTACGGATCCGGACCGGACATAACCATCGCTGATACAAACGATGTAGTAAATGAATGGCAGTTACTTGAATTCGATTTCAGTGAAGTAATCGGCATTATTACAAACGTTTTACGGTATTTTCCGATTTTCCGGCAACGATGAAGACTGTAGGTACAACCGATTGTATATGGATAACATTGGAATGCAGACTGCAAACAATACGTCGATTAAAGAGTTTGACGGAGTTGAAATGAAACTGTATCCAAATCCTGCAGAATTCCGGATGGCAGTTGTTTACCCAGGTATGACCGGTTTACGGATTTCGAATACAAACGGACAGGAAATCAGAACTATCAAATTTGGTCAGGTTAATTCCAAAGTTGTTGAAGTGGGAGATCTTACATCAGGAATGTACTTTGTAACGGCTTTAACAGCAAAAGGAAATCATACCATGCAATTTATGAAAAAGTGATTTTCAGAAACGATTCTGAAATTGAATCACTGCTAAAAAAATTGCTACCGGTTATTCCGATGGCAATTTTTTTCTTCGTTTTTTGGAAATTGATATACAAAACCAAATCATTCAAAAACTATTTCTCATCCAGCCATTCCATAACTTTATCTGAAGTAGGGGATTCTTTTGGCTCTATAACTCCAACCAGTTTTCCGTTTTCATCAATCATGTATTTCTGGTAGTTCCACGCAACTTTTGTGTCCATTACTCCATTCAAATCTTTTTTAGTCAGCCATTCGTACAAAGGTTCCTCATTATCGCCCGTTACCGAAGTCTTTGCCATTACCGGAAATGTTATATCGTGTTCTTCTACATAATTCTTTATTTCTTCGTTTGATCCTGGTTCTTTGTTTCCAAAATCATTTGAAGGGATAGCGACTATGACAAAATTTTTGTCCTTATAATCGTTATATAGCTTCGCCATTTGCAGTATCTTGCGGATGTAGTCCACATTTTGAAGCGGTGTTCACCAAAAGCACTTTTTTGCCTTTTAGATCATTCATGTCGAACATTTTTCCATTAATGTCGGTTAACTTGTAATCGTAAATAGACGTAGATTTCTGAGCACTGACAGTGGTAATTGCTAATCCCAGGAATCAGGATAAAAAATAATTTTACTTTCATGACAATAAATTTTAATTTTAAAAATAATGGTTATAAATCTGTTAGAGAAGTAATCTGAATCTTTTGAATAAAATTCTTACTAACTATCTTACAACAATATCCACGTGATTAAGTTCATTTGAAATATCGCTAAACCCTGTTATACATAGTTGATTTTTAAACTTTTATCGCTGGCAGAGTTTATAGTCGCATCCAAAGCTTCCAGTGAATAATACCCATACCAAAACAAGCACATTGCATGTTGAAATTAATTATTAGTTTTGACAGAAAAACCGGCTTATAGAATTAATCGTCAAGGATAATTAAAACAATAGCGTAAAATTTCATCACTATGATAAAAAAATATTATCTGATTTTAAGTATGTTTTTTTGCACACAAATTCAGGCTCAGGATTGGAAACTGGTTTGGTCCGACGAATTCGACAGTCTGAATATTAACAGCGAGAACTGGAAATTTGAAACTGGCGGTAGCGGCTGGGGAAACAACGAATTGGAATATTACACCACCAGATCGGATAATGCAACTTTCGAAGACGGAAATCTTCTGATTATAGCAAAAGAAGAATCGTATGGTGGCCGAAATTACACTTCAGCACGATTAAAATCACAGGGATTGCAAAGTTTCACTTATGGCAAAATCGAAAGCCGGATTAAACTTCCGGCACAACAGGGAATATGGCCTGCATTCTGGATGCTTGGCGAAAATATTTCGCAGGTTGGCTGGCCCAAATGCGGCGAAATCGATATTATGGAGCACATTAATAAAGTGTCGTATGTAAACGGAACGCTTCACTGGGATAATAACGGCCATGCAAGTTACGGGAAAACAACACCCTGCGATGTTACACAATTTCACGAGTATTCCATTGAATGGGACGATAAAGCGATTAAGTGGTTTCTCGATGGCAATAAATACTGCGAAATTAATATTGCCAATAATGCAGGTGGAACCGAGGAAATACATAATCCCATGTTTATATTGCTGAATATGGCCGTTGGCGGTAACTGGCCGGGAAATCCAAACGGTACGACCATATTTCCCGACACCATGTTTGTAGACTATGTGCGGGTTTACCAGCAGAATGTAGCTTCGGGCGCTAAAATGCAAAAAGACAAGGGATTTTCGCTGGAACAAATTTATCCGAATCCGTTTAACTCTGTTGCAACTATTTCTTATTCCATTCCAGCCACATCTCACGTTTCGCTGAAAGTATTCGACTTAAACGGTAAAGAAGTATCATCGCTTGTATCTGAAAAAAAAGAGTTAGGTAGATACACTAACCAATGGGATGGCTCAGGTTTTCCCGAGGGCATTTATTACTGTAAATTACAGGCCGGCACCCGTGAAGAAACAAAAAAGATAGTGCTCCTCCGATAATACATCATTAACAAAGTTAAAAATCCCATGAGGCTGTTATTCAATTTTTAACCGTATCGCAATAAATGGGAGTTGTGGCTAATATTTCATTAATCTGATGAGGCTTGAAATAGAACTTCATTTTATACCTCAAATATTTTAAGGAAGCGCCGGATTCTTCAAATACATATTTTGAAAAATCTCTAATCTGATGCCCAAGTCCGCGATGAATAGCGATTAAATCGATTCGGTTTTCAATCTCCTTTTTCTTTTTCGATATAAGGTAATCGATGCCAAACCGGCTCAACTGCATGTTATTCATCGACTGGTAGTCGATAATATGAGCCAACTCATGGCCCATAACTCCAATTTGCGCATTCAATGGCAAATCGGTGTATAAAACGCCATTCGCTTTTTTTCTTTTATTGCCAATGTAAATTACATACGAGCGTTTTTCTTTTTTTCGAAAAATAAAATCCCAGCGTGGGCGGCATTGCATTGTAGTTTTGATATTGCCATACCGAACCTTTATGTTAACATCTTTCAATTCAGGATAATACCCAATGGCCACATAGAAATCACTGAGTAATTCTTTAGGTACTTTTTTATTTAAGCCAAATAGTTGCTTTAACTTTTCCAGACTTGCATGAATGGAATCTTTATTGATTTTTTGCACGGGTGTAACATTTAATTCGTGCAGATTAAGTCCCCAATTGAATGGAACTTCACCCTCTAACTTCATCTTCATATCCAATTTCCTAACTTCTGCTATTTTTAAAAAGGCAAATATAAAGTTTGAATCGGAAAATCACATATATTATGATAAGCATGAATGTTAAGAAAATAAAAAGTTAATGTTAAAATGTAAATTTGTACTGTATAGTTGATAAATCCGTTGAACGGCTTGTAAAATAAAGGATATTTTCAGGTCCTTCTCAGTAAAAAACAACAAAAGTCTAAATCTTTCTAAATCTGACAAGGAATGAAGAACCAATGATTAAATAAAATGGTCACTTTTGGAATCCAGACGTTTTGAGAGGATATCAATGCCAAGTTCATGATAAGATGTTAAAACGTTATTATGAAAGAACTTTGTATACGAACAGAATCATGAAAACGATTAAATGAAAAGCCGCGGGAACAAGTAAGAGGAGTGGGGCAAGAACCTTGAAAATCGCTTTCCTCCCTTTCGAAGTTTCACGGACATCAATATACCTGGTGAAGTGCACAAAACCAATAATTTCAAATGTGATCGACAAAATTAATATCGGGATATACAATATAATATTATATGCGAACTTTTCACCTGAATAAAAAATGTTGGTAAGCGGTTTTATGTATAAAATAACGATAAGAATAACCGAAAGCGATCCCAATATAATGCTTTTTTCCCAGGTCAACTTTTCCATATTCGTTGGTTTTATTTATTCTTACGAAAAGAGTTAGAATTTATTTTACATTGATGTTTGATTATTAAAATTCAATTCCAACCAAGATTCCATCTTCAAAGTAAGTCTGATTTTTGTCGAAAATCAAAATTTATTTTACCGTCAAACTTCTGCTTTCCTCCCGTCCAAACCCTTTAATTTCAATTTTATCGTCGGAAAAAGTAATTGTGGAATAGGCATTTTGGTTTTCCGTATCCACCATTCCTTTCAGGTTAATAAAATGAATTCCGTTTTCTTCGGCATAATTTCCGGCGTGGTTATGCCCGTTTATCCAGGCTTTCACGCAATCGTATTTTTCAATTATTGCCAGAATTTCTTTTGCGTTCCACAATACATGTGCATCAAAAGGCAATAGTGGAAAATGACAAAACAGGATTACAGCTCTGTTTTTACGTGTAGCAGTTTCGAGTTGCTTTATAAGCCAGTTTTGCTGCTGTTCTGAGATGCCACCATTCCAGGGTTTATTATTGGGTTGATTTCCGGCGCTTAATTTTTCAAGCCACTGATTTGCCTCATCTACCACTTCCGGATTATTGGAATTCACTGTGATTTCATTTCCATCCAGAAAAATAAACTGCCAGTTTTTCTTATGAACAGCATAATATGTTTCTTTCATATTTAGCTTTTCAGGCACCATCTCAAGCAACTTTTTGTCAACTGCCAAATCGTGATTTCCCGTAACATGATAAACCCTGTTTTTTGAAATTTTCAGAATTGAATTCACCGAATCGAAACTGGCAATACCGCGATCGATTAAATCGCCTAATCCGACTACAAATTCAATGTTTTTGTCGCTGTTGAATTCTGCGATGCAATCATTCAGTTTACTTAAGGAATTGCGGTAATAACGGTTATTTTCCGTTGCGCAATCGCAATACTGGCAATCGGCAAAAACACCAATTTTTATTTGTGCGTACGATGGATAATGTAATGTAATAATTAACAGAATTATAACTGCTGTGAACCCTGTGGCATGATTATTTTTCATAATAGCTGTAGTGAGAATGAAATACTAAATTAGGGGAATATTTGTATTCAACCTTCATGCGAATAATTTTTATCTCTGTTTTAATGTGAAAAAATAATAAAATATTTTTATTCACGTATAAAAGTATTATTTTTGACGTAAAGAAAACGAAGCAAGTTATGGATACTAAACTCACATTACATTTCGACCGCGAAATAATCGAAAAGGCAAAAGCTTTTGCCGAATCGCGCGGGGTTAGTTTGTCGAGGCTGACAGAATATCTTTATCGCCAAATTACGTCAGGAAACTATATTTCTCTCGAAGAATTTCCGATTTCGGATTGGGTAAAACAGGTGGCAGAAGGTGAAGCTGTTTATAAACGCAGAGAACGAAAAAGCAGTAAAGACGAATTTTTCAATTCACGAAAATGAAGGTTTTTGTCGATGCAAACATTTTGGTTGCAACACTGAACAAAGAATATCCGCTTTTTACCTGGTCGGCCAGATTACTGAGTCTACACGGAAAACATAATATTCTATTGTTTACATCGCCGCTGTGCCTGGCAATTGCATTTTATTTTGCGGGAAAAAAAAGCGGCGTAAAACTGGCAAGAAAGAAAATTCAGCTGCTTTGCGAAAATATTCGGGTAACTGCCATAAATGAAGAAATTACTCAAAAGGCGGCCAAGAATCCGCAGATTCATGATTTTGAAGATGGGCTTGAATATTACTCTGCTCTCCAATCAAAATGCGATTTCATTATAACCGAAAACCTTAAAGATTTTTATTTCAGTGAAATTGAGCTAAAAGGCTGTGAGGAATTTATTAAAGGATTGAAAGTATAAATTTCTGTTAAGAAATAGAATTATAGCTATTATGCGCAGGTAATCTTATACATAAATCATTTTCCTCGTCATTCCGCCATCGATAATAAAATTCTGACCGGTGATAAAACTATTTTCAGAATTCAGAAGAAAAAGAATCATATTGGCTATGTCTTCTGCCTTGCCAACTCTTCCTGACGGATGTTGATTTTTATCTTTTTTCTTAATTTGATATTGATTGGCTTCCGATTTCTTTTTAATTCCCGAAACATCAATCCAGCCGGGACTGATACAATTTACGCGGATTTCAGGGCTAAGGCTCATGGCCAAAGCGTGCGTCAACGAAAAGATTCCGCCTTTGCTTGCGGAATATGCTTCGGTATTCGGTTCCGACTGAAACGCACGTGTTGAACACAAATTAATGATGCTTCCATTGGCTTCCCGTAAAAATGGAGCGGCGTGTTTTGAGCATAAAAATGCACCGGTGAGATTCACGCCAATTACACTGTTCCATTCCGAAACCGAAAGTTCTGTAACTGGTTTGTTGGCAGAAATGGCAGCATTGTTTATTAAGCCTGATATATTTCCGAATTTCTGTAATGCCGAATAAACCGACTGCTTTACACTTTCTTCATTGGCAACATCAGTTTCGAAAAAAGCGATTTTATCAGCATTCGATTCATTTTTGAATTCTTCAATAGCTTCTTTATCAATTTCAAATACAGATACCGAATAACCATTTTTTATTAATTCAAGCGTGGTGATTTTGCCAATTCCCTGAGCTCCGCCTGTAACAATAATGTTTTTGTTCATTTTATTATTTCGCTTTTCTGAAAATGATTTTTAATTCTGTTTTACTTTCAATGTTTTCACCATTTTTGAATTCAGGTGTCCATTCCGGCCCATTCGATATAATCTGTTTTGCCTTTTCAAAAACTTCAGTATCGGCATTATTTGAGTTTTCAATTTTGGTTATTTCGCCATCGGAATTTAAATGGATAATTACCTTAACAACTACTCTTTTTGAAGGATAATTTTCATCCAGCAAAGCATTGTCTTCAAGATATTTTTCCAATTCTTCCATTCCTCCAACAGGCAAAGCCGGAGAATCTGTTAAAGGTTTTGCTGTTGCTGCATAGCCCAGCGCCTGTCTTTTCCGGCTTACGGGCCGTTCAGTAACTACAACTTCATCCAAAGCCAATTGCGATGATTCCAGTTCAATGACTTTTACCGAATCTTTTTTAGCATCAAACTCCTGGCTTTCCATTCCAACAAAACTCACTACAATTGATTTGTTTGTGTCATCTTTTAGCGGCAACGCAAAATTTCCGTTGATATCGGCTAATGTACCGTTCTTCGTGCCTTTTTGCTGAATTACAGCGCCTGGCAAAGGTTGATTGTCACTTTGCGAGATAACTTTTCCCTTGATTACATTGCTGTTGTTCCCGGCAAAATTATCGGATAAAGTAGTTATTGCAGAATCGCTGGCTTTTTGGCTGGCAGCCAGCGTGCTTACTCCGCGAATCATAATTCTGTTATCATTTTCCTGGCGCGTGATATCCTGTTTTGAGGTATCCATTTTTAAATCAGCCGCTGGAACTTGTATAGTATTTTCAGAAACGGCATCGCTACTTTTAGCTACAACAGCAACCTTTTCTGCATGTTTTGATTCCACAATTTTTACAGATTTACTTTCCGCCGGATTATCATTCGTAACAGGTTTCTTCTTCGATGTATCGCTCCTGAAACCCGTTACCGGAGAAGATTTCGCCTTTTCCTCTTCCCCTGCCTGATCCTTTGCCTGTGCCTTTGCCTCTGCCTCTGCCTCTGCCTGTTCCTGTTCCTGTTCCTGTGCCTGTGCCTCCGCCTTTCCCTTTCCCTGTCTGTCAACTGTTTTCGTTTCCGTCATCTCGGGCAACGGATTTTTGTCTTTTAGCTGAAACCAGATGATTCCTGTGGAAATAAGCAAAAGAAGTGTTGCTGCCACGGCCCAATAGCGATACTGTGATTTTGGTTTTTTTGCAACGATTTTAGCTTTTAATTCCTGTAAATCCTGCGACAATTCATCCGGCGAAATTTTCTGAAAACCTTCAAGCGCTTCTGCTTCGAACGGATAATTTTGCAATTTCCGCTCAAAGGCATTTCGTTCAGCGTCCGTCATCTGATTTTTCAGATAACGCTGAAAATCTTTTTCGCTGATATGTTTTCTAATTTTCGACATTTTTACTTTCCAGGCAAAGCTTTAAATTTCGTTTCCCGTTTTGAATAAAGCTTTTTACCTTTTTTTCCTCCAAATTTAAATCGGAACAAATTTCGCGATAACTTTTATTTTCAAAATAAAACAATCGAATACACTGTTTTTGTTCTTCTTTCAATCGTTTAATACAATCATTTAATATCTTTTCGTTTACTTCTTCCGGTTCGCTGTCTATAGGATGCAATTCCTGCTCTGTTTCCATAAAAGCTACCAGTTCTTTTTCATCGGCAATAAATATCGTTTTCCCCGGTTTTGTTTTACGTAATTCCATCAGACAATAATTCTTTGCAACTACATATAGCCAGCTTTTAAAGTTACGGATATCGTGTTTTTCAATTTCAGTAACCAGTTTCTCAAATAGTTGAATCACTGCATCTTTCGATTTTTCCCGTTCTTTAAAGTATTTCAAACATACACCGTAAACAAGGTGCATATATCGTTGATACAACTCACCGAGAATTTCCATATCCCTGCTTTCAAGGTATTTCGCAAGAAGTTCCTCGTCAGCTTTTTCCGTTTTATTTTTTCGAAATGGTATGAGTTGCATGTTTTTGATTTCAGCTTAAAAATAGTTGATTTTTTGTAAAGCCCGCACAAAATCAAAAAAGGCTGCCTCTTTTTGAGACAGCCTTTCTTCAGCTTAAAACCTGTTTTTTATTTATTCCTGAAATATCTAATTTGAACCTTACGCATAAGCATCTCCCTTCCACGGATTTTTCTTGGTTTCCTTGTTAAACGCACGTAAAGGGTGCCTTGCCGGGTCGAGTTGTTTATCTGTATCCCACGGTTCAAAGGCATTCCTGATGTTTCCCAGTCCGGTTTTTGCCAGTTCGGGATAATGCCGCAGAATAACGGTTTTGAAATCGGTCTGGTCGATCCACTCCAATCCTTCTTTCGTGTAATACTCCGCTGTATAGCAATCTGTGTAAAAGCGATCTGCCTGTAGCCGGCGGGTAGCATTCAGTATAAAAATCTGAAACATGGTTTCACCAAATCCAAAACCTGTAGGCCGGTTTTCTTCTGCAAGTGTGCCAACCAAAAGGTCTAATTTTTCCACATCATTGTCGTATACCTCTTTTAATTTCGGTACCATTTCACCGCCAACGCTTCCTTCCATTTTCGGATTAAAAAGATCTTCAAAGGTGCGAATCGGATTCATTCCCAATTGCCGGCGGAACTCGTTGTATCGTGGTACACCGCGCTCACGCGCCCTGAGGATATCAACGGCTCCCATATCGAATAACGGATTACCCGGAATACTAAGTTCCTGCATAAACTTCGGAAAGTTTTTCAAAACCAGTTGGCCCGGATGCTGGTTGCCAAATGAATAAAAAAGGTCGGCCATTTTCACTCTTTTTGTTATTTTTCCTGAACCAGCCTGTCGTGATGCTGCAAAAGGAATCTCCTCTTCAATTTCACCTTTATCATGTTTTCTGATTTTGAGTGTTTCCGGTAAAAATGAATGCAACCGGTAGACTTCAACAAATTCCTCTGTTAAGCCATAAGGCGCCCCATGTTTATTGATGGGATTACCGACTACTCCTCCCATTTCAGGATTTCGTACATTGATTTCTGCCAGGGTTTTTCTGTGTTTTCCAGCCTGGAAAAGATTGGTTAGAATACCATACCAGTTGGCGTTTAAAGCCTGGTCGAGACCGGGATTTGGTAAAACAGCCGGTGTCCATTCAACCGAATGAATCTTAGCCATTATGGCAGCGTTGATCAAACGTGCCACATTAAACAATCGCTTATCGTCCCAATCGGGATTATGCTTTTTGAGATGATCGCAAATGGCATTATGTTCCCTGGCGAAACACATTATGTAACATTGCCAGTCCGACCCACCAGTTTCTCACCATGCCGGTTTCTTCCATTCCTTTCTTGTCGAGTGGCAGGGTGTAGTCGTCATTCAGTCTTAGTTTTCCATCTACACCGCTACGCAGACTGATCCAGCGTTTTTTGATCACTGCCGTAAATCTGTGAGCCATCCCACCAGTGGGTGACTTCATTTATGAAAGTAACAGGCGTTTCTTCTTTGTCTTCCATTCGGGTCGGATCAGCCTGCGATTTTGCAACGAACATTTTCGACTGCCAATATTTTTTCCGTGCCGGGTCGTCTTCGTCAAACGGGATTTCGTGCAGTTTAACACCAGGACGGCCATCCATTTCGCCATGAGTTATCCAGTCGTGATTTTGAAATTGAATCCATGACGCTGCCAGAAGATTCAGAAAGGGAACTTCTTTCATCTCTTTGCCGCGGGTTAAAAATGTTCGGCTGACTTTCCTGGGATTCGGAGTCATTAATTGTTCACCCGTCTCTGGTTTGATTGCTTCATTTTCCACATTTCGCGGGAAACGGGTACCGGCTGCACCTTCCATTGGGTTTGAGAGATTATTCCAACTGCCGTCAGCCGTGCGGTAATGCGATACCCCTTCCGGAGGTGTCTGCCCTTCGGGTTGAAAACCAATTAAGCTTCCCTTTGGATACGTATCTTTAAGATTGTTTTTATTTAGCTTATCCCGCATATAAGCCAATGTTAATATTCCTAATGTAATCCGCCTTCGGTACCAGTTCGTCCAAACTCTGTCGCGGTAACCTGCAAGTCCTCCCCACAAATGAGTTAAGCCATCCATAAGTACAGATACGATTGCTCCAATCCCATTGCCAAGTAACAGGCGCAGTCGTGTAATTGCCCTGGGCTTGTCCACCGGCGCCGGTTTGGGAGGTAATGCTCCGTCGGAACAATGGGTTTTGCCAGCAGTGTATCCCGGTCGAAATAATGTAAATCCGGAACCTGCACGTTCACTTCGGCAATGGCATTTGCTTTGGATAATAGAAGCATTTCCTGAAGGTCCGTATTTTCCGGATCTTCTTTCAGTGCCTCCTCGTAATGTTTGGCAGCCTGCTTATAGTCCTCTTTTCGAAAATAGGCCAGGGCCAATAATTCCTTTGGTTGTCCGCCCATCTTCGTAGTTAAAAAATCTATGGCTTCCTGGTATTTGCTCTTTTCTATGAGTTGTATAATCTCAGTGTTTGCTTCTTTGACGATTTTCATTTTACATCCTCCTTATATTTGAAAAACTATTGTTTATTTTTCTGCTAATTCCAGTGCAAAATACAGCATGTATTTGTAACCCTTTTCTAGTTTTAAGATAGACAGCACCCAGAAATAAACCGTCGTGCAGCTTTTTGAGATCATCCCGGACAAGCCGAATAGGCCAGATGTTCCCCTGATTGGAATAATCGAGTGTGAGTACGTCATCATTTCCAGCCAAAGGTGGTATGATGCTGGTTGCAAATTTGAACCATTTTTTTTTGATTCTCCCGACTTCCATTCTATTTATTCCTTTACCAGCAGTTGCTGTGAGCGGTTCAAAAACTTTTCCTTTCCAGGGTATCCAGGAAAAATACTTGTTAAATGGAATTACACCATCCAAAATACGGCCATTGGTAACACCCTTAACTTCCCCGAGTTTTGGCGTAGTTGCAAGTAAATACAACTCATCCAGTTCGCGGCGATTCATTTTGGGTAAATCATCCAAACTGTACCTTCGCCAGTTTTTCATTTTGTTTCGTTTTTACTTCTGCTTGATCTAGCATAATTCATCCTCCTTAATTTTGCATTTTTATGTTTAAAGTTTTGTGTGATTCACTGAAGAAATCTTCAGGATTTGGTTCAATTCTTTTTTCACCATTCATATTTTGCCGGGCTTTCGAAGTTTCGAGATAGATTGTTTTTCTGGCCCTGTTTTGATTGCCTAATGGACGATGCTCTGCGATACAATGCCATGGATTAATTGACAAATTCCTGGCAAATGCGAGCTGTTCGGGAGAATCAAATTTCTGCGCCGGAATACGCAGTGTCGCAACTTTTATGTAGGGCGACAGTTTTTCAGGCCAGACTACAGATGCATTTTCAATGGGCATTTTATGGGCATCAGTCTGAAACTGAATCATAAAATCGAAACAGACCTCCTTCTCACTTAACGTTTTTACCATCGCTTCCCTGAGATAATTATCCGACGGATTCTTTGGAACCTTTGATCGCTCATGAGAACCGGGTCTTAAAGAATATTGAATTGCCTGTCCATCACCAAACAGGTAAGCAGCACAACTGTAATACCTTAAGTCTAACGGACTGGCATACGTTTTGGCGTACAAGCCTTGCATAATACCATCGAGCAAATGCGAATCAAAAGGATTGAGAAAGTAAAACAATGGTGTTCCTTTATAGATCTGCTTTTGCAATTTGAGGTTCTCCGCGATATTCGGTGTGGTAAATGTCGGTGCGCTAATTCCTGTGAAATCCTGAGTCATCTTTTCATCATCGATTAACTTTTTACCTTCTACACCCATAACTTTGATACCTATGCTTAATATGCCGTTATTTTTTATATCAGGGGTTACTAAAGGGCCGGGGCCGGCAAATCTTACCCAGGCCGGATAGGTACCAGGCTCTTTAAAAATTCCTTTTTTCAAACGTTCATCATGAAGCGGCAGAACTTCAAATTGCGCTTTAAGCAAACCGTAGGTTTTGGTGTTGCCGGCTCGCTCAGCGATACTGTGTTGATAATGTTTTGCTAAAAATGCAGTCATTTGTTCGGTAATCTGCCTGGTAATCTCTTTTTCATTCGGAAGAAGTTTTTCTTCCGCTAATGCCAAGCTTTTCGTTTTTTCGCCAAATGTTGATCAGAAATTGCGTCATCGCAGAAATTGGCTGTCCGAAAAAGTTTATCAAATGTGTCGCGGTAAACGGGGTTTAAACGCCGGGTAAAATAAATAAAGCGAATTAATAAGTTGTGCAGCCATTTTGCCATATTTATACTTTGTTATACTAAATAATAATTCACAGAAAAATCAACGAATCGACGACAGGTATTTAATTGCGCGGATACCCGGCATAAAAAAATATCCGCCGCCACGAACATCTACAAAACGGGGCAGGTTCAGAACGCGCTTCCTGACCGGGTTTCCCGGTACTGTGAATACTGAAGGGTGCCCGTCTCTCTGTCTGTCATTATCCCCGATAAGCGGATCGGGGTCATTGTACAAACCGGCAAAATTCCGGTTGTTAATCCATGTTTGCTGAATAAATTCGAACTGTCGCCTGATATTCCCATTGAAACAAATAAAATGAATCCCGCGTTCGGTGTTTTGTTCAGTGCTTGCCAGAATCGCTTCGGGTGTAAGCGACGGATCTATCGGGCTTGCCGTAACTTCGGCCACGACGAAGCAACCGATGTCGTTTTGCAATAGCAATAGCGGTTTTTGAACCCGGATTTGGAGGCAATGAACCACGCGGATTCGACCGGCGGATATGAGAGCCAAACGGGCATTTCAAACCTAAGCGGGTCTGTTTTATGGTAAAGAAAATCGTTCTGGTCATGCAATTCGGGTTGATCGTGTTCTGCGGCTAAAGCCAACGGGGCACCGCTCGGCCAGCGTCCAACCATTTTTGCCGCCAATTTGGTTCTGGCTTCAGGATTGCTGCTGTTATCGGAATTCCGGGTTTCCTGGTCAAGAAACTGCCAGAATTCATGAACTTTCTGATGTAGCTGCCGGAATACCAGATAGCTGCCATTACGCCCGAAATCATGGTCGCCGGACCCGTTTATATCGGTAGGCAGAATTCCATTGCTGTCGGCTTCGGATTTAACCAAAGGACTTACCGTAAACTGGCCGTATTCATTTGGGTAACCCAGGATAAATTCCCCTGCACGAACCGTATTTTCTTCGATCCCCGATTTTGAAAGTCCATCGATAATCGGTTGCGAAATACCATCGGCAAAGCCAAAATGTTCTTTTCCGTTCAATGATAAACTCTCCAGTTTTTGTCCAATCCGGGTAAGACCGGCATTTTCGAAATCACCTGAGTTGGCTTCATAAAATGTATTTCAGCGTTTCTTCATCGCTGGCATAAAACATCAGTAAAATATGAATGGAATCTGAGTTCGGGCCGCCCCACTGCCATTTTTCCGGAGCACTTTCACCCTGATCACCAAGAATCCGGCTTCTGTACTCAGCAGTCATACCTTCATAGAACTCGTTGGAAAATAAAGACAAAGTCTGCGAATCCAGGCCAAGCGTTTGAAGACCATTAAATGTAAAAGCGATGTTCAGACAAGCATCATCAGGTTTGGTCGCACCATCCTGAATTTTATCTGCCATCTCAGCCAGCCAAATTTTGGCTTTACCTGCATCAGTGATTCGTAACATTGCAAAACATGCCGCTTTGAGGTTTGAATAACCACGGACAATGATGCCTTGAATATCATCAACTTCCAGTTCGTAATTTTGAGTTTCCATTCAGGAACCTTTATTTAATGGTGAAACGAAAAAAGGGGAGAACATCAAAATCTTTGTAGCCATTTTTCAATATCTTTTTTGTTCATCTTACTCCAAAGGCCTTCTCTGATTTTTGCGTTGTTTCTGAGATTAACAGCCGAGAGAAGGGGATATGCCGTATACCAAACCTGCGAAACAATTTGGTGATTATTAATAAACGTTTTGAATGCCTGTTCATCTTTTGCGCCATCTTTAATCAACCAATTTGTTTTGGGATATCCTATGCCGTTGCTAAAAGCAGCATTTAAACCCCATGCCACTTTGTTAATAAAATCATCCATATAACTTTCCAGGCTGCCGTCGTAATTGCTGAGAAAAATTACACGCCGGTTTTGGTCAAGAATTATCAATCGAAAAAAATGAATTGTATCTACAACGGTGAGTTTGCCATTATTGTAAATAAAGTGAGCAGCGAAACTGAGCCCCCAAAGAACGACTTTCATGGTTAAATACCGAAACCAACCCGGTTTGGTAAATCCTACCGCGCTAAACTGATTTTGTACTGCAAAGTCTTCGCGATTAACAAGTTCCGGACGACGCCTAAGGTTTTTAATCGTGTCGTTCTTTCGGTTTTCCTGTTTCTCTTTTATTCGTAAAATTACGAGACCTATAAGAAGTAAAGGAATGAGAATGGGCAACAATAAAATTAGCAAGATTAGAATAAAACTAAATTTAAATATCTCTTTGGCGCTCCAAAATGTCTTATGCTGCGTGGCAGATGGTGTTGCCCAATTCAGGCCTGGATTTTTCGCAACAAAATCCTGTATGTCAGAGCGCACTTTTTCAGCGCTGGATTCCGACCAGTCTTTTTCATCCAGAAAATTCTCAATTGCTTCCCTTAGTTGCGCATCCTGTTCAACCTGTTGCAAAGTTCTGCCGATTGTATTAATATATAAAGCCTGGGTAGCAATTTGATGACTATGCAAATAATTAAAACGGCTTTCCGGAGTTCGTTTTGATTTGTCAGGATAACCTTCGCAAAAACAATAAATCTGGTCGAGGCCTTCACCTGCGGTTTGCACAATTTGCTTCAGGTGCCTTTCCAATTCTCCATCAAAATTACTGGAAAATATCAGGTAAGAAGGGATAGTTTGTCCTTTTTCATCGGTATCTTCTTCGATAATTACAAAACGCGCAAAATGGGTGTCATTCATTTTCTTAAACGGGAATATATCATTTCCGTCAACATCTCTGTCAATTTCAGACAATACAGCTTTAAGATCGTTAATTGCACCGGGTTTGATCTCTGTGCGCAGAGTGTAAGCGCGTTGTTGCATAATTTTAGTTAATTGCTTTTATAGTGTTTTCAAATATTCAACAAGCGCTTTCTTTTCATCGGGAGTTAGGTCTGTCCCGTATAAATGTCCCTGGTTACTATTACCTACATCTTGTGTATCGTACTTGAAAAACTGGTATCCATTTTCCTCGGGAACATTCGAAATAAAACCAACTTTGGCGCTGTCAATAACATCGTAACCACGATAAAATACTTTTGGCCGGTTTTCAGGAACTTCCAATAAATCGATAAGCGTTGGCACCGACCCGTTATGCAAATAGGGCGCTGTTGCCCAAATGCCATCCAGCGGAACAGCTTTATATCCATTAGTTTTTCGGAAATGCGTAAAAGTGGAGTCGTAACCCTCATCGATGCTCCATTGTTTTAAAGCCTCTACGGCAGATTCAGGCCAGGAATTTAATCGATTGGGATCTGTGCCGACTTCATCGATATCAATGACCTTCCCCACATTCGCTTGATCGAAAGCATGACATGCAGCGCAGTTTTCATCAAATATATTACCGCCTTTATCTGCCAGCTCGTTATTTATCGCGAATGGAAAATCTGGCGGTTGTATCTCTTCAAAGTATTTTTCCAATTGACGGAGGTTGTCCCTCTCCAAATCCTTGTTTACCGCTCCCATTGTTGCCGAGGCAGTTAGAAACACCTCATATCGTTTTGTATTAAACCCATCCCAGTGAACAGGCTGCCCCTTGTGGTCTTTTGCATTCCATAATGTCATAATATCATAAGCGCCAACAGTTTCAGAATCTTCTTCAGGGATTCCAATAGGAAGACTGAGCAAACCCAGTCCCGATCTGCCCGGTCCATGAGGCGGCAGGTTCTTCTCCCAGGCTGAATTTTCCTCTCGTTCAAGTAATGCTTTCTTAACTTTCGGTACAATCAAATTACGATAAATAAACACTTCGATAACTGTTAAGTCGTGATGTTTTTTTATTTCGTTCACCACATTTTCCGCAGTAAATTTAGGATCGTTAACGCATTTGAAAAGAAATCTTTGATAAGCCTGTAAATCGAATTGTTGCGCTGTACCGGCCAGAAGCAATTTTGGTTCTTCATTCGGTTGTGTGCGATAGGTACCGGTGTGGCACATGGCGCAATTTACGCCTAAACGAGGAAAGCCAATTGTTTTTTTACTTAAACCAATAGGGATATCTTTGCCTTCTTCCCAGGTAAACCCAAAGTATGCATAAGGTTTCATTCGTTGGGCACCTGCCGGCAAATGCTCAGGAAACAATTCAGGTAATACTTCCCAAACAAAATAAGGGATTCCCTTTTTTTCGGTTCCAAGCGAGCCATACTTATATAATTCTTCGTCTGAATTGTAATTTACAGGAATCTCGCGAAAAAGATTGGAGTAGCCTATAAATCCCACTACTGCGATCAGAATCACAAATAATCCGATAACTATTTTAACTTTCATAATTGTCTTCCTGATTAAATAATTCTCTTGTTAAAAAAAAGATGCGATTAAAAATGCCAACGATAAGGATGAATTACGTCTGAAATTGTACAGCTTCGCCACGTCAGTTACAGTATATGCTGTGTGCTCCAATTTGCCATGTGGCATAATAAGGCGGAGATGTTTTCCTACAACCGGAAATTGAAAATTTTAAAATGAATAATTTAATACAAGTTATGTATAAAATTAAGGATAAACAACACTTTTTATGTGAATTTGGGCTTGATATTTTCCTGCAGAAGAAGACTAAACTTCCTGACTCCACAAAAATTTCCCTGCTATTTTTTATGGAAATTGATTATGCGCTGCATCCTGTAAGTGTAAATAATTTTAAAATCAATTATCATGAAAAAGTTAATCATTGTTTTTTGCATTTGGCTGGCGGCAACAGGAATGTTGTCATCAAAAGAAATTTCGGGTACGGTAAAAGATGAATCAGGAAATCGTTTAGCAGGAGTTACAGTTTCGGTTGAAAATGGAAATCGCGGAACAGTTACGGATTACAAAGGATTCTACAAAATCGAAATTCTTCCGGGAGATAAAGTTTTGGTTTTTTCATTTGTAGGAATGGAAACTAAAAAGGAAAATATTGGGAAGAAAGATAAAATCGATGTTATTTTAAAAAGTGCATCCACATCGTTAAATGAAGTTGTAATTGCCGGTAAATCAGTATACAGAGAAAAAGTTCTTACCGGTTATGTTACCGATGCACAATCCTCAGCGATTAGAATTAGAGGTGTTGCCAATATGCCACAGCACTGGAATACCGAGAATTATTCAACTATTCATGAAAACGGTTTTAAAGATGTAAAAGCCAATCCTCTTTCCACATTTTCCATCGATGTCGACAATGCTTCATATTCGAATGTCAGAAGGTTTATTAATAACGGAGAACTTCCACCTGTCGATGCTGTCAGAATTGAGGAGATGATTAATTATTTCAGGTATGATTATCCTGAACCGCAACATGAACATCCTTTCAGCGTGTCAACAGAACTGGGAAAATGCCCATGGAACGAAAGCCATTATTTAATGCATGTTGGTTTGAAGGGAAAAAGCATCGATAAAGATGAAATTCCACCTTCGAACCTCGTTTTTTTAATCGACGTTTCAGGTTCCATGACCTACGAAAATAAATTGCCGCTTTTGAAACGTGCTTTTAAAATGCTGGTTAATGAACTTCGTCCTGAAGACAGAGTTTCGATTGTGGTTTATGCAGGCGCTGCGGGAAAAGTGCTGGATTCCACTCCCGGCGATGAAAAACAGGAAATACTGGAAGCGCTCGAAAATCTTTCGGCTGGAGGTTCTACTGCCGGTGGTGAAGGCATAAAACTGGCTTACAAAATTGCCCGTGATAATTTTATCGAAGATGGAAATAACCGGATAATTTTGGCTACCGATGGCGATTTTAACATTGGAGTTTCAAGCACTTCGGAAATGGAACGATTGGTGGAAAAAGAGCGTGACAGTGGAATTTTTATGTCGGTTCTGGGATTTGGAACAGGAAATATTAAAGACGATAAAATGGAAACCATTGCCGACAAGGGAAATGGAAATTACGCTTATATCGATAATATTCAGGAAGCCAGGAAAGTGTTTATTTCTGAATTTGGCGGAACGTTATTTACCATTGCAAAAGATGTGAAATTTCAGTTGGAATTCAATCCAAAACAGGTAAAAGCTTACCGGCTGGTTGGTTACGAAAACCGCTTGTTAAACGATGAAGATTTTAACGATGACACCAAAGATGCCGGTGAAATGGGAGCGGGGCATACAGTAACTGCTTTGTACGAAATAATTCCGGCAAATTCTGAAGATGAAACCCCATCGATCGATCCATTGAAATACCAGGATGATAAAATAGTTTCGAATAAATATTCCGATGAAATATTAACAGTTAAGTTGCGATACAAAGATCCCAAGGCCGGCAAAAGCAAATTGTTGGAACAAGTAGTTGAAGCTAAAATTTCAAGGAGAACTTCCGATAACTTCAGGTTTTCGGCTGCTGTTGCATCGTTTGGAATGCTGATTCGAAACTCCGAATTTAAAGGAAATACTACGGTTTCCTCAATTCTCGATTTGGCAAGAAATGCAAAAGGAACAGATGAGGAAGGCTACCGTTCAGAATTCATACAACTGGTAAAAACTGTTGATGATTTAAAGCTGCTGGCAGAAAGATAAAAAAGATTATACTATGTAATTGTGGAAATCCAATTCAAAATTCTTTTTTGGACTAAAGTCCCTGTCGAATATCGATACCAATAACCCCGGGCTTAATAAGCTGTGTGAAAACGAAGTTTCTTCTGAATAACTCCGGCATTCATGCCGGAGATTGAGAATGTCGATACAAAAGGACTTTAGTCCAACATATTGATTTCAAGGGCTAAAGCCCGGCGATACACTAATACTTAATCCCTGGCATAAATGCCAGGGTTAGTCAAAAATCGCATTTTCATACAAGCTGTTAAGCCTGGGGTTATTTTAATGAGAAAAGGCTTTATCGTAACATCTGACTGCATCTCTATTCATACGAAATATTCCCAATCGTCTTAATATTACGCTCTTTCGGCAAAACAGTAAAAAGTTGATTTAATTCCTGCACAGAAAGTTCTGTTTCAGGTTGAAAATCATTTGAATTCATATATTCAAGGATGCTTTTGTAGAATTGTCGTGCTTCCGGTTTATCCTGAATGGATCTTAACTCCGACATACAAATCAGTAGTTTTCCTGTACCAACTTTAAACTCGAACACCAGTCCAAGTTTATGATTTCGTTCGATGTTATCAATCACCTGCACAACCGGTTTATAACCTACCGGAGTTTCGTCAAGGATAAAGGGCTGGCTCTTTTTAACAATAGACCACCATTGCCAGTTGGAATGAAATTCGGTTGGAAACGACTTAAAAAGCGGATGTTCCGGATTTGTCAGAATTCCCATGGTTCCTGGTGAAACGGGTTTGTTGTTAGACTCCGAAATTCCTTTAAACATTTTATAGTTCCAGTAATCGGGCGTAAATAAACCACCTACCGTAAAAGCGTTGTATTTTTTGTGATCGGGGAAGAGAAGGACTTTTTCGCCATTTTCCAATCGCGCTTTTGTTTTTGCATTTAAATCGGTTGAAGTATAAATTTCCTTCGGAACCGTTATGTCTTTATTTTCGGGATAAACCCAGACCGGATAATTGTTTTGATAATTTGTTCCGGTAAGCTCAACTTTAAGCGTAAGTTTCTGTGGCGATGTAATTTCTGAAAGTGATTGTTGAATAGAACAGAAATCCATCAATTTTCCCTGCGGAATCGTGTGCGTTTCAGTTCCGTTTCCAAGAGCTTTACCGTCCGTATCTATAAGTTGCCATTCAATTTTCTGGTCGGGTAGCTTATTTGCCGAATAATTGGCAACTGCAATCTTTGCCGTATAAGTTTCAGTATTTGTCCAGCAATATTTTTCCATTTCAACCAAAGGAACAATCGGATTGCAGAACTGCGAAAATTCTTCAGGGGAGATCAATCCCTTGCTGTCCATAAATGCATCGAGCAGGCCAATTAGTGCAGAACCCTGCCCGGGATAATCCTGCAAATCGAGCAACTGGAAACCTCCGAAACCGGGTGTGCGTAAAGCCATTTCAATATCGGCACGGTAACAGATGGCGCTTAAGGCTCCCGAAGCTTCGAAAAAATCCTTGTCCTGATCGCCCATTCCACTCTCTCTCAGGCGCTGCTGAAATATTTCAAGGTTCCAGGGTTTTAAAACGCCGGTGTATTTTTTTATTTCATCGAAATTGGGATAAACCTGGTACTGCGCGATTTCATGCCCGATAACCGGAACTGTGCAATTGCTGATTGCTTCGGCATAATTCAGGTTGGTTGACGGATATCTTCCGTTGATGTATCCGCCGTCCCATGCGTCGGCAAACGAAAACGATGCGCGTGTGTGCGTTTTATACATCGTATCGGTATCGGCGCCTACACGACAGGTGGTAAAATAATCTTCACCTTCCACCTGGCCGCGGGTTCCCAGCCAGTTGTTCGAACCAAAAGCATAGAGTTTCTCTGGCGCCAGTGAACGAAAATGATTTACCATTTTTTGCATCTGCGCCAAACTTCCGCTAAGCTCATTACCTAAAGCAAACATTACAAACGATGCATGATTTCCGTATTCAGCAAGAATATTCTCACCTTCGCTTGTTAGAAACTCGTTTAATCCCGATGAATCATTTTCTTTTAAACTTCCCCAAAACGGCAATTCAGGTTGCATATAAATTCCTTCGATATCTGCTGCTTTGAAAGCGGCTTCCGGTGGTGTCCACGAATGATAGCGGTAGTGATTAATGCCGTAAGTTTTTGCCGTCTGAAAAAGATTTTGCCAGTGTTCCACATCCATGGGCGGATGCGCTGTTAATGGAAAAACACATCCATTGTGTTCGCCACGTAAAAAGGTTGTTAATCCATTTATTGTAAATTGAGTTCCGGAAGTTTTAAATTCACGGAAACCAAAATCAGCCTGAATATTATCGGTTCCTGATTCCGTTTTTAATTCTGCTGAAAGTTTATAAAGTGCCGGAGAAAACTCGCTCCAAAGCTGCATTTTATCTCCGACCGGATATTTTAAAACCAACCTGTTTTGTCCCGGAAGCAAATTGATTTTGTACGTTTTGGAGTGTACGTTATGTGTAGTGGAAGTATTCCATGAATCAGCATTTAATATCACCTCAGCTTCCAGAGGTTGAGAATCTCCCGAATAAATTTCGAAAGCAGCAACAGCTACTTTGTTTTCAATATCAGGTGTTACGCGAACGGAACTGATGTAATTTTTTGCTACGGCTTCCAATTCTATTTTGCCGATTATGCCGTTCCAGTTGGTTTGTGTGTGTTCAGTCCAGGCATGAGAACCTTTTATTCCATCGGGAACCGAATTTTTTCCATTATCGACTAAAATTGTCAAAGTATGTTTTCCGGGTTTTAGCGCTATTGTGAGCCGGTATTTTTGGGACGAAAGAATCGTGTGGTTTTCTCCGATAAATTCCTTGTCGATCCACACTTTTGTCGGTTTTGTCCGTTCCAGTGTAAAGAAAGATCTCTTTACTCACTCCAGCTATCGTCAATAGTCAATTCTTTCTGATACCACGCCCAGCCTTCATACATCCGTTCACGCGACAAACGCATGGTTTCGTCGTGGTTCAGGTTTGGTATTCCCTTGTTGTTTTCATCCATTGTTCCGGGTAGCCGAACCGATTCGTTTAACGACTCAGCAAACCATTTTTCATCGATCCCAACCTGGGCTGTATCCATAGAAAACTCCCATGTGCCACTTAAATCCATGGTTTTTCTGGCTGAAATAAATTCATGATTATTACATGAGACTAAAATAAAAATTCCGGAAAACAGAAATAATTGTAAGAGATTTTTTGCAGGCATAGTCTTTTTTTGGAAGTTAAAAATACAAAATTTGAAATGAGTAAATTCGAAAATACGGTTTAACAGGATTTTATTTAGGATCAAAACTTCAATCTAATTGTTTATCATTATGATTGATACCAACAACATTATCAATGCAACAATCGAACCACCGATAAACGACATTCCTGTTCCGCCAATAGCATAAAAAATTCCGATGATAAGTGGCCCGATTGTTTGTCCAATCCGCAAAACCATACCTGCAATCGACATAAATCCCGCACGCTCTGTAATTGGTGCAAAACCTACCAACATGGTTTGAACACCGGGAATTATCATTCCGTGAGCTAATCCAAAGGTTACAACCGGGAATAGCAACTGCCAGTATTGATTTGAAAACGAGAGCAATATCATCGAAATAAAATATAGTCCGAATCCAATTCGAAGTTGAATTCGTGGTTTTATTATCCGGTTGATATTTTTTAATTGCGACGAGGTAATTGCAGTAACCACCGAAAAACCCGACATAAACAGTCCAATTTGCAAAGCAGTTGCATGTAGCCTTTCTGTCATTAATTGCGGGAAATACGAGAGGTAAGCGCCATAAAGGATTACAAACAACAAAATATTAATGATAAACAAACCCCAAACGGTTTTCTGGTTTATATTTTTCCAGGTGCGTTTAAGGTAATCTTTCAGGTTTTGCTTTATGGTTGGCTCCGGATTTTTTAGCCAGAAAATAACCAGTAATGCGGTTGGAATTCCAAGAAAGGTTAAAAGAAAAGGATACTGCCAGCCGGCCATTGCCAAAGCTCCTCCAACTGCCGGGTAAGTTGCTGTTCCAATGCTTAATACACTTGCGTTGTAACCCATAATTTCGCCACGTTTCGGGCCTTCATAAAGATCGCCGATTAAGGTTACATTTAACATTCCCAATGACGCAGCTCCAATTCCCTGGAAAAAACGAAGTATTAACAATACATGCCAGTCTTTGGTAAAAAAACATCCCAATCCGGCAATGCCAAAAAGAAATCAGCGAAGGAATTAAAATCGTTTTTCTGCCAAAATTATCGGCAAGAACTCCGATAACCGGTGCCAGAAAAATGCCTGGAAAAGTAAAAACCGTAATCAGTAAAGTTACCTGTGTTGGTGTTATTCCAAAATGTTTTATGGTCGACGGAAAAGCCGGAGTTATACTTGCCACGCCCATAACTCCAACCAGTGTAATCAGAAAAATTACAATTATATTCTTACGTTGCATATTATTTAGTCAGGAATATAAAAAACTTTCGAAAGTAGCGAATTGATTTTAATGGCTTAGTCTTTTGCCAGCTTTTTTATCATTCCGTTAAAAATAAAGAAATGAAAAGGCGAAGTCGCAATCCAGTATAAACGGCCCCATACACCTTTTGGTCTGAAGGTGGCATTCTGGTGTAAAATATTATTTTCGTCGATTACAAATTCAAGCCAGGCTTCTCCGGGCAGTTTCATTTCGGCAAACAGCAGCAAGCGTTTTTTTTCGCGGCTTGCATACAACACCCTCCAGAAATCAAGCGCATCTCCGGGGTGAATTTCCCGTGGTGAAGTTCTTCCGCGCATAACACCAACTCCGCCCACCATTTGGTCGAAAAATCCCCTGATTTTCCACAACCAATTGGCATAATAATAACCCTTGTCGCCACCGATAGTCCAGATTTTATGCAGCGTATTTTCAAGGTCATTTATTTTTATTTTCTTTTCATTTTTATAGCAACCGAAATTGGGAACTTCAATAAAATCGGTAAGTGAAAGCCCAAGGGTGCTGCTAATCATAGAATCTTTCCAACTGCTTAAAACCAGGTTTTGCTTGATTTTTATAAAAGCATTTTTTAATGCCATTTCGTAGGTTATGGGTTTTATCTGAAGGATTTCTTCCAAATCGTTGTTTTCGCAAACTACCTGGGTTTTCATGCTTTCCGCAAGACTTTTTGCCAGTTTATAGGAAACCGAGGTAATAAAAAACAACCAGTACGATGAAATACGCGGAGATATTAATGAAGTGGTATAAATATGTCGTTTTAGCTTTCTTATTTTGGCGTATTGCAACATCATGTCTTTGTAAGTCAAAATCCCGGGACCACCAATATCGAATGTCAGGTTCATGCATTCTTCATGCAAAAGTACTCTTCGCAAATAGGTAATTACATCGCGTATGGCAATGGGTTGGGTTTTTGTAAGCACCCATTTTGGCGTAACCATTACAGGCAGTTTTTCTACGATATCGCGAATCATTTCGAAAGATGCGCTCCCGGAACCCACAATAATCCCGGCACGCAAAACAGTTAAAGCATAATGTTCGCTTTTCAGAATGTCCTCCACTTTCCTGCGCGAGGTTAAATGTTTCGAAAGTAAGCGTTCGTTGGAAATTCCACTCAGGTAAATGACCTGTTTCACATCCGTTGAATGCATGTATGTTTTAAATGTTTCAGCAGCTTTCGATTCGAGCAAATCAAATTTCTCTGATGAGGTAGCCATAGAATGAATCAGGTAATAGGCAGCGTCAATATCTTTTGGAAACAGATCGGGAACAACAGCTTTCAGGAAATCAACTTCAATTACCTGCACTTGTTCCAACAGATTTTTATGAATGGTTAACCGGTTTTTTTCCCGCACACAACAAACAATCTCATGGCCCTTTTCAATAAGCGCAGGTAATAATCGCTTACCTACATAACCTGTAACACCAGTCAGTAAAATTTTCATTCGTCTTGTTTCTTTGCCTGTCAGCAGTTTAGTGCTAAAAATCCATCCGTTCTTGAATATTTACGTGGTATCTGCAAAAGCTTTTTAAAACTTTTCGTTTATATTATTCTTTAGTTCCCGGTTATCTTTTTACGCGGAAATGATATTTTTGCAGCTTTTACATCACATAAATCATTCAATTGAATTTACGAAATATAAATATTTATTTCCAACTGCTCACAATTATTGCTTTGATTATGAATGCTCAAGGCGCTTGTTCGCAGGAAAATTCGATTGAAAATTCATATGAAACGCGATTCGTGAAAAACCTTCAAATGCTTAGGACTCTATACTACCTGAACGATTCAGGATTTTTTCCGGGCAAATTTCAAACTTCAGAAACCAGTGATTTCGCTGTTGAATATGATAAACTGAATACCTCCATTTTTAGTGTATCAACCTTACAAGCTGCCGGGTTCTATTCTTTTCTAACCCGTTTATCTGAAGAAGATAAACAAAACCTGGTTCGCAATTTTGCATTTTACGAAAACTATTTTGAGACAGTTTTTGAAACTGCAGAATTACCAAACGATTTGAAATACCTCGCTCCGGCTTTTTCAGCAATGAATACATTTTTTGCCGGACCAGATCGGAGAGCCGGAATATGGCAGCTTACCCATTTTCAGGGAATATTAAATGGATTGCAAATCAATCGCCTTGTTGATGAACGTTTAAACGAACACCTTGCATCGCAATGTTTTGCAACAGTTATAAAACAAAACACCAAAATTTTTGGCACAACTGAACTTGCGGTTTTGGGACAACTCTTCGGAAATGCAAAAATCAGGAATGCAATAGAGTTAGCCGGGAATAAAACTTCGTTTGAAGCAATTCTGCCTTTCTTGCCCGATTCGGCCATTGAAACTGTTGCAGCATACCAGGCAACTGCTTTGTTTTTAAGCCTGAATAAATTTAAACCGGTAAAAAATTTTGTTGTAAAAACAACTTTTCCTGATACAGTTAAAATTAATCGTCAAATTCATTTTATACAGGTTTGCGATGTGCTGAATATTCCTCTGAATCAGCTTCGGTGTCTTAATCCACAATACCTTTTTCAGATTATTCCCGGAAATGAGATGATAGAGAAATTAGCATTACCGAATGGCTATTACGATGATTTTGTGATTTGGCAGGATTCGGTTTATCAATCATACGATTCCACGTTATTCAACATTGTGGCACAAAAAATTGAATATCCTCCGGCTCCCAATCGTCAGTATGTGGGCGAACCCGTAAAAAATCTGGTGATTGAAGGAAAAACAAAAATTCAGTATCGTTTAAAAACGGGTGATGTGTTGGGAATTATCGCTGAAAAATACGATGTTCATGTTTCCGATTTAAAATACTGGAATAACATATCCAACGAAAGAAGAATTCAGGCCGGAAGAAAACTGGATATTTTTGTGGATGACGATAAAGTGGATTATTATCAGAATATAGACAATGAAAATTCAGCAGAGAATAATTCAACCAAAAATGTTGTAACAAAAACTCCGCTGCTTTCAACCCCAAAGTTTTTTGAAGATATTAGCTCGGCAATAAAAATTGAACATGTGGTAAAAAGCGGGGAATCGCCTTATACTATTGCGAAAAAATATGACGGAGTGACGCCTGAACTTATACTGGAATGGAATCAGATTGAAAATGCCAGAAAAATTCAGATTGGACAAAAATTAATTATTTATCAGAAAAAATAAATGCGAATGGTGAATTACATTTTAACATATCTTGCTGGATGAAGCCTGTAAAGACCTTAATATTTACACTTTTTGTGTTTGTTTTGCTGGCAGGCGCCATGTGGCTCACACCCGACGATGGAGTAAAAGTTGCCGGTTTCACCTTTCATATGCCCACAATTAGTGAAATGATTTCAACCGAAAAAGTGAAATATGCCGATATATCCGAAATTATCGATCACCAGGTTAATATTGATTCACTTACTGAACTTGAAATAAATACAATGTCAGCCGATGATTCCATTTCCGAAGAAATCGCGCGAGCAAGCTACGATTCACTGGTACAGTCGATTCACCGGATTGAGATGAACAAAGAAGCCGCTGAAAACCTCAGTAAATTTTTTACAAAACTGCACACCGATTCGCTGGTCAGAATTATGCATTACGGCGACAGCCAATTGGAAGGAGACCGGATTACAGCTTTTCTTCGGAACAGGCTTCAAACAAAATTTGGAGGTTCAGGCCCCGGATTGCGACCCGCATTACAGCCTTACGACTATGTTTTTACAGCTATCCAGGTTAATTCGGACAACTGGAAGCGATATCCGGCTTATGGCAAAATCGACAGCCTGGTTGAACATGACCGTTATGGTGTGATGGGCGCTTTTTCGCGATTTGCACCTCCGGCAAGCGATTCGCTTCCGTTTATTGAATCGGATTTCCACACCGCTTTTCTTAGTATTTCAAAATCGGATATAGCATTTCGTAAAACGCAGCAATACAAAAAGTTTAGGATGTTTTACGGAAACGAAAAAAGGCCTGTAAGCATTCAACTATTTGCCGGTAATTCCATGGTTCTGGAAGACACACTTCAGCAGGATTTGGATTACGGAGTTCTAAGCTGTGTTTTGCCCGATTCCACCGATCGCATATCCTTACGATTTGAAGGGTGGGACAGCCCGGATATTTATGGAATTGAACTGGCTGATACAACCGGAATTATTGTCGATAATATAGCGCTGCGCGGAAGCTCCGGTGTCTTTTTCACCAAAACAGATTTTATACACAGCAAAAAAATGTACGACGATTTACATCCGGCTTTGCTGATTCTTCAGTTTGGCGGAAACGTAATGCCATATATTATGGATGAAAATGCTGTTGAAAATTACGGCCGGTGGTTTGGGCAGCAAATTCAGCGTTTGAAACAACTGTGTCCGAATGCGGCAATTCTTGTAATCGGCCCCAGCGATATGTCGACCAAAGTAAAAGACAAATATGTAACCTATGAATTTCTACCTGCTGTTGTTGATGCGTTAAAAAATGCAGCGCTTTCAAATGGCAGCGGATACTGGGATATGTACCAGGCAATGGGCGGTTACAACAGTATGCCGGGTTGGGTAAATGCCGATCCCGAACTTGCACGGCCCGATTATGTACATTTTTCATCGAAAGGTGCACGATTAATAGCTAACATGTTTTACAATGCGTTGATGCTGGAATACAATAATTATCTGGTGGAAAATGAATGAAAAAGGTTAGGAAGCACAGTAATTATGAAAGGTTGAAATGAAAGGATGACGGTGTAAAAATAAATTAGTGCATCAACGAAGCAAGGATAAGTAATGATAAACAACAGATTGAAAGTTTTTGAGTTATTAGACCCCCTTAATCCGCCGAAGCGGGAATTTTCCTCCCCTTTGGGGAGGTCAGGTGGGGTTTGGAACTGGAGAATTGAAAATAATAATATCAGGTACTATTTGAAGTCAATCGACGGGACTGGAAATACTAAGATTTTTACAAATAAGATACTCTATTCTCATAATTAGTCTTTTTCTTGCTCTGCAATCTTTTTCGCAGGACGAATATTACATGTACCACATCAATCCGTACAATTTTATCCGAAACGATCTAAATCATCTCGATAATTTTGGCGCTGATCCGTATTCTGCACAACTTTTCGAGAAACTTGAAAAGCTCGTTAAATCCGGCGAGGGTAGAATCAATGTGGTTCAGATTGGTGGTTCGCATATCCAGGCGGGTACTTTTTCAGGACAGATTCGTTCTCGTATGCAGCAAATAAACGGCGACATGAGTGCTGGATGGGGCTTTATGTTTCCTTACCGGATGGCCCGAACCAATTCCCCGTTTGGTTATTATATCCGTTATACAGGGCGGTGGCAGGCTTGCAGGAATGTGGAGCGAAGAAAAGTTTGCAGCCTTGGCGTTGGAGGAATTTCAGCAACAACAAACGATGAAAGCGCCAAACTTACCATTCTGCTCGAAGATGAAAATAAGCTGGATTACCGATTCAATAAACTTCGTGTTTTTTACGAAACAAGCGGGCCGGGATACACCGTTTCCGTTGATTCGGCTGT
Organism: uncultured Prolixibacteraceae bacterium; assembly: GCA_963821855.1. Classification (GTDB taxonomy): domain Bacteria; phylum Bacteroidota; class Bacteroidia; order Bacteroidales; family Prolixibacteraceae; genus Draconibacterium. The sequence goes on along the minus strand of CAWGFJ010000025.1, from coordinate 289,323 downwards.
TTTAAAAAGTTCAGTAAAAACAGATGATTATTTTGAATTTGAGCTGAACACAAATGTCGACAGTTTGAACATTTTCATTCAGAAAAACAGCGCTTCTGCAGGAAGCTTTACCTTGCATGGAATAACAACGGAATCTGCTCCGAATGGCATACTTTATCACAGTATCGGAATAAACGGAGCAAGTGTTCCTTCGTTCCTGCGTTGCAATTTATTTGAAAAACAATTGGAAATACTTCAGCCCGATTTGGTGATTCTTGGCCTTGGAATTAACGATGCTTATGTAAGGCGGTTTTCCCAAAATCAGTATGAAGATAATTACAGCGATTTAATTCGTTCGATTCGAAAAGCCTCACCAAAAACTGCAATCATATTCTTCACCAACAACGACAGCTATATGTATCGGCGTTATGTCAACAAAAACGGCGAGAAAGTGGAAGACAGCATGTACAAACTCGCTGAGAAATATAAATGTGGCGTTTGGGATATGTATAAAGTTATGGGTGGATTAAACTCCATTGTTTTGTGGGAAAGGAATGGTTTGGCGCAACACGATAAAATTCATTTTACCCGTGAAGGCTATCTAACACTTGGGGATATGTTTTTCACCGCCTTTATGAAAAGTTTTGAGAAATATATTGAGGTGAAAAATCAACTAACGGAAAATAAAGATTAAATTGGAGCTACTACGGAACATAGATATTACCGGTTATTTACGAAACATTTTTCTGTACAACGAAAGTGCTCCGTTAATTTTTACCCGTTTCTTTTTCTGGGCATTTTTTGCTATTGTATTAGCCGGTTATTCATTGGTATATAAAAAGAAAAACCGAACTATACGAGCAGGTTATTTATTTATAGCCAGTTTGTTTTTCTATTATAAATCGAGTGGATTCTTCTTTTTTATTTTGCTCTTCAGCACTTTAACCGACTTTCTGATTGGAAAATCGATTTATTCCTCGAATAATGAAATTAAAAAGAAATTTCTGGTTGCCGCGAGTGTGGTTATAAACTTAACTGTTCTGGCGTATTTTAAATATTCCTATTTTTTGGTCGATAGTATTAATGTACTGTTAGGAACCGATTTGCATGTTATGAACCATCTTGCTGTTTGGGCAAACCAGGCAGTTGGTACTCATTTCGAAGTCAACCAGATTCTACTGCCGGTAGGAATTTCGTTTTTTACTTTTCAAACCATCAGCTATTCGGTTGATGTTTATCGTGGCGAAACACGGCCGGTGGATAATCTTATTGATTTTGGTTTTTATGTTTCGTTTTTCCCGCAATTGGTGGCAGGGCCTATCGTTCGTGCTTCCGGCTTTGTAAAACAGATTTACGAAGACTATCATCTTACAAAAACTGAATTTGGTTGGGCGGTTTTTATGATTCTGAAAGGATTAATTAAGAAAATTTTTATTGGCGACTATATTGCTGTGAACTTCGTCGACCGTGTGTTTTCCGATCCAATCACGCATTCAGGTTTTGAAAACCTGATGGCGTTGTTTGGCTATTCGTTGCAGGTGTATGTCGATTTTTCAGGATATACCGATATTGCCATTGGCGTGGCATTGCTGATGGGATTCCGGCTGCCGCAAAACTTTAACTCGCCATACAAAGCTAAAAATGTGGGCGAATTCTGGAAACGCTGGCATATGTCACTTTCATCGTGGCTGAAGGATTATTTGTACATACCAATCGGGGGAAATCGAAATGGCTCGGTGTTTAGTTATATCAGTTTAGGAGTAATTCTTGCCATTATCGTTTTGCTGGCAGGAAAGCTTATTCTTGCTCCGATATTTGCCGGTGTTGTACTTGTTTTTGTGCTTTTGGCAAAATTCTTCCCGAGGCATAAAACGCAGCATCGATACCAACATCAACTTAATGCTTACCATGTTGCTTGGAGGCTTGTGGCACGGCGCTTCGTGGCAGTTTATCATCTGGGGCGGATTAAACGGAATTGGTTTGGTAGTGTATAAATTCTGGCGGAAAATCAGTCCGTGGGAAAAGCATAATAACCGCATTGCAGTTATCTGGAAAATTGCCGTCACTTTTACTTTTATTACTGCAACCCGAATTTTTTTCCGCTCCGAATCGATGCGCGTGGTCCGCGGAATGATTCACCAGATTAGTACCGATTTCAACCTCAAAATAATTCCTGAAATACTTGTGGCTTACAAATGGGTTTTCCTCGTGATGCTTTTTGGTTTTGTTATACATTGGCTGAGCTACAGCTTTAAGGAAAAAATACTGAACTGGTTTATTGCAACTCCGCTTTGGGCAAAGGCAGTAATTGCTGCAATTGTAGTTATTATCGTTTATCAATCAGTATCTTCCGAAATGCAGCCGTTTATTTATTTCCAGTTTTAAAGCGAACGATATAATTCGTTGATGAATATTTTTTCATTCAATCATTTTCAACCCAAATAATGATGCTGATTAATATAGGTTGTTTAGCTGACCGATATGTGTTTCTGATTTTCCAAACAATCGTATATCTTTAAACTCTGTTTCGGCTTATGTGCTCTATGGATTTGTGCTGAAAAACTGACTTTAAATCTAAATTTCCGAAGAAAATAAATTCAATGAAAAAAATGGAATCCTGTAAAAATTACTTATACACCTCGCTATTTTTATTATTAGTGGTAATTACATTTTTTGATTCATGCAATAGTGATAATATTTCCGATGAGAGCTATTATACATTTACCGGAGAATTGGTTGGAAGTTACCTGGAATCGAGACCGGAAGAGTATTCAGAATTTGTACAACTTTTGGATACCACGCAGTTAATGGGCCTGTTAAAAGCTTATGGAAAATATACCTGCTTTGCTCCGGATAATGAAGCCATGTATAATTTTTATGCCTTAAAAGGGAAGCAGTCGCTATTCGATTTTCCCATGGATAGTCTAAAAACCCTGGCATTCCATCATATAATCAGGGGATTTTCAATTGGAACAGCCGATTTTATTGAAGGTCGCCTGAGCCAGAAAACGATGAGTGATCGGTTTATATCGATTACGTACAAAGATTTTGACGAAAACCAAACGATTAAAATAAACCAGACATGCCCGATTCTGCAAAAGGATATCGAAGTTCACAACGGGATGATTCATAAAATAGGTGAAGTGCTGAATCCCAGCGAAAAAACCTTGGTCGAAGAACTTTCAACGGATACGAATTTTACGCTGTTTTATAATGCTTTGGTGAAAACCGGACTAAATAAAGAATTGTCGCTCATTGAAGATAAATCCTACGATCCCAGCTTGTTTGAACAACCCGATCCAACGTCAAATGTAAGAGTGCCAAAAACCAGGAAATACGGATACACAGCGCTGGTAGAAAGCAATTCTACGTACGAAAAATACGGCATTTTCAATTTGGAGGATTTAAAGGCATATGCTAAAAATATTTACGATAAGGTATATCCGGAAGATGCCGGAATTACCGATATAACCGACAATAAAAATAGTCTGAACAGGTTTATTGCATACCACTTAATCAATAAGCAATTGAGTTACACAAAGTTTATCATCGATTTGGATAATACAGGCCATTCAATAAAAAATACGGACATGTTCGAATATATTGAACCCATGTGTCCGAACACTTTATTGGAAGTGCGTACCAATCGGTTTACCAACGAATACAATATTTTTAACATGACCGAATCAATCGATGAAGCGGTTCGAATTGTCGAGACAAATTATGACAATGATGCATTAAATGGCGTATATCACGAAATAGACAAAATTCTTGCATATACCAGTGAAGTGGACAGACACATGTCTTCTGTAAGGTTACGGATGGACGCAGCCAGCTTTTTTCCCGAATTGACCAATAACAACATAAGGAGTAATCTGGATAAAGGCGAAAATTATTCCATTTTATGGAAATTGCCTTCAGGTTATCTGGAGCGCCTGACCATGTCGAAGACCACAGAATTTGGCTACTTCGATTTTGATGAACGATACCTGGATTACCAGGGAGATGAAGTTTATTTGAGTGGACTGTATGACTTTACCATAACTACTCCTGTTATACCCGCCGGGACCTACGAAGTTCGGTTTGGATGGAAAGTGGAAACCAAAAGGGGTGTAGCGCAATTGTACTGGGACGGAAAACCTACGGGAATACCACTGGACCTCACTATTTTTGCCACTGATCCAAAAATCGGATATCAGCAACCGGGAACAGATCAGCGCGATCCATACGGATATGAAAATGATAAAGCAATGCGTAATCGTGGCTATATGAAAGGTCCGTCGAGTTTCCGGGCTCCCAGTGAAATTTGGTTTACAGGTAATGCGCGTATGAACGACGGCTACCTCAGGAGAATACTTGGCATTTATACCTTCGACAAAGCAGGAACACACGAGTTTGGTGTTAAAGCAGTCAAGAGCGGAGAATTTATGTTTGATTTCCTCGAATTTGTGCCGCTTGAAGTGCTGGAAAGAGAAGGAGTGGATTAAAAACAATTTTCGATTACAGTGAAAATTCTTTGTTCATATTTGTTTCAAACAATCAATATTTGCCAATTAGCATAAGGCATTTGAAATTCAATTAATTTTAGAATTAACCCTGCAACTCTTCCCGCACAATATCGCTGATTTGTGCAAAGTTTTCTTCCATTCTCAACATATTTTCTATAAAGAAATTATAAATATCGGGCCATTGATTCCGGTTGTGAATATCCACGTTTTCAAGCATCGTAAAAATCCGGCAAACTTCCTGGCCACTGTCTTCACGCTGATGGTAGAATTCCCAGGTAAGTCCGTTTTCAAAACCTTCTTCCAGGATTACTTTGTAACGCTCAATGATTTCAAAAGCCATTAGCCGGGTATCTTCATTTCGGTGATGAATTTCAAGTATAACCTTTGCATTTTTGCGATTCACGTCAAACCGGAAAGCAACACCCCTGATTTTGGTTCGGTGAAGAATAAAGTTTTTCTTTTTTTGCTGAAGCACAGGATGAACCGCACAACGTTTTCGGAATAATTCCCAAAAATCGATGTGCAGCTTTTTGATATCTTCTTTTGAATACATTTATTAAATCAGCATTTTCAAACCAAAACAAAAACCAATTTTAATTACTTTTGAAAGAAAATTACGCTTTGCAGCAAAAAAATAATAACTGATAATGATAAGACTAACTTTCCTTACTTTCTTTCTGATTTTCTTTTCTGTCGTTAATGCACAATTGGTTGAGGTTGAAAGTAATTACACTACCGGTGGCGATGTGGTACTTGCTGCTACCAATTTTACCAAAACACCTTTGTTTCTCGAAATTGAATTTACTGAATTACAGAACTCAACCAGCGATGAACAAAGAATTCGCGTATCAAGATTGTCGCCGGGTTATAACAATCTGTTTACTCTAACCCGAATTGCAGGCGCCGGTTATGTAAATGTTTATTTCAAGTCGAAATCGTATCGTTCAAATCCAATGGCAGATGTTAATCTCGATTTTCCTTACCTGATTCCATTTGCTCCGGGCAAAAAAGTAACGGTTTTCGATGTGAAAAGTATAGAAGGATTTTGGGGAGAAGAAGTGCCTAAAGGCTGGCTTGCAACGGGATTTAATGCCAATCCCGGCGATGAAGTCTATGCAGCCAGAACCGGAGAAATTGTTGAAATTGCGGGTGCACACAGAAATGACGATCCCAAATTTTGGTATAACGGATGGATAAATAATATTTCGGTACTTCAACCCGATGGAACCCTTATTTGCTACAAAAATGTCGTCGACAGAGAAAAGAAGTTAAAACTAAACCAAAGGATTTTAGCAGGCGAAAAACTGGGAGAAATTGCTCCTGATGCCACAGGTTTGATTCTGATGATTTATCACAACAAAATACAATCCGATGAATTATCATTTATAATACCTGTTTTTCAGATTGAAGAGGATAAAACCGGATTGGTAAATTCGGCGCTGACGATTCGGGTTGTGCATCCTGTTGAGGTTCGCGCATTGGAAATGACAAAAAAGGAACAACGAAAAATACTTGGACTAAAAAAATAAGAAGATGTATAAGTTGATTTTGATTTTATTCCTGTACACAAGTTTGACAAATGCTATTGCAGCAGATAAATCCATAAATGCAAGCCAGCCAAATATCGTTTTTATTCTTGCTGATGATATGGGTTGGGCCGATTTACCCTGTTACGGAAATACATTTAACGAAGCGCCAAATATCGATAAGCTTGCCAATGCTGGAATGCGGTTTACCAATGCGTATGCAGCCTGTCCGGTATGTTCGCCTACACGCGCCAGCATTCAAAGCGGGCAATATCCTGCAAGGGTAGGGGTTATTGATTTTATTACAGGCCATTGGCGACCTTTTGAAGAAGTGATAGTACCCAAAAACCGGACACAGTTTCTACCAACCGAAATCGTCACACTTGCTGAATCGGCGAAAAAAGCGGGATATACTACCGGATATTTTGGAAAATGGCATCTGGGTTTTACGAAAGAAACTTCACCCGAAAATCAGGGATACGATAAAGTTCACGTTTACTCTGGTGGCGGCTATTACCATCCAAAATTTTCACCTGAACCTGAAAAGGAATATAAAGGGCGATTAAGCGAAATCCTGACTCAAATGAGCACTGAATTTATCGAAGAGAATAAAGAAAAGCCTTTCTTTTTATTTCTCGCTCATTACGATGTTCATGTGCAGTTGGATGCAGATAAAGATTTAATCGATAAATACCTGAAGAAAGAGCACAAAGATAATTATCCCGGAAATGCAGTTTATGCAGCAATGGTAGAGCATGTAGATAACAGTGTTGGAAAAGTACTTTCAAAACTTAAAGAATTAAATCTGGAAGAAAACACAATTGTCATTTTCTTTTCAGACAACGGTGGTTTAATTGGCCGTTTCGATAAAATTCCCTTACTGGATAAAGGAAGTTTGCCGGTTTATGAAAACAGCCCTTTAAAATATATTGCAACATCAAATGCTCCTTTACGCGCAGAAAAAGGAACGGTTTACGAAGGAGGTATCCGTGAGCCTTTAATAGTGAAATGGCCCGGAAAAATAAAAGGTGGAACTATTTCGGAAGCAATTGTCAGCAGTGTTGATTTTTACCCGACTTTGCTTGAAATTACAGGAGTCGAAAAACCAGACCAGGTTTTAGACGGAAAATCGATTATCCCCGAATTGCTCAAAAATAGTTATAATTCTGAACGCGCTATTTACTGGCATTACCCTGTTTATCATCATGCACAACCCATGGGAGCCATTCGCAAAGGAGAGTGGAAACTGGTACAGAATTTTGTAAACGGAAAATTCAGTTTGTATAATCTGAAAGCAGACATCAGCGAAGCAATGGATTTATCGGGAGTTTACCCGGAGAAAACCGAAGAACTAAAACAGTTGCTAAAAAACTGGCAAAAGGATGTAAAAGCTGAATTTCCAGTTCCGAATCCCGATTTTGATGAAGCAAGAAGATTTGAGTGGGGCGTTCATCCGGATAGAAAATAAAAATTAATAGAATTGGGTTAAAGAGTTTTAAACGGTTTTCGTCTACCTGAACTTGTTTCAGGTTCTTTATCGTCAACTGATATCTCTTAAGATTCTGAAATAAATTCAGAATGACGGTTTACAATTTAATAATTCTTTGTTCGAATTCCCCTGCCTATAAGGGTTAGGGGAGGCTTTTACCAAAGATCTTCCCCATACGACCAGCCATCGCGAACCGGCTCTTTCAGGTATTTATCCGTATTGGGCAAATTGGTGACTTTCATATTTTCAGCATCGAATTCAATCCGTGAATTTAATCGTTGTGCAAGTACGCCAACAGCAGCCATTTCTGTTAACCGTGTTGCATATTCGAAATTGGAACCGGGAAGAGGACCGACTCCTTTCACTGCATCCAGAAATTCTTTTTGCGGGCCGCCGTCAATTCTCGGAATAGTAGGTTCGGGCATCTCATTGGCCTGCCAGTTTTCCCACTCTTCTTTTTTCATCATTAACTGGGCATTGTTGGGTCGGCCACCGGTAATGATGTTTTGTTTCTCTCCAACCATTATCATTCCTGAACCGGGTAATTCATTTATTCCCCATTCAGGACGATTTTCAGGTTTTAAACCTCCTTCGTGCCATTTTAAGGTAACGGGAGGTTTATTTCCACGCTGCGGAAATTCGAACCGGAGTATCGATTTATCCGGTACAAAACCTTCAGGAGATTCAGAACGAAATTCAGGCTCAACTACATTTGGTGAACCCAAATCGAGCGACCAGAAAGGTGCATCAAGTGTATGGCATGCCCAGTCGCCTAATTCGCCATTTCCAAAATCGTAAAAACCCCGCCAGGTTTTAGGTACATAAAAGTGACTGTATGGCCGTTCAGACTGTGGTCCCAGCCACAAATTCCAGTCAAGTCCGTTGGGAATTGGTTCTCCTGCCGGTGGATACTGATTTGGTTTATTGAAATATTTATCCGGTCCGAATTCAGGCCCGTTAAACCAGGCTAATACTTCTCTTACTTCACCTAAAATTCCAGCATCAACCCATTCTTTAACTCGTCGGATTCCTTCTGTTGCATGTCCCTGGTTTCCCATTTGGGTAATTACATTATAATGACTGGCTGCTTTTCGAAGCGTTCTGAGTTGCCAGATATTATGCGCCAGCGGTTTTTCCACATATATATGTTTTCCGAGTTGCATAGACGCCATTGCTGCTGCAAAATGCGAATGGTCAGGAATTGATATTAGTACCGCATCAATCTGGTTTCCCATTTCGTCGAGCATTTTTCGGTAATCTTTGTAGCGCTTTGCATTCGGGAAAGTGTTAAATCCTTCAGCAGCACGATTGTCATCGACATCGCATAAGGCAACTATATTTTCGTTGGTAGCCTCGCTCCAATTGGCTTTGCCGCGGCCGCCAACACCGATAACAGCAATATTCAACTTATTTGAAGGGGAACAACTTATTAAATTCGGAATAAAAACAGCGCCTGCAGTAACAGCAGTAGCCGATCTCAAAAAATTTCTTCTTGAAAATGATTTCATTACTTCAAGTTTACGTGGTTTAGATACGAAGCACGAATATAACAGGAATAATTTTTTTAATGCTGTTTTTTCAGTTCTTTTTCGAAAACCGGCCAGATTGGATTGTTTAACACTGAGCCATAAATTTCGGAGTAATGCAGATTGAGTGTTTTGCTTTCGGCATAGTTCCAGTATTTCCATGGAACCTTTCCCGTTCCCAGTTCATAATCCATGTTGTCCCAAACATCTTCGCGGTACGAGTAGAAAGCCCAATGCCAGTTATTTGAATTAAAAATCGAAATAAGGTCGCCAAGATAATTTTCTGCTCCTTTTATCTTTCGCGAACATCCGAACTCGCCTGCCCAAATTCGATTTGAAGGAACGTTGTTCTTTTGCGCCCAGTCAATTACAGGTTGAAGAATTTCTTCCAGTGTATTTTTGTCTAATGTAACTTGTACTCCATAATTTTCAGACGCGGGCAAAATATCACCGTAGGCAAACCGATTGTTGTTTATTCGCTGAGTGGTAAACTTGTAGGGTTCATACATATGAAACGAATAAATGATATTCCGATCATCCAGTTTTTCAAGGTATTCAATTGCCCACGAAGTTGCATATTCTCCGGGTTCAACAATAATAGGAGTTTCTGTGTCAATTTCACGAATGGCGCTGATTAATCTTGAATAGAATAAATTCAAATCTCCGGGCGTATTCTTTACCGAATTGTACCATTCAAGAATTCGTTCTTTTCCGTAATTGCTTTGTCCAAGAAAAACTTCAGGATGAGGTTCATTTTTGATATTATACCCTACTACGGCGGGATGTCCTTCTAACTTAGCAGCCAGTTCTTTCCAAAACCGTATTGTTTGCAACTGATATTTTTCTTCTTTCCACAACCTGCCATCCTGTTGATTGTTGTTGTTTTGTTTCCAGCGCGCCCCCGGCAAACTTATTGGCGTTACCACCACTTTTATTCCAAGTGAATCGGCGATATTCAGAAACTTTAAAAGAACCTGAAAATCGCTTTCAACAATTCCCTGAAAATCGTCTGCATTTCCCAAAAGGAAATCGCGTTGTTCTCCTTTCCACTTCGCATAAGTTAACCGGACAAGTTTTATGTTCGCCTTTTTCGCAGCTACAAACCATTCAAGTGTTGGAGTGGCATTGAAATAATTAGCGCCTTTTTGCTGAGTATCCCAGAACGTTATTTTTTGAGCATGAAGATTATTTTTTTCTGAAGGGAAAAGAATTAGTGAGATAAAAATAAACCGGATAAAAAACTTCATTTTTTATTTTGAATTTTTCCATGCCCAAAGACCTTTCAGGGCGTTTCCCGAATTATCGAATAAGCTTCTTCCCTGGTACGGGACTTTCGATTCAGGAATATCAAGTTCGTCGGGTTTCCAGTAGAATACGGTTTTAACGCGCGGATGTAGTTTTAGTGTCTCTGCTAAATCTCTGAGGTATTCGAACTGGCCTTGTTCAGTTGGGGGGTAAGGCTTTGAAATCAGCACCCAGTCCGAAGATTCAGGATACCATCCATTGGAATAATAAGCAGTTTCAACTACCGATAATTCCTGATTAAAATTTTTTGAAAGGGTGTAAATACTATTTTCAAGCTGCGAAAATTCACCATGCCACCACGGATAATAACTAATCCCAATTACTTCGAACTCAACGCCTCTGTCGATAATATTATTATAAAACTTTTTACAGGCTATCACATCACCGGCGCTGGCTGCATGGATCATAACCTTTATTTTTTTTGTATTTGCAGTGGCGTCATTAATTCCATTTATTCCTGCTTTTAACAGATCGGCAAGATTATCCCAGTTTGCATTTCCGCCTTCAACCCATAAATAACCCTGTGGCCATAAAAAACCATTAACAATATCGTTTCCAAGTTGTACCATATCGGGTTGAAGCCCGGCATTTGTCATCACTTCGATTACATTTTTAGTATAGTAGTAAACGCTGTCTCTTAAAACATCGAAGCGCAAGTCTTTCCAGGCTGCGGGAATAGTTTGATGTCCCGGATCGGCCCAGGCATCGGAATAGGCAATGTCGAGAAGCACTTTAAAGCCAAGGTTCTTTGCCCGTCGTGCGAGTTCAAGCGTGTAGTGCAAATCGTTGCAAACCTGGCCTTTTATTTCCGGTGAATGAAACAGGCGCATTCGTGCCCATGTATATCCGTTTTCCTTAAAAATCTGGAGACCTTCCTTTTCGATGCCATTGATTTTATACACACCGCCATAATCCTCCATTAATTTTGTAATGGAAAAATCGCTTCCATATTGAAGGTTACTTGTTATCGTCTCCGGGATGATTAAATTCATTCAAATTACAGGAAACCGAGATGATAAACAGCAATAAAAGCGGTATTTTTGAAAGAAATTTCATGTAAGCAAAACCATTTGAATTTATGCCTTTACTTCTCCATATTCACTCACTCAACAGGCAAATGCACGAGTTTTATCGTCCATCAAATATACGAAAACTCTTAAGATATAATAACCGGCATATAACAAAAAAATATCTTGCTCGTTGGTTTTAAAAGTGTTGCGTTAATGCCGAACGCCACCAGCTATAGTATTTCGATTCCAGTTTGTCTATCGTGGGGAAAGGATAGAACAAATAATTTTCATGTTCGCCAATAAAGAATCCGGTTTTAATTGTCCGGTAATTTAAGTCGCCCTGCAAAAAGCGCATTACGGTTTTAGTTAATTTTCCTTTGGTTAAATCCAGCTTTTTTAAACATTCTCTTAAATGATCCGGATTTCTGTATGGAAGATTGGCGATTGATGAATTCGGATTAAGGGCAAGTTCATTTAATAATAATTCGGCAAAGAAAATTTTTGGCGCCGAAACCGGCTTGCTTGCGTCGGTTAAAAAGCGTACAAATTCATCGGGGAGCAATTTACTTACAACCCTTGTGGTTACCGGACTAAACTGTTGATATAGGTGCGATTCATCCGATTCTATTTCAGTATATTTCGAAGATTGAAGTTCAAGCACTTTTCCATCGTCCGTTGCAAGATAAAGATTTTTTAATGCCGAAAGCGGCGTGTTTTCCAAAACCCTGTAAATGCTGCAATATACCGAACGTTTTGGTTCTCCATTAGGATAAGGAACCAGTTTTTCTTCGATATATTTTTCAGGAAGATTTTTTAGTCTTGACGGATTTAATTCAAAAAAAATGTTTTGGCCGTGAATCTGTTTTTGCGTACCAACAGACAGGTAATTCCCAAACTCGATAGGGCGAAAGATGTGATGCGATTAGCGATTCGGGAGTAGCAACAAGATAATAGTATGCGTTCATAATCTGTTTTTTTATTGTTTAAATTCCTTCTGAAAGCTATTTTCCTATCATAGCAAAACCATTGAAAATCCTAATGTTTTTACGGCTTTTCATGAATTAAAGTTATGCAAAATGTAACTGTAAATCAATAATTATGTTTTCGATAAATGGATGCGAAACGGCATTATTTATTATATTCAGCAAAAAAAATCCATGCAACCATCAAAAAGAGTTTTATCCATCGATATTATGCGGGGCCTTACCCTGTTTCTCATGCTTTTTGTAAACGATTTATACACGCCTGGTGTACCATCGTGGTTGACCCATGCAAAAGCCGATTTCGATGGAATGGGTCTGGCCGACTGGGTGTTTCCCGGTTTCCTGTTTATGGTAGGAATGGCCATTCCGTTTGCAATTCAAAGCCGCTTAAGTAAAGGCGACAGTCAGGCAAAAATTGTTTTCCATATTCTGGTACGAACCATTAGTTTGCTCATTATCGGTATATTAATGATGAATGTATCGCGTTTAAACCCCGAACTTACCGGTTTGAACAGAAATTTGTGGGCTATTCTAATGTATGTTTCTGTTTTTCTGATTTGGAATAATTATAGGACAAATAATAAACGAACGGTTTGGTTGTTAAAAGGAATCGGAATAATTGGCTTACTGATTTTGGTTTCAGTTTTCAAAGCCGGCACACCTGAAAATCCCGGTTGGCTGGTAACCGGATGGTGGGGAATTCTTGGTTTAATTGGCTGGGGATATTTTGCAGCATCGCTAACTTACCTCGCTGTGAAAGAAAATATTTTGGGAGCAGGGTTTGCCTGGTTGTTTTTCATTTTGCTAAATGTTCTTTCGCAGTTACATTTGCTGGGGTTTCTCAATTTTGCACGACCTGTATTTGGTGTTCTAATTAGTGGAAATACGCCATCGATTGTGCTTGCAGGATTGTTCTTTAGCTTGATATTACGCAAAACCGGATTTTCGAACCTGAACAAATTTTTAGGATTTGGATTCGGACTGGCATTAATCGCTTTGCTTGCAGGTTTTGTTTTACGAAACTGGTTCATTATATCAAAAATTAACGGAACTCCAAGCTGGGCAATGATTTGCAATGGAATAAGCGTTGCTGTTTTTATGGTTCTTTTTATTCTTATCGATTTATTGGGAAAGAAAAACTGGTCTTCAGTTTTTAGACCTGCCGGGCAAAATTCGCTTAACTACATATCTTGCGCCCGATATAATTTATTATCTGATATGGATGTTCGGCCTGCCAATCCTGATTTACAAACATTCGGAATATCCGTTAATTGTTGCGGGCGGTTCAATCGTTTGGGCTTTTGCAATGATTGGTTTTGCCGCGCTATTGTCAAAAATCGGTATCAGGCTGAAATTGTAAACTCCATTTAATAACTTTGAAAATTAACCTGAAATCTGAAATATGAACCGGCTTTATCTTTTTATCACAATTAGCATTTTATTCGTTCTGGCGTCCTGCAATTCAAATAAAGTTAGCATCGAATCGTTGCTGAATGAAATGACCGACAAAACCGCCATTACCTATTTTCCAAAAAACGAATATACTTTAAAGCAATTCAGCAGTTACGATCGAAAAACGGTTTCGCCCGAAAACAACGACTGGTGGGCAAATGCCGATTACACTCAATTTATCCGGGAGGAAAAGAACGAATGGAAGACGTGAATTTGTATTGTTCGATGCTGATGGTCCTGGCGCTGTTGTTCGTTACTGGATGACTTTCGCAGGTGAAGGCGCATCCGAAGGAACATTGCGGATTTATATCGATAATCACGAAACTCCGGAAATAGAAGGAAATGTGCTTGATATTTTGAGCGGAAATCAACTTTCGCCAGAACCTTTGGCTTCTTCAGTTTCACCGGAAACAGAATACCAAAGAAGAGGGCATAATCTGTATTTTCCAATTCCTTATGCAAACATTGTAAAATTACCTATGAATGTGCTGCTGTAAAATTTGCCAACAACCGTTGGACTCCAAGCATTTATTATAACATCGATTACCGGACTTATAAAAATGGAACAAATGTGGAAAGCTTTTCTAAAGCAGCGTTGGAGAGGAATAAAGATTTCATAAATGAAACGGCTCAGAAACTAACATCAAAAGAATATTACACGAAAGTGAGTCAAAATCTTTCGTCCGTTATGCAGGCTAACGATAGTTTGAACATTAATCTTGATAAAAAAGACAGAGCAATAGCAGATATTGAGGTTCGACTCAGTGCTGAAAATCTCCCTCAGGCTTTGCGTTCAACCGTTCTGGCAATAATTTTTGATGGTGAAGAAACCGTTTGGGTTCCGGTTGGCGATTTTTTCGGAACTGGTTATGAAATCAATTCATCCAAAACATGGTATTCTGAAGTGGATGAAGATGGAAAAATGATTGCCAAATGGATTATGCCGTATAAAAATTCGGCAAAAGTGAGCCTGATTAACTTTGGCAACGAGTCAGTAGCTGTCGATTTAAGTATATCTACCATCGATTACAAATGGAAAAACTCCAGCATGTATTTTGGCGCTTCATGGCATGAATACAACAGGTTGAATACGGCAAAAGATCCAAAACTTGAAAATCATGAATGGCATTTCGACGTGAATTATGTCGATTTGAAAGGCGAAGGTGTTTATGCAGGCGATGCACTTACCGTTTTTAATACCGTGGATGCATGGTGGGGCGAAGGCGATGAAAAGATTTTTGTGGATGGTGAAAAGTTTCCGTCAAGCATTGGAACAGGTACGGAAGATTATTACGGTTATGCCTGGTGCCGGCCTGAAAAATTTACGCATCCGTTTATTGCACAACCAACAGGGGCGGGTAATTTTCATCCCGGAATGACGGTAAACATGCGCTACCGTTCGCTCGATGCTATTCCGTTTAGCAGCGAAATTAGTTCGAATATTGAAATGTGGCATTGGGTAAAAACCGAAATCAATTATGCCATGACAGCTTACTGGTATGTAAAGCCCGGTTTTCAAAGCAATGTAAAACCCGAAGTGGAAAAAGTGAAAATTCCTGTTGCAATGAAACGTTCAGATATATTTCCACCGGTGGTTGATGACGATGGAAAAATCGAAGGCGAAAATCTGGAAGTGGTTTCCGTTGAATCTGGTGAAGCTGGCCCGCAATCCGGAAATTTTGGCTGGAGTAATGATAACCAGCTTTGGTGGCGTTTTGGAGAAAAAGGTGATCAGTTAATGGCAAAATTTATTTTGAACGAAACAGGGAAATACAAAGTTTCAGCGCAATTGACCAAAGCTGTGGATTACGGAATAATACAACTATCTGTTAACGGAATTCACGCCGGTAAAAAAATTAACGGTTATCAGCCTTCCGGTGTCAATCCGTTTTTAGCTGATTTGGGTACAATGGTTTTGAGTGAAGGTGAAAATATTTTATCCGTAAAAATTCTTGGTGCCCATAAAAATGCCAAACCTGGAAATATGGCCGGGATTGATTTTCTTCAGTTTGAAAAAATGAAATAATTCACTTCTCAAACATTGGAAATAGTTCCCTTATCTCATCATCCGATGGCTGTTTTCCGTATTCGCAAATCTCAAACGCTTCGGCATATTTTACTTGAGATGCTTTTTCCTGGCCATACCATTTTATCAACGACTGTTTTTCTTTTTCGTTTAGGGTGGGTCTTCGTTGTTCTGCCAGCCATTCCAGTCGTTCTTTTTCACCTTTTGGTACTTCGTCCAGTTGTCCGGTAGTCCATGGCAGCCACTCGAAAAACTGCGATTCGTGGGCAGCCAGGGCATAAACTTTCTGGTCGTAAACAGGGGTAATATCCACAACTATATCGGGTTCAAAAGGAGTTGGCTTTTGAAAATGGTCTTCGGTATATAAAAAACACCGGATTCTTTTTAAGTGGTGGCGTGTCGGGCGCTACATTGGGCACAATAACCATGTATGCCGCATCCTGTATCAACACGCCGGTATTTCGATGGTCGGGATGATAATCGTTTGGTCGCGGGCCAATAACTACATCGGCATTCCACTCGCGGATCAGCCGGATAATTTGCAATCTGATATCCAATGTCGGTATCAATTCTCCATCGTGATGATCCAAAACCTTGTAAGTAACGCCAAAGCGTTTTCCAGCTTCCTGCGCCTCGGCCATTCGTATTTTTGCCAGTTCACCGCCGCCTTTGTCCTGATGACCGGCATCACCATTCGTTACCGAAACAAAAAGCACATTGTGTCCGCGTTTGGCAAACTGAATGGCTGTTCCCCCGACATCAAGGTCGCAATCGTCGGGATGAGCGCCAATTACTACTACATTAATTTTTCGCTGCGCATTTACAACTGCAGTTAAAAAAATAAGCGAGAGCAAAAGGTAAGCTGTCTTTTTCATATTCTTTGTATTATCGTTTGGCGATTAAATATAGGAAAATTTTGCGTAATGATAGATTATAACTATCCATGAAATTCAGTTTTCAGCAATACAGCACTTTGTTTATCCTGAATCTGATTCTTCCCCTTCCCAATAAAAGATGTGAATCTGACACTGATTAGCGAATAGACCCAACAAATAGTCAGTATCAAACAATAAATAGTTAGTATCAAATAATTAATAAAATATATCTATAAATGTATACCTAATTTGAATCAAAGTATGCTGGGTATCAATTAAAGTGTATTCCATAATCGATAAATGTATAAAACGTGTCAAGTAATGCATACAAAATATCAAAGAAAGTATATGTAGTGTTAAGAAATGTGTACTTAGCGTCGAGTAATGTGTACTTAGTATCAAGAAAAGTGTACTTAGTATCAAGCAATGTGTACTCAGTGTCAAGTAAGTCATATTAAATATCAAACAATGAATACCCTGTCTTCGTTTATGAGTACAAACATTTGATAATTGAAAGTAAATTTATAGATTAGCCTGATTCTTAAAGACAAATTTATTAAACGTACAAAATAGTATGATTCGCTACAATTTCAATCGTATTTTTAAAGCCAGGGGCATCGACAGGCCATTTACTTTTCTGAAAAACTCGGGCTTTTCTCCCCGGTTTGCCACTACACTCATTCAACACAGGATAAGACAATTGAATCTCGATAAAATTGAACGACTTTGTCTGTTATTTCGATGCACACCCAACGACTTCCTTGAATGGACACCCAATAAAGGGCAACAGGTAGACCAAAACCATCCGATAAATGAAATCCGGAAGTCGGATGTACTATTGGAAATCACAAAAACGCTTAACGAAGTACCTTTGATCAGTTGTCGGAAATTGAACATATCTCATAATCGATAAGATGAATAAAACTTCAGAAGATACTATTTGAGATATAATCGATACAGTGTCCTGCTGTGCAGGTCTTTATTTGAACGAATTAATAAATGTTGATTTCGCAAAATTTGATAAAAGCCCTGTATTATTCGCATTCTTAATAACAAAAACCTAAGTCGTAAATTATTAGTAATTTTATTGTATATTATGAATCGCATTTTGTAGATAGGACAAACCTCTATGAAAAAAATAAAGTTTGAATACAAAATTACCTTTCTTTATCTGCTTATTGGAGGCTTGTGGATTCTTTTCTCCGACAAATTGCTGGAATATTTTACAAAAGATTTTGAGGCTTTATCTGAAATTCAAACCTTTAAAGGCTGGTTTTATGTGTTTATAACGGCAATTCTGTTTTATCTGTTTTTAAAAGATCACCTGTCAAAATTAAGGAAAACGGAACACGAACTTGCAAATCATAAAAACAACCTGGAGCAAATGGTAAAGGAAAAAACGCAGAAACTTGATTTCACGAACAAGGAGTTAAATTCAACCAATGAAATGCTCCGTGAAAAAAGCGAAATCATTAACCAGAAGAATGCCGATCTGAAAAAGATTCTTGATAATCTTCATCGGATAGAAGAAAAACTGCACCAGGCAGATAAAATGGCAACAATCGGGATTTTAACTGCCGGAATTGCCCACGAAATAAATAATCCGCTAAATTATATTATGGGCGGATTAACCGGACTTAAAGACTATTTCGAAGAAAATAAAATTAATGACAAAAATATAAAGCTTTTTCTCGACAGCATAAACCAGGGTATTGAAAGGGCAAGCGCCATTATAACGGGTTTAAATCAACTAAACCGAAATAAGGACGATTACAACGAAATTTGCAACGTTAATGACATTATTCGAAACAGCCTGAACATTGTCAATAATCAATTAAAAGACAAGATTGAGGTAATTCAGAATTTTGATGAAATGATTCCAAATATTCCCGGAAATGTGGGTCAGTTGCACCAGGTTTTTATTAATTTGCTTGTAAATGCCTGTCAATCGATTGAGGATAAAGGCACCATTACTATTATTACAAACACAGATAAAAAAAATGTATTTATTGAAATTACCGATGACGGCAGCGGTATAGAAAGCGACAATCTTTCCAAAATAACCGACCCGTTTTTTACTACAAAAGATCCCGGAAAAGGCACCGGCCTTGGATTATCGATAACATACAATATTATAAAACAACACAAAGGTGAAATTCTATTCGAATCGGAATTAAACAAAGGCACAAAAGTTTTAATAACATTGCCTGGAATAACACAATCGCTATGAGTAAACCAAAAATATTGTATGTCGACGATGACTCGATTAATTTATTGCTGTTCGAAGCTAATCTCGAAAAAAAATATACGGTATTAACTGCGAATAGCGTGCAAAGTGGCCTCGATATTTTATCAAATAACCCCGATATAAAAGTGCTGATGAGCGATTTGAAATTACCGGTAATGAACGGCCTCGAATTTATTAAGCAAGGCAAAGCAGGTATTACCCGGCATTTGTTGCTATATATTAACCGGCTTCGATGTTTCTTCTGAAATCAGGGATGCGATAAAAAACGGAACAATCCTGAAATATTTTCAGAAACCATTTAATATGTATGAAATCGAAAAAGAGCTTCAGTCGTTACTGCCAATTGAATCCTATGGTTTTTTGATGCTGTTGTTTTCCCATTTCTGTAATAAATCTTCCTTTTCCTGTTGATGTTTTTTCATCAGCTTTTCCCATTCATCTTTTTGTTCCTGCGATTTAAATTCCGGAAACTGGGTTCCATGCCGGTTTAGCTCATCCTCCATTTGTTTTTGCAACGATTGCATATCAGGAAAATCAAATCCACTTTGCAAATGATTGGGAAAACTATGATGAAAATTAAACAGGGAATCAGGATGCAAATGAAAACGCTGGACGAACATCGAATCGGTCATCATTGGATTCATGAAATTGTCATCGAAGGGTGAAAAATTATAATCGTCGGGAAAGTCAAAATTTGTCATTGCCGAATCTCCCATAAATTTATCCATGAATTCCTGCAGATTTCCGTCAAAAGTAAAATTCTTGTTAAAAGGAAAATTAAATGTTGAATCGGACGACCACTGATGTACATACGTCGAATCGAATTGTACCAGGTTTCCGTTTTCATCGTATTGCCTGTTTACCGTAATCTGTTCGTCGGGTGTATCTTTTTTAGTTTTATCCTGGGCCCGCAATTGCAATATTAATGCAAAACACAGGAATGTGATAAATCCAATTTTCTTCATGGCATCAAATTTTAAACAGTCACAAATTTAATAAATGGCTCACGAAAGAAATTTTAAAAATTATTGTAAACAGGAAAGCACAATATCAATTTTTGTTAAAAGAAAAGCACTGTCATCCGGTAAAAAGTAATACTACACAAACAGATTGCTTAACTGCGTTCGCAATGACAACATTATTAACCGGACGCCAATGAAAAAATAAAAAAAAAACCGCTTCCGATAGTGTCGAAAACGGTTTTTAAAATTCGCGTTATGGTTATCAATCGAATTGATGTTCATCCATGTTAGGGCCGCAATCACAATCGTGATGAAGTCCTTTTTCGTATTGTTGCAACGCTCTTAAACTCATTCCCATATTGGAGAAACCTCCGTCGTGGAAAAGGTTTTGCATGGTTACTTTCTTTGTCAAATCCGAAAATAATGTGATGCAATAATCGGCGCATTCATCAGCTGTGGCATTTCCAAGCGGCGACATACGTTCAGCAAAATCGAATAGGCGGTCGAAACCTTTTACACCGCTACCTGCCGTTGTAATTGTTGGCGACTGCGAAATGGTATTGATTCGTACATTGCGTTCCCTGCCGTAAATATATCCAAAGCTTCTGGCAATAGATTCGAGCAGAGCCTTTGCATCGGCCATATCGTTGTATCCAAAAAATGTACGTTGAGCTGCCACATATGAAAGTGCGATAACAGAACCCCATTCGTTTATAGCGTCAAGTTTTCGCGCAGTTTGCAATACTTTATGAAAGGAAACTGCTGATACATCGAGCGTTTTATCCAGATAGTTATAATCCAAATCGCTGTAATGGCGCTCTTTTCGCACATTTGGCGACATACCGATGGAATGAAGAACAAAGTCGGCTTTACCTCCAAATATTTCCATCGCTTTAATAAACAGGTTGTTCAGGTCGTCAACATTGGTGGCATCTGCACCAATCACTTCGGTGTTTAATTTTTCAGCCAGTTTTTGTGTTTCGCCCATTCTCAGAGCTACAGGAGTGTTGGTTAGAATAATTGTTGCTCCTTCTTCGTGCGCCCGTTCAGCTACTTTCCAGGCAATTGAATCTGCGTTTAGAGCACCGAAAATTATTCCTTTTTTTCCCTTAAGTAAATTGTGACTCATAGTATGTTTTATGAAAAATTTCGACGTGCAAAGTTAATTGAGTTTAAATAAAATTAAAACGGTTCAGCCGATAAATCGCCGATTCGACAATCTTTTTTAACCTTTATACTCAAATATTGTTCGAGTATGGTTCGAAAATTGGAAGCTTTTGACGAAATAAAATTCTTCATTGCCAAGTACATACGAAGTTATTAATTTCAACCGCTTATTTTAATTGTTATGAAAACCATAGTGTTACTTATTTTTCTTTTTGCAATTTTTTTGAAAGTCACCAATGCACAAACGGAAACCAACACAGTTAAGGCAATTTTCGATGAAGCGTTAACAGATCAAACAGCATATGAAAATCTTCGGTATTTGTGCAAAAACTGCAGCGGCAGAATTTCAGGAACAGAACAGGCGCAGAAAGCAGTTGATTATACTTTTCAGGTTATGAGCTCAATGAACCTCGACAGGGTGGAAAAACAACCGGTTCAGGTTCCGCACTGGGAACGAGGCGAAAAAGAGCAAGGTTCCATTCAATCGGTGAAATACGGATATCAGCCGGTTCCGGTAACAGCGCTTGGAATGTCGGTGGGAACAGGAACAGAAGGATTAACTGCCGAAGTTGTGGAGGTACGGAATTTTGAAGAACTCCGGCAATTGGGAAAGGAAAATATTGAAGGGAAAATCGTATTCTACAACCGGCCGATGGATCCGACCATGATAAATACTTTTGGCGCTTACGGCGGTGCAGCCAATCAGCGGACACAAGGTGCTTCCGAAGCTGCAAAATACAATGCGGTTGGGGTTGTGGTGCGTTCATTAACAACTTCCATGGATGATATTCCGCACACCGGAATGATGTCGTACAATGAATCAGTACCTAAAATTCCGGCAGTGGCCATTAGCACCAATGGTGCAAACCTGTTAAGTACATGGCTGAAAAATGATCGGGAACTGAAATTTTATTTCCGTACTACCTGCGTAACACATAAAAAAGCCACATCATACAATGTTATAGGTGAAATAAAAGGTTCGGAATATCCCGACCAGATTATTACGGTCGGCGGGCATTTGGATGCATGGGAAACCGGCGAAGGCGCTCACGACGACGGTGCAGGCTGTATTCAAAGTATCGAAGTATTACGTTTGTTTAAAAAGTTGGGAATTCAACCAAAAAGAACTATTCGCGCTGTTATGTTTATGGACGAGGAAATTTCGCAGAGTGGTGGAGAAGAGTACGCTAATCAGGCGGAAAAGAAAAATGAAAAACACTATTTTGCCCTTGAAGCCGATCGCGGAGGATTTTCGCCACGTGGCTTTGGAATTTCCGCGCCTGATAACCGGATAGCTAAATTCCTCGAATTGAAAGCCTATTTCGAACCTTTTGGAATTACCCAATTTACCACCGGCGGCGGAGGTGCCGATATCGGACCATTACGGAAATCAGGAGCAGTGCTTTCATCGCTTATTCCCGATATGCAACGCTATTTCGATTATCATCATTCGGCAAACGATACGTTTGAACAGGTTAATTTCCGCGAACTGCAAATGGGCAGTGCTGCTATGGCATCATTAATTTACCTGGTTGATGCACTCGATTTATAATTTGTCTGTCAACATATGTCAAATGTGTATAAATCCGTAATTTTATAGCTTTCAGATTGGACAAAAATAATGATGTGAAAAAAAGTTCAAATTAACGCAACCAAAATGGCGTTAATCACATCTATCAATCGTTGAATTTAAATTGACCTATTAACCACTTTAAAAAATAGTCCGATGAAATCTGTAAAACTTAATCTGCTCGCAACAGTAATTTTCTCATTGGTTTTTTTGTGTTCAACTGTCAATCTCACAGCTCAGGAAACCAAACCTGTGGAAGACAAAACAGAATCGCCTTTCTTTTTTGTAAAGTCTGAGGATGGAGCTATTGATCAGCTTCCGTTAAAGAAAACTTCGGCAGAAGTCCAAATCAGCGGAGTTATTGCCGATGTTGTTGTAAGGCAAACCTATTGCAACATCGGACAAAAGCCTTTGGAAGCCATTTATGTTTTTCCGGCGTCGACAAAAGCTGCGGTTTATTTCATGCAAATGGAATTGGGAGG
The DNA here is from genome assembly GCA_963821855.1 of uncultured Prolixibacteraceae bacterium. Classification (GTDB taxonomy): domain Bacteria; phylum Bacteroidota; class Bacteroidia; order Bacteroidales; family Prolixibacteraceae; genus Draconibacterium. Next base: position 266,215 of record CAWGFJ010000025.1, on the reverse strand, counting down.
ACGAATAATCAAAGCCGAAATCAGGGAATCGGAACAGGCACGACAGGAATATGAAGAGGCAAAAGAACAGGGACAAACGGCATCTCTGCTTGAGCAACAACGCCCAAACGTTTTTCAAATGAATGTAGCCAATATTTTACCGGGCGACACGATTAACATCGAAATGCATTATACCGAATTAATTACTCCACTCGAAGGAGTTTACGAATTTGTTTATCCTACGGTCGTTGGGCCGCGTTATGTCGAACATCCGGGGCAGGGCGACAGTACATGGGTTGAAATTCCGTATACGCACCAGGGTGAAGAGCCTAGCTACGATTTCGATATTCGTGTCAATATTAATGCTGGAATGGATATTCAGGAAGTATCTTCCCCGTCGCATACTTCGCTTCAAACTAATTTTATTACTTCAGGCTCGGTGGATTGTACTTTACCAGAAAATGAAACCAAAACCGGAAACAGGGATTTTGTTTTGCGCTATGTTTTGTCGGGAGAAACATTGCAATCAGGAATGTTGCTTTACGAAGGCGAAGAGGAGAATTTCTTTTTAACAATGATTCAACCTCCGAAAAATCCTCAACCCGATGATATTCCGCCACGCGAATATGTTTTTATTATGGATGTTTCGGGTTCAATGAGTGGTTTCCCAATCAGTGTTTCCAAAGTGCTGCTATCCGATTTAATCTCCAATTTAAACTTAAATGATAAATTCAATGTGATGTTTTTTTCTGGTGGCGCCCAGGTTTTATCTGATGTTTCGCTGGATGCAACGCAGGAAAATATCGATAAGGCCATCGATATGATTAACAATAAACAGGGCGGGGGAGGAACAAATATGCTAAATGCACTCAACCAGGCTCTTGTGTTAAAAGGAACTGAAAATTATGCCCGGACTTTTGTTATTGTAACCGATGGCTATGTTACTATCGAAAAAGAGGCATTCGATTTAATCCGAACCAATTTATCGAAAGCCAATTTCTTTGCCTTTGGAATCGGAAGTTCGGTGAACCGTTATCTGATTGAAGGAATCGCTCATGTTGGAATGGGAGAGCCATTCGTAATTTTAAATCAGGATGAAGCGGTTGAAAAAGCTGAACGGTTCAGAAGCTATATCGAGTCGCCGGTTCTTACGAATATCGATATTGAGTTTAACGGATTTAATGCTTATGATATTGAACCCTTAACAGTTCCCGATGTATTTGCAGAAAGGCCGATTATTACTTTTGGAAAATGGACCGGAGAGCCACAGGGATCAGTCGAAATTACGGGCTTAACCGGAAACCGTGATTTTTATCAAAAACTCAATGTTTCAAATTATGCTCCTTCAGATAAAAACTCAGCTTTAAAATATATGTGGGCCAGGTATGTAATTCAGCGTTTGGATGATTATGGAAAAGCTGCCAATCCCGACGGTGAAAATAATTATATCAAAGAAATTATTACTGAATTAGGATTAAAATATAATTTACTTACCCAATACACTTCTTTTATTGCCATCGATTCGCTGATAAGAAATAATGGTGACTCGCTGACGACGGTAACACAGCCGCTGCCAATGCCACAGGGAGTAAGCGATTTGGCGGTAGGAGGTGGCGCATATACAGCGGCTGGTTTTAATGCTCTTGCTTTTTCAGCCGACAAGGCATTTGCAGAAAATGCTCGTAATACAAAAGAAAAGCATTCTTATATCGATAAGATTTACCCAAACCCGGTGACTTCAAAATTCAAAGTTTGGATTCATGTGGAAGAAGCCGAAATGTTAAGCAGCAAAGAACTTTACATTTTCGACAATAAAGGATTTCTGATTGAAAAGATTGAAATTAATGACAACAACGACAGTTATATAAGTGTAAAAATTAACATCGAAGAATTGGGACTTTTATCGTCGGGTGTGTATAGAATTGCCTTGCTGATTGATGGCAAAGCTGTGGATGCAAAAAATATTTTAATTGCGAACCGGTAATATTTGAATAGTTGCCGATGGAAGAAATACAAGAGTCTGTATTTACAAGAAGATTTTACGATGGACTAAATCATGCATTTCAATAGTTTTGATGAAGACAGTATTACAATTCAATATAATGGTCCCTATTATATTTTAGTTCAACCATCAACACATGCGCGAATTTAAGAACAATGAGTTGCTAATCGATTTTTCAAATGGTTGTTATGGATTTTCACGTGAAATTTATAAGTTAACCAGGCTGGAATAAAAAATACAAGCTGAAAAGTTACTTAGTTTCGGGAGGGGCATAACCGTTTGCCGCATAAAAAATACGGCTTTACCATCTTAAAAAATTCTGAAATTATTTAAACCCGTTCCAGATAAGTTTGTTGTATTGTGAAAACAATTTATATTTGCAGCAAACAAAATCGATAACAATGGATTCACGAATTCAAAATAAGGTTACAAATACAAATGAAAATATTCGCTTGTAGCGAATTCATTTTATCGTCCTGTTCTATGTGTATGCGCTAGCCTTCTTTCGATGATTTCATTGATTGAAGGCGAACAATTTTCTGAGCATATAAAAACACTTTTTCAACACAATTTATTATCGTTATGTCGAATCAAATCATTCGATTTGGTGGTAGCAATATAGGAAACACCAATTCGGTTAAAAACCTGAGAGAATACTTAAAAAGGTCGGAAGCGCGGAATTTTATTGTAGTTTCTGCGATTCCCGAATTACTACATTATATCGAAAAAACAATTGAAAATATTTTCAGCAAAAAGCTTGAAACCGGTGAATTGGGATTAAATCTCGATTTGTTTTTTACCGAAAAACTCGGATTGCAGCCATCTGAAAAATACAACGAACTTGCCGAGCAACTGCTGAACCTTTTAAAAGGTATTGCATTAATTGGCGACTATTCCGCAGCATTAAAAGACCAGGTCGTTAGTTTTAGTGAAAAGCTTTCGGTTGAAATACTATATACGCAATGGCAAAGTTTAGGAAATGATTGCCATGTTATCTGGCCTGAAGAAATTGGTTTAAAAACGACCTCCGACTACGGAAATGCAACCTATCTTTCGGTTGAAATCGAAAAAATTTCAAAGCTTTCAAATGGAATTTATATTGTTCCGGGCTCCTATGGTATCGATGAAAAAGGCAAAATAGCACGTACCGGAAAAACAGCTGCAGATTATACTTCAGCGGCTTTAACTGCTTTTTTGGAAGCTGCCAAACTGGAGCTTTGGGCACTCGATTACGATTTCAGAAAGGCTGATCCCGATATCGTTAAAAATCCGCCAAAGATCGATCGTTTAACCTATTCTGAAGCAAGTGAGCTGGCCTATTTCGATCATTATTCGTTTCACCCGCGTACAGTGGAACCGCTGGAACACAAACACATTCCGATTCATGTATTAAGTTCAGCATCGTCTGAAGGAATTGTGGAAACTGTGATTAACACCGAAGCATTTGTCGATGAAAAAATTGTAAAAAGTGTGGCCTGTTCCGATGACATTTCGCTGTTAAAACTTGACGGGCCAGGCGTAGGCTTAAAACCCGGTATTCTTGCAAAAGTTACAACGCAGTTAAACAAAGCCGGAATAAATATTAAATCGGTAATTACATCTCAGATTTCGATAAATCTGATTCTCGAAAAAAATACAGGTGAAAAGTCATTGCAGCTAATTAAAAACCTTGGATTTACTTCGGTTCAGGAAATTACTCTGGTGAAAGATGTTTCGCTTATAGGAATTATCGGGCACGGAATGCAACAGAATTACGGCGTTTCAGCACGTATTTTTAATGCCGTTGCACAGAATAAAATCAATGTGGTTTTAAGTGGTTCCGGTGCTTCGGATTTGGTAAGCTACCTTGTGGTGAAGAGCTCAGACAAGCAAAAAAGTGTGCGTGTTATTTATGATGCGTTTTTTACGGAACCCGAAGGGGAGAGGGGGAAAAGTACTTCCCGGCAGATAAGTTTTCATTAACCCAAAAAATAAATTAAAATGAGTGAAAAAAAATTGAATTTTGAAACCCTGCAGTTACATGCAGGACATGAACCCGACCAGGCTACCAATTCAAGAGCTGTTCCTATTTACCAGACAACATCGTATGTTTTCAACGATGCCGACCATGCGGCGAACCTGTTCGCATTAAAGGAGTTTGGTAATATATACACGCGTATTATGAATCCAACATCGGATGTATTTGAAAAACGTATGGCAGCGCTCGAAGGTGGAGCAGCAGCGCTTTCGGTTGCATCAGGTCATGCTGCACAATTTCTGGCGCTTACAAATATTATGGGCGTTGGCGATAATTTTATTACCTCGCCATATCTGTACGGAGGTTCGTACAACCAGTTCAGTGTAACATTTAAGAAACTTGGTATAGAAGCACGTTTTGCCAAAGACATTGAACCTGAATCGTATGAAAAACTAATTGATGGGAAAACAAAAGCAATTTACCTGGAATCCATCGGAAACCCCGGTTTTAATATTCCCGATTTTGAAGCTATTGGCGCACTGGCGAAAAAGCATGATATCCCGTTTATTGTGGATAACACGTTTGCAGGCGCAGGTTACCTTGTTCGTCCGATCGACTATGGTGCCAATATTGTTGTTGAATCGGCTACGAAATGGATTGGCGGGCACGGAAACAGCATCGGCGGTGTAATTGTGGATGCAGGAAATTACAACTGGGGCAATGGAAAGTTTCCTGGATTTACAGAGCCTTCCGAAAGTTATCACGGATTGAAATACTGGGATATTTTTAATTTCGACGGCCCATTCGGAAACATCGCTTTTATTATAAAAGCAAGGGTTGAAGGATTGCGTGATTTTGGCCCGGCTATAAGTCCGTTTAATTCGTTCCTTTTATTGCAGGGACTGGAAACAATTTCTCTGCGTATGGATCGCCATGTTCAAAACACTTTGGCGCTGGCAAAATGGCTTGAGCAGCATCCAAAAGTGGAAAGTGTAAATTATCCGGGTCTCGAAAATCATCCGTCGTATGCCAATGCCAAAAAATATTTGCCTAAAGGCGCTGGAGGAGTTTTATCGTTCCAGGTAAAAGGCGACAAGGAAACTGCCAACAGCGTGGTAAATAATCTGGAATTGGTTAGCCACCTGGCAAATGTAGGCGATGCCAAAACCTTGATTATTCAACCGGCTGCAACCACACATCAGCAATTGTCGGACGAAGCACAACTTGCTGCAGGAGTTTATCCAACGCAGTTACGTGTAAGTGTCGGTCTCGAGCACATTGATGATATTATTGCCGATTTTGAAGAAGCATTTAACAAAATTAGTTAGTTTGAAAAAGTCGTGAGTAAGGAGTAGTGAGAAGGATTGATTTTCTTGTCTCACTACTCACTACTAAAATCTAAATACATTAAAAATATGCCTGTAAATGTTCCCGATAATCTGCCGGCAGTAAAATTGCTCGAAGAGGAAAATATTTTTGTAATGAACGAATCGCGTGCAACGCACCAGGATATTCGTCCGTTAAAAATTATTATTCTGAATTTAATGCCTTTAAAGATTTCAACTGAAACAGATTTGTTAAGGCTGTTGTCCAATTCGCCGTTACAGATTGAAATTGATTTTATGAAAATAAAAGGCCATACGCCAAAGAATACGCCATCGAGTCATATGAAAGAATTTTACCGCAACTTCGACCAGCTAAACGGTAAAAAATACGACGGGATGATTATAACCGGGGCGCCGGTGGAACAACTGCCGTTTGAGAAAGTTACTTATTGGGGCGAAATGAAACAAATTATGGATTGGGCGGAACACAACGTTACTTCGAGTTTGTATATTTGCTGGGCAGCCCAGGCAGCGTTATTTCACCACTATGGAATACCCAAATACCCGTTGGAAAGGAAAAAGTTTGGTGTTTTTGCACATACCAATACCAACGATAAATTGCCCATTTTCAGAGGTTTCGACGATTTGTTTTATATTCCGCATTCCCGACATACTGAAATCAGGGCTGAAGATATTGAAAAAGTGGAAGCACTCGATATCATTGCATCATCGGTTGAAGCAGGAGTAACCATTGTGAAGGCTAAAAACGGAAAACAATTATTTATTACAGGCCATTCTGAATATTCGAGAAATACGCTCGACAGTGAATACAAACGCGATTTAGCAAAAAAATTACCCATTGATGTACCGGTAAATTACTATCCGGACAATAATCCTGAAAACCTTCCGCAAATGCGATGGAAATCGACAGCAAATCTTTTTTTCGCCAATTGGCTGAACTATTACGTATACCAGGAAACACCCTATAACCTGGAAGAAATTCAATAGTTTGATTTCGATTAGAAATTTTTGGGTTAGTAGTTTTTTTCGTTTCACCAAGAAACCGTAATTTTGATTGCGAATAGTAAAAGACGAAAAAAATGAAAAATATTGCAGTTGTACTTTCCGGAAGTGGTGTTTACGATGGTTCCGAAATTCATGAAGCAACTTTAACAATGCTTGCAATCGCGCAGCAGGGAGCAAAATATCAATGTTTTGCACCCGATATCAACCAGGCGCATGTGGTCAATCATATAACGGGCGAAGAAATGCACGAAATCAGAAATGTAATGGTGGAAGCTGCCCGCATTGCGCGTGGAAATATAAAACCGTTAGCGGAATACAAGGCATCTGATTACGATGCAGTTATTTTTCCCGGAGGTTTTGGAGCCGCGAAAAACCTATGTACTTATGCCTTTGATGGCGCTGATTGTGTTGTTATACCTGAAGTTGAAAATGTGATTCAGGATACGGTAAAGGCAAAAAAGCCCATTGGTGCACTTTGTATTTCACCGGTTATGGTTACAAAAGTTTTAGGCGATGTTAAAGTTACCATTGGTGACGAACGCGAAGCCAGCGATGCAATTGTTGAAATGGGCGGAACACATACAAATACGACTCATGGCGAAATTATTGTCGATAAGAAATATAAGCTTGTAACAACACCTTGTTATATGCTGGATGCCACAATCGACCAAATTGCCGCAGGCGCTGAGAATATAGTGAGGAAAGTTCTTGAAATGGCTTAATCTGCAAAATGAATATAGTTCCTTTTATCGATATTCATACACATTCCGAAAAGTTTGATAAAGAAATCGTAACGGTTCGAAATTTATTCCCGGGAGACAGTTTTGCTGCATTTTCCGGTCGTAATTTCTATTCCGTGGGATTACATCCGTGGTATATAAAATCGCAGGACGAAAACAACGAATTACTTCAAGTAGCTGAAGAAGCGCTTGAATTCGACCACATTTGTTTTATTGGCGAATGTGGTTTGGATAAAGTAGTTGATTCCGATTTTGAAGAACAAAAAAGAGTTTTCAGGGCGCAGGCGTTTATGGCTGAAGAATTTAAAAGGCCGTTAATTATTCATTGCGTTAAAGCATATAGTGAGATTCTGGAATTTCACAAAAAAATGCATCCCGAAATGCCATGGATAATGCACGGTTATAACGCAAATGTACAGATATCGAAGCAACTGGCTGAGAAAGGTGTATTATTTTCTTTTGGTGAAAATCTTTTCAGAAATGATTCAAAAGCAGCCGAATCGTTTAAATATCTGCCTTTGGAAAAGATTTTTTTTGAAACCGATGAATATGACGGCGACATCGAGGACATTTATAAAACAGGAGCCAAACTAAAAAATATATCGGTTGAAACTCTTGCGAAATGCAGTCTGGAATAATTTTAGCCGGGTTGAAAACTCCTTGTTAAGCCGGTTTTAAAAATTTACGCCGAACCCTGTCGCTCAGTCCTTCAGTCAGCACTGGATTTTAAACTTTAAACTATAAATTTCATCAATCATTCTTTGAACTTTGAACTTTACACTTTTACTTACTTTTCACTTTTTACTTTTTACTTTTCACTTTTAAACTTTAAACTACCGTATGTATTGGCTTGAACGCACCGAATTATTACTTGGAAAAGAAAAACTTGCGAAACTAAAAAATGCAAATGTTTTGGTGGTTGGTCTTGGCGGAGTTGGCGCTTATGCTGCCGAACAACTTTGCCGGGCTGGAATCGGAAAAATAACGATTGTAGATGGCGATGTTGTTGAACCATCGAACCGGAACCGGCAATTCCCGGCATTAATCAGCACCACCGGAAAAGCAAAAGCTGAAATTTTAAAAGAACGCTTTCTGGATATCAATCCAGAATTACGTTAACGGTTAGAAATGATTTTATTAGTGACGAAAAAATAAGTGAATTGCTTTCAGGCCAGCGGTACGATTATGTTGTCGACGCTATCGATACGCTCTCTCCCAAAGTTTTGCTGGTTTACCATTCCGTTCAACTTGGTTTAAAAGTGGTTAGTTCGATGGGAGCCGGCGGTAAAACCGATCCCTCCCAAATTCAAATCACGGATATTTCCAAAACACATACCTGCCGTTTGGCAAAGGCAATGCGAAAACGTTTATCGAAGCTTGGAATAAACAAAGGAGTGAAAGTAGTTTTTTCAGGCGAAAATGTCGATGAGAAAGCAGTAAGGGCTGAAGAAGGCCGGAACAAAAAATCGGCAGTCGGCACCATTTCCTATATGCCGCCATTGTTTGGCTGCTTTATCGCAAGCGTGGTTATTCGCGATTTAATCTCCTGAAATCATCTGGTTTTCAATCCATATGAAAAGGTCAATTTGTTAAAAATTATGGTATTGCAGTTTGAATATTGGAATAATAAATTACCTTTGAGGCGTTATTGTAATGATAGTTTATGGTTTTTAATCAAAGTACTGTCTGATTCTTAACGAGTTGATCTTTTTTTATTGAATTTTTTAAGACAGTCCGGACAGATCTCCTTTCTTGTTTTTTCCATGGTATTTTGTTGCTAATTCAGGATTTCCTATTTCGAAACATTCGTAATTCCAGGAACGAATTGATTGCGTGTATCGGTTAGACCCTTGAGAAATTGGTTTTATTAATTTTTAAATAGGAACAAATGAACATTTATGTTGGAAACCTTCCGTTTAACTTAGGTGAGGAAGATTTAAAAGAAATTTTTGAAGAGTATGGCGAAGTCGCATCAGCCAAAATTATCAGCGACAAAATTACCGGAAGAAGCAAAGGTTTCGGTTTTGTAGAAATGGAAAATGGCGATGAAGCAAACAATGCCATTAAAGAACTAAACAACGCGGAAGTAAACGGCCGTAACATTAAAGTAAACGAATCGAAACCACGCTCTAACGATTTTCGGGGTGGTGGCGATCGTCGCGGAGGCGGTGGCTTCCAGCGCAGGGAACGTTACTAATTCAGGTTTGACAATTACCGACCAGGTACGATATTTAAAAAGGATTCTACATGATTGCAGAGTCCTTTTTTATTTCTCAAAAACCTGTATTCTGAAAAACTATTTCCGATTCTTTCGTTTTTAGTTTTCCTGTCATTCTCGCATTTTTATTTTTTGTCTATTGACCCGATGTCAGGTTGAATTGCATTTGATATATATAAATCGTATTTTGAATAATATAATGATTTGTCAAATGCTAATTACGGATAATGTGTAGCAATCTTTCATCCAATGCCAAACTTGTTTCCAGGTTAATTAGAGCTGTTGAAGCTAATCTTGCCGATGAAAATTTTGGAGTAAAAGAATTGGCAGCGAAAATCAAAATTAGCCGCACGCAGCTTCATCGCTTAATCAAATCGGCTACAAACCAATCTGCAAGCCAGTTTATCAGGGAAATTCGCTTGAACAAGGCAAAAGAAATGCTTCAGCAGGATTTGGGCACTGTTTCTGAAATTGCATACAAAGTTGGTTTTGGAAGCCCTTCTTATTTTATTAAATGCTTTCACGATTATTTTGGTTATCCACCCGGAGCATTTTTAAAGCTCCCTCCTGAGGAAGTTGAAAATAATAGTATTTCAGAACAAAATAACAATTTTAAAACCTTAAATTCAGCAAAATTCAGTGAAAGAATATTAGTGAAATTATTGTTCGGCATACTGGGGATACTGACTATAGTAACGGTAACAATTTTCATATACAGAAATTTTACAAACAACAAAAAAACCATTATTCAGGAAAAATCCATTGCAGTTTTACCGTTAAATAACCTGAGCGATAACAATGCAATAAAGCATTTAGCAGACGGGATCATGGAAGACATTCTCAATCGACTTTCACATGTTCAGGAATTAAAGGTAAAATCCCGTATCTCCTCCGAACAGTTTCGAAATCCGGAAATTTCACTGCCTGAAATAGCAAAGGAAATGAATGTTTCTTATGTCCTGGAAGGAAGTATCATGAGCCACGAAGACAAAGTGAGAATTATAGTTCAGCTTATTGAAGCAGAAACGGATGAACATTTCTGGTCAAAAGAATACAACCAGGATTTAACGAATATTCTGGATTTCACTTCTGACGTGTCTAAACAAATTGCAGAAGAACTTCAGGTTGTACTTACTTCAGACGAAATAGAAAAAATTGAAAAAAATTATACCGATGACAAAGAGGCTTATAATTTATATTTGCTGGGGCGTTATTTCTGGCATAAGAGAACCGAAGAAGACTTGAATACCAGTGTAAAATATTTTAATCAGGCCATTGCAAGAGACTCCAATTACAGTCTGGCATATGCCGGGTTGGCTGATACTTACAATAGCCTTTCAGGAAGCGATAATTATCTTTACGAGGAATATATTCAAAAATGCAGGAAATATGCAGAAAAAGCAATTAGTCTGGATTATAATCTTGCAGAAGGTCACGCCTCGTTGGGAGATTGTTTATCTGATTTTTTTCTGGATTGGGAGCGGGCAGAGAAAGAACTCAAACTGGCTATTCAACTCAATCCTAATTTTGCTTTGTCATATAAATATTATGCCGAATATTTAAGAAAGATGGGCAGAAATGAGGAAGCACGTTTCAATATTAATAAGGGAATAGAACTTTATCCACAATCTCTGCCAATGTATCAAATGAGCTTTTACTGTTATTACCATGAAGGGAAATTTGATGAAGCATTAAAAGATATTGAAAAAAGATTGGAGTTCCAGAAAAATAACAAGTGGCCATATTTTGATAAATTCAGAATTTATTTTCATCAAGGTAAAGATTATGAGGCAATTGAATCCTTGAGCCAATTCTTATTATTAGATTCACCTGAAATAAATTATAAGGACCCGTTGCATAAAATTTATACTGAAGATGGGATAAATGGTGTCCTAAGTTGGTTGACTGAATATTTTTTAAATAAACGCCAAACTGTAAACCATTTTACTATTTCAAATTTATATATATATATGGGCAACAAAGAGTTAGCATTAGGCCATTTGGAAGAACTGTTTAATAATGAGAAAAGTCCATTGTTAGATAGGGTTTTAAATAATTTCGATTTCAGAACTCTTCACGGTGAACCACGCTTTACAGCGCTTCTTGAAAAAATGAACCTGGCTGATAAGTGATACAATGGAGACCAAATCTGCTGTTTCGTATAAAATTACCAATTCGATTTTGAGTTTTTAAATCTCATTGTTTGCTGGATAATTTTCAATTTGCTTTCAATTAAATATCCCTTTGTAACATATTTTACATTTCTGTTATTTTTTTAAGAAACATAAAAAAATATTGATGTAAATGGAACATAGCTGATATGCTTTGCAGTGCAAAATTACTCAACTTTACTTCCAGAATATTTTATGTTTAACTTAAAGATATGGAGGAATAAATTATGAGAAATTTAAAAAAACTTTTTTTTGCTGTATTTAGTATGATTTTGATATTCGCTTGTGCAAAAACATTGGATGAGGACATTTCGCCAGATTTAAAAAGCGGAAAGTATGGTGCCGATAAATCCCACGAAACAAAAATGGTAACGATTCCTTTTAAAGCTGAATTCACTGTGTGGCGTGCACTTCCACCGGGAACAGGATTATGTGATGAAGGAAGTTTTAGAGAAACCATGATGATGAAAGGAAAAGGCAAAGCGGCACACCTCGGTCAGCTAAAGGAAATTTATATGACATTTTGTGTGAATCAAAGCAACTCGATGTATTCATTTGTAGAGCCCGGTAAATTTGTAGCCGCCAATGGCGACGAGTTGCATTTTATAGGTGAAGGTCAGGTATTGCCGTATACGGGTGATAATCCAAAATATCAGGCGCAGTTCAACGATGATTTGGTCATAATTGGTGGAACCGGTCGTTTTGAAGGTGCATCAGGTAGTGCAAAAACCAATGCTTATGTGCATGGGGGATCTACTGATAATGATGGTGACGATCCTTTTTATACCGATTTCTTTATGACAGAAGGAACTATTTCTTTGAAAAAAGGGAATTAATGGAATATTATTGCGCATTTGATATAGGTTCAGCGTTTTGCTGAACTTTTTTTCTTTTATAAAAATAAATAGTTATGTGATTCAATTCGATGTAGGTTATTATACCAATTGTACTTTAAAATGCCGCATGAAATTATAAAGTTTATCCCGATATTTTCGGAAGTTAATGCCGATACTACAACAAAGAAGCAGACTGAGCTGCCTGTTCCGATCGGCGAAGCGTAAGCCCACCTGCCCCGTCGGGCAGGTATGCGACAATTTGTTGTTAAATCGGTATTATTCTTTCAGTACCTTCGTTACAACTGTTGTTTTATTACGGTGCAGATTAACGAAGTAAATACCTCCCGGAAATTCTGAAAGATCGATTGAACTTTCCACCTGTTGGAATGATTTTACCAGTTGCCCGTTGATATTAAAAATGGTTATATCGGCCGGATAGTTTAATCCGGCAATATTTATTAATCCGGTTGAAGGATTTGGAAATAAATCAATGTTTCGTGCAATCGGCTGATCAATTCCTACCGTTGAAGATGAGTAATAATAAAATGGATTTCGATGATTTCGCCCAGCTACGTTTACTTGAATCGTATAAATATGTGGTTAAAAGCGATTGATTTCCATTGGAATCGTAACTGTATTCATCTCTTTCGTACCACATCCAAATACCTGTGCCCGAATCCCAGAAATAGTCCTCGCGATAGGTAAGCTTTCCGTTTGCGTCGTAGCCATAATAACTTTTCCACCATAAATCCCATTTCGATTTTACCGGATCCCAGGTCAAGCTTCTCTGGGTACTAAGATTGCCATCGTCATAATAAAAAAACATGGTTTGATTATATTCAACCCAATCGTTTATACCCGAATCCCATTCACGCTGAATTTCCAGCGCCATGTTTCCCGAAGTATCATAACTTCTTTCCCATTGGGTTATTTGAATCCATTCGTTCCGACTTTTATTCCAATTGTATAGCGTTTCAACCGTATTATTTTCGGAATCATCATAAAGAAATTCATTCTTTACATTATTAATCCAAACACCTGAATTGTTATCCCAGGTATAGGCCGTTGTATATAGTAATCTCCCGGCATCGTTATAAATGAATTCAATTTTATTTAAACGATTCCAGGTATTCAACTTTAAATTCCAATAGAATTGAGTTTCACTGATTTTATTTCCTTTCTCATCGTAGCTGAATTCCTTTTTTTGATTTCGAATTAAATCGGCGCCATAATAAATATAATTTACCACTGAATCTTTTTGCCAGGAACCTTCGGTACTATTAATTTGCAATTGTCCAAAAGAGTGATTGAAAAAATAAATTGCAATGGCTGTAAACAGTATGTGTTTAATCATGGCTTAACAGGTCAGGATTGTCAGTTCTCCGGAATAAAAGGGAATAAATGTTTTTCATGACTTATTTTAACAACTGCACCATTTTTTGTGCGAACTGCTTTCCAAAATCGATGTAACCCTCGGTATCATAATGCCATTTGTCCGAATATTTATAATTATCTGTTGAAGTAACCAGGGCAGCATTTTCGTCTTCATTTACATACTTTGCCTGTTGCCACCTGATTATTTTACCGTAATCCCAAACCAGTCCATCAGGATCGTTATGCGAATCTGAAATTCTTCCGATAACAACAGGAAGATCATCTGTAAGAAAAGCAGCACGAATCAGGTCCATCAACCGTTTAAGATTATTCTGGTAGGCGTTGGCAATTTCTTCATCGTTTCCGTCGCTTTCACCCTGCATCCAAAGAATTCCTGCCGGTATCAACTCGTCTCGTTCACCGTCGCCGTCAATATCGTCGGTAGCATATGCATTTTTTACCGTTTCCAGGAAATGGTCGTACTGGTTAATTCCGTTTCCTTTTGAAAAATCGGGATCCCAACAGCCAAAATCGCCGGCAGCTTTTATATGAATCGAAGTTCCGCCTTTGCTGTATTTAATGAGAGCGATGTTTTTGTTGGGTAACAAACGTTTCATTTCGCGTGCAAAAGTTAACTCAACTCCAAACCGATCAGAAAGTTTGTTGCCCAAGAACGAAGAGCTATGACCAACACCATGTCCGGGTTTTAGGACTTCCCAAGCACCCTGCCCACCAATTTCACCATTGTCAGGCGCCGTATTTCCATGGAAAATATAAACATCGTTTACCGGTTGATTTAAATCGGCAGGAAGTTGATTTACATAACCATATCCATCCATATTCGATTGTCCGCCCAGATAAAAAACCATATACTTTTTTGCCGATAAACTAATCGAACTTAAAACAAATACTAATAATAAGACTCTGAATTTCATTTTTTTACACTTTCAGTTTTTACGTTTTTCCTTTTTCCTTTTTCCTTTTTACTTTTTCCTTTTTACTTCGTCCTTCATCCTTCATCCTTCATCCTTCATCCTTTTTTCTTCATTCCCCCGTCCCCTTATTAAAATCCCTGAAATTAATTCCCAATTTTTCAAGCATCTTATTGTTCATTTCGAGCCGACGGGTAAAATCGTTGTAGTCTTTTAAATCCTTTTTTGTCCATCCCACTTCAGCTTCCGCTTCCAGCCGTGGTAACAGCATATATTCAGCTTTTTTAGTTGTTGCCACATATTCTGTCCATAAATTGGTTTGAACGCCCAATATATGTTTGGCTTCATCAGCAGATAACTCTGCAGGAAGCGGTTCGTAACTGTACACTTTTTCCAACGGCAGAAAACCACCGATTGCCAGCGGTTCATTTTCTTTATCTTTCGACTGATAATAATCGATATACATATACGAATTCGGAGTCATAACCACATCGTGATTTTGTTTTGCAGCTTCAATTCCGCCTTTTTCACCTCGCCAGCTCATCACTGTTGCCTGTGGTGCAACGCCACCTTCCAGTATTTCGTCCCAGCCAATCAGCCTTCTTCCTTTTGAAGTGAGATAATGATCCATTTGAGTTATAAACCAGCTTTGCAACTCATGTTCATCTTTTAAACCGTTATCCTTTATTCTTTTCTGGCATTTCGGGCATTCTTTCCAGGCATCTTTCGGGCATTCATCGCCACCTACATGGATAAACTGCGATGGAAATATATCCAACACTTCATCCAGCACATTTTTCAGAAATTCCAAAGTTTCATCGTTTCCGGCACAATAAACATCTTTATGAACTCCCCATGTCCCCTGCACTTTATAAGGGCCACCGGTGCAGCCTAAATTAGGATAAGCAGCAAGCGCAGCGCTCGAATGACCAGGCATTTCAATCTCGGGAACTACTGTAATATATCGTTCGGCGGCGTAGCGCACAATTTCCCTCGCCTGATCCTGTGTGTAAAATCCACCGTAGCCAATGCCATCCATTTCACCGTTTTCGCGCTGATGCCCAACAATGGTTTCATCGCGCCAGTGTGAAATTTCGGTGAGCAATGGATATTTTTTGATTTCAAGCCGCCAGCCCTGGTCTTCGGTCAAATGCCAGTGAAAAGTATTGATTTTATACATCGCCAAAATATCGAGGTATTTTTTAATAAAACTAATGGGAAAGAAATGTCTGCCACAATCCAGCATATTTCCGCGCCATGCAAACCTCGGCTGGTCTTTTATATCGGCTGACTGGATTGTAATTGTTCCGTTTGAAGCTTCAATAGGAAGCATCTGCTTAAGCGTTTGCATACCATAAAATAATCCGGCAGGTTCCGAAGCAGTTATTACAATTTCATCTGGATTTACTTTTAATAAATAGCCTTCTTTTCCCACATTTAACCTGCTGATTAGTGCAAGTTGAACAGGTTTTCCTTCACCCTGAAGCTTTGCTTTAAATCCATAGGCTTGCTGAAGATAATCGTTGAGAAAACCTGCAATATGTGCAACCTCAGCATTGCCTGCATCAAATTTTAAAACACAGTTTTTATCCAGAACAAACTGACTGTTACCTTTCGAAACTTCCATGGGTTTTGGAATGATGGCAAATTCCTGTGCTGAAATATTCATTGCAATGAATAAAATTAAAAGGTTAAAACTTAATTTTCTTATCATTTTATATAGTTTTGAATTTTTGTTGGAAAAACGAAATTAGCAACTTTTTGCGGGATTTTGTTGTTTCCGGCAACGAAAACAGCACAGCTCAAAATATGCAGAAAATAATTATTTCAAAAGAACTGCAAGAAAAGATTCCTGATTTGCAGCTTTCCTGTATCGAATGCGATGTGGATGTGGTTCCACTTGATGAAAAATTATGGGAACGTATTGAAAAAAAGGTGACAGAAATTTCATCTGCGTTAACGATTGAAGAGATTAGCAAAATGCCTGCAATTGCTGCTTCGCGTAAAGGTTATAAAGCATGTGGCAAAGATCCGGCAAGGTATCGTCTTTCGGCTGAAGCATTGTTGCGAAGAGTTGTCAACCGGAACGAAATTTACCAGATTAATAATGTAGTCGATTCACTGAATTTGGTTTCCATTTCAACCGGTTTTTCCATTGGTGGTTACAATGCAGAGAAAATTAATGGCGAAGCTGTTTTTGGCATTGGTAAAGCAAATGAGCCTTATGAAGGTATTGGAAGAGGAGAACTAAACATTGAAGGAATACCCGTATTCAGAGATAACGACGGAGCTTTCGGCACGCCAACCAGCGATTCGGATAGAACCTCAGTAACGCCGGACACCAGGCAGTTTTTAATGATAATTATCGATTTTGACGAATCAAAAGCCCTGTCGGAAGCATCTGAAATGGCGGTTAATCTGCTTAAGAATTATGCCGGTGCTAAAAATTTTGAAGTAAGTATAATAAAATAATAATGAGGTCGATTAGTAGATTTATACTTTGGTTGTTAGGCTGGAAAAGCATAGGTAATGTTGTACCCGAAAAAAAATGTATCATTATTGGCGTGCCGCATACCAGTGCCTGGGATTTTGTTATTTCCTATTTCTTTTACACCGGTTTGGGAGGGAAAGCCAATGTGTTGGTTAAAAAGGAATTTTTTAAATGGCCGCTTGGGCCAATTGTAAAAAAAATGGGCGGTCTTCCCATCGACCGTTCCAAAGGCTCCAATGTGATACGCCAGATTGTGCAACTTTTTAATGAGCGTGAAACCATGCATCTTGCGCTTACTCCTGAAGGAACACGGAAGTTGACAAAAAACTGGAAAGCCGGATTTCATCAAATTGCCACGCTGGCAAATGTGCCTGTTTACCTCGGATGTTTCGACTGGGGAAGAAAGGAAATTGCCATTTGGGAAAAATTCGAATTAACCGACGATCCAAAAGAAGACATTAAGCGGATGAAAGATTATTACCGGGAAAAAGGCGTAAAAGGAAAATTTCCGGAATTGTTTACTACAGAATATTAGTTTTTGGCAGCTGCTTTCAGTTCAGCTTGCTTTAGTTCGTAGCTTCCAACCATTTCATCAACCTTTTCCGGCATCGTTTCCGCGAGGTTATTGATTTCGGTTGGGTCTTCAATTAAATTGTAAAGTTCCCAATCGTCACCGTTTAATCGTACAATCTTCCATTCATGTTGACGAAACATTCGAAAACGGTCGGTCCAGCCAGAAATAAAGAATTCAGGTTCAACTCTTTCTTTTCCTTCCAGAATCGGCATTAACGAACTTCCTTCCAAAGGTTGTGGCTTTATTTCTCCAAATTTTTCAGGATAAGAAACATTGGCAGCATCCAGCAGGGTAGGGGCAATATCGATGATGTGTCCCGGCTGATGGGTAATTGTTCCGGCTTTCACTTTTTCAGGCCAACGTACAATAAAGTGTGTATGCGCACCACCTTCATGTCCGTATTGTTTGAAATATTTGAATGGTGTGTTTCCCGCATTTGCCCAGGCGGCACATAAGGTACGGAATCCTTCAGCCACTCCTGGCGGAAAATCAAAATCGCGGTTACTGTCGTATGGGCACGAGCCATTGTCAGACAGGTAAATTACAATCGTATTATCAGCAATTCCTTTTTCATCGAGATAATGCAATACGCGGCCAATATTCTGATCCATGCGATCGACCATAGCCGCAAAAACCGACATTTCCAAATCCAGTTCATCCTGTTCATTGTCGTTGAGTGTATCCCAAGGGCGATACAGCGGAATTTTTGCTCTTCGTTCTTCATCACCTTCCGGATGGCCACGGAATTTATTTACATTCGAAGTTGGCGGACTCAACTCTGCGTTTTCCGAAATCAGCCCTTTTGCTTTTAACCGGTTAAAACGTTGCTCGCGAATTTTATCCCAGCCAATTTTGTATTTCCACGATATTTTTCAATGTCTTCCGGGCGTGCCTGCAACGGATAATGAGCGGCTCCATATCCTAAAAACAAAAAGAACGGCTGACCTTTTGTTACTGGTTCATCCAACCATTTTAGCGCATTATCAGTTAACGCATCAGTTTTGAAAAATGGCTCCTTTTCGTGGTAAATACCTTCAATTCCATTTATGGTATCTCCATTCAAAATAAAAGGCCTGGCAAATTTGTGCGACGGTGGCTCGAAAAATTCATTCATCGCTTCAAAGGTCAGCGACTGGTCAAAAATATTCTTTGCAAAAACGTGTTCGGGCGCCCATTTCATCCAATGTTCCTTGCCGGAATGAATTACATAATATCCTTCATTTTTGAGAATGCTTGCAAAATTTAATGCTTTCTTTCCGCCTTCATACAATCCTGTAAAAAGAGTAGATCGCGATGGTTCGCATTTCGACATATTATAAAAGTTGGAAAAAGTAATTCCTTCATCGGACAAACGATCGAGGTTTGGCGTTTTTATTTCGGAACCAAACGGGCCAATATCGGAATAACCTATATCGTCGCCTAAAATAAGGATGATGTTTGGTTTTGAAGCTACCGGCTCATCAATACGGGATTGTAAAACCAATTTCTTATAAATTTCGAATGTGATAAAAATGACAGCGACAATAAGCACCAAATAAATCCAGACCTGTTTCATTATTGAGATTTTAAAAGCCAAAAATACAAAATCATTTTCGTTTCCCTGCTCCCGCATTTTATACAACCGGTTTGAACATTATCGCTAAAAATTGTGTTTCACAAAGCGAATTACCAACAAAGCCAATCCGATTCTGACTAAAAAATAGTTAAATCCGGTTCTTACGGGTTTTTAAATATGAAATATCTATATGAAACATTATTTGTTGATTTTATTTTTGATGTCGTTCGTTTTTTCGAAGGCGCAGAATAGCGGAATTTCAGGACATATTACTGATGAAACCAGCGGTGAACCATTGGAATATGCCAATATTGCGGTTTATTCTGCTGACGATTCAAAACTGGTAAGCGGAGGTATAACTGATGTAAAAGGAGATTTTAAGGTTGAAAAACTGGAAGCCGGGACCTACTTTATTAAAATTCATTTTTTGGGTTATGAGATAAAACAAAGCGATAATTTTCAGCTTGAAGGAAGACAGATTCTTTCGCTGGGAACGTTTGAACTCAATCCTTCGCGGCAATTGGTAGAAGAAGTGAATGTAAGCGGAAACCGTTTGAATGCCATTAACAAGCTTGAAAAGCAAACCTATAAAGCCGAACAGTTTGAATCGGCAAAAGGCGGTTCAGCGATTGGTGTTTTGCGAAATATGCCATCGGTTGCGGTTAACGGCGAAGGCGAGATTACCTTAAGAGGTTCTACCGGATTTTTATTGCTGATAAACGGAAAGCCGGTACTTACAGATGCGCAATCGGCGCTTAACCAGATTCCTGCAAATGCGGTGGCAAATGTGGAATTGATAACATCGCCTTCGGCAAAGTATGATCCCGACGGAAAATCAGGCATCATAAATATTACCACTAAATCGGGAGCAACAAGCGGCACAGGAATAATTATAAATGCCAACTATGGCTTACCAAGCTTCACCGATTTTGACAACAATCGCGTAGCAAAACGATATGGCGGCGATATTACTTTTAATTACCAGAAAAATAAATGGGATGTTTCCATTGGTGGAAATTATAGTCGCGATGATTTAGCCGGATACAGGGTAGGTAATGTAATCATCACAAATCCTCTAAATAATACGGTTAATCATTTGCCATCGGCGGGCGAACGGAGCTTTAACCGTTACAACTACGCAGTTCGTGCATCAGTGGAATTTAAGGCAAACGAAAATAATATTTTATCTGCCGGCGTGTTTTCCGGTAAACGATACCAGGAACGCGACGCAAACCTGTTTTACAAGAATTTTCAAACCACAGCTAATACAAAAGTGAAAATTTACGATGCACCATATTATAACGCAAACAACCAGATTAAACAAGGAACTTTTACGTTGGGAAATTTCGATTATACGCACCGGTTTCTGAATGAGTCTTCTATAAAAGCATCATTTCTGTATGAATATGATGACCTTTACGGAAATACGCACAACCACAATTTAACAGAACCGGGAGGCGTGATGCTTCAATACGTGCAAAATCCATATTCAAAGCCGATCGACGGTTATCGGTTTAAACTGGATTATACCATTGGAATAGGAAACGGAAAACTGGAAAGCGGTTATCAGTTTCGTAACGATACGCAGGATGGAGAATTTAATTATATAGTAACACCACAGGATTTAAATCAGCCTGATTTGGAGCATTTTGGCGGAACAGCATTCTCGAAAAATCAGATAAATTCGTTGTACAGCCAGTTTTCTGCCAATAGCGGAAAGTTGGAATATATGTTTGGCTTACGTTACGAATACTCAAAAAGAACGGTGACGCTTTCTTTCGATTCAGAACCACACATACTTGAGTTGTCCAATTTCTTTCCGTCGGCAAGTGTATTATATGCCATGCATGATGATTGGAAGCTGAAAGCCGGTTTTAGCCGCCGTATTCAGCGCTCGACTAATAACCAGTTAAACCCAATTCCGGAACGCGAACATTCCGAAACGCTGGAAATTGGTGATCCTGACTTAAAACCCGAGATGGTAAATCTTGCTGAACTTGGAGTTACCAAGACATTTAATAACGGCAGTTCATTTTTTGTAACCGGCTATTTACAGTTGAGCAAAGATCCGGTGCAGCGGGTTAACAGCATTTACAACGATTCCATTTTATACCGTGTTTATACCAATGTTGAAAAAAGCACTTCGGTAGGTTTTGAACTTGGCGCCGACCTACATCCGGCAAAATGGTGGGATTTGTATTTTGGCGGAAACGTTTATAATCAGACTTTTAAAGGCGATTTGAAAATTTTTGATGATCCCGTTTTGGTGGTGAATAATTCAAAGTGGGTTTATTCCATCAATGCAAATACTACTTTTAAATTCACCTCAAATTTGAGTTTGCAGACAAATGTAAATTACCTGTCGAAGCGGCCAACTGCACAAGGAGAAGATTCAAGATATCTGATTCCAAATCTCTCGTTAAGAAAGAATTTTCTGAATAACCGGCTGAGTGCAACAATCCAGTGGCAAAACATTGATTTGGGCATGGAACAATCGCACCGGCAACGCATAACCACCTGGGGTGAAAATTTCTATACCACTACAAATTACATCTACGAAACCGATTTTGTTGTACTAAACGTAACCTATAATTTCAACTGGAAAAACGGTAAAGGCAAATTGCCATCGAGTGAGTTCGGTGAAAAAGAATTTTAAAAGGAAAGAAGTCCGAAGCCCGAAAGCTAAAGGAAAATGTTGCAACTCCAAATCTCTGACTTCCAGCTTCCTACTTCCGACTTCTTACTCCCGACTTCCGACTTCCGACTTTCTCCTTTTTACTTTGAACACTGAACACTGAACACAATCTCTGAACACTGATCTCTGAACACTGAACACTTACCTCTGACCTCCTATTCATTATACCAGTTAATTTTCCGGGTAAAGAACATTGTTAATCCAAGAACAACGAACAATCCAATGCTCCCAACCAACAAGGCTAACGTTTCCAATTGCATCAATACGAAAATAAATCCGAAAGAAAATGTCAAAATCATCGTCTGAATTAATGAATCCGACCATTTTTTTAGGAAAGTTCGGGTGTAAAGCAAAACCATCGTAATTACCGACACTGCTGAAATCAGATAGGCAAGATTAAACCCAAGTTGTTCCGAAATCGATAACAATAACAGGTAAAATACCAAAACGGCAAATCCGACTAAAATGTACTGAAACGGATGTACTTTCTGTTTTGTAATCACTTCATTCAAAAAGAAGGAAAGGAAAACAAATAAAATCACCAGGATGCCATATTTAGCCGAACGTGAACTTTTCTGGTAATGGTCGGCAACGTTTACAAGATTTACTCCAAAATCGGCGTCGGTTACGCGATATTCATCGTTTTTCCATTGTTGCGGAAAATTGCGGTTAAAGTTTAACACCTTCCAGTTGGCTGTAAATCCATTATTTGTAATGTCATAGTCTGCCGGAAGAAATTTACCTGTGAAGCCGGGATCGTCCCAAGGCGATTTCATCGAAACTTCTGTAGTTTCTCCAAGCGGCGCAAAATTCAGCGATTCCGATCCTTTTAAATTTAGATTGAACTGAAAATTTCCAGGAAAATCAGCAGGCGAAAGGTTGGGCAACTGCAACGAAATGCCGTTATTGCCAATAAGCTTGTTTTCCATTCCGGGTGTAAACGCCAAAGTTGAGTCATTCCACAAAAGGCTGATTTTGTTATTTATTCCACGGAGATCGCTGATTGCGACCAGGATTTTTGCTTTTTCCCATAAAACATCTTCAGACGCGATTTTCAATGCTTTAAAATCCGAGATGTCGAAATAACCTGAAATTCTGATTTCCGATTCGTAAACCACCGTTTCATAAATGCTTCTTTTGCGTTTTTGTGGCGAAATTTCTCCTTTTGCAACCAACGATTTTGGTAGAAGATAACACTCGCGCTCTTCTTCCTTAACTTCTTTTCCGTCAGTGTCAAAGCTGCGTTCGATATAGGGAATTGAAAGTACAGGGCCTCGCACAGTTTGAGCATTCGACCAAAGATTCATCACTTCTTTAGTTGAAACTTCGGCGGTTTGCCGGCGCTCGCTGATTAGCGCAATAATCATAAATTTCGGAACAAGTAAGGCTATTGCTATTACTCCGATAATAAACACCTTAAAGGTGATTTGCCAGTTAATTGACTTTTGTTTGATATCTTTTATTTCTTCCAAATAAGTTTCTGCTATTTTTCATTTTAAAAGTACTTTGAAATACAAAGTAAAAAATAAAATCTGATATAACAAAATAGAAAAGCAAGTTTATTTGCTTTTTCATGGAATTGTCGTTTCGAGTGTTCACTCAATTTAATTGAGCATAACGAGATGATGACAGGATTGGGAGTCGGACTTTCCGAAGTCCGACAATTTGTCTTCGACTTGGGAAAGTCGAAGTCCCCGCAGTTTGTACTCTTTATTTTATTCATATTGAGCACGTTAAAAATATCTGTCATGGGCAACCGCCGGCTGGCGGTGAGAGATTTTTCAAATAAAGAGATTTCTCCTCGCATACTCGTCGAAATGACAGCTTCATTCAATTTTTCTGTCATTACCTCATTAGGCGAAAATTCTTGGGAGAACTCGTCGAAATTACAATCACGATGATCTTATCACTCAATCTGAAATAATCTTTCGTAAGATTGGGACGTTGCTAATTCACCTTAATGAATTTCTTTACAACCGATTGATTATCAAAAGAAATTTCAATAAAATAAATACCATTTTGTAAAGTGGAGACATCGATGGTGTTTTGATGAATTTTCATTTCAGCAAAATATATTCGTCCGGTAATATCGTAAATTCTGATTTCAGTTGAATTGACTTCACCTTTTATATACAACCTGTCTTTTACAGGATTTGGATAAACACGTACATCGCTGTTTTTTATGGTCGACGCATAAACAGAGTTTCCGACAGTTATGGTTCGAGTTAATGTATCGCAAGCCATATTCTGATTGCATGTTGTAAGGTGAACTTTGTAAACGCCGGGTTCAGCATACAAATGAGTGATTTCATTTCCCAATCCCGAAGTCCCATCGCCAAAATCCCAGAAATTGGTTGTGGTATTAACGCTGGTATTCGAAAAATGTACTTCAAGGTTATCGGTTAAATATTCAAATTCTGCTTCAGGCCGAAACAGGTGAAAGAAAAAGTGCGTAATCTTATTTTGAATGGTATCCCAATATTGGGTCGGGCCCGATTCATAAAAAGTCCCGGTATCCGTTCCATAGAATTCGTGTATTGCGCCTTCCTGAAAATAAGTTTCATGAGCGATATTTCTGTTGCTTAATGCGGTGTCGATACAGTAGCTCCCAAAAATTTCGGGCATTGTAAAACTTAATAATGGATTTTCGGGAACGATACCGTCAAGCGGAATTCCTTTTTTAAACGGAACAACAGGATCGTTTGTTCCATGTATCAGATAAACAGGCGTACTTTCGTTTTCAATGTATTTCGTGTCTTGCATGCCTCCCCAAAGCGATACTACAGCGTTTGCTTTTCCGCCATAACTCTGGACACCGACATTGTCGATTGTTCCCAAGTCCGGTGAATCGTGCACTGAACTTTCGAATTCATCGGGAGAATCGTTATAAATATTGTACAAACCCAAAATAGCTCCGGCACTACTTCCAACCCAATAGATTTTTGTTGTGTCGATTCCATATTGTTCAGCGTTATGCTTTAAAAAGCGAATGGCTGCCCGGGCATCCTGAGCTGCACGATAAGCTGCCCTGTAACCATTATTGTTATCAATTTTTAAGTTCGGCAGCCCAAAAACCCAGAAAACAGAAGCTCCCATTCCCATGCGGTAATCGATTGTTGCTGTAACATATCCACGGCGTGCAAACGAATCGCAAAAGGCAATCATATCGTCAGCTTTTCGCGAACCGATAAGAAAGGCGCCGCTATGCGCAAAAATAATTGCCGGACGTTTGGTCACGGTATCTGCACGAGGCATATAAATATCCATGTAGAGCGGTTTTTGGATAGTTTGATTTTCGCCGTCATGAATATTGTAATCAGCTAATAGTCCGATTTTGTTGTTTAGAAAATCGGCTTGTGCATATTCAACTTCTTTTAATGTATCAATTTCGTGAAAAACGGTTTTTGTATAGCGAAGATTTTGGGTAAAAGCGCTGAAATTAAAAAAAATAAAAAGCGAAATTGAAATTAGTATTTTATTATTTCTTCTGCTTATTTTCATTTGCCTGGTTTCAATGATATGCAATGTAATAATAATCGATTATAATCAATGTTCTATTGAATCAAAATGAATTCTTCGGGGTTTGTCATTGTTTCTATCATGTCCACCGGAGGGAACGGATGCCATCCTGGAAAGATGATATTAAATCAGGAACTGGAACAAATCGGGTCTTTCATTCAGGTATTCATACACAAATCCATTTTCTTCCATTCGCTGAACCAAGCCGAAGTAATCTTCTTTTTTCTGAACTTCGATTCCAATTACAGCGGGTCCTTTTTCACGGTTTGTTTTCTTTGAATATTCAAAATGAGTAACATCGTCGTTTGGCCCGAGTACAACATCCACGAATGTTCTGAGCGCGCCTGATCGCTGCGGAAAACGAACAATAAAATAGTGTTTTAACCCTTCGTACAAAAGCGAGCGTTCCTTAATTTCTTCAGTACGCGTAATATCGTTATTGCTTCCGCTTACTATGCAAACCACATTTTTACCTTTTATCTTTTCAGCATAAAAATCGAGTGCAGCAATCGAAAGCGCACCTGCGGGTTCAATAACAATGGCATCGCGGTTGTAGAGTTCAAGGATTTTTGTACAAATCCTTCCTTCCGGAACGGTGATTATATCATCCAAAACCTGTTTGCAAATTTCAAATGTGATGTTTCCAACTTTCTGAACAGCAGCTCCATCCACAAATTTATCGATACTTTGCAGTTCAACTACTTTTCCTTCCTCCAGCGATTTTTTCATCGATGGCGCACCTTCGGGTTCAACGCCTATTATTTTTGTTTGCGGGCCCATTTGCTTAAAATAAGCTCCAACTCCGGCTGCCAAACCGCCGCCGCCAACCGGTATAAAAATAAAATCGATGTGTTCTTTTGAATCCTGTAATATTTCAAGTCCTACGGTTGCCTGGCCTTCAATTATTTGCGGATCATCAAAAGGGTGAATAAAAGCCATGCCGGTTTTTTTGCAGTCTTCAACAGCAGCATTGTTTGCCGCGTCATAAGTGTCGCCCGTTAAAACAACTTCAATAAATTCTTTACCGAACATCTCGACTTGACGTATTTTTTGTTTTGGCGTGGTGGCGGGCATATAAATTTTTCCTTTAATCCCGAGTTTCCGGCACGAATAGGCAACACCCTGCGCATGATTTCCGGCGCTGGCACAAACTACGCCGTTTTTTAATTCTTCTTTTGTGAGATGAACAATTTTATTGTAAGCGCCACGCAATTTGTAGGAACGAACAATCTGTAAATCTTCTCTTTTCAATAAAATATTTGCCTGAAATTCATCTGAAAGACTAATGTTTTTTTGAAGCGGAGTGTGAAGAATCACATCGTTCAGATTAATTTTTGCTTTCGTGATGTCCTGTAGTTTCGGAAAGTATGTTTTTTCAGAATTCATTTTTGAAAAGTGATTATACAAATATAACGATTCGAACGATCCGCAGGTAAAATTACCTGAAACGATTGCAAAGATTAAGGATAGGAACCGGAAAATTACACTTCAACAGGAAGCAGGCTTAATTGCGACGCCGGAATTTCGACCGTAAAAACACTGTTGATTTGCGTAAAGCGAAGTATAAATTTGTTTTTTCCGCGAGTTTCAATCAGCTCACCCTGAAGTCCAATCATTGGCCCTTCGATAACTTCCACTTTTTTACCCGGACTGAAATTTTCGGCGGTTACATTTACTTCAAAGTCGAATTGACTCAGCATTTGTTTAAGATATTCAATCTGACTTTCGGGGATTACAGCGGCTTTTCCTTCAAATTTAATAAAGCAAACCACGCCTGGAGTTTGCAAAACTTTCTCGTATTCTTTTGCTGTTATCCTAACAAAACAATAGCCTGAAATTAAAGGAATTTCAACCCATTTTTTTCGATCTTTCCATTGCCTGAGTTGCTTATGTAAAGGCAAAAAACTCTCGATGTTATTAAAGGTTAACTCATCACGTACCTTCTTTTCAGCGCGCGAACGAGTGTAAATAACATACCACGATTTCGTTAAATTATTGTTTTGGATCATCTTCAACAGATGGTTTATTATGAAATTTCTACGCTTCAAAAGTAACAAATTTCGTTAAACCATTAAATTTCGCAATCAATAAAGATTTTTACTTTTGCAGGAATTAAGATAAAAGTAACTGCGTGACGAGGATTTTGCTATGACGATGAATTTGAGAAGTGTAATTTTTATCATTCTGCCAACATTTATTTATTCGTGTAAAACCGATGAATTCAGGTTTAGTGAATTAACCATAAAGGACGATTTCAAAACCGATATGATTGCTCCTCTGTTTTCAGGAGATCTTGAATTCAAGGATTTTATTTACTGGGAAGGTTACGAAACTTCGCCGGTTGGAAATGCCGATGCTGTTTTGAAGTTTTCGGATGGAAAGACCGTAAATATCCCTGCAAAAATTATATTCGAACCCCATATTGTGGTTAAGGAATTTCCTTTTTCAATACAGGGAAGTTATGAGCTGGCGAAGATAAGTCTGATATTTAGGGTAAGTAACGGCACACCATTTCCGTTTAATTTAAAACTGCGTTTTTTTGAGAAAACAACGCCTGCTGCACTCGGACCGCCGATTCAGCCTGATTCGTTTAAAGAAGGCGACCTGACTGAAAACAGCCTTGTTCCTGTTTTATCAGCCGACACGCTTTTGCTAACCGAAGAACAGCGCCAAAGTTTTATGTCGGGAAACAGGATTCAATTAACCACATGGTTCGAAAATAGCGGTTTTTTAACCGGGAATGATACCTTAAATGCACATTATCCCATCGGTATATCGGTGATTTTATTTGGTGAAATAAAGGCAAAGAATGAAGATAATTAATTACAGATTTATATCATATATTTTTGTATTTGCCTTGTTTGATGCCGTTTTCGGAATTAAATTGATGGCACAAAGTTCGGGATCGCTTTATATGTTGCCAAACAATTTTTATGCTCAAATGCTTAATCCGGCCTTTATGAGAGATGATGACGCAACAGCATTTTCCGTTCCGGCTCTGGGCGGATTTTCTTTTCAGCATTCGGCAAGTTTTAGAATTTCGGACCTGATAACCGTTCCTGAACCCGGAAAGCCTGTTTTGGATTTTCAGCATTTTTATGAATCCGGAAACCGGAATAATTTTGTTCGGGAAGATTTGGCAATACCGATGTTCTTTTATAGTAAACCCTGGAGGAAAGGCAGGATTAGTTTTTTTTATCGCGAAAATTTGGTAGCATATTCGAAATTTAAAATGGATGCGGTAGAATTCTTAATAAACGGGAATACAACTTCGGAATATCAAAGTTTTTCATCGGAAAAAATAAAATTATTTGGCGCTGGCTATCGTGAATTTTCATTTGGATATGCCAGGAAAAAAAATGACAAAATAAATATTGGCGGCCATTTTAAAGTGCTTTTTGGAAGCGCTTTTCTGGAGACAAATCAATGGTCGTATGCTATTGAAACCGAACCCGAAGGCGATGTTGTAACACTGAATTCGCTGGGAAACGGCGATATGTCGATTCCTTTGCCTATTGAACTCAGCCAGAAGAGCAGGATTTTAAGAGTAGATGGCGATGGTGCAGTGCCAAAATATTTTGGCGCTTACAAAAATCCGGGAATTGCTCTTGATTTGGGAATTACTTACAGAAAAGATGATTCGAATGAATTTTCTGCCACTCTGCTCGATTTTGGCGGAATCTGGTTCAGGCACAATACAGTAGATTTATCGCAAAACGAAAAATATGCGTTTTCGGGTTTCGATTTAAGCAATTCAGTGCGTTATCCTGATACCGGAACTGTAAATCCGTTTGAGCTTTTTCTGAATACAAAGGAAGAAATCCGTGATGTATACCGGCCTGTGGCAGATACTACAAAAAAGTTTAAAAACCTTACACCAAAAACAATTTTCTCTTATACATATAAACTTTCCGATGCCTACTGGTTTGGCGTGACCAACCAAACTGCTTTCAGAAAGAATTTTGTGTGGAATACGCTAACAGTTACGGCAATGCAAAACGGGGCGAATTTTTCAATTTTCGAAAATGTAAATTTATATGGAACTAAAAGCCTGACCCTTGGCGGAGGGTTTCAATACGAAGGAAAATATGCACAGGTTTTTTTAGCCGCCGGCAATGCTATTGCATTTTATCATCCGGCAAATAACAAAACATTTTCGTTAATGCTTGGTTTGTGTTTTTTGCTTAATCATGAAAAGAATGAGAAATCTGCTGCAGTGAAAAGCCATGGAATTCGAAAATCGGGCGGCAAAATTAATCCCTGGTTGCCGTTTTATCGCGAAAAAAACTGAGATTTTTAAGCAATAATCAGTATATATTGTTAGAGAAATACAATGAATATTTTAAGCGTTTAATTTCAGAATAAAAAAAATATAAAAATGGCAGTTTTAAAATTCGATCAGGTTCCATATGAAATTGTAAAAGCAGGTTTGGAACGTAAAATCATTCATACCAATAACTTAATGACTGTTTTAATTGATTTTACCAACGGGCCGTGGGATGAACCGGAACCGCCGCATTCGCATCCGCATGAGCAAACTTCGTATGTTGCAGCAGGTGAAATTATTTTTTATTGTGAAGGAGAACCGGAACAATATTTAAAAGCAGGCGACATGTTTGCAGCGCCGTCCGGGAAAAAACATACTGTGAAGCTTTTAACCAAACATGTTAGATTGGTAGACAGTTTCAACCCTATACGCGAAGATTTTCTAAAATAGCGTGGAAACTTTAAACCTCGTTTCAGGCAACAATATTATCAGCGTTCCATTATAAATACCTGTGCTCTTAGTATTACAGCTTTTTGTCTTGCGATTAGTAGTCACTTTTCAAAGTCTTGTATCTCTTTGTCTCAAAATCTTGTGTCTCGAAGGCTTGTGTCTAAAAATCTTGTGTCTAATAGTCTATTATCAAATTGTTTTAGAAAGTATACACAAGCGTTAATCCTTTTTGTTTTCCAACGCTAAAAGGAAAAATGTCAAAGTTCCGGATATGTTCGTTATCCCATTTATATTGATGAGTAAGATAGACAAGTTCGGTTGACAACATTCCAATTCCTGCTCCTGCGACCACGTCCGAAATCCAGTGAGCGTTTTTGGCCACACGCAGAATTCCAACAGTTGCTGCACAGGAATACGCGCCAACACTGTACCAAATGCTTTCGTCACCGAATTCGTGATGCATGAATTGCGCCATCGCAAAAGCAAACGAAGTATGTCCGGATGGGAAGGAGTGCATTGAACCATTCGGGCGTTGTGTTCCGGTCCATACTTTTAGATTCGAAACGATTAATTCATTCAGCAAAATACTTTTTAAAGCCAAAGCGGTACGATTTCCGAAGTTATTTTTTCCTTTTACGCCAACAGCGTTTAACGCGTATACAGCGGCAAGCGGAGCATATTGCATGTAGTCATCGGCTTTGCCTGTGTATGCAAAATGGCTTTGCATCCAATCCTGAAAATTTTCCTTAGCATTCGTTGAAAAATGCAGAACAGTTCCGGTCGTTATGAGTAGAGTGGGAGCGATGTATGGTTTAAAACCGCGCTTACGGTCGTGGTAGCGAAAATCGAGGCGGTGAATAGAGTCGTTGTGATAAAAGATATTGTAATTTGAAATCAAAGACAAATCAAATTGCGTATTGCTACATTTCTGATTTTCATTTTCTGAAGCATAAACAACATAATCACTGAGAATTAGAAACACGGTGAAAGAAATGTATTTTAAATATTGTAAAATTATCTTCATCGGGTATAAAAGTAGAAAAAACAAGGAAATGTCAATCGTTGAATTTTCAGGATAATTCAATGAATAAAATAAATTTCTTTTGTTTTGTATATTCATGATTTAAAATAGAAATATGTCATCCAGTTCAGAACAAATCCCGGTTTATAGCCTCCAAAGCTTTAGTTCGCCCGAACGAAAAAGCCAGCAATTCCAGGTGGAAGTTTTCGATGCCAACCGCCATTTTGCAGTAAAATATCCACACCGGCACGATTTCTACGAGGTGCTTTATCTTTTCAAAGGATCAGGATTTCATGTTATCGATGGAAATAAATACGAAATTCAACCGCCATGCATATTTTTTATGTCACCGGGACAAGCGCATAAAATTGAGTTTTCAAGCGATATTGTAGGCTATATTTTTATTTTTACTTCCGAATTTTATCTCATTAACAAAAATAACCAGAACCGGTTAATTGAATTTCCCTTCTTTTTTACCATCAGGCAGGATAATCCGCCGTTGCTTATTAACAGAAAGCCAAAGACATTGCTTTTCTTGAACTAGCTTTTTCAAAAAGGCATTTCCGAATTGTCTACATAAGGAAAAATTTTCTGTTGAATTGCTTCGATCCATTCTCGACTTAATTTTGACTTTCTGCTCGACAATTTACATTTCGCACGAAAGCCAACCTGCAAAAGGAAAAGGGCATATGGTTGTGAAACGATTTCTGCAACTGGTGGAAGAAAATTATCAATCGAATTTATCGGTGACGGATTATGCCGGAATGATGGCATTAACGCCAAATCATTTAACACAAACTGTCAGTCAGCTAACCGGAAAGACTTCATCTCAAATTATTAAAGCGAAACAAATTCTTGAAATTAAGCGCTTACTGGTTCATACAAATCTGAATGTGACAGAAATAGCCAATCGGTTAAATTTTCCGGATCAGTCGTATTTTGCCAAGTTCTTCAAACGCGAAGCCGGAATTTCACCATTGCAATACAGAACAAAAGCGTTGAAATAATCTTATAAATATGCAAATTTGTTTTGGGCTTAAATATTTGGTTTTAAAATAATTTGTTTAAAATCGAATGTTTGCTAATTAAGAGCAATCCATGAAAATTACCTAAAAATCCTTTATTTTTCCATCGTCAAACCAATTAAATTTCATTGTTTTGTGAAAGAAATGAAAAGGTATTAAATCAATAAAAATTATAGCAATGTCAAATTATTTTAATTCACTTCCCTTGCGATTACAGTTGGAACAATTGGGAAAGTGCGATTTTATGGAAGAAACGGAGTTTGCAGATGGAGTAAGTAAACTTGCCGGAAAAAAGGTTGTGGTACTCGGTTGTGGCGCTCAGGGATTAAACCAGGGACTAAACCTTCGCGACAGCGGCCTGGATGTATCCTATGCTCTGCGACAGGAAGCAATCGATCAGAAAAGGGCTTCGTATGAAAATGCAACAAACAACGGATTTAAAGTAGGAACTTTTGAAGAATTGGTTCCTGAAGCCGATTTGGTTTTGAACCTGACCCCCGACAAGCAACATACGCCTGTAATAAATAAAGTGCTTCCATTAATGAAAAAAGGAGCCAGCCTTGCCTATTCGCATGGTTTTAACATTGTTGAAGAAGGCATGCAAATTCGCGATGACATTACAGTAATTATGGTTGCTCCAAAATCTCCGGGTTCTGAAGTGCGAGCTGAGTACCTGCGTGGTTTTGGTGTACCAACGCTTATTGCCGTTCATCGCGAAAACGACCCGAATGGCGATGGGCTTGAAATTGCCAAAGCCTATGCTGCCGGTACAGGCGGACACAAAGCCGGAGTTTTGCATTCGTCGTTTATTGCTGAAGTAAAATCGGATTTAATGGGAGAACAAACCATACTTTGCGGCCTGCTGCAAACCGGCTCAATCCTTTCATTCGACAAGATGATTGAAAAGGGAATTGATGCAGCTTATGCTTCAAAACTGGTTCAGTATGGCTGGGAAACCATAACCGAAGCTTTAAAACTGGGGGGCATTACCCATATGATGGATCGGCTTTCAAATCCGGCAAAGATTGAAGCATATAAACTTGCAGCTGAACTGAAGGAAATTATGCGTCCGCTTTTTGAAAAACACATGGATGATATTATGTCAGGTTCATTTTCATCAACTATGATGGAAGACTGGAAAAACGATGACAAGAAATTGTTGACCTGGCGTGCAGCAACCGCTGAAACTGCATTTGAGAAAACTGCTGCAGGCGATATGGAAATAAAAGAACAGGAATATTTTGATAACGCAACATTAATGATTGCATTTGTAAAATCAGGCGTTGAGCTGGCTTTTGAAGTAATGACAGAATCAGGAATAAAGCCCGAATCGGCTTATTACGAATCGTTGCACGAAGTTCCGTTGATTGCCAATACCATAGCACGTAAAAAATTGTACGAAATGAACCGCACGATTTCGGATACAGCAGAATATGGCTGCTATTTGTTCGATCACGCCTGCAAGCCATTATTAGGTGATTTTATGACTAAAATTGAAACCAACGTAATTGGTAAAAACTTTAACGAAGGGAAAGACGGACATGTGGATAACCGCGAGCTGATTGAAATTAACGATGAAATCCGTTACCACGATGTGGAAATAATCGGCGCCGAATTGCGTGAAGCAATGGGATCGATGAAGTCGATAATTCTTTAAATGAAATAGATAAAAATTAAAAATGGCCTTGTCAGCAGATAGGGCCATTTTTTTTACGATTGCATAGCTCAACATTTCCAATTTTATAACGCAAATAAAGAAATCAGATAAATTGCGAGAATTGAAACCGTGCCCTGGATTAATGTTGCAACGGTATGAGTTTTATATCCTGTTTTAACATCCATTCCCGAGAATTGTGTTACTACCCAGAAATAACTGTCGTTGGCATGGGAAATAGTCATGGCGCCGGCGCCTGTAGCCATAACAGCCAAAACTTTTCCGTAAAGCGAATCGAGTCCGATGGATGAAAGCAAGGGAGCAATCAATGCTGAAGTTGCCACCAAAGCTACGGTTGACGAACCCTGTGCAGTTTTAAAAGCAGCAGCAATAATGAAAGGCAGAAAAATTCCAAGATGATAATCAGCCAGCATGTTTCCCAGTGTTTCGCCTATTCCTGTCTCTTTTAAAACCGTTCCGAATGCCCCTCCTGCCCCGGTAATCAAAAGTATGGGTGCAGCGGCCGTAATTCCGTCACCAATCCAGTCGGTAAGTGTATTTTTGTTAAATTCAGGAAGTAACAGAAGCGACAATAAAAAACCAATAAGCAGTGCATTTACCGGTTGCCCGCAAAACTCAAGCAGCGAAAAAAGAATGCCTTGTCCAAAAGGATAAGTGGGATAAACGGCAACTGAACGAACTGCAATAAAAATAACAGGCACAATTATGGGCATCAGTGATTTTAATCCTGAAGGAAGAATAATCGCTTCATTTTGATCCTTTTCTATTTGAAAATCTTCGAGCGTACTGAAAACTCTGCCAACTAATGAAGCCCATAAATAGCCGGTAAGCATAGCAATTGCTGCAATAATAAGTCCGGTAATAATTACCAGTCCGAGCTGGTTTTCAAGCCCCAGGTTTCCGGCAGCAGCAATAGGCCCCGGAGTTGGCGGCACAAAAGTATGCGTGGCGTACAAACCCGTAGCCAGTGCAATAGATAACGAAACTGATGTTCTACCGGTTTTTAAAACCAGCGATTTTTTTAACGAAGAAAGAATCACAAAAGCCGAATCGCAAAATACAGGAATAGAAACAATATAACCGATAACCGACATGGCCAGCGCCGGATACCGTTTTCCAACCAGTTTCATCACCAGTTCTGCCAGTTTTAAGGCTGCATTCGATTTTTCGAGAATAACTCCGATGATTGTTCCGAGAATGATGACGATTCCGATATAAGCCATAATATTCCCGAATCCTGTGGCAATGGTTGCTGCTATTTTTTCCAGCGGCAATCCGGCCATTGCCCCGGCTAAATACGATGCAAAAAGTAAGGTTATAAAAGGATGAATCTTTAGCTTTGCAGTTCCGAGTATGATAAATAAAACCGAAACGGCCAAAACGATAATAAGCCAGAGGGTACCTGTCATCTCGTGTGGATTAAAAAGTTACAAAATTAGGTTTGTCTTCGATAAAATGAATCGGTACGTCTGAAATAAAAGTTTTCAGCCAATCGGCACAGTAATCCATTCCGGCTTCTTCCGACTTAATATGACCGAGAAAAATAACGGCTTTGTTTTTCCCCATTTCAGCAGCATCGTTAGCATAAAGGTAGGTTTCCCATTCCTGTGCTTCGCCGGCAAGTACTACTTCCACTTCCGGATTTTCGAGCATTTTAATATGGCTTTGACCACCAGGCGCTCCGGCCATAAATGCAAGTTTTGTAAATTTCATATCCGAATTTCCAACCACGCGAATGGTAGCCAGATTAAATGTTTTTTTCAGCGATTTGGCATAGTTCTCAACACTTTGTTTTGGCAGCGTAAAAAAGGTAAGTGAGCCATTATCGGAATATTGATTTAACCCCAGCTTTTTGATTATTCCAGCCGAAATTCCATCGGGTTTTGTCCTGTGAATATGATCGTGAAATCGGAATATTACAAGCTGATTATCATTTATGTATTTCAGTTTTTCATTGAAAACAGGATCATTTGCATAAGCAGCCGTTTCATCCAGATGGTTGTAAAATACCGGTTCATGTGTAATAATAAAATTGCAACCCAGGTCAACTGCTTTTTTCAATGTTGCCATATCGGCAAACATGCAGGTGGCTATTCCTTTCAGTTTTGTGTCCGGATTTCCGGCTTTAAATTTATCGACAGTTTCAGTTGCCCAGTCGCATGTTACATGCTGTTTTATAAGGTTAACTATGTCGTTTGGAGTATTTGGAGTTTGACTTTGTACCCGAAAAATTACGGACAATACATAAAGAAGAAGGAATGTAAGTTTTAATTTCATTAGGCGATAATTTAGGATTCGCTTAAAAATAGTACTTTTTTGGGATTGTAAAACAATTCGTAGGTTTTAGCTTGAAAAAAATCGTGAGAATCTTACAAAGGCTGGTTGGATATCTATAATCTTAAATAGAATAACCTGCTTTAAATATAAAAATCGGCTATACACCGATTTTTATCATAACTGTTTAAAAAGCTATCTGACCATTTTTACCAGATGCCCTATAATTTTTTCTTTCCAGTCTCTGGTTTTTAATCCCTGGTTGACTGCCATTAGTGTTTTACTGTCCAGGTCACCCATCGACATTTCAAGATAATTGGCAAGCTGCTCATAGTCATTAAAAAAGCTGTACGTGATGTGGGTTCCATAAGCTTCACTTCCTGCTGGAAGTATTGTACGCATTATACCCCAATGGCCTGATTTTCCGTCATTGACAAACATTTGGTGTAATGGTTTGAAAATTTCCGATTCTACTTTTTCATAGCCATCGTCCAGTTGATTCATCACATCGAGAGTAACAACCATGCCAATATGCATTTTAAAATTGTCGTCAGTCTGGTCTACATCTTCGAATAACACCTGGTGGGCAATGTCTCTTGATTTTACTGTTTTTTCGAGCATTGCTGAAAGATCTTTGTCCGACATTTTAGGATAAGCTTTTTTTGCATAACCCATAACATCGAGAGTTCCGGTAGCTTCAAGCATTTTCTGCAGATTCGGAAAAATCGTTACAGTCAAATAATTTGAACCTTGTTTCGATCCTCCGGGTGTCAGCGCCCAAAGATCCCAGCCAACAATCGATTTATCGGCTACACGTTGCTGATGAATTGCCGACCAAAACTCTTCCACATCCAGATAATCTGAAGCGTTTTCATCAGACACTTCCATAAACTCAAATAACAAATACTCTTTATCCTGTGCAAGGATAATCAAACCCATAATAAGGAAAATTCCCGTCATCAAAATTCTTTTCATATTTATTTAATTTTTTGGTGAACTGTAAGTTACGTTTATTAATGCATATAATACTTATTAATCTTTATTTCATTATATTATATGAAAATAGTTTTGATGTGCACCGAAAAGCTATGGTACGATCTGAACTGAATAAAGGCTTGATTTAAGAGATGGAAACCGAAAGATTGGTTAACTATTCCCAAATACCTGCAATCGGGTTATCGCATGATTTGCATTTACCGTTTTCAATATTATTCTGAATAATGGAATATCCACGGCGTTCAACGGCAATATTGCCACATTTTGGACAATATGTATTTTGGTTGTCCGGTCCCGGAACATTTCCAACATACACATATTTCAATCCTTCGGCTATTGCAATATTTCGTGCGTTTTGCAGAATGTTAACCGGTGTAGGCTGCAATTGAGTTAGTTTATATAATGGCATAAAACGGCTGAAATGAAGCGGTGTTTCCGCAAATCCGTTTTCCGCAAGCCAGGCGCACATTTTTTTTATCATATCGAAGTCATCGGTCCACGACGGAACAACGAGGTTGGTGATTTCGAGCCATACACCTTCATCTTTCATCGTTTTGAGCGTATCTAAAACAGGTTGCAGTTTTCCTGCATTCAGCTTTAAATAAATTTCATCGCTAAACGATTTTAAATCGATATTGGCTGCATCGGTTACCTTGCATAGTTTCAGCAATGGTTCGCGGTTGATATAACCTGCCGAAACAAGAACATTTTTAATTCCCGCCTGCCGCGCAAGTGTCGACGAATCGTAGGTATATTCATAAAAAGTAATTGGTTCGGTGTAAGTATAGGCAATTGAAACGCAATTATTGGCAATACAGCTTTCCACAACTTTATCGGGCGGTAAGTTGTAGTTCTTTGTTTCGTCGGGACTTTTTTGCGAAATGCTCCAGTTTTGGCAGTTCAGGCAGGCAAGATTACAACCCGCCGTGGCAATGGAAAAAGCGGTAGTTCCGGGTAAAAAATGGTTGAGCGGTTTCTTTTCAATCGGGTCGATGTGAACTGCACAGGGATTTCCGTAAGCTGTTGACCATAACTTCCCTTTTTTGTTTACCCTGTTTCGGCAATCGCCTGCTTCACCTTCTTTTATGTCGCATTCGTTCGGGCAAATCTGGCAGCGAATTCCTTTTGGAGTTTCGGTATAAAACATGGCTTCTTTCGTCCATTGCCGTCCTGTTTTGTCAGTCGTTAACTCAAAATTCGATGCCGAAGCCAGGTTACAGAAACAGAAACCTCCTGCTCCGAAAAATGCTGTCTTTAAAAATTGCCTCTTGTCCATAGTTCCGGATGTATATTAAATTCGTACGAAATTCAGGTTATAAGGATACTTTTTCGGCTTTCGGCCAAAGCAAGTAATCCGCTAAATATATTTAACGATGCAACAATCACACAAGTATATGTAAGGCCAAAATACGGCAAAAGAAAAACTGTGGTTAAAAAAGCGCCAAATGCTGAACCGGCAAGTTCGGTACTGTAGTTTATGCCTGAAGTTTCGTTGTATTTTTTTTGTTTTAAATCTGATGAAAGTAAAAATTCCTGCCCGGTAATTGTTGCCACAACCAACACTGAAATAAAGAATACAATTTGAGCCGGAATTCTCCAAATGGTAAATAAGCCGGTGAGTTTAATAATAAAAGGTAAAACCATTGCAAATACGGCTAAAGTGAATTGCAAGAGGTAATAACTTTTTATTGGTTTGAGAATGATTATAAGTTTCGATGAACTTCCAAAAGACAGGCCTGCCATAAAAAATGCAAAAAACAGCGCTGTGTTTAAATAAATACTCCCAAAATAAATCTGGTACGCCAAAAGCAAAACTATTTCGAGCGAAATGGCTGTAAATCCGCCGGTGTAAAGGCCTGCGGTTATGCGGTTTGTTCCCAGGAATAAGATCAGGAAAAGAATTATGGGCACTATTACCAGAAACTTGTAACTGTAACCATAATAGCTCAGCCAGTGACTGATTTCTTTAAAAAACATATAAGGATAAAAATCGCGGTTGTATGGAACATCATCCGAAAACCGGCTGGATAATGTTTCGCTTCGCATTTGGAGCAGATTATCATCGAAATAGTACTGATTTACATATTCATTATTAATTTTTCCTGTTGTAATCATTTCAGCAATATTCGAATTAAGAGTACTGTCGGAAGCCAGAAAATAGTTTTTCTCACCCGTAAGCACTATTCGGTTTTTAAATTGCACTCCAAGCGTTTTCCATAGTGAAGCATTAACCATCAAAGCATTGTCTTCGGCATAATTGGCTGTTCCGGGAAGACTTGTACAAATTACCGATTGGCCGTTACAATGCTTTTTAATCAGGCGAAAAAACTCGCGGGTATAAAACCGGTTTAATGCAAGCGTAGTTGGCGGTGGAAGGTTCAGAAGAATTACATCGTAATCTTCTTTTGTTTTTTTGATGAAAAAGCGAATGTCTTTTTTCACGATTTCAACTTTACCGGAGTCGGGAAAAGGTTCGATAATTTTTTTCAGCGACCTGAACATTTCCGGATTGATTTCGAGATACGTGATTTTCTCTATAGGGTATTTTTCAATCTCAGCTATCATTCCTGAAATTCCACCAGAAACCAACAGCACCCTTTTAGGATTGGGGTGTTGAATCATGGCAAAATGAACTGCCTCTTCGTTGGTCATCACATTTTGAGTGTAAAATTGCAAGGCATTGTTCTCGTATACATTTAATTGTCCAGCTTGCTCAGTTACAGCAAGCTTTCCGTAACGTGTGTTTTTTGCAATAACCAAATCCTGGTTGGGGAAAGTTACTTTATGCACAAATTTTTCGGGATTAAAATAAAATACGGCAACCGGTATAATAATTCCCGGCAGAACGAATTTCCATAATCTTCCGGTTTTGTTTTTATAGTTTGTCCAGGCGCCGGCAAATAAAACCAAAGCTGAAATAATTCCGAAAATCTGAAATGAATTGAACAATCTTCCTAAAACAATGCTAAATAAAAGTCCTCCTGCAAGGCTTCCCATCGATTCATAAGAGTAGGCTTTTCCGGTTAAATTATTTTCTGCCGAATAGGATAACAGCGTTGAAAATGCAGTAAACAAATAGCCGGATAAAAAACATACCGGAAACAAAAACAGGAAAATCAGCAGCACAGAAGTTTCGATATCGAGCAATGTTCCGGGTGGAAACATTTGGTTTTTTATCCAGTACAGCAGATAGATTAAAACTGGCGAAAACAGCGAAAGCGCGGTTAAAATTCCAATTCCGCGGTTTAACGAAAAATCGGAGAAATCCTTTTTTCTGCCTGAAAATGCGCCCCAACCGGTAATGAGCATCCATCCTGAAAGTACAAGACCTACAACCAGTTCGTTTCCGGTTAACACAGAAATGAATTCGCGGATATAAATGACCTGGCTAACTATGGTTACAAAACCAAGGATAATTAAATACAGCCGGTAGTTTTCTTTTGAAAGTAACTTTATTTCTGTTTTTGATTTTTGCGCAGATTCCGATATGCGAAATTTGAAATAATATTTTATATGCCACGAAAGATGAAAAAACGAGATGAATACCATGGCAATTCCAAAAGCAACATGCCAGCGAAGATACTGGTCGTAATGTGGAATTTCGAGTTTGTAATTTACTTTTATAACGCTTAAAATTCCAAGTATTCCAGAAATCAGGAAGGAAATCAGCAAAAGATAATTCCAGAATTTACGGTGCCATTGTTTAGTGAGTACTTGCCACTTTACAAATCCCCAGGTGATAAGATATGCCAGAAAAGTGAGTAATGTTACCGGAATAAGTGGATAAGCCAGATTCATTTTACCCGGGCTTTTAATTCCTTTTCACTAAACACGAAAGCTTCGTAGGTATATAAATCGGCATTTTTCCAGCCGTCCTTTCCAATACCTGCTTTTTCGCTGGCACAGTGGCTCAGAAATTCCTGCTTATCCCACCCGGTTTGTTCGGCAACCTGTGGTAAATATGTTCCGCTTCGGTTTCCCTTTATCATATAAATTCCCTGTTTTCCCAATTCAAATTCGTCGGCAGAATAAATTCGTTTCAATGGACTTAAAACCGATATTTCTATTTCAATATCATTCATTTCAGCCATAGTGACCGGTGAAAAACGGTAATCGTCAAACGCCGATGACAAGGCCATATCCTGAACAACTTTGTACAATGGTTCGTCGGCTATAAACCTGCCAATGCAGCCTCTAAGTTGGCCATTTTTTGTTAAGGTTACAAATGCTCCGCAATGATTTAGAAGGGTAGGGGGAAATTCATTTTCATCGAATTCCGATACCGGTTTTCCGGCAAGTTTATTATCGATAGTTTCCCTGGCAATCTCAAGTAACTTTTCTTTATCATAATCCTGTAAGGAAAAGTTAATTGAATACGAAACTGCCTTGCTTTTTGAAAATATAAACGAATGGTAGCCTACCACTTTCTGCTTGTCGCCATAAGGAGTGTCGCCCGAATTCAGGTACATTAAGTGTTGAATTTCAATTCCGGGAGTTTGCGAAGTCATCAGTAAAAGCGTAAGTACCGAACTCCAGCCACAGCAACTTGTAGCCAATCCGGGGATATCTTTTTTTGCGTTGTTATTGATGACATCTGCAAATATTTCAGGAGAATTGGATGCGACTGCTTCACCTGTAATTTTATCGGTTTTAATTGCATCGCTGTATTTAGGATAATGTGAAAAATCGGAACTAATTATAAACAGGTTTTCTTCATTAAAATAAGGCATAAGCGCTTCTGCAATTTTTTTGCAGGTTACGGCAGTATTGGTGCTGATTATTATGGGCACAATCTGAAACGGTTTCTTAAGATGATACTGGAGGAATGGTAATTGTACCTCGATGCTGTGCTCACGGTCGTGCGCTGCCGGCGAAAATTTGATAAATTTATTTTCATCGATGAGTTTTTTCGCAAGTTCCGTATCCACTTTTACATTTCCCAGCGGTGTTTGGTAATCGCCTGCACTGTAAATCGATGCGCCGTTTAACCATTCGTGATGGCTTGTTCCGATTATAAAAATCCGTTTGTATTGTTTCTCCGGATTGATTTTAGCATAGGCGTCAGCAGCAACCTGTCCTGAAAAAATGTAACCTGCATGCGGGACTATAATGGCTGCGGCAGTTTGCCTGGTTGTTGTGTCTTCAACATGCTCAAAAAAAATGTAGAGTTGTTTTTCCAGTTGTTGCTTTTCTGCGGGGTAAAACGAACCGGCAACTGCCATTGGCCTTACTTTGCCTGTGGTCGTATTTTGAGACGGGCAGTTTAATGACAGTAGGAGAAAAATGAAGATCGTTAATTTGAAAACTCCGGCATTCATTGAAAATGAGTTGATTTTGGAGTTTAAAATTACCAAATATTTGTGGATTTTATCATATATATTTTAAAATCGGTGCCGATGTTCAGGGAACCGCAGCGAAATTGCATTGTACCAGGTACGATGGCTTTCCGCTCCGGGACGAAGCATTCCGCCTCGGTACAACTGCATTCCGCCTCGGAACGATGCATTTCGCTGCAGTACAATTGGATTCCGCCTCGGAACGATGCATTTCGCTGCAGTACAATTGGATTCCGCACTGGTACGAAGCATTTCGCTGCGGTACAATAGTCTTCTGCACTGGTACGCGGCATTCCGCCGAAAAACATTTGTTTTACGCCGGGGGAAAAACCTATGCTATTCAAATTGATGAACGATTTTCCTGTTCAGCTCAAAATGGTTTTGTTTATTCAATTTATTTCGCATATGACCAAATATTCCCGATATACCTGCCATTCAGATGGAGATACAAGAAGTAAGCGCATAAAATCAAAAATATTCCTTTACATTTAAAATATTCTTTTCACTCAATCGTCAACCTGATCAAAGGCTGATGAAAACAACAATGGAAATAGAAGTGGCACAACGGGCGAATATATCCGAAATCGTTAAGGAATACAGTAGCAGGCTATCGGGTTTTATCCGGAAACGGGTGAACCGGCTTGAAGATGCCGAAGATATTTTGCAGGATGTTTTCATTCAGTTATCGGAAGCTTACCGGTTGATGAAGCCAATTGACGAGATAACTGCATGGTTATTTACTGTAGCGCGAAACCGCATAACCGACAGCTACCGGAAAAAGAGGCCGGAACTTCTGCCGGAATTTTATACCGATGAGGATTTTGAAAATTTGAATGCCGGATTAGGGCAACTTCTTCCGGGCAACGGCGATACACCGGAATCGGAATTTATCCGCTCACTGGTTTGGGATGAACTGGCAGATGCTTTAAACGATTTGCCGGAGGAACAACGTGAAGTTTTCGAACTCAATGAACTCGAGGGAATTCCATTTAAGGAAATTTCTGAAATGTCCGGTGTTCCTGTAAATACACTGATTTCCCGAAAGCGGTACGCGGTTTTGTACCTCAGGGAAAGATTGGAAATATTATATGATGAAATTATAAACTATTAAATAGAAAAAGTCATGAGAACAATGTATTATCACCGAAGAAAATTCTTTTTTGCACCGCTGGCTATTATTGGCCTTGCACTTTTTAGCTGGGTAACCATGTTACTCTGGAATGCGCTTTTACCGGCAATTTTTAACTTCTCCGTTATCACTTTTTGGCAGGCACTCGGGCTTTTGGTTTTGGCCCGTCTCCTGTTTGGCGGATGGCACCGGCCATGGAGGAATAACTGGCACCGGCCTCAGATGAATAATGAATTACGAAAGAAAATAAAGAACATGTCGCCGGAAGACAGAAAGGAATTTTTCAGAAAAATGCATTACAACCGAACGATGTGGAAGCGCGATTATTGCAGCGATATGGAGCACTCCGAAGAAATAAGCAATAATGAAAAGTAAGTGCGTTTTGGAACCGTCGTAATTCTTTATTCTTTTTAACTAAATATATGGTTTTTCGCTGAACCTTTTAAAGTTGGATTAGTTTTACTAACTGAATTTCAGCGTGCTGTTTGAATGCACGAAATATGATGAAAACTTAAGGTTGTACAGTGAAAAACCATCATTCTCAAAGATGCAGGTTAAGTTCTCCTGAATTTGGTTTTCTTTGTAACCTGCATTGATATTAGGCGAACATAATGAAAAGAAAGCGAGGAAAAAATAACGCAGGTGGGAAGAAAAAAACCAGCATTTTTGTATTGTTAAAGCCCTATAAAGGAATGGTTGTTTTGCTCATAGTTTTTGCGTTGATCGGAAATGCAGCCAACCTTTTAATACCAAAAATTATTTCGCACGGAATCGATTCATTTAATGGCGGCGATTACCGCTACAAAACAATTTTAACAGAATTTATTATTGCTGCATTTGTGATTTTTATTTTTTCGCTGCTGCAAAATGTAGTACAAACATACGCTTCAGAAAAGGTGGGCTTCAATCTTCGAAAAAACCTTTCCGACAAAATTTCACGTCAGAGTTATTCCTTTATCCAACAAGCCAATCCTTCGAAATTACTGACCAATCTGACATCGGATATGGATTCGCTGAAAATGTTTGTTGCACAGGGCGTTTCAAATATATTTTCTTCGGTGTTTATGATTATCGGCGTATCTGTTTTTCTGCTGATGATC
This sequence comes from uncultured Prolixibacteraceae bacterium, assembly GCA_963821855.1. GTDB lineage: Bacteria > Bacteroidota > Bacteroidia > Bacteroidales > Prolixibacteraceae > Draconibacterium. Next base: position 221,548 of record CAWGFJ010000025.1, on the reverse strand, counting down.
AACTGGAGACTGGCATTGCCGGTGCTTCTTGCAATTCCTTTGGTTGGGGTCACCTTCTTTATCATATTAAAAAAAGTGCGAGTATTGTTCAAACGCGGTCGCGAAGTTATCGACTGGCTGAACAAAGTAATTAATGAAAGCATACTTGGCGCTGCAATCATTCGGGTTATCAATTCGCAGCAACAGGAATACGGGAAATTTTTGAATGCAAGCGCAGAAGCACGCGATATCGGAATTTCAATTGTAACGCTTTTTGCAACACTCATTCCAATTATAAATTTTGTTGGTAACCTGGCAACTTTAACAATCCTGGCATTGGGGGGCCACATGGTAATCAGGGGGAGTTTGTCGCTCGGAGATTTTGCAGCATTTAACAGTTATGTGGCATTAATCATTTTCCCAATAATTATCATCGGTTTTATCAGTAATTTAATTGCGCAGGCAACCGCTTCTTTCGAAAGAATAGATTCAGTTTTGAAAGCTGAGGAAACAGCCGATACAGGAACACTCGACAGACCTTTGAAAGGTAATATTGAATTAAAAAATATTTCGGTTTTGTATGACCAGAAACCGGCATTGAAAAATGTTTCGATTAAAATTGAACCCGGAACACGTACAGCAATTATCGGGCCTACAGCTGCCGGAAAAACCCAGTTGTTGTACCTGCTCACCGGACTGATAAAACCGGATGAAGGAGAAGTCAGTTTTGATGGTATTAATATTAGCGAATATCTGAAGGAAACTTTTCACAACCAGATTGGCTTTGTTTTTCAGGATAGCGTAATGTTTAATATGAGCTTGCGTGAGAACATTGCATTTAGTGATGTTGTAACCGACGAATCGTTAAAAAAAGCTTTGGAAACAGCAGAGTTGAGCGATTATATTTTAACACTTCCAAAAGGTTTGGACACATCGGTTTCAGAGCGCGGGACAAGTCTGTCGGGTGGGCAGAAGCAACGAATAATGCTTACGAGGGCTTTGGCACTGAATCCTAAAATTTTGTTACTCGATGATTTTACAGCGCGCGTGGATCAGCAGACTGAGCAGAAAATTCTGAGCAATGTACGACGCAATTACCCTGGCTTAACCCTGATTTCGGTGACTCAAAAAATCAGCCCTGTAAAAGATTTCGACCAGATTATTCTTTTAATGGAAGGCGAAGTTATTGCTTCCGGAAAGCATGAGTATCTGCATGCAACATGTCCGGAATATGTACAGATATATGAATCGCAAAAAAGTACCAGTCATTACGAAATGAGTTCTGAAACCGAATCGGAAGAATTTCCCGGCCGGCGGCAGGAAGGCATCTGATGCCATAAAGTAAATAATTTTAGTCAGATGAATTACAATCTAAATATAGAAGAAGAGGAAAAGAAGGAAAAGAAAAAGAAAAGGCTGGGCTTTAAAACACTAAATAACCTGGTAGGGCATATGGTGGAAGAAAAACGAATTCTGCTGATTGCCTTTATCGCCATGGTAATTACCGCTGTGCTAAACCTTGCCGGCCCGATTTTAATTGGCTATGCGGTTGATAATTATATTCAGTTAAAAGAATATCGCGGCCTTTTAATATTTAGCGGAATTTTACTGGCAACATACATAATTGCTTTGTTTGCAGGCTATCAGCAAACCAAGTTAATGGGCTCTGTGGGGCAACGAATGCTGTACAATTTGCGAAATTCAGTTTTTCAGAAACTCCAGACATTGCCGTACGATTTTTTTAATCAGAATAAAGCAGGCGACTTAATTTCAAGAATTAACAACGATACCGATAAGGTTAACCAGTTTTTTTCGCAATCGTTAATGCAGTTTCTGCGGGTAATTTTAATCATGATTGGATCGGGAATATTTTTATTGTCGATTCATCTTAAACTTGGTGCGGCTGCTTTATTTCCGGCGGTGTTTATCTGGCTTTTTACAAAATTTGCATCTCCGTGGGTGAAAAAAATGAATTCAAAAAGTTTGAAAAGCGTCGGAAATCTGAGTTCAGAAGTGCAGGAAAGCCTTAATAATTTTAAGGTTGTGGTTGCATTTAATCGGCGCGATTATTTCAGAAAAAGATTTAATATCGTAAACCGCGAAAACTATACAAATGCAATTAAAGCAGGAATAGCCAACAACTCCTTTATGCCGGTTTACACCTTGCTTTCCAATAGCGGCTTACTGATTGTGTTAACATTGGGCATTTATTTTATTTCTATCGGACAATTTACGATTGGGCTTTTAATCAGCTTTATTGCATACGTAAACAGCTTTTACAATCCGTTGAGACAGCTTGCTTCACTTTGGGCAAATTTTCAGGTTGCTTTAGCTGCGTGGGATCGAATCAGGAAAATTCTTGAGCTTGAAAGTAACTTACCTGTAATTTCCACCAAAGATTTTGACGAAACGGCAACTTTGGTTTCTTTTCGCGATGTTTCCTTTTCGTACCCCAACGGCAGCGAAGTTTTGCATCAGATTACCTTTAACCTGAAGAAAGGAAAAACCTATGCGTTTGTTGGTCCTACAGGCGGCGGAAAAACCACAACGGCTTCATTGATTGCCCGTTTGTACGATCCGTCGAAAGGAGTTGTTTTACTCGATGGCTACGATATCAGATCGTATTCTCCGGAGGAAAGGGTGAAAAGAATCGGATTTATTTTGCAGGATCCTTTTTTATTCAGTGGTACGGTGCGGGAAAATATTTTGTATGGAAATGAAGAATACAAGGAAATGCAAAACGGCGAACTACGAAAGATTTTCCAGGATTCGGGACTGGAATCTTTATTAATGCGTTTTGAAAATGGCCTTGAAACCAAAGTAGATGTTTCAGGAGACGGAATTTCGCTGGGGCAAAAACAATTGATTGCCTTTATGCGTGCCGTACTTAGAAAACCCGATTTATTAATTCTGGATGAGGCAACGGCAAATATCGATACGGTTACCGAAAAACTACTCGATGAAATTCTTCAGAAATTACCTTCGACCACAACAAAAGTAATTATTGCGCATCGCTTAAATACCATTGCAAATGCCGATGTAATTTATTTTGTAAATTCGGGAAACGTCACTCGTGCGGGTTCGCTCAACGATGCTGTAGATATGCTGATGAAAGGGAAAATGGCAAGTTAAATAACGTTAATTATGAGCTTGCCACTCCGGTCGGAACAATAAATGCTACAGCAAAACTTTCGAGGAATAATAAGCGTGTTAATTTCAATTTTGATTTCATTTTGGAATTAGTTTAAACGAGCTGATTCCGGTTTTCATATATTTTAGTGATGGCATTTACAATATCGTCCATATCCGATTTTGTACCCAACAAAAGGCTTTGATAAAAAGTAACTGCTTCTTTAGCCAACCGGTCATTTCCGGGAAGTACATTTTCTTCGCGCCATTGTTTTAAACGTTGTTCCGAAAACAGGCGTTTGTATCCTCTTGAATTTAGCGCTTCTTCAATCAATCCGTCATGATTTTGCCTGCCATATCCCGATGAACACGGAACTCCTTCAGCACGCAAAGCTTCAATAAATTTTTCACGCGAAACATTTCCGAATGCTTCCGAAATAAAGCGAAACGGATACATGTGATAAGCCGAACGGTTATTGCCTTCAACCAGTTTATACGTTTTAATTCCGGGAATTTCATTGAGTTTTTTATCGAGGTATTTTGCATTTTCCAGCCGTACATCAGCATCTTTTTTAATTCGGGACATTTGAGAAAGTAGTGTTATAGCCTGAACCTGCTGCATTCGGCGGTTGCTGCCACGGGTTGGATAATCTGATGTTCGTTTAACACTTCCATATGGCCTTCCACAGTTGTGAAAAGAATAACAACTATCCATTATTTCGTCATCATTGCCAAGTACCGCGCCGCCTTCACCGGTTGGAAGATTCTTTGAATTCTGAAAACTAAAGCAGCCCAAATCACCAAAGTGTACCCAGTTTCTTGCCTTTGTATTCCCCAAGCCACGCCTGGCATGCATCTTCAACAACTTTTAAATTATGTTTTTTTGCCACCGCATTTACTTTGTCCATATCAACCGGCAAACCATAAATGTGAACGGGTAAAATGGCCGTTGTCCGATCGGTTATTCTGGATTCAATTTTATCCGCATCAATTAAAAAAGTTTCGGGATTTGTATCGACAAAAACCGGCAAAGCTTTATTGATAAATATCGAATTATAAGTCGCAATAAATGTATAAGGCGAAACCAGAACTTCGTCGCCGGCATCTACACCTAATACATGCAAAGCAATTAATAGTGCAGTTGTTCCACTCGCCGTTGCCAGGCAACGTTTAGCCCCCAGGAGTTCGGCATATTTAAGTTCGAACTCTTCCACAGCTTCTCCTTTTCCACGCCACCATCGGCCACTTCGCAACATTTCCAGCATTTGGCCTTCGGCATCTTTGTTCCAAACCGGCCATTCGGGCCAATCTGTTTTTCTTATTCTTTCGCCACCTAACAAGGCTAATTTCTCAGTTGTCGAAAATCCAAATGAAGGAATTGAGTAGGCAGTAAAAGCTCCAATGGCTCCGACTGATGCAGTTGCAATGGCTTGGCGACGGGTAATTTTACGGCTTTTCATACTATTTAATTTAGGTTGTTTTGGTTTCTGAAATATCCTTTTCAAGTTACATAAATTGTAGAAATACAGCAAGGATTTAATTCACCGGGTGAATAGAGTTTATTTCACCGGGTGAATATTTGTAGTGAATTAATTTCACCCGATGAATAAAATTTAAGAATAATAATTCAACGGGTGACATTTTGATGCAGTTTAGAGTCACCCGGTGAAAAGAGCGAAAATTCAACGGGTGATATTTTGATGCAGTTTAGAGTCACCCGTGAAAAGAGTTTATTCAACGGGTGATATTTTGATGCAGTATAGAATCACCCGGTGAATAGAATTGATGCAGCAGTTATTAATTAGCTGGTTTCATATTTCTTATCGCCGTAATTTTCCATTTCTTATCCTGAAGAACAACAATAAATGTGCTCCACATTTTCCGGCTGGTGCCATCCGCATTTTCAATTTCGTACCGGGCATCGGCAATGGCACATTCAGAATTTAGAAATCGAATTTTATCCACTGTTATGGTTCGTTTTCCCGGATTGCTTTCCGAACTGCGCATCATGCCTTTCATTGCGCCTTCTTTTCCGTATCTCCATTCGCCCGAGGAAACCAACTGGTCGATGTCGGGTGTTAAAATACTGTTAAGCAGGGCAGTATCCTGTGTCTCCCTGGATTTGGTATAGTTGTCGATTAGTGCATAGATATCTTTTTCCGCTTTTTGATTTTGAGTTGAATTTTGTGCTTCACCCACAACTGTAACGAACAAACACAAGCATAGTATTACAAAAGCTTTTCTCATAAGTTATACTTTATTTTAATTCAATCGTGATGATGGTCTGAACTCTGATAGTGTTCCCGTATTAAATCTCTACCGAAATCACCATCGAAATCGCGCCAAACCGAATGGATATGATTGGCATTATTTTGTGTGTTATCAAATTCAATTAAAAATGTTTTTCCCTGAATGCGATAGTAATGTCCTTCGCCGGAATGTGTTGCACCGGCCCATCCAAAGCGGATTTCACCGGTTTCTTCCGATTCAAGGTTTTCCATTCTCGCGTGTGCCAGTTCATCGGGCATGGTTGCCAGATATTCATTGATTAAACGGATGAAGTAATAATTGTTGCGATTCGTTTAATTCTTTCATTTTTATTCCGACTGGTTTTAACGGGTCAACCTCTTTGGCATTGGTTGTAACAATATCGAAATAAGAACGTTCCATGAAAATTGCTTTCTTGCTTTGCTCATCGTCACAAGAGTTAATCAATTCAAGCCCTAAATCTTCTTCTGCGGCCAAAGTTCGTTCTCCTTTACGTTTTCCTTCTTTTACGGTAGCCGGATTTGCTCCCAGAAATCTCGGAGCGATGGAGGTTTCTCCATTAAAAACGGTAAAGTTCAACGAAATATGATGTCCCTGAAACGACCACGCCCACAGGCTATCTTTAGCAGGATTTCCGTAAAAGGCAGCATAATATTTTTCAGGATCGCGGTAATTATGGTTTCCCGATATTTCTGCCAGAACATCTTCCAGACTCATAATTTGCCGGGTTTTGGCATAACCGGTTTCGCTTAGCGAATTCTTTAACAAATTGAAAAGTAAATCTTTCTGATTTTGACTGAGCTCTGCCAGTGAAATTCCAGGCCTCGAAAAGGAAGCCGCAGGCAGGTAATGCCAGATATATTTCGAATTGTGATTAAAATTATATTGTGTTTTCGCGCGCTGTTCCTTGTTCAACGCGTTGAGAAAATTAGTTGCCGGTGATATTTGGCCTGAATTTGATTTTGAGAATAATGTGCCTGCTAACATGAAGGTTATTATTAATATATTCCTCATTTCGTTTTAAAGTTTATTTCGTGAAAGCCTGCTCAATACAAAAAATGAGGCTACCATCCAACCCATTCCAACAGGAATTATCAGAAAGCCATATGATGTTAGTCCGTCAGCCATCATGGCAATAAGGTTTAACAAGCCTGCGAAAAGAGCGATATAACTCCAGATTCGCAACCATTTTGGAACCCACTTAGTGGTATCTGAAATGGTAATTAAAAACGGGCCTGTGCCGAGTACGAGAATTGTAGCTATCCAATCGGCACGCGACGCAAACCAACCCAAAACATCGGCCAGAATAGCAGCATCACCTGCATCGTGGGCCGACAACCTTACAACTATTGCGAGCCACATTGCATACGCGATAACCACAATGGGAATTGCAATTGTAAAATTGTAATTTACTATTTTCGAAAGAATCGTCTCATTCTTGTTCAGATTTGCCATCATGGTTCCGGCAATTCCTAAAGTTATGACGCCAAAAATCCACAATGTTAAATTGGTAATTAAAAGAATTCGGTTTTCATTGGCAGCAATTAAATATTCAGTTAAAGTTTTATTCGACAAAGCGCCATCAAGATCGGCGCCGCTGAAATTAAGCAGAGCTGCCCCGAGAATCATACAAATAGATCCCACCAATACTGTAACACTTCCTGTTTTTGCCGCTAATTTTGCCTGATTTTCTATCGTTTCCATAAATTTTTGTTTCAATAATTGTTCAAAATTTAACCGGGGAATAATTCCGAATCGATCAAGATAAATGCGTATATAGATTTAATGATAAGGTTTTAAACTATCGTTCAAGGTATGACATATTTGCGACAGATCAAAGTAAAATAAGACGATATTGTCTTTTATTAATTTACAATTAAAGATAATGTATGATGGGGTAATTTGACTTTCATTCACAATAATTTTAACCGTAAAATATATCCTTTAAATTATACATTATTAACGGTTGATTTTGATATTTAAGATGAATAAGTCTTAAATTTAATTCATTGTAATTTATTCACTTTTAAAAATTTAAAAACATGGGACTTATTGTCGCGCCTGTTGTAAAAGGCAAGGAAGAAGAATGGAAAAACTGGTCGCAGAAAATGAAAGGCGAAATGAAAAAAGAATGGGATGAATTGAACAAACGCCACAAATTAAACCGGCATGATGTATGGGCGGTAGAGACACCAAACGGATTGCTGGCAGTTGTTTTACATGAAGGGCCGGGCGCCGATTCATTTATGCAAAGTGTTGCAGAGTCTAAGCATCCTACCGATGTGTTGATGAAATCGAGTATTGAGAATTTTCATGGTATGGATATGGGCGCACCGCCTCCCGGGCCAATGCCTGAAAAACTGATTTAATACAAATAATAAAACTGAAACCTGTTGAAATTCAATGGATATTATACCGGAATTTCAGCAGTTTTTTTTGATAGCTGTTTATCTTTCTGAGTTAGTTATAATGATTAAGCCGTATGCTGTGAGCATGTACTTATAAGGATACGACCCTGCTGGAGCGGGTTTTGTAATCAGACCCAATTATAAAAATTATCTTTGCCTTTATAAATAAGAAATGGTTTGCAAATCTGAAGGAGCAGGGTAGTCTAAGAAAAGGCAGTAAGAATACAAACCTCCTATCTTTTTTCGCGACTTTACGGAAATTCCATTGCTGATTTGTTATGAGCTTTTTTCTCTTCTCAGTATTTTTACAATACGTTTATATCCGATTTCCGATAAATTCCAGGTGTATCCACCACTTGTGTTTACAAACTGAATAACAACCGCATCAATATCTTTGTGATATCGGGCAATACTTGAGTATCCCGGCAATAATCCAGTATGTTCATATTCATAAATAGATGAATAAATAGCTTGTTCATTATCATTAAGTAAAGAGCCATCGTTCAATGCTCTCAGGAATATGCCCACATCCTCTGCCGTAGCTATCATTGAGCCCGCGGGGTTGATAAAATCGTTATACTTTAAATCGCCATCATAACCAACATCATACCCACTCATAACGTCGTCTGAATTTACTTCACTCAGTAGGCTAAAAGTATGTGTTAACCCAAGAGGTGACAAAATCTCACTTTTAATATATTGGTGATGGCTGTATCCCAATGTTTTATCAAGGATTTCGCCTAACAACAAATAATTTGTATTTGAATAGCTGTATTTTTTACCGGGTTTAAAGTCAGCAGGCTTATCCAGCACAAGCTCAAGATTTTCTCTATTTGATTTCGGTGGGTCTTACCAATAGCCAGGGGTGTCGGTAAAATTGGGAATGCCACTTCGATGCTGCACCATCATTCTCAATGTAATTTTATCCGCATTTTCAATCCTATCCGTCAATTCGGGAAGATAATCAGCGAGTGTTTTATCCAAATCCAATTGTTTGTTATTTGCCAATTTAGCGACAGCAACAGCCACATACAATTTGGTAATACTGGCAATCTTGAACAAGGCATGAGGATCGGCTGGTATTTTATTTTCTCTGTTTTTCCAGCCTGCAGCGTAAAATGCAGGTGGCTTTCCAGTCTCGTCAACATAAACAATTATGCCGTCTAATCCATATTTAATCCCTTTTTCGAGTTGCTCCTGAATGGTTTCAGGCAGTGGCGTTAGTAACGCCCTTAATAAAATCCATGGTACAAAAAACATGGAGACTATGGTTCCGGTAAATAACACGATTTTGAATATTCCCCGCCAGCGCGGGGCAGGTTGTTTTGTTTGTTTCTTTGTCATTGGTTCAAATTTTATCACCAGGAGGCGCATTTTATTATGTATTTGATAACAGTCTCAATTCAACTTTGTTGATTTTATATTTTAGTCTAAACATAGGTCTTAAAAAGCCAATTCTTCTTATCATGAATTCATAAATGATAAAGCAAATGGCAAAGTTAAAAGCTGTTATTACTGTAACATCATAGCAATAATTGGACGTGCTGTTTCTATTTCGTTCAAATCAAGTTTTAAACCAAATGGCTCTAATTGTTTCTTGATCATTTCGTAGATGGGTTTCATATCAGCAAATGGTACCGTAACAGATTGTCTGGCAGTTGCTGCGTGGTTGTTTTTAATGGTTTTATTAGCGCCGGCATCAAGGAGCATCTGTACAATTTCAATACGGCAAAAGAATGCGGCAGCATGCAAGGCAGTCGATCCTTCGTTGTTTTTTAGGTCCAATTCTGCATTCGCATCAATTAAAGCTTTGGCAATAGCTGTTTTGCCGAAGGTTGCAGCCGTGATTAAAGGTGTTGAACCGCTCATTTGATCTTTCATATTAATATCCGTTCCTGCTTCAATGTGTTGTTTTACGATCTCAAGGTTGCCGGATACTATTGCTGCCTGTAGGTCCATTTTTGGTGTCTCTGTTATTAACTTCGCTTTAGCATTATTTACCGAATGAGTGTTATTACTGCCACCCGAAGGAGCGCATGCATTTAAAAGAAGAATGATAACGAACGAAAATTTCACCAACATTTTTAAAGAATTAATTTTTAGATCTTTCATAATTTTGAATTTTAAATTTTTGACTTTGAAATTTGTTTTACAAAGATGAAGCATTAACGAATGCAAGGCCTAACGGGTATGCAGCCAAAAATGTTAAGTTTGAGTTAGGCATAAAAAGTATGAAGCACAAGTAACAAATTTGAAGCATTCACATAAAATTTCTTATTTTCGTTTTTATAAGAATTAGCATGTCGAACCCATCAGTTTTTGGATCAGATTTTATTGAAAAGGCGGAAGCGATTATTCTGGAGAACATCGCGAATGAACAATTCGGAGTTTCTGAAATGGCAGAATTGATGAATATGAGCCGTTCCAGTTTACTCCGGAAAATTAAAACGCATACAAAACTTTCTGCGAATCAATTTATTCGACAGGTTCGCCTTGAAAAAGGGTTGGAGATGCTAAAGCAATCCACACTAACTGTTGCTGAAATTTCGTACCAGGTAGGTTTTGGAAACACTTCCTATTTTATTAAATGCTTTCGGGAACAATATGGGTATTCACCCGGTGAGGTCAGAAAAGGAATATTGCCGGATGAAAATGCGGATGTCCAGGTGAATGATTTGAAAAAACACAAATGGTTCGTATTAGCAGCAGTCGCTTTAATTGTAATCGTTGGTTCAATCTTTCTACTTCGTAAAAAAAGTACAATTCCTGCTGATATTGAAAAATCGATTGCGGTATTGCCTTTTAAAAATGAAAGCAGCGATTCGTTAAACCTGTATTTTGTTAACGGGCTTATGGAAACTACTTTAAATAATCTGCAAAAGATTGGTGACCTGCGCGTTATCAGCAGAACCTCGGTTGAACAGTATAGAAATACGAATAAAGGAATTCCTGAAATAGCTGAAGAACTAAATGTGAATTACCTGGTTGAAGGTAGCGGCCAGCGGGTTGGAAATCAGGTGAGGCTCAATATTCAGTTGATTGAAGCTTCTGACGACAGGCCGATTTGGGGTGAGCAATATAGTCGTGAAGTGGGAGATGTATTTGCGCTGCAGAATGAAGTGGCCCGAAAAATTGCAGATGCTATAGAGGCAATGGTTACACCTGCAGAATTACAGCAAATTGAGAAAAAACCTACGCAAAGTTTAGAGGCTTATGATTTTTACCTCCAGGCGCTCGGTCCTTTCAACACGGGAACAAAGGAAGGTTTTGCAGAAGCCATATCACTGCTTGAAAAAGCTATAGCGCAAGATCCACAATTTGCGTTGGCTTATGCCTATATTGCTTTTTCATATTACAATATCGACTTATTCCAAAAGCAAAAACAATACACAGAGCAAATAAACAATAATGCAGATAAGGCTTTGTTATACAATGCTAAATCTGCCGAAAGTCTTATGGCAAAGGCACTATATTACATGCAAATTAAGGAATACAGATTAGCAGTGCCGCATTTGGAAAAAGCCCTGGAATACAATCCGAATTCATCATCTGTAGTTCAAATGCTTTCTACTTTATATGCCAACGATATTCCCAATACTGCAAAATATTTAACATATGCATTAAAAGGAATTCAGCTTGATATTGCTGCTTATGATTCAATTACCCAAAGCTATATTTATTTAAACCTGAGTAATGCGTTTATCCAAAACGGTTTTGTGGAAGAGGCACTCACTTACATTAACAAATCGCTGGAATACAATGCAGAGAATTATTATTCGCCACTGTTGAAAATATACATCCTGTATGCCAGGGACGGCAATTTAGAGCAAACCCAAAAACGATTGATTAACGAATGGAACAAGGATACTACCCGTTTGGACATTTTGCAGGAAGTGGCAAAATTCTGGTATTTTCAGGAAAAATTTGACAGTGCCTTTTATTATTATGAAAAATTTGTTGATGCGAGGGAAAGGCAGAATTTGGATATTTACCCCCAGGAAAATGCTAAGATTGCCCTTGTCTATAAAAAGAAGGGATTGGATGCACAGGCCACAAATTTATTTAATGCGTATGCCGAATACTGCGAAGAGGACGAGTCAATTTACAAGAGTGCCAGCATGGCCGTAAAATATGCGTATGAAGGAAAAAACGATTTGGCGATTGAACAATTCAAAATTTTCGCCACGCAGGATAATTACCAATACTGGATCCTGTTATTCCTGGAAAAGGACCCGCTCCTGAAACCATTGAAAAGCCATCCGGAGTTTGACGGCATCATTCAGAAGATTAAAAGCCGGTTTTGGCAAAAACAGGATATTCTGAAAAAGTTGCTGGAGAATAAAGGACTGATATAATTTTGCAGGGTTATAACGAAAGGTTGAGGATAAGGTAGCCAAGGTATTTGTACGTTTTTTCCATTTTTTACTTTACTTTTTGCCAAACCAGTTCGTGCTTACTGGAACCAATAGTATCAGTTCTTAATATCAGATTGTCATCTTTAAATTCAAATTTTCTTATCTGGTTCTGACCAACCCAGTTTGGGAAGGAACTGATTTTTATCCGGTGTACCACCTGGTTGGGCTTATTATAGACTTCATAAGTTCCGCAATACGAAATGAAATCGCTAAAAGCTGTAAACATTTCATCGGGTGTGGCATTTAGCGGGTCTTCAGAATGAAACTGTGGCCTGCTTTTTTTCATAATATGAACCGACATGTTGCTATCGCTGTCGTAGCTTATTCTTCCAACTGCATCCTCGCCAAACGGAAAAAATTCTGTTCCGTCGTCTAACTCAGCAGTCCATTTTAATAGTTCCCATGAACCTAACAAATTTTTCGTTTTTCATCTTAAATTTTCTTTTAAATGCAGATTTTCGATAATTCCTCCCTCAAAAATTATGGATTCCTTATCAGATTTAGGAGAAATTATTGCAGATGTAGAAATTACATTTTGGTTGAAATTAAAGACGATGGTAACGAAAGTTGAAGTTGCCGGTTCGTGAAAATTAACCAGGTACATTTTATCGCCTATCTTTCTGGAGCGGTATTTCGCACTTCCTTCGGCATCTTTATTCGGACCGGCAATCCATTTGAAAAAAAACTGCCCTTCCTTAAAATCGACATGAACAGCACTTCCGTTCTGATAATAGTAATTCATGGATGTTCCATCGAGTAAATGTTGGTCTTTGTTTTCCTGTGCAATGGATTGAATTGCGATTGACAGGAGAAGAATCACAATTGCCAAAGTCTTTTTCATGATTATTTAATTTTAATTCAATGTTGTTTCGCTATAAAAAAATAAAGAGAATCTGATTAGCCAGCACCCTTTCCCGCCTGAGGCCGGACTCAGGCTGACAGTCAGACTGAGTGTAGTCTCCTGTAAGGATCGCACTGCGGGAAGTCAGCTACCAATAAGCATACAACATTAATTATTAACCGTTAAAGCCGGGCCAACTACTTTCATATCATGGTCGGCAAAAACCTTTACGATTTCTTCTTTGGATGGAGGAGAAGTCCACTTGTCAGTTACCTTGAAAAAAGCCTCCATTTTTCCTGCCGGTAAATACGACACTATCATTTTTCCTTTTTCGGAAAGTTGAATAAAAGCATGTTGCACATTTCTTGGAAGGAAGATGGTATCGCCCGATTTCATCTCATATTTATCGTTACCCACCTGAAAATGATATTCTCCCTCGATAACATAAAACCACTCGTCCTGAAACGGATGGATGTGCAAAGGCGGCCCACCGTTTGGGGTAAGCCCGGTTTGCTCAAACACGGCCAGGTCATTTTCGGTGTCTGTCCCCGAAATTTTAATGTCCAGAGTGTTCAGTGTAACCCCTTTCATTTTGTAGTGTTCTCCAAATCTTGCACCACCCGCATTTACCTTAAAACCCTCTTTCGTTCTCATTTGAAATGTTGTTTTTGTTCTGGCAATAAAGGCTAGCGGAATAAAAGCAAGAACCGCGATTATAAAATTTCCTCTTTTCATTTGTATCCTGATAATTAGCTTTCATCCTGTTCCTGTCATAATCCCTGGTAGAATTGATACAACTTTTGGATTTAAACCAGCATCAGCTTTTTGAAGATCTTCTGAAGGATTTCCGTAAACTTCAAGTTCGAAATCTGACATGCCAGAAGTTGGCCCAATTGTTCGCCTACATTTCCCATATGCGCCAAAACTGCATTTGAATCGGTATAAGTTTCACGAACTACACATTCCGAATTGTCGGGACTAAAAAACCAGTCATATTGAAGTGCGCCTTTCCCTTCTTCGTGTTCTTTTACTTTTGCCACACATTCAGCGGCAATTTTTTTAAACTCTTCCAGTTTACCTTTATGGATTTTGAACTTCGCTGTAATTTGAATTTTCTTCATGAATTTTGAATTTGTTATTACTGTAAATTATATAAACGTAATGATGAACAAATGAAAGCTTTAGATGGATATAGAAAGGGAATTAAATTCCTTGTTTTGTGAAATTTACAGCAATTCAAGTTACGTGTAATTTTCACCATATCAAAACAAATTAAGATAAAAATGTCTGTTTATGAAATTATAATTATTCGAGGGTAGAAAATAAATTTTTGATTGTAACGGAAATTGGTTAGCAACCGGTATTATCGCGAAGAATGTATTTACTTTTAAAACTAAACTTGCAGCTATTTAAATACTCAAATTCCAAAAAAAAGGAAGACTTTTTAACGTGAGTTTTGGGTTGATTTTTATATTTTACGCTATCATGTAAGAGTTGAACCTATCCGTGGGTTCTGGTTTCATATTGCTGGTTACACGTGTTTGTTTTTATTCTATTATACAGTTTGTTCGAATATAAATTGGTTTACCCTTCCTCTTATCCTTCCCTTGCAAGGGAAGGACGATAAGTGAAAAATCCAAACAGAATTTTTTGCACAATTCATCCTAAAATGCATCAAACTATCATCTCTCCCTGCTGAGGGAGAGACAAGAGAGAGGGTAAAAAAACTTTTAAATTTGATTGAATTAAAATGGGAAAAAATAATACATGTGTGGTTGCTTTTTTGACTGCTCGTTTTTGTTTTTATTCTATTATATAGTTTGTTCAAATATAAACTGGTTTACCCTTCCTCTTATCCTTCCCTTGCAAGTGAAAGACGATCATTCAGTTGACGGTTCAGAATGAGTTGTTACAAATTTTATTTATGGTTTATATGTTCATTTTTCGGAAGAAGTGGAGCATTTAGCTTACCTGAAATTCAACACAGCCAAAACAACAATGGCAATGGCTGTTAACAAGGAAATTGGTCCCATTGCTTTGATTTTTTTAAGCTGCCCGATATCACCTTTTTTTGCTTTTTGTGAAGCAATGGTTAAAATGATTATTAAAACGATAAGAATTAAAACTAAAGAAAGTTTTGCAATCAGCAGCGGCCTGTCGGGCAAACTTGCCCAATACGGTGTCATTAAATAGCCACCGGAAAGCACAAGCAGAATAATTCCAATTGTACCCATCTTACTCAGGCTAAACGATTGCAATGTAAATTTCAATGCTTCCTCCTGTGGCATTTTTGAAGCTGCCATTCCCAAAAACATATAACCGAAACTGGTGCCAAGACCCATGGTAAGACCTAATAAATGAATAATTAACATAAATTCCCTCATAACTGTTTAATTTTATTTAAATGATTTGTTCCCGATATTGAATAACAAAAATTCACCCCTTTTATTCAATGTCTGTTCAATTTAAATAAAATAGATCAAAAATAAAATAGTCGCAGGTGTTTTATTGTTTTTACGCAATTGAATGAGAGTTTTATATGCCTTAACGACTCAGCAATTTACAACGAAATTATTGTTCGTTGGTTGTAATAATTACCACACCATTTGCAGCTCCGGGACCATATTCAGCCGAACCATCAGGGATTATTTCAATCGATTCGATATCGCGTGGCTGAATATTTTCGATTTCCAACGCGAGTTTTCCGTTTACAATGTATATGGCCGGATATCCCGAAGCTGAATTTTGATCTTTTCGAACATAAACTTTGTTATCGCGAACGGTAATATTCTGATTGCTAATATAAATTCTGTCGATGGCAGAAAAAATATCGGTGTAATTGTAATATTCGTAATTCTGGTCGGGATGCAATTCAATTGAATTTTCAAGATGTTCTTTTGAAACAATGTTATTTTCAACAGCAGCAGCAATATTTTTATTTCCACCTTTAAAAATCATTTTCACCTTAATTGTTCTTTCCTCTCTTTCCAGTTTTCGGGTAAGTTTTTTAAATCCATCGCCTGAAAATGAGAGTTTATCTTCCGGTGTACAAATGATTTTAAACATTCCGAGCGAATCGGTTTGTGCAGTTGTTTTTGCTTTTGCTGCTGTAATTTCAATATTGTTTAACGGCAGGTTTTTAAATGCATAAACGGTTCCGTGTACCACTTTTTGCTGGGCGTTAATTTGCAACACCAACAAAACGAGAGAAACAATGGTTATCAGCAGTTTTTTCATATAAGTTAGTTTTATAGCAATAACTAAGCATGTTTAATCAGGAGCGGTTGATTTGCAAATAATTTGCCAAACACAATCATCTCATTCCGTGCATCAATTTTGTGCACTTTTTCGTTTTAATCGGATATGATAAATTTTCCATAGCTGGTTTCTTCCAGTGAGTTTTTGAGTTGAAACAGATATATTCCTGAATCCAGGCCACCCCTGTTAAACGTAAAATTATGTCGCCCTGCAGGATAAAATCCAATGTTTTCCGATTTAACGAGTTTCCCGGAAATGTCAAAGATTTCCATTTTATAATGTGCGCTTTTATTCGATTTAAACTGAATGGTGGCTGCGGTCTGAAAAGGATTTGGAAAGATTGAAATTCCGGGAAAGTTGCTGCCTGATGTAAATTCAATTCCACGGATTGCGGTATTCACTTTTTCCAAACGTAAGTCGATGGTGGTAACCGATTTTGGAGGAATTGTAATTAATGTATCGGACAAATAATTTGTTTCAGCAAAATCTTCGTTTTCATCGGTGGAATAAGCTGTAGCTTCTTTTATTGAAAATCCCGGGATTTCAAGCCTGACTTTTGCCGAATCGGTGGTGGAACGGTTGATCACTATAAAAGCTGCTGAATCGGCTGTTGTACTTAAAAATGCGGTGGTTTTTAGCAGGCTGTTGCCTCCCAATGTCCCGATTCTTTTCCATCCTGGCTGAATAAATTTTGAAAAATGTTTAAACACGTAGAAATCCTTGGTTCGGTAATATCCTTTTGTTGTCGTCCACTGAGACTTATCCCACGGAAATTCAACAGTTACCAGCCCTTTACCGTCAACCCAAATTAAATCCCAGTAAAGAAACGCTGTTGCATTTTCCACCGCCATGGTCATGTACATCATCGACGCCACAGAAAACCAGTCGGCCCGTGAATATTCAGTTTGAAAATGAGGCACTTCAGGATGAAAATTCCCCACTTTCTGATAATTGGTTGAAGTGAACGGGTCGTTCGCTACTGAACCGCCTTCTGCGCCATGATACAAATGATGTCCGATACCGTACAGTTTGGATAAATCCAATTCGTTGATATAGTTCTCTACTGCGTTATAGCCAATTCCGATACACTCAGGGCCCAGAAAAAGCGGTGGATTTTCGCGCTGCATAACGGTATCATAAACAGCATCCAGTGCTTTATTATATCCAGCAATGGTATCGGTTGAGGTAATATACTCTTTTGGCCGCAACAAACAGCTTTCATACGAGGCTTTCCAATCGGGTTCGTTTTGAATGCCAATATACTTCGGATAAATTCCGTTTTTATTGTAATCATCAAGCGATTCGTTCCACCAGTTTGCAAAAGCGTCATAATCGAAATTTACTTTTCCATCTTCAACAGTAAAACGGATTGTACCACCATTATTTCTGTCGTTGTTACTTTTCAAATATGCGGGTGGCCCCCACGAAGTTACCAGGATATCGATCGGATGGCCAAGTGAGTTTTTAGCGGCTGTATTAAACTGTTTTACGCGGTCGATCATTCCGGCGTCGTAACCATATGCATTCCTGACACGGAGTATATCGAGACTCAATTCGCTAAATATAACATTGTAAATTTCTGCACGGTTTGGGTGTGCAGTTAACCAGCCTTCGTAGTACGCCAGCGCTGCACCAAAGCCTGTGATGGTCTGATATTCTTCTTCGGTATTAATTTGTACGGTTTGAATTTCAGCAGATTGAGCTTTTAGATTTTGGTTGTTGTTGATTGTAAAAACGATTAAAAGGATCAGAAAAGAATACTTCGATTGTCTCATTGGATGCATATGAATTTTTAGCTGTTCTAATTTTTAAAGGCATAAAGTAATTAAGATTTGTTAGAATACTAAAAAACGGGAAGCAATTTAGAGTAAATTTAATTTACCCCGATAACAATCGATATTAAATACTATGCCTGGAGACTTTTTTGGATCGTTCGATGAATCGGCTTAATTATTAATATCTGAAAAATATATAGCCAGTTTGCTAATCCGGTTTGCAGCAACATTAATTTGTTTTTGTGCCAAATCCCAGTCTCTTTGTTCGATGGCTTCGCGGATTCCGGGCATGGTTTTAACGCCATATCCGGTATAAAATCCCGGGGCATACAGCACATGTTTATACCATTCCCTGTTTGGTAATCCGTTATCGATTAGTAATTGTTGTTCTGCTCTGTATAAAGCCTGGTTAAATGCATCGTCAACCGAATTATTTTCTAGTTTTTGTTGATAAACTATTTTTAACGAATCGACACTTTTCCCCAATTCCTGTATCGCATTTTGCAGAGGAGAAAAATCGAGGTAGGGAACTTCGGCTTTTGCTTCCGGCTTTTTATATCCTTTGGTTGGATCTTCGGCGAGTTTAAATATGTTGTTCGAAATCAAGCGGTTTTCAAAATCGGTGTTTTCACGTATGTTATTTATTAGCTCTGTCAATTCTTTTGAATATCCTTCAACAGTGCTATATAAATGTGAGAAATCGAAAGGAACAATATCGGCTTCGGCCATTCTTAAAACGGCACGACCAGCGGTTTTTGCCAATGCAACACCATATTCGAACTTGGGATCTTTAAAGCGTTTGTACAAATCGTAGGTGTCGTAAATAGTATGGTATTCACCACCGCTGTTTTCTCCGCCAAATCCAAGGTTTATCGAGGGAATACCTGCATGTTGAATAAATGTGGAGTAGTCGGAACCGGAACCAAGTGCACTTAACTTCAATTCATTTTGATTCCAGTTTTTTTTCCTGGCTTCCAAACCATTTGCATTTATTACGTTCGCTGCTTTTTGTCGTTCAAAAACGCTTACACCGGTTTGCGGATCGGTAACCTGTTTGGCAATTTCATCCATAAACGGCTCAAGTGCATGTGAGCCCTGTGCAAAAAGAAAACCGCGGCCATTTCCATCGGAGTTAATATAAACAACAGCTTTTTCCTGCAATTCGGTTTCATGTGCTTCAACCCATTCGGTAGAACCCAACAGGGCGGGCTCTTCGCCATCCCAGGCACAATAGACCAAAGTCCGATCAGGTTTCCATCCGGTTTTTACAAGTTCTCCAATCGATTTTGCTTCTTCCATTAAAGCAGCTATCCCACTAACCGGATCAGCAGCACCGTTTACCCATGCATCGTGATGATTACCACGAATAACCCATTCATCGGGATAAGTTGAACCGGGGATTTTTGCGATTACATCGTAACACGGAACCTTGTCCCAGTTAAATTCCACATTTAAATGAACCTGCACATTTCCTTCACCTAAATGATAGGTAAAAGGAAGACTTCCCTGCCAGTCGGTGGGAGCCACTTCACCGTCCAAAGCCTGAAGCAATGGTGTGGCATCATGATAACTTACAGGCAAAACAGGAATTTTTAATAAATTTTTTGCCAGCGATTGTTCGATCCGTTTTGCATCTTTTGTTGCTCCAACACCTGGAGTCAGCGGATCGCCCGGATAAACCGGCATATCCATAACCGAACCGCGTTGAACGCTGAATTCATTTTTAAATGCTCCTTTTGGATACATATCTCCCTGACGGTAGCCATCGTCATGCGGATCGCTGTAAATAAGGCAACCAACCGCACCATGCTCCTGTGCAATTTTGGGCTTAATACCGCGCCAGCTTCTTCCGTATTTGGCAATCACAATTTTACCTTTTACATCAATACCCATTTTATCCAGAATTTCGTAATCGTCGGGTATGCCATAGTTAACGAATACCAAATCCGGCAGTTACATCGCCATCTGCGCTGTATGCATTATAGGAAGGTAATTGTCCTTTTTGTTCCGAATAGGGATCTTCCTTTAAAGCAAGTTCTTTTAAAGTGGCTTTAAATTTTGTTGGCGAAGTCATTTCAAGTACTCTTTTTTTTGGAGTTGGGAATAGCACATAAAAAGTTTCAATTTGTGCATCCCAGCCCCACGATTTAAACTGTTGAGAATGAATTCGGCATTGTCTTTACTTCCTTTTGAGCCCAGGTGATGTGGCACTGCAGAAAATTGTTTTATGTTTTTATCGATACTTTCCGTACTTAGGTTTTTGTCGAATTGTGATTCGAGTTTTAACTGTGAATCGACATTCTGTTTAAAAAAACCTGTGATTGAATTGTTTTGAGCTATAGCTAATTGCCATATGCCAACAAAAACGAGGAGTGAAAAAGAAAATTTCATAATGAAATATTAAATGTGTAAAATAAATAGATGGAATTCTAAACAAATGACTCGTGTTTTTGATTTCGGGAAAAATATGTTTTTTACTTTTCGAACCACAGTCGAGAGTGCATGTAAAATTCGTGAAAAACCATAAGTTATTTGAAATATAGTGACCAGCCTTTGTAAGGACGTATTAAAATTTTGCAAATGTAAAGGTACAACTAAGCGTGAGACATGAAGTTCTATTTTCCGGAAGTTTTTATTATTCTTTTACTTCTAAATTCGTTACCTGCCTCAACGCTTACGTAGTAAATACCATCGGGCTGTGTACTCAGGTCCAGAGATACAAATGCACCGGTAATTTGCTTATAGTTTTGCCTGGTAATACATTGTCCTGTAATTGAATAGACTCGTATTCTACAATCGCTTACCTCAGAAATGAAACGCAGGTCGACCTTAAAGATTCCTGTTCCCGGGTTCGGAAATATATTTAAGCTTTCTTTAATCTTGTTACTTTTAATGCCCGTTGGTGTCTCAATCATAAAGGTGGTTATTTCCCGGTCTCCAAAGCTGGAAAGAAAATCGGGAGACGCGCTTAATGCATTTATAATTATATTGTCATCTGCATCCTTTAAAACATACGATCCCGGAGTTCCTGTAATTGGGAAAAGTCCATCTCCTAAATATTTGTCATAAATTGTAAACTGGTAACATCCATCGATAAAATTGAAGGTATCAAGTATTGTCCCTGAATCCATAAATCCGGAATCGGCATATAATATATTTCCTTCAATATCTCTCACATCATAAACAATTCCATTCGTGGTTTCAGGTGAATTATAAAAATTGTCGGTTATCAGCTTCATTATTACCGGACTTTTAAATGTCGCTGGAATATCGTAGGGAACGGTCAGCGAATTATTGGAAGCGTACTCATCTGCTATGTTATTTGGATTGCTGACTGTAGCCGTAAACTCAGCAACTTCAGAACCCAGATTTATAGCTGGCAAATTTACAGTTTCGGTTTCCATAAACTTAAGAAAGCCTGTCCAGTTATACGAATGCGATAAATCTCCGTCAATTCCATACCTGATAGTCAGGCTTGTTAAATCGTTCTTCCCGGTATTTTTAATACCAATTTCCGGTTCAGCCATATCGCAAATGGGATTCATTCTGCGATATCTGAATTCGCTGTTAGGTTTCCGAATTTCCGTAATTGCCGCATCGTTCTGAAAATTGGCCGCATGTGCATATATCACCTGGACATCAATCATATAATTTGCAGGATGACTTAAATCGAGATTAATAAATGGCTCCATATTATAATCAATTTTTGCATTTTGCCCGGCGTTAACAAATGGCGATAAGTCAAAATAAAACGGACGCACCGCATCTCCCGGACACCAACCAGCCCGATTGTAATACCATGTTCCGGCCTGCGGATAAACAGGGTTTTGCCCGCAATCGTCACGCCATAAATGCTGCGTAAAGCGTTGAGTGCCATTAATGTTTACAGTATGGGTTTTGTCGGAATATTCAGCAGCATTCTCTGTGCCACCGAAACCATGTCCGGTCGTTGTAATTTTCAATGTTGTAATTACGGATTGTGGCTCGATAGTAATTGTCTTTTCAGGAAGATTGCTCTCGATCGGCTTGTCAGGATTGCCGTATTCATACACACCGTTATAAATAGTCTCAATACGGAAAACATCTTTGGGTGGAATTCCTTCCTTCATCTCAATATCGAGTGTAAAGAGTGAACCTTGCGAATCTCCGTCGTATGTTGTACGTAATTGAACAGAATCGCGCAACAAATATGCATAATCAGTAATATCGAAAACCCAATCGAACTGCCGTCCAGCCGCAAACCATTTACCAAAGGGTGTAATAAATCTACCAATCTCAAGCGGGCCATTTTCAGTCAGAATATAAATGCCCGAAATATAATCCCATTCGCCGCAGCCACCTGTCGGGCATTCAAGCCGGTAGTGCATTATTATCTTTTCGTATCGTTTTGTTGAATCGGGAAAAACAGCCCAGTTATCGAGAGTATTGCGCCCCGTCCAAAGGTAATGATCTACTACACGAATATTTAGAGTCTCTCCCTCCGCTTTATTTAGTGTTTCCAATGGTTCACTTCCGAAAGAACTATGTCCGTGTACATATTTTAAGTTAATAATGAATAAAACGCAAAAAAGGAATAGAATTTCCCGACTTAATTTTTTGTAATTATATTTCATGAGTTTCGGTAATAAAATTTATTATCAGATATAGCGGAAACAGCGATAATAATTCAGATTGAACCTAATTTACGAAAATTTATTAAATCTAATCAGGAATACGTTCTGGAAAATTAAAGACCGGCAATGGTACGAACCTAACCGGAAACATTCGTCTTTAATTCACTTATGAATTTCATTTGCGTTAAATCAATATTTTACCGAAATTGTGACTTAGTCATGCTTTAGCAGTTATTATTGAAGCGTAACAATTTGAAAACGGTGCAAGGCATGATATTTTTATCGTTTAAATTGTTCAATAAACTAATGAGTAATTAATTCCATCTTCGGGTCACATAACTAAAATCAAAAATTATGAATAAAAAGCTACTTCCGATTCTAACACTGCTAATTACTTTAGGGAATGTATTTGGTCAGAACAGTTCAAAATTTATTTCGCAAACATTACCGGAAAATATAGAACCCGGCGATACTTTTAATGTTTCAATAGTTTTTCAAAATACCAGCGATATTACCTGGTCTGAAAGCAGTTTGTATCACATTGGATCACAGTCGCCACAGGATAATTTTTACTGGGGAACCAACCGGCTTTATTTACCGGGCGATGTGGCTCCGGGCGAACAGGTTACAATTACAGCAACCCTTTCGGCGCCTGTCGATGAAGGATTGTATGCATTTCAATGGCAGATGGTTCAGGATGGTGTAGAATGGTTTGGAGAAAAATCGGAGCTCGTTTATTTTCCTGTTTTACCTGAAGGCGCAGATTCACTTTTGACGGCTGGCGACCATTTTTCGGTGGATAATCATATAGTGGCAACCAGCTTTTTTTCGTGGTACGGAGCGCACGAAGGCCAGCAATCGAGCCCGTGGGTAGCGGTTGGAGGACGGGAAAGCTGGACGGGAACTCCTGATTTCTGGAAGCGAATGATAAAAGAGGCCATGTTTGCCAATATCGATGTTTTATATGTTGAACTCATTCCGTTTATGGAAGACAAAAGGGGAAATTTGTTTCTGGCATTAAATCAGATGCGACGCGATGGCTGGGATGTCCCAAAGGTTTGCCCGTTTTTTGATCCGCGAATTAGCTATGATATACTTGGGTTTAATGGAGATTGTTCAACCGAAGCAGGCAAAGATGAATTAGTCGGTCACTACATTCGTTTTTACAAGCAATATTACAGTGTAAACACCGATGAATTTGCTGATGATTACATTTACACTCAGGACGGAAGTCCCGTTTTAAATATCTGGCATATACATATCGATATCGATAATTACGAACAGTTAACAAGAGACGATGTTACCAACAGGCTAAAAGCAGCATTTGGAGCCGAACATCCGATTTTTAACAACGACATTAAAATGATAAACAATGCCTATTCTCCTGCTTTTAATTTTGCCGATGAACGGATTTTTCAGTTCGAAATGCAGGAATACAAGATTGATAAACTGCATAACGGAATTAATTCTTCTCTGCTGAAACCAGGGTATTGGGATCAGAATATCAGAGTTCCGGGAACACTGCTTCCGCGTGATGGCGGTTCGCATTACAAGGATGGCTGGGACCAGGTAAATGCCGATGCAACCATTGATCGGGTTTATATTGAAAGTTTTAACGAGTACGATGAAGGGTCGGGAATTTACGCGGCAAGAACTGATACGATTTACAAAAAGTCAGGCGATGGGATTGATAACACAGGAAACGATGTGTGGTCGGCAACAAACGACCCATACGAATATTTGAAAACTACAGCGCTTGGTGCTGCTCAGTTTAACGATGACGAGCAACTGGATGCAAAAATAATTTGGGACAATATTCCATCAACCATGAAAGCAAACGAAACTTTTATGGCAACAATCGTTGTTAGAAACGAAGGAAATGAACTATGGAACGCAGCTAATAATTTTCAATTTGGTGAAATGACGTCGCTTGATACCACATTGTTTGCAACAGGCAAATATTTATATAGACGACAACGAAAATGAAATTCCGGTGTTCGGTGGAATCTTCAGGGGAAGGCCTGTTGCTTTTTCTGTTGAAATTACCGCTCCTGAAAATGAAGGAAGCTATACCACAAATTGGAGCATGTTTCAGGATGATTCGGGATGGTTTGGTGACATATTAACAAAACAAATTTCGGTTACAGGATCAACAGGAATTAGTGAGTTTAATAACGAATTTAAGATTTATCCCAATCCGGCAAATACCTATATTATTATTGAAAACATAAAAGGCAATGCGGAAAATATTGAGGTGATTGATATAACCGGGAAAACCTTATGGCAATTAAAAATTGAAAATGCGAAATTAAAAATTCAGGTAGCTGATTTGGAAGGTGGAGTTTATTTTGTGAAAATTGGAAATACAGTGAGAAAATTCATAAAAATGTAATACTTCGTTTTCGTGTCAATTCTTTGCTCCAGCCTTTTCATTAAATCTAAATGGACGCTACTGGTCCTGCCTCTTTGTGAAACACGATTAATTTTTTAAATATCAGATTAACCGAATATGGAAAGTTTGATAATAATCAGAAGCTCACACTCGAAAAACGGTTGCAGTTAAGAAACCAACTTCAATTTAGAAAAACGTTGTCAGAAAATACATACAGGCTTTGTCATGAACAATAGGATTTATGCTCCATGTTACCTTGCAGCTGTTTCAGCACAACACCATTGCCGGGAAAATAAAGTCATTTGAATTAGGCATTACTCTTATGTGGCTAAAGCCTTGTTCATCAACAAAACATTTTGACCGTCAGCTAAAGCAGACGGCAAATAATAATAACAAATCGAAATTAGAGTGTATTTATTACCGTTCGATTTAGTGAACGGATTTTTAAGAAAAGCCAATTAACTTGGGGTTTTTCCCGAAATCAGTTTCGTCATTAACCACTAATACATTAATCACTCGTCTATAGATTTTATTTTTTCCTTTAATTCTGAAAAATTAACTGGCTTGGTAAGAAAATCATCAGCGCCAAATTGCATGGCACGTTTGTAGTTTTCTTCATCTCCATATGCCGTAATCATCATTACCACAGGTGGTGGTTTATGGTTTTTCAGTTTTATTTTTTCGAGTAAATCAAGTCCGCTCATTCCGGGCATATTAATATCTGACAGAATAAGAACTGCTTCATGTTTATAATCCTGCAGGCAGTGAAGTGCTTCTTCACCGGAATAGGCAAAAACAAATTCGATTTCGCCTTTTTTGATTTCTCTCCTGAACCGCTGTCAAAAACAGGGGCTGAATGTCTTTTTCGTCGTCAACAACTAATATATTCATGATTATTAGCAGGTAATGTAATAATAAAACCGGTTCCTTGTTGCTCTTTTGATTCAACATGGATTGCTACCGTCTATGTTTCCTTTTTTCGGTTATGATTTCGTAACATTTATATCTTAATCCCAACCCGGTACCCTGTACCGGTTGGTTTTGTTGTAAAAAACGGCTGAAAAATTTTGTCTTTTTTTGAAGCAGGGATCCCATTTCCGTTATCCTGCACTTTTATTTCAACTTTGTCCTTTAACCATTTTGTGCTTACAACAACCATTGGTTTGTAATCGTTCATGCCGGATTTGAGTTTTTCATTCACACTATATAAAGCGTTATTTATCAGGTTGAGCAGAACACGTACCCATATCCTGCGGAACGACTCTCAATTTCCTGTGGTAATGCTTCCAAGTTCGGTCAAAATCCAGTTTAAAACTTGGCATTGAAAGATTTGTCTTTGGCGCGAAACCCGTGATAGGATAGTCGCAGATATTCGTCGCAAAGTGCATTGATATCGGTGGGTTCCTTTTGTCCGCTTCTTCCCCGGCTGTGGAGAAGCATACCTTTTACAATCTGATCGGCACGTTTCCCATGCTGAATTATTTTTTGCTCATTTTGTTTCATATCATTGGCTATTTCTTCTACTTACTTCATATCGCCTTCTGCCAACTCCTGCTTGAGTTCATCAATTAACTCGTTATTTATTTCCGAAAAGTTATTGACAAAGTTTAACGGATTCTGAATTTCGTGTGCAATACCCGCTGTAAGTTCTCCCAAGGAAGCCATCTTTTCTGATTGGATAAGTTGATCCTGGGTGGTTCGCAAATCTTTCAAGGCATGCTCCAATTCCTCTTTTTGTTTGGTTATTTCAGCCGTTCGCTCAGCAACAAGTCCTTCCAATTCAACCTTTCGCGCTGCAATCGCCCGGTTAATCTCGTCTTCCCTTTCTCTTTTAATTCGTTCTTTTTCTGCAATTTTATTTTGTCGGGCATGACTAAATAAAATGGCCAACATCCAGATAATTGAAAGTGTTACCGCATTTCCGAAATAATTGTTCCAGCGTTCATGAAAATTAGTTAAAATGATTTCGGTTAAATCATTTAGAATCGATACCAGAAATAGGGTGCAAATGCGAATAAAAACATGCGCAACTGACGCATTTCTTTTTGTTGGTAGGCAAATAAGAAGAAGGGAAACCAAAAAAATATGCCATATCCATCGCGTGGTATTGGGCGCCGAAAGTATAACCTCGCACAGCAAAAAGGAATCCGGTGAAGAACCTGGAATAATTTAACCAATTTACCCACTGGTGATGATTATGTATTTTTGAAAACTTATATAAACGATGCGAAAGTGTCAGACTCACAAGAAATGGAACGATTGTCATTTGCATAATATTTAAATGTAACGATTCACTTTATTAAACACATGCGCATTAAATATTATAAGGATCAGTATAAGCCGTATTCAAAAATAGGATTTCTATGAAAAGAAGTGGATGTATTTTATTTTCTGATTTGATAATCATTGGATTTCAAGAGCCTCTTCCTGTGTATCAAAAATCCTGAATAGATTCGAAAATCCTGATATCTGAAATATTTCCTGAATGGCAGGTTGCATATTGCACAGGTAAAGTTTTCCCTGTATTGGAATTATTTTTTTTTGTGCAACCAGGAATACCCTTAACCCGGAACTGCTGATGTAATTCATTTCGTCGCAATTGAAGATTATATTTTTTTCTCCGCTCTCAAATAATTTGTTGACCTCGTCTTCCAGTGCAGTTGAGTGCACCGTGTCAACTCTTCCTTTGATTTTCAGGATGGAAAAATCTCCAACTTTTTCACTTTTATAATCATATATCATTGTTTATTTATTCTTACTTTATTGTTTAACGCGACTTTATCAAATGCTTTTTTTACGTCAACACATTTTGTTTATTTTTCTGGAATAATGCATTTCATCCATCATCTGCGATATCAAAAAAATCCCAAGTCCACCAACGGCCTTTCTTTTGCAGATAAATGTAATATTTGGGCTGGTTTTTCAGACAATGGATTAAAAGGAACACCATCATCCTAAGTTATTTCCATGGTTATTAATTGTTTGTTCGACGATACTGAAATTCTTATTTCGTGTTTCTCTGTGTCATCGAATGCATAAAAAATAATATTGGAAACAGCCTCTTCCAAAACCAGATTAATATTCATGGCCAGTTCGTGGGAGAATTCCCATTCGTTGGCAAATTCTTCAATTTTCTCTGCCAAAGAAGATATTTCTTAATCCGGTTTTTAATAAAGAAATATTTTATCTTCCTGGTCTTTCAATTTTTAATATCAATTTTTAATGATGTTAATAATAATAATTATGCTGCCGTTTCACCGGCTTATTATGTATTTTCTTTTTTCTTCGATTAAAATTTTTAAACTGATCTGATAACTGAAGAATGTTTCGTAACCAGTTGTAATAAAGGGCAATGTATAAAAACGTGCTCATCAACCACAATATTGCCAGATTAAAATGAAAAGTGTCAACTGTATAGCCAAAAAAATTTTTTTGTGAGGCCAGAAAATGAGCCCTTCCGTTTGCAAAATCCGGTTCTTTATAAATAGGCGCTATTTTTTGCATATAACCAAAAGGAGTTTCGCGGAAAACTTCACTCGATTCTGAATTAAGAACAAGCGCCTCCAATGATTTGTTATGAAATTTCATTTTTTGATTGTAAAGGTACTGTTCGCCGTTTTCTTTTCCAATTCGTTTAATCAACCTGTCTTTTTCGATTTTATTTTCTGATAACGATTTTCATAAAAATCCTTTAATGCATTAAGGTGAGTTTTTGCAACTCCGGCAATCTGATTATCAAATTTTTCGGGAACCAGGCTTTCAGTATACCGGAATTCAGGCAAAACATTTTCATTATCCAGTTTTTCAATTTCATTTTTAATGATCCAAAGCTTTTGTGCAATTATTTCTGCAGGTTTATTTAGCCTTATCCAGCCATTAACAAGGTCAACCTGCCCGATCAATTGGGTTGTCAGAATCTCTGAACGATAACGTGCCTGTGCCATTTCTTTTTCCATATCAAAAAAACGGGCCATGTACCTGTTTCTTTGAACTGTTCAACGGCCATAGCTTCGAAAGCCCATCGCGAAGCCATAATTTCTCCTGTAACCGGCACCACGTCATTTTCTGCATTTTTATTTTGTAAATCATCGAATTTAACAATAACTCCGCAAAGCAGAATTTGTGGTATTAAAAGCAATGGCACTAAAATGTAAATGGCAACAACCGAATCGAATGCCGAAGAAATATTCAACCCCAAAAGATTGGCAAAAACCGTCACCGAAAAAAGTACCATCCAATAAACGAACGTCATGTGGTGGATGCCCAGAATCAGATTTCCGATTAAAACGAAACTGAATGATTGAAATGCAGAAAGGGCAATCAGAAACAGAATTTTTGAATTCAAATAACTAAACCGACTCAGGTTAAGGAAAGATTCGCGTTGTAAAATTTTACGGTCCTTTATAATTTCCTCGGCACTAACACTCATTCCCATAAATAATACAACCACAATCGCCATGAACATGTAGGAGATTAAACTTTTATTTTCAAAGAAGATATATTCCTCACCTTCTGAGAAACGCGTGAAAAATGCTACAATTACCGCAAGCACCGGGGCTTCAAGCAGGTTGATAAATACATACTGGCGGTCGGATATTTTTATTCTCAAATTCCGTTCAAAAAATATTCTGAACTGTTTTAGCAATCCGGGTTTTTTTGAATTCTTTGGTGGTAAAACGTTTGGAGCCCGTTCAACTTTTTCGGTAACAGCGTTGGGTTTTTTTAGGTATTGCGTATACCAGTATTCGGGAGTAAAACGACGGTCGGCCAGAAAGTTTCCTGAATTATCTATTTTTTTTGTTTCAACAATTTCAAGTACCTGTTCCGGATTTACATTTCCACAAACCACACACTCGCAAATATCTGCATTCACATGGTTTACTTCTCTTTTAAAATAGATAATGGCGTCGAGCGGATTTCCCGTGTAAATTGGACGGCCTCCCGAATCCAAAATCCACAGCTTATTAAACAGTTTGAAAATGGCAGACGAAGGTTGGTGAATATTTACAATAATTAGTTTGCCTTTACGAGCCTGCTGTTTCAAGAGTAAAACTACTTTTTCAGAATCGGTGGATGACAATCCTGAAGTGGGTTCATCCACAAAAAGTATTGCAGGTTCCCGAATCAATTCAAGCGCTACGTTCAATCTTTTTCGCTGACCGCCGCTAATCATTTTTTTTAACGGGCTGCCAACTATTAAATCTTTGTATGGCAAGAGCTCCAGCTCATGTAGAATTCGTTCAACTTTCTCCTCAATTTCTTTTCGCGTAAGTTGATCGAAACAGAGGGAGGCGTTAAAATACAAATTCTCCCAAACCGTCAGGTTTTCAAACAACAGGTCGTCCTGTGGAACATAACCTATTAATCCTTCTGTATCCTGTTTTTGTTGATATATTTCAACATTGTTGATTTTGATTTTCCCGTGATGTACAGGAATATTTCCATTCAGGATATTTAACAGGGTTGATTTTCCCACGCCGCTGCCGCCCATAATGGCAATAAGCTGGCCCGATTTTTCTGCGAATGAAAACCGGTGTAACCCATTTTCGCTGTTTTTAAATTTAAACTCAATTTCATTGCCCGAAAAAATAAAAGAGGTAGCCTGGGTTTCTTCCCGGAAAGTGGAAGCTATATCGGTGTAATAAACCGGCGAAATTCGAGGCCCCCGAATAATGCTTCCTTCCTTGAAGGCGTAAAAACGATCAGGAATTACCGGATTTCCTTCAATGGTAAGGTATTCGTTTCCATGAAATGTAAAAGTATAATGTCCTGATTATTGAGCATCGAAAAAAAAGTAGTTCCCCGTCGATATTCTTTTCATAAATGTGTTTGTATAGGCGATTGCCGGGATTGTCATTTTGGTTGATGAGTAAAAAATCGGGAGAGTTAATCTGGTCGGTGGAAGTGTAAAATATAAATGCAATAAATTTTTTAAGCTCGGTTTCACTAATTTCAAAAACATTTGCCAATGTTTCAAAAAACAATTCTGCTTTTGACAGGTTTCTGCTTTTAGCAAGTTCCAGGAAACGCATAAAAACCATTACCTGTTCATCCTTTTTAAGCCAGCTTCTTATGTTCGCACTCACATTATATGCTTCCTGAGCCATATCAAAAGTGATGGCAGATTTTCCACCA
This sequence comes from uncultured Prolixibacteraceae bacterium, assembly GCA_963821855.1. Lineage (GTDB taxonomy): Bacteria > Bacteroidota > Bacteroidia > Bacteroidales > Prolixibacteraceae > Draconibacterium. The sequence goes on along the minus strand of CAWGFJ010000025.1, from coordinate 190,335 downwards.
ACCCCATATAAATCAAGCAGCTCTTCGAAAAGGCTTAGATAATCATTATCATTTGAAATACCAAAGTGTTGATGGAGGTATAATGAAAAACTACGAATTGCATCCTTTTTGTCCAATTCACTTATGGCCGAGAATAATGCAAATAAATTGATAAGGGCATTTAATGTAATCTCGTTCATAAAAAGTAGGTTAAAAGAAGATGGAAAACCGGGATACGATTTGGTTATTACCCGGATATCATTTTCATTCCAATATTTTTTTCCTCATGCTTTCCATCAAAGGTCCGATCTCAGCAAGTTCAGTTTCGGTAATTTTATCGTTATCTTCAAAAATTGCAACTACCGGCTGAAATTGTTCGTAGTATGGTGTAATATCTTCATCTTCCGACATCAATTCAAGCAAAGTAAAAACCAGGTGAACTCTTTCATCCTGCATATTCATGACCTCTAACAATTTTGCCTTGTTTTTTGCCAGCAAAGTCGTCTGACTTAATATATACAGCGCTTCAACATTTGAACCAATAACCGAAAGTGCATATACATCGGGCTGATCGCCAGTCGACATTTGCTTATGAAAATGATTGAGATCCTGGGTAACCAGGTAATCAAGTGTATCCTTATTATCAACGTTTTCTTTGATTCTTCCGAGGTAATTATTTGTTGAGATAAGTTCATCTCTGAGTCCGAGTTCGTCAATAATTTGCTCAGATACGTCGCTTATTTCGGCTGCCACATCTCCACGGTTGTATACGCTTGCATAGAGTAAATCGAAGGAATAAAATCCTAAACCGAAACTTTGTTCTGATTTGGTCATCAGTTTTTCTGCCTGTTCCGGCGGAACTGTTAAATCGAAAATGTATGACGCACCGGCTTCATTAATTAATTCAGCAACTTCTTTTTCGCTGGGCATTTTCTGAATCGTTTCAACAATCTGGTCTTTGATTTTCACGGCATCGAAAACTTCAACTTCAACATATGCCTCTTTTCCGCTTGAGGTTGTACCTTTGTTTTCTTTTGTTTTGGTTGAGGAGTTACACCCGGCAAAAAGAATCAGCGCAATACTGAGAGGAAGTGCAATTTTTGTAACTAATTTTTTCATTTGTAGTAGTATTATTTAGATAATTAATTTATGGATTTTATTTTTTAGCTATTATTTGATATTGCTATTGCCCCGGATTGCTGACCTTCTTTCAGGCATACTTGCGAAACAATCTGCGGCCTTAATCAGACCTGTTTTATGTTAAAGTCATATTTAATTGTCTGTTAAACATTTAGAAGTAAAAATTGTTTAGAATTCTTAATTAGAAAGACATTGTAGTCTAAAATTAGTGAAAATAATTATATGAGTCAATCTTTACCATCCAGAATCAAAATTTTAGTTGTTGATGATGAAACCGATATGGAACCGATGATTCGGCAGAAATTTCGTCGTCAAATCCGGGAAAAATCTTTCGATTTTGAATTTGCCTTTAATGGTGTGGAAGCTTTTGAAAAAATTGCCGACTTTCCTGAAATAGGAATTGTTCTTTCGGATATTAATATGCCGGAGATGGATGGATTGACTTTGCTTAATAAATTAAGAGAAATGCAAAATCCGGGCTTGAAAACAGTTATTGTTTCAGCGTATGGCGATATGGAAAATATCAGGACTGCTATGAATCGCGGTGCATTTGATTTTATAACCAAGCCCGTGAATTTTACTGATCTTGAAATAACCATCAACAAAACGCTTAATGAGATATTATCGATTCGTGCGTTGGCTGGCTGAGCATGATAAGCTTGTTTCGATAGAAAATGACCTCTATATATCCCGGGAAATTCAACAGGCTATTCTGCCCAAAAAATTTCTCTCCTTTCCCCGAAGAATTAAACACGTTTGATTTTTACGCATCGATGGTTGCAGCCAATGAAGTGGGTGGCGACTTTTACGATTTTTTTCAAATTGATGATTATCGGCTCGGATTTGTTATTGGTGACGTTTCGGGTAAGGGAATTTCTGCGGCACTTTTTATGGCAATCTGCCGAACGTTAATTCGTGCCACAGGACTTAAAGGCGATACGGCGAGTAGCTGTATGGAGTATGTGAATAATCTGCTTTGCGAAGAAAGTGCATCTTGTATGTTTGTCACCGCATTTTACGGGATACTCGATACGCAAACAGGCAACATTGATTATGTGAATGCCGGACATAATTCGCCTTATATTTTAGATCGGACAAAATTCAGGAGGTTGAGCTAACGGATGGTATGGCATTAGGGATTAAGGATGATTTTAGTTTTCAGTCAAAAAAAATTCCCTAAAAAAAGGCGAACAGCTTTTACTTTATACCGATGGCGTTACAGAAGCTGTAAATTTGGAGGAAACAGCATATGGGACCAGAAAATTTGAAGATTTTCTTTATGAAAACTTAAACTGCTCTATTGAAGAGATAATCAAAAATTCGCTTGAAGACGTAAAAAAATTTGCGGGAAATGCGCCCCAGTTTGATGATATTACATTTCTTGGACTAACTTTTAAAGGGGAGTAAAACTATAAATTCAGTTCCTCTGCCTTCTTTTGTTTCTACTTTTAAATCACCATTATGGCCTTTAGTAATTATTTCATAGCTTAAACTCAATCCCAAACCGGTTCCCTGTCCGGTTGGTTTAGTTGTGAAAAACGGCTGAAAAATTTTGTCTTTAATAGAGGCGGAGATTCCGGGGCCATTGTCTTTTACGGATATAAAGCCCCCCTCAATCCCCCGAAGGGGGCAGGTAGGAAGAAGTCCTTACAATTACCATTGGTTTATAATCATTTTGGGCGCTCTTAAGCCCCCCTTCGGGGGGTTGGGGGGTCTTTGCTTTTTCGTTTACCGCATAAAAAGCATTGTTTAAAAGGTTTAGCAATACCCGACCAATATCCTGCGGAATTACATTTATTTTCGGTAGCGATTCATCAATTTCCAATTTAAAATCGGCATTGAACGATTTGTCCCTGGCACGGAATCCGTGCTAGGCAAGACGCAGATATTCATCGCACAGCGCATTAATGTAAATATGTTCTTTTTTTCCACCATTGACCTGACTGTGCAGAAGCATTCCTTTTACAATCGATTCAGCTCGTTTCCCGTGTTGACTGATTTTTGATTCGTTCTCTCTTATATCTCTTATGATGGAAATGACTTCTTCCATATTTCCTTTTTTAACCTCCTCTTCCAGTTCGTCGGTCAATTCTGAATTCACTTCCGAAAAATTATTGACAAAATTGAGTGGATTCTGAATTTCATGGGCAATGCCGGCAGTGAGTTCGCCGAGTGAAGCCATTTTTTCGGACTGGATGAGTTGGGCCTGGGCTTCTTTTAAATTGACAAGTGTGGTTTCTACTTTCTTTTTTTGTTCCTGGAGCAAGATATTTGCTTTTTGTTTGATTTTATTATTCCGGTAGAACATGAACAACAATATAAATGTTGTAAACAAAATCCCGGCAATAGTTATTAACCACCAACGCTGGTTCTGTTTTTGCTGATTGAGAAGATCTACTTCCAATTGCTTTTTGGAAACCTCGAAGTCAGTTTGATAGTTAGCCATACTCTGCACTGTTTTAATGTTATTCAGACTATCTCTGTAAACGATGTAATTTTTGAAGTATTTATACGATTCCGCGGGGTTTTCCGATTTTTCATAAAGTTCTGAAAGTTTCAGGTTGGCATCCCTGATTTGTTCTTTTAGTCCATATTTCCGGGCAAGTGCAAGGCTTTGATTTGCATAATTTAATGCAGTGCGTTCATCTCCTTTTAAATTGTAAATGTCAGCCAATGAAACAAGATAAACACAAACAGGATAAAAATCTTCCAATTGTTCCAATATCTCAACCGCTTCTTTAATATTCTTTTCAGCAAGATTGCTTTCGCCGGTTTTTGCGTAAACCATTCCTATGTTACCCATACTATATGCCTCCCCTATAACGTAATTGAGCTTTTGAAATATAATTCTTGATTCCTCAAAATACGCATATGCAGTATCGTAAATTTGACTGAGCCTGTATTCCTCTCCGGCATTTAATATGGCAGACGCTAAGGCAATGGAATCATTAGCTTCTCTCAGAATAGCAATTGCCCGGTTATAGTAACGTCTTGTATTGGGATGATTATTTGAAATAGAGTAAATATCAGCGATGGCACCGTAGGCATTTCCTTCAGCTACCTGGTTTTTTTCCAGCCGGGCAGTTTCGGCGCTTTTGATATAGGCATCCATTGCATCTTCCAAATCGCCAAATAATCTTTTTTTATTTCCTTTCTGAAAATAACCGCTTTGCAGATATTTATTATTTCCTGTATTTTGGGCCAGGTCTATTAATTCCTCTGCATATTTTAAAGACAAATTCAGATCTTTAATTTCATTGAACGATAATTGCCTGAGCAACTCCAACCTGGCTGTATCACTTAATGTTCCCTTGTTATAAATGATTTCCAGGCTATCGGCCACTTTTTGATCCTGGCTATAAATAACAGGAAAAATAAGACACAGAAGACCTATCAGCAAAAAATAACGTTTTCCTTTACACAACATAAAAATACTTTACGTATAGTTTTATCTGGAAAAAACCTGGATTCTTGGATCTTTGATTTTGAAAACCGGATTTTCTTTAGTTCCAACATTACAGGTTATATCGTAGTCCCAGTCCCAGGTTTGGTCATCAGCCAGGTCACTATCTATTTTACCTTTAAAATTTACACCATTTTGTTTTGGAGCATCTTTCCAAAACTTATTAGTGGAAGTGGGAGTATTACTTTTTGCCAAAACATCTGTAATTGCTTCAACACCATCACCTGGATGCCAATGAATTACCTCGCTTTTACTGGCATTGGTATGCCCATTATCAGACATAATTAATTCCGAACCATCATAAGTAACTGTAATTGTTGCCATAAATCATTTTATTAAATTATAATGAAAAGTTATTTCGAATATATTTCGCTTCTTCCTATGGTTTTTACCAAAAATATTTGCTCGTATTTCAAAAAATTATGTTATCCTGCAAATCAGGAATAGATGATTATTTTTTTTGACCCATTTAAATGTAAACAAATTAGAACATAAACACAAATATTAGTTTTGAATGCATCATTATAATATCAGATTATTATTGTAAACTCAGTGCCACTTCCTTCTTTCGTCTCTACTTTCTCCAAAGGAGACTTTACGGACAACACTCCACCATGCGCTTTCACAATATCGTAAGCCAGTGAAAGCCCTAACCCTGTTCCCTGCCCGGTGGGTTTGGTGGTGAAGAAGGGTTGGAAGATTTTATCTTTTATAGAGTCGGGAATTCCGGGACCGTTATCTTTTACGGTTATTTTGACCTCACCCCGGCCCTCTCCAACGGAGAGGGAGTGGGAAGTACTAACTATAACTTTAGGTTCATATTTAATTTGATCGTTCTTAGTCCCACCTTCGGGGGGATTGAGGGGGGTCATTTCTTTTGCTTTTTTATCCACCACATAAAACGCATTATTTATCAGGTTCAGCAGCACCCGTCCAATATCCTGTGGAATGACATTTATTTTAGGTAGATTTTCATCAAACTCAGTTTTGAAATCGGCATTGAAGGATTTGTCTTTTGCCCGCATCCCATGGTAGGAAAGGCGCAGATATTCGTCAGCTAGGGCATTAATATCTGTTAGTTCTTTTTCCCCGGAACTTGTCCGACTATGCTGAAGCATACCTTTTACGATATCGCTGGCCCGTTGTCCGTGATGTTTTATTTTTTGGAGGTTTTCGATAACGTCGTTTGAAATTAATTTTGCTTCATCCAAATCTCCTTTACCCAATTCATCCTGAAGTTCAGCCACTAACTCTTCTGAAACATCTGAAAAATTATTTACGAAGTTGAGCGGGTTTTGAATTTCGTGTGCAATGCCGGCTGTAAGTTCGCCTAGCGAAGCCATTTTTTCGGATTGGATGAGCTGTGACTGGGTATTCTTTAGTTTCGTGAGGGTTTTCTCAATCTCCCTTTTCTGATTGAGCAATAAAACATTGGCTTTTTTCTTACCGAAATAGCCTATGAAAGCTCCGAGGATCAGAATAAAAGAAAGCGCCAGACCAATGATCAACGCTACCTGCCGTGTGTGTATGACCTCGTCTTTTGCATCCTGAATTGCTTTGGCGGTCTGTTGCTTTGTTTCAAATTCAAAATTCATCGTCTGTTCTGTGGCTTTCCTTATATTTTCCTTCCTGCTTACTGAATCGTTTATTGCAGCAGACCTTTTGTATAACTCCAAAGCTTTTACATAATCACCTGTATTCTCATAACATTCCGATAGTTGTCTGGTGACCAAACTAATATGGTTCGTATAGATATCTGCTTCTTTGAGCGATCCAAATCCTTTTTCATAAAATGGGATGGCCTCTTTCCATTGCTGCTGCGACATTAATGCATAACCCATGCTGGAATAAGCCTGGTTGATATTTAAGGGCAGGGAAGATGAATCGGCCAGGACGATTGCTTTTTGTGACAATGTTACTGCTTTTTCGGGTTGGTTCATATTTACCAGGGCGATGGACGCTTTTGACAAACTGGCACCCTCGATTCCCTGATCCCCGAGCTTGCCACCCAATTCGGCAGCCTTTATTGCATAATCATAACTTTCTTTCCATCTTTCTTCATCAGTATATAGACTTGCAAGGTTTGAATATGCATATAATTCAACATTGGTGAGCTGTACTTTTTTCGCAAGTTCTATTGTCTTCAGGAAAGTTTTTTCGGCCCTTTCATTATCTCCCATGGCATTGTAGGTATTGGCCATATTTACGAGCGTATATGCCTGTCCCGATTCATTGTTGCCCAAATCCTCGTAAAGTTTCAGCGCTTTTTGCTGATAAAGGAGAGCCATCGGAAAATTTGATTGCTGCTGATATCCGATTGCAATATTTGAATAATATACACCCAGGCGTTTAGGTTTCCCTAAACGTTCATTTATGGAGATTGCCTTTTTATAAAAATATATGGAAGAATCATATTTGCTCTGCATGCCAAAAAACATGCCTGTACTTGCATATAAAGTTGCAAAATCAGATGAATCATTTTCCGGATCAATGGTTTGTTCCAGGCTTTTTAATTGTTTCGCTGCTGCTTTGAAATTTCCTTTGAAGGAATAATTGTTGAGCAGATTCATCATTAAATCTATTTTACCACGGTAAAAATGGATATTTTGAGCTTCTTCAAGTGTTTTCTGTGCCAGGTTGATTGCCGAATCGAGGTTGATTGTACTGAGAATATCAAGTTTTTGTATAATCAGCTTTATTCTGCCGGTATCTGTTTCGGCAATTTCTATCAAACTATCATATTGTGCAATTTTCAGATTTTGTGCTGAAGATTGCTTTATGCACATAATCGCAATCAAAATAGATCCTGTAATCTTTATCGTTAGTTTCATGGTCAGTTTTATATGGGTAATTGGATGATAAATGTTGTACCCGAGCCTTCCATCCCATAATCGCCGGCAGTAAAGCTTTCAACCTTTAGGTCGCCGCCATGAGCCTTCACAATATCGTAGCTCAAACTCAATCCAAGTCCTGTTCCCTGCCCGGTTGGTTTGGTGGTGAAGAAAGGTTGGAAGATTTTGTCGAGGATGGAGGAGGGGATTCCATTTCCATTATCCTTCACGCTTATTCTGACCTCCCCCGATCCTCTCCAAAGGGGAGATGAAAGAAGTCTTACAATAACTATTGGCTTATAAATATGATTCGGGTCTTGATCCCCCTTTCGGGGGGTTGGGGGGCTTTAGCTTCTATCAACCGCATAAAACGCATTATTTATCAAATTCAGCAAAACCCTTCCAATATCCTGCGGAATGACATTTATTTTTGGTATCGATTTGTCGAGTTCAGTTTTAAAGTCGGCATTAAACGATTTGTCTTTTGCACGAAGTCCGTGGTAAGCCAGGCGCAAATATTCATCGGCAAGAGCATTAATATCGGTTAATTCTTTTTGTCCTGTTGAAGTGCGGGAGTGCTGTAACATTCCTTTTACAATGGCATCGGCGCGTTTGCCATGGTGGTTTATTTTTTGTTCGTTTTCTTTAATGTCTTTTGCGATTGCTTTTACTTCATCGAGATTTCCTTTGTTAGCTTCTTCATCCAATTCATCAATTAACTCTTTATTTACTTCCGAAAAGTTATTTACGAAGTTTAAAGGGTTTTGAATTTCATGCGCAATGCCAGCGGTGAGTTCACCGAGTGAAGCCATTTTTTCGGATTGGATGAGTTGAGATTGGGTGGATTTTAACTGATTAAATGCTGATTCAATTTTTTGCTTGGCTTTTTGTTTGTTACGGTTATTGCGGAAAAGGATAAAAGCAACCAATAAAGCGGAAAGCAATGCCCCGGTAATACTAAAAATCCATAGACGTTGGTTTTTGTTTTTGTATTCCAACTCAGATGCCCGGGCTTCTTGTTGACGGATTTCTTCGTTAAATCGGAGACTGAAGAGTCGCTGTTGTTTTTCCTGATTGAACAGATTGTCTGTTGCTTTATTGGCCAGTTTCAGGTATTTGAATGCCTCAGTTGTATTTGTTTTTTCGTAGACTTTTGAAAGAATAAGAAATGCTTCCGATAATTCACGATTAAAATTTTGTTTTTGTGCCAGATGGAGAGCTTTATTAGCATAAAATGATGCAGAATCTGTTGTCGCGTTCTTTAGGAAGAGTTCTGCCATTCCATTGTACGCACGAATCAAATCTTTTAAATTGTAATTACCAAAACCTGTAATACTTTTTCGGTAACAGAGTAAAGCTAAACTGTCTTTATTTAATTTTTCCAACGTTTGACCTTTAATTAGATTAATCCAGTCCGGAAGATTCTTATCAGGATAAATTGATTCCAATTGATTAAAACAGACCTGAACGGAATCATATTTTCCCATTCGATAATAAATATCAGCCGCTGCTCCATAGAAATAGCTTTGAACTTCTTGTGTTGAAATTGTAGAAGTAAATTCTGAATTTATGCGCAAGGCCTCTCTGTAATCTTTAAAATCCCGGTAACAATTTACCATGGTAGCATAGGCACCAAATATTAAATCAGTATCTTTTATTGATTTCCCATATATCAGTACTTTTTCAGCCAGGTTTATAGCCGTTTCAAAATCACCCAATGACCACGAATAAATAGATAATGCTAAGTGGCATTTTATTGCCCCTAATTTATAATTCATTGATTGAGCAAGTTTAAGTCCTTCATCGGCAAATACGAATCCGGTATCGGGATAGGATAGCCAAAATGGCATATAGTCCGATAAAAGATCAATACGCACCGTGTCATTGGCAGCATTTTTTACTTTTTCACGAAAAATTTCAATTTTGTTTTCCTGTGCCATTAAAGAACAGGCTGCAAATTGAAATACCAGTATAACAATCAGTCTTTTCATTTATTTAGTGGAATAGAAATTATAAATTCAGTACCCTTGTCTTTATTAGAGATATTATCAATTAATCCGCCATGAGCTTTTACAATATCGTAGCTTGTCTGAACCACAGATTTACACGGATTAATGGATTTCACAGATTTGTTCATGATTTTATAGGTATTGTTATTATAAATTCGGTTCCTGCCTTTCCGTTAGACAAAGATTGAACAGAAATCGTTCCCCCATGTGCTTTCACAATATCATAGCTCAAACTCAATCCAAGCCCGGTTCCTTGGCCGGTTGGTTTTGTTGTGAAGAAGGGTTGGAAGATTTTATCGACGATTTGGCAGGGATACCATTTCCATTATCTTTTACCGCAATCCTAAAGCCCCCCGTCCCCCCGAAGGGGGGATCAAGGAAGTAGTGCTAATTGTGACTGTTGGGTTATAATCTTTTCTCGTTCTTCTATCCCCCCTTCTGGGGGGTGGGGGGTCATGTCTTTCGCCCTTTATCCACCGCATAAAACGCATTATTAATCAAATTCAGCAAAACCCTCCCAATATCCTGCGGAATAACATTGATTTTAGGAAGCGACTCATCAAATTCAGTTTTGAAATCGGCATTGAACGTTTTGTCTTTGGCACGGAAACCATGGTAGGAGAGGCGAAGGTATTCATCGCAAAGGGCATTAATATCGGTTGGTTCTTTTTGCCCGCTGCTGCCACGGCTATGTAAGAGCATACCTTTTACGATGGCTTCGGCGCGTTTGCCGTGGCTGGTAACTTTGCTTTCATTTTCTTTCAAATCTTTGAAAATGGCTTCTATTTCTTCCTGGTCGTTGCTGGCAATCGCTTCTTTTAAATCGTCAAGTAGCTCGAAGTTGACTTCCGAGAAATTGTTGACAAAGTTCAGCGGGTTCTGTATTTCATGCGCAATGCCGGCGGTGAGTTCACCGAGCGAGGCCATTTTTTCGGACTGGATAAGTTGTGATTGGGTGGATTTTAGTTCTCCTAATGTGGTTTCTATTTCCCGTTTTTGACTTTTTAATAAATTATTTGCTTTTTGTTTTTGGTTGTTGTTTCTGTAAAGTATAAAAGCAAGTATCAAAAAGAAAGCCATCCCTGCTAATAACCCATACATCTTTAATCGGGTTTTATATTGCTGTTCAGCTTCTTTATTTTGCTGCTCCAATTGCTGACGGCGGGCTATTTCATTAAACGAAAGGGTCTGAAATTGCCTGACCTTATTTGAATTGTAAAGCTTGTCTTTTAATGTTACGGATAGTTGCAAATATTTATAGGCACTGTCAGGCTGGTTGTTGGCTTTATATAATTCAGCAAGTAGCGGACTAATTTCGGCAACGTAAGCATCTGAATTTTCGCCCCATGACATGACGGTAGTTTTATAGTTTTGTAAAAGTGCAAATGCCTGTTTAGCAAAATATAAGGCAGAATCGGGTTGCCCCTGTTTTTGGAATAATCTTGCCATGCCTTCAAAACCGCTGGCACCTAATTGTGGACTGTAGATTTTAACTGCATTCGGATAAACCTGGCGGTAATAGGAAAAAGCTGTTGAGTCGTCTCCTTTTTTTGAATAAATATTTCCCAACAAAAGATTACCAAATGCAGCATTAGCAAATGGGTTGCCAGCTATAATATCAGTGCATTTATTGGCATAATACAGAGCGGAGTCAGTCCTGTCCAGGTTATAGTAAGCGTTTGCAATTATGAAGTTTGACTGTAACTGGAAGAGCTTAAACCGTTGGTCATTTGTATCAAGCGTGTAAAGGACAGAATCCATTAATTTTCCATATCGCAATGAATTTTCATAATCGTACATAGCATCGTAATCGACAGTAATAAGCCTAAGGGCTGAAACCATAAAAAATTTATCATTCCCTTTTTCAGCCAGGTTCAGATTTTCCAGTCGGAGTTCCAATGCTTTTGTATAATTGCCCAACGAATGCATAAGTGAGGCAAGCATTTCCTGCAAGCCAAATAACCTATGAGCCTGTTCGTCGCCTCCCCAGTTTTTGTATTCTTCTGACTTTAAAATTTTTTGTTGTAATTGCAAAGCTTTGTTGGCATAATATAAAGCAGAATCCGAATTGTAATATTCCGGCCAGAAAGCATAATTATAGGCTATTACAGCAAGAATATTTACACGGCTTGTATCTTCTTTTTGTTTCAGCAATGCCAATTTCTTTTCCGAAATTAATTCATCCCTCCAACTAACCACGCTGTCAATTAAAGTGGTGTCTTTAATAATTGCAACCGTTCTGTCAGGGACTTCAGCTCCATTATATTGCTTTTCCACGCTAAACCAACTTCCCCGATGAAACTTATAGCGGATTGATCCTTTGGGCAAATTCAGTAACAATCGATTTTTCATTTTCTCCTGAAGGTTTCAACAGGTAATCCTTATTAGGAATAGAATCCCAATTATTAAACGAGCCGGTAATATAAATGCTATCGTGTTGAATAATTGTTTTCTCTTTCAGAATAAACTGAACTTTGTACTGTCCATGTACAGTTAGGGCAAATCCTAAACAAATAACTAAACTTATTATTTTTCTCATTTTACTTTTGTTACTTTTAATACCAAAGTTTTCTAACATTAATTTACCGGAATTTGAATAATAAACTCTGTTCCCTGTCCTTCAACTGATTTAACCGTAATCTCCCCGCCATGTGCCTTTACAATATCGTAGCTCAAGCTCAACCCCAAACCTGTTCCTGAGCCTGTTGGTTTTGTGGTAAAGAAGGGTTGGAAGATTTTGTCGACGATGGAGGCGGGGATACCTGGACCATTGTCTTTCACTGTTATCTCCTCACCCCGGCCTCCCCTAGGAGAGGGACTTGGAGAAATTGTACTAACTGTGACCTTTGGTTTATATTTAATTTCGATCGTTCTTAGCTCCCTCCTTCAGCTGACGGGGTTGGGGGGTAGAATTTCTTTGCCCTTTGATCGACCGCGTAAAAAGCATTATTTATCAAATTCAACAAAACCCTTCCAATATCCTGCGGAATGACATTTATTTTTGGAAGATCTCATCGACTTCAGTTTTGAAATCAGCATTAAATGATTTGTCTTTTGCCCGCAAGCCGTGGTATGCCAGGCGCAAATATTCATCGGCAAGAGCATTAATATCCGTTAGTTCTTTTTGTCCGGTTGAAGTGCGTGAATGTTGGAGCATTCCTTTTACAATTGCTTCGGCACGTTTACCGTGATGGTTTATTTTTTGTTCGTTTTCCTTTATACCATCAGCGATTTCATTTGCCGATTGAGTATTGCCTACTGCCAATTCCTCTTTCAGTTCATCTACAAGTTCTTTATTCAAATCAGAAAAGTTATTTACAAAGTTGAGCGGGTTTTGAATTTCATGGGCAATACCGGCAGTGAGTTCACCCAATGAAGCCATTTTTTCAGATTGAATGAGTTGCGATTGTGTGCTTTTTAATTCTTCCAATGATTTTTGAAGTTCAGCGGTTCGCTTTTTAACCTGCTCTTCCAGAACAACCTGCTGATTTAACGCCTGCGTACGCTTTTCTTCAGTTACCCTCACAAGCTGTTCGGCATTGGCCCGTACTTCATCATTAATTTCTTTAAAACGAAGAGAAACAAATACCATAAGCGATGAAGGAAATGCTAAAAAAGTGATAAAATAGGTTAGAAATGACTGGGGTGTTCCTTTTATAACCAATGTGATGAAAAAGGATATAAGGCTAATCAGCATAATAAAGAATCCGGCTATTATTGCCCATTTAGCTCCTTTTACTTTTTTCCAGGAACGAAGAATAAAATAAAGCGCTGTTAAAATGTATATAAATATCACCAGGGCATTGATGATATGAATTTGAAAAAATTGACGGTTTATTCCCAGTACCAATGCAGGCAGAGCTAAATACCAAACTGCCAGAAGTTTTTTATTTGAAAATACCTTAACAAAAATCAGAATTATCGAAAACAACATCGAAGGTAAAACCAGATTTAAAACGAAGCTTAACAACAAATACCCTTTAAAGCTGATTTCTATCACGTTTGAGTTTGGAACCATAAGCGATGCGGTAAGTGAAGTCAGGCAAGCGCTTAAAATTATATATTTAAATATCTTTTCCCGGCGGTTCTGAAAGTATAGAAAAATAAACAACAGTGTTAGTACAATACTTGCCGTAGCAGTTGCCACTAATCTGATAAGCATGCTTTGAAGCTGCATTTTTTGTGCCGCTTCGAACGCACTTCCACACAAACTGAAGCTAAAATAGAGCGCTGCATCATTAATCGATAAGTTATAAGGAAAACCTATTGGTTTATGCAGATAATGAAAAGCTAATAAATGTTCGGCACCAGGTTCCAGATTAATCGCCCGGTATAAACGAAGATTAGCGCCTGAATTTCTTTTGTATGGTTTTCCGAATTCTCCGGTACTTCCATATGAATAATACAGATTTCCGTCGATATACATGTCGATTGCCTGTCCGAAATTTCCAACGTTTACAAACAACATAGAATCACGAATAGATTCATTGCATTTTACTTTTATTCGAAACCAGCCTTCTACTTCGTCATTTTTATTTCTTAAACGGACACTTAATTGCTTGGGTGTCCGATATTCCCAGTCGCTGGTATTTAATTCGGGTTCGGCCCATTGCGGATTATTTCCGCTTTTAAATAACCAGTTTGTCATGTTCGTTAAATCGACTTGATTCTCGCCGGCAAATCTTTCAGCATTAATAATTACGGGCTTTTCAGCCGTTTCAGCCACAATCGAAATAAAAAAAACTGCTATGCAAAGCAGTATTTTTAATTTTTTACTTGTCATCCGATTTTGTTAATATGATTGTAAATTCTGTTCCTTCACCAACTTTTGATGCGACAGTGATATCTCCTCCATGCGCCTTCACAATATCATAACTCAAACTCAAATCCCAATCCTGTTCCCTGGCCCGGTGGTTTGGTGGTGAAGAAGGGTTGGAAGATTTTGTCGATTATATTTTGTGGGATGCCGGGGCCGTTATCCTTCACAACCTATTTTAACCCCTAAATCCCCTGACTTTGAAGAAGTAGTACTAATTGTAACTAAACGGCTGATATTCAGTTTGGACTTTCTTAGTCCCCCCTTCGGGGGGATTGAGGGGGGTCATTTCTTTCGCCCGCTTATCCACAGCATAAAACGCATTGTTAATCAGGTTCAGCAATACCCTTCCAATATCCTGTGGAACGACGTTGATTTTTGGCAGCGATTTATCAAACTCTGTTTTGAAAACAGCGTTAAACGAATTATCCTTTGCTTTAAAACCGTGATAGGCAAGCCGAAGATATTCATCAGCCAGGTTGTTAATATCTGTCAATTCTTTTTTGCCGGCTCCGGTGCGCGAATGCTCTAACATACCATTTATAATGCTGCTGGCACGTTTTCCATGGTGGTTTATTTTTTCAAGATTTTCCTTTAATAATGCCGAAATATTTGCTGCTTCGTCCTGGTCTATATCCTTTAGTTCATCTGTAAGCTCATCGACTAAATCGATGCTTATCTCGGAAAAGTTATTTACAAAATTCAACGGATTTTGAATTTCGTGGGCAATTCCTGCTGTGAGTTCTCCGAGAGAAGCCATTTTTTCGGATTGGATAAGCTGATTTTGTGCCGATTTTAATTCAGCAAGTGTCTTTTCAATTTCAAGGGTTCGTTCCTTTACTTTTTCTTCGAGATTCTCGTATAAGATGGAGTTTTCAATGGATATTCCAATCTGGCCTGATAACATTTGCAGTAACTCCGTCCTGTCGCTGTTGAACACTCCTTTTAATAAATTATTTTCGAGATAGAGCAGTCCTTTTATAGTTCCCACAGCGGTTATCGGAAGACATAAAACCGATAAAACTTTGTTATTTTGAATATAAATATCATTATTGAAACGCTCTTCCTCTGTGGCGTTTTGTAATACTAAAATTTCTTCGGTACGCCGGCAGTAATTAATTACTGTTTTAGGCACCAGGTCCGATTTTTCCAACGGAACAGAAGGAAGTATTTCGACACTGTCATTTCCCGAATACCCAATAGCTTCCAGGCACAACCTATCCTTTTTTAACAGTAACAGACATCCTTTTTCGGCGCCGGCATTTTCAATGGTAATATGCATCAGGCTTTTAAGCACATCTTCGTATTTTACCTGGCTGGCAATGGTTTGCGATGCTTTTAAAACACTGGCAAGATCAATCGCGCTTTTGCTCGAAACAGCAGCATTTTTTACAGTTCCCGATACGGTTCTATCCTTATAATAAATATCAGAAGTTAATACCAATGGATACTTTTCGGCAATAAGCCTGCATTTTCTTTCAGCTCCCCAATAGTTGAATTTTGTATAGGCAGTTTTAATGTACTTTTGTCCCTGTTCCGTTAAACCACTTGCAAGGCAATAAGCTGCTGCTCTTTCGCAGGCAATGGCTCCAATGTTTCTTATATGGTTATCCGAGGCCAGTTGCATAGCCTGAATGTAATGTCTTAATACATTCGCATTACGGTTATTAATAATCTCGTATTCGGCCAAAAGCAATTCATAATATGACTCATAATTTGCCTTGCATCCTTTTGCCCAGAGCTTAAGATTTGAGAGGTGTTTTTTGAAATGTTTCCGATATTTCTTCTTTTCATCCGCTGTTAATTCATCGAAAACGGCAGCAATAGCCATCGACGAATAAAAGGTATACATTACTTCGCAAATATCGCCCGGGAAATTATCAGCGTAATTGAGCAAGATATCGCTTTCAACCAGGGCTTCGCGATATTGTTCCATGTAATACAGATGATATATTTTTGCCGAATAAAAAAATGCAAGCTTTGTTTTATTGCCTTCTTGAATAAGATGATCCTGAAAAGCCTGTCCGTTGAAGGACTCATCATCCCAGGTATTTTTTACGGTAATATCCTGAAGCGATTTTGCAGTCTGTAAAAATCCCAGGTAAAAATCGAGTCCGCCTTGTGTGTTTTTAAGTAATGTTACGTGATCGTCTGCGTTTTCAAGAATTTCAGTTAAACGGTCACCGGCCATCAGTTTTGTCCGGATTAACAGCGCTGCAGTGTATCCGGTAAAAATATGATCGCCGTTAAGTACACAGGCTTTAAACGTTTCCAACATGCTGCTGTAACCTTCCCTGAACGGACTTCTCCAATGATTATGAAAGCAGTTTACCGTATAATTTAGCCGCCATTTTATGAGTGGTGCTGTTGTTCGCCGGTGAAGTCGCATAGTGATATTCCATAAATAGAATCCTCTTTTTTGCAGTTTTAATACCGACAAAACAACCACCGAAAAGCCTGAAAATCCCCAGCCGCTGGCATCGGTAAATCCTTCTTTCAGGTAATACCTGATTATTTTGAAAATCACCAGCATCATTAAATTCTGATCCTGCTGATAAGCGCTTGTGGCGAGGTCGATCAGAAATTTATTCAGTGCGATCGTTTCCTCATCGGTGCAATCCGGCAGATGAGTGAGACTATCGGGTTTTTTGTATTTGGTGGAAAATAAATACAGGTATTTTAATATGGTCAGCAAGGTGGAAACCTGAATCGCGATTTTGTTTCGCGGAAACCGGATATTGTACATTTTTGCTGCTTCGAGACCTAATCTCAGCGATTCGCTGGTATTTCCAATTTTCAGGTATAACGACGAATGAAGATAATATACCTGCAATTTTTCAAAACGGGTTTTTGAGTGTTTCAGAACTTCTTCAAAATAAATTTCGGCCTGGCCTGGATTATCGCTTAAATATTCACATTCGCCTAAAGTGAGCAATGTGTTATAGCTTAGTTCGTATTTGTTGTTCCAATAATCTTCTCCGAGCAGTTCTTTCGCAATGTTTAAGAACGTAACGCCAAGATTGTACGATGTAGAGTCTTTGGCTTTTTTACCGGCAGTGAGACAAAGATTCGCAATTTGTTCCTTTTCCTTTTCATCGTTTATCAGTTGGTAACTAAGCCCAAAATGATTGATAAGTTCGAAAATATCTTCCTGGAGCTGATCTTCATCCCTGTTTTTCAGAAGCAATCTTCCTATTTTCAGATGCAAAGGCGCAAGTTCTTCTTCCGACGTAAGGTTATATGCTGCCTGTTGAACTTTATCGTGCGAGAATGCGAATTTTATCTTTTCTTCCGGTGAATAATCAAAATTTGAACTGCCCGAAATAGAACTGAGCACAAATTCACGGTATCTTTTATCGGGTGAAACGATATAACCATTTTTTAGCGCTGGCAACAATGCTGTAAAAATTTTTGACTGTGCCTGTCCTGAAATGTCTGATAAATCATCCAGCGCGAACGTATTGCCTAAAACCGCTGCAAGCTTTAATTCATTCTGCGTTTGTTCAGGCAAACTGGTTAATCCTTCTGTCATCAGGTCGATAACATTATCGGTATAATTTAGTTCGGCAATTTTTTTTCGGTTCCAAATCCATTCTTTTCCGGGGTCTTTTGTTACCAGTTTTTTATCGTACAGCGATTTTAAAAAACTATGTATAAAAAACGGATTCCCCTTTGTTTTTAAATAGATGTGTTCTCCCAGTTCACGTGCTTTTTCGGTTTTCATGCCAAACGAATCGGCTGTAATTTTGCAGGTTGTTTCCAGATTTAAAGGCTGTAGTTTTAGTTCTTTTAACTGGCCCTGAAATTCACTGATTTGTTTTATGGTTAAAAGCAACGGATGGCCTTTTTCAACTTCGTTGTTTCGGTAAGCGCCAAGAATAAGTACACTTTCGGGTTTAGGATTTTTAAGAATACGGATAACAAGGTTTAGCGATGGTAAATCGGCCCATTGCAAATCATCGAGAAAAATTACCAGCGGACTATCGGAAGAAGTAAATGCATAAATAAAGTCACTCAATACCATATGAAAACGTGTTTCCTGTTCTGCCGGCTGAAGCTTTGGAACTGGAGGCTGAACACCAATAATTTTTGTAAGCAGGGGAATAACTTCGGTTATAAGTACTGCATTTTCGCCTAAAACCTGCAAAATCCGGTTTCGCCAAAACGAAATCTTTTCTTCCGGCTCCGACAAAAGATTTTTAATAAATTCCCTGAATGCTTCGATAAATGCATAATAAGGAATATCTTTTTTTAACTGGTCGAACTTACCGCTTAGAAAAGTGCCGTTACTTTGAATAATTGGATATTTAATGTGCCTGATAAGCGCCGATTTTCCAACGCCTGAATATCCGGCCACCAAAACCAGCATCGACTGAATTTGATTTATGTTTTTATACATATCGAGCAATTCGGCAATTTCTTCCTCACGGCCATATAACTTCTGACTTTGTTTATATTGTTCCGAAACATCGTTCAATCCGGCTTTAAATTCTTTTAGCGGTTTTTTAAACGTATAATGATTCTTTACCGTAAGTAAATCCGCCTTTAATCCTAAGGCATTGTTATAACGGTCGTCCGGATTTTTCTCCAGTAATTTTGCCACTACTAAATCAAGTCCTTCGGGTAAATCGGAAAGAATCCTTTTCAAAGGCACCGGTTTCCGCGATAAATGAAAATGAATTATTTCCAACGGATCGGCAGAATCGAACGGTAATTTACCGGTAAGCAATTCGTAGAGTAAAATACCGCCTGAATAAAAGTCGCAGCTTTTAGTTACCGACCAGGTTGTTCGTCCGGTTTGTTCAGGCGAAATATAGGTTAATGTACCTTCAATTTGCTCAAGCTTTAAAAATTCGTTGGTTTCTGTATGCAAATCGGAGGATATGCCAAAGTCGAGAAGTTTTAGCGTGCCTTCATCATCGAGCATTAAATCGCGTGAGTTTATATTCTTATGAATAACCTGGTTTTCGTGAATATATTGAAGTATATCGGCAAGTTGAATTGCAATATTCAGCACAAGTGTGTAATCTAACTTTTGGTTTACTACCAGATTTTTCAAGTTTGAACCCTTAATATATTCCTGAACAAGTGTAACTTTTGTGCCGTCGTAAAATAAATCGAAAACCTTTGGAATACCTTTATGTTCCAGGTTTTTCAGAATCTCATATTCATGAGCGATTTTCGAAACTCCTGCGATATTTTCATGCTGTAAAACCGATTGTTTTAAAATCACTGCCTGGTTGTCAGAAATTCGGACTGCTCTTAAAATTTCGTTTCTCTCATTTATAAACAGCGATTTTTCAATTTTAAACCCTTTGTAAGTTGAGAGTGTTTCCGGCATATTCATTTTAGTGTTTTTTTAATGAAATCAAACCATAATACCACAATTTGTCTTCCAGCGCTTCGTATTGTTTTATCGATGCAAAGTGATTTCCGTGGCTGACTTTATTTCTTATTCCGATGGTTTTCAGAAAGGTGCCAAAGCGCCAGAGTTTGCTTGCCATAGCATGAAGGTGTGCCAGCGATGGTTTGGTATATCGGGTGATATCTTCAATATCAAAATCTTTAAACCCGCAATCGCTGGCATTTCGTTTATGTTCATCGTAAGTGTCTATGTCTTTTATCGACCAGCCATTGAGCCAGTCGTGCAATAATTTTTCACCCTGATTGGTAAGTGGCCTTTCAGATCGAATATATTCTGCGCTAATCAACCGGCCTCCGGGTTTTAATAAGCGGTAAGCTTCGTTATAAAAGTCTTTTTTTTGTTCGGCATGACAGAGGCTTTCGCAGGCCCAAATCACCGAAAACGATTCATCATCGAAATGAGTTTTGGTATAATCGGCTTCATAAAATTGCACATTGTTTTTCCGATTTATTTTTCGGGCTTCTTTGGTGGCAATTTTTACCTGGTGCGGAACCAGCGTGATACCGGTTACCTGAACATTAAAATTTTCCGCCAGCCAGATTGAACTTCCGCCCTGTCCGCAGCCAGCATCAAGGATAAGGTCGCCATCAACGATTTCGGCTTTCCGGGCCATTACTTTATTTAGCTGAACAAGCGCATCGCCATGTGTTTGAACTTCATGGTCGTAAAATCCAAAATGAACCGAGCGGTTATTCTTTCTGAACCATAAAAAGCGATAATCCAATCGGGTGTTATTGTAATAATCAACGATTGATTTTTTGTATTCCAAATCCATGCTGGGTTTTGTTTAATCGAGTAACCAATGTTCCTTTAAACTTTTTGGAATACGAAAGCCTGAATCTTTTCCTTCCCTGAAATAGAAGGCAAGGATACCCACCATAATTCCACCAAGAGCGCTCATTGCCTTAATAATGGCTTCCTCTTCCAGTTCTTCCACTTCGTCTCCGGCGCCACTTGCATTCAGAATATCATTCAGCTTATCCAAATGTTTGTCGATTACGTGCACTGTATCTTTTCTTTTACCAAAAAGCGACAGTATTAAAAAAATGATTTTTTCGAAAAAACCGATTTTTGATTTACTTGTGGTATAATTCGGCCGCACATCTTTCAATGTCTCGTAATATTCTTTTAAATGTGCGTGAAAATTTTTGTTGAGTAAGGTGTTATTTTCCTCTCTTTCCCGGATTGATTCATGAACGGCAAACAATTCGGGATATTCCGATTCGAACGAAGGGCCGAGCATTCGTATAAAACAGTCGGGATATTGCTCATCTTCAAGCATTCTTTTCATCATATATAAAGTAAGTTTTAAAGGCAGATGAAAAGTATGGAGCGTTTCAACCAATGCTTTTGCAAGTCCTATTCCTGATTCTGTTTTATCGCGGAAAAGATGATTGTAAATAGCACTCTGCAGCGACGAAGCTTCTTCCACATCTTTCGCAAGAAGTTGATCTTCGACACCCATAATTTTGGCAATAGTTCTCCAGGTATGGAACCATGCTATTTGTTCATCCGGAGTTAACGACTCATTCAGCAAATCCAATCCTTTGAAAAACTCGATTGAAAAAACCTGGTTTGTTGCAATTAAATCTTCCTGGCTGATGGGTTGGCCCCACTTTTCGTTCCATTTTTCGTTTGTGGTATTCTTATCCAGAATAATATGACGCATTGAAGCATGCATTATTCTAATCTTTATAGCAGTAAGAATTCCTCTTTTTTCAGGATGCCACCAATCTTTATCCATTACATCGAAAACAAACTGCGCAGTTTCGAATATTCTTCTTTCGGTATGTGTTTCGAGCAATTTGGTAATCCGTAATACATTGGCTGGTTTTTCAGCCATATACGTATAGGGCAGCGCTCTGAAAAATAAAATGTAAACAAATTGCATCCCTTTTCTTTTCCAGATTTCATGTGCGTGTTTAAAATGCCTGATGTCATCATCGGAAAATTTAAAATTGAGTTCATTCTGCACGAAATTGTGCATTTCAGGTGGCAGTTGCAACGAAACAAAATCGTCGTTTTTAGCCATGTCGCGCAGTAAGTTGCGCAAATAATCCATCGATTGTGAAGCGAATACAGAAGCCACCGCATCATCGGAAGGTTTGTCCATAACCTGTCTTAACTGTTCCAGATCAATTCCATTCCAAATAAATTGTTCAGTTTTTTTTCCCATAGTTTGAATATTAGTTCGTAATTATTTTTCCAGTTTGTTTCTGTTATCTAAGCGATTTTTAAGTACTAAAAAGAAATTGTTAAATGGCTAAAAAAATACTTTTGACCTAAAAGATATATTTATCTTCAATTTAGTTCATTGCCTGATATAAATCAAGTTGTCCCTGCAGAAATATAATCTTCTTTTTCAGAAGTTATTACAATAACACACTATCATTCAAATAGTTTAAAATGAACAGATTGTTTTCTGCAAGACTATAAAAGTGGAATTTAACGTCAGATTATTCGATTATTTCTGTACTGATTTTGGAGGTTTTTCAACTATGAAAATAATTATGGAATTCTGAAAAAAAATACCGTTTATTTTAAACCGTTATTCGGGCTAAACCACTTTTCGGCCAAATGGTGTTAAGGCAAGTGAGGCTAATTTAAAATGCTGTTTTGCCCACGGAATACCAATGATTGTAATTCCAAGGAGTAAGCCAAAAAGTATGTGCGTTAGCATTATCCAGATTCCGCCAATGAAGAGCCAAATAATATTCATAATGGTTGATAAACATCCCGGTGCGTAATCCATATATTCAATGCGCTGACCAAAAGGCCATAATGCAAGTATTCCAAGTTTAAATGCCTGCAAGCCGAACGGAATTCCAACGATTGTGAGACAAAGCAAAAACCCTGAAACCATATATTCAAAAAATATGGCAAAACCGCCAAAAATCAGCCAGATTAAATTACCCAGTATTTTCATGTGATAATATTGTTTGTTTAAAAGTTGTAGTATTGAATTTTATCCCGATTTTGACCGTTAAGATCTTCTCGTTTTGTTTTCTGTAAATTTATATTTTCTTTTCTCAAACAGTTGTAAGACTTTAATTATTTTTTCATAGCAAAAAATAATCCTAAAACCACCAATCCGACAAAAACAGCAACTATTGCGACAATCAGAAACATCTTGTAATTTTGGTTGCCCAAACTGGTTCCGGAACCGCTGTCAACGGATTTATTTTTCTGTTCCTGTTTTTTAAAAGCATTTCCAAAAGCTACTCCAATAGAAACACCGATTCCTGCTCCGAGCGCTACTCCAATGGCTATATTTCCGAACGCATTTCCCAGGGCTACTCCTGTCCCCGTTCCAATTGAAATACCAATAGCCATTCCTTTGGCCATGGCGCCGGACGATGCCCTTAACTCAGCAACATTGGTTTTTGATTTGCTTTGCCGAACCAAAATAACTACCAAAACCAGAAATAATACCAGCGCAATAATTATGGTTGCTAAAATTAACGGCTGTTCCATGATTTTTTATTTATTCGTATATGCTTGCTTTACAGAATTACAACGATAATCCGAAGTTCCCCGAAAATTAGAAATTTAACTTGTATTTTAGCCATAGAAAAACAAACAAAAATGAAAACTAATCCTGAGAAGTATGCGACGATATGGGATTCATATTTTACAGAACATGCTGAAGAACATCTCTTTTTAAAGTTACTTAAACGATAACTATGTTAATGATTGTAAAACATTAAATTGACTTGCAATTCCTATTAAAGAAATTCTTATATACTTAAAAAACGTTCATTAGATTTGAATGTTCATTGTCAATGTACATTTATATTAATGAACAACATACAAGCGATATGTATAAAAATATTGATTACATATACGATGCAGTGGTTCAACTGCAACAAGTAGCTGATGTTACAGCAAAGATAGATAGTAACAGAAATGAGTACGATGCTATTGTAACGATAAAGAATATTCAGTTTGTTGTAATGGGTAAGTCTGAAATTAGAGCTTCTAATAAAGGTCTGGTTCTAAACGAAATTGATAATTTAAAACGTAATACAAAGAAGCCCGTTATTGCAATTGCCAAATTTATTGCCAGTGATATCGCCAAAGAATTAAAGGAAAAAGAAATCAACTATATCGACAGAGCTGGAAATGCATTTATAAAACAAGGCGAATTAATGATTTATATCACAGGGCAAAAACCTGAAAGACCAGCTAATTTTAACCAATCCAGAGCGTTCCAGGAATCAGGCATAAAACTTATTTTCCAGTTATTAACAGATCCCGAAGATTTACAACTCTCCTATCGTAGTTTGGCTGAAAAAGCGGGCATTGCATTAGGTTCTGTTAGCATTATTATGAAGGAGCTTGAAGACCTTCGATTTGTTGTTAAAACAAAGAACAGTCGTTATCTCAAGAACAAAAAAGAATTACTGGAAAGATGGATACTAGCATACAATGATGTACTACGACCAAGGTTATTAAAGAAACGATTCCGTTTTTCAACAAACGAAGCCTATAATAAATGGCAGGATTTACCTTTAAATGTAATACCGGGAAGAAACATTTGGGGTGGTGAACCTGGCGCTTCAATTCTAACGCAACAACTCCAGCCACAGGATTTTACAATCTATACAGATGGAGGATGGCAAAGTGTTGCTTCTGCACTAAAACTAATTCCGGATAACGAAGGAGAAGTGGAAATTTTAGCTATTTTTTGGAAGGAAAATGAAAGTATACCAAACATAGCTCCTAAACTTATTATTCTTGCAGAATTAGTGAAGAGTGGAAAAGAAAGAAATTTAGAAACCGCCAAAACTATAATTGAGAATGAGTTACAGTATATCAAGTGACAAATTCCAACATCCCTTATTAAAACCAATATTGCAGAAACTGACTGCGTATTTCTCAAAAGAAAAAATACACTTCTACCTTATTGGGGCCACTGCACGTGACATCATAATGCAACTTAATGATGAAAGGTCGGGCAGAGCAACATATGATTTGGATATAGCTATTGCTATTTCTGATTGGAGTGAATTTAGAAAAGTAGAAGAAGGTATTGCGAAAATTGCTGGTTTTTCCAAAGACACACATCAGAAACAACGATTCCTGTATGAAGATACCTACTGCATTGACATTGTTCCTTTTGGCAATGTTTTAACACGGGATGGTAAGATATTCTGGCCCCCTGGGGAAGAAGTTGCCATGTCGGTACTTGGATTTAAGGAAGTTCGTAATTCCACTAAAAAAGTATCCATTGATGGCGAACTTACAATACTAATTGCATCTCTTGATGGCATTTTTCTTTTAAAGTTGGTCGCGTGGTCAGAGAGAAATTTAAAAGGGAATAAAGATGCCGATGACATTGGTTTCATTATAAACAATTATTACCCAATTAACGAAGAAAGAGCTATTGAAGACCATTTCGATTTATTTGAATTTGATGATTTTGATACTCTAATTGCTGGTTCCAGATTACTTGGCCGTGATATTTCAACCCTCTTGTCAGATTATGACTCAACGAAAAACAAAATAACCGATATTATAGAATCAGAGATCAAGAAAGAAGACGAAAGCCGATTGATAAATCAAATTTTAGATACACATAAGAGCTTTAATTACGATATAATTTACGAATGCCTAATTAATATCCTAACAGGATTAGAAGACTAATTATGAGTAAATGACTAAATTTATTGTTACAAAAGAAAAATAAAACTACACTATTATGATTTCACAGAAAGAAATTAGGCTAAGCAGTTCAGAAGTGGATTTCATTTAATCACAGATTTGATTGAGGATAATATTCCGGAAATGCCCGAAAAAGGTTTGCTTCATATTCTTGTAAAACATACTTCTGCCGGTATTACCATTAACGAAAATGCAGATCCGACCGTTCGAAGCGATTTCGAAAATTTTATGAATAAAATGATTCCCGAAAACGATCCGGTTTATGTTCATACCTACGAAGGAAGCGACGATATGCCTGCCCATTTAAAGTCGTCGGTAATTGGCGCTGAAATTACAATTCCGATTACAAATCACCGCTTAAATTTAGGAACCTGGCAGGGAATTTACTTTTGTGAATTTCGAAATCACGGCGGCACACGCAAAATGGTACTGACAGTTTATAGTTAACTTTCTGCATCTGTTGATTTTTACATTTGGGGTGTTTTTAAAAAGCATTTATGAAACAGATTTTGCCAGCAGAGTATTTGCAAAAACATTGATTTCTGAATAACTCTTCTGAATAAATCCATCATTCCTTCAATCCTTCAATCCATCACTCCTCCTCACATCCTTCAATCCATCACTCCTTCAATCCCTCAATCCCTCCAATCCCTCACTCCTTCAATCCTTCCGTCACCTGCCATCCAAAATCCACATATTTCCAGGTAAAATCCTCGCCGGTAACATCGATTTTTACAATACCTTCTTCCATGCCAAAACGAGGGCCCTTCCACCAGTTTGAAGAGACAGCGCCTCCGGTTATATAATGAATTCCATTGTAATAAATGTCTTCCAGAAAATGTGCGTGTCCCTGAAGAACTAACTTCACATTGTATTGTTCCAGTAATTTCATTACATCGTGCGCATTGGTAATAACCGAACTTTCTCTTAACGCTGCGGTTGGAGCGTCCATAATTTGTTCTCCGATACTAAGTAGCGGAATATGAATACTTACGGCAACCGGAACCTCTTTGCCAATTGCTGCCAAATCGTTTTTCAGCCATTCGAGCTGAACCGAATCCACAACGCCATAATAGTGACGATCGGGCGTGAATCCAATTCCGTCCAGAACAATAAAATGCCAGTTTTTATGATCGAACGAATAATATCTTTTTTCAAGTCGTTTTTCGTACATTTTTTTCCCATAATCCTCGTTGTCTGGGTTAATACCACTTTGTTCGTATAAACCAAAAATTTCATGGTTTCCCATGGTTGAAAAAACAGGCATGTTCAATTGGCTAACCGTTTCGGAATAAAGATTATATAAACTGTCGCTGCGCTGCCACGATTGTGCCAAAGCATCCATAATATTATCGCCACCGGTTAATACAAAATCGGGTGCAAGTTTATTTATAGTGTCGATGGCCTGTAATAAACCTTCCGTAGCATGTCTTTCAGGAGCTACATGAATATCGGTCATAAATACGAATGAGAATTTTTCAGGATTATCGGCTTTTGATTTTGGTTTAATATTACAACTCAGGATAACGGAGGAAATCAGAATCAGCGCGGTTAGTTTTTTCATCGGAATAAATATTTTTCTGCAAATTAGCAGTTTTCCTTTAAATATATGTGAACTGCCTGTGAATTTTGTACGCTTCGTTTTAAACCAAAACCCATTTTTTTTGTTTTCGAAAAAAGTTTCAGGAATTGTTTCTTTTTTATTTTTGCAAAAAAAACAACAATGAGGATTGAAGTAGAGCAGCCCGACCAGGACGAACTCGAGGAGATTGGAGTCTTCAAGTGGCCCGTTTGGGAACACGATGAAGAAAAATTTGAGTGGTACTACGATAAAACTGAGATATGTTTTATTATTGAAGGTGAGGCTAATATTGTTTCGGAGTTCGATAATTTAACCATAAAAGCCGGCGATTTTGTAAAATTTCCAGCAGGTTTGGAATGTGTTTGGGATATTGAATCCGCTATTCGCAAACATTATACATTTGAATAAATTTTCACATTTTCTTTCTAAGTTTATCATTCTTCAAAAATAAGTGCGCCCGACGAGTGATGCAATTTTCAAATCGCATGAATAAAAACAATGAATTGGGATTGCACATAACCCGCAATATGCAAATCATTCATTACAAAGGAGAAGGGGTTGGTTGGCTGCGCCGCAGCCAACCAACCCCTTCTCCCAGCGCTATCTGCTTAATAATGTGGTCGTTGCGAACGCAGTGAAGCAATCTGTTTGTGTAACAATACATTTTACCGGACAACAGTGATCTTCAA
This sequence comes from uncultured Prolixibacteraceae bacterium, assembly GCA_963821855.1. Lineage (GTDB taxonomy): Bacteria > Bacteroidota > Bacteroidia > Bacteroidales > Prolixibacteraceae > Draconibacterium. The sequence goes on along the minus strand of CAWGFJ010000025.1, from coordinate 162,737 downwards.
TAAAATAGATTGGAGCGAAAATCAGTATTTTATTCCATTAATTGCTTTCCGGAATCAATTTTATAAATCATTGCCAATTTTCATTAACAGTGAATATGGTGTTCATTTTAACATAATACTAATCGTGCTACGATTTTTATATGACAAATCAGGCACATTTCCTAAATATACTTTACATAATCATTTAATATGAGAAGTATGTGTTGATAACAATTTGATATTATGCTTATTGTTATTTACTGAAAAAGAGTTAAATTGTAAAAGCTCTTTTTTTCGTCAATGGACCAGATTTGTATGTATCAAAGAAATTGTCTCATGTCTGTTATCATAATTTCGTTTTAATTGAATCGAATTCTTTATCCGTTGACGTAAATATGATTAATGAAAAAATCGGAAGAGAAATGAATTTAAGGATTTAGCGAGGTCAAAATATACGCGAATATAGATTATGTCAATATAAAAGTAAAGTAGAATAAAATGTCGAACTTATTAAATCAGAAAAAATGAAAATGCTAAAAACGGAAACTCTAAATTGATGAGTATCTCATCGAACTCTGCACTTTATTATTTGCTAGTAATCAAATTGTTTTAATAACTTAATCAAATTCACTATGAAAAAATTGAAGTTTTATCTTTTTATGGTATTACTGTTAACGTTTTCAATTTATTCCTATGCTCAGGTAAGGGTAAGTGGAACCGTTACAGATGCCGACGGGAATAGTATTCCCGGAGTATCGATTGTGGAGAAGGGAACGTCGCACGGGACTGTCTCCGATTTGGACGGTAAATACAATCTCTCCGTTGCTTCCGATGCAGTTTTACAATTTTCATTTGTTGGAATGCAGGCTATTGAAGAACCTGTAAATGGCCGCACAACTATCGACGTGGTTATGCAGTCGGGAGACATTGGCCTCGACGAGGTTGTTGTTACCGCTTTGGGTATCCAGCGCGACAAGAAAACGCTGACTTACGCTTCGCAGGAAGTTTCAAGCGAAGAGTTGCTGAAAGCAAAAAACGTCAACTTTATGGATGCCTTAAATGGAAAAGCTGCCGGGCTTGAAATTGAAAAAAGCGCTTCAGGAGCCGGCGGTTCAACACGGGTTATTTTAAGAGGTTTCAAATCGTTAGGTGGAAGCAGTGAACCACTTTATGTTATCGATGGTATTCCAATTGTCAATATAAACGTGGGCAGCCAGGTTCTGTAGGGTGGAGCAGACCTAGGCGATGGTTTGTCTGCAAATTAATCCAGGACGATATTGAAAGTATCAACATTTTAAGGGGCCTGAACGCTGCCATTCTTTATGGTAGCCAGGGTGCAAACGGCGTTGTGCTTATTACCACCAAGAAAGGCGTGGCCGGAAAAGTTAGTATTAATTTTTCTTCCAACGAAATGTTTGATCAGGTAACCAGTCTTCCTGAATTGCAATTCAGTTATGGAGCTGTTGGTGCTTCTGATCACAGTTGGTCGTATGATAAAGGGAACTATCAGAGTAATTATGTCAATGATTTCTTTCAGACAGGTATTAATGCAACAAATTCAATATCTGTAAGTGGAGGAAGCGAGAAAACACAGGCTTATTTTTCATATTCCAATACTTCTTCGAAGGGAACCTTACCCACCAATACCTATAAAAAGAATAATTTCTCTTTTAATCAGTCAACAAAACTTTTGAATGATAAAGTCACAATAAGTTCCAATGTGATGTTTTCGAATGAAGTAAGTCACAATAGACCGGGAGCCGGATACTATAATAATCCTTTGTTCGGGGTGTATGTGTTTGCTAGAAATTTAGATTTTGCAGATTACAAGCAAAATTACCAGGTCTTTGATAAAGACAGAAATATGTATGTAATGAACTGGTATTCAACATACGAAACAGAAAACAACCCGTACTGGGAGTTAAATAGCAATTCAAAGGATGATTCAAACTGGCGTGTTATCGCCAGTACAAAGGTGTCTTGGGATATTGTCAAGGGCCTTAAATTGGATGTTAGGGGAAATATCGATTATGCTGACTATATTCATGATTATCGTTATGCAGCTGGTGGGAACTCAGTTAGTGTCAGTACAAACGGAAAATGGGATTATGCAAGGTGGAATGACAGGTCAATTTATGCAGATGCTATATTAAGTTATAGCAATAACTTTGGAGATCTTAGCTTAACCGCACTTGCCGGAACAAGTTATCTGCATGATATTTTCAATGACGGAATGTCTGTTAATAATGGTACAATAGCCTTACAATATCCCAACTTTTTCTCATTTCCCAATATACCATACAATGTTATATTTAATAACACTATTGATAGAAAAATTAAGGAAGGTGTTTTTGGCAATGTGCAATTAGGATATAAGGATATACTGTATTTGGATCTTTCTGCCCGTAACGACTGGGCATCTACCCTTGCGTTGACGGGGAATGAATCATATTTATACCCGGCTGCCGGGCTTACTGCAATTATCAGTAATATGATTACGCTGCCTGAAGTGATATCTTTTGCTAAATTAAGGGCATCATTGTCAAAGACATCCAATGAGATTCCATTTAATAGGGTAAATCCTTGGAATTCTATTGGTGGCGCAGGTACACCATCCGGAATCGGTGGGATTTCGAGGAATAACCAGGTTCCATTTACTAATATGAAACCTGAAGAGATAACCAGTAACGAATATGGTGTAGAGTTGAGGTTTTTTAAAGGCAGGGCAGGAATGGAATTCACCTATTACAGCGAAGACAGCAAGAATCAGTTCCTGACATTACCTGCACCTTCAGGTTCAGGATTTAGTACTTATTATGTAAATGCTGGTGAAATAACCAATAAGGGTTTTGAATTGGCACTTGATGTAACACCTGTTCAAACATCTAAATTTGAATGGAAATCTTCTTTGAACTTATCACAAAATAAAAACAAAATTGTGGAGTTGATAGCCGATAATCCTGATTATGTTGTTGGAGGCGATGACGAAGGATTTTCTTCATTAATAAAAGCAGGTGGCTCATTTAACGATTTGTGGATATGGAAGTTTAGAAGAGATGACCAGGGTCGGATTCTTATTGATTCTAAAGGGATTCCAATGAAAGGAGCTGAACGTGAATTAGCCGGGAATGTAAATCCGGACTATGTTGTCGGATGGAACAACAACATCACTTATAAAAATCTTTATGTCTCCGTTCTTATTAATGGCAAAATTGGTGGTGTGGCCTTTTCCAAAACCGAAGCTTTTCTTGATTCGTGGGGGGTAAGTAAGCGAAGCGGGGATGCCCGTGATGCCGGAACGACCATGACAATTAATGGGGCACTCGAGGATGGCACTCCAGTAACTTCAATAGATGTTAAAACTTATTTTAGTGCAATAGGTGATAGGAATAATATTATGGAACCTTATGTGTACTCAAGAACTAATATAAGAGTTGCTCAGTTAGTGCTGGGTTATAATTTTAATATTAAAAACCAGGAATCATTTATCAAAGGAGCTTCTTTATCTCTCATTGGCAGGAATTTGTTCTTCCTGTATAAAGAAACACCATATGATCCTGAACAATCTATGAGTACCAGTAATTCTATGCAGTCAAACGAAGTATTTAGTATGCCTGCAACAAGAACTTATGGGTTTAGTTTTAAATTAAATTTCTAAAATTTTAAAAAATTAGATATGAAAAAGTTATTTATAGCAATATTATTTCTGGCAGGCCTTGCAGCATGTACAGATAATTTTGTAACAGAGAATCAAAATCCATTTCAGATTTCTGATGAATTGCTTAAACAGGATTTTAACCTGGTGGGCTCGCCATTTTCAGGGATGCTCTACAATCTCTTCGGAGGCCAGATTGAGGAAGACCTATGCCAGGACTCCTGGATGGGATATCTGAATACACCTACTGATTTTGTGAGTAATGTTAACAATACAACTTATTATATCAGGTGGAATACATACTGGAACCGCGTATATAATAATGTAATGTCGCCTTCGAGGCAAGTAATAAAACTTGCAAGTGAAAATGACTTGCCTCTTTTTGCAACATGGGCAAAACTGGTCAGGGTTTTATCTGTTTCCAAAGGGACAGCATGGTATGGCCCCATGATTTATACGCATTACGGTTCGACAGAGAATAATATCCCTTATGATAGCGAACCCGATCTGTACAATTTATTTTTTGCACAATTGGATTCCATTCAGTCAGATTTTGCAGCAAATACAGATTACAAGGGTTTCGTAAAATTTGACCCAAGTTATAAAGGTGATATAACTAAATGGATGAAAGCTGGTAAACTCTTTGCGTTTAAGGCTTGCTATGCGTATTGAGAAAGTTGCTCCGGCTCTGGCACAAGCCCAGGGAGAAAAAGCCATGGCTGACCCGGCCGGATTAATTGAAAGTAATGAGGATAATTTTTTAATTTCGTTAAATGGTAACAAGTTGTATCTGGCAGTTATTTGTTTTGAGTGGAACGATACCAGGATGGGGGCTGAAATGGAATCATTCCTGGGAGGAATGAAAAATCCAAGAATTGGAAAGTACTTCCAGTCTCCTGCAGACGCTTCCCTGTATGCTGATCATCCTGATATACCTTATAAAGGGATTCGCAATGGTGCCTATATTAATGCTAAACCAGATCATGTTGATTTTTCTTTGGTGTCTGAAGATTTTAAATCAGCGCAAACCGTAAGGTCAATTACAGCAGCAGAAATAAAATTTCTCAAAGCTGAAGCAGCACTCAGGGGCTGGGCTGGAGCGGGCGATGCCAAAACCAATTACGAAGATGGCGTTAAGCTTTCATTCGCAGACTGGGGAGCAGGTGATGCCAGTACATACCTGGCTGATGCAACGAGCAAACCAATAGATTATGTTGACCCAATGCAGGCAGTATTGGCTGCATATTCCCAGAACAATTTCACCGCAAGTTCTACGATTACTGTTGCCTGGAATGATGGTGATAGCAACGAACTGAAACTTGAAAAGATTATTACCCAGAAATGGATTAATAATTTCACGAATACTCTTGAATCGTGGTGCGATTTCAGAAGAACAGGCTATCCTAAAATTCCTCATGTTGGTAGAAATGCCAGTAGCCCTGACTGGGGAGTTATTGCCGCAATGATCGAGTGGATTAAGAGGATGCCTTTTGTTAATGCAGAAAGAACAGGTAACGCAGATGCTGTTGCAAATGCCACGCAAATGTTAGGTGGTCCCGATTTAATAAGCACACGCTTATGGTGGGATACGGGAGGCCCTAATTTTTAAAACAATACTTTATCAATATAATAATTGCTGCTTTGGTGAATTTCAGGGCAGCAATTATTACTTTTTAAATTTATTTTTTTTATTCATTTTTAAAAAGCTGGCGCATTTCCGGAATATCATTATGGCCTGTTTATGGGTTAGATTTACAATAACTTAAACCAAATATTATGAAATTAGCTCCAACCCTTCTGCGAATATTTTTATTTATCGTGGTGTATATTTATTCTTTCTCAGGGTATGCACAAAATCTGGAAGCCTATAAGGTTACTGAATCCGGCAATCCCGGAGAATCTCCCGTAACAGAATCTATTCAGTTTAACGGGTATACCAACCATTGGCAGAATAATTACACCGAATGGTTCAGATATGGAAATCTTTTTAAAATTGCTGTTCCTGATGTTTTAGCCACTATTCAACAAAGCAAAATCGATATTGCTGAAGACCTCGGTTTCCCGGGATTGCTTATGCAGGAAGGATTTTTAAATTACTGGATAAACGGAACTTTTAAAACTCTTAAAGAACCGTCACCAGATGAATTGCAAAAAGCATCCGAAAATGAAAATATTCTGGTAATAACCAATCCGCAATCCGAAACGGGAAAAATTCTGGAATCGAAACTGGGATCTTATTTCGAATGGGTAAATGAATTAAAAAGTTATCAGTATAATGCAATTGATCTTCAGAAAATAAAGGCATTTGTTTTAACCGGCAATAATCGGGCAATGCTGGTTATTTCATCTCCATCGCCCGGGCAATCGGAACGGTTGCTCGAATTGATGGAAAGAACCAGGGACATCCTTTCAGAATACCACATGTACAAGGGATGGTTTGGTGCGTCTACATTACTGAAAAGTGTTACAAGCGCGCCTGGCCATCCGCTGGAAGTTATTGGAAGAGGGTTGAATGAAGGTGTTTCCTGGTTCATATTTGATGGTTACATGGACTTTTTGGCAAAAGATGAAATCGAAAACTGGGTAAAAGAAGCCCAACTTCCGGTAGTGGCAAATGTTGGTTTTTCACCAATTTACGGCTGTTCAGATTACAAAGGGCTCCAGGTTCAGGATATGGCAACCAAACAAGCCTGGATAGATTATGCCCACAAAAGAGGCGGATATGCATTTCGGCCGGTTTATGATCCGGCAAGCGATGACTTTGAGTTCGATGGTTATTTTGTTTCTGATGGAAATAAAGAGCAAATCGACAATGAAAATGTTCCATTTATCAATCGCACCGGAATGTTAAGTGAAGCTCTGATTCCATCGATGATGCTGTTTATAGAAAAAAATAAACCGCTTTCCGACGAATCGATATGGGATGCCATTATGAATCGCCGTGAAGTGGCAGTTTTGGAACAGGCGCAAATGATGGGGCCTGAAGTCTACCGAAATGCGCTTGAATTGCTTTATCTCGATAATGAATATCTGACAGATTATTTTCAGGATAAAATCGACCTGACCACTGAAATGGATGGTTATAATCTGAAAATAAATATTAAGAATTATAATGCTGAAAGTGTTAATGGCAATTTGGAAATCGTTACATCACCTGCTATTCAGATTGAAAAAAACAATCAGGATATCTTCTCTCGAAGCCAAATGAATCAAAACAGATTATTATTCCTCTCAGTCCGTCGAAAGATGCAATGGGAAAAACCAATCCAATTGCAGTTCATTTTAAAATGGGTGACAAAACAAAAAGCACTGCAAACATGCTCGATTTGCCGCCTGCAATTTCGGTTAACCAGTTGTTGTATGGAAATTCACCAAAAGTTATTTATCCGGTTACAATACACAATTTTTCAAACCAGGAGAAATTTCAGGCAAAGCTTCAGGTGTATAAAAAGGGCGAAAGTCGCAAGCCGGTTTTTGAACAATCCAAAACATTTCAAACTGATAAGGGAACATTTCAGCAGCAAAATTTTGAATTGGATTTACCTGCCGGAAATTATGAAGTTGTGGTCGATGCATTGGGATGTTCAGGTAAAACACAGCTTGGAGTGGGAGAGGCAAAAGGAAAATGCTACGCCTACGAAATGGATTTAAACAGCGATGGAATAAACGAATATCGGATGGCAAAACGATTCGGTACAGATTACACTTTTAAGAACCGGAGCCAGGGTAATCGAATACATTGTAAAAAGCAGAAACGACAATGTGCTGTTTAAAATCTGGCCCGAAAAAACATATAACGACAAACGCCCGTTTCGAAAACGTGGTTATTATCCGTTTGGAGGATTTGAAGATTTTTTGGGTCAGGCGAGTATGGAAACCCACAAAATTTACGATGCAAAAATGGTTCGAAGTGAAGGCGATTTTGTTCGTGTGGAAATGGAATGCGGATTACTATGGAAATCATATTAAAAAAATATTTACACTTTACGGAAATTCGCCTTTGCTTGAGGTAAGGTTTGAACTTACATTTCATAATCCGGAGGCAAATGTAATTGGACCTCAGCCCATTCTGGAACTGGGTGCTAAACACGGAACTGAAGATGTATTTACTGTACCAACTGTGGATGGATTAAAGGAATACCGCATGTTGCCCGAAAAATATTACGGACAGGCAATTACCGTAAAAGAAGGATGGAATGCAGGATACGATACAAATGAACATGTTTCGTTTGTAGGCGCTTTTCCGGTAACGCAACCCCTTTTTCTGCATATGTGGATGAACCATCCGGATAACGCCGAAGCGCCGCATTACTATGTCGAATTTCAACCATGGACGCCGATTGTTCAGAAAACAACGATGTACTTTTCCTATTATTTATGGGGAAGTGGAAATACCTGGCAAAATGATGTAGAAGAACTCAGAAACCGTAACCTGATTTCTGTACGGTAGTTTTTACTATGGAGTTTAACAATGTATGCGTTAAACTTCAAAAGAATATGATTTTATGATGGATGAAAAATAAACAAATGATGAAAAAAAATATATTAATTAAATTAGTCGTAATTTCTATCCTGTTCTTGTTTTCTGCAGGCATATCGGCTAAAGATTCAGCAAAAGAATTAAATATTAACTCCATCGAATTAAAACCTCCTGTTCCGGCAATACCATTCTATCATTTTGTTGCACAGGTTGAATTGCCCGAACCATCGATAATTGAAGTGAAAGCAGAAGTAAACGGGAAAGTGCTTCGCTTTACCGATTTGCATAAACACATTAGTGACGACGACTTGAATTATCCGGCGTTAACGCATAGGCCGCCCTCCGGTTATGGTTTGTCGGAAGATGGCACATTATATCAAAACTTCGATGTAGTTGGCTGGGTGAAATGGCAACCCGGTGAAAAGTATACGATTAAGCTTACCGTTCGGATAAAGAAAGACATTAAAGCTTCTGATAATGATACATGGCTGACGAAAACGGAAACCTTGAATGCACCCGAAAATATGGAAGTATTTGATCCCGCATGGAAAAATTTTAAATCAGTAGTAGTAAGTGAAACAGCAGGAATTGAACGAAAATCGGAACCGGTGGAAGTATTGCTCCCGTTTTATCCCGATGAAGCATTCGACCTAAAACGTGAAATTCGTGTAGTTGCAGTTGACCCTGAGACATATCATTTATCCGAAGTCCCCAGCCAGGTTTACGATATTCAGAAATACACTGAAGAAGACGATATGGCTCCGGATGAAAACGGAAAACCCAACGCGTGACGTTCCGCTTTGGTTTCCAACCGTTAGCGCAAGAGTGGCTTTTACTGCCGATGTGAAGCCAAACCAAAGCAAAGTGTATTTGGTTTTTTACAATAATGATAAAGCGCTTGCGAAAATCTACGATACGTCGTTAAAGGTTCAGGGTGAGATGCCTGGAGTTAGTATTGAAAACGGCGATATTTCGGTGGTTTTACATCCGAATTCAGGCCATATCGACCAGGTTACTTTAAACGAAAAACCCGATTTTCCACTTTTCCACCGGATGGAAACCAACGGAGCTATTCACTGGAACCCGGGAATTTATTCACCTCCACGGCCGTGGACTCACACCGCCGACTGGAAACCTCCGCAACATGTTAATCTGATTTCAGGCCCGGTTACTGCCATTACCGAATTATGGGGAAACCTGCGGGAAATTCCGGAAGTGGATGCATCGGTACGATATCAGTTCTATCCCGACGTGCCGTATTTTATCTCCTCTACTGCAATGCGGATCAACGATACCATTAATTGCATCGCGCTGCGAAACGGCGAAATTGTTTTTAAACGCGAACTGATGACGCATGCTGCCTGGTTTGATGTAATCCGAAACAAGGTAATTACTTACAATGTAGCAAACATGCCCGATCTTACCGATCTGATGATGCAGGATGATGTTCCGTGGATTACATTTTATAATGAAGAGAAAGGAATCGGATTTGCCGGCATACAATTAAATTATGTGAATAGTGGCCTCGAATCTCGCGAACGGTTGCTGAATCCGTTTATGTATATTACCGCTGGTCCGTGGATTTACTGGGCACGTGCATTATCGCTGCCATTTCTGTCATCAAATATGCAGCAAATGGTTCCGGCATTAAAAGGAAATTATTTTGCTGAAAAATGGGCTTATCTTGTATATCCTATAAACGATAATACCAATCCATACAAAGCTGTGGAAGAATGGAGAAAAAGACTGATGAATCCGTTAAGAATTACTTTGGTTGAAGAAGTCGATGAACGGGTTTCACAGAACAGTACATGAATTATTTATCGACGAAGGAAAAAGCGGATGGGAAGAAAGGGAAACCGGAAGACATAAAGAATGAGAAAGTTTTAGCGATTCGTAAAATCAGTTCAAATAACGTTTTAAAGATAAAAATTAAGAAGATATGGCAGGAAAGTCTGTAATCACTAACTAAACGACATTAATCCTTAATTTGAAAAACAAACTCGTTCACTGCCTTTCTCGTATTATGCATTCGAATCCGGTATATTGTTTCTTCCGAATGTGGCTCGGTTTCATCGGGAAAACCTACGGCAATCATAATTACAGGTTCATAATTTTCGGTATCAAGCTTTAAATATTCAGCAGCTTTTTCTTTGTCGAAACCACCCATGGGATGTGCCTGAAAACCCATTTCGGCAGCCTGAAGTAATAAAGAAATATTTGCCATACCTGTATCGTGCAGCGCTTTTCCGTTAGGAAGATTTTTATATTCGAAATTTTTCTTCATCACCGACACGATAAGTACCTGTGCATCTTTTGCCCATGGAGGATTGTTGCCGGTCAGCAAATCAACAAATTCGTTAAATGCTTTTTCATTTTTGCGGTGAGCATAATAGTAGAACCAGGGTTGTTCATTTCTTGATGACGGCGCTCTGCGTGCTGCTTCAAACAGAAGGTTTATCATTTCTTCCGTAACCGGTTGATCTGTAAATTCCCTCGGACTCCAACGGTTTTCAATGGCTTTATTTAATTGCATATCAAATGGCTTTATCACATTATTGTATTAAAAACTCAAAAGCGGCTTATTTTGTTTTATGAAATTAGCACAGGTCCAATTAATCCTGTTGGAAGTGGTTTGTTGCCTTTATCGCGATTGGCATTCGCCCAATGTTTTGCCATTGGATTTTCCTCCATAGTAAGTGAATTGCAGTAATTCCAAAGTAACGTGGTAACTTTTATTTCAATTTTATTTTCCCCTTCCACTCGTGCATCCGAAATGTCAAAAGTTTTTTCTCCCCACCATTTTACACCAATATTTTTACCGTTTAAGGTGACTTCGGCAGTTTCGGCAACTTTACCTAAATTCAACTCCCTGTAGCTGCTTTTTACGAACGGAAGTGTTTTACGATAAATAATCGTTCCGCCAAACGTTTTCGTTTCCTTTAACTTCGACAAATCGATTAATTCCGAAAGTTGAATGGTAAAAGAATCACCTTCAGGTGGAATACATTCTGCCGGCCAATCCGCTGAGATATCCTGTCCTTCCCAAACATCAACCTTCATTTTTTGGTCTGAATTCATTTTTGTGACTTTCAGGTCCCTTTTCATTCGAAAAGATGATTAAAACTGATTCCAGCGTTTTTAATCCAACCCGAATTGTTGTTATTAGTAAGTTTCAATGGTGTTTTTTCACCGGTTTCTGCATCCCATTTCCATGGGGTTAAACCGTTGGGCGCAAATGTAGCTTCAAAGCGAATTCCACCTTTTCTGTTTTGGTTCGAAAAGAAAAAGACAGGTTTACCATTGTACTCTGCATGGTAAATGTATAATTGCTCATGAGGAAGCGAAATTTTTACCCCGGGCTCAATTCCATTCAAATTCAGCAGATTTCCTGTCCATTTTGTGAATTCCACTAAATCACGCGGAGGGGAGTCAACAACCGTCATGTTCTTATTCTTATTTTTTAATAATGTTTTTATTTTATTTTCAACTTCGGGATTGTTTTTAAATTTCATTCCCGGCCCTTTAGTGGGAAATGTTTCGATAAAAATAATTTTTCCACCTGCTTCTGAATATTCAATTAACGAATCAATAAACTCCGGTTTTGCCGTTTTCATTCCGCAAATAATCACAGCCTGGTAGCTCATAGGTCCGTAATTAATCAAACCGTCTTCATAGGTGGCTTCACTAAAAATACGCGGATTGAGATAATCGGAGCAATATCCATGATGATTCATTGCCTGCCAGATACTGTGCAAATACCACGGATCGGTTAAGAATGGATTCCGGTCGAGGCCGCTTTCGCTCCAGCGATCTGCAGTAGGGCCAATAATGGCAACCTGTGCAAACAGCCTGACTATTTTGAAAAACAGCATTTAATCGTGCTGCATATTCCGACCATAATTTCAAATAGGGAAACCATGGATTTTTTTCATTGAAATAAGTTCCGAAATCGAATCCAGCCCGGGAAACCGGCTTCAGGAGGAGAGTAGTTCCAGCCATGCAAAACCAGGTGGTTGATTCCGGCAATAATGTTTATATCAGTCGCCTGTTTGATATATTCCAATGATGCTGAAAATACACCCGAAGTGTTTGTCATTGCCTCGCAGGAGACGATTTTTAATCCGCGTAAATGTGCTGCTGATGAAGTGTATTTATCCCAGATTGCATACCGGATTTGATCGATTGGGGTTGAAGTCCAGCCAGCATTGAAAAGCCACTGATCGCCTTCGGGAATATCGGGAACGAGGTTTCCATCGAGCAAATCGGTTGGAACCCACGGATGGCCATAAGCCTGGTAACGGCTTTTTACACCGAGTTTATGACACCATTCGTGAAACGGTATGATAAAACGCTCCATAAATATTTTGGAAAGCGTATTGTAATAATCATAGCGAACACGCAAAAGGGTATCTGCGAAATCGTCGTCAGCAATCGTTTTTGTATTCAGAATCAGAGGCAGATATTCCCAAACATCATAACCATTTCTTTTTTCAAATTCCTGCCTGAAATCACCTGTCCAGTTGGCGCCTTCCAATTCAATGCTATCACAAAACATCGAACGGATGAATTCTCCCATATTGTCGCCAAAAACAGGTTTTAATCCGTCGGAAGTTCGTTTCAGGTATTTTTCGACGGCGGTTTTGCTGAAATGGTCAAGCACCGGGCCGTCGCCGCCGGGAGCTCCATTTGCCACTTCTCTGAATTTATTTCGCCAGCTAATAACCGAGATTTCATATTCTCCTTTCGGAATATGAATGGTTCCGTTTAACAAATCCGCTGTAATATCTTCTGAATCGTTTATTCCCGAAAGCGGCACCTTTGACAGTCGTGCCTGTTTGATAACAGCTCCAGTTTTCAGATTTTCATTTTTAAATGTATTGTTAGTTGGTCCAGTAACTTTCACGGAAAATAAATCGAAACCCTGAATCGTTTCGTTATCATCCAGAAATTTGCCTCCAAAGGGCCAACCCGTTCCAATAATCATATCTGAAATCATCCCGAGTTCCTTTCCCTTATCGAGAGAAGTTTTTAGTACATCGATCCATTCCGGGCTTAACCAATCCAATGCAACGCCGGTTGGGTTTTTTACGGCCGGATTCATTGCAATCGGATTAATCTCAACACCACCGGCACCGGCGCTTTTCATGATTTCAAGCTCTCGGATTACTTCCTCTTTTGTTACCCGGTTTCCGTTCCACCACCATCGGTAAAATGGTCTGGACTGTGCATCAGGATTTACAAAAAGCTGATAAAGATTATCCGCCTTATTTTCTGCTTTGCATGAATTCAAAGTGACGAAAGGCCCGGAAACAGCAAGCAAAGAAGTTCCGGCTCCAATAGCTTTAACGAATTTTCGCCGGTTGATGGAATGATTCATGTAAATTGGTTTAGTCGTTTTTGAAATGATTTCTTAAAAATAAGAATATCTGTTTGGCCTGAAAAATAAATAACAATATATTCGAAAAACTGGCAGAATTAGTTGCAGATATGAAGTTAAAAATAGATTAAAGTGTAATTGATTTACAATACAGAATATTTGATAATGCCCTCATAAAATACTGTTCACAATAGAATATTTTATAAGCGAGATGGTATTATTCACACCTGCTTTGCCTAAGATATTTTTTCGGTGTGTTCGCACTGTATCGCTACTTATATTTAGCTTTGATGCAATTTCGTTACTTGTGTCACCATCAGTCATTAACCGGATTATCTCTTTCTCACGGTTACTAAATATTTCTTTTCTTATTTCGAGTTCAAAACTGTTTTTATTTAAATGAAGAACGTCGTTGGTATATTTGTTTACCATCATTCCGTGCGGGATATTTTGCGGATCGAGATAACTGATATCAGAATAAATATTGCAGAATAGATAGGGAACATTATTTTCATCAAAAGCCAGAGGAATACTTTGGTGTTGAATGGCAATTATTTCATTGTTCTTTTTTATGCCGTGGTAGAAATAAACAGCAAAAACATGCTCTCGTTGTTCAGCCGGAATTGAATTGGAATATTCCATACAGGTTTTTAATGTTGCCATATTCACCTGTAAATGTTCCTGAACGGTAAAATTCATTACAAACTCCCCACCCATATTTTGAATTTCCTTATTGGTATAACCTGAAATTTCCAGCGAGTCTCCCGTAACTGCCACGATTGACCAATCAAAGGTATTCGCTAAAATAACAAAAGATTTTCCTACGGTAAAAAGACCGTTTATGATTGGATTGTTCAGTAATTTTTCCCTGTAATCAACATCATTTACTAAATACTTTTGATTTCCCAAAGCCTTTTTAATCGGAATTAATATCGCATGGTCTTTATGCATTTTTTTCAATTTTTTACCCCATTTGGGGTATATGGTTTAATAGCTGCCGGTCATAAATTAGCATATAACAATTTGGAAATCTGAAATGTCAAATCATTTTGCATCAGTTAACAAGATATAAGCATGTGAATCTATTAATTACTAAAATACAACAATTTAAGTTATGAAAACATATATATTTTCAATTGTTTTACTTTTCGTTATAATTAAAAGTAATTCCCAATTTCTTGAAAAAAGAGGTTTAAGTCCTGACGGAACCGTATTCGACATGGAACAAAAAGATAATATTCTGTATGTGGGAGGAAGTTTCGACAGGGTAGGGTACTGGTGTGGCGGAATTGCCAAACTTAACAATGATGATGTTGAACCGGATTTTGAGTTTCCCTTTATAAAAGGCAATGTGTATGATATAATTTCAGATGGCGCCGGTGGTTGGTATATCGGTGGTGAGTTCGACAGGGCAGGGAACATAAACAGGACTAATTTAGTTCATGTTTTGTCGGATATGGAAATTGACCTTGATTTTAATCCCAACATCAACAAAGAAGTGCAATGTTTGGCACTGATAAACGATACGCTGTTTTTTGGGGGATGGTTCACAATGGTTGATGGGCAAGCCCGCAATTACCTTGCAGCATACGATGTTTCATCCAATTCGCTTACCTCGTTTAATCCATCTCCAAATTTGCTTGTTTCCGATATCGAAATCTATAATGGCGATTTGTTGCTGGCAGGAATGTTTGCCAACGTTGGTGATTCAGCATCGAGAGGGCTTGCACGAATTAATGCTGCAACCGGGGCAGTACAATCATTTCCGCATCTGACAAATAGTTGGGCAAACGATTTATTTCTCGATGGCGATGTGCTGTATGTTGCCGGAACTTTTTCGGGTGGTGCAATGTCGGTTAATTTACAATCGAATACCGTAACGGATTGGAAACCCAATATCAGCGGATCAATATTTGGAATAAATGTAAATACGATTTTGAAAGTGGAATCTACCATTTTTGTTGGAGGAAGCTTTAGTAAAATTGGCGGTGAAAGCAGAAAAAATATGGGCGCCGTCGATTTAAGCGGCAATGTTCTTGATTTTGCTCCTAATCCTGAAGCCGAAGTATTCAGTCTGTTTCAGCATAAAAATCAGATTTATTCCGGTGGAGATTTTTTGACTTTTGATGGCCGGGACTTACCTCATATTGCCCGATTTAACGTTAATGGTGATATTGATGAAACCTGGCGGTTAAATCCTTCATGGACAGTACTTGCCTATTTTTCGAGCCCCGATTTTTTATTGGCGGGTGGAGGATTTGATATGCTTTCCATGCACGAAAGGAACGGTGTTTTTGCCATGGATTTAACTACAAAAGAGCTTTTGGACTGGAACCCCGAGGGTAATTTTCTAACCGTTTCCGATCTTAAAGTTGATGAATTACGAGATGTAGTTTATCTGGCAGGATGGGATTCAAAAACTTCGCAACATTTTAAAGCGTTTGATGGAACAACGGGCGATAAGCTGGCTGGTTGGGAATTTGTATTTAATGGCGCTGTAAATTCAATCGATCAAAATAATGAAACAGGGAATATTTATGTTGGCGGGAATTTTACCACAATAAACGGTGAAACCCGGAACAAAATAGCAGGCATTGATCCTTCAGGTAATTTGTTGTCGTTCAATACATCGCCAAACGATGATGTAAGATTATTGGTAGCTTCGGAAGAACATAACCTGCTCTATTTCTCTGGAAATTTTGACAAAGTAAACGATGCAGATCGGTTAAAAACGGCAGCGGTTGATTTTAACGGACAACTTTCAACATGGGACCCGATGCTTTCCCACCTCGTGCCAAGTGCAATTTATTTAAGCGAAATACTACCTATGGATGACAGGGTGTTTCTGTCGGGGAATTTTTCTACGATACATGGCGAGGAAAGAAACCGTATTGGTGCTGTAGATCCCATTACCGGAGATGTTCTTTCCTGGAATGCCAATGTTATCCCCGTCGATGTATTAAAGGGGTCGGTTGATTTGATGGAGGAATTTAACAACACACTTTTGATTAGAGGCACAAATATTACCGATATTGCCGGACAATCTTTTTCAGCCCTGGTATTGCTTGGAATCCAATCGGCGCAGGTTGTCGATTTTATACCGTATTTTGGTATCGATAACGGTCAGCCAACCCACTGTGTTGAAACACTGGATTCGGCTATCTTTCTGGGAGGTTCTTTTGAAATTCTCGAAGAAAATTATCACCCGTTTTTTGCCACCTATATTTTTCCTGCTGATGATCAACCGGTAAGCAATATGAAAATTGATAAATACTCACCAAAAGAAGGTGGAAACACCGGGGATGTTACTATCGAATTTCTTGGAGCCGGATTTAAGGATGGAATGGAAATCATTTTGACAAAAGAGGGAATGCCGGATATTAACGCAGTTGCCAATTCAACGTTTATTCATGATGAAGTCAGGCTGAGCGCCACCTTTAATTTGCTGGATGAAGACCCTGGATTTCGTGATATAATTATTGTTCAGAAATTAATTAACGATACGCTTTTGTGGTTAAAAGACGCGTTTGAAATTAAACAGGGATCAGGCCCCAATCCATGGTCGGAATTAATTACTCCTAAATTTATTACAAAAGGCGCGGAGGAATATTTTTATCTCAGTTATGGAAACAGCGGTGATACAGATGCTCATGGTGTTCCAATATGGCTCACTTTTTCGCCAAATATTGAAGTTCTGGAAATTGGTTTCGACATTATCCGCGCCATGCAACCATCAGATGCATATTACGACAGCATTCCTGAATTTGTGATGATTGATTCCCTTCTTGGTGAACCATATGAAGCAAAGGTGTATGGTTTTATAATTCCCAAAATCCCGGCGGGTTCCAGTTTTATGGTTACGTTGAAAATTTGGGGAACTTCAACCGGAGGTTTTTATTCAAGGTCATGGGTCGACCGGCCCATGTTTGGCTCTCCTCTGAAATATTATGCCGGAGAATGTTTTGATGCTATTTTTCTGAAAGTGGTGGGATTTGTTCCCTTTGGAGGATGTGTTACCGGCGTTCTTGATGCAATTGTTTCACCATTTACCGATTATGCATGGGATCCTGAATTTGGTTCGGCAGCATGGACGATGAGTTATCTTGAAGTTTTGGTTTCGGCTGCGCTTGAATGCGGTGGCGATGCCATTACCGGTGGAGTCGCCGGAGTAGCCAAACATGCAATTGAAGCGCTGCTGGATGCAAAATCGATTTACGATTTAATACAAAAATGCAGCGAACCCGAAGATAAGGATGACAATACCGGCGAGTTTGTAGCCTCGTGCGATCCAAATGATAAAAACGGTCCGGTGGGGCAGGGAGACGAAGGCTGGCTAAACACCAAAAAAACATTTCCGTATATGGTGCGCTTTGAAAACAGGCCCGATGCAACTGCCCCCGCAAAACAGGTTACGATTAAAGATACACTCGACCTGAATGTCTTTGACCTTTCAACCTTGCAATTGAAGGGATTTACCATTGCCGACAGCGTTTACAAAATTCAATCCGGAAAAGTCAATTTCAGTACCATTGTCGATATCAGGCCAAGGTTGCCCTATTTTGTAAAACTGGAAGTGTCGGTTGACTCAATTAGCGGATTACTAAGCATGGATATTTACAACGCTCGATGCCTCTAAACCATGGAGCCCGTTACCGGCGGCACTGGAAGGATTTTTGCCACCCGACACAGACGGCATCAGTGGCCGTGGCTCGGTTTTTTACGATATTGAAGTGCATGAGGATTTAACAATTGGCACTGAAATAAAAAATCATGCAGGAATATATTTCGATTTTAATGAACCGATTATAACGAATGAATGGTTTTTAAAAGCCGATAATTATCCGCCTGAAAGTCATGCTATGGAATTACCTGATTCTACTTTTACGACTGATTTTACCTTGCATTGGACTGGAAATGATTTGGGCTCAGGAATAAAATTTTACGATGTAATGTATCGGGAAAATGAAGGCAACTGGTATTTTGCCGCTTCACAGCTTACAGATACTTTCATGGTTTTTAATGGCGAATTTGACCACAGGTATGAATTTTACACCGTTGCTTACGACGAAGCTTTAAATAAAGAAGCTGCACCGGTTCAGCCTGATGCGCAAACATGGTTGAAAGAACTGAATACCAGTATTAATGATAAACCTGGATTGACTGATATGGCAATTAATATCTGGCCTAATCCCGTGGAACAATTTCTCCATATTGATCTGAGTGGCCAACTGTCTTCCATCTCAGTTCGGATAGTAAATACGATTGGAGCCACCGTAATGCAAAAAGAATATCATGAAGTTTCAAATAAAACTGTTACGCTTGATCTACAGACAGTACCTTCCGGTGTTTACATTCTTTATTACAAAACCGGAGAGAAAATTCGTAACTCAAAAATTATAAAACTTTGACTGCTTTTACGCAACATTTTATTCTGCTAAGGTGATTTATGAAAATAAGGTATTTGTGCAGTAAATACTATGGATTGCATCCCGGGGAGGGATGCCATCCTTCGTAAAAAAAAGCCGGGTAAACCGGCTTTTCAATATTCAAATTATTTCTTACTAACAATCTTTCTTTTCTCCGTGTGCCTGTTCGTAAAACCAGCTTAACGGATGAGATGTGGGCCGTTCAATTGGCATACCGTAAATACGGTCGTTTACCAAAGATGCCAAAACACCTAACGCCCTTGAAACACCAAACAGTACTGTATAGAAAGTGTATTCTTTAATTCCGTAATGATACAAAAGTGAACCGCTGTAAGCATCCACATTTGGCCATGGGTTTTTAATTTTTCCAATGTCGCCCAAAATTGGCGGAACTATACGGTATAACTGGTTTGCAAGGTTTACTAACGGATCATCTTTTATGTATTTATCTGCGAACTCCTGCTGTGCTGTAAAACGAGGATCGGTTTTACGTAATACTGCATGACCGTAACCTGGAATTACACGGCCTTCTGACAATGTTAACCTGCAATATTCAGCAACCTGTTCATCGTTTGGTGTATCGGTATCGAGATATTCCAGCATTTCGAACATCCAAAAGATTACATCCTGATTGGCGAAACCATGCAAAGGGCCAGCCAAACCTGTCATTGCTGCTGCATAAGCATAATACGGATTACTTAATGCTGAACTTACAAGATGTGCAGTATGTGCCGAAACGTTTCCTCCTTCGTGGTCGGCATGAATAACCATGTATAAACGGAACAAGCGGCGTACATCTTCCGAATCAAAACCCATCATATGCGCCAGGTTTCCTGCCCAGTCGAGATGCGGATTTGGCTCTATATGTTTATCGTTATGGAAATTCCTGCGGTAAATGTAGGCGGCCAAATGCGGAAGCTTTGCAATCAGGTTCATTACATCTTCGTAAGTGGCATCCCAATAGAATTTTTTATTTACACCTGCACGGTAAGCTTTCTGGAAAATTGATTCGGTAGCCAGCGAAAGAATAGCCGCGCTGAACTGTGTCATTGGCTTTGAATTTTTTGGCAAAGCATCAATCACATCAAAAACGTGCTGAGGCACATGGGCACGCGTGGCAAAATCCTTTGAAAGGTTCATCACATCTTCGTGCGAAGGTATTTCGCCGATTAACATCAGGTAAAACAATCCTTCAGGAAGTGGCTCACCGCCTTCACTGATTTTAGGCAGCTTTTCCTGTAATTCAGGAATTGAATAACCTTTAAACCTGATTCCTTCATTCGGGTCAAGTTTCGATGTATCGGTAACCAAAAGCGGTATACCTTTCATTCCGGTTAACACCTGACCAATTGTTACCTGACCGATAACTTTATCAGCATGTTCATTTTTTAGTTTTTGAAATTCTTTTGAACATTTACTGGCTTTTTTGAAAAATCTGTACTTAATGTATTCCATTTTTATTTTTGGTTTAATTTACTTCTAATGCATATTGCTGATAATTTCGTCAGCAAATTCAGAAGTGGTTAGTAAAGTAGCCCCTTCCATTTGTGCAAATAAATCGGATGTTACCCGCCTTTTGGCAAAAGTATGCTCCATTGCATCGTACACATGTTCTGCCGCTTCGTTCCATCCCATAAATTCAAGCATCATAACTCCGGAAAGGATCAATGAACTTGGATTTGCATTTCCTGTTCCTGCAATATTTGGCGCTGTGCCATGCGTTGCTTCAAAAATAGCATATCCGTTTAAATAATTGATATTGGCGCCCGGAGAAATTCCAATTCCCCCAACCATAGCTGCCAACTGGTCGGAAATATAATCGCCGTTCAGGTTCATCGTGGCAATTACGGAATAGTCGTACGGACGCAATAACGATTCCTGTAAAAATGCATCGGTAATTACATCTTTTATAATGACTTTTCCATTTTTTTTGGCTTCATTTAATGCTTTTTCGGCATCGGCTTTACCTTTTTCCGATTTTATTTTGTCGAACTGCCGCCAGGAAAAAGTTTTATCTGCAAACTCATTTTCAACCAAATCGTATCCCCAGTTTTTAAAAGCGCCTTCGGTAAACTTCATAATATTGCCTTTATGCACCAGTGTAACCGAAGGTAGTTGTCGTTCAATAGCATAACGTATGGCTGCTCTTATTAATCTTTCCGAACCTTCTTTCGAAACCGGTTTTATTCCGAACGATGAAGATTCCGGATAGCGGATTTTGTCGACTCCCATTTCATTAATAAGAAAATCCCTGAATTTTTTTGCATCGATGCTTCCGGTCATGTATTCGATTCCGGCATAAATATCTTCGGTGTTTTCACGGAAAATATGCATGTCGACGAGCGAAGGGAAGCGAACTGGTGAAGGCACGCCTTTAAACCACCGGACCGGCCGAAGACAAACAAACAAATCAAGCGTTTGGCGCAATGCCACATTTAACGAACGTATTCCTTCGCCAACCGGAGTTTGCAATGGCCCTTTTATTCCGATTAAATGCTCTTTGAATGCTTCGAGTGTTTCGTCGGGCAAATAATTGCCGGTTGACTTAAATGCTTTTTCGCCAGCCAGAACCTCTTTCCAAACAATTTGTTTTGCGCCGCCATATGCTTTTTTAATGGCAGCATCAATCACCCTTTGCGACGGAGCTGTAATGTCTTTCCCAATGCCATCTCCTTCAATAAACGGAATTACAGGTCTTTCCGGCACCTGAAGCTGTCCATCAACTATTTTGGTTTTGTCTGTCATTAATCGTTTTACTTGTCTGTAACGCCCGTTTTTTAAGCAGAAATCAGAAACTTGCTAATTTAGCTTTTTTTGAAGATTTTCATCTAAAACTGAAAGAAAACCTTCTGTAGTAAGATAATCATTTTCGGTTAATTTATTGCCATGAATGATTAATGCTAAGTCTTTGGTCATTTTTCCGCTTTCCACTGTTTCAACGCAAACTGTTTCGAGTGTAGTAGCAAATTTAATCAAATCCTGATTGTTATCCAGTTTTCCACGGAAGCCCAAACCGCGTGTCCATGCAAATATTGAGGCGATTGGATTGGTTGAAGTCGGATTGCCTTTTTGATGCTGACGATAATGACGTGTTACAGTTCCGTGAGCGGCTTCTGCTTCCATTGTTTTTCCGTCGGGCGTCACCAGCGTTGAAGTCATTAGGCCAAGTGAACCAAAACCTTGCGCAACTGTATCGCTTTGCACATCGCCGTCGTAGTTTTTGCACGCCCATACATATCCGCCTTCCCATTTCATACATGCAGCAACCATATCGTCGATTAAACGATGTTCGTATGTAATTCCCGCTTCGGCAAATTTGTCTTTAAATTCGCTGTTGAATATTTCTTCAAATAAATCCTTAAACCTTCCGTCGTATGCTTTTAATATGGTGTTTTTAGTCGACATGTACAACGGCCATTTTTTCTCCAAAGCCATATTCATACAGGCACGCGCAAAACCACGGATTGATTCATCGGTGTTATACATTGCCATGGCAAGTCCATCGCCTTCGAAATCGAAAACTTCGTGCGAAATTGGTTCACTTCCATCTTCGGGAGTGAATGTAATTGTTAGTTTTCCTTTTCCTTTGGTCAGGAAATCGGTTGCGCGATACTGGTCGCCGTAAGCATGACGGCCAATGCAAATTGGTTTTGTCCATCCGGGAACCAAACGCGGAACATTGTTGCAAATAATTGGTTCGCGAAAAACTGTTCCCCCTAAAATATTACGAATTGTGCCATTTGGCGATTTCCACATTTTCTTCAATCCAAACTCGGTTACACGGGCTTCGTCGGGCGTGATAGTAGCACACTTAACTCCAACACCATGTTTCTGAATTGCATGCGCTGCATCAACTGTTACCTGGTCGTTGGTGGCGTCACGGTGTTCTACTCCCAAATCGAAATATATTAATTCGATATCGAGATAAGGAAGGATTAATTTTTGCTTGATAAAATCCCAGATTACCCGGGTCATCTCATCGCCGTCGAGTTCCACTACCGGATTTTGAACTTTAATTTTTTGCATAGTTGTTTTAATTTTTTTTACAAGCCGTCTTAGTGCGTCATCCTGAAATGTTTCAGGATCTGTTTTTTCATGAAATAAGATTCTGAATCGCTAATTGGCGGACAGAATGACGTTCACAAAGCTTTGAAATTATTATTTAGTTGTTTGTTTTTTTATCAGGTTTAATGCTGAACCGGCTTTAAACCATTCGATTTGCTGCTTATTATATGTATGATTTAATTCAATTGTGTCCTTACTTCCATCTTCATGAACCACTTCAACATGAATTGTTTTATCAGGTTCAAATTCCACCAAATCGATGAAGTTAAATGTGTCGGCTTCCTGAATCAAATCGTAATCATTTTCATTTACAAAAGTTAGTGCCAGCATCCCTTGTTTTTTCAGATTGGTTTCGTGAATACGTGCAAATGACTTCACTATTACAGCACGAACGCCCAAATGACGTGGTTCCATTGCCGCATGTTCACGGGAAGAACCTTCGCCGTAATTCTGGTCGCCAACCACTACAGTTGGAATTCCAAATTCTTTGTATTTGCGCTGAACTGCAGGAACTGCATCATATTCACCTGTCATCTGATTTTTAACCTTATTGGTTTCGTTATTAAAGGCATTTACCGCGCCAATTAACATATTATTTGAAATGTTATCAAGATGACCCCGGAATCGCAACCATGGCCCAGCCATAGAAATATGGTCGGTTGTACATTTTCCCAGCGCTTTTATCAACAGCTTTGCGCCTTCAATGTTTCTTCCATCCCAAGGATCGAAAGGTGATAAAAGCTGAAGACGTTTTGAATCAGGTGCGACATCAACTTCCACATTTGAACCATCTTCTGCCGGTGACTGATAACCTGCATCTTCCACATCAAAGCCATTTGGTGGAAGCTCAAAACCTGTTGGTGCATTGAGTTTTACCTGTTCACCTTTTTCGTTGGTTAATGTATCGGTAATCGGATTAAATTCCAATGTTCCGGCAATGGCAAGCGCAGTTACCAATTCCGGCGATGTAACAAAAGCATGGGTATTTGGATTGCCATCGGCACGTTTCGAGAAATTACGGTTAAACGAATGCACGATTGTGTTCTTTTCCTGCTTTTCCGCTCCGGGGCGTGCCCATTGCCCAATACACGGACCACAGGCATTGGCAAAAACTTTACCACCCATTTTTTCAAAAGTGTCGATAAAACCATCTCTTGCAATGGTAAACCGAACCTGTTCAGAGCCGGGAGTTATTGTAAATTCTGAATTGGTTTTCAATCCTTTTTCAACTGCCTGTGCTGCTATTGATGAAGCTCGTGAAATATCTTCGTAGGATGAGTTGGTGCAACTTCCGATTAAACCAACAGAAATTTTTGTCGGCCAGCCATTTTCCTTTGCCACTTTTCCCATCATCGAAATAGGGGTTGCACGGTCGGGAGTGAATGGGCCGTTTACATGTGGCTCGAGTTCCGAAAGATTGATTTCGATTAGCTGATCATAATAAATGTCCGGATTTTCGTAAACTTCCGGATCGGAATCAAGGTGTTCCCTTATTTCACCTGCCAGCTCTGCTACATCCGCACGACCTGTTGCATTCAGGTAACGTTCCATGCTGTCATCATAAGTGAATATGCTGGTTGTGGCGCCAACTTCGGCACCCATATTACATATTGTTCCTTTTCCGGTTGCAGAAAGTGATTTTGCACCTTCACCAAAATATTCAATAATATAACCTGTACCACCTTTTACGGTTAAAATACCAGCTACTTTAAGTATTACATCTTTTGGAGCCGACCAGCCGCTTAGTTTTCCGGTTAGCTTTACACCGATTAATTTTGGCATTTTTAATTCCCATGCCATTCCTGCCATAACATCAACAGCATCGGCGCCACCAACACCAATGGCAACCATTCCAAGTCCGCCTGCGTTTGGCGTATGTGAGTCGGTTCCTATCATCATGCCACCCGGGAAAGCGTAATTTTCCAACACCACCTGGTGAATAATTCCGGCACCCGGTTTCCAGAAACCGATTCCGAATTTGTTGGAGACCGATTCAAGAAAATCATAAACTTCCTTATTGGTATCTACAGCAACACCAAGATCGGCCTTACCTTCCACCTGCGCCTGAATCAGATGGTCGCAATGCACTGTTGAAGGAACTGCCGTAGTTTTTTTGCCCGAATTCATAAACTGAAGCAGTGCCATTTGCGCTGTAGCATCCTGCATAGCTACACGGTCGGGAGCAAAATCAACATAATCGCCGCCACGTTTAAATTTTTCAAGATTTTGACTTTCAAACAAATGAGCGTATAATATTTTTTCTGCGTATGTTAATGGCCGGTTTAACACCTTTTTTGCTTTTTCGACTTTTTCAGGCAGTTCTGAATATACCTTCTTAATAAGTTCTAAATCAAACATGTGATATCTAATTTTATATAATGATTTTTCCTATGATTCGTCACAAAAACAAACAACAAAAATCGGCAAAAGTTGAAACATTTTCTAACAATTTTCGATTTTTGGAACGATAAATATATAGATAAATGAATACGTGCCGGAAGGTTTTTATTAATATAGAATGAATTTAAAATAGAAAAGAAAATCTGATGTCCAAAAATTGATTTTCAACCGGACCGAAAGTTCCGGATACAAACGCTTAAATTTGGAAATAATGCAGGAAATTATTTAATTGAAAATGTTATTCTGTCATAAAGTTTAATCATAAAATTCACATTTATCCGGAGCCTGGGTCGACATTATTTTGTGAAGGTATAGAAAATTCAATTTATAAAAATGAACACTGATTATTACATCCGAAATCTAACCGTCAACGATATACCTGAAGCCATGAAACTG
Source organism: uncultured Prolixibacteraceae bacterium (assembly GCA_963821855.1). GTDB lineage: Bacteria > Bacteroidota > Bacteroidia > Bacteroidales > Prolixibacteraceae > Draconibacterium. The sequence goes on along the minus strand of CAWGFJ010000025.1, from coordinate 136,956 downwards.
GTTTTGGCTGAAGGATGGAACCAAACCGAAAAAGACTGGAAGTTGTTTATTGAAAATCCGGAGAACAATTGCAAGTGCCTGATAACTGAAGGAAAATTAGTGGGCACAGCTACTTCTTACCGGTTTTCCCAAAATCTGGCTTGGGTCAGTATGGTATTGGTCGATAAAAATTTCAGGGGAAGAGGTTTTGGTAAAGCATTACTCGAGTCTGTTTTAAACGACTTAAACGATTGCAAATCCATAAAACTTGATGCAACGTGGGCAGGTGAAAAAGTGTACAGGAAATTGGGTTTTGTAAAAGAATATTCCATTTCCAGATGGGTTTGTGATTCATTTAATGGAGAAAATTTGACTAATTCTGAAATTTCGGAAATTAATGGTGACGATTTAAATTCAGTAGTTGCATTTAACCAAATTTCATTTGGTGCCGGGCGGGAGAAATTAATAAGTGCATTCATAAATAATTTTCCCGGGTTAACAGGAATTTTGAAACAGGACGGGAAAATCCTTGGTACAGCATTGGGAAGAATAGGAAACAGATATGTCCAGATTGGGCCCGTTTCTGCAACCTCATTTTCAGCGGTACAAAAAATCATTTCATCGGTATTGAAAAGTTTACATCAACGTTCCGTTGTATTGGACGTTTTAGATGACAAAACAGAATTGGCGGATTGGCTGACGCAAATGGGTTTTCAGAAAAAACGACAATTTTTGAGGATGTATCTCAATGATAATTCCTACAAAGGAGAGACGGAGCTACAATTTGTAATTTGCGGGCCGGAGTTTGGATAGGATGGCTGATTTTATATCTTTTGGTTTCAAATGAAGCGATTGGAAACCGCATCATGCAGTTTTTAAACAACGGTCATATGAATGGCAATTGTCCACCGGCTATCGACTTTTTTCAGCACGATTAAGTTTCTTCCCGAAACCGTTATTCCTGAGTTGGTCGCCTGGTATCTGCAAAAAAGATATGCCATTTCATCGGCAACTTCCATCTTTAAAATTTCGATTTTATCGATATGTCCGCCACCTACTCATTCCATTTTGAAAATTGGCAATCAATTTTTCCCTGCCAATGGCTTCCAGACCCTGCAACATGCGACGACGTATAAATCGCATCTTCGGTGTAAAGCGGAACCAGGTTTTGGGCATCGCCACTATTATAGGCTTCTTTCCACGTCGTTCATATTGGCTTCAAACACTTTTTTAAGTTCCGAATTGTCAGACCCGGTTTGTTGTGCTGTTGCTGAAAAGGAAATCGCAAGAGCTACGAATAAACTGATAATTAATGCTTTTGTTTTCATTTCACTTTATTTTTTGAAATTTGGTTTTTTCATTCTTTGCAAGATTTCGGTATACCTCCCGAATATTTGTTTTTGGTTCTGTGCATAAAAACACCTTTACTCCGGATTCTCTGAACCATGGATTTTCTATTGTTCCCATTTCGGTAATTTGGTTAAAAAGAGCTTGCATTCTATCGCTGTTGTAATACGTGTAAATTACAGGCCCGTCAGGTATTTCACTGGGAGCCCAGAAAACATAACTTTCATGAAAAGTCACCGGTTCAGGCAGGTTGTAAGGATGCCCGTAAAAATGAATTGCACCCGCGTAACCATAATTCCGCTCACAGTAAATGGTGCATTTTTTTTGATCTTCAGCATTTAAACTTTTATAGGTTTTTGCGACTTTTTCAGCCATCTCCTTCCAACCGGTCATATCGGCATAAACCTGCGAAAGCTGATGTTCTTTTCCATCTTCCCAGCGTATAAAAGGAGCCGGAATCCGGTTTCTTGTATATGAAGAATACCTTGCAAGTTTTTCAAACGGAAGAACCGGTAAAACATAGGGCAGAAAGAGCAAACTGCAAATGGTCATTACCGTCAAAACAGTAATATAAACTGATTTTTGCTGAACATATTTTTCAATATAATAGCTGCCGGCAGCTATTAAAAACGGAAGCAAACCCAGAGTATAATAAGCTTTTCCTTTCATCAAAATAAAAAGAATAAAAACGGTAGTTATTGCTGTCGCCATAAAGCGCCTGACCCCATTTTCGGGTTTAGCGAACAGCATGAATAATCCAAACAACCAAACCGGTAGTAACATTGAATTCAGGCTGAACTGGTCGGTAAAAAAATTAAAAAAATTAAGATTGGTAAGTTGTGTTTTTTGCAGTTGCTGCATGTGGTATAAAACCGGCCAGTTGTGGTTGTATTGCCAGAAAAGATTAGGTGTTATCAGCATTAATCCTGCTGCAACACCAATCAAAAACCAGTAAGATTGTAGGAGTTTGATTTTCCTGAAAATTAATAAAGCGACAAAAAATCCAGCCAATGGAAATACAACTGAATATTTGGTGTTAAATGCGATTCCGGCTACTATTCCGATCCAAATCCATAGGCGAAGATTTTCTGTAGCCAAAAGCTTATGAAAAAGATAAATTAAAAGCGACCACAAAAATATTTCGATGGCATTAGGCGTGTACAGCGAAAAAATCAACAGAAACCCGGGAATGAAAATAAAAGTTACCGATGCTATGATTAGCGCTACAATTTTTCCACCAAAATCTTTCACGGTTTTAGCAATAATAAACAAGGTAGCTGAACCAAGGATTGCCGGAATCAAGCGGATTCCAAAAACCGAATAACCAAAAACCAGCTTAATGATGGCAGCAAGAAATCCGGTAACGGGAGGAACAGTTAAATAACCAAAATCGAGGTGATCGCCCATGTTGAAATAGAGCATTTCGTCGCGATGCAGCTCATAATTGCTGGCAGTGAAAATATGGATCAATAACTTGATGGCAATAAACAAAAAGGCAATCAGCCAAAACGTATTTACATTCCTATTACCGATTAGTATTTTCATAATCAAAAGTATAAAAGTGAAACGTTCATAACACAATGACTGATAACTTTTTTACACGGAGTTTTCTTAAAATTTTCCAAATCTTAAACCCATATTAAAATTGCTTCCGTTAAATGCTGTATGCGAAGTATGTTCAAGGCGCAATCCCCCGGTCCAGCGATAACTGTAGCCGGCATATAATTTCATAAAAGCCGTAATATTTACTTCAAGGTTTACGCCGGGTTCAATCACAAAAAAAGGAGAAGTGGATAATGAAGCTCGGTCATAATCCCATTCCCATTCGTCATCATCAGCTTCCCATTCGGGAAATTTATTTTTTGACATATAAGTTGCACCGCCGCCACCCAAAATCAACGGAAATGAAACGTGAATAACTTTACTGTCGATTGGTGAAGCTTCCATATATAAGCCCCCGTAACCACCCACGAGATAAACGGGTTCATCAAAGCGATCGGGATAATACAAATAAGTTTCGTAATAGCTTAAAGATTTTCCCGTAAGGCCTAAACGGAAATTCCGGTTCATGACAATTCCACCTGAAAATCCGGGTAAATACGTGCATTTTCCATTAATGTGCGAATACGAATTATTAAAATCGATAAACCAACCTGTTACTTTTGCGCCACCTGAAAAAATGGTTTGAGGTTGAGTTTCAAAATCCTTATCCTGTGCAAATAACCCTGCACAAAATAAAAGAGCTAAGACGGTTGTGAAAATAATTGTTTTCATGGCTTTTTGTTTTTGAAAATTGTTTTTATGCTTTGTTTAATTGTTTGATACAAAGGTGAATTGATTCTTCTTCTGTTGAAAAAATATATGCGTGAATGACGGATATTGCTTGCCGGATAAACAATGATGGTTATTGAAGCAATAACAGCGACATTGCTTTTAAATTGTTTGAAATATTTCAACAAAATTAAGTCGATAAAAAGGATCAAAATATTCCAGATAATTAATGCGGCAAAACCAGCGGAAGAAAATATCCACTTCATATCAATAGAAGTGAATATAGCGGAACCAACACTGGTTAATTTATGAAAAACAACACCCTGTTTACTCTTTTTGAATAATGGATGTACTCATCACCAAAAGTATCGGTAAGCGCTTTTTCTTCATCTTTAATGTTTATGATTAATGAAATATACATGACAAGCGCAGCCAGAAGAAAAATCCAGTTATCACATATTCCGGCAAGTCCGGGAAGAATAAATACAATCCAGCTTGCATAAATCGGATTCCTTGACAGGGAATAGACGCCAGACGTAATTAGTTTTCCTTTGGGAAACTTGATGGCAAACTGAACTACTGCAAAAATCCAGAAAAAAATTCCGGGGAAAGTCCAAATCCATCCGGCAGATTTGAGCGTAGTAGCATTTAAAAATGGAAACGCGGAGACAACCGGAAATAAAATTTGGATAACGATTCCGATAATGAGAACCGGTAGCATCGTACGGAAAATTTTTGGCCCGGCGCCGGTTGCACTTAACCCAAGAGGTGAAATTTGTTTTGTTTTCATTATTTTCCAGTTATTAATGGATTTTTATTTTTTATGTTTTCTGCGGATTTCACAAACCGGATTGAGCATTACTTCTCCTACATTGATTTTTGGATTTCCTGATATAATATTAAGCTGGCTGATTTCTCTTTGCTCAAAACCAGTTTCGCTTACTACGACGTAATACCGGCCTGAATCAAGCATGGAAATGTAAAAGTTTCCGAATCGGTCGGAAATAGTGCCGGCAACCATCGACGAGTCGGGTGTTGAAAAAAGTGTAATCGTTATATTTCCCAGAGGTAAGCCGGAAATTGCATTTCGAATGTTGCCAGAAATTTTGCCAGATCCTGAAACATTAATGTCAACAGCCTTTACATAATATGTCCCGGTAAATAAGAGCATAGCCAGGAGAATTGAAAAGTTGATTGTTGTTTTCATTGCTTTGTATTTTCATTGCTGTTTCAAATTTCCTTCAATAAAAACAGACTTAAAAAATAAATAGGATGAATAACGGAAAAGGATTGATGGATGGCTGAAAATTAGTTTAGAGTTTAAAGCCTGCCCGGCTGAACGCCGTTCGGACGGGTTCAAAGTTCAAAGGTTCAAAGTCAAAAGTTAAAAGTCAAAAGTTTGAGTTCAGTTTACTGTCTCAGTCTCAGTTTTCAGTGCATTTTTTTTGTTTTGTGTCTCAAAATCTTGTGTCTTGTGTCTGGCGGTTTAGAGTTCAGGGTTCAGTTCAGTGACTGCCAATGCTTCATCGCGAAGTATTTTTTTATTGTCGGTTGTATCCGCTTTCTTCAGTTCAATTTCAAGAGCGAGAATTTTCATTGTAAAAAGTTTATTCAAATATTACGACCTCGATTGTGTTTCTTAGTTTTTTAATTTGCCTTGCCGGAACCGGATTTCCTGTTAAATCGACAAATTCGAGATTTTCAAGGGCGAACAGCGGTTCAATATCGCGAATACGGTTGAAAGATAAATTCAGTTCCTTCAGTTTTACAAGGTATTCCAGTGAATCGATAATTTCAATGCGGTTGCCGGAAAGATTTAATATTTCGAGTAACCCGAGGTTTTCCAGCGGGCGGAGGTCGACAATTAGGTTTTCGGACAAATCGATGTTTATCGCATGAATACAATATTGTGCTCCATCCAGGTCATTGATGTCGGAATCTGAAAGTTCAAATTCATCGATATCTTCGAGATAATAAGCGGGAAAACTGATTTTTGAATAACCGTACTGCCTGATACGGATGGCTTCGTAAAAACTTACCGGTTTGCTTTTTAAGTTAGTCAGGTTATCATGCTTTATTCTCCTCCCGGAATCGTCGTTTACTGTAAATCCTTCGCTGTCGAAATCCCATGCATATACCGGCGAATAATCGATATCCTCATAACTTTCCAGCAAAACAGAGATTTCCTCCAGGCGTTCAAGTTTCAGGATATGTGAATATCCGAGCAGCTTGTCGAATTTATTTTCATCTGCCAGTTTTTCAATTTCGTTTCGGTGGAATTCACCGCGATCGGGATGATAAAGTAACATCAGTTTTGAAAATCCTTTTCCTTTTTCATTAATTTCCACAACGTAAAAATCACTGATTAAATCGGCTATTTTCTGCAGTGAACCAAATTGCTGGTTTTTGTAAAAGTTCAGCAACACTACCGAGATTTTATTGAGGTTTTCTGTTGAATATGCTTCAAGCAAATTATTTTTCAGCGTTTGAATTTCCATTATTTGCGTATCAATTATTATCTCAAAAGTTATGGTAGTGTTTATCTTTCGTTAAATTAAAAATTGTATCCAAAATACCCGCTTTATTTCTGCATGGCCTGTTTTTTCATTTCTTCCGGCATTTTTTCGATAGCGTAACGGAGCGCTGTTCTTGGCATTATTTCCTTATTATTCATCACGTAGTCAAAAACTGCCTGCTGGTTCGACTGGCTTGCGGCTTTCAGCATCCAGCCATAACCTTTTTGAACCAGGTCATCACTATCCGTCAATAAGCTATCGGCTATTTCAAAAATGTCGTTCAGGAACAAGCCTTTTCTGGCAGGAATAATCAGAGTAACGGCTGCTGCACGTTTTACCCAGCGATTTTCAGCGTGCGCAAATTCCTTCAGTTTTGCAATAAATTCAGGGTACTTCATCACAAAATCGCCGACTGTATGATTACAAAGTGTGTCACAGGATGCCCAGTTATTTACATAGTCTTTTATCCAGTGTTCAAGAATTTTAAAATCGCCGGGTTCAAACCGGTTACCAATTTTTTCTGCCCAGTTGCAGGCGATAAAGGACTCTTCAATAAAGCCTGATTTCCATAGCGTTTCGCATAAATCAAGAATTTCCGTTTTCGATAAGTGTTTTATATCCTGAAAAAATTGCCTGCTGATTTGTTTTACGGAATTGGATTTTACTCCGTAAGCTGCAATCTGTTCCTTAAAATATCGCTGGCTGCCAATCCTGGTTTTTTCGTCAGCCGCCTTTTTCAGCGCTTCCCGAATTTTATAAATTGTGTTTTCCATTATTTTCTAAGATTAATCATTTATTTTTTATTACAAGCATATCGACAAATTTAAGTCCAAATCGCTATTTGAAAAATTTTAGGTTTTATATTTCCTGTCTATTTTTTGCCACACTTTTTTTATAATACCGATTTAATATTCACTGATTTGATTTCTCCAAAAATCATTAAAGTCGGATTTTGGGTTTTTGAACAAGTAAATTTCTGTACCAAATTCTATGGCCAATGAGTTCTCCACTGTTCCAATTTCATGCGCATTCACCGAAGAAATTTTTCATATCCCTGAAATTGCCGCTTTCCAAGTGCATCTGCTCCAACTATGTAAACTACTTCAACAATTTCATTGTCAAACTTTTCGTGGAATCCAATACTGAAATGATTCGCTAAAGCTTAAAGGTTCGGGCAAATCGTACTTCTTTCCAATTACGCTAATTGCTCCTGCCTGGCCATAATTCGCACAGAAAATAAAACTCTTATTTTTATCATTTACCTGTTTCCAGGCGGTATTTGTTTTTTCGGTAATTTCATTCCAGCCAAGCATATCAGCATAAATCTGTGGGAGTTTTCTGTAGTTTCCGTCTTCATCTTTTCTTAGCAAATCGGTTCCGGTTATTTGAGAAAAGCCATCGAAATAATTCACCATTTTACCCGATTTAATACATGGGTAAACTTAAAGGCAACAGTAAAAGCGAAATAATAACCAGAAACGCCGGAAATTGAAATAAAAACATATTTATTGTTGTTACTTTTTCAACAAATAATGAACCAACGACAATGAAAAAAGGGAAAAGTCCGGAAGCATACATGCTCTTTCCCCTGAGCAATAACAAACAGCATTAAAACTATCGCACAAATGGATATCAGAATTCGATATTGCCTGAATTCATTTTTAATTAAAAAAAAAACAATTCCAGGTAAAATGATTAAAGTGAAGGGCAGCAAAAATATAAGCAGTTCAAACATAAACTCCAAGCCGACTTACATTATCGAGCTGACTTGCTTTTAAATCCTTCATGTGGCTGAGCAACGGAAGATGATGCGAAATCTGCCAGATAATATTTGGAGATGCAATTAAAACAGAAAGGAACAAACTCAGATAAAAATATTTATTTGAAATTAAGTTTCTGTATCTGGTAAAAGGCGCCACAACTAAGGATTGCTGTCAGCAGAAAAATTATATTGTATTTATTTAGTATTGAAATGCCAATTGTTACTCCGATGAAGATTAAGTATTTGTTTTTAGCTGAATTTATAAACCGGATTATCAGGAACAATATCAACGTCCAAAAGAAAATATCAAAACAATAGGGCGTGTAAATCACCGTAAATGGTGACAAGAAACATGGTTCCCGATATTCCGATTGCTGTCAGTATTTGTGATCGAAAATTCCCTTTTAATTCTTTCGCCATCAGTGCGCTTAAAATAACCAACATTCCACTGAATAAGGCAGGAAAAAACCGAACTGAAAATAACGAATAGCCAAAAATGCTTTTCGAAATAAATGCTAAAAATCCAACCAATGGCGGAGAAGTCGCATATCCAAAATCCAGATGGTTGCAAAATGAAAAGTATAACAATTCGTCGCGGTGGTATTCAAAATTAAATCCTGAAAATAAATGCAGGCCTGTGCTTACTGCTCCAATTAAGGCAATGAAAAAAAAACCTGATTTACTGTTCATTTAAATTGTTTTGCGTTTGTAATCCGGTTTAGTCAATTGTTAATAAAAGGTTCTTTGGTATAAAATTTCTGAACCCGTGGAATCAAGCAAACAATAACAATTAAAATTCCAACGGCTGAAATTACAGGCTGAAGTACAAAATATTCGGTCATAATTTGTTGAACTATAATCCAAACAATACATATTATTCCTGAATACAACGAGTAAGTCCAGCCCCAATGCTTTTCCCGGAAAATATTGAGAAGGTTCAGCTTACGGTTGCTTTTTCTATAAAATAAACCGATTAGGGCAAAGAACGGAAAGATTCCCAGCATGGTAAAAAGTATAATTCCCGGAATCAGAAAGTTGGTGAAAGGTATCAAATCCAGCCACCCTTCATCCATTTGCAGCAAACTTCCATCAGGCGAAATAATAAAACTTCCACCGCCGTAAATTGCACCTGCGGAGAGAAACAGCAGCAAAAAGCTCAGAATGAAAATCTCAAAAGGTCGTTTCATCTTTTACAGTTTATATTAATCCTTTATCCTTTAAATTAATCCTTTTATCATTTCCATTAATCCTTTATCATTTCAATTAATCCTTTTCCCATCCACCCACTTTTTAAAATCCACAACTTTGTCGAGGCTGACAAAAACTCCTTCCGGCACCGGTGGATTCAACTCCAGTTTTAAGCGGCTTTTTGGAAAAATGTGAATGTTTGCTATGGAATTGTAATCCCACCAGATATTGCCTGTTAACGCGAAAAAACAGTTTTGGATCCAATTCTTCCAGTAAATTATCGAGACTTTGATCCAGTGAATACTGGCCTTTTGAATTCATCGCCACAAAAGTTATCCCGCTGGTTGAAAAGAAATACGCAATATCTTTAACTTCAATGCTTTTTAGTTTTTGCCCAACCACCACAGAAAAGCGTTCGCGGTACGATTTTTCTTTTACGTGCATCAGTTTGTACAATTCATTCAAATCGACCAGCTGGTTTTTTTCGCCCCATTCGCGGTATTTATTGATGGCTTTTTCAAGATCTTCCTGAATAATTGGTTTCAGCAAATAATCGATGCTTTTCAGCTTAAAAGCTTTAATGGCGTATTCGTCGAAAGCAGTGGTGAAAATAATGGGCACATTTACTTTTACCTGTTCGAAAATCGAAAAGCTTAATCCGTCTTCCAGGTGAATATCCAGGAAAATCAAATCCGGATGTTCGTTGTTTTTGAACCATTCAACCGAGTCTTCCACCGATTCGAGTTTTGCAATAATCTCGATGGAAGGGTCAATGGCTTTTACCATGTTTTCCAAACGGCGTGCAGCCAGTTGTTCGTCTTCAATAATTATGGTTTTCATAGCTATTTATTTATCCAAAATGTCGCTAAAAAATCCCGCGCCAATGGGTTTTCTGAAATTCTGTCCTGAATTCAGGTATTTTTCCAACATCGCAAACAGATCGTTCTTTACGATGGGTTTGTGCAGAAAATCAATACCTTTTGTCATGAAAGCTTTTACAGCCAGTTCATCGGTAGCGGTTGTAAACACAATCGGGCTCGTAACGCTAACCTTCTCAAAAATGGCAAAACTCAAATCATCCTCCAGGTGAATGTCGAGGAAAATCAAGTCGGGTTCGGCATGATTCAAAAACCACTCCACCGAATCTTCCACCGATTCCAGCCATGCTGCAATCTCAATTTTCGGATCAAACTCTTTGATCAAATTCTCCAGTCGTTTTGCAGCGTACAGTTCGTCTTCAATAATTACAATTCTCATTGTTTTTGTTTTTATATTTTTTCGGCCCGGTTAGCTTTTTAGCGGAATGCGGGCAATAAATTCCGTTTCTGTTTTATAAAATTGCGGCGCAGGCATTTCGAGCAGATGGTAACGGTGTTCGATATTTTTCAGGCCAACGCCGGTTGATGCCATGTGCGACTCGCGTTCCTGCAGATTGTTGGCTACAATTAATGTATTTTCCGTATCGACAGAAATCCGGATTTTCAACGGATTTTTCTTCGACATGGAGTTGTGTTTTATTGCATTCTCGATGAGCAACTGCAACGCCAGCGGCAGGATTAACAAACTTTTTTTATCATCGGCTATTTCCACGTTCACTTCAATTTTATCCATAAACCGGATGTTCAAAAGAAAAATATAAGCATCCAGAAAATCGAGTTCGGTTTGCAGATTAACCAAATCATTATCCTTGTTTTCCAGCACATAACGGTAAACTTTTGAAAGGTGTTCGGTGAATTTTTCTGCCAGATCGGGTTCAAGTTTTATCAACGATGTCAGCACATTCAGACTATTAAACAGGAAATGCGGATTTACCTGTTGGCGTAAAACTTCGAATTGCGATTGAAGATTTTCCTTTTGCAAACGAATAAGCTGGGTGTTTGCTTCGGTAAGTTTTAGTGAGCTTTCCTTAATTCGCTTTTCAAGATTTTTGTTTAATTTTTCAAGTGCATTTTTCGCCGTTTGCAACTCTTTTTCAATATTTATTCTTTCAGTAATATTTCGGATTACGATAAAAGCTGCTGGTTGTCCGTTGTAAATTGAAGTGCGTGCATTCAGTTCCATGGTAATATTTTTTCCGTCTTTTGGAATAAAACGGCTGCGATAAATACTGGTAAAATTTTCTCCAGCCATTCGACGTTTGTGAAAATTTATCATCACTTCGTGATCTTCGGGAATCACAAAATCGAGGTAGGGTTTTTCGAGCAATTCTTCCAGCGGATACTGCATCATTTCGCACATAGCCGGATTGCAAAATTTAATGAGACCTTTCTGCGTAATTACAATTCCATCGGTGGCATTATCGATTAAAGCACGGTATTTTTCCTCGCTCTCTCGAAGTGCTTTTTCCATTAATTCATATTCCGACATGTCCAGAATAATTCCGCGGATGCCAACCACTTCTTCTTCAGAAATAATTGGAGCAGCAAAAGTTAAAGCCGGGAAAGTCTCGCCGTTTTTGCGCACTGCAGTATATTTATTCCCAAAGGTGTATTTTTTTTCGGTCAGCGTTTTTTTAACATTTGCTTTAAAAATGTCGTGTTGCGCAGGTAAAATAAAATTCAGAGCAGAAGAACCAAGGTCGGAATAATCGATTCCGAATTGTTTAAAGCCGGTTTGGTTGAAAAAGACAACATTCGCATTTCTGTCGAGCTCGTATACGGTTTGAGGCAGCATTTCGGTAAGCTCACGATATTTTTGTTCGCTCTTTTTTATTGCCTCTTCCATACCGATACGTTGCGTTATATCGCGTATGGAAATGAGGGAAGCAGGCTTGCCATTGATTTCTATTGTAGTTGAATTAAATTCGGCAATTAATTTTTCGCCGTTTTTGCATATCAACCCGGCGTTATACCGCAAATCGCTAAGTTCGCCTTTCATGCGGCGGTAATGGATATCTAAAACGCGTTGGCGATCTTCCGGCACTAATGAATCGGGACCAAATGTTTCGATGCACTCTTCAATGGTATATCCAATCATGCCGGCAAAAGCCCGGTTAACCATAATCACTTTTCCATCCTGTGAAATTACAATTCCGTCAAGCGATTTTTCTATTAGCGAACGATACAGGTTTTCTTTTTCTGCCAGGGAAAGCTCCATTTGTTTTTTTTCTGTTATATCCTGCTGAATAACAACGAAGCCGTCGGTTTCACCACTTTCATTTTTATAGGGAGCTGCAATGGTATTAGCCCAGTATTTCGACCCGTTTTTATGGATGGTCAACAACTCGCCCTGCCAGCTTTTTCCCTCAGCAAGCGTTGAAACAATTTCCTTTCGTGATTCGGGAATATCTTTAATTCCCTTATAAAGTGTATCGTTTATATTTTTATGGAGAAGATCTTCTTCAGTATAACCTGAAATTTGCGTGAAAAAAGGATTGATATATTCAAAATTTGAATCCTTATCCATGATAAATACTGCTCCGGGAGCCTGGTCGAGAACATGTCTGAATTTTCTGAGTTCCTTGTTTGCAGACTGTAATTCAAGGTTTTTTACTTCCAGTTCCCTTTTAATTTTAAGATTGGAAGTGTCGAGCTGGTTTCGGATAAAGGCGGCAAAGAAACTAACGATTAGCGTTACGGAATACAGGAAAACAATTTTACCCATTTCGTGTGGAATAATCATAAATTCCTGTTGTGCATACTGGCCCAAGATAAACATCAGCACAAATGCAAAGCTGTGGATTATCATTTCCCTGAAATTGTAGGGAACCATTACAAACCATGCCACAATAATAAAAAAGAGGCCAAACCAATACGGGCTTTGACTTGCACCTGTAAACATGGTAAGTAACATGCAAAATGTTGTTCCGAAGTAAAAACCTCCAACAAGATGCTGTTTTATGGCCCGCTCACCGTTTCGCAATAAACCAATTATCAGGTTTACACTAAAAATTATAATTGTAATCCTGCGAAGCCAGGGCAGCCGGGAATCAATAGTTTCTACATAATATTTATCCAGAAATTGCCATATAAGTATCACAGCAATTCCACCTAAAGTCAAGATGGCTAATATATGTTTCTGGCTGTTAATCCAGGAGTTGGCACGATCCGGATCGCGGGTAAAGTTGAATAAGTCGGTTAGTTTCATTTTGCTGATTTTGGTCGATACCAAATTTATGGTTTTATTCCCATTTCCGTAATTCAGATAGCTCATATTTTTTGAGATTCAATAATTTAAAATCAGAGGACTGCAAGTTCTATATGTAAGATGAAATTCAGCGCTTTTTTGAAACTCCAGACAAGCGGATTCAAAAAGAAAAATGTCCATTTAAATATTTGAAAAATTTGGTTCTCTAACTCGTTCATTTGCCAATAAATTGATTTCATTATTTGATAATTACGGTTTGCAGTTTTCATGACTTAGTTGTTTTTTACATACACGAATCAAGTTTTCGGGTATAAAAATCGGTGAAGATTTTCTTTGAATATTCAGCGCCCCATTTTTCAACACCCATTTTCTGGATCATACACAGATTAAAGATTTTCAAAGCGTGAGGCACTCTTTCGGCGCGGTCGGCAAGCGGCTGCAGGCGAGGGCAGGGGAATTCATCACACTCAAAGCAGAATTCCACTTTCTTCGTCTGGATGCATTGGTACATTTTACAGTGGCCATCGATGCCCAGAATTTCGAGTCCCGGGCAATATCCGGCATTCGGGCGGCAACCTTTACACCGGTACTTGTCGGCAGGAATATTGTTTCGTTTTAAAAAGCTTTCTCTGTTTTCCTTGTTTTCTTCGCCAATATACAGCGGGCAGTTGAAGCAGTCTTTTCCACACGGAGCAGTCAGGTTTCTGTAATCCATTGTTTTTTTGTTTAAAAGTAGATTATACGCCGTAATTGCTGAATTTTTTCAAGATGAATGACGGAAATTGAGGGATGAACCGGGATGATTTGAAAATAAAAAAACACCGAAATTTTCCGGTGCTTTCAGAATTTTATGTTATAACGCGAATTTACTTCATATCCACCACCAAAATCGTATCCACACTATTCTGTTTTTCTTTTGGAACATTTAGGAAAATTCCAAATTCGGTTTCTTTGAATGTAACTTTCTCACCACCATCAAAATATACAGCCGATTTAATTTTGGCCGGCAATGCGGGGATTAACAGGTTTTCGTCTTTCATTTCCAAAAGGTGAACGTAAATTTTTCCGTCTTTACCTAAAGTTGTAGCTCCCCAATCCTGAGGACGAACCGGGCCTTTGCGGCTACCGTAAATGGTTTCGCCGTATTTATCAAGCCATTTTCCCATCACCATTAACGTGTCAATATTTTCAGGCTGAATTTTTCCGTTGGGCATGGGGCCTGTATTTAACAGAAAGTTGGCTCCAAAACCTGCTGCTTTTACCATGGTTTGAATCAGTTGCTTTGACGATTTGTAATTCTGGTCTTTCAGATTAAATCCCCATGAACCGTTCATGGTTTCGCACATTTCCAAAGGCAATTCCGAAATGGTTCCGGTTTGGTTAAAACCCATGCTGTTTTCGCCGGGAAGATCGCGTTCAAACATCTGGAAATCTTCTCCCTGAATCGGTGAAATGTGGTGATTACTGCCAATCAGAGCTCCGGGCTGAAGTTTGTGAATAAGCGAATAAGTTTCATCCAAACGCCAGTTGGCATTGGGTTTATCCCACATACCATCGAACCATATTCCGCCAATTTCTCCATAATTGGTCAGTAACTCCGAAAGCTGCGTATTCATGTAATCGATGTATTTATTCCAGTTTCCGCTTTCCGGTCTTCCGGTATAATCTTGCCCTGTTCTTCCGCGGGGAAAATAATCCGGGTTATGCCAGTCGAACTGCGAATGATAAAAAAACAATTTAATTCCCTGTTTGTCACATTCTTCCTTAAGCATTTTCAGCACATCCTTTCCATATGGTGTTCGGTCTAACGATATCGTAATCACTGATTTTTGAGTCGAACATGGCAAATCCATCGTGGTGCTTGCTGGTGATGGTAATGTATTTCATTCCGGCCTTTTTTACCATGGCCACCCATTCAGCCGGATTAAACTGAGTCGGATTAAAAAAGGTGGGTAGTTTTTCATACTGATGGATTGGGATTTCCTGCTGGTTCATCACCCATTCACCATCGCCAAGAATAGAGTATACGCCCCAATGAATAAACAAACCAAATTTGGCATCGCGAAACCATTCGCGGTTTTCAAGGTTTTTACCGGTTGGTTCGTAGCCGGGTTGAGCAAGTAACGTATTTCCCAAAAGTAAGATCAGAAGGAATAGTCCGGTTAAATTTTTCATGTTTTATACTTTAGTTTAATGTGATTTTTATTTTTCGAAAATTACAAAATAATAGTTTGAGATTCGATTCATTTTTATAACAAATGACAGATTCTTGTTTTTTGTCATCTCGAGTGTTCACCTAATTTACAGATTAGGCATAATAAGAAAATAACAGAGATGCTGAAACAAGTTCAGCAAGACGTTCTAATAACGATTGATGAGATAGTTAAGGACGTCACCCTGAACTCGTTTCAGGGTCTTGTTTGAAAATCTGTCATTGGCAACCGCCGGCTGGCGGTGAGAGATCTGCCTGTCCGAAGAGATTTCCTGCCCGTTCCGGTTCAGGCGGGCTCCTCGCATACTCGTCGCATATGACAGCATTGCTGGAATGCTCTCCATCATTTCATCATTATGCCCATTTGTTAAAAAGTTGGGTGTTGAACTCAAAATGACAATAATATTTGATTTTGTATTCTAATCATAATCGACATCTTTTTTTTATCTGTCATAGGCAACAAAGAAAGCCCGCCTGAATGAACTGTCGGGCAGGGAATCTGTTCAGCGTTCCCCGGTCTGTTCTCAAATTTTCAGTAAAAATAAGCCCGGCTGATTAAAATACAAATGTGATTCAGTTTATTAATGAAAATTATTTCACTCCGATTGTAAAAAATTCCTTTAAATTTAACTGTTCAATAAAGATGGCTATTGTTACATTTGAAAATTCTGATTCAAAAAATTATCTAAACCAAAAAATAATGAGAACAAGTTTATTTTTCATCGCAGTTTTTATCTCTTCAGTTTTATCTGCTTCAGCGCAAAAAAATAGTGGCATTATTGCAAAAAATGCTGTTGTGGAAAAAGCAGGAGATGGCTTTACATTTACAGAAGGTCCGGCGGTTGCTCCCGACGGAAGAGTGTATTTTACCGACCAACCCAACGACAAAATTTTTATCTGGGATGAGAAAAAAGGGATTTCGCTCTATCTTGAAGGAACCGGACGTCAAACGGAATGTATTTCGATTCAAAAGGGAGATTGGTTACCTGCGCCGATGAAAAAACATGAATTGGGTTATTTTGATAAAAACAATAAGTTGGTTCTTTTGCATGAAGGCTATAAAGGGAAACACCTGAACGGCCCAAACGATTTATGGATAGCTTCAAATGGTGGAACTTATTTAACCGATCCGTATTATCATCGTCCATGGTGGCCTGAAGGACATAAGGAAGATCAGGATGTTCGGGGTGTCTATTATTTGAGTCAAAGCGGGGAAATTACCCGAGTTATTGATGACTTTAAAACACCCAACGGAATTATTGGAACGCCCGATGGTAAGACTTTGTATGTGGCCGATATTCAGGATGGAAAAACCTGGAAATATGATATTCAACCCGACGGAACTTTGGCAAACAAAACTTTTTTTGCACCAAAAGGCAGCGACGGAATGACCATCGACAATAAAGGAAATGTTTATCTCACTTCAGGAAAAGTATGGGTATATAATCCATCAGGAGAATTGATTGAGGAAATTGAAATTCCCGAAAGTCCCGCAAATGTTTGCATTGGAGGAAAGAAAAGAAATATACTTTTTGTTACTGCTCGAAAAGGTGTTTACACATTAAAAATGAATGTAAAGGGTGTTGACTAATTTGTGGCTGACAATAAGTACAAAACAAATAAATAGTTCGGTTTGCCCTGTTTAATTAATTTTGATATTTGTGCTGTACTGTGACCTAAATTCAGTTCAATTCCTGTTGAATTTATGCATTATCGAAAATGGACTATATTTTATGTTAATTAAAATAAGTTAAGATGTTAATTTCAATACCTATAAAAAAAATAATCTTTTGCCAAAAATGTTTGAATTGAAATTTTTTTTGATAGATTTGATTAGACTAATTAAACTAACTTGACTAAATTAAACCGAAATAAAACTTCATTTGGAGAAAAAGTATTTTGGATTAATGTCTGGCAAAGATTTAAATCCGGCGATCGAAATGCTTTTACAGAAATCTACAATAAATATATAAATGTATTATTTGCCTATGGTTCCGGTATTACTTCAGATAAGGAATTGGTAAAGGATTGCATACAGGATTTATTTATCGATTTATACCGCTATAAGATTAATTTACAGAAGCCGAAAAGTCTGGAGTTTTATTTAATGAAATCACTAAAACGGTTAATTTTAAAAAAACATAAACGCAATAGTAAGTTCGATTATTTCGGAAACGAAAGTTTGCCTGAGCTGAATTTTAGATTTGATTTGGAAGATAATTATATTAAAACTGAATCAGAAAAAACTGGTAACCAAATTTTACAATCGGCTTTAAACAGTTTAAATGACAAAAATAAGGAATTACTTTTTTATAAATTCAATAGTAATCTGACTTACAAAGAAATTGGGCAACTTACAGGAGCTAAAAAAGAAACAGTTAAAAAACAGGTTTATCGAATTATTTTAACGCTACGAAAAAAACTGGAGAATAAAACTCACGTTAATTAGCACTTTTACCATCTTTTAAAAAAAAGCGAATTTTTTTGTCCCCCTTTTTTATTTTCGATGCTCTTATTGGAAATAAACCACTTCAATGACTAATAATGATAAATTCATTAATAACCCATTATATTTGAAATGGATATTCAATTCAACTCCTGAATTGGACACGTACTGGGAGAATTATATCGACGAGAATCCGGAAGAAGCTTATTTTCTTCTTGAACTAAAAACAAAACTTAGAAAAATTAAATCAGCAAATCAGAATCTTTCTGAGCTTGAAAAACAGAATCTTTCGTTTAAAATATTAAAAAGGCTGGATAAAGAAGATTCAAAAAACAAACGCAAAAAACAATTAGGATATTTTTTGAAATATGCAGCAGTTGCTGTATTGTTTTTTTCGATCGGCGCAATTGTAGTTTATCTGTCTTCTGAAAATAAACAATTGGAAGAATATTTGAGTGATTTTGAAATGCCGGCATCAGTTAATGGGCCGACATTAATGCTTTCAGGAGGACAAAGTATCCCTTTAAATAGCAGCAAATCTACTCTTGATTACAGAAATCAGGGAGAAATAGTGTTAAATAAAGATAGCATTATACCAACAAAAGAACCTGCAATAATCAGCCAATTGGTAATGCCATACGGAAATAGCTCAAAAGTTGTTTTAAACGATAATACAGTTGTTTGGCTAAATGCCGGAAGCCGGTTGATTTATCCGTCTGAATTTTCTGAAAAAAAGAGAGAAGTTGTGCTTTTCGGTGAAGCCTTTTTTGATGTTTCTAAAGATGATAAGAGGCCATTTTTAGTTAAAACTACATCTGTCGAGATTAAGGTTCTGGGCACTGAATTTAACGTTTCGGCTTACCCTGAGGATAATTTAATACAAACTGTTTTAAGAACAGGTAGTGTGGCCATTCGCAGAATCGGGGCCGAGAAGAATGATAACGGGATAATTCTAAAACCGAATCAAATGGCTTCGTTTGATAAAAATACAAACCAGGCTGAAGTCTCAACTGTGAATACTGACTTTTACACTTCCTGGACTGATGGTTTACTATCCTTTGAAAACCGGGATTTAAACAGAATAATTAAATCGCTCGAGAGGTATTACAATATTAATATTCAATTTGAAAAACCAATGTTGGGTTTGGTAAAAATAAGTGGCAAACTGGATTTAAAGCAAGACAGAAACGAAGTTTTTGAATATTTGGCAAAGGTCTCTTCTTCGTCGTTTCAGAAGATAAATGAAAGAAATTATGTAATAAAGTAAACCGGGAAATGGTGGCACATTCCCCGGTTAATAATTCATTTAAACTAACGTAAGTATTAATTTAAAGTCGCTCAAATTTATGAAAAAAAAATTGTTGTTTGGGTTTCCGGCAAACGGAAACCTGGTAAAATTATGGCGAATTATGCGTTTATCGTTTCTTCTTTTAATTGGATTTGTAATGACGGTTTCCGCGGAAGGTTATTCGCAGGCAAAGAAAATGGACATTAAACTAACCAATTCAACTATTGGTGAAGTTATGGCTTATGTAGAAAAAAACAGTAACTATGTTTTTTTATACCGAAACGAAGATGTAGATCTTCATGCGAAAGTAAATATCAGTTTATCAAATGCTTCGGTCGAAGAAATTTTAGATGAAATTCTGGAAGGGCAGGCTTTGGCTTATGATATTTATGAACGTCAGATTGTATTAAGAAAAGTACTGGAAAAGGCGGTAACAGCTGTCCCTCAGAAAACGATTAACGGAGTAGTTACCGATAAACAGGGAGTACCTTTGCCGGGAGTTACAGTTTTAGTGAAAAATACAACGGTTGGAGCCGTCACCGACATTGATGGTAACTTCCGGTTGGTTTTACCCGAAGATGCAGAAACACTTGTATTTTCTTTTGTCGGAATGCAATCGCAGGAAATTGCTATCGATGATAAACAACAGTTTATGGTCGTAATGTCGGAAAATGCAATTGGTCTGGATGAAGTCGTGGTTGTTGGGTATGGTACGCAGAAAAAAGCAAATTTAACCGGTGCAGTTGACCAGGTAACCGGCGAAGTTTTTGAAAATCGTACGCTTACTAATCTAACACAGGGGCTTCAAGGGGTAATGCCAAATTTAAATATTACACTTCTCGATGGCAGGCCAAATCAGGCGCCGGCCTATAATATCAGAGGAGCAACTTCTATCGGACAAGGTGGTGATGCACTGGTTTTAATTGATGGAGTGGAAGGAGATCCCAGTCTGCTTAATCCTAATGATATTGAAAGTATTTCACTTTTAAAAGATGCAGCATCTGCTTCAATTTATGGTGCAAGAGGAGCATTTGGTGTTGTTTTAATTACTACGAAAAATCCCTCGAAAGAGAAAACAAGTATTACCTATTCTGCAAATTTTTCATTAAAAAATCCGGTTGTTCTTCCCGATTATGTGTGGGATGGCTATACCTGGGCGAAAATGTTTAATGAAGCAACTTATAATTGGGAAGGCTCGTATCCAAGTAAAGCAAATAAAACAATCCGTTTTTCTCAGGAATATCTGGAAGAACTTAAATACCGTTCAGAACATCCCAATGAATTTACGGAAAAATGGGAAATTAATCCGGCGAATGGAGAATATGTATATTATTACAGTACGGATTGGTATGATGAGTTATATAAGGATTTTACCACTTCCAACGAACATAACTTAACTATTTCGGGAAGCTCTGAAAAGACAAGTTATATGATTTCCGGAAGGTATCTGGGACAGAAAGGAATTTTTACGTATAATTCCGATGATTATGAAATGCTCAATTTCAGGGCAAAAGGTTCAATTCAGGTTTTCCCTGGTTAAATGTTGAAAATAATTCACAATTCTCTGATCATAAATTATCATACTCCTTTAAATGTAGGTGAAGGAAGCGGCATCTGGAGAAACATTGCAGATGAAGGAAATCCAATGTCTCCAATGTTTAATCCGGATGGTACATTAACACATACTTCTGTTTATCAGGTTGGAGATATGTGGTATGGAAAAAATGGATACGATAACAATAAAAGGGTATTTAAAAATACCACCGGATTTACCGCTAATTTTTGTGAAGATAAACTGAGGATAAATGGAGATTTTACCTTTCAGAACTACTGATGATAATGAAAAACGGAAAAGAGTTCCTGTTCCTTACGACAAAAGTCCGGGTGTGACTTCCTATGTTGGAACTTCAACCAATGATCTTAGAGATATCTGGAGGGAAACAAAATATATGGCAGCAAATCTTTATGGAGAATATGAAAATACGTTTAACGAAAACCATTATTTAAAGGTATGGCAGGTTACAATTATGAACAATCACTTGTATAAAAAGCTGGAAGCCGAAAGAAACGGATTAATTTTCGAAGATGCCATTGATTTGAGTTTGGCCTTGGGTGAAGATATTAATGTGGATGGCAGCTATGAAAATATGGAATATTCTCGGAGGGTTTTCCAGAATCAATTATTCATTTAAAGATAAATATCTTGTTTGAAATAAATGGCCGTTATGATGGTTCTTCAAAATTTCCTTCCAATGAAAGGTATGCCTTTTTCCCTTCCTATTCTGCAGGATGGAGAATTTCAAATGAATCCTTTCTGGAATGTTTCTGAAAAATTAATTTCAAATTTAAAATTACAGGGCATCGTATGGTTCGCTTGGAAATGGTAATATTGCCTCATATGTGTATCAGGAAATATTTAATATTAGTCAATCAGGTAGATATTCTTGGTGGTACAAAACCACAGATAACAAGCCGGCCAAGTGTTCTTCCTGATGGACTAACCTGGGAAACGTCAACAACCACTCAATGTTGGTCTGGATATTGCAATGGCATCCGACAGATTAATATTTGTTGGTGATATGTATCATGCGAAATACAACCGATATGTTTACCATTGGTATGACACTTGCCGGCAGTTTTTGGAGCAACTGCTCCAAAAGGAAATTATGCCGATTTGGAAACAAAAGGATGGGAAGTTATCTGTTACCTGGAGAGATGGATTTAATTTGAAATCAAAACCTTTTAATTACGATGTTGCGTTTAACACTGGCCGATAATAAAGCTGTTGTTACGAAATACAATAATCCTGAGAAAAATCTTGGATGATTATTATGAAGGAATGGTTGTTGGTGAAATCTGGGGTTATACAAATGAAGGATTTTTTATTGACCAGGCAGATATTGACAGTCATGCCGATCAAAGCCGGTTTAAAACAACAAATGCCGGGATTATTTATCCGGGCGATATTAAATTAAAAGATATAAATGGCGATGGTAAAATTGATCCCGGAACAAACAGTGTTGATAATCCCGGTGACAGAAAAATAATTGGGAATTAATCGCCCCGGTATATGTTACGGAATTAATCTTGGTGCGGATTGGAACAGTTTTTTTTTCTCCGCATTTTTTCAGGGAGTTGGCAAACAGGATTGGTTTCCAAGCAGCGAAGCCAGTGTATTTTGGGGACAATATAACCGGCCATATAACCCGCTGCCAAGATGGCAATTGGATAATCACTGGACACCGGAAAATCCGGATGCTTATATGCCAAGATATGTTGGACGAGTTGCAAACAGAAGTGGTGGTATTTTAACCAATAATCCACAAACGGCTTATCTTGCAGAATATCGCATATATCCGGCTGAAAAATATCCAGTTTGGTTACAACCTGCCTATAACCCTGATTTCAAAAATAGGGGCTGAAAATGCAAAAATTTATATATCAGGAGAAAATCTCTGGACCTGGTCTCCACTGTACAAAATCACAAATGATATTGATGTTGAAAATACCGGACCTTCTGATTTGAAATTATCTATCAGGAGGTTCAGGTGATGGATATAATTATCCAATGCTGAAAAGTTTAAGTTTTGGATTATCAGTAACATTCTAATCTAAAAATTTAAAACTATATCATGAAAATACAATATAAATGGTTTATCATATTTGCAATCCTTTTATTTGGTTGCGATTTGGAACAAATACCACAGGATACACTTCAAAAGATGCGGTATTTGGAAGTCGAAAAAGGACTTGAATTATATTCCTATTCATTTTATGATTTTTTGCCAAGTGCAAATAATATTCATACTGCCGATGGAATGTCGGATTATGCTGCCAGAAGAGGTGCTCCACCATTTATTATGGCAGGGTGCATATAGCTCAACTACCGGATGATGATGGAAGTGCATCAGGAAATGATATTGTTGCTCTCGGCGGCGATCGCGACTGGGGTTGGGGCCATTTGAGAAATTTTAATTTTTTTATTGAAAATTGTACAGATGAAAATGTTCCGGAAGAGGTAAGAAATCATTACATTGGTCTAGCCCGATTTTTCAGGGCATTCTTTTATTTTGAAAAAGTAAAAAGATATGGCGATGTTCCCTGGATTAGCACTGCCCTTGATGTGGAAGATCCTGATTTATATAAAGGACGTGATCCCCGCACTTTAGTGATGGATGAAGTTTTGGCTGATCTCAATTTCGCATGTGAAAATATAACATTAACATCAGATGGTACACGAAGTCTTGTTACAAAATGGGTGGCTTATGCACTTAAAGCAAGAGTATGTCTTTTTGAAGGAACTTTCAGAAAATACCATACTGAACTGGGTTTGGAGGGCACAGCCAATACTGGTTAAATGAAGCAGCCAATGCGTGCAAAAGTTATTATGGATCGAATCGGGATTTAAAGTTTATACCGGTGCAGGAACTGATATGTCGTACCGAAAACTATTTACAATCCAGCATCCTGTTGCCGATGAAATTATGATGGCTGTCAGTAATGGACGAAGCACTGGGAAAAACCCATTCTGCAAACTGGTATTACACAAGTACGACAACCGGAGTTCGATTTAATTTTATCCGCACTTTTGTAAATACCTATTTAAATCTGGATGGAACACCGTTTACCAATAATCCTGATTATAAAACCATGCAATTTCAGGAAGAAGTAGTT
The DNA here is from genome assembly GCA_963821855.1 of uncultured Prolixibacteraceae bacterium. Lineage (GTDB taxonomy): Bacteria > Bacteroidota > Bacteroidia > Bacteroidales > Prolixibacteraceae > Draconibacterium. The sequence continues at coordinate 113,187 of CAWGFJ010000025.1, read as the reverse complement.
GGCAGGGATAAAAGATTGAAACAAACCATCAGGCTGGGTAGATTATGAAAGAATAAACAATAATGTGCCATTTAAAGCTGCTCCCGATATGTTATATTCATACACCGGTTATCAGCCCATAAAATGGAGTCTAGATGATATCATATATCGATACAAGGGATTTAAATTACAATTCGGTTTCAATTTTTCGTTATGGCGAAGTACTTCTAAATTATGCCGAAGCAAAAGCCGAATTGGGAACATTAACCGATGCTGATTGGGCAATGACAATTGGTGCATTAAGAGCCAGGGCAGGTATTACCGGAGGACTTAGCACAAAACCAACTGAAGTTGATCCCTATTTAAAGGAAAATTATTTCCCTGACATTAACGATCCTGTTATTCTTGAAATTGCAGGAGAACAGAGGAATTGAATTATGTATGGAAGGATTCCGTTTTTATGATATTATGCGGTGGAAAAGAGGTGAATTACTGGAAATGGAATGGAATGGAATTTATGTTCCGGCACTGGATACTCCGCTTGATTTGAACGGAGATGGAAATATGGATGTGATTTATTATATTAACGAACCGCCTACCGCGCCATCATATCCTGCAATTCCGGTAAGCGAAACTTATGGAGGGACAACCGAATCCTTATCGCCTGACAAATGATACTTATGGAGAAGTTACCTGGCTGAATACCATGCCCAGAAAATGGGAAGATAAAAATATATTATTATCCAATACCGGAAGATGACAGATTAACAAATCCAAATTTCGGTCAAAATCCGGGATGGTAATTGAAATTTTGTAGTTTTTGTTAATAGTTCAGTTTATTAGAAGGCCGATTGTGAATTATCATTTATCGGCCTTTTATATTCATATTCACTGTTGTCCGGTAAACTTTTGAACAGACTCCTCGCTTTATTGCCTATGACAGATCTTATTTTTTATCATCTCGAATATTCACATATATTTTATGGGTATAATGAGGCGATGACTGATAATCGGAGCTGTCATTGGCACGAAGAATGAGGAGAAATCTCTTTCAAACATAAAGATTTCTTCCCGAGCCTTCGGGATGCCTCATTCGAAATGACAGCATAGTTAGGGCTTTCTGTCTTTACCTCATTATGACCATTAAAAAAAATGGGTTTTGACTCAATGACTACATTATTAAGTAGATAGCACTGCGAGAAGAGACCCGGAATGGGTTCAACCCTTGATTTACATTATTTATGTAATACCTAAAATAACTTCCTGTTTTATTCATCTTATGAACTAAACTGTACACTACTTTATCTCCCAGTCATCCGTCCTGAATGACGATGCAGGCAATCCTTCCGTATTATATAGCTCGCCTACGGTAAAATCTTCCCAGGCAAAGCGCACAGCTACGGGTTCCGAAATATTTTCATTAAAAAGGGTAATTCCGTTTCTTGTAATCCATGCTTTTGCAGGAAGGAAACGCTTGTTGTCACCCGCGATTATAAATCCATCAAGAGGATTTCCAAAAGTTGTCAGCCCGTTTTTTGCATGTTCAAAAGTCAGGTGAACCATTTGTCCTTCAACCGTCATCTCTTTTAATTCCGGGCCGGAGTATTCAATTCCATCCTGACTATAAGTTTTAGCTAACGCCCAATATGCAAGCCGTTCACCTGCCGCTTTTTTATTTGCGGGATGAATTATGTCTTTTTCTCCAATATCAATTAATGATGCCATACCGGTATTTGGAGTGTTTAGCGCTGCTTTACGTTGCGCATCTCTTATAAATGCTGAATTTAAACTTCCCGGGCCATAATCATACGGTGCAATTTGGCAGTAATAAAACGGAAATTCACCAACGCCCCAAAGGTCACGCCAGTTCTCAATTAAACCCTGCATTAATTTTTCGTATTCTGCGGGTTCGTTCCGGTTCGCTTCACCCTGGTACCAGATAGCGCCTTTTATCGAATATCCAACCATTGGATTTATCATGCCATTAAAAAGCACCGTTGGCGCATTCTGATTTGGATTTTCTAAATCTTTGGCAGGTAATTCAACCGAATCAAAATTCTTGAAACCGGCTTCGCTTATCCACGCTTCAATTCTTGTTCCTCCCCAGTTTGAAGAAATCAATCCTACCGGAACATCCAATGCCTCCTGAACCATTTTTCCAAAATAGTAGGCTGCTGCACTAAAATTCGCCACATTACCAGGAATGCATTCTTCCCATTCTCCTTCAAAATTAACCTGTGGTGTTGTAATTTTTTGGCGCCTTACGTTAAACAATCTGATGTTTTCGTTATTTGACAATGCAATTGCTTCATTCGATCCAAGAACAGGCTGATTATTAAATCCTCGCATTGGCATTTCCATGTTCGACTGGCCTGAACAAACCCAGACTTCTCCAATTAAAATATTATTTAGCGTTATCGTACTTCCATCGGAAATCGATATGGAAAAAGGGCCTCCGGCTGTGGGAGTCTGCACTTTCAATTTCCAGTTTCCATCGGAATCTGCCTTTGCTGAATAGCTTTTGTCGTTCCATGATGTAGTTACTTTAACCGTTTTATTTGCCGTGGCATTTCCCCAGATTGCTGCATCGGTTTGCTGCTGCAAAACCATATTGTCGCCAAAAATGACGGGTAATTTTATTTCGGCAATAACCTGAAAACTAACAAGGATAAAAAAGAACAGGATTGAAATTGAAGTAAATTTTAGTTTCATTATTTTTTGGATTAAATTTAGCGATACACAAATATATTAAAATTCAATAGTACGATTATAGAAAATAACTAAACCTTAAAATTATGGACAGACGATCTTTTATTGGAAAAACAACCCTCGGAACGGCAGGAATAATTTCTGCACTTCATTATCCTGCATTTGCTCAGGAACAAAAACTTAAAATTGGATTAATTGGTTGCGGCTGGTATGGAATGGTAATTTCGAATGCAGCATTAAAAGTTGGAGGCGCCGAAATTGTTGCGGTTTGCGATGTAGATTCGGACCACCTGAAAACCAGCGCTGATGAATTGGAAAAACTACAGGGAATCCGGCCAAAAGAGTATAAAGATTACAAGGATCTTTTGGAACAGAAGGATTTGCAGGCAATTTTTATCGGAACACAACCACACTGGCATGCTTTGCAGTTTATTGCCGCATGTGAAAAAGGTTACGATATTTATTGCGAAAAACCTCTTTCATATGATGTAGAGGAAGGAAAAGCAATGGTAAAAGCAGCCGAAAAAGCAGGTAATATTGTACAGATTGGTTTTCAACGAAGACAAAGCCAGGCATTTAAAAAAGCAAAGTCGCTGATTGAGGAAGGCAAAATTGGTAAGGTTCATCAGATTGGTGCACAGATTCATTATAATCCGACGCTGGCTGATACTACCATACAGGAACCTCCTGCATCACTGGATTGGGAAGCGTGGTGCGGGCCTGCTCCAAAACTTCCGTACCGGCCAAATATCGGGCATAAATCCTGGCGACTTGAAAAGGAATACGGTAATGGCCATCTCGTGGATTGGGGAATTCATCATATCGATATCATACGAACCATTATGGGATTTGATATGCCCGCTTCATTTGAAACAACAGGAGGATTAAATGTTCTGGCCGGAAAAATTACTACGCCCGATACGCTAAACGCTACATTAAACTTTGCAGGATTGCCCGGTTTTCTGGCAACACCGGCTTTGGGGATCGGGCGATTTAAATACCCAATTTAACAACGGAATTTTCTTTTATGGTGAAAACGGAACCTTATTTGCTTCCGATAATAAATTGGTGATTATGCCGGCCGGTAGAAATCAGGAACAGGAGGTTATGGAGATTGCCACGCCTGAAATGCAGGAAAATCACATGGCAAACTTTCTGAATGCAGTAAAAGCCAAAAACAGAAAGCTGATTGACTGTCCTCCGTCGGATGCATTTAAATCAACTGCTACGGTTCAACTTGCAATGGCTTCGTATTATACAAATTCGAAAGTCAATTGGAATGAATCAAACGGTAATATCGTGGGTAACGATGCTGCATCAAAATTGTTGGCTCGTCCGTATCGGGGAGATTACAAAAGGCCAAAGGTTTAAAGGCAGAATATATCGAAACATCAATTTTGGGCAACCAGAGATACTGTTTCCTTCAATCTCGAGATAAATTTAACAAAGGAAATACCTAAAAAATGATGAGAGACCATAATTACTTCGTTTACATAGTTACAAATAAGAACAAAACTGTCCTTTACATTGGAGTCACAAATGATTTACAACGAAGAATTTATGAACACGAAAATGGATTATTACCCGGATTTACTCAAAAATACAATTGCCATTTTTTGGTGTACTATGAACATTTTCAAAACATTGATGACGCAATTTCGAGGGAAAAGGAATTGAAAAAATGGCGACGGGAGAAAAAAGAGAATTTAATAAATGGATTTAATCCGGAATGGAAATTTTTAAATTCAGAAATTTATGAAGCATTGTAGAAGCGGATTTCCTGCCCGTGCGGTCAGGCGGGCTCCTCCCATACTCGTCTGCCTAAGGCATCGCTTTGCGGGAAATGACCAAGATGTTTGTAGCTGTCATCTCGATAATTCACTCAATTTAATTGAGCATAATGAGTTAACGACAAGCATATCAAACGAAGCTGTCATTGGCACGAAGAATGAGGAGAAATCTCTTTCAAACATAAGGATTTCTTCCCGAGCATTCGGGATGCCTCATTCGAAATGACAAGCATTTTATCAATCTGTCATTGGCAACCGGCAGCTGGCGGTGAGAGATTTTTCCAATCAAAAGATTTCTCCTCGCAAACTCGTCGAAATGACAGCTTCATTTAAGTTTTCTGTCATTGACTCATTATTCCCATTAACAAATGGGTTCCCACTCGAAATGACAGTTAAGCTTTTATCTAAGTGTCTGATTGAATATTTGTGTCAATTCTTGAAATAAACAAAAAACACTATATATGAACTTTAATTTTATCAAAAGAAAAATAGCTGCAATTGCTATTCTCTTTGTTTTATCCTCTTCACATCTTTTTGCCCAACCCAATATCCTTTTAATCGTTTCAGACGATTTAAATACCCGAATCGGTCCGTACATGGAAATCGATAAACATACGCCCAATCTGGATCGGCTGGCAAGCGAAGGAGTGCGTTTTACCCGAACCTACTGTCAGTATCCTTTGTGTGGGCCATCAAGAGCTTCATTTATGAGTGGTTTGTACCCTGAGACCAATGGCATTTTAAGAAATATTGATCAACCCGGAAGTTACCGGAAAGAAACACCGGCACTGGCGCATCATCCGTCGATGGCGGGGTTCTTCAGGGAGAATGGATATTTTACGGCAAGAGTTTCCAAGATATTTCATATGGGAGTACCCGGAGGAATTGAGCGCGGCGAACCCGGTGGCGACGATCCCGATTCATGGGATTATGCCTATAATGTAATGGGGCCCGAAACCAACAGCGGCGGTTATCTTGAACTTCTTTCCCCCGGAAATCTGCATTATGGAAGTAATTTTGCGCGGATGATTTTGCCCAATGAAAGGGCTGTTACGCAAACCGATTATATTGCTACAAGCCAGGCCATCGCCATTCTCGAAAGCAGGGCAGGGAAGGAACCTGAAGGCGGAACCAACAAGCAAAAGATAAAACCCGAAGCGCCATTTTTTCTCGCCGTTGGATTGGTTCGTCCTCATGTCCCTTTAATTGCTCCTGAAAATTGTTTTGAAAATTATCCGGATAATGAAATGAAATTACCGGATGTTGTTATTGGCGACAATGTTCCAAAAGCTGCCTTAAAACGAAGCAATCCCTTAATCTGGAAAATGGATGAGGAGCAGAAAAAGAAAACAATTGCAGCCTATATGGCCAGTGTGCGGTTTATGGATCAGCAGGTGGGACGCTTGCTGGAAACGCTTGACAGGCTCAAAATCAGGGAAAATACAATTGTGGTTTTTATTTCCGATCATGGCTATAATTTAGGCGAACACGATTGCTGGTCGAAAGTGAGTTTGTGGGAAGGAAGCGTACGTATTCCAATGATTATTTCGTATCCCGGTTATAAGCTGAATTACGGAACTTCGAACGAATCCATCACCAGATTAATCGATTTGTATCCAACTTTAACTGATTTGTGTGGCATGTCGGATAAACAGCCTGAAATTCTCCAGGGAAAAAGCCTCGCGCCAATCGTTAAGGGAGAAACCAGTGAATCAGGAAAAAAAATCGCCTATACGATTACAGGAGGACATGGCGCTTCCATACGAACCGATCGCTGGAGATATACACGCTGGGGCGAAAATGTCGAAAACGGAAATGAAGAATTGTATGACCATCAGAATGACCCGGAAGAAAATGTAAATCTGTCAACCGATGCAAACTTTCAAGCCGTTTTAATAGAAATGCGGCAAAAGTTTGAGGAAGCAAGAAAAGAAGCCAGAAACGAACTTGCAACAAAATAAACGTGTTAGCAGGATTATTTCGTAATTGATAGTGCCCTGGAAATTATTAGAAGTTCCTCATCGGCAATTACCGGTTGCCTATGACAGATTTTATTTTTTGTCATCTCGAGAGGTTACTCAATTTTTATTTGAGCATAGTGAGACAATGACAAAGATGCTGAACCAAGTTCAGCAAGACGTTCAAATCAGCTTTGGTGAGTTAGTTAAGTTCGTCACCCTGAACTCGTTTCAGGGTCTTGATTAAAAATCTGTCATTGGCAACCGCCGGCTGGCGGTGAGAGATCTGCCTTTTCGAAGAGATTTCCTGCCCGTTACGGTTCAGGCGGGCTCCTCGCATACTCGTCTGCCAAAGGCATCGCTTTGCGGGAAATGACAGCATAATTAGGGCTTTCCGTCGTTGCCTCATTGTGCCCAAAATCCTGGATAAGAACTCAGTCTGTCAGTCACCTTGAGTCCCGACCAGAGGCGGAAGAGGGTGTTAGTTTTACAGATTGACTTAATTCAGAAATTATAATTTGAGCTCAAAACATCCGTGAAGCATCTCATTCTTCAATAAAAACTTACATGTGAGTCTCGTAAAAGTGCACTATTTTGCACAAAATGGCTATATTTGCGCAATATAATTCACAATATGAAGAAAAGAAATTTGGTTTTATTACCTAAACAGGCAAAAGCAATGGCAATTTTAGGTGAAAACATAAAACTTGCCAGGCTTCGGCGTAAATTAACATCAGAGCAGGTCGCTGAACGTGCCGGTATCAGTCGCCGTACATTGGTTTCTGTTGAAAAGGGACTGCCGAGTGTAGCCATGGGAATTTATGTTCAGGTCCTCTTTGTTTTGGGGTTGTCCGATGATATTGCAAAAATAGCCGGTGATGATAAATTAGGACGAAAACTTCAGGATATCAAGTTAATGGACACAAAAAAGAATTAGTTTTCAAAAGTAAATTTATGGCTTCAAAAAATATATATGTTTATGCTGATTGGTCAGAATTAAGCGGTCCTGCATTAATCGGAACTTTGAGGGTAGAATCAATCCGTGGAAATGAAGTTTTTTCTTTTGAATACAATATTAACTGGCTCCGTTCAGAGCAGCTTTTTGTAATGGACCCGGATTTGGACTTTTACGCAGGTCCTCAATATTTACAAGATGATAAACCAAATTTTGGAATGTTCCTGGATTCATCACCTGACCGATGGGGACGTGTTTTAATGCGCAGGCGTGAAGCTTTGTTGGCAAGAATGGAAAGCAGGTCAACGAGGAATCTGATGCAATCTGACTTCTTACTTGGTGTTTATGATGAACATCGAATGGGAGCTTTGCGGTTTAAAGAGTCGTTGGATGGACCATTTCTCAACGATAACATGGATATGGCTGCTCCACCCTGGACATCACTTAAGGATTTGGAATATGCAAGCCTTCAGCTTGAAAAAGATGATTCTGTCGACGACCCCGATTATCTGAAATGGATTAATTTGTTGATCGCACCGGGAGCTTCACTTGGAGGTGCGAGGCCTAAAGCGAGTGTAACGGATAAAAACAAGCATTTGTGGATGGCGAAGTTTCCAAGCCGTAACGACGATGTTGATGTAGGCGGCTGGGAGATGGTGGTTCATGATTTAGCTGTAGCTTCTGGAATCGACATGCCGGATGCAACGGTGCAAAAATTTTCTAACAAGCAGTATACGCATATTTCAAAAAGGTTTGACAGGCAACCAGGTAATCAACGCATTCATTTTGCATCGGCAATGACAATGTTGGGTCACAAGGATGGTGAAAACTACAGTAGCGGCCTAAGCTACCTCGATATAGCAGGTTTTATTATACAATACGGAGAGAAAAATCAGGTGGATGATGATTTGAAAGAATTATGGAAACGAATTGTCTTTAATATCTGCGTAAAAAATACGGATGACCATTTAAGAAACCATGGTTTCCTGTTGGGCAAAAATGGCTGGAAATTGTCTCCGGCATTTGATATAAATCCTGTTCCAACCGGCACCGGACTTACATTAAATATTACTGATGAAGATAATTCTCTGGATACAGAGTTAGCCTTGGAGGTCGCTGAATTTTTTCGTCTTGACACCACGATAGCAAAGGAAACAATGAATAATATCAAAAAAAATATTAAAAACTGGCAAAGAACTGCCGCTAAATATGGCTTATCAAAAAAAGAACAGGATTTAATGTCTGCTGCTTTTGAGCAAAAGTAAAACCAGTCATTTATGCATAAAAGCCTGATTTAATAAATTTAACGCTGAGATTATTTCTCTATCAAAACTTTTTTTATTACCGATTGCTTGTCAATGTTTAATTTCAGAAAAGCTATTCCTTCGAAATCGCCATGTAAATTAATTTTAGTTGAAATCGGCTCCAGGTTTCCCGATTTTATAATCTGTCCGTTCACGCTGTAAAGCAGGAATTTCGCATTGTTTCCAATATTATTCGAAAATGTAACAGTAATAAAGTCTTTTACCGGATTTGGGAATATGGACACCCTGTTGCCTTTAATATTTTCTGTTATTGCTGTGGTTTCCGGGGCAATTTCAATTATTTTATCATCGTCCGATTTTGGATTCCCACGGCCGTCGCGATTGCTGGTTGCCACATACACTTTGCCATCGGGTGAAATGCAAAGGTCGCGTAAACGCCCGAATTCGTTAGTGAAAAAGTCGGTTGAACTATCAATGGATGTACCGGTATCATCCAAAAGCAATTGGGTAATTTTGCTGGCTTTTAAGGAAACTAACAAAAGGCTGTTTTTCCATTCAGGAATCAGCTCCGAATTGTAATACACAAGTCCGGCAACTGCCAGCGTTGGCGTCCATGCCATAATGGGTTCAACCACGTTGCTGTCGTTGCAGAAGCTAATTTCTGCGTCGCTATCACAATATCCCTCTACGTCGGGCCAGCCGTAATTTCTTCCTTTCATTATAATATTTATTTCGTCGTCGTTGGCGGGGCCGTGTTCGCTGCTGTATAAAATGCTGCTATCGGGCGAATAGGCAAGACCCTGCGGATTCCGGTGTCCCCACGACCAAACCGGGTTTCCGGAGATTGGGTTATCTTCAGGGATTGTTCCATCGAGGTTTATCCTCATAATTTTACCATTGACCGTGTTTACGTTCTGTGCATTGCCTGAATTCCCGGCATCACCGGTTGTAAACAGAAGTTTTTTATCCGGCGTAATAATCAACCGGTTTCCATTGTGGTTGCCGGCGGCATCAATATTATCAAATAAAATCAAAGGGCTGGCGGCTTTTCCCGTGGATGGATTATAGGTGTACCGTACTATTTTTTCGCTGTATTTGTTTCCTTCCGCATTGTAATCATATGCCACATAGAAATAGTTGTTCTCCTGGAAATCGGGGTCGAGCACCATACCGAGCAGTCCTCCTTCACCATTTTCCCTGACATCGCCGATATCAATTATTTCGAAAACTTCACTGGTTTCGGGATTTACGCGACTAACTCTTCCGGGCCGTTCGGTAAACCAGATGTAATCATCGGGTCCCCAGAGAATTTCCCATGGCGTATCGAGATTGGTGGCAACTGCCCTGGTAACCAGGTTGTTTTGCGCGATTGTGTCGGACATGCATCCGCTCAGAATAAAGAACAGTACAAATATTTTTTTCATGACTAAATTCATTTATGTGGCTTGACGATTCTATTACAAAATAAAACCATGAAAGTCAATATTTGTTTCCGGCTTAACCGACTGCGGCATTTATTCAATTATTCCCGGATTCGCATCATTCAGCCAAATCCAAAGAAAGAAGACCTTAGTTCATTATTGTGCCGGATAAAAGCTCAAAGCTCATATCCCAAAGCTCTCAGCTCACAGCCCAAAGTTCACAGCAAAATACAGCATCTAATGATTTTATGTTAATATTTATGCCACTAAACCGAAATCCCGGTGACATACGAGGCGGATTCGAAGTCCAGGGCTGCCACCCCGGGATTTCATAAAAAAAAACGATATTAAACGTTTACAAACATTTAAAAACGAATTAAGATACAGATCTCACTCGTCACACTTTGGTAAAACCAGCTGTTATATACATTTTTTTGAAGACGGCAGCGCTGAACAATTTATAAATGTCACTAGTATTCGCATCCGAATGTCATGAATTTCTTACAAAAAAACCTGCCCGAAGCCGGACAGGTTTTATATTCAACCTATTTTCTATTTTTAATCCAATGCATTCAGGAAGGCATCGCGTTCTTTCAGGAATTCCGAAAGCCGTTCGAAGGGATCGCGGGTAATGGCCACTCTTCCCGAACGAATAAACTGCAATACCTGAAACCGGTTAAGCTCTTCGAACAACGCCTGGGTTTCTTCTTTATGCCCGGTTTTTTCAATAACTACGTATTCGCGTGTAATTTCGAGTATACGCGCACCTGCGTTCCGAACCATTCTTTCCACCGAATCGCTTTCATATAAAGCCTCGATTGGAACTTTATACAACGCAATTTCCTGGTAAACCATTTCCTCGTTGGTGTGATAGAAAGCCTTCAACACATCGATTTGCTTTTCAATTTGACTTACAATCTTTTGGATTTGTACATCGGTTGAATTAATAACGATGGTAAATTTAAATACGCCAGGTATAGCAGATTCCGAAACAGTTAAACTTTCGATATTTACTTTTCTGCGGGTAAAAACAATGGTAATCCGGGTTAATAACCCAATATGGTTCTCCGAAAAAACGGTGATGATATATTCTTTCTTCATTCTATTACTTATTATTTTAAACTCTGAACTTTACACTTTACACTTTACACTTTGAACTCTGAACCTCCTGAACTGCTCTAACTCTCGTTCGGTCAGTGCAGGCTCTGAACACTGAACCCCTGACGCTCTCTTCGTTCGGTCACGGCAGGCTCTGAACTCTAAACTATCATGGTTCCAGCATCACATCCGAAACCGAAGCTCCGGTCGGCACCATCGGAAAAACGTTGTCTTCTTTTTCGATGGTCACTTCCAGCAAATACGGGCCGGGATGATCAATCATCTTTTGTATTCCGTCTTCGAGATCTTCACGAACATCGACACGATGGCCCGTTATACCAAAACCTTTGGCGATGGTTATAAAATCGGGATTCTGAAGTTCGGTAAACGAGTATCTTTTTTCGAAAAACAACTGTTGCCACTGACGCACCATTCCAAGGAAATGGTTATTCAAAACAATAATTTTAACCGGTAATTTATTTTGCGAAATGGTTCCCAATTCCTGAATTGTCATTTGGAAACCACCGTCACCAATTACTGCCACCACAGTTCTGTCGGGTTGGCCCAATTGCGCACCCATAGATGCCGGAAGGGCAAATCCCATGGTTCCAAGTCCACCGGAAGTAACGTTGCTTTTCGACTTACGGAATTTAAAATAACGTGAAGCAATCATCTGGTGCTGGCCAACATCGGAAACCAAAATGGCTTCGTGATTGGTTTTATCACCTGTAATTCGAATAACTTCACCCATGGTTAATCCCGGTTTTTCAGGAAATAACTCAATATGAATAATTTTATCATTTTCAATGGTATCACATTCATGAAACCGGTTCAACCATTCAGGATGCGAATTCTCCTTCACATTATCGGTTAACATTTTGAGCGATTTTTTCGCATTTCCCAATAGCGGAACATCAGCATATTTAATTTTGTTAATTTCAGCCGGATCGATTTCAAGATGGATGATTTTTGCATTGTTCGCATAAGTACTTGCTTTTCCTGTTACGCGGTCGTCGAAACGCATTCCAACGGCAATAATTACATCGGCTTCATTGGTCAACAGGTTTGGGCCGTAATTCCCATGCATTCCCAACATTCCCACATTCAACGGATGATCGGAAGGCAAACTTGACAAACCAAGTAAGGTCCATGCCGCAGGAATTCCGGTCTTTTCGATAAAAGCTTTTAACTCGTCCTCTGCATTTCCGATTAAAACGCCCTGGCCGAACAAAATTAATGGCCGTTCAGCGTTATCGATTAGTTCGGCTGCTTCCTTTATTTTGAAAGGATCGACAGGCATTTCAGGAACATAACTCCTTATTTTAGTGCATTTTTTATATTCAAAATCCAATTGGCCAAACTGCGCATCTTTAGTGATGTCGATTAAAACAGGTCCTGGCCGGCCGGATTGCGCAATATAGAAAGCCTGTGCTATCACCTCGGGTATTTCTTCAGGAAATGTAATCTGGTAATTCCATTTGGTTACCGCCATTGAAATACTAATCACATCCGATTCCTGGAAAGCATCAGTCCCAAGCAGCGGAGATGCCACCTGGCCTGTAATACACACCAAAGGTGTTGAATCTATCATTGCATCTGCTATGCCGGTAATCAGGTTTGTTGCTCCCGGGCCGGATGTTGCAAAACAGATACCTGCTTTTCCGGTGACCCTTGCATAACCTTCGGCTGCATGGACAGCTCCCTGTTCATGACGAGTTAGAATGTGTTTTACATTTTTGTCGTGATCGTACAACGCATCGTAAATTGGCATAATCGCCCCACCGGGATACCCAAAAATGGTATCAACTCCCTCTTCCAGCAACGAAAGTATTACTGCCTGAGAACCGGTAACTTTTTTTGTAGTCATATTCTGAAATTTTGCTTTTGCTTCGAATCCGCATAAACGGCTTACTAATTTTATAATTTATAATTATTTAATCTTTAATTTCCAATTTTTAATTTCAATCGATTAATCGGATAGCTCCTCTATCTGCCGAAGAAACCAGGCTTGCATAAGCTTTTAATGCTCTTGAAACATTACGTTGCCTTCCTACAGGAGTGAATGCATCGACTCCTTTAGCCTCCTCGTCCTCTCTTCTTTTTAGCAATTCTTCATCCGAAATTATCAGGTTGATGGATCGTTTGGTAATATCAATTTCAATTTTATCATTATTTTGAATCAGGGCAATTGCCCCGCCACCTGCGGCTTCAGGCGAAACATGGCCGATAGATAATCCTGAAGTTCCACCTGAAAAACGTCCGTCGGTAATCAATGCGCAATATTTATCGAGTTGCATCGATTTCAGATAGGAAGTGGGATAGAGCATTTCCTGCATTCCCGGGCCCGCCTTTCGGCCCTTCGTAGCGGATAACAATTACATCACCTTTTTGCACTGCATCGCCAAGAATTCCGTTTACTGCATCGTCCTGCGAATTAAAAACTTTTGCTGTTCCCCTGAATTTAAAAATCGATGAATCAACACCAGCAGTTTTTACGATGCAGCCTTTTTCTGCAATGTTGCCATACAAAACTGCCAGGCCGCCATCTTTATTGTAAGCATGTTCGTAATCGCGGATACAACCTTTCTGACGGTCGAGATCCAATTCCTTGTAATAACTTTCCTGTGAACCCAAAACCAGGTTTCTTCCGCCACCCGGCGCCGACTTGAATCTTCTCATTGCATCTTCGGAAACTGATTCCGTAACAACATCATATTCGGCAAGCGCCTGTTTCAACGATCTTCCGTCCATGCGGCTAACGTTTGTGTCAATTAACCCGGCTCTGTCGAGTTCACCCATTATCGAAAGAATTCCACCCGCACGGTTTACATCCTGAACATGATATTGTGAACTTGGCGCCACTTTGCAAAGATTTGGCGTTTCTCTCGATAATCGATCGATGTCTTCCATTGTAAAATCGACCTCAGCTTCGTGTGCAATCGCCAAAAGGTGAAGAACCGTATTGGTTGAACCACCCATTGCAATATCGAGTTTCATGGCATTTAAAAATGCCTGGCGGTTGGCAACACTTCTGGGTAAAAATGAATCATCTCCTTCAAAATAATAGGCTTTGGTTGCTGCAATAATTTTATCAACAGCTTCTTCGAATAATTTTTTACGATTGGCATGGGTTGCTACAATTGTTCCGTTTCCGGGTAAGGCCATTCCAATTGCTTCGGCAAGACAATTCATTGAATTTGCTGTAAACATACCGGAACATGAACCACAAGTAGGACAGGCATTTTGTTCGATTACAGAAAGTTGTTGATCGCTTATTGCTTTATCGGCAGCCATTACCATGGCATCCACCAAATCGTAATACTTGTTATCAACCTCGCCGGCTTCCATTGGCCCACCCGAAACAAAAACTGCCGGAATATTTAAACGCATAGCGCCCATTAACATTCCGGGTGTAATTTTATCGCAATTGGAAATGCATACCATCGCATCTACCTTGTGCCCGTTGCACATGTATTCCACGCTGTCGGCAATTACATCGCGTGATGGGAGGGAATACAACATTCCGTCGTGTCCCATGGCAATACCATCATCAATGGCAATGGTATTAAATTCGGCAGCAAAATATCCCTGCTTTTCAATTAAACCTTTTATATATTGTCCAATGTCGTGCAAATGTGCATGACCCGGAACAAATTGAGTAAATGAATTTACAATGGCAATTACCGGTTTTCCAAAATGTTCTTCTTTCATTCCGTTTGCGCGCCATAAACTGCGCGCTCCGGCCATTCTTCTGCCTTGAGTTGTGGTATTGCTTCTTAGTGGTATTTGCATCCTTCCAACGCTTTAAATTTATATATTAAAAAAGCCTTTCCTGTTTTTTAGGAAAGGCTTGTAAATATTTTTTAATCTACATCAATAGTCTAGCCTCTCCCTGATAACTCAAGAATGACAACGACCAGGACAAGAATTAATGTAGAATACAATTTCATCTCTTTTTATTAAAGTACCGGCAAATGTAAAAAAACAATTTTAAAAGCAAAACGATTTAAAAGCAATATTCGGATTTTTGTGTGAAAATTAAATTTAAAATTCATTTTTGGTTATAAATATTGTGCCAGTCTATAGTGTATTATTTGCAAAATAATTTCTGAATCGCTTTTTCGGATTCTGCAAGTTTCAAACTCCAGATGTGGTTCATTTTTCATGAATCTTGACAAAGAGATTTATCACAGAATTCTGCTAATGCAAAATAAAAGGCCGACGGTAATATTGTCGGCCTTTACAGAAACAAATTCTATGTAATTAAAACTCGTTAGTTATAACCCGGATTTTGTTGCAATTGTGGTGCTTTATTAATTTCAGTTCTTGAAATTGGTAACCAGTAATTTGCATCTTTCCATGACCTGTCATCAACAACAGTTGATGTATCATAGAACCATTTTTCGCTACCATCGGCATAATGATAAATTTTAATTGGAGTAACATTTTTAATAACATCATCGGCAATCATCCATTTACGGATCATGTACCAGCGGTCACCTTCACCAAAGAATTCAATTTGACGTTCGTGACGATACCATTCTCTGGCTTCTGCCTGGTCTGTAGTCATTTTATCGGGTAATCCGGCGCGGTTACGAATCATGTTTACTGCATTCATTCCTTCCTGAACATCACTTCCACCTAATTCGATACAAGCTTCTGCATAGTCTAAAACAACTTCAGCATATCTCATTTCAATCCATGCATTTTCGTTGTTGAAATACTGACCAACAGTTGCCGGATCGGTGTATTTTTTGATATAATAACCATTTTTAGTTCCGTTCCATGCTTCAATTGGTCCCTGTCTTGTGTCCATTCCTGCAGATTCTGTACCATCGGCGCAATATAATAACCGGTTTGAATTTTATTTTCAGGATCTAAACGGCAGCATCTGATGGACGTTGAATCCAGGGTGCTCCGTCAAAGAAAATAGTAGCATAGAATCTGGGTTCTCTTCCTACGTAAGGATTCATTTCAGGATCAGCAGCCAATTCAGCAGCCGTTGCTTCCCGAACATATTGATCACCCGGGTTGTATTTATCCCAAACAAACGGAGTTCCGTCGGCCATTTCAAATTTACGAACCACAGGTTCAGTTAGGACCGTTATTTCCCCAGTTGTGATAACCGCTCGGTCCCCACCATTTGTTTTGAGCTGTTTGATTACCCTGTGAAGTAAATACTGAACACCCCAGATTGCTTCATTGTTCCATGTCTCCTCGTTTGCGTAAAAATACTGTAAAAATTTTCAGCATATGCTGCAACGTCTTCTTCTGTCATTGGAGACGGAGGATCATCTGTTGAACCTGTTAAAGAATAATCACCATAAGTTCCATCCATAATGGCTTTTGCAGCAGCTTTAGCCGCCTGCAATAAAGATTCGCGTGATTTTGATTTGAATGAAACCAATTCGTCTGAAGAGTAAGCTCCATGCATCAATTCACCTGTACTCCAGCTTAAAATTCTTGATTTTAATGCAGCAGCAGCACCTTTTGTTGCACTGCCTTGTTCCATATCATCTTTTTCAGGAAGACCTGCAATAGCTTTGTCACAGTCAGCAAGAATAAAATCGAGTGTTGCATCAAGAGAAGATCTTGTTATAGTTAAAAAATCATCATCCAGTTCAAATGGTTGATCAACCAAAACAACACCACCATAAGAACGCATAAGGTTAGTATAGTTAAAAGCCCTGATCCAATAAGCTTCAGCTTTCATTATTTGAAGCGCGGTTACATCAGCGTCGGTTTCCGTAGGCACATTATCAACATTGGCAAGAAAAACATTCACGTTTTTAATGTTACTGTATAAACTCCAGCTAATCCAGTTAAAACGCCAACTTCCAAAGTGACCTAATTCGTCAGGACTCATACTCCCTTTTACGAATGGGTATTCACCCGGACGGTGGATACACAACGCTTCATCGGTAGCTCCTACAAGAAGGTCTTCCCTCATTCCAAGTATTTGGTTATTGTCAACTCCTATAAAGTCGTAACATCTTCCCAAATATGCTTTTGTTAAATTAATGTCCTCGAAAACGGATTCTTCGTTAAAAGCATCCACTGCTTTTTGGTCGAGAACATCGTCGCATGATGTAGTAGCAAAAATAAGCGCCAGCATCATCATTGAATATCCTATTATTTTTTTCATATTCTTAATTTTTCAATATTCATTAACATTAAAATGTAACTTTTACACCAAGTGCAAATGTTTTTACAGCAGGATAAGTCATTGGTGCTCCAATTTCCGGGTCAAAGTTTTTCTGAGCAGCATATAACAGCGCTAAGTTGTTTCCTGCAAAAAAGATCTGCGCTCTCGAAACACCAAGATTACCAAATATGGTACTAGGAATAGTGTACGTTAGAACAACATTTTTCAAACGGCAATATGCCATATTATCTAAATGATAGGTACTCATGTGCGATTATCGAAATTACCAATATTGGTCTTCGCGGTTATAAGCCCTTGCCACATCTGTCTGCGTATTTGTTGGTGTCCAACGATTGTCGAAATCCATTGAAAATAATTACCAGCTTCACCACGACGTCCGTCTTGCAATATTCTGGCGTAAATATTCACCTGTACCTTGTGCCAGAACTGTTAAACTCCAGTTTTTATAAGTAAGATCTATTGATAATCCATACGTTACCTCTGGTGCATCAGCTTCGTCAACTAAAATCCGGTCATCACCAGTAATTTCTCCATCGCCACTAACATCTCTGAAAATAACATCACCGGGTTTTGCTCCACCCCAGTGAGGATATGCATCAACCGCAGCCTGATCGGCAAAAATTCCAATTGCATCATACATTAACCATGCTCCATAAGGGTGGCCGGTACGTTGTTGCCATGGAACTGCTCTTTCCGGTTCGTCCATAAATACTACCGAGTTGTGGTTATAAGCAATGTTACCACTAACATCAATTCTTAAATCGTTGTTTAATGTTTTTATGGTAACCGGCTTCAATTTCAAAACCGCGGTTATCAACTTCTGCAATATTTTCATCAGGTAATGCCAATCCCGTAAATTGAGGAACAGATGCATCTCTGGAAGCCAAAATATCAGAACGTTTATCTGTAAAAAAATCAGCATTTAATGTGAACATATTATCTAACAACTGCGATTCAAAACCTAAGTTGTATGTGGTTTGTTTTTCCCAGGTAATATTTGGGTTTGCAACACCACTTTGCTGAACTACTGTTTCAACAGTTTTTCCCGATCCCATGGTTAATCCGGTGCCCAAAACGTATTTGTTCATAAATTGGAAAGAATCACCCGGGTCCATACCCATTTTACCGTAAGATGCTCTTAGTTTAAAATAGTTGATTAACTGACATAGTTTTCTTTCCAGAAATTTTCTTCTGAAGCTCTCCAACCTAACAATAATGCCGGGAAGTTACCCCAACGGCTATCCGGTGGGAATTTTAAAGAACCGTCACGACGTATCAAGGCTTCCACTAAATATTTTCCGGCGAAGCTGTAATTCAAACGACCAATCCACGATTTACGGGCATAAATACCCATACCACCCCAGTTGTCTTTATCTTTATCAGCACCTGCATCCAGTGTTTGTACAACATCGGAAATATAATATCTACGGAATGCTCCGAAATTATTCCAATTCTGATCTAGTTGTTCGTAAGCACCAAATACGCTTATAGTGTGTTCTCCAAATTCGCGGGTATAATTAAAGTTAACGTTACCAAGTTTACGAATACTTCTATTGTAATCTTCTTCAAGTTCAGGTGAAGAATATCCACGTAAAGCAGGCGTAAGATCCATATCGATTATATAACCTTCAGAATCGCGTGTTGCAGAATCCCAGTTTTCGGTATACAATGTCCAGGGTTTACGGAATCTTTTTCTGTATCCATTGGTTATATCATAGGTATAATATACCGTTAATGGATAATCCTTTAATCATAGGAGGTGTAATAGTACCGCTAAAAGTAAACTGGTTGATGTATTCATTTTGATCATCAGTACCACCTTCAAAAGTAGATGTTACAACCGGGTTGTCACCATACTCAATATCCGGTCCGGGTAATCCGTTTGGCCAAAACGACCAACGTGTAGGAAGCAAACGGGTTGCCTGTCCGTAAATGTCACCTGCACTTTTGGTAGGGTATAATTTGTTGTTTAAAAATCCTGCATAATCAACACCAGTTTTTAACCAGTCTGTAATAGGAAGTTCCAGTTTAGCACGCAAGTTGTATTGCTTGTAATTGGTTGATTCCTGTTTGTAAATGGCTTCTTCGTTTTTGTAACCCAGGGAAACAAAATAATTCATTCCGTTTGCTGTTCCACCATCAATACGAGAAGTTATGTTTGCTGGTTGTATTCCATTTTGCAACAAGGTCACCCATCCAGTCGCTGTTTGGGTGTACCCATGGATCTCTTCCACTGTAAAACAATGCAATATCCTCGTCAGAATAAGTTCGATTTCTGTTTTCATAGTCCTGATATTCACTTAGCATTGTTGCATAATCGCCGGCACTGGTTGTTTTAGGAAGAACAGTTGGAGTCATAAAACCCTGATAGAACTGATAGCTCATTCTTGGTTTACCGGTTTGACCTCTTTTTGTTGTAACCAAAATAACACCGTTTGCAGCTGTTGCACCATAAATTGCTGCAGAAGCATCTTTCAGTACGGAAATACTTTCAATGTCAACCGGGTCAATGTCTCCTAAAGAACGTCCGGGAATTCCGTCAACTACAACCAATGGAGCAGATAGAGCTCTATCCTGGCTGCATCATTCGGTCTCCTAATGTATGTACGACCACGAACCTTAATTACAGCTTCATTTTGGCCAGGTTCACCAGTTGGCTGTATAATAACAGCACCGGGCATACGACCTGAAAGTGCATTGGAAACATCGGCAGATGGAATCGATTCAATTTTTTCGCCGTTTACTGAGGTTACAGAACCTACAATGTTGGCTTTTTTCTGCGTGGCATAACCTACCGCAATTACTTCGTCCAATCCAATTGATTCTGTTTGCATCGTAATGTTGATAGTGGTTTGAGAGCCAATTACTGCCTCCTGGGCTTTCATACCTACAAATGAAAATACCAGTACTTTTGCATCATCCGGTACCTGGAGATTGTATTCTCCATCAATATTGGTAATCATACCAACAGTAGTTCCTTTTACCACAACAGTTACACCAGGGAGCGGAGCTCCCTGTTCATCTACTACTTTACCTGAAATGGTTTTTTGCTGATAGGCATCAGCTGTTGATTTTGTTACAGTAGCACCGGAATTTCCTGTTGCAAAGGAATTTCCTCCAATCATCAACAAAATTACCATTATAAAAATGGCAATACGTTGAAGTTTTTTCCATTTTCCCGATAAAGGGAAAAGCAAAACATTCATGTTTTTTTCCATAAAATTCATGATTTAGTTTGTTAATTTATAGTAAATAGTACAGCTTGAAACCTTTAAAACTGACCGGGTTTTTAAGATTTCTGTAATTAATTTAGTTCCAAAATTATATTCGGTCAACATTGAATTATTAAATTAATCAGAATTGTTACACGTTTAATAACATGCCGGCTTTATGTTTAAAATGCGGATTAAATTTAGGGCAGTATAAATTAATTACCTACCATTACCTACCTGTTGTAAAACATATAATTTTATACCCGTCTTTTTACTTATCAGATAATCAAGGAAAACTAAATGGATATTATGAAAAATAAAATTTTTTTATTGCTGAGAAAATTATAGCCTTAAAAAGAATCAATAATAAATCAGAAATTATATCATGTGAAAGAATGTTTAAGCATGTTTTCGGCCTCCATATTTTCTTTCAGAATTTCAACTGCTTCTCCCTTTGAAATCATTATTATAAGATTGTTGTTTGTTTCAAGTAGTTTATTTAATCATTAATTTTGGCAATTTTACCGAAGAGAAATTAGTAATAATAAGGAAATGCAGGAAATAGAACGAAAGTTTCTGATTAAAGAAGATTTGTGGAAACCATCAGGCAAAGGAAAAATTATTAAGCAAGGCTATCTGTCGATAACTTCGAAAAGTGTTGTACGGGTAAGAACAGCTGATGAAAAAGCATACTTAACCATTAAAGGAGAGCGTTCAGGCATTACGCGAACCGAACTGGAATATGAAATCCCAAAGGATGAAGCAGAGGTTTTATTAAACATGTGTTTAAATTCACCGGTAGAAAAAACGCGATATTATGAAAAATACGATAAGCTTACCTGGGAGATAGATGTATTTGAAGGCGAAAATAAAGGATTAATTATTGCCGAAGTCGAGTTGGACGATGAAAAACAACAGATAGAATTACCTGATTGGATTGACAGAGAAGTTAGTCACGATTACCGTTATTTTAACTCCTGGTTGTCAGAAAATCCGTATTCAACCTGGCAGGTGTTTTAAAAATGTTAAATTATTAAACTCTTACAATTTTTTTCGAACCAAAATAACAATAGTACTAATTTTGCGTTTTTGAACAGAAAGCTACAAAAACAATTAACATGAATTTTGAAAAAGTAAAAACCTTTTTGCTCTTCTTAATTATATTTTCATCCATTCAAGTTTATTCCCAGTCAGATCAGTCGAAGAAAGATGATATGACATTGAATAAAAGCCTTGAATTATTAAAGCGTTATTTTTACAAAGAAAATAACTGGAACATTACAAATCAGAATGTAGCCGGCGAAGTAAAGGGATTAATAAATTATATTGAAGATGAACCGGTTGATACGCTGATTCAAAACCTTCATAATTCATTCAAAAGCGAAGATAATTATGTTTTAAGATTGCCAGAAAATGTAGAGGACAGTTTATCGGTGCCGGGTTATTTTTCGATTGAGAAAGTGAATAAAAATATTGAAAACATTAAAAATCAACTGAATAAAGAGTTCAGTAATAAGCAGTTTAAATTACCGGCATCGTTAACATCAAACCTGGATAAAAAACTAAAATTAATTCCGAAAGGAAAAGGACAAAAATTGTTTAAAGATTCCATTTATATTCTTCCGCAAAAATTAAAAATACCTGAAGTGATTCCTGATTCGGTATTAAATTCTCCCGAACAGTTTAACAAATTAGTTCGAACAGATAGTTTACGTTTATTATATATCGAACAAAAACGAATTCAGTATAACGACTCGATTTCAGCTGCATATATCGATTCAGTCAGAGCCGATTTTATAAATAAAAAGTTTACGGAGGAGCTAAAGAATCGCGAAAAACGTTTTACTGATTCGGTTAAAGTAAATAATTACAATGTATTACGTGCGTACAATGAAGAAGTGGTAAAAGCCGTAAACGACTCCATACTTTTGGTTTTACAAACACTCACTGATTATGCTGATTTTATTGATTCAACAAAAATTTCGATTGTTAATCTTGATGGAAAAGCATCGGATATATTATTGAAAAACGGAAATGAACGTTTTACGCGTGTCTGGTTGAAAAATATCCAGAAAGATTCGCTGAGTGTAATCGTTAAAAGTATCAATAAACGATCGCTTTATATGCTGATTGATGATGGGGTGACTTTTTCGAGATACAAACCCAAAGAAACAAAAAGCTACGATTTTAAATCGCTGGAAAAGAACATTTCGTCGTTAACAAACATTGGGAAAAAATACGATATTTATACGCCTTGGGATATTGGTGGGGAAGGACATATCGGATTCTCACAAATTTATCTCGAAAACTGGAAAAAAGGTGGTCAGAGCGCACTTTCTTCGCTTATAATTTTAAAGGGCTTTGCAAATTATACCAAGGCCGGCGGACATATTAAATGGTCGAATAATGGTGAATTCAGAAACGGATGGTTAAGACCAGGCGGCAAGGATGACCAGATTCAAAAAAACGACGATAAGTTTGAACTTACTTCACGTTTTGGTGTAAGCGCTTTTAAAAAATGGTTCTACAGCGCTGAGTTTAATTATGAAACACAACTTTTCAGAGGATATGATTATCCAAAAGATGATACTTCGATGCCAATTTCGGCTTTTATGGCTCCGGCGAGAACGTTTATAAAATTAGGTTTAGAATATAAACCAAACAAAGAGTTTTCGATGCTGTTGTCGCCACTTACATTGAAAAATGTTTATGTTCGTGATACTTTGCTTGTTGACCAGACAAACTATGGAATTGATAGGGGTAAAAAGAGTTTTTGGGAACCTGGTTTAAATGCCGATTTGTACTGGAAGAAAAAGTTAAACGAAAATCTTATTTATGAAACGAAGTATAAAATGTTCATCAATTATAAAGAGCCCTTTCGGAAATACGATGTGAACTGGGAAAATCAATTTAGTTTGCAACTCAATTCCTATTTCGATATCAGGCTGCTTATGCATTTTATATACGATGATGATGTGCTTTTCCCGGTTTACGATGCCAATGATGTAAAAATTGGGGAAAAGGCGAAACTTCAGGTAAAGGAATTTTTCAGTATTGGGTTTACCTATAAAATAAATCACAAGGTAATGACATCGAAGAGAATTCGATAGAACATTAGGTGATTTTCAAAATGGCGTTTCTATATTTGAATACTTTTATAAAAAAAGTAAATGAAGGAAATTAAACGATATTATAAGCTTAATGGCGACCCGAAAGACGTGTACAATGCATTAACCAATAAAACATATGCTTGAAATCTGGACTGGCGAGCCTGCGGAAATGGAACCAAAAGCCGGAACAGTATTTTCGTTGTGGAACGGAAGTATTTCAGGCGTTAACCTGGAGTTTGTTGAAAACGAAAAGATTGTTCAAAACTGGTTTTTTGGCGAAGAATCGGAAGATTCGATAGTTACTATAAAATTACATCCGCAAAAAAAAGGGACAAGTGTAGAGTTGCATCATTCCAACATTCCCGATGAAGCATTTGAAAATATTTCTGATGGCTGGGATGATGATTATTTCGGAGCATTAAACGAACTATTTATATAGAAAGTTAATCAGCCCGTATTTGTAAGAATCTGTTATTCGAAAGTAATTGGCCTTGGTTCTGTGGGTTCAAAGCTGTAAAATCTTCGTTTCGATTGTTCTTCGATAACAAACCCGACAAAGCTCATATCTTTTGGTGGAAACGGGTAAAACGCCAATCGAAGCTGCAATGTTTTAAAAACCAGGTTTTCATTGTGTAAACGCATGCCAACACCAATTCCTGTATAATAATTTTGTGCGAAAATTATTTTATGGTTCCTGCCAATTATGCCAATATCAGCAAAACTGAAAAGTACCATATTAAATTTATATAGTTCCTTTCGCAGAAATAACACGTGTTCGAGGTTCAAACTAAGTCGCTGTTTGCCAATGGCTTCCCGGCTTGAAAATCCGCGAATGGAGTGTTCACGGCCTAAATTAAGATTTTCTATTTCAAAACGCTTCAACCCTAAGGTATAATCAATGCGGGTAAAAAGCCTGAATCTTTTTCTTCCTGCATTATACTGTCGCGAAATAAAATTAACCTGTCCGTTTATTTGCCCTTGCTGATAACCGTATTTGTTAAAATATCCTCCAATGTCGCCTTCCATATACAGGTATCCCTTTTTGTTTAAAAGAAGATTTCCGTTAGAGAGCAAAAGATGAACATAATGCCTGTTTCCAAATTCGTTGAAATCATATCCGTAAACAATTTCATTTTTAAATCCTTCAGGAATATCTTCGGTGATTCCGTAACTGTAAACCCGTTGGTCCTGAACAAATCGTCGTTGTGTAAAAGTTATTCCTGTGAGAAAAAAGGTACTGTTTGAAAAATATTGGTCATTCTCATCACCGGGCAGACGTTCGAAAAACTGAATGGAATTGAATGCTCCTGATATCACGATTTGCGCATTTTCAGGCTGCTCTCTTTTAATTTGAAAACTTCTTCCGCCCCAGGCATTGTAATAAAGCAGATTTAAAGGAAATTCAGTTTTAATCGGATCATCGTCGAATAGCCTGTTTGTACGATACATACGCATTGCTGTGGCACCATAGCCCCATTTTACCGATGGCGTGATAAATGGTTTGTTCATTTCAAACTGAAGGCCTTCACTTTTATAAGCGTTGAGATATCCGAAGGTCATATTGATAAACTTTCCATGAATATTATTGATTTTATAGAAAGTTTCGAGTCCCAGATAAGGCTGTTTGTTTACATGCCCTAAAATACTTAACGAAATTTCATGGCCTACACCAAATACGTTTTGATTATAAACTTCCAATGCTGCCGATTTTATTCCGTCAACTTCACCTGTGGCTCCAAACGAAAAACGATCTTTGATTAAAACTGTTACTTTAACCAATCCTGTGTATACCGAGTCCTGTTCAAGTAAAAAGCTTATTTCCTTTATATATGGTAACGAGCGAATTAAACGTTCATTTTCATAAATTAATTCGGGATCTACAGTGTCGCCAGCTTTAAATAGCAAAAGCTTTCGAATAGAATTCAGGTTCGATTTGGTGTGAATTTTATTTGCTGTTTTTTCAAGCCATTTTGTGGCGGTTCGCGAGGTATCTTCAAAGGTAGGTCCAAATACATCAAGCGCTTTAATATTTATTTCTGAAATAACTTTTCCCTCCAATTGACTGTAATAATTAATAGCAAGGGCTTTTTTATCGACGTAGGGGCGGGGAGGAGAAATTAAGAAATCATAAATAAGTCGTGTAAATTTTCGCTTGCTTGCCTTGTATTTTAAACTGTCGTAAAACTCTTTTTGGTTTTGAGGAGTGACATCTTCAAAATCAATTGTATCCGAATCTGCAGTTTGAGCGTGTGCAGTATTACTTTCAATAAAAATTAAAAGAATAGAAATACCAAAAAATATTTTCAGAAATATTCTCATGGGTTTGCGGAAACCTTTGTCATAACAAAATTGAATCTAACTTTTTGAAATAAATATGTTGATTTTTATCGAATTTCAAACAGCGAGCAAATAAACTGTTTGTTAAAATTCGTTAATCGTAATAAATCATATATAATACTCATAGAAACATATAGCGCTGGAAATGCCGTTATCCTTAATTTAGAACTTAATTTTATATTTTTGTTGGGTGAAGAAATTACTCAGGATATATCGACGAAACATTTATGGAATAATCGGAACACTCCTATTCCATATCTTGTTGTTTTCCGCATTTCTTCTTGCTGATATTCATATAAAGGGAAATGTCATAGAGGAAGAAATTGTAATCGAATTTCCCGACATTTTACCCGAAAAGGAAGAGATTAATGAAAGTGAAGTTCAGAACACGGACAACAGCAATGAAAACGTTTCTTCAGAAAATCAAACCAATGTAGCATCAAACAGGTTAGCAACACAAAATATAACAAAATCGACAAATCAATTTTTCGATGACGATTATTTAAAAGAAGTTGAAGCTGCTAAAAAACTGGTTTCCGATGTAAATAATCAACTCTCGAAAAAAATAGTTGATATCAGCGAGATAAAAATGCCGGTTGAAACAACGGAAGGAATAAATCCGGACTCAATAAAAAATAAAAACTACACCGGCGAAAGTAATATTGTTTATTACCTGGAAAACCGCTACCATTTAAGTTTGCCAATACCTGTTTATTTAACACAATCCGGCGGTAAGGTAATTGTTGATATTACAGTTAACCGACAGGGATTTGTTACTGATGCAATACCCAGAATGGATAAAAAATATAAAGACGAATTAATTTATATCTACGCGAAGACAGCCGCCTTACGTACTGTATTTAACGCAGATAACAACGCTCCTGAAGCACAGAAAGGCACTATTCAATATACCTTTGTCCCTCAATAAAAATAAATGTTAAGTAAATTTTACGTTTAACATGATTTAACACCCGCCGCTTGCACACAAGTAAAAGTGCCACTATATTTGCTGAACGTTTATTTTCATAAGTTTAGGTTTAGTTAGGTTAGTTAG
Source organism: uncultured Prolixibacteraceae bacterium (assembly GCA_963821855.1). Classification (GTDB taxonomy): domain Bacteria; phylum Bacteroidota; class Bacteroidia; order Bacteroidales; family Prolixibacteraceae; genus Draconibacterium. The sequence goes on along the minus strand of CAWGFJ010000025.1, from coordinate 86,133 downwards.
TTTAATGAGAAAAGGATGGGTTGTTGAACCTGTCCTTTTTGTTTTTTATTTCCTATTATTTCTCATCCCCAAATTATTTATTTTCGCTTTTTTTCATTTTAAAAATATTACTTTCTATATTTACGCCTAATTTGTTGTTTATAAGCCTTATTAGAACGCGAAAAACTGATTTTAAATAAAAATATTTAAGAATAATTCTAAACTGAGGGTTACCTTTTTAATGATAATCGAATAATATAATAGAAAATGATTGGATATAATGATGAGCAGATCCTGAAAGGAATATTGCGACATGATAATTTAATTTTACAGTACATATACAAACAGTACTATTATAATATAAATTACTTTATCAGAAAAAATCAAGGAAGCGAAGACGACGCGAGTGATATCTTTCAGGAAGCGATAATCATAATTTATCGAAAGATTAAAGAGAATGATTTAATTTTCGAGAAGAGTTCTTTTAAAAGTTATTTATTTTCTGTATGCCGTTTTTTATGGTTAAAGCAATTAGAAAAAAGACGAATTGAAAAAGAAAAAATAAACGATTCGTTGCCATATCAGGAAGATCTCTACGACGATAATTTAAATGAGTTAGCGGAGAAAAATGAAAGATATGGATTGTATCAAAAGCATTTTAGTACCCTAAGTACTGATTGCCAAAAGCTTTTGCAGCTATTTTTTGAAAAAGTACCCCTAAGGGAAATAGCAAAAGTGATGGGCTATAAAAGCGAAAAATACGCTAAAAAAAGAAAATACAAGTGCAAAGAATTACTTATTAGTAGAATAAAACAGGACGCTGAATTTAAAAAAATACTTGAAGATGATACATAATACAGAATTTTTTGAGATGATTGAGGATTATTGCCTCGGTCTGTTAAGTGATGAACTTAAAAGTGAATTTGAAGCTGAGCTAAAACAAAACCCAAAGCTCAGTGAAGAACTGGAACTTCAGTTGGAAATCCAGAAATCGATAGTTGAATTAGATGTTTTAAACCTCAGGAACAAAATTCAAAAGGTTGCCAAACAAAACACTTCTGAAAGCATCGGCGACACTCCATTTGAATTATTCAATGATTTTTCCGAAATACAAGAAATTAATGAGGTGCTCTCAACGGAAGAGTTGATTAATTTCTATGATTCATTGCCCAGGGCACATGCCTATCATCATGAATCAACTTCAAATGAAAATATTCATCAGTTTTATCGCGACCAACAAAATGAGGCCGGTATAAATGGATTTGAAGAAGAAATTGATGATTTGGATTTTAATTTGGAATTTGAAGGTTTGGAAGAAGCCATTCTTGAGAAAGATGTGCTGAATCTAAGGCAAACCTTAAAGCAAGTTGCCAAATCGGTTGAACCTCAATATTCTGTAGAGGAAATAGATGATTTTGTCAACGGAGAATTAAGCGGTGAGCAATTGCTCGAATTTGAAAAAGAATTGTCAAAAAACCGTTCATTTAGAGAAGAAGTGCTATTGCACAGCAACGTTGATAATGCGGTTCAGGAATCCGATATTATGAACCTCAGAAATCAGATTTCGAACATCACACAGTCAGAAACATCATGGACGGTAAGTGAAGAAAGTATCGAAGATTATATAGATGGTTTGCTCGAGGGTGAAGACCTGGAAGAATTTTCAAAAGAGTTGCATGATAACCTGGATTTAAAAGCGGAAGTTAACTTGCGTCGCCAGGTAAATGAATTGCTTGCAGAAAGCGATATTGAGGATTTACGTGCGCAACTTGGCAAAGCAAAAGATACTGCTGAGGTTAAAACAGTTAAAATGTTTATCCCTGAAACAAAGGTCAGCCATATTGGTTTCTGGAGAACAAGTGTTGCGGTAATTGTAATATTATTAGGTATGGCAGGCGTTTTGAGAAACGGTATTGTAAATTCATCCAATATTGATGTCTACACTAAAAGTTACAATTCTCCGGTTTGGTCGACAGAACGTTCTGCCACAGAACATTTAGATATTCTGCAGAAAGCCCAGAATCAGTTTGTAAATGCGCACTGGCAAAACACCATCAATTCTCTCGAAAATTCGCCTGACGATATAAGACTTGGCCCGGTAAGCCAGTTTTTTGAAGGCGCCAGTTTCCAAAACCTTGAAAAATTTAGTGATGCCATAGCTAAGTACACAAATGTAATTGAAAATGGCGATAACGTGTTTATCGAGGAAGCCGAATGGAATAGGGCCTTGTGTTATTACAGAACTAAAAATTACAAAAAGGCAACTGAACAGCTGCTTGCGGTAATGGAAAGAAAAGGCAGCTATCATGATGAAGCCAGAGCAATTTTAAAACGACTTAAATATTCCTTTAAATAAATTAATTCGTAAAATTTAGTACACACATCATTCACATTCAATAAAAAGGAAATTAAATCGTAAAATTTAATAATCATTCATTCATTCAGGAAAGTAAATAAATTCGTAAAACACAATTTTAAAAAGATTTTGATAAAATAGATTGATTCGTATAACTTAATAAATTCACAGATATTTGAAGGAACATAATTAATTCGCATACTTAATATACACAACACATTCACAATTCACGAATTAATTTAATCTGAGAATATATAAACTGAAAATAAATTAATTTTTATAAAGCTCGCTTGCTGCGGGCTTTCCTTATGCGCAGCAACTGATCGGTGCCAATGCCTGCAAGTGCAAGAACTAAAATTACAAAGAAGTAAAAATCGTAACTAATAAAAAATGAAGAATTATCCCCAATATCGACAAAACCAAGCCAGTAATGCGGATGTGCCAAACGTGAGTTCGATGATTCCAGGTATTCCAGTTTTGCCAATCGAAGCGCTTCGTCCTTGTTTTTTCCTTTCTTCAGATTTTTATAAAATGAAGTGATAATTTTTGTTCCGCTAATATCTTCAACTTCCCATAACGACATTATAATTGAGGGACAACCCGCATATAAAAAGCCACGCGCAAGGCTCATAATTCCCTCACCTTTAAGAAGTTTGCCTGAACCCGTATTACATGCACTTAGCACAACCAGATGAGCGTTAAGTTTCAGATTATAAATATCGGCAGTGGTTAATAAATCTTTTGTATTTGATTTATCATTTTCCGTTTGCACAAATGCCATACTTGAAAACGCAGGTAACGAGTCATTAATAAAAGCATGCATTGCAAAATGCAAAATGTCGAAATTTTCAACATTCCTCAGAAAATTTGTTTTTGTGGCTGAATCACCTTCAAATACAGTAGTTCTAAGAACATTTGAGATATTTTGCACTTCTTTTTTTACTCCTGGAAGCTTGACAAGAATATGGTTTCTTCCGCCCACTTCAATTGTATCGTTATTATAATCCGGGGCAAATGCAAGTGTACTAACACCAGCCTTATGATTCGAATTTTTATTTTTAAAAAGCAGGTTTGCCGAAACCGTGTAGTTCACACAGAAATCTCTGATCAAATACGAAAGCTTATTAAATTCGATCATTTTCGAAGTATCCGGTAAAGTCTTCAGCAATGCATCGAAAGGGATATAGCTGAGTTTACCGTCTGGGACGACAGTCAGGTTTTTATTTTCAATTTTACCAAGAACAGGCTTAATAAGGTCATTATAAAGATTATGGGATGAAACACAGAATCTTTTTGAATCCGCATTTTTAGTAAATAGAAAATTGGAATTAGACATAAATTTGAAGACATTTTCAATATCCGTAACAAAAGTCGGAGATATATTTTGCTTCATAAAATGAATATTATCCTTTGTGATAAGGAACAAATACAACTCCGTAATCGTATCTGTTTCGCTAATTGTATCTCTTTCATTTAAAACGTACTCCATTAAAACCTGTTCGCCCGACAGGCGATACTGTATGTCTTTTGCCGATAACATTGCATTCGAATATTTTAAATCATAGTAATCGCTGTAATTTTTCTCCATATACTGGTACAATTCTTCACGGTTCTGTCTTTGCCTGAATAGTTTATCACTAAGTCTTTTTGTGAGATCACTGTCCGGATGTTCCTTGCTGTTTTCTTCATATAATTCACTTGAAAGAGACGTAATGGAAGTGTTTAAGCTGTCTTCTTTTTGTAATATACTATCAGGAATTAAACTGTTTTCCTTTGCAAACTGATTGGATAACTGGTCAAATATCGAACTGCCTCTTGTTCGTTCTGCATTCTGAAATGCAAGTTCAAGGTATTTATTATCATTTGATATCGAATAAGCGCTATATGCAGCCTTAATTAAGCTCAGGAAAGCATTGTATTCAAGAGAAGTTAACTGAATTTTACCTTCATCGTTCGATATCTTTTTTCTCGCTTCCTGAATAACAGTTCCGGCAAGTTGATATATGTTTATCGCATCATTCAGCGATTCCGAAATGGTTTTTTGCTCTCCATCATCCAACCGCCATAACTCCACGTAATTATCACCAATTTTATTAAGAAATTGAATACAATCTGAAAGTGATAATACATTTTCAATATTTACGGAATCAATGGTGTAAACTTTAGGGAATCTTAAAGCATCCATTCCTTTCCAGTATAATTCAATCGCTTTATTAGTGTTATTTTTTTTCTGAAATTTAAATTCACTAATTCCACTGGATTCAAAAGTTTTCTTAACGAATAAATCTCCGGAGTAAAAGAAATATTTTGCCAAAAGAATCCCATCTTTTATGTCCTGATTCTCAATTATTTGATAAGCTTTATTCAATATCGATTCAGCTTCCACAAATTGATTTATTTTAATCAGAAAAAGAGAATAACTAAGGTATTTATCAGCAACTTCATTTGATTTTTCACCATAATATGATTTTGCCAATTCAATGCCATCAAGATAACTATTACGCGCTTTTACAAAATCCTTTTTTATGTCATAAATAAATGATAATAAATCCAGGTATAGGAATTTATCTTCATCATTTGCATACTTTATGTTATTTTCACTGATTTCCAATGCTTTATCATATTTATTCATTCGATAATATATTTCTGCAATACTATAATTTCTGCTTGCTAATCCTTGCTTTTTCTATGTCAGGAATTTTATATAATTCTGACAATGACTGTTCAAAATATTGTAAACTTTTATTATAATCCAACTTATTCCGATATACATTAGCCATGCCCAGATATAAATTTGATATAATCAGAGGATTTACATTTTCACTTCTTAAATAGCAATCTTCAGCTAATTGATAAAATTCTAAAGCCTCATTTAAGTTTCCCATCGAGCGACTTAATACTCCAAAACGACGATAAGTATTGGCTAGCTCCGGATTGATATCTCCATATAGTTTTATTTTAATATTCAGAGATTCTTTTAAAGTATCGAGAGCCTCTGTCAACATTCCCTCACCATACAAAGCACCCGCCTTATTAATTAACTCTTCTGCCTTATTCAGGGCAGAAATTGAATCCCTATTTTGACCGAACAAAAATAAAGGGCATAAAATATTGATATACAAAAGAAAAGACCAAATAAATTTTGGCATGCTATTAAAAGTTAATGACGGCAATTTAAAAGAATTTCAAAGTTTTTCCAATTAAGGGGGTTACCTTTTTTGCGATTTAAGAATATAATAGTGAATGTGTGTTTATTAAGTTTTACGAATTAATTTATTTTATCATGAAAAATCTTTTCAACTTCAACAAAAACAACAGTGGTTTTGAATCTTTAAACGAAAGTGAAATGTTAAATATCCGTGGTGGTTCAGAGCCAACAAAACCAATTTCAAAACCAAGAGATATTTGGGACGAAGAATGATAGAGTATAAATATCCAACAAAATTAATCCATAATTTTAAAACCAAAAATCAACTGAGCTAAGTTTCATTGGCGAAATCATTCTCAGTATTTTTGAGGTACGCGTTTACCGGCGAATAACTGGTACTTGTTATAACGGCACTTAAGTGCACCGTTGTATAAATCCAGTTTAACTGAAGGTTTTAAGCCGATATATTTAATACTATCGAATGATGAGGACAAAATCCATGCATCATTTCCAGTAAAATTGTGCTTTAAACGTTCGCCTATCATAGCGTATAGTTCGCTTAAATTTTGTTCATTAAGCCGTTCTCCGTAAGGAGGATTCATAATTATTGTCGCATCCGATAGCGGAATTGTAAGTTCCCTAAAGTCGGTTTTAATAAAAGTAATTTTGTTAAATACAAGTGCTCTGCGTGCATTGGTTTGGGCATTAAGCAAATTTCCGGCTGAAATATCGGAGGCATAAATTTTATGTTTGAATTCTTTTAGGCGATACTGATTTTTTTACATTATCAAATAATAAGGTGTCAAAATCTGCCCAGTTTTCAAAGGCATAATTCTTTCTGAATTTGCCCGGCTGGAATATTATGCGCAATCATTGCAGCTTCAATTGGCAATGTGCCTGAACCGCACATTGGATCTAAAAAATCAGTTTTACCCTCCCAATCTGTAAGCAGTATCATTCCGGCTGCAAGTACTTCGCTTAATGGAGCATCACCCTGTTTTACCCGATAACCTCTTTTATGCAACGATTCGCCTGAACTATCCAGCGAAAATGTACAATTATCTTTATTGAATATGCACATTGATAATAATATCCGGATTTTCAATATCAACATTGGGACGTTTTCCATAGTTTTCTCGGAAATAATCGGCAATCGCATCTTTTACTTTAAGCGATGCAAACATCGAATTTTTAAAGTCACCTGAATTTATAACCGTGCTGTTTACAACAAAATTTTGATCTATACTGATAATAATCCGCCCAGTTGACCTGCTTGCATCGAAGGTAAAATTGATCGACATTTTTAAACTTGAAGAATTCAATTTCTTTCAATATTCGTAAGCGCTGTTCGAAGCAAATAATTCGATTTATAAATTATTTCCAGATTACCTTCATAAAATACAGCCCTTTGCCCCGGCCGGATATTTTGTGCACCAATATTTTTTATTTCTTCTGCAAGTACATTTTCAAGTCCTGCAAATGTTTTAGCAGTAAGTTTAAAATTTTTCAAACCCAAATTATTTTATGATTTATATTCCGGCGCCGTCGGTAAAGGCAAGTCTCGCGCGCTTTAGTCTGAACGATTTTTGAATTTGGCGGTAAATTTGTAGTTACCCAAACATTACCACCAATTACCGAACCTTTTCCAATTGTAATTCTTCCCAGTATTGTTGCACCGGCATAAATAACAACATCGTCTTCCACAATCGGATGACGCGGAATTCCTTTTATCGGATTGCCGTTTTCGTCGAGCGGAAAGCTTTTAGCGCCTAAGGTAACACCCTGGTATATTTTTACATTTTTGCCAATAATACAAGTCGAACCAATTACCACTCCCGTTCCGTGATCAATTGTGAATTGCTCACCAATTTTTGCTTTAGGATGAATATCGATTCCGGTTTCGCTATGTGCCATTTCTGAAATAAAGCGCGGAATTAGAGGAACTTCAAGTTCAAGTAATTTATGCGCAACCCGGTAATTTGTAATCGCGCGAATAGCAGGATAACAAAATATAACTTCACCAATATTCCGTGCAGCCGGATCGTTTAAATAAGTTGCTTCAACATCTGATACCAATTTTCTTCTGATTTCAGGCAACGAGGAAATAAAAGCAAGCGCACTTTCTTTTGCCATTTCCTGGTGTTTTTCTATTTTGTCGACTTCTTCGTCCATACATTCGAAACACATTCCTGCCAAAATTTCGTCGCTTAACATCTCGAAGAGTTCATCGACATAAACGCCCATATAATACTGTGTTGTATTTTCTCTTAACGACGTATTTCCAAAATACCCCGGAAAAAGAATTTCGCGAACGAGTTTTATGATGTTTCTGAAGTTTTTTAATCGATGGGAGTGGTTCTCCTAATTTATGCTGATGACAAACCATTTTATAAGATAGAGGATCACTTAACTTTGAAATGGTCTGCTGTATATTTTTATCGTATTCTGAAATCTTCATTTTATTTTCTGTTTAAATGCAAATTTATGCGTCATAATAAATATGGCTGTAATGAAAACATATAAAAAGGTCAGATGTTGATTTTTATTTTATACTGGCAATAAATTGAAGTGCATTTTGAAATCGCTGTTCATTTAATCCGCTAATAATCCGGTATGGAAAATTGAAATTTGAGATTGTCTCCAGATATATCTGATGTAATTTTATGCGATTTTCACCTCCGTTTTCTCTAACCGGATCAGGAAGCCATGGAATATCGGTGTCACAAACCAGGAATAAATCGATTTTTGTATTTTGAATTTCATCTTGCAACCAATCAGGTTCTTTTTTGAATACCACATCGAACCAGATTTTTGTAATTATCAGCCATGTATCAATAAAAATGTACGGGTGTCCTTCATTTTTTATTTTATTAAACTGGTCTGTTTGGGTTTTGCAATAATTTCAACATCACGATAATTATATTTATGTGGTAGCTTCTCAATATATTCGCGGGCAATTTCAGGAATGTATGGAACATTAAAATGTTTTGCCAAAGCTTCAGTTAATGTGCTTTTTCCTGTAGACTCAGCTCCGGTAATTACTATAATTTTTGTTTTACTTTTCAATGTGTTGATTTTAAATCTTTTTTCCATTCAAAATAACCCCAAAGCGCCATAAATGTATAAACAAGAAACAATATCACCGTTGGCCACAAATTCTTATAAATGTATAATCCTGCTGAAAACATATCCACAAAAATCCATATCAGCCAGTGTTCGATATATTTCCGGGCAAGCATCCAGGTTGCTGTAATACTTAGTGCGGTTGTCATTGAATCCATGTACGGAACTGTTGAATCGGTATAATTCAATAGCACATATAAGATAATTCCATAGATTAAAATTGTAATTACGGCAATTTTTAACCACAATGCTTTTCTTGTAGTTCTTACAGGAATTTTGTCTTTATCAGCCGGTTTCTTCCCTTTTAGCCAGTAATACCAGCCATAAATACTGATGACGACATAATAAACCTGCAAACCCATATCGGCATAAAAACCCGATTGGTAAAAAACCGCCACATACAAAAGTGAAGTAAAAAGGCCGGTTGGCCAGGTAAAAATATTTTGCCTGATGGAGAAAACAATATATGCTAAACCAAGAATGGCTCCCGACAATTCGATATAATTGCCCGAGAGCCACTCCTTTAGAATATCAATCATGTTTTATTCGCCGGTTGATGCCAAAAGATTGTTGTATTCTTTTTGATTTTTAATGACTTTTAAAGCTTCTTTAATCGCTTCGTCATCTTTATAATATATCTTGTAAAAATCATTTCGCGAGAATATATCTCGGGCAATGATTGCCTTTAACTCGGTTTTTATATCATTTTTACTAAAGGCCAAACCTTGTTCATCTTTTTCAATATTCTCCTTTTCTCCACTGGCAACCACTTCGGCAACAATATCATCCGAAACTTCAAATTCATTATTGAATTTATCGAATTCAGGATATTTTTTTACCAACTCTCTGCGATGTTTGTCGATATAGTCCAATGCAAAATTATAGATAACACTGTTTCGTCTTAAACGGTTGATGTATTTATAGTTTGAAGATGTATCGAGCGGCACAAATATGTCGGGCATTATACCACCTCCGCCAAAAACATCGCGGCCGTTTATAAGTGTTTTAAATTTTAGTGAATCAGCAAAAACAATACTGTCAGCGCTAAATAATTCTCCACTCGTCATTCTTTTCTGATAATCCTGCCGGTAATCATCCAGCCCTTCATCATAAGGTTTCTGAATGCATCTTCCGCTTGGAGTATAATAATGCGCAGTGGTTAATCGAACCATAGAGCCATCGGTTAAAAAGTAAGGTTTTTGCACCAATCCTTTACCAAATGAACGCCGGCCGATAATTATTCCCCTGTCCCAATCCTGAACCGCTCCTGATACAATTTCACTTGCTGAAGCCGTATTTTCATCAACTAAAACTACGAGATTTCCTTCTTCGAATTCACCGCTCGATGTGGCAGAATACTCTCTTTTTGATTCGTGTAAGCCATCGGTATAAACAATTAAGTCGTTGTTCTTTAGAAACTGATCTGAAATTTCGATTGCTGTTTTCAAATAGCCGCCGCCATTACCACGTAAATCCAAAACCAGGTTTTTAAGATTTTCCTGTTTTAATTGTTTCAAGGCTGAAGTGAATTCATCGGTGGTGGTTGCAGAAAACTTATTGAGCTTTATATATCCGGTACTTTCATCGAGCATGTAATATGCATCGAGGCTGTTAATTGGTATTTTATCCCTGATAATAGTGAAATCGAGCAGATCCGTAACGCTTCGTCTCAGGATTTTAATATCGACCTCAGTTCCTTTGTTGCCGCGCAACAGATCATAAACATCAGAATTTTTCAGCCCGATACCTGCTATATTTTTATGATCGACTTCCACAATCCGGTCGCCGGCCCTAACTCCAACTTTTTCCGAAGGCCCGCCTGAAATTGTGGTAGTAACCAGCAAGGTGTCCTTGAAAATATTAAACGAAATTCCCACGCCTTCGAAATTTCCTTTTAAAGGTTCATTCATTTTTTCAACTTCATCGCGCGAAATATAAACTGAATGCGGGTCGAGTTCGCTTAAAATATTTACGATTGCATTTTCGGTGAGCTTATCTACATTTGCTGAATCGACATAATATCCATCGACTAATCGTAAAAGCCGGCCAAATTTCATCTGATTTTGCTGTACTGATCTTCCTGGCCGTTTACAAACGATGCAGGTATAATAAAGAATAAGATTAATAATATGCTTATTCCGTAATTTTTAAATTTTTTTAATAGTGAAATATTCATGATAATTTTTTTTAGTTTTTTTATATAACATGGAATCTTTTGATTTATTGTAAAAACCCGAACTTCAATGAATGGTAACAACTATTCCCACTCGATTGTTGCCGGTGGTTTCGAACTGATATCGTAAACCACACGGTTGATTCCACACACTTTGTTAATAATTTCGTTTGACATTTTTGCAAGAAAATCATAGGGGAGATGTACCCAGTCTGCTGTCATTCCATCGGTTGATGCAACAGCGCGCAAAGCAACTGTATTTTCGTAAGTTCGTTCGTCGCCCATTACGCCTACCGATTGAACAGGAAGCAACATCACACCTGCCTGCCAAACTTTGTCGTATAAATCCCAGCTTTTTAACCCTTTAATAAAAATAGCATCGGCTTCCTGAAGCATTCGTACTTTTTCGGGAGTAACTTCACCAAGAATACGAATTCCCAAACCCGGCCCCGGAAACGGATGCCGGCCAAGCAATTCTTTTTTAATGCCAAGCGCTTTTCCAACACGGCGAACTTCGTCTTTAAAAAGTAAACGAAGCGGTTCAACTACTTTTAATTTCATTTTTTCAGGAAGGCCGCCAACATTGTGATGCGATTTTATGGTTGCCGACGGTCCATTCACCGAAACCGATTCAATTACATCGGGATAAATGGTTCCCTGTGCCAGCCATTTTACCTCCTGAATTTTATGCGCTTCAGCATCGAAAACCTCGATAAAATTCCGGCCGATGGTTTTCCTTTTTAGTTCCGGATCTGAAATTCCTTCCAAATCGTCCCAGAATTTTTGTCTGGCATTGATACCAATTACATTTAATCCCATATCTTTGTATGAATGCAAAACATCTTCAAATTCATTTTTCCGTAACAAACCGTTATCCACAAAAATGCAGGTAAGGTTTTTACCAATTGCGGCGTTTAACAAAACCGCTGCAACCGACGAATCAACACCACCCGATAAACCAAGCACTACTTTATCGTTTCCCAGTTTTTGTTTTAATTCGTTAACCGTGGTTTCAATAAACGAATCGGGAGTCCAGTTTTGTCTGCAACCACAAATGTCAACCACAAAATTTTGGAGTAACTGTTTGCCTTCGGTAGTATGATAAACTTCGGGATGAAACTGAATGCCCCAGGTCTCTTCTTCATCAATTTTATAAGCGGCATAATTTACATCTTCCGTTGATGCAATTACTTTAAAATTCTTAGGTAATTTTACTATTGTATCGCCATGCGACATCCAAACCTGTGTATGCAGTTTTATATCGTTAAACAAATCGCAGTCCTGCTCAATAAAACCAAGATTTGCGCGGCCATATTCCCGTGAATCCGACAGAGCTACTTCACCACCAAAAAAATGGGCCATATATTGAGCGCCGTAACAAACTCCCAAAACAGGAATCTTCCCTTTGATTAGACTTAAATCGGGAATTGGTGCATCCTTATCCCGCACGGAAAATGGACTTCCCGACAATACAACTCCTTTCACCGATTCATCAATTTCAGGGAAATGATTAAACGGATGAATCTCGCAATACACATTCAATTCGCGTATTTTTCGCCCAATCAATTGTGTGTATTGAGAGCCGAAATCAAGAATCAATATTTTTTCCTGCATGACTGTAAATTTTGGATATGGATTTATTGTAAATGCTTCCGATGACAAAAATAAAAATTACATCATAATTTCTGTTTCATTATGCATGAAAAACAGGTGCTTGTTAACAACAATGAAAGAAATGCCCGATATCAGCAGGCGCTTATGTAAAATTAATTTCAAATAAGATCGTTTGAAAACATGTGTTGGTCAATATTTGTTATTTTTGAACAGAATTTTTAAAGAAGATTTTTCGATGAAGTTGTTTCGTATTCCGGTCATCTTTTTCCTGATTTTTGCTTTTTCGCTACAAACACATGCCCAGCAATTAAAAGAGAACGAAATTGTTGTTATTAGAGGAAAAAAATATGTACTGCATCAGGTGCATACAGGCGAAACTATTTTCTCTATCTCAAGAGATTTTCAAATCGAACGATCGGAACTGATTGAAAACAATCCGGAAATTGCCGGTAAAGGACTGGATATCGGGCAAGTTCTAAAAGTTCCGTACAAAGAAAACGTCGACATAAGTGACAAGCCCGTGTTTGAAAAAGGCGATCCAACCCGATTTATAACGCATATTATCGAATCGAGAAAAGAAACTCCCTATTTTATTGCCAAAGAATATGGTGTTACTGTTGAACAAATTTTTGCTTACAATCCCGAAATTACAAGATTCAGGAAAGGAACGGAGTTAAAAATTCCAGTCTGGGAAAAACCTGCTGAAGTTCCTGCGCCGATAATCGTTCCGGAGAAGCCTTTAATTGAAGACACCACTAATGCCGAACTTTCGGAACACGTGGTATTGCCGGGCGAAACATTATATTCCATTTCGAAGAAATACAATGTTCCGGAGAGCGAAATTCTTTTTCTGAATCCGGCAGCAAGACGGCTGAGAGCAGGTGCCAAAATATATTTACCGGTAAAGGAGGTTCCGGAAGTAGTTCAGCCCGATAGTATTCCTGAAATTCCTGCCGCCACAAATTATTTCGAACATACCATTGAGTCGGGCGAAACCATGTGGGGAATAACACGGAAGTTTAATGTGTCGGAAGATGAACTTACAGCGCTAAACCCGGTTTTGCAGGATGCTTTTCCCGCAGGAGTTGTTATAAAAATTCCTGTTAAAGAATCGTCCGAAATAAAAGTAAAGGCAGTTAATGATGATGCATTTACCGATCATTTTGTGGAAAAGAATGAAACTTTGTACGGATTATCGCAAAAATACAATGTTTCTATTCCTGAAATAAAAAAATATAATCCGGTATTGGAAAACAGGAATCCAATGGTTGGCGAAATGATTTTAATTCCGAAGAAACCGGGGCAGGAGGAGGCACAGGAACAGGCGAAGGCACAGGATCAGGCACAGGCACAGGAACAGATTCGGGATGAAGTGATAACGGAAAACCCGGATGAAGGCAAAACTGTTATTCCTGAATCATTCTATAATGTGGAAGTTGAGGTTGAAGTTCCGGAGTCGTGCGTTCCAAAATATTCCGACATTCAAAATAATACCAATTTCGATATAGCCCTTTTTCTACCGTTGTATCTGGAAGCAAACGACACGCTAAATCGTGAAATTCCGGAGGTTTTAGACAATACCATTGATTTGGAAAATAGCGAACTGCTTGCCGATACATTAATCGAAAAAGAAGAACCAAAGGAATTGTTTAAACAGTTTTACCGTAACAGCGAGAATTTTCTGCAATTTTATGAAGGAGTGCTGATTGCCATCGATTCGATGCAAAAAGAAGGAATGAACATTCAATTACATGTATATGATACACAAAACAATCCCGAAATGGTACGCCGGATCATATATAATGGTGATTTCGCCCGGACAGATTTAATTATCGGGCCGGTATATCCTGAAACTCAAAGTGATGTTGCGCGTTTTGCTGCCAATAATCATATTCCTTTGGTTTCGCCATTTGCCTCGCGTGGTGACTATATTATGGATAACCCATCATATTTTCAGCTAAACCCTGACCGGGAATACATAACCGAAAAAACAGCTGAAATGGTAACTGAGGAATATTTCAACAGTAACATTATTATTGTTCGTACATCGCCTTATGAAGGAACTCCCGAAGGCAGGTTGGTTGATTTAATCCGCGAAAAATTGTATAATTCGGGTTATCTGAATAAGATGAACGGAGCGCGCTTTACCTTATACGATTTTAAAAGTGAAGGGCCATTTGGCTTACGCAGCATCATGTCGAAGGAAAAAGAAAATGTGGTAATTATTCCGTCTTCGAGTGAAGCGGAACTAAGTTTTGCCATTTCCAATATTAATAATCTTGCTGATGATTATTCCATAACGTTAATCGGAACCAGTAATTACCAACAGCGCTATCCGAGCATCGAAGTGGCCCATTTTCATAACTTAAAACTGAAATATGTTTATCCTTACTGGGTGGATTATGAGAATCGGGCAACGATTGCTTTTATCGAAAAGTTTAAGTCGAATTTTGTAACCGAACCCAATAGTTTTGGCTTGCAGGGATTCGATGCAGCATATTATTTTCTGAACGCATTAAGAAACTATGGAACCGGTTTTCAGGATTGCCTGCCATACATGCATTTAAACCTTGCACAGGGAAATTATCATTTCGAAAAGGTATCGCAGTTTGGCGGCTACATGAACCAGGGAGTTTCGGTAATTTCCTACACCCGCGATTACCGGGTTATCCGCGAACGCGTTAAAGGACAGCCAAAACTGGTGGCGGTGAATTAGTACCGAGTGTTTCCATTTACCAGCCATTTTCTCCATTTTTTAATAACTGGTCACAAATGACTCTTCAAACTTAAATCCTCTGAACCCTGAACTCTGAACTTTCTTTCTTTGTACCCGTCTAACCATGTCATCCGGGCAGGCTTTTCACTTTTCACTTTGAACTTTTGACTTTGAACTTTTGACTTTCGAAGGATTGAAGGATTGATGGAGGTACAGGATTTTTAAACATAAGACGAAAATACAACAAACTTAGTGAGGGCTTGACTTTGTGTCAGGCCCTCACTATTTCTTTTCTAAATTCCCATTTCCTTAAATGTCTTTTTAATAATTCCAATGGATTCCATTAATTGTTCTTCGGTTATTACCAATGGTGGCGTAAACCGGATGATGTGTTCATGTGTCGGTTTGGCAATCAATCCGTTTTCTTTTAAAGCCAGGCAAACATCCCAGGCGGTTTTTCCATTTGTTGGTTTAATGGCCACTGCATTCAGCAAGCCTTTTCCGCGTACAATTTCTATCATTTCCGAATCGATGGCTTTCATTTCTTTTCGGAAAATTTCGCCCAGCCGACTGGAGTTTTCAACCAGGTTTTCTTCCATAATTACATCAATGGCAGCCATGGCGACTTTCCCTGCAATCGGGTTACCGCCGTATGTGCTTCCGTGTTCGCCGGGTTTAATTGTCAGCATAATTTCATCGTCGGCCAATACGCACGATACCGGATACATTCCGCCAGAAACAGCTTTTCCGAGAATCAGAATATCAGGACGAACATTTTCATGATCGCAGGCGAGCATTTTTCCTGTGCGTGCCAATCCGGTCTGAACTTCATCGGCAACAAACAATACATTATATTTTTTACATAAATCGGCAGCCTTTTTCAGATAACCGTCTTCGGGAACATAAACACCTGCTTCAGCCTGAATGGGTTCAACTAAAAAGCCTGCCACATTGGTATCTTTTAACTCTTCTTCCAGTCGCTTTAGATCATTATAAGGAATATTTATAAATCCGGGAGTATACGGCCCGTAATGGTTGTAAGCGTCCGGATCGGAAGACATGGAAATTATGGTAATTGTACGTCCATGGAAATTTCCGTCGCAAACAATTATTTTCGCTTTGTTGGTTGGAATTCCTTTTACTTTATACGCCCATTTCCTGATAAGTTTTAGCGCAGTTTCATCGGCTTCGGCGCCCGAATTCATCGGAAGCATTTTATCGTAGCCAAACAGTTTGGTCATATATTCTTCCCATTCTCCCAAAACATTATTATAAAATGCGCGCGAAGTGAGGGCAAGAACATTTGCCTGGTCGGACAGTGCTTTTGTGATTTTCGGATGGCAATGCCCCTGGTTAACCGCAGAATAGGCAGCAAGAAAATCGTAATACCTTTTTCCTTCCACATCCCAGACAAAAACACCTTCGCCTTTTGCCAGCACCACCGGCAGCGGATGATAATTGTGAGCGCCAAATTTATCCTCTTTGGCCATGTAATCTTTTGAAGTCAATCTTGTCATTTTTTAGCATTTAATTTTGGTACAGAATTACAATTTTAGCCATGAATAACAAAAAAAAGTGTGGTGTTAAAAAGCACTGAGAAACGTCATGATTTAAAAAAAAAACGGGGCACGACTCAAAGCCGGTCACCCGTTAACCCTCTCCGAATTCGATATGAATTGCAATACTATTTTACCGTTTTATCCAACGGCAAACCAAGACTTTTATAAAGGTTTAAACGACCGGCTTTGTCTTTTTCAAGAATAGCTTTTGCGAATTCGGCAACCTCTTTTGCCACTTTTCTTGGAACAACAACCACACCGTCGCCATCGGCCACGACAACATCGCCGGGGCAAACCAAAACGCCACCAATAACCACAGGGCGGTTTACCGATTCGAGCTCGTTTCTGCCCGGACGAATGCCACGGCCTTTTTTACGCAGATACAACGGAACTTTCTCGATGGCAATTTCATCGGTATCGCGCGAACCGGCATCAGTAACCACGCCAACTGCGCCAAGTTTATACCATCCGAGAATATTATTCGAACCGATGGAACCGATATCCTTGTCTTCCACATCGTCGATAACAACCACCGAGCCTTTTTGAATAACCTTTGTAAAAGTTTCGCTGGAGTATGTTCCGTAGAAATTTCCTTCCCAGGCGGCAAAATCTTCACCTGGCTTTGGACGATCAATGCGCTGCGTAGGAACATAACGTGCGGTTACTGCAATTCCGCGAATGACATGCGATAAATCATCGCGGTTTACCCAATCGGGGTGGATCGCCGGATCAACAAGTCCTGTATTTGGCAGGCCAGCCATATCCATTCCGTCGGAAACATCGGCTACGCGAAGTGTTTCATACAGTTTTAGTATTTCGGCATTTTCGCTTTCTGAATAAGTTTGCGTTTCTATCAGATTAATACCTTTTGCTACTTCTGCATCGCTTTGAGCCGACACATTCATGCCTAAAAAAGCAAATAACGATAATAAAAGAAGATGGATTTTTTTCATACTGTTTATATTAATTTAAGTTTAGATTTTTCCTTCCCTCAAATATCGAATATTTTTTTTAAAATCAGAATTCAAACCATTTGATTCTTAACCGTATTGAATCGGTCTAAATTATTATTTATCATATTTCCATGGGTATTTAGTTTATCTTTGCAACTTATTTTTCAAGTAGATTTACAAAATGAACGAATTACAGATTGGTGATTTACATATTAAACTTCCTATTATTCAGGGAGGAATGGGAATTGGAATTTCGATGTCGCGACTTGCATCAGCTGTAGCAAACGAAGGTGGTGTAGGCGTAATTGCTGCTGTGGGAATAGGAATGTTTGAAAAAGATTATGCCCGCGATTTTATTGATGCAAATATCCGGGCCTTAAAGCGCGAAATTCAAACCGCACGCGAAAAAACAAGCGGTATTATTGGTGTGAATATAATGGTGGCGCTTACCAACTTTTCGGATATGGTAAAAACTGCCATTGCCGAAAAAGTAGATATTATATTTTCGGGTGCCGGACTACCTATGAACCTGCCGCAGTACCTCTTTGAAGGAGCCAAAACCAAATTGGTTCCAATAGTATCTTCGGGCAGGGCTGCCGAGGTTCTCTGTAAAAAATGGAAACAACTTTATAATTATTTACCCGATGCTTTTGTGGTTGAAGGACCAAAGGCAGGCGGGCATTTGGGTTTTAAAAAGGAGCAGCTTGAAAATCCGGATTTTGCACTTGAAAGGCTGGTTCCGGAAGTAGTGTCGAGTGTAAAACCATTTGAAGAACTTTACAATGTAAAAATTCCGGTTATTGCGGCGGGAGGCATTTATACCGGTTCTGATATCAAGGAGATTATGGATTTGGGAGCTTCCGGAGTTCAAATGGGAACACGGTTTGTAACGACCAATGAGTGCGATGCATCAGAAAAATTTAAACAGACTTATATCAATTCGGTAGAAAGCGACATGGAAATCATTCAAAGTCCGGTTGGTATGCCTGGAAGGGCTATTCGAAATGAATTTATCGACAAAATTAACCGTGGCGAAAAGAAGCCGGTAAAGTGTCCGTATAAATGTTTAAAAACCTGCGATTTCGAAAAAACACCATATTGCATTTTTGCAGCATTAGTGAGTGCCATGAAAGGTAATTTTAACGGCGGTTATGCTTTTGCCGGTGCAAATGCCTTTCGGTCAACCAAAATTATTTCCGTTAAGGAAACATTTGATTCGATTATACAGGAATTTAAAGAAGCAGTTTCAGGAAGGGGATAGTTGCCTTCGTTATTATTTCAAAAAATAAAAATCCTGTACCGCGCCTTTATGTGTGACCTTGTTACCGGTCATTTTTTAATATTCCGGCTTATGGCATGTTATCTTTTCCTGGAAAGGGTAAGTACCAGTCCGATTATAAATACGACTCCACTTACAATTACCGGAGCCCAATTTGCTGTACTTACTGCAATATCAATTCCTAAAAAACTGAAACTTTCGGAATCGTTCATCGCCTGCACACCAAAAACAATTAAACCAACAATACCTAAAATTAATAAAATAATACCTGCAATTTTCATAATGTTTTAATTTACTATTATTTGAATTTTAGTAATACAAAATTATGCCATTTATTTGCTTGTAGATAATAATTTACACATTACCAGTGTTTTAGTCGA
Organism: uncultured Prolixibacteraceae bacterium; assembly: GCA_963821855.1. GTDB lineage: Bacteria > Bacteroidota > Bacteroidia > Bacteroidales > Prolixibacteraceae > Draconibacterium. Next base: position 66,853 of record CAWGFJ010000025.1, on the reverse strand, counting down.
GGTTGAGCGACAGATTTAAAATGGCAAGAATAAAATAGGTTTCTATTTTTTAGGGAATTAAGTCCCCAAACTGCGATGATATTCCTCAACTTTTGTTTATTACTTTTAATATTGAATAAGTTGGTTGCGAAGCAATGGAGGCACCTGGAAGAACCCGCATTTCTTATACCATACTTTTTTACTTCTCTGCATTAAAATATATTCCAACGCGATTAACAAATACCTCGGGTTTTTCGGCATATATTTTTTTACCAATATGCTGAGCTGAGTTTTGTTTTTCGGATTTCAAACTTTCAATTCTCTTAATCCATTGTTCTGCATTCTCTATGCTATCGGAGTTTCTGTAAATTTCTTTCAATTTTTCTTCCAGAATCGCAAGGTCGTGATCAGCGCCAAGCAGATCTGACAAACAGTGTAGTTCGTTAATAAATCCATTCAGAACCGACGGCCACGAATCTTTTAAAATCTGAAGCTGGTAACGAAGGTATTTCGCTCTTTTTCTCCATTCATGATAATTTTCAATTGTTGATTCATTTCGCGCTGCTTCTGCAGCTTTTCGTCCACGTTTATACACTTTTTTTAATCCTTTTTCAAACGCATCGAACCCGGTTTCATTCAAATGTGGGATTTTCATTCCGGGTTTTACCATTTCCAACTTCTGAGTAATTTTCATGAGTAAATCTTCATCTTCAAGTAATTTAATCCGAAGTTTTTGATAATCATTAACAAGTCTTTCCCGAATCATTCTGTATGAGCTGTTATCCAATTCCTGTTCGCAACTATGTTCTAAATTATCGAATGTACTGATTAAAACCCGGCTTTCTCTTAATTCCGTTCCTATCCTTGCTATATCGCGTGCTGCAATATTTCTTGTTTTGTACGCTTTATCACTGATTGTTCCACGCACTAGACGAAGAGCAGCCCGAATCTTTTTCATATTTTTTCGCATTTCATGGTTCGAATCGTCGGCGCAGTTGGTCTGATTATTTAGCTTTGATATCGACTTCTCAAACCGGCTGGATATTATCCGGTTTATTTCATCTTCGGCTGTTCTGCCAAAAATGAACCTGTATTTAAAACAGGGCCTTCCATCCGTGTAATTATTAACAAGCGGCTTCGACATAGCTGTTTTTGTGTTTTTCTATTCCCGCAATTTTCCTTCCTATAGAATGCGGGTTTGAATTTGTTATCAATGGTATATAAAATACGATTTTTTTTCAATTAATTGATGAATTTGGATGCCTAAAATGAGTTTCGGAAGAAATGAAAAATGAAAAATTAGAAATTAGAAATGAAAGTCAATAATTAATCAAGAATGTCGACCTTATTTTAAAATCGATATATGAATGAAGAAAAATAAAATTTGTTCGGTAAACAAATGCATTTTAATTTTTGCTGTGTGTTTTCATAGTTAAGGTGATTGCCAGCGGCTATTTCCCAATCCTCCAGCGTCTGCTCTCCGTTTTAAACGGATATAAGCCCTGGCTTACAAACCGAACATCTTCGATGGTATAAAATGCATTGGGATTATAGGCTTTAATCTGTTCAACCACTTTTTGGATTTCGGTGCGTTTAATAATAGAATAAATAATGCTAACATCTTCCATTCCGCTTTTTGCGTCGTGATAGGTTAACCTGTAACCCGAAGCCCTTAATTTTTCAATCAACAGGTTGGCGGTTTTCCGTGTAATTATCTGGATTTTTACTATTCCCATAGCCAGCATTTCTTCAATCTTTAGTCCGATATAAGTTCCGAAGGCATATCCCAAAGCATAACCCAGGTAACAGGTCCAGTTATCGAGGTTTTGAAAAATACGTGAAATGGCAAGCAGCCAGATAAGGACTTCGAAAAATCCAAGTATCGGGGCCCACATTTTCTGTCCTTTGGCAACCATCACTATCCTGATGGTGCCAACGCTCACGTCGCAGATTCGGGCTAAGAAAATTAAAAACGGGAGAATAAAATAATTAAATACACCGCTGTCGTAAAAGATACTAATTAGCTGCATTGCTTTTTTTTGCAAATGTATAAAATGCTGCGATTGGATTTATGATTTTAATGATTCAATCAGGGCTTTTAAATATTAAAATTCCGAAGTAAAATGAAACCGGATATCTTTAAATTCATCCTGTGCCATTTGAAGAATGAATTGTGAGTCGGCCATAAACACATCGCGCCCGAGTTTATCTTTTGCCATTTTCTGGTGTTTTCGTTTTTTGAATTCTTCCAGTGATTTCGTATTGTCACTTTCTATCCAGCATGCCTTATACATCGAAAGTGGTTCGAAACGGCATTTGGCGTTGTATTCATGTTCGAGACGGTACTGAATAACTTCAAACTGAAGCTGGCCAACTGTTCCAACAATCTTTCGCCCGTTAAACCGGCTTATAAATAACTGTGCAACACCTTCGTCCATTAAGTGGTCGAGGCCTTTGTTCAACTGTTTTGTTTTCATTGGATCGGCATTTTCAACATAGCGGAACAATTCAGGCGAAAAGCTGGGCAATCCTTTAAAATGAATGTCTTCACCATCGGTAACGGTATCGCCAATGATAAAATTTCCGGTATCGGGAACACCGATAATATCTCCCGGATATGCTTCTTCAACTATTTCTTTTTGTGAGGCCATAAAAGCGGTCGGGCTTGAAATCCGCACCGATTTATTCAGCCTGATATTTTTATACACATTATTACGTTCAAACCTTCCGGAACAGATTTTTACAAAGGCAATCCTGCTTCGGTGATTGGGATCGATATTAGCGTGAATTTTAAATACAAAGCCTGTAAATCCCGGTTCATCAGGTTTAATCATCCGTTCTTCGCTAAAGCTCGGGCGTGGAGTAGGGGCAATTTTCAGGAAACTATCGAGCAATTCCTGCACACCGAAATTATACAATGCACTACCAAAAAACACAGGCGCCAATTCACCGGACAGATAATCATCATTGCTGAATTCAGGATACACGCCTTCCACCAGTTCAAGTTCTTCACGAAGGATATTGGCATCGTTTCCGATATAGTCTTCCAGTTCAGGGCTCGAAATGTCTTCAAATTTTATGCGTTCATAAATAGCCTGAATATCGGGAGTGAACAGTTTTAGGCTTTTATTGAAAATATTGTAAACACCTTTAAAATCGGGACCGTTATTAATGGGCCAGCTTAAAGGCCTGACTTTTATTTTTAACTGGGCTTCAATTTCATCGAGTATCGTAAACGAATCCTGCGCCGGACGGTCCATTTTGTTGATAAATATAATCACAGGTGTTTTTCGCATCCGGCAAACATTCATCAGTTTTTCGGTTTGAGGTTCCACGCCTTTGGCAGCATCGATTACAATAATTACACTATCAACAGCAGTTAATGTTCGGAACGTATCTTCCTGAAAATCCTGGTGGCCGGGAGTATCCAGAATATTTACCTTATAGCCGTTGTACTCGAAACCCATAACCGATGTAGCTACCGAAATTCCTCTCTGGCGTTCGATTTCCATAAAATCGGACATGGCAGCCTTTTTAATTTTGTTGCTCTTTACTGCTCCTGCCACACGAATTGCACCGCCAAATAACAGCAACTTCTCGGTTAGCGTGGTTTTCCCGGCATCAGGATGGCTAACGATCCCAAATGTACGCCTGCGATTTATTTCTTCCAGAAAGGTCATTTTTCAATCCATATTAATGAGCCGCAAAAATAAGGAAAATGTTGAAAGACAAATAACGAAATGCAAATCATGATTGCAGGAATTATTATCGGTTTGTATTTGAAATTATCTGATATAAGAAACACTATTGACTGACAAAATTTACTATATCAATTTAGATTCTTCGCACCACTTTGTTATGCTCCAATGACAAGAATTTAAGTTATCAGGTTGGGGAAGGATTGCGGCGCAGCCGCAATCCTACCACCACCCGCCATCGAAATCACACAAGCAATTGTTATTCAGAGCGAAGCGATGAATCTCATCATTTTAACCGGTCAGTATCAGCTACGAATTAATTATCAGCTATTCCGGGAATTTTCTAATTCACGGTTGTTTAGAAATTTTCCAAACTATCTTCAATCATTGACTTTCAAAAATAATACCCGTAAATTTATAAGCTTAAAACCGGATCTGATATTGAAGATACAAAGCAACTAATCTCTGATATGGTTTTAAAACCACTTGATTAATCGTAAATGCTTAACGTTTTATATTTATCCAGCTTGTGGACTAATTGCTTAGCTATTACATAATTTGGCGAATTAGGATCTGGATAAGTGTATATTGAACATAAAAATATTAAACATGTAATTTTTAAATGCCATGAAATTTATAAAAGTAAAAGCTACCGGACAACCGGTAAAAGGAAAAGAATATGAACGATTTGAAAAAACATTCTATTTAAATACCGACCTGATTAAATTAATTTCGGGCGACGGTCAGATTTTTTTGTTTGACAACGGCTGCGATACACGCGATAATTTCCTTTGGAATGATCATGAAATGTTTTTTGATATTCGTGTGTGCGATTTTGTTGGCGTAGAAGAGAATGCTTTTCAAAAGAATGAAAGTTCTTTATTTACTTAAGCTATTGGTTTGTAATGAATTACTCAACTTTTGAGCGCTTAAAGCGTTATTTTCAGCATAAAATCGTATAGTATACAACTTCTCTCCTGGTTTAAGGATGAATATTCAAAATACAGTAAAACCAGGCTCGATATGGGAAAGAGCTGCATTCGGTTTAAGAACACGGCAGATATCCCATACGATTTAATCGCGATGCTTGCCAGAAAAGTATCGGTTGATCACTGGATTCAATTGTATGAGGAGAATAAACGAAAGTAAAAATCTTTTAATAGTTTGTTGATAACTTGCTTTAACTTTATTTACAAGCTTATTGTATTTTATACATTAAATGTCGTAACTTGTATTCATGAAAAAACTGATATCATTTACGGCCGGTACAACCGTATTTATACTTTTGCCCCTGTTTGGTTGGGGCATTTTCGATCTTGGAGGTTTCATAAGCAATGTTTACAGGCTTTTATATTTGGTAATGATATTCCTCTTGTTAATATCGATGATAATGTTTGTGCAAGGTTCAGGACAGAGTTACAAACAAAGGCTTAAGGCATTAATGCATCAAAAACCGATTGTTATTCTTACGCATATTTGTTCAATAATCACGCTATTAATTTCGCCTTATCTTGATCGAATTCATTTTGGCATAACTTTCAACGGAGACCTGATTCGTATTTTGGGATTAGCACTTTCATTTTTTGGTTTTCTGTTAATGAATTGGTCAATCATTTTAATCGGAAAACAATTTCGCCTGGAGATTACTGCAAAAGAATATCGAAAACTAATTTCAATTGGGCCTTACAAATACATTCGTCATGCGAGATTTTTAGGAATAATAGCCTTTTACACCGGAATACCGCTTTTATTCGATACCATGCTTCCACTCTTACTCGTATTGTTATTATCGGTCGTTCTAATGTTGCGAATCAATAGCGAAGAAAAACAAATGCAGACGGAACTCAGCGATGACTGGACAATTTACAAAAAATCAACCCGTACGATAATACCATTTATATATTAAACCTTTTATGGCTTCCGATAAAAATTTCCTCGATTTTGTGACAGATCAGATTAAGAATGCCGGTGAAATTACCTGCCGGAATATGTTTGGCGAATATGTAATGTATGCAAACGGAAAGCTGTTTGCGCTTGTTGCTGATAACCAGCTTTTTATAAAACCTACTTCAAGTGGACGAAAATATATAGGCAAAGTGGTTGAGGCGCCACCATACCCGGGAGCGAAAAATTATTTCAGAATCGACGATCAAATAGAAGACAGTGAATGGCTGAGCGAATTGGTGCGAATTTCGGTGAAGGAATTACCAGAGCCTAAAAAGAAAAAGCCAAAGAGAAAATCAAAATAATCGCTTTCTGAATTATTAATCGATTAAAAAATATTTCCGCAATGCGCTTTTGCCATTAATAAATAAATTAAAGCGAAAGAGCAACAACTAAAATATCTGTAATGATTTAATGTCGAACGATAAACTTCCTGGAAACCGTTTTTCTGCCAGTACTGATTTGCAGAATATAAATTCCATTCCTAAATTCAGCAACATGAATTCCATTGTTGATTTCAAATCCTTCTTTTAAAAGCACTTTTTGGCCCTGAATATTCAATACCGAAATCTTATCGGTTGGATTTATGTTTTTAACAAACAAATTTTCCCGTGCCGGATTTGGATAAATTTCAGGTTGTAAATATGGCTGCTCCTGAATTTTCTGGATTACACCGTTTATGAAAACAACATTCAGTTCAAGTTCACCTCCATTGCTTTCCAATACAATTTGAGTGGAATCAGTTCCTGAATAGTGCAAAGCGTGAATAACCGAAAAAGTATAATCGAAAGCTCCCTGTACCTGGATAGAAAGATTGAAGTTATTGGTAAATGTATGGAGATCGTTGAAGGATACCGCGGTAAATGACAGAATGCCGTTTGCACGATTGGTAACTGTAACCTTTAGCGTATCATTTACATCGCCTGAAACCGATTCGTAATTCACCAGCATTAGCTGAGGTTCAGTAATAGTTGTAGTTGGCAAAGCAGCCGCATTCCATGAATTTATTCCACCAATCATTTCATAAACCTCTGCAAAATCAAGGTCTTTCATCTTTTGGAATGCTCCGGCGCTCCGGCCTCCCGACTGACAATGTAAAAGATAAATCTTGTGTTTTGGCAAAGCGTCCAGTTCATTGGTAAAATCGGCTAAACCTGTACTGCGGTTAATCGATCCCAAAATATGATAGTTATTCCACTCAGCTGGTGTACGAACATCCAGAATCACAAAGTTGGGATTCGATTCATTGGCTTTAATCAGACTATCGCATTCATTCGCTGTTAATCGTCCGTAAATATTGTCGCTAATGCTTTGCCCTGCAAAAGATACGATAGAATTAACAAACAAAATTAAGGTGAAAACAATAAAACTTTTAAATCTCAGGGTTTGCATGATGACAGTTTTTTGTTGTAAATATACCAATGTAAACGGGAATGCCGAAATTACGGATAAGAAATTTTAACATTACCTATCCTTCTTGTTTTCAGTGTTTTGATGAAATTACTTCAACTGCACCTTTTTTCTGATATAAAATGTTGCTAAATTGCAGCACAGTACAGGACAGTTGCGTAATTTTACCTGGAATAATACCATAAATTCTGGTTAAATCTCAGGGTATAATTACAATAATATTTTTTGGTAATGCAATTTGAAAATTAATAATAAATCATTTTAAAGATGGCAAACAGATTAATAGGCAGACTTCCCAAAGTTGGAATTCGCCCGGTAATTGACGGGCGGAAGCGAGGAGTGCGTGAATCGCTCGAAGTTCAAACCATGAATATGGCGAAAGCTGCCGCAAAACTTATTGAGGAAAACTGTCGATTTCCGGGTGGCGAAAAGATTGAATGTGTAATTGCAGATACAACCATTGGCGGTGTTGCTGAAGCTGCAATGTGTGCCGATAAATTTGAACGTGAAGGAGTTGGTGTTTCATTAACCGTTACTCCCTGCTGGTGCTATGGAACTGAAGTTATGGATTCAAATCCATTAATTCCAAAAGCTGTTTGGGGATTTAACGGAACCGAACGTCCGGGAGCAGTTTACCTGGCTGCAGCTTTGGCTGGTTATACCCAAAAAGGATTGCCTGCTTTTGGCATTTATGGCCGCGATGTGCAGGATGCCGGCGATCAAACTATTCCTGAAGATGTGAAAGAAAAGATTACTTCGGTTTGTAAAGTGCAGGCTTGGCAGTGGCACAAATGAAAGGCAAATCATACTTGTCGCTTGGTTATACTTCCATGGGAATTGCTGGTTCAATGGTTAATCCCGATTTTTTTCAGGATTATCTGGGAATGCGGACCGAATTTGTGGATATGACGGAAGTGAAACGCCGAATCGACGAAGAAATTTACGATAAGGAAGAATATAAAAAAGCGCTTGCATGGACAAAGGAAAATTGTATGGAAGGTAAAGATCATAATAACACCGGATGTTCAGGTTAGCCGCGAACGAAAAGACTGGGAATGGGAAATAGTTGTGAAAATGACACTTGATTTTCCGTGATCTGATGATTGGAAATCCAAAATTAAAAGAGCTGGGTTTGGTGAAGAAGCATTGGGAAGAAATGCAATTGCCGGTGGTTTCCAGGGACAGCGCCAATGGACCGATTATTACCCGAACGGCGATTTTTCTGAAACCATTCTGAATACTTCATTCGACTGGAATGGCATTCGCGAAGCTTTTGTTTTTGCCACCGAAAATGACAGTTTGAATGCTGTGCCGATGTTGTTTGGTCATTTGCTTACAAATACAGCACAAATTTTTTCCGATGTACGAACATACTGGAGCCCTGAGGCGGTAAAACGGGTAACCGGAAAAGAATTGACAAGGTTTGGCAAAATTCGGAATTATCCATCTGATAAATTCCGGATCAACCACCATTGGATGCAACGGCACAGCAACACGATGCACAATGGCAATCCGGTAATGAAACCTTTCTGGGAGATTACAGATGAAGATGTAAAACGTTGTCTTGAGAATACAAAGTTCTGTCCTGCCGAGCGTGAATATTTCCGTGGAGGCGGTTTTTCAAGCCAGTTTAAAACTGCAGGACAAATGCCGGTTACCATGTCACGCGTGAACCTGGTAAAAGGTTTGGGGCCGGTTCTTCAAATTGCTGAAGGATTTACCGTTGAACTGGAAGACGATGTTCATGCAATACTGGATAAACGTACCAATCCGACCTGGCCAACAACCTGGTTTGTTCCAAAACTAACAGGAAACGGCGCATTTAAAGATGTATATTCGGTTATGGCAAACTGGGGTGCAAACCACGGTGCAATTAGTTACGGCCATATTGGAGCCGATTTAATTACACTGGCTTCCATGTTGCGTATTCCGGTTTGTATGCACAATGTTGAAGAAGAAAAAATTTTCAGCCCAAGTGCATGGAACAGTTTTGGTGAAAACAAAGAAGGAGCGGATTATCGTGCATGTGGCAATTTTGGCCCTGTTTACAGATAATTTATACCCGTTAAAATTGGCTGCCTGTAGAAATTACAGACAGCCTGTTATTCTTGTTAAAGTAAAAACCTAAATGAAAAGAAATGAAAAACTGTCACCGCATTTTAACCCTCTTACTATTATTTTCATTCACACTTCTTGTTTCATGTAAATCGAATAAAAAAGAAAAAACTGATGGAACAATGGAAAAGGGAACTTATGGATACGACCTCGATTTCTTAAAGAAGAATACTGAACCAGTTGAACTAAAAAATGGCGATGCCCGTGTTCTTATTTCACCGGAATACCAGGGACGTGTAATGACAAGTACAGCAGCCGGCGATACCGGGAAAAGCTTTGGCTGGATAAACTACGATTTAATTCAGAAAGGGGAAATTCAGGAGCACATTAATCCTGTTGGCGGTGAAGAACGTTTCTGGCTTGGGCCTGAAGGCGGACAATATTCCATTTTTTTTCCTTCGGGAAGTTTATTTGAATTTGACGACTGGCAAACGCCGGCATTTATAGATTCAGAGCCATGGGATTTGGTGGGAAAAACAAATACCGAAGCAGAATTTAAAAAATCGACAAGGTTAACCAATTACAGCAATTTCAATTTCGATTTAGAGGTTACCCGAAAAATAACGTTGTTGCCGACAGATAAAATTAAATCTGAACTTGGAATCGTTTTTCAGAACGATGTAAAAAATGTGGGGTTTACAACAACAAATCAATTAAAAAATACGGGAACGGTTTCATGGGAAAAAGAATCCGGACTATTATCCATGTGGTTGCTTGGAATGTATAATCCGTCGGACGAAGTAACCATTATCATTCCGTATAAATCGGATGTGGTTTCTGATTATGTAGTAAAAGACGATTACTTCGGCAAGATTCCTTCCGATAGGTTAGTGTTGAAAGATGGCATCATATTTTTCAAAGGCGATGGTAAGCAGCGTGGTAAACTTGGTGTTCCTCCACAAAGGGCCATTCCTGTTTTAGGAAGTTACGACGCAGCAAATAAAATACTTACTGTGGTTAAATGCGAAGTTCCGGAAGGAGTTTCCGATTATGTGAATTCAGCCTGGGAATTACAACAGTTTCCATATAAAGGAGATGCGATAAACTCTTACAATGATGGGCCGTTGGAAGACGGGAGCCAGATGGGGCCGTTTTACGAACTGGAAACTTCGTCGCAGGCATTGGCGCTCAAACCCGATGAAACTGCGGTTTATCAGCAATCCACATTTCATTTTCAGGGAACAGAAGAGGAATTAAATGCCATTTGCCAGCAATTATTTAATGTTACGCTGGATGAAGTACAAGCTGTTTTTTAGTTAAATCTGAATTCTTTTTTTGCATTGTGTTTTTGCACCTTGCTTTAGCTGGGTGATTATAAATGTTTTCAGAACTTTTTAGGCAACAAATGACCCAATTTCAATTGAATATCAACACAGATGCAGGACAAACAAAACTTCAGCAATTGGTACATTCCATAACCGAAGCCATCAGCAACGGAAAGCTAAAAGTGGGCGATACCTTGCCTTCGGTAAACCAGTTAAGCGCCGAAAGCGGTTTTTCGCGCGATACGGTTTTTAAGGCATACAATATTCTTAAAAAAAGAAATATTGTGGAATCGGCACCACAGAAAGGATATTTTGTAGCTAACGAATCGTTTAAAGTATTTATGTTGCTCGACGATTTCAGTGCGTTTAAAGAGCAGTTGTACCAGTCGTTTCGGCGAAATTTACCTGACACTTATTCGGTTGATTTATTGTTTCATCATTACAATGCCGATGTATTTCACCAACTTATCGAAAACAGTTTGGGGCGTTACAACTCTTATATTATTATGAATATTGAGCATGATTCAGTTGATTCTGTCCTGGAAAAAATGATTCAAATAAGCTATTGATTCTGGACATGGGAAAACCAGATTCCGGTAAAATGAATTATTTGCTTCAGGATTTTAATTCATCGGTAAAAAAATGTCTCGAGCTTGAAATCAAATCAATAAAAAAATATGATGAATTGATTCTGGTATACGAAAAAAACAGCACTCCGCATCCTGGCGAAACTGTAAAAGCGGTAAGAAACTTTTGTAAAATGCATCACGTTCCTTTTCGGCAGATGAAGCAACTTACATCCAACGACGTTGAAAAAGGAAAGTTGTTTTTTGTGATTCGCGATTCGGATTTGGTGACCATAATTAATGCCTGCCGGAAGATGAATTTTCGGTTGGGACACGACTCAGGAGTAATTTCGTACAACGATACCCCAATGAAACAAATTGTAGGAGGAGGAATTTCGGTAATATCCACTAATTTTGAACAGATGGGAACACTTGCAGCCGATTTTGTTAAAAATAAACAACCGGTGAGAAAAGTCCTGCCAACTTTTTTAACTTTGAGAGAATCATTATAAACCTAAAATTATGAGAAAACTAAATCTGATTACATTTATTTTAATTATCGCTTTTTCCACACAAGCACAACAAATGTTTAAGAAGTATTCCGGTCAGGATATCGGAAATCCAAAACTGAAGGGAAGTTTTCAGTTTGATGACAAGACACAGAAATTTACGCTGAGTGGCGCCGGTTACAATCTTTGGTTCGAGCGCGATGAGTTTTATTTTGTTTCGCAGCAAATGGAAGGTGATTTTATTATCTCTGCAAACCTGAAGTTTTTAGGCGAAGGAGTGGAACAACACCGGAAAATCGGTTTGATGATCCGCAATTCGAATAAGGAAAATGCCGTTTATATGGATGGCGCTGTTCATGGCGATGGATTAACCTCGTTGCAATATCGCGAAAATGAAGGCGCTGAAACCCTCGAAAAAGCGTCAGAAAAGAAAGAAATTCCGGATTTTGTTCAGGTGGAAAGAAAAGGAGATGAATATATCTTTCGTACATCAAAAGATGGTAAACCATTAACCGAAGTAGGAAAAGTTAAGCTTGAAATGGGAGATAAAGTACTGACAGGAATGTTTATCGGTTCGCATAATGTCGATGCAATTGAAAAAGCAGAATTCTGGAATGTCAGAATTGAAGTGCCTGCTGCCGATGGCGTAAATGGTTACGAGCAGCAATCGCCCAGTCGCCTCGAAATAATGGATGTTGAAACCGGATTGCGAAGGGTGATCTACGAAACCGATGCACATATTGAAGCACCAAATTGGTCGAAAGATGGAAAATATTTGATTTATAACTCAGCGGGGAAATTGTACAAATTCGATTTAAAGAAAAACGAGCCGGAATTGCTAAATACCGGTGAAGTTATATCCTGCAATAACGATCATGGAATTTCTTTTGATGGCAAAATGCTGGCAATAAGCAGTGGAACACAGGTTGACGGAAATAATGTTTCAATTGTTTACACTGTTCCGATAAAAGGAGGAACACCAAAGCGAATTACTGAAAAAGGGCCATCATACTGGCACGGATGGTCAACCGATGGAAAATGGCTGAGTTACTGTGCTGAACGTGGAAATAACAACTATGATGTTTACAAAATACCTTCGGATGGTGGAGATGAGGTGCGTTTAACAACGACAGAAGGTTTGGATGACGGCCCGGAATATTCACCCGATGGAAAATACATTTATTTTAATTCAACCCGAACCGGAATGATGGAAATCTGGCGCATGAAACCTGATGGTTCGGAACAGGAACAATTACAAACGATAATTTTCAAAACTGGTTTGCACATCCGTCGCCCGATGGAAAACAAATTATTATGATTTCTTACCTGGCTGAAGTGCCGGCGGCAAGCCATCCGCATAACCAGCGTGTAATGCTGCGCACCATGCCTTACAATGGAGGAGAAATAAAAGTTGCAGCATTTTTATATGGCGGCCAGGGAACGATAAATGTCCCATCCTGGAGCCCCGATTCAAAAAAGGTGGCCTTTGTATCGTATACCTATTAGTTATTTTCGGGGAATGAATGTAATAAACTTATAATCTATCGTAAAAATGAAAGAACTGGATAATTTTATTCTTGGTCTTTCAGACCATGAACTTGCAATATTTTTCGGGTACAGATATGGAGGGTTTTTAAATAGATCAAAGTTGAAGATTGAAAATGAAATCAAAAAGAGAAATCTGTCTTCTGAAAAGCTGAAATCATTATCAAACATCAAATTGAATAATGATTTAACAAAAGAGACAAAATGCTGTCCCCGGTGTGGTTCCGAAAAACTTTTTATGGAAACCGATTATAATGAAGTTCCTGTTAGTGAATTTTCTTCTGCTGAAGTTGCTACAGATTCTTACCGATGCCGACTTTGCGGTTATAATCATGATAAATCAAAGCCAGAGAACTTTGCAGAAAGAATAAGACAAGCATTTAAGAGGACCAGGATGCGTCGAATTAACAAATGGAATGAAATATAAAAAGTCTACTTAAACTATTAAAACTTATAATCATGAAACGATTTTCGATTTTTATAACCTTGTTTATCCTATTCACTGTTTCCATAAGTGGCCAGGAAAAATACGATGGCTTAAACAGTAACCTCAGTAATTTGTATCGTTTATCCGATGCAAAAACACGTTCAATCAGTCCTGAAAATTTTACCGGTGAAAAAGGAAAAGGTGGCATGGCAACCCTTGCAAACGGGACGGCAAAAGAAGCCGCACGCGATTTAGGACAGGGATGGAAAGTGAATCCGTTTATCAATATCGAAGCCGGACAAACATTTACACTGGCTGAAATAAATGAAGCGGGTTGTATACAGCATATCTGGATGACTCCGACAGGCACATGGCGTTATTCCATATTGCGAATATACTGGGACGATGAAAAAGAACCTTCCGTGGAATGCCCTGTTGGCGACTTTTTTGGAATGGGCTGGGGAGAATATGCTCATCTGAATTCATTGCCTGTATGTGTTAATCCGGGAAGCGCATTTAATTGTTACTGGCAAATGCCGTTCAGAAAAAAGTGTAAGATTACAATGGAAAATATCGATGAAAAGGCGATGCGTTTGTATTACCAAATCGATTATTGTTTAACCAAGGTTCCCGATGATGCGGCTTATTTTCACGCACAATTCAGGCGAATGAGCCCCAATGTATACAAACAACCGTATACCATTATCGACGGTATTAAAGGAAAAGGACAATACGTTGGAACATATCTTGCCTGGCAGGTGAATAACAACGGCTGGTGGGGCGAAGGCGAAATCAAATTTTTTATGGATGGCGACAAGGAATTCCCGACTATTTGCGGAACCGGCACGGAAGATTATTTCTGTGGTTCTTATAATTTCGACAGGAATGGCCAGTACACAGAATTCTCGACTGCATATTCCGGATTGGCACAGGTTATCCGTCCAGATGGCACTTACAATGCAAATCAACGGTTTGGATTATATCGCTGGCATATTACGGACCCAATCCGGTTCGAAAAAGATTTAAAAGTTACTATCCAGGATTTGGGATGGCGAAGCGGAGGCCGTTATCTGCCACAAAAAAGCGATATTGCCTCGGTTGCATACTGGTATCAGACTGAACCTCATAATCCTTTTCCAAAGTTAATATCAAAAGATGATCTGGAAGTAAGATAAATCACAGGAAAGTTTAAGGAACCGGAGATTTCCCCGGTTCCTAATACTTAATTTAAGGTTATCTCCTCGATTGCATTAATTTCTTTAGCTGCTGAAACAAGATGTTGTTTTACTGCCGGCAGTGTAAAAAAGAACTTTGAACCATTGCCGTTTGCCGTACTGATTACACCTGCTTTACCGTCCAGTCTTTCAATAATTTTTTTCACAATCGATAGTCCCAGTCCATAGCCGTCTGCTTTGCGTGGTTCTAAACGAACAAAGTTCTTGAACAGCCTTTTTTGGTCTTCTTCCGTAATACCAAATCCGTTGTCTTTCACCCAAAATGAAATATTGCCGTTACGCAGTTTGTCAAATCCTATTTCTATTTCAGGAGGTGTACCACCATATTTTATTGCATTGCTTAAATAATTGGTCCAGACTTCTTCAACCCATGGTGAATACCCGATAACAGTTGGCCAGATTTCGGGCTCTTTTATACTGGCGCCGGATCTTCGGATTAAATCATCCAATTGTTTCTTTGCATCTTTAAAAATATCCTTCATATTCAACTCATCACGCTCAATGTGTTGCTTTTCGGTAGTAGCAAGCAGCAATAATTCCTGGGTAATTTGTATTGACTTACCGGCAGAATCATTAATCAGATTTGTTAATTCGAACAACAGATTCTTATCGTTCTGCTTTATTATATCTTCCATAATTTCGCTGGCCGAGAAAATGGAGCCAAGCGAATTGCGCAGATCATGTGCAACTGTATGTGCAAACGCATCCAGTTCCTCAATCAGTTTTTCCCTCTTTCCAATTTCATTCAAAAGCTTGTTTGTTTGTCTTTTTCAGTTCTGTTTCAACATTGCGAATTGAGGTAATATCGTGCATTATCAGAAGATTTCCTGAGAAGCTTCCGTTATGTTGAATGGGCGAAATCTGAATCTGATAATAGTTGGAGAGCCCATCCTTACTTATTTCGAGCTGTGTAGTTGCTAATCTGTCTTTTATAGCGTTGGTTAATGTTTTATAATCTTTGAATACTTCATCAAACAATTCGTGTTGAATGGAATCTTTTTGCCGATTAAAAATGCTGTATACAACCGGATTACAATCTTCAATTATACCTTCATTATTCACTACAATTGCACCATCATCCATCGTTTCAAAGAGTTTGGTTTTTGCCAAAGGAATAAGGTCAAAAATCCGGTATCGGAAAATACCCAAAGCAATAATTAATCCGGTAAGAACAAATGAAACCGGTGTCCAGTCAAAGCCGGGATAAGGATTAATTCTGGTTACATATGCCAGATTACCCAAAATTGGAAAAGATGAAGCCACAAGCAAAATGGCAGATTGTGATTTGTAATAGGCTGTAAATTTGAAATTTGAATAAATAAGATTTATCAATCCGGTATAAATCAGCAGTTGTGAATAAGTGAAAAACACCCAAAACCAAATGGCATGGTGGTAAATTGCCATATCAAGTTCCGCGTCATAGGTCACATCCGACCAAACCAGGTGATGGCTGTCATTCGATAATATCAGTACGAGAGTAATAAATGGTATTATGCTTAATAAGGCGATATTACGCCTGTTAATTATGTTGTTCTTCTGGCTAAATGCAGTTGTAAACAGAAAATAGGAAAGCGGTAAAAAAGCAATTCCAAAATAAGAAATTTGCGACCAGAACTTTTTTGTTTCAAGGTTTGGCGAAGCAAACTCCAAAGCATAGGTAACCGCCCAAATAGCTGCGAACAACTCCACGAAAATCAAAAATCTGACTTCCTGCGATCTTTTGAATCTCCAAAGCAGCACAATTGTTATTAATGCTGCAAACGCCGTTAGCGTTTCAATTAATGCGTTGGTAGTGAATTGATACATCAAAACCGGTAAATGTTAGTTGAAAATGATTTAATCGTCCGGTACAAAAATATAATAAAAATTCACATTTAAGATAATATACATATTTAATTAGATGGATGTAAACTAATTTATACTGATTATAAGGAGATTATATGAAAAACATTAATCGCTATTGAAACCGTCCGCGAGTAATTTTCCTTCGCATATTTCTGTGGTATTCATTAATAATACGCGTGTGAAAAAAGGAATAGAAAAGGTAGTTTTTAGTCAGGCTGCGACATTTATAATAGCTGGTATGCGTTATTAGTGTGTGTCCCTTTAAGGTTTCAAAGAATTGGATTTGTTGCTTCCCGGTTGAGGAGTTTCCTTTTATATAGCTAAATTCAATAATACGGTTTTCATCATCAATATTTATGAATTCGAAAGCTGTAGCCAGGTTTTTGATTCCCATTAATAATTTGAGGTTGATATATATAATCTGTCCGATATTTACACCATCAATACTATCGTTCTTGTATACTATCTTTTTGCGCCTTTTCGAAAGAAGTAATCCGAACTTTACCTTTCTTCCATTCCATGCATCGGCCGGATTTGAATTCTTGTAATATTTCCAGACTTTTTCAAGACTGTCTTTTACCAAATATTCATTGTAACAGCTTCTGAAACCATCAACGCTGCTTTCTGGTGTAACCGATGGTTCTATGTCCGAAACAGTTACAATATTCGATTCCATTTGCGTTTCAATATATTCACGGATTTTTTTCTCTTCAATTTTGTTTAAGTCAACTTCGTTTAAAAAGAGCTGGCTGTAACTATATATTGACATGAAAAGAAACAGGTTTAATATGAAAAACCGAAATTTTAACATTTAAGTTTATTAGCAATCCGAAATTTAGTAAATCGAAATTAATAATCTAAATCACAATTGTCTGGTTGAACAACTACTTTATTTGAAATGCAAATTAACAGTATAGAAATTGTCAATTCCCAAAAATATAAATTATCGATAGCTGCTGTTGCTGATCCAAATCGCTCCAGTCGATTACATGAAATGATAAGTTGAAACTTCCCTTCACCCTTTCGTGATTAATAAAATACCAGATTACATCGGTGCGCCAGTAATTTTTTGCGCGATAAAACCTATCACCAAACTTAAAATGATGTCCGTCGCCTGAACTCAAAACCGATTTTATTCCATAATTTTTGTATCGCCCGAAAGCTTCGGCAAAAAGGCTGTTACCGATAATAAAACCACCAGTTACATATCGTTCGCGGTATTCCGAATTAAGCAAACCAGCTTTAAAATAACCGTTAAATTCTGCGTCCTTATTTGTTCGAATTCCGGCCTGAAGCGCAAATCCAAAATAGTCTTTGATATGATCACCGGGAATATCGATGGCTGGTCCCGCATCGTGAAAAAGTAGCAGGTAGTTCTGTACGAAAAAGTTTTTAAAGAATATTTCGCCCGAAAAACCTGCCATAAAATTCTCACGCTTAGTATCGGTTTGGCGGCTTACCCAGTCGACAAATGCATTTTCAGTACCCCAGTCCCAGTCCTGCCTGAAATAAAATCCTTCGATATTCGGACGGTAATACAAAAGCGTGTCGGTTAACATGGCTAAGGGAAAATCAATTTTTTCCCTTCTTGGAAAAGCGCCAAAATCAAATTCTTTTTTGTTGTCTTTAAATTGATAATATAAAGTTGGCAGCACCGGATTATAATCGATTTTGCTTCCGAATTCATAAAGATAATTCAGTCCGCCTCTTATTCTGTGACCATCTTTCTCTACGCCCAATTCAAAAGAAGCCCGGCTTCCCAGTATGGTTTGAGGCATGGCCAAAGGATTGAAGTATTCGCGGTTGTCTCCAATTCCTTCAAACGTTACTTTATATTCAAAATTTTGGGACTTACCAATACATGCAAGTAAAATGAAAAATAAAATAAGCGATTTCCTCATGATGTTTTATTTCGGCAACGAAAGTAATAAATCAAAAAATAAACTGATTGAAATTTTAAAGGAAACAAATCGAAAACGTGAAACATAAATTGCAAAAAATAATATATTACGCGCGAATTACAGCTGGAATAAACAAGACTTTGAACACAGAACTATTTTATCTTAACTGAAGACTGAGTAAATAATAACAAGCAGCAAGTAACCACTAACCAGCAACGAACTTCACTGAACACTGAACACTGAGACTGCAAACTGAGACTGAACACTGAACACTGAACACTGAGACTGCAAACTGAACACTTTCTTCAGTCGCACAATATATAATTGTCTTTTCTTGGATTGACAATCAGAACCGGGATGTTCTCAGCATTTTCAACAATTTTTCGTTCAGGCAAACCAACAATCCAATCCAATGGCGTTATCGACGAACTTCCCAAAATAATCAGTAAGTTGCTTTTCGAAGAATGAGCAAGTTCAAGCGATTCAAAGGCATTCCTGAAACTCGATTTGGTTCCTTTAAAGATTTTATGTTCAATATTAAATTTCTGAAACAGCTTTTTTGACAAATAAACGTTTTTGCTCACCAATCGCTGCTCCTCTTTATTCTTATCATTTGCCGCTACTACAACTATTCCCGAATGGTTAAATCTTCCGAAATACGAACACCATAATGCGGTATCGCTGTTTTCACTTCTTAAATCTATGGGTAGAATTACCTTTTTAAAAGTTGATATTTCGTCACTTTTTTCATTAATAAATAAAAATGGGACTGAGCTTTCGGTGACTGAATTGGAATATTTTTTAAATTCAGAAGCGTTGGATATCAGAATTATGGCTTCATAATCGTCGGCCAGTTTTTCCGGCAATACGGATAATTTTTCCGAAATTAGCAAAGTTGTGACTTTTAATCCCGGCAGTTCTTTCAAAACAGGAACTGTATAATGAGTAAGTTTGATCTCAAGGTTTTCAAGATTCGATTTTTCCTTTTTGGAATAATTGTAAAGCAGGCAAAGTTCTTTTCGGAAAATGGAAGCGATTTTTATTCCGTTCAAAATCAGATTTTTGTCTGAATCCTGTAACGAAAGTAAAACCACTACTTTTTGATCTTTAACATCTTTCACAAACAAATCTTTTCATAAAACTAACCAAATCCTGAGGAATTGAAAATTGTACGGATTATTTATTTCAAAACTCAACTTTAGTTTTCGTACTAAAATATATCTGGTTATTTTGAAAGTGAAATAAATCAGGATTGGTTGCCATGAGAATTTGATATTTTTATACCGATAAAAATCAGTTGAATGATAAACAAACAATTGCTTCACCCTAAAAGTATTGCAATTATCGGAGCTTCGAACAACGTTGCCAAGCCGGGCGGGAAAATCATAAAAAATTTAATCGACTCAGGTTTTAAAGGAGAACTTTATGCTGTGAACCCAAATGAAACCCAGGTTCAGGGAATTCCCTGTTTTACTTCGGTTGAAGAATTACCACCGGTAGATTTGGCTGTTCTCGCAATTCCTGCAAAGTTTTGTTACTCTGCCGTAAAAGTTCTTGCTGAACAAAACGACACAAAAGCATTTATCATCATTTCCGCAGGTTTTGGCGAAACAAACGCGGAAGGTAAAAAGCTGGAGCAAAAAATTGCCGGATTTAATTACACAGCACAACGGTTGTTTAATCGGACCAAACTGCATTGGTGTAATGACACCGAACCACGCAAGCGTATTTACAACACCTATTCCGGAATTGACAGCCGACGGATGTGATTTTATTTCAGGTTCAGGAGCGACTGCGGTTTTTATTATCGAATCGGGAATACCAAAAGGTTTGCGTTTTGCCAACGTATTTTCGGTTGGAAACAGTGCACAAACCGGTGTGGAGGATGTGCTTCAATATCTCGATGAAAATTATGAAGAAGGCCAAAGTTCGAAAATAAAATTGTTATATGTTGAAAATATTGTCAATCCCGACAAACTACTGTATCATGCTTCGTCATTAATTACCAAAGGCTGTAAAATTGCAGCAATTAAAGCAGGAAGTTCTTCCGCAGGAAGCCGGGCTGCATCTTCTCATACCGGCGCACTTACAAGTTCCGATGCCGCTGTGGATGCACTTTTTAGAAAAGCAGGAATTGTGCGGTGTTATGGACGTGAAGAGCTTACAACTGTTGCCGGTGTTTTTATGTGTAAAGAGCTAAGAGGTAAAAAACTGGCAATAGTAACGCATGCAGGCGGGCCGGGTGTTATGCTTACAGATGCTTTGGAAGATGGTGGCCTGAAAATTCCACATTTCGAAGATACTGTGCAAAAGCAAGCGCTCAAAGAAAAGCTGTTCGCAGGTTCTTCGTTAGAAAATCCTATTGATTTTCTGGCAACCGGCACGGCTGAACAACTTGGCGAAATATTAGATGCCTGCGAAAACGATTTCGATGTGGATGGTATGGCTGTAATTTTTGGAAGTCCGGGACTTTTTCCCATTCGCGACGTTTACGAACTGCTTTCAGAAAAAATGAAAAGCTGTACAAAACCTATTTACCCGATTTTGCCTTCGCTGATAAATGTAAAGGAAGATGTGGCCCATTTCATCTCACATGGAAATGTAAATTTCCCCGACGAAGTTTTGCTGGGACGCGCACTTACCAAAGTGATAAATACGCCCAAACCTTCCAAAAATGATATTTTTCTGGAAGGGATAAATGTCTATGCAATTAAGCAGATTATTGAAAAAGCCGGAAACGGATATCAACCACCTGAAATTATTTATCAGTTATTTGAAGCTGCCGGAATTCAACAGGTGAAGCAAATTGTTTCTAAAACAGAATCTCAGGCTATGCTCGCTGCCACGAAAATTGGATTTCCGGTTGTACTGAAAGTTATTGGGCCATTACATAAAACCGAGGTTGGTGGTGTGATTTTAAATGTAAGAATCGATGGATGAAGTCAGGAAAGAGTTTCATCATTTGAACGAAATTGAAGGTTCTGAAGGGGTGCTGGTGGCACAAATGGCATCGGGAATCGAACTGTTTTTAGGCGCCCGGTATGAACAGGATTTTGGTCATATAGTACTCTGCGGTTTGGGAGGAATTTATGTTGAAGTTTTAAAAGATGTCGCATCGGGTTTAGCACCACTTTCGCATGACGATGCGCTTTCGATGATTAAAAGTCTGAAATCATACAAAATTATGAAAGGCTATCGCAAACAACCCGGTGTGAATATTAAAAAATATGCCGATATCATTGTAAGGTTGTCGAGTCTTCTGCGTTTTGCTACCGAAATAAAGGAGCTCGATATTAATCCGCTACTGGGAAATGAAAAGGAAATTCTGGCGGTGGATGCAAGGGTGAAGATTGAAAGATAGTCACTGGACATTAGTCATTTGTCAATCATTCAATGACTAATGACTAATGACGAGTGACCAATGACAAAATAAAATCAGATGAATTCACATCAAAACAGCTTTTACACCTCCATTTCAAAATACTATTCCGAAATATTTCCCTATAATCCGGCACAATTGAATTTTGTAAGAAACAGGGCAGGGGATTTGAAATGGAAAGCATGTACTTGATATTGGGTGCGCAACGGGAGAACTGGCTTTTCAGCTTGCTCAGTCAGGATCGATGGTTACAGGCATCGACTTAAATGAAGATTTACTGAAACGGGCAACCGGGCGGAGCGGAATTCGATCAGCTCAATCTAATACACGGAAATCGGAATTCGCATCACTAAATCCGGCATTTCAGGTTGGAAATATGCTTGAGCTCAAAAAGGATTTTAATTCTGAGCAGTTTGATATTGTTTTATGTTTTGGCAATACAGTGGTTCATCTCGAAAATCAAGAACAAATTCAGCAAATGTTTCAAGGTGTTTATTCGGTATTAAAGCCCGGTGGGTATTTTCTGATACAGATTTTGAATTATGATTATATACTTGAAGAATCGGTATCTGAACTTCCTGTAATTGAAACCGAAAACATAAAATTTGTTCGTAAATATAAATTCGAAGCAGATTTAAACCAGATTATTTTTCAAACTGATTTGCATTTAAAGAAGGAAAACCAGGTAATTATCAACAATACTCAGCTTTTACCTCTAAAAAGTACAGAATTAAAAGGTCTGTTGAAACAGGAAAATTTTCGGGAGATTGAATTCTTTTCCAATTTTAAGATGGAACAGTTTGGTGGTAAACATTTGCCGCTGGTGGTTGGTTGCCGAAAATAGAGGAGGGGGTGATGAAATGCGATTCGCGGAAAAAAGAAGATGCGGTTAGAAACCGCATCACCTGGGGAAAGAAAGATGTGAATTTCCTCTATGTATGCTTAGATATTCATTGGAACTTCCATTAATAGAATGCGGCTATTGGTTAGCGACTTTACGGTAAATTTATCTGATTCCCATATTCCGAAACCATCTCTTTTATCCAGTTTTTGCCCTTCAATTTCTACTTCTCCTTCAAGGATAAAAATATAAACTCCGTTTCCATTGCTTTTCAGTTGGTAAGTATCAGATTTACCAGCATCAAATTTTCCCAAATGGAACCATGCATTCTGGTTAATCCATACTCCCTGATCATCTTTGTCGGGTGATAGAACCTGGTAAAAATTGTTTTCTTTTTCAATATCGCGGATGGAAATCTGGTCGTACCGCGGTTCAAGATCTCGTTTGTCCGGGAAAACCCAGATTTGAAGAAACTTTACTTCCTTGTCCGGATTTTTATTGTATTCGCTGTGAAATACACCGGTTCCGGCACTCATTACCTGAACATCGCCTTCTTTGATGACAGTGGTGTTTCCCATACTGTCTTTGTGTTCCAAATCTCCTTCCAGCGGAATGGAAATAATTTCCATATTGTCGTGCGGATGTTTTCCAAAACCTTTGCCCGGAGCTACCTTGTCGTCGTTTAATACACGCAATACTCCAAAATGCATCCGTTCAGGATTATGATAATTGGCAAAACTAAATGTGTGGTGCGAATCCAGCCATCCGTGGTTGGCGTGTCCTCTTGAATCTGCTTTGTGTAATACTGTTTTCATCACTTAGACCTTTTATTTATAATAACGAAACAAAGTTCAGGAGAATTTGTGCTCAATAAAATAGGAGAATACGGAGAAAGATTTTGAAAATACGACATTAAAGTGTCGTTTTGGTTATGAGTTCTGCCTAAATTCATAACTTTTTTGTTTTATTTTACCCGCTTCTTTTTCTTTCGAAAAACTTTCCACCAAAGCAAAAATCCACTAATTAAAACAAGCAGAATACAAATTCCGGCCAACGGAACATACAGAATGTAAAAAGGCCCAAGCACATTTTCAAAAATACGCCCTGTATGCATTTCCAGCGCTGTATTCCAAAGCGACATAGGTGATGCAATGCGAATCTCTTCCGACATTTCGGAGAAGTTTGAGGATGGCATCCCTTCAAAGGATGCCATCCCTTGAATTCCCTTGTTATAGTCGAACCAAAATGCCTTTTCATTTCCTTCAACCAATCCTGCAACCATATTCATCCCAATCGGACTTTGCATTCCTTCCGGCTCTACATAAGGTTTTTGCGTAAAAAAATCGGTAACGCTTCCCGTTGTAATATTCCAGATAAACATGCCGGTAAACGAACCAACAAGGTAATTTTCACTGCCAAGTGGCTTTAGCACATTACAGCCCATAATGCTTACCGGTGGCTGCGAAAAAGCGGGCTGCAAATTTCCTTGCAGCGATTCATTGGCAAAATAAAATCCGTCGGAAGTGGAAAAAATATACCGCTGCGTGGCTTCATTCCATTCCACTCTGCGCAACTTATCAAACCACGGATTTGGATTATCGAGATGAGTACCCGGAATAATTCCAACCTGTTTATTTGCTATGGCAATTAAAAGCGGCGGCCTTAAATGCATTCCTGAAAACGTATTGATTAACAGGAATAAGGCAAAAATGTAACCCACCACATTGTGCCAGTTCAGGTTTTTCTTTTTAACTGAGACCATTGCCGAAACTTCTTTTCCTTTCTTTTTTCGTTTTTTAATCAGTTTAGGAAAGATGAAATGCAACAAGCCTGTAACTGAAAGCAAAATGGTTACAATTCCAAGTAAATCCACAATCAGCTTTCCGGGTAATCCCCATAATTCTCCGCTGTGCAATTGCCAGAAAGTTTCGAATAATCCGGTTTTTCGAATATAGCCAACAGGTTCAGGAAGTTGAAAAGTTTTATAATTCAAGCCATCTGTTGTTTTTAGTAAATAATTTCGGGTAAGTACCAGCAAAGTATCAGCCTTTAAGCTTAAATCGGCAATCCGGTCTTCCCGAACCGGAAGTTCCACTTTTCTCCATGGCGATGCTTCCGAATCTTTTTTATATAAGCCTAACTGAGTGCCGGCAAATAGCTGGTTATTTAGTTTTTTTACCGAATATATTTTACGGTTGTCAATGCCTTTTGGAAAACCCTGGTTAAAATCGGTAAATGATTGAAAGTTATCCGAAGTCTTCCAGATTCCGATATTTCCATAAATTAAAATTGAATTCTCATTTATCTTTTCCGAACCTCTTACTGCCGCCAGGTTCCAGTTTTTATAAGTATAACTATCGGGTAATAATTTTCGGGAAACATCGATAGATGAAAATGTTTGCCGGTGGTTCATTACAACTCCTGATGTGGCAAATAATATGGCAAACAACGAAATAATTATTGCCGGCCATTTATGTAGCTTTTTAATTGTCTTCAGTAACCTGTTCTTTTTCATCCAACTTTAAAAATCTGTTTTCATTCCGGTGGCCAAATTTGGTAGTTTTTATTCAATATGAGTGTAACAAATGATACAATTTTGTACAATTCAAAATTCACTAAGTCTTTTAATTATTTAAAATCAATATAAATTAACAAACTATGTTTTTCAGCTATTTAATACTGAAAGATGTAACCTTTGATATTGTTAAATTTGTTACTTAATAAAAACAATCGACTAAAAGAGAACTTTTCTTTCAACTTATATTAACCGATATAAACCGCTTATTATGAAAAAGATAATATTGTTGACTTTGTTTTTGTCGATCTCGGTAAGCATTTTCTCACAAAATTTTGTTTCGGTCAAAAGTGCAAATTTGGAATTTTCCGGATTTGTGCGGAACGATTTTATTTATGATTCACGCAGAAATGTGGATGCCTGCGATCACCTGCTCGAATTTTTCCCCCTCGGGACTTCTTACGATCAGAACGGAGAAGATATTAATGCCGTTGGCACTGCACAGTTTTTAAATACTTTTTCGCGAATTGGTTCCCGGTTTACAGGCCTCGAAATGGGCAAAGCAAAAGTAAGCGCCTATATAGAGTTCGATTTTACCGGCGGCGCGTTTACTCCAACTGTCCGACTGCGGCATGCCTACACTCAGTTCGAATGGCCTAAAACGAAGTTGTTGTTTGGCCGCGCCTGGCATCCAACATTTATCGAAAAAGTTTATCCATCGACCTTAAGCGAAAACACAGGTTTGCCTTTCCAGGTATTTAACAGGAGTCCTCAACTTCGTTTTACATATCAGTTAAGCGATAATCTTGATCTGATTTTGGCGGCAGTCTACCAGTTCGACTACAGTAATACCGGACCCGAAGGAAAAACATATCATTACCAGCGCGATGCAGTTATCCCGAATCTTCATGCTCAATTGCAGTTTTACAATGAACACTGGGTTGTAGGCGCTGCAATCGACGGAAAATCGATAAAACCCCGAATATCAACTACCGGCCATAATGGTACATTTAAAACCAATGAAACGCTAAATACAATTGCCGCTCTTGCTTACCTGAAATATACAAATGCAAAGTTTGAACTAAAAGCAAAATCGATGTTCGGACAAAATGTTTGTGAAAGCCTTCTGCCAAGCGGTTATGCAGTCGCGTCGCTCGATACGCTAACAGGAGCAGAAACGTATACGCCATTTAATCACCTTTATAACTGGATAAACTTTACTTACGGCGGCGCCTGGAAAGTTGGATTGTTTATTGGTTATCTTAAAAACTTTGGTACTTCTGAAAATCCTGTGGGGCCAATTTATGGATTTACGCCCAATGCCGATATGATGTTTAAGATCTCACCGCAATTGATTTATTCGTATAAAAATTTTGTGTTTGGCTGGGAAATCAGTACTACAACTGTGGCTTACGGAACAAACGATTTAAGCGATAAGGCAAAGGTTAAAAATACTGAAAACGTTACCAACTTCAGAAACCTGATTTCAGTGGCTTATAAATTTTAGCGAAAGTTTTTACCTTTATTGAATCAAGATTTTAAGGCTGGCGGATACCCAATGACGGCCTTTTTAACATGTAATTGGAATGAAAATATAGAATGTGCTTCACGCGGCGAGATGTCGTCCTTTAAAACTAAAAGACTTATAAATTGAAATTTCCATCTACTTCTTAATAAACAAACAGTTTTTATATATTTGACGTCAAATTAAAAAAGTTAAATGAAGCGAATAGCAATACAGGGAATTGCCGGGTCATTTCATGAAGATGCTGCAAGAAAATATTTTGTTGACGAAGAGATTGATGTAGTGGAATGCAGGTCATTTCAGAACGTTTGCGATTTAATTGATACCGATAAAGTGGATATAGCGGTTATGGCTATTGAAAATTCGATTGCCGGCAGCCTGTTGCAGAATTATTCGCTGATTCGTGATTTTCATCTTCGCATTATTGGCGAGATTTACATTCATATTCAAATGAACCTGATGGTTTTGCCGGGAGTTAAACGTAAAGACATAAAGGAAATCTATTCGCATCCGGTTTCATTTATGCAATGCAACGAATATCTTGAAAAATATTTTCCAAACGCAGAGCGAAAAGAATTGGGCGATAACGCTAAAGTAGCTCAGTTAATAAGCACCGAAAAAATTAGTTATGCAGCCGCAATCAGCAACTTACGTTCTGCCGAATTGTATGGCTTGCAGGTTATCGACAAAGGCATTGAAAGCAATAAAAAGAATTACACACGGTTTCTTATTTTGTCGAAACATGGTAATCCGACAGAAGCCGCCAATAAAGCATCAATCTGTTTTGAAGTTGGACACTTTTACGGTGCTTTGGCAAGAGTGCTGAATATATTTGCAGAAAACAAAATCAACCTAAATAAAATTCAATCGATTCCGATCATCGGTAAACCGAATGAATATACCATTCATGTAGATATTGAATGGGAAAATGCAAAAGATTACGACCATGCCATTCACCAGGTGTTAAAAAATACATCGAGCCTTTCCATTCTTGGTGAATATGTACGGGGCGAATTAAATGCACAAAATCAATAAATAAGAATATTAAACCGTTAAAAAATGAGCAAAATAGCAATTTTCTTTGGCCCGCTTGACGGCGCTGTTAACCGTGTTGCCGACAAAATAAGAGATGCCATTGGTAAAGATAAAGTTGAAATGGTTCCGGTAAAAGATGCCACAGTCGCCGATTTGGAAAAATACGACAAAATTATATTCGGGATTTCCACAGTAGGCAAGGAAACCTGGCATTCTACCTATTCCAATTTAGATTGGGCTGAATTTTTGCCTGAAATTGCCAAAACCCGATACGAAGGAAAAACACTTGCTATTTTTGGTTTGGGCGATCATGTTACATACGCTGCCACATTTGTCGATCATATAGGATTGCTTGGCAAAGAATTAATGGATAAAGGCGCGGTTTTATCAGGCCAGGTGCCGGTTGACGAATACGAATTTGATGATTCGAATGCTGTAGTTGACGATAAATTCCTGGGCTTGCCTGTCGATGAAGATTTCGAACCGGAATTAACCGACGAGCGCGTGCAGAAATGGGTGAAACAGATTCAACCTGATTTTGGGTTTTAAAATTAAGTCATTAGACATTAGTCATTAGACATTAGTCATTTAGTCACTAGTCACTGGACAACTTTACACTTTGAACTTTACACTTTTCCCGAAGGGATGCCTTCGGCAGAACTTTACACTTTGAACTATGTGCAACTCTCCGTTAAACAAAGCAATAATCGATCAGAAAATAAAGGAACTCCGGATAAAAGATGCCGGGAAAGCTTCCATTCGCGAAATTGTAGCTTTGGTAAATCTGGTGGAAGAAGCTACCGGTTTTAAATACATCCGCATGGAAATGGGAGTTCCCGGGTTGCCACCTTCAAAAATTGGTGTTGAAGCCGAAATTGAAGCCTTAAAAAGCGGAGTGGCCAGCATATACCCAATGGTCGATGGAATAAAAGCGTTAAAGACAGAAGCTTCGGAATTCATCAAAAACTTTATGAACATCGAAGTGTCTGCAGCAGGTTGTATTCCCACGGTGGGTTCTATGCAGGGCACGTTATCAGCTTTTCTGGCTGCCGCAAATATCGATAAGAAAAAAGATACCGCTCTTTTTATCGATCCCGGATTTCCCGTGCAAAAACAGCAAATGATGGTACTCGGCTTGAAATACGAAACATTTGACGTCTTTAATTTCAGGGGAGAAAAATTACGTTCAAAACTCGAAACTTTTCTTTCAAAAGGCAATATTAATTCCATTATATATTCCAATCCAAATAATCCGGCATGGATTTGCTTTAACGAACATGAGTTGCAAATTATCGGCGAACTGGCCAACAAATACGATGTTATCGTTATGGAAGATTTAGCCTATTTCGGAATGGATTTTCGCAGAAATATGTCGAAACCGGGAGAACCACCTTTTCAGCCAACCGTTGCATCGTATACAGATAATTTTATGCTGTTTATTTCAAGCTCAAAAATATTTTCCTACGCAGGCCAACGTATTGGTTTAATGGCCATTTCCGATAAGTTGTTTCATCGTGATTATCCCGATCTTCAGGAACGGTTTGTAATGAATTCAACATTCGGAAGCATTATAACCTTACGTTTGTTATATGCATTCTCGTCAGGAACCAGCCATTCGGCACAGTGGGCGCTAACAGCTATGTTTAAAGCTGCCAACGAAGGCAAATTCAACTTTGTGGATGCGGTAAAGGAATATGGTGAAAAGGCAAAAGCGATGAAAAAGCTCTTTCTTGAAAACGGCTTTAACATGGTTTATAAAACCGATTTGGGCGAACCTATAGCCGATGGTTTTTATTTTACAATCTCGTATCCCGGAATGACTGGAAACCAGCTTGTGGAAAATCTTCTATATTACGGAATAAGTGCAATAGCGCTCGATAATACCGGAAGCGCCGAAGAAGGAATAAGGGCGTGCGTTTCGTTTGTTCAACGCAGCCAGTTTAATGCTTTGGAAGAAAGACTAAAATTGTTTAACGAAAATTTTAAAGGGCGATGAAATAATCAAGGATATGGATCAAAACAAGGTAATTTCGCGTTATAATCATACCCTTGAACTAATATCAAAGCTCGATTTGAAACATGATCCGGTATTGCTTAAGAAAAGCGAATCTTTTATCGATTACGGTCAGCAAACCAACAAAATCGGTATTTTAATCAGTGGATTATTGTATGCCACTTACCTTTCAGAAACCGGGACCGAATGGATTTCACGGTTTTTCTTTCCGCCCAATAATTTCATTGTAAGCAACCACCGGGGATTTTATTCCGGAAAAGATTCCACAGAATCGATAAAGGCTTACGAAGACTCAGAGCTCTTGTATTTCAACAAGGAAGAATTTAAGGGTTTACTCGATTCCGAGCCTATGTTTGAGCGTACGGTAAGAATTCTTGCTGAAGAAAGTTATATTCAGGCTATGGACAGAATTCATACTTTTCAGTCGTTAAATGCAGAAGATCGAATCCGTAAGTTTTTTGCTGAAAATCCGGAACTGGGGAAAAAGCTGCAGCGCCAGCATATCGCTTCCTATCTGGGAATCCACAGGAACATATTAACCCGTTTTTTATACAAAATATAAGACTTGAAATCTAAATCAATGGTTATCAGTTTATTCTTTTTCCTGCCCAATTAATTGCATTCACAAAATGTTCGATAATAAGTTTATTCTGATACGCTTCGTTGGTATGTCCGAATCCGGAATAGAAAGAACGAATGCCATTTTTTTCCTGCCACCAGATTAACGGATGATCACCCATTCGGAAATTATCGTTATCGAATTTTTTAATACTCGATTCGTCGATTGACGCCAATACATGCACATTTGCACGAGGATTTTCTTTAAAAGTATACCATTCGTCGTAGGTGGAATACGTTTTCATTCCTTTAAATGGTTTCATTGCCGGATGGTCGGTGTTTTCAATATTTAATGTCGCGTCCTGTTGTGCCGGATGGGTTTTAAAATGTGCTCCCAGTAGTTTATCGTAGTAATCCCAATCGTATTCACAATCGGCTGCTGCATGAATTCCGACAAATCCTTTTCCGCTGTTCATCCACGTTTCAAATGCTTTTTGCTGCTCATCGTTGAGCACATCACCGGTTGGGTTTAAAAATACGGCTACATCAAACGCTGACAAAAAATTATCATTAAACATTTCGGAATTTTCGGTAGCAGTTATTACCCAGTTTTGATTCTTGCTTTGGTCGTACAACATTTTTAATCCTGCAGAAATACTTTCGTGCCTGTAACCGACAGTTTTGGTAAAAACCACGATGTTTAAAGGATTTTTAAATTCGGGTTCATCGTTTTGAGCCTGGCAACCCAGGGCAATTGTAAATAACGCAACAACAGCAATTACTAAGTTTTTCATTTTAATGGTTTTAGGTATTTTAAAAATTTATAAGATTAATAAAAAGAACAGAGGTACAAGAATGAAAATACCAATATTTCCTACTGAATTCGACTGTTCTCAAGAACCATAAAACTATTTGGCCCTTCGTTAAATAACAAATCCAGAATGCTAAGGTTGGGAACAAATCCAAATTTTTCGGAAAAAACCTGTGTGTATACCTTGGGTTGAAAAAAATTATCGGCAATCGACTTGTTTTTTGGGGAAATTAATTCGCGGAAATTGTCGGTGTTTTCAGGTACTTTTTCAAAATCAGGAGTTAATACCGATTGGTTTTCAATTTCAAGTAAATCACAGATTGATTCGTGAATCTTCAGGTTTAAATCCAAAAGAAATTTTTCCTTTCGATTAAAAAACGGTTCAATTTCATCTTTGTAAAATTCAAAAAAAGGCGAGGAGTTATAGGCTGAAAAAATGGTTCGCCAGTGATTTCGCTGCCACGCCGTATCGTACGAAATCTTTAAATCCTTAATCAGAATTTTTGGTCCGCGGCCTTTTACAACCGGTACTACCAGTGGAATTGGTCCATTTCCACCAAGGATTACACATCGGTTGCGATAGGTTTGCTTGTTGAAATGTTCAAACTGCTCGATGTAAACTTCAGAGTATAACAGAAATTTAGTATAGGTTTGAACAGGCGCAAAATATGATGTACTTAACAATATGGCTTTGAAATCCGGCATTTACCCGTGCAATTAGATTTGTTTTCGGAATACGAAAATAGGGATTAATTATTGCTTAGGTTAATTTAGTTTCTATTTTGTGGCGGGCATTATTTTGATTGAATCAGGTGCTTTTGTGTGAATTGACATTAACTGCTGGATTTTCTGCCAAAATACTGCTAAATTCGGTCTGAAATAGAAAAACTAAAATCAAATTCGATGAATTTCCAATTATTAAAAATGAAAATATACTACTACTCAATAGTTATCCTTTTCCTCTTCATGGGATTTGAAAATCCGGCTTTTGCCGGGAAACACGAGATAATGTTTCTTTCGGGAACTAATAATGAAAATACAGTTACATGGGATTTTTTTTGTACCTCGGGACGAAATAGCGGAAAGTGGACAAGCATTGAAGTTCCGTCGCATTGGGAACAGCAGGGATTTGGAAACTACGATTATGGCCGCGACTACCGGACCTATGGTAAAAAGTTCAAATTTGCCGATGAAACAGGAATATACAAAACCCGGTTTGAGATTCCTGAAAGCTGGAATAATAAGGAGGTATTTATTGTATTTGAAGGTTCGATGACCGATACCGAAGTAAAAATTAACGGGCAATTGGCAGGTCCCATTCATCAGGGAGCTTTTTATCGTTTTCGCTATAATATTTCAGATAAAATCAAACGAGGTCAAAAAAATGAGTTAGAAGTTACGGTTCATAAGGTTTCTGAAAATCGTTCAGTAAATGCAGCGGAAAGATATGCCGATTACTGGATTTTTGGCGGGATTTTCCGTCCGGTTTACCTGGAAGCTTTTCCAACCGAATATATTGAACGTGTTGCCATTGATGCAAAAGCTGACGGGACTTTTGAAATGGATGTTTTCCCCAGAAATTTAAAAACGGTTTATAAAATCGATGCTGAAATTATCGACAGAAATGGCAAAGTTGTTCAGAATGCTTCGATTGCAGCAAATCCCGGAGATTCGATTGTAAGGATTTCAGCAAAAATAAATAAGCCAAACTTATGGACACCCGAAACACCAGAGCTTTATTCCGTTCGGGTAAAACTGTTACAGGAGAATACTGAAAAATACCAGCTTCAGGAGAAATTTGGTTTTCGTACCATTGAAATCCGGCAAGGCGATGGAATTTTTGTGAATGGTGTAAAAGTAAAAATGAAAGGGATTAACCGTCATGTTTTTTGGCCTGAAACCGGAAGATGCATTAACCCAAAAATCGATTTAACTGGATGTGCAATTGATAAAGGAAATGAACATGAATGCGGTGCGGTGTTCGCATTATCCGCCCGATCAGTCGTTTTTGAATATTTGCGATTCGCTGGGATTGTTTGTCCTCGATGAACTGGCTGGCTGGCAAAATGCCTACGATACTGAGGTTGGCAGTAAACTGGTAAAAGAAATGGTAATACGCGACCTGAATCATCCTTCCATCCTTTTTTGGAGCAATGGAAACGAAGGTGGCACAAACAAAGAACTTGACGATGATTTCGGAATTTATGATTTGTCGAATCGCCCGGTAATTCATGCACACCACCGCCCTGGAAACGATTACAACGGCATCGACTGTAATCATTACGAAAATTATTACAGCTCGAAAAAAATCCTGGAGGATTCGCTGATTTTTATGCCAACGGAATTTTTACACGGACAGGATGATGGTGGTATGGCCGCAAGTCTCTCCGATTTCTGGGAATTGTTCTGGAATTCGAAACGTGCTGCCGGTGGTTTTCTCTGGGCAATGCTGGACGAAGGCCTTGTCCGAACAGATTTAAATAATTTAATCGATGTAAACCGGGTGAATGCTCCCGATGGTGTGTTGGGGCCACATCGTGAAAAAGAAGGAAGTTTTTATGCCATTCGCGAAATTTATTCGCCGGTAAAGATTAAAATGAAAAGCCTGCCCGAAAATTTTAACGGTGAAATTCAAGTGGAAAACCGCTATCATTTTACAAATCTCAATAAATGTAATTTCCGTTGGGAACTGGTTACTTTTCATCTGCCTTCAGAAAGAGAAACAGGATATAAAGTAAACAAGTCAGGAGAATTTACAGGGCCTGATATTAATCCGGTTTCAGCGGGAAAAATTCGAATTCCACTTTCAGAAGGCTGGCAGAAAAATGATGCTCTGGTTTTGAAGGCTTTCAATCCGTACGGAAATGAAATATATTCATGGACATGGAAAATCAACGGAAATCAAAATCCGGTAAGTTCAATTATTCAGACTGATGGAGATGAAATTCGGGTGACAGAATCGGATGAATCGCTTACTTTAAAGGCAAATGGAATTTCAGTTGAATTTAATAAAAGCGATGGCACGATTAAAAGTCTTGGAAACGATTTTAGTTTGCCACTATTGTTTTCCAACGGACCGGTTTTGGTTGGAGGCAGTTCTTCATTTAAAAGCCTGAAACATTTCGATGAAAATAAAACACACGTTGTTGAAGCCGAATATGAAGGAGATTTGAAATATATTCGGTGGACAATGTATGGCACAGGTTGGCTGAGCCTGGAATACGAATATTTTATCGATGGCGAAGTGCCTTTTGCGGGTGTAACATTTAATTTTCCTGAATCGAATATTATAAGCGCAAAATGGTTGGGTAATGGCCCCACGCGGGTTTGGAAAAACAGGTTGCAGGGAGTTTCGTTAAACGTTTACAAAAATCTCTACAACAATACCCAAACCGGAAGTTCGCCATGGATTTATCCGGAATTTAAAGGCTACTTCTCCGATGTTACCTGGATGGAATTCGATTCTTCGGAAGGAAAATTTTTAATGGTGGCCAACGAACCTGATTTGTTTGTCCGGCTTTTTGAATTTTACGGAATTACAGGGCCGGAAAATTATCCGCGGTTACCAGCAGGCGACATTTCATTTTTAGATGCAATACCGCCAATCGGAACAAAACTGGCAACCAATATAAGCATGGATACAAAAAGCCTCGGGCCTTCAGGCGAAATGTATAAAATGGAACAACCGGTAAAACGTAAGCTGTGGTTCTATTTTGGCTTGCCGGAATAAATTAATACGAAGTTTAATCTTTAAAAAACGAATTTTTATCATCGTCATCATCCAATTCAATTCCTTCAGGATTGCTATCATCGGGATCAGTTTCATTTGCCGGATGATTTAATTTGTGCAGATGCTCCAGTTCCCTGTTAAACTTAGTGAGCTGCTTATATTCTCTTTTTAACTTCCATATTCGCGGAGAAAAATAAATGAGGGCAAGAATATAACCTAAAACAATACAACACAGCAATACTAAAACCAGTGGCACACTGTTTAATTCCCAGAAGAAAACGTGAATCGTAATCTCAATAGAGTTTTGTAATGTGAAAATTACCAGCAAAATGGCCAGAATCAGTAGGATGATAATTACAGCCTGCATACTTTCTCAATTTATAATTAACAAACAAGGATAACAGTTATCCCTTATAACGAATATCTTTAAATAAGATTGTGAATATTAAGCATTTAGATTTTAGAATTTAAAAACTTAATCAAAAAACCTGTTTATTAATCTTAATACCCGAATTAAAAAATCTGCTTATTTAATCTTACTAAACATTCTTTTGAACCTGATTTTTGAAGGGAAAGACTTGTCTTTATCCAGCGAAAGCCAGATAAATTTTGCTTTTCCAACCACATGGTCTTCAGGTACAAAGCCCCAGTAACGCGAGTCGGCAGAGTTATCGCGGTTATCACCCATCATCCAGTAATAGTCCATATTAAAGGTGTAGCTTGTGGTAACTTCGCCGTTTATTTTTATTTGATCTCCGTTTACTTCCAAATCATTGCCTTCATAAACATTGATAATCCTTTCGTATATGGGAAGATTTTTTGTTGTCAGCTCCACCGTTTCACCTTTTTTAGGAATCGTTATCGGTCCAAAATTATCGACATTCCATTGGTAATCTTCACTGTGCGGAAATATTTGAGGATCCCATCTTCCGGGTTCCTGAACTATTTTTTCAACGGAAGTTACATTTGAAAATTCGCCCAGTTTTTCCACATTTTCTTCCGTTAACGGGAAATAGTATTGCGAACTTGAAACTCTTCCGCGATCGTCGACAGCAATATTCAGCCGTTCCAATGCTTTCGGATTTAATCCGGTTCCGTTTGTTGATACTGAATATTCGTATTGCATTCCGGGAAATTGTTTTTGTGGTTGTCCATTTACAAAAAGCTGGCTTTTTTCCATTTTTATTTCATCGCCCGGAATCGCCACACAGCGCTTAATGTAATTTTCGCATTTATCTACGGGCCGCGAAACGATATCGCCAAAATTGCGCTTATCGGTCCAAACCCTTTCTCTTCCGTACATTCGAACTAACTGGTAATAACTTTGGGCGCTCATATTTAAAGCAACCGTATCGCCTTCAGGAAAATGAAAAACCACAACGTCATCGTTTTTAATATGTGTAAATCCTTTTAGCCGGTGATAGGGCAACTTTATCCATTCGAGATACGATTTGGTATTTATTACCGGCATGGTATTGTGAACAAACGGAAACGACAGCGGTGTATTCGGAGTTTTTGGCCCGTAAGCAGTTTTGCTGACAAATAAATAGTCGCCAACAAGTAACGATTTTCTCCATCGATGAAGTGGGAATGGTATATGCCTCAATAAAAAACATACGGATAAACGATGCCGCAATTACTGCAAAAATAATGGCGTCAATCCATTCAACAACTTTGGTTTGTCTGCCATCCGGCGGGTTTTTCTTTTTCCAGAATGCCCAGTGTACTTTCTGGCTAATGTAAATATCGAAAATAACAGCCAGTCCGAGGAACCAGATATAGCTGCCCAGCCAAATTACCCAAAGGGTGTATAAAATTGCTACAGTTACAAATTTCACCCACTTGTTCGAAAGTAATTCTCTCATATTATTGTAATATTTTAAATATTCAGTAAATCTTTCATTGTCAGGATTCCGCTATGCTCCATACAATATTCGGCTGCCAATACCGCACCCGTTGCCAATCCTTTCCTGCTTTTTGTTTCGTGTGTAATTTCAATGAAATCAACTTCCGAGTCATATTTTATTGTATGAATACCCGGAACTTCTCCTCTTCTTTCCGATTTAATATTGATTTGATTTTTTGCAGGATTTTTTTCGTTTACCCAACCATCTTTTCCTGGCAGAATTTTTAAGATATCTTCAGCAAGGCTTATCGCAGTTCCGCTTGGAGCATCCAGTTTATGCACATGATGAACTTCGGTCATATCCACATCATAATCCGACCAATTGGCCATCAGCTCTGCCAGCTTTTTGTTGAGCTCAAAAAACAGGTTTACGCCAATGGCAAAATTACTGGCATAAAAAAATGTTCCGTTGGTTTCCCTGCACTTTGCATATACTTCAGCTTTCTTTTCAAGCCAGCCTGTGGTTCCGCTTACGACCGGAATTCCGGCTTCGAAACAGGTTGCATAATTTTGAATAGCAGATTTTGGTATGGTGAACTCAATGGCGACATCGCATTTTTTAAGGTTCTCTGCGGTTAAATCGTGCTGATTGTCAATATCGATTATTAATTTTATGTTGTGGCCGCGGGAAGTTGCAATCTTCTCAATTTCCTTTCCCATTTTCCCGTAACCGATAAGTGCAATGTTCATTATTTGTTGTTACTTTTTTAAAAATTCAGGCACAAAGATAAAATATTACTGCTAAATGTAGTCTGCTGTTTTTCAATGCTGAAATTATTTCGGTAAACAAGATTCATAATCCGACAAAGATTGCGAAGTGAGAGAAAATCCAGCACCTGATTTTGCAGAATAAATGACGGAGAAATTAAGCAATAGAAACAATTCATCCAATACAAACAATTCCTTGTTCTGAATACATGAATTATTTCTTTCCGTAAAACAATCTTCCTGTAACCAGCAACCCGATAAACACAAACACCGCAAAAACAAGACTGCTTACTGCCAGTTGCATTCCACCGGAAATAACATGTCCGCTGGTGCATCCGCCTGCCATTCTTGCTCCAAAAATCAAAATAAACCCGCCGATAGCAGCCCAGACAGCCCGGTTGATTTTTGACGTTCCCTTATATTTTTCCCAGTTGCTGTGAATCAATGTTATTTTAAAATCTTTTCTGATTAAAGAAATAATGATCCCTGCGAGAAAAGCGCCCGCCAGGAAAATAAGTTCCCAATGGCCGGGAGTTTGAATTTTTGAAAAGTACTCGTTGGTGGTTATTCCTGACATTAAATCGGCTACATACGGATAAGTTGTTGAAGCCCCGATTGGACGGTTTGCCACGCCAGTTAAAAATACAATGGAATTTAAAATAGCAAGAGCAATTCCGGTTACCAGCCATTTTTTATTTTTTATTTTCTCGATTTTATGCAATATAAAAGCGGCAGCAATAAAAACTCCGCCAATTACAAATACCAAAATGTAAAAAAGTGCATGATTGCCAATTGCTGAATTTAAAGAGATTGCGCCCATATTCGGGCCTAAAACCGTTTGGATGGAAGGCAGCAGCAAAGTATAAACAAGCCCGCCAAATAATCCGCCAATAATCCCGATTAATGCATCGATGGAACCTTCGCCAAGTGAAATTGCCAGTGTTCCGGGACAATAACCAAGAATGGCCATTCCAACGCCAAAGATTAATCCGCCGATTACGATTCCTCCCAAAATGAAAGGTTTTACGTGGTAAGTTGCAAACCCGAGTGCAATTTCAATATTCAACAATATTGCTCCAACACCGATTGCAACTGCAATTGCTTTTGCCACTGCAAAATTATCCAGTGTTGCCATTCCGCTGATTACATTGTATTTATTCAGGCTGGCATATTGCAGAATTGCTCCGAATAAAAATCCGAGAAATAAAATTAATGGTATCATTTTTAGTTTTTTTGAAAATAACGGTTTCTATGGTTTGTTTAGGCGACAAATTTAACCTAAAATTTTGGTTTTCTTTACGAATTGATTTACTGAATCAACTCCTTTCCACATCAATCATACTAACTTAAAGTGGCAACCATTACAGCTTTTATAGTGTGTAGCCTGT
Source organism: uncultured Prolixibacteraceae bacterium (assembly GCA_963821855.1). Lineage (GTDB taxonomy): Bacteria > Bacteroidota > Bacteroidia > Bacteroidales > Prolixibacteraceae > Draconibacterium. The sequence continues at coordinate 28,004 of CAWGFJ010000025.1, read as the reverse complement.
TTTCGGCCTGATCGAAAACTATGGAAGCATTACTTTCGAAAACTTCTTCGGTAACTTCCATGGCGTCAATTCCAAATTTTTGGAAGATTTCTTCGCCAACTTTTGTTTTTGTGTTATGAAATGCAGGCAGGCAATGCAAAAATTTCACGTTCGGATTTCCGGTCAGGTCCATTGCTTTTTTGTTCACCTGGTAGGGGAGAAGCAATTTTATCCGTTCGGCCCATACCTCATCGGGTTCACCCATCGAAACCCATACATCGGTGTATAGGAAATCACAATCCTTTACTGCATCTTCCATTTTTCCGGTAATGGAAATTTTTGCGCCGGTTTGTCTTGCAATTTCCCCACATTGTCGCTGAAGTTCTACAGAAGGCTGGCAATCCTGAGGCGCTGCTGCCCTGAAATCCATTCCCAGTTTTGCTGCTCCAACCATTAACGAGTTTCCCATATTATTACGTGCATCGCCCAAATAACAAAATTTGATTTCGGAAAGCGGTTTATCCGAATGTTCTTGCATGGTTAAAAAATCAGCAAGTATCTGCGTTGGATGAAATTCATTGGTCAATCCGTTCCAAACCGGAACACCGGCATATTTGCCCAATTCTTCAACAATGTTTTGTCCAAATCCACGGTATTCAATTCCGTCGTACATTCTTCCCAAAACGCGCGCGGTATCTTTCATCGATTCTTTTTGTCCAATTTGCGAACCCGATGGTCCAAGATAGGTCACATTTGCTCCCTGATCGTATGCAGCAACTTCAAAAGCGCATCTTGTCCGTGTCGACGATTTTTCAAAAATCAACGCAATGTTTTTTCCGGTAAGATGTTGTTTTTCAGTTCCGCTTTTTTTTGCTTGTTTTAACTCTGCCGACAAGTTGATCAAATACATTATTTCTTCGGTAGTAAAATCGAGTAGTTTTAAAAAGTTCCGGTTTTTTAATTTATCAGTCATTTTTTGAATATATTATTGTTTTTTTTTTCTTCTTCTTCTTCTCATTCTTTGCCTTTGCCTCCGCCTTCAGCCTTCTGACTTTGCCTCCGCCTTCGCCTTCTTCTTTGCCTCCGCCTGTGCCTGTATCTCAACTTTCATACTTCATCGTAATCTTCGACCCATACGATTTGTCTTCCAGTTTTGTAGCTTCTGTGATGACACACTTTTTACCGCCATTCTCAATAAATCGCAGACAAGCCTTAATTTTTGGTTCCATTGTTCCTTCTTCAAATGTGCCCGATTCCAGGTATTTCACAGTGTCTTTGTAATCCAGAAATTCGAGTTTTTCCTGGGTTTCTTTTCCGTAATTCCTGTAAATAAATGAAACATCGGTCAGAACATAAAATTCATCGGCATGTATGTTTGTTGCCAGTAAGCTTGAAGCCATATCCTTATCGATTACAGCATCGAGTGTTCGAACATTTCCATCTTCATCGTAGTAAACCGGAATTCCGCCGCCGCCTGCCGCAATTACAATATTTCCATTTTGAACCAATAATTGTATGGTTTCCCTGTTGATTATTTCAAGTGGCTGAGGCGATGGAACCACTCTTCGGTAACCACTTTCAATTTTAGATGATGGCTTAAAGATCCAATTCTTTTTGGCAGAAAGTTTTTCAGCCTGATCCTTCGTATACGATTTTCCAATTCGTTTTGAAGGATTTTGAAATGCAGAATCGTTCTTATCGACTTTCACCAAAGTAACCATGGTAATCACATTCTTTTTAATTCCGTGTTTGTTTAAAACATTGCGCATCATTCGTTCAATCATATAGCCAATACCACCCTGAGAGTCGGCAACACAAATATCAAGCGGCATAGCTGGAATGTTGTACAATTTTTCTCCGGCATCGTTTCGCATTAAAATATTGCCAACCTGCGGGCCGTTTCCGTGGGTAATTACCAGTTCGTAACCTTCATTTATAAGGTATACAAGATTTTCGAGCGTGTCGGTCGCATTTTTTTCCTGTTGTTCAATGGTGCCTTCTTCGTTTCCCCTTAATATGGCATTTCCTCCAAACGCAACAACTGCAAGTTTTTTCATAGAATGAATTATGAGTTCAGGCAAACTTATAAATTCAAATGAAGACAGAAAATGTGATTTTATCAGTTTTCGGTTTTTACCTTTCTGTTCTTAAACAGGGAATTTTACGCCATTTTAAAATATAGTGGCAGATACACTCGTTTCACATAAACCAAATAAATCAAGCCATTTTATGAACACTCATATTTTAATTAATTTATTTTTTCTCTTGAATATATTCATGAATAAGCATAGTTTTTTACCTAAATTTGCAGGTCATTCGAATAAAATTTAAATCCATGGCAATCAAAAGAAAAAAGCCAAAAGATTCAAACCAAAAAAAGAAAAAAAAACGAACATCATTTCTTAAAAACGAAAGATTTAAATTCGTATTGGGCGCGCTTGTGGTGCTTCTTTCTGTATATCTGATGATTGCATTTATTTCATTTTTATTTTACGGCGGTGCGGATCAAAGTATTCTTGATCTCCACTGGAAAGAATTATTCAGAAAATCGAGGGAAATTCAGGTACAGAACTGGGGCGGAAAGCCTGGCGCATATTTCGCGGAAAATATTATCAATAAAGGATTTGGTGTTAGTGCTTTTGTATTTCCGTATCTGTTATTTATTGCCGGACTGCGCTTTTGGGGAATTAAAACGCTAAAGTTGGGTAAGAATCTGATTTACTGTTTGTTTATTTTGATTTGGCTTTCAGTTACGTTCGGCTTGATTTTTGGAAGTCCTGAGCCCGGCCATTTCCTCTATTGGGGAGGCCAGTACGGATTTTTTCTCGCATCGTGGATTGCCTCGTTTATCGGAACAATAGGCTTAGTCTTTATTATTTTATTTACCGGATTAACACTTGTGGTAGTTCGTTTTGAAAATTCGCATCTCTTTTTCAGGAATTTATTCAAAATGAAAGCCAGGCAGAAGGTTGAAAAACCTGCACAGAATGACCTCGAAGATTTAATTGTTAATGAATCGATTTCAAAAGTTATTGAGGACGACGATGTGGTTAAAGCCATTTTCGAACACGATGATAACAAAGAAAAAGATTCAACAGATGAAGATTTTATTTTCGAAACGGATGACAATGTACGGCCAAATAAACAAAATGAAACGGATAAGAAAGATGAAGAATTAAAGCTTACGGTAAAACAAAAAGTAAGCGAAGAAGAAGCTGATGACGGAGGTTCGGGCGAAATGGAAGATTATGATCCGACACTTGATTTATCGGACTTTAAATTTCCAACGCTCGATTTACTGGAAGATCATAAATCGGGAAATGCCGAAGTTACAAATGAAGAATTGATTTCGAATAAAAATAAAATTGTTGAAACACTGCGGCATTATAAAATTGAAATTACAAAAATCAGGGCAACCATTGGGCCTACAATTACATTATATGAAATTGTTCCGGCTCCGGGAATACGAATTGCCAAAATTAAAAATCTCGAAGATGACATTGCTTTAAGTCTTGCAGCGCTCGGAATTCGAATTATAGCGCCAATTCCCGGTCGTGGAACTATTGGTATTGAAGTGCCAAATCAACACCCCGAAATTGTTTCGATGCGTTCGATTATTAGTTCCAAGAAATTTCAGGAATCGACATGCCGAGCTTCCGATTGCCCTGGGAAAAACCATTTCGAATGAAACCTACCTGTTCGATTTGGCAAAAATGCCACACATACTGGTTGCCGGCGCTACGGGCCAAGGTAAGTCGGTTGGCGTAAATGTTATTATCGCTTCGCTTTTATACAAGAAGCATCCATCGCAACTGAAGTTTGTTTTTATCGATCCGAAAAAAGTGGAATTAAATCTGTATTCGGTTATCGAGAAACATTATCTCGCAAAATTGCCCGATGAGGAAGAACCGGTAATTACCGACATTCAGAAAGTTAAAAATACGCTTAATTCCATTAATGTTGAAATGGATAGCCGGTATGATTTACTGAAAAAAGCACATGCCCGAAACGTAAAAGAATACAACAAAAAATTTATAAGTCGTAAACTGAATCCACTGAAAGGCCACAAATTCATGCCATACATTGTGGTAATTATCGACGAATTTGCCGATTTGATAATGACTGCCGGAAAGGAAATTGAACTTCCGATTGCGCGAATTGCCCAGTTGGCACGTGCAGTTGGAATTCATATGATTATTGCCACACAACGTCCATCAGTTACTATTATTACGGGTGTAATTAAAGGCAAATTTCCCGGCACGAATTGCATTTAAAGTGGCATCGATGATTGATTCGCGTACCATTCTTGATCAACCCGGCGCAAACCAGCTGATAGGAAAAGGTGACATGCTAATCTCGGTGAGCAGCGATATTGACACGTGTTCAGTGTGCATTTGTTGATACTCCTGAAGTGGAAAAGATATGCGCATTTATTTCGGAACAACGAGGATATCCGACTGCATTTTTGTTACCTGAATATGCGAGCGATGAAGAAGCAGCTCCGGGCCAGGTGGATTTAAATAATAAAGATGAAATGTTTGAAGATGCAGCGCGTGTTGTGGTAATCAATCAAATGGGATCAACATCGATGATACAACGTAAATTCTCGATCGGGTATAACCGCGCCGGAAGAATTATGGATCAGTTGGAAGCTGCCGGTATTGTTGGCCCAAGTGAAGGAAGCAAAGCACGACAGGTATTAATTCAGGATGAATACAGTCTGGAACAATTATTGAATGACTTGAATTAAAAATTATTTTGATGAAAAAGATCGTATTGGTGATGTTGGTTTTGTTTGCAGCTTTTGCACTAAAAGCGCAACAGGATGAGAAGGCAAAAGATATTCTTGAGAAAGTAAGCGAAAACGCAAAAGCATATAAATCGATTGCTGCCGATTTTACTTTTTCCATGGAAAATAAAGAAATGGAAATTGATGAAAAAAATGAAGGCTCGATAAAAATGAAAGGACAAAAATATGTGGTTGAATTACCCGATCTTGGGGTTAAAGTTTATTCCGATGGATCTACAATCTGGAATTATATGAAAGACGGAAACCAGGTTACCATTTCCAATATTGACGATGAGAGCAGCGAATTAATGGATCCCGCTTCGCTATTTAATATTTATGAAAAAGGTTTTAATTCGAAATTTATCGGTGAAAAAAATGAGGATGGAAAACACTATATCAAATTGAACTTGATCCCGACAGCGACGAATATGATGTTTCTAAAATAAATGTGTTTATCGATAAGTCGAAGATGATGATTCAGTCGGCACAACTTTATGGCAACGACGGAAACATTTACGGCATTGTGGTGAAAAAAATGGAAACCGATAAAGATTTTCCTGATTCACAGTTTGTATTTAACGCTTCCGATTATCCCGATGTGGAAGTCATCGATTTCAGATAGGATTTTCAGTTCGCTTTATTGTTTTTTTATGGTCCCGCTGTTTGCAACCTGGCATACCAAATGCGCTCTTTTTTTCGCGGTTACAGTAATTTCAATATCGCCATCGTCGATAAGAATTTTATTTCCTTTTTGAATATCTGAAACAAATCCATCGTAGTTAACGCAAATGTGCGGTTTTGGGCCAAGCACTTTTTTATGCGATAAAGTAATTGTTTCACCTTTGGTAACCGAAAGCTCATTCTGCGTTGTGCATGTTCTTACTTCAGGGCCTTTGGTATCGATTAAAATGGCAATCGATTTTGAGACTGCGCGAATATTTCGGATTAAAACCATTGCGCTGTCGGAAGAAACATGCGCTGTGTTTATTCTGGCGACATTCATTCCGGCATTAAACAACGACTGTATAAACTCCTTATCACACCGCTTATCGGAAATGGTTGCAACAATTTTTGTTTGTCTCATCACTGGTAAATTTATTAACGACAAAGGTAAGACATAAAAAAACTTCAGTAGTTATTCGCCACGAATGTAAGTTAACTAATAGAAGCTTTTGATGCTTGTTTTGAATTTCAGTATAAAAAACTTTGAATTGCAAGTTTGTAGGATTCAAGGCCAAACCCCATGATACAACCTTTGCAAACCGGGCCAATTATCGATTTATGCCTGAAGTCTTCCCGTGAAAGCGTATTCGAAATATGAACCTCAACCACTTTTGTGTTTACACCCGAAATGGCATCGCGAATAGCAATGGAAGTATGCGTATAAGCACCGGCGTTAATTATTATACCGTCGGAATTAAAACCGAATTCATGAATTTTGCTTACAATTTCTCCCTCGATGTTCGACTGAAAAAAGTAGAGTTCAATATCCGGAAAAGTTTCCTGTAGCTTGTCGAAAAATGATTCAAAATTTTCTGAACCGTAAATGCTTTTTTCCCTTACTCCAAGCAGGTTCAGGTTTGGCCCGTTTATAATCAGAATTTTCATTTTCTTATCGCAATTTTTTGCTGTCGAAACTTACCATAATTATCTGAAAAAAAAAAGTTTATATATTATACATCATTTTTGTCGCTGCTTTGTTTTACCTTTGGGACTCGTCGTGTTATTGTCTCATTTTTAGCTTGTTTCATTTATTTCGATATTAATATTATTTATGGTAACTTTATATAAAACTTAGCGTAATGAAACAATATAAATGTTTATTTAACAAGAATAATAATAATCAATCACTACATGGTACAAGCTCAGGCTTAAATAAAAAATAAAACTATGAACTGGGAAGATGGAAAAAAGGGATACGAGAATTATTTAAAGCTCGAGAAATCATTATCGCAGAATTCGATTGCAGCATATGTTAACGACATTAATAAGCTGATAGTATATTTAAACGATAACTATAAAAAGATTTCGCCATTAAAAGTAAAGCTGGAACATTTAAAAGGTTTTGTTGCGTGGTTGAATGCGAAAGATGTAAGTCCCAGGACACAGGCGCGTACCATCTCCGGAATAAAATCGTTTTACAAATATTTACTTATCGAAGGAAAAATCACTTCCGATCCAACTGCTTTGCTTGAATCGCCAAGAATTGGAAGAAAGCTTCCCGATATTTTATCGATGGAAGAGATTGATACTTTAATCGAAGCAGTTGATTTGGGCAAATCGGAAGGACAACGAAATAAGGCCATGCTTGAAACACTTTATAGTTGCGGATTGCGGGTTTCGGAACTTGTTAACCTGAAAATTACCAACTTGTTTTTTGACCAGGGATTTATTAAAGTTGAAGGTAAAGCCGGAAAAGAACGGCTGGTACCTGTAAGCGGCAGGGCAATCGATGAAATAAACAAATACCTTACAGGCTACCGTAAAACGTTAAATGTAGCGAAGGACAGCGAAAATATTTTATTTTTAAACCGGCGAGGCAAAAAACTAAGCAGGGTAATGATTTTCACTATTATTAAAAACCTTGCTGAAAAAATCGGGTTGAAGAAAAAAATAAGCCCGCACACTTTCAGGCATTCATTTGCAACACATCTGATAAATGGTGGCGCCGATCTGCGCGCAGTTCAGGAAATGCTCGGTCACGAATCAATATTAACCACAGAAATATACACACATCTCGACAGCGATTACCTTAGAAGCACGATACAACAGTTTCATCCCCGTTCGTAGCTGAACCGGTAATTTTAATCGTTGATGGAGCAATGGGAAGTGGCTAATCCAGTGCTCTTTGTCGTCTAAAAAGACATTTAACTCTTTTAATCATTGGTGCGAAAATCAGTGTTAAGATATTGTTTAATCGGGTTTAAAATAAGGCCGATTCAAATGCTTCAACCGAGGCAGACCGAAAAAAAAGCTATTTTTGTTCACCGAATCAGAAAATAAGTAGAAGTATATAAAGTTTATTATTAGCCGATTATGAGAAATTTGGATTTGTCGAAGTACGGAATTAACGACGTACAGGAAATTATTTATAACCCAACTTACGAACAACTTTTTGAGGAGGAGATGAAACCAGGCCTGGAAGGTTATGAAAAAGGCCAGTTGACAGAATTAGACGCTGTTAATGTAAAGACCGGAATTTTTACCGGCCGTTCCCCTAAAGATAAATACATTGTTAAAAATGCAGCATCCGAGGCTACCATTTGGTGGAATTCTCCGGAATCTCCAAACGATAATAAACCATTAACGGAAGAAGCCTGGGCATATTTGAAGGAAATATCTGCAAAACAACTTTCGGGAAAACGACTTTTTATTGTTGATGCTTTTTTAGGTGCCAATGAAAACAGCCGTTTAAAAGTTCGATTTATCGTTGAGGTTGCTTGGCAGGCACATTTTGTAAAGAATATGTTTATTCGCCCTACCGAAGAAGAACTTGAAAATTTTGGTGAACCTGATTTTGTTGTTTTAAATGCTTCAAAAACTACCAATGATAAATGGAAAGAATTTGGAATGAATTCAGAAGTTTATACCGTTTTTAATCTTGCGGAAAAAATGCAGGTTATTGGCGGAAGCTGGTATGGCGGTGAAATGAAAAAGGGAATGTTCGCCATGATGAACTACTATCTGCCGTTAAATGGAATGGCATCGATGCACTGTTCTGCAAACGTTGGTGAAGAAGGCGATGTAGCTATTTTCTTTGGCCTTTCGGGAACAGGAAAAACAACACTGTCCACCGATCCGAACCGCCAGTTGATAGGCGATGATGAACACGGTTGGGACGATGACGGCGTTTTCAACTTCGAAGGTGGCTGTTATGCAAAAACCATTCGTCTGGATAAAGATGCCGAACCCGAAATTTACGGCGCCATCAAACGGAATGCTTTACTCGAAAATGTTACCGTTGATGCAAACGGCAACATCGATTTCAACGATGGTTCCGTAACTGAAAACACCCGTGTTTCTTATCCGATTTACCATATCGAAAATATTGTAAAACCGGTTTCAAAAGCAGGCCACGCTAAAAAGGTAATCTTTTTAACTGCCGATGCTTTTGGAGTACTACCTCCGGTTGCCAAATTAACCAAAGAGCAAACAAAGTATCACTTCCTGTCGGGATTTACAGCAAAATTAGCCGGAACCGAACGTGGAGTCACCACACCTCAACCGACTTTCTCAGCTTGTTTTGGAAAAGCTTTCCTTTCGCTTCACCCCACAAAATACGGTGAGGAACTAGTGAAAAAAATGGAAGAGCACGGAGCAGAAGCATACCTGGTAAATACAGGCTGGAACGGAACAGGAAAACGTATTTCAATAAAAGATACCCGTGGTATAATCACTGCAATCCTGGATGGTTCCATTGAACATGCACCAACAAAAAATCTTCCGGTTTTCAATCTTGAAATTCCGACCGAATTACATGGCGTTGCTACAAGCATTCTCGATCCGCGTGATACTTATACAAATGCTGCCGATTGGGATGAAAAGGCAAAAGATTTAGGCAGCCGCTTTATTAAAAACTTTGTAAAATATACCGATAACGAAGAAGGTAAAGCATTGGTTGCTGCAGGGCCGCAATTGGATTAATCAATCGATTCACAATATATGAAACCTTCTGTATTACTGCGGAAGGTTTTTTTGTGCTATAATTTCTGATAAGGCTGTATCTATTGTCGGATAATCAAACTGAAAACCATTTTCATTCAGCTTTTTTGGTTCAACCTGTGGGGCTTCAATTATCATTGCGGATACTTTTCCCAATAGAAGTTGAATTGCAAATTTTGGAATCATAAGAAATAATGGCCTGTTTAAAATCCTGGCAAAAGTTTTCGAAAAATCTTTATTCGAAATATTCTCAGGAGCTACCGCATTGAAAATTCCTGATTCGTTGTAATTATTCACTATCCAAAGAAAGGCTTTTATAACATCTTTTGTATGCACAAACGGAAAAGCATGGTTTCCTCTGCCAATTGTTGCTCCTAATCCAAATTTAAATGGGAGCATTGCCAATCTGATAATTAACGATTTTCTTTCAAGGGTCAGCCCAATTCGAATAATATTTTTTTGAACGGATTCAGGTAAATGGCTTAGTGGCATTTTCCCAGTCTTGTAACAACCTGCCTGCAAAGCCATCGTCGAAATTTGTGCTGTTTTCATCGTGCAGGTATCCCGGTTTATAAATCCCGATAGCTGATGCTGAAATAAACTTTTCCGGCCGTTCATTTTCGGGAAGTTTATTTACCGCTGCAACCAGGTTTTTAGTAGTAACAACACGGCTTTCGTAAATTACTTTTTTATTCTTATTTGTCCAAAGCTGGAAAATTGATGCACCGGCAAGATTGATAATCACATCTGTATTTCGGATTTCAGCAGCAAGATTTTCAACCGGGCCATATAAAAGATTTCGATTAATGCCGGAAACTGTATGTCCTTCTTCCTTTAATTTCGATAAAAGCTGATTTCCAATATATCCTGATGATCCTGTAATTTTGATTTTCAATGTGCCTGATTTACGGAATTGTTTTCATTATAACATTTCGATTTTTTCTATTGATTTTGTCCTTGTAACATCCATATTAAGCATAACAAAATTTTATTGGCTTTAGTTGATTCAAAACTTCCTCCAAACCTTAGCTTTTGTTACTTTTGCATCCTGAAATGAGCAGGAAACTATATCTTATCTCACGTTTTCATCGCTGGAGAATGAAAAATCTGAGCGAGCGGGCATTTATTACCTCACTCAGTCTTGTGGTTGGTTTGCTTTCAGGATTAGCTGCTGTAATCATCAAAAACACAGTCTGGTTAACACATAGGGCTGTTAATGTTCTGGTTTCACAGCAAATACATAATTATATCTATTTCGGACTACCGTTGATTGGTATTACGCTTTGTGTTTTAGTTGTGAAATACCTGATCAGGCATGAAGTCAGACACGGGATTCCAACGGTTTTGTACGGAATCTCACGGAAGAAAGGAAGAATAAGCAACCATAACCTTTATTCATCGGTAATAGCGAGTTCATTAACGGTAGGTTTTGGTGGTTCTGTCGGATTGGAAGGCCCGACTGTGGCAACCGGTACAGCCTGGGGATCATGGATTGCCAGGCTTTTCAGGTTAGATTACAAGAATACCATATTAATACTTGCATGCGCCTGTGCCGGTGCAATGTCGGCAATTTTTAAAGCGCCAATTGCGGCGATAGTATTTGCAGTTGAGGTGATAATGATCGACCTCACCGTTTTTTCACTGGTTCCACTATTATTGTCGTCTGCATCGGCAGTGGTAACTTCCTATTTCTTTCTCGGCCAGGAGGCGTTATACCCGTTCCAGGTAAAACTCGCATTCGAACTGGGCGATACACCATATTATATTTTCCTGGGAATTTTAGCCGGATTTGTATCGGTTTACTTTATAAAGATGTACCTGGTCATCCAGAATATGTTCGATAAATTTAAAAATGCACGGACCCGGATTATGGTTGGTGGAATTGGATTAGGATTACTGATATTTTTGTTCCCGTCGTTATATGGCGAAGGTTATGATTCTATAAATGCCTGTTTGTCCGGCAATCTGGAATATCTCTTTAACAACAGTCTGTTTTATGGGTTACGTGAAGAAATGTGGGTGGCGCTCATTTTAATTGCATTTGTAATTTTACTGAAAATAGTGGCCACATCAATGACCTTTGGCGCTGGAGGCGTTGGTGGAATATTTGCACCCACGCTTTTTATGGGTGTAAATACCGGGATGTTATTCGCCCAGATTGTCAATATGTTGGGTATTCGTCAGATTAATACAAATAATTTTGCTCTTATTGGAATGGCTGGTTTAATCGCCGGTGTTTTACATGCACCGTTAACCGGTATATTTTTAATTGCCGATATTTCGGGCGGATACAGTTTGTTTGTCCCGTTGATGATAACTGCCACATTTGCCTATATTGTTGTCCGTACTTTTACACCCTATTCGGTATATCATTACCAGTTGGCACAGCGAAAAGAACTGCTTACGCACGATAAGGATGCCAACGTTTTGCAAATGCTCGAAGTTCGGAAATTAATTGAAGCCGATTTTGAAAAGCTTTCGCCCGATGCAACTTTAAGAGACTTAACCGTGGCAATTTCGAGAAATCACAGAAATCTTTTTCCGGTTGTCGACAAGGAAGGCATTATGGTTGGAATGATAAAAATGGATGATGTCAGGGATATGATTTTCAAGCATGAACTGTATGATAAAATCAAAATTAAAGACCTGATGTATATGCCGGAATTCTCGATCGATCCGAATGACAATATGGAAATTGTTACGCAAAAGTTCGAATCATCGGGAAGATATAATCTGGCGGTGATTGAAAACGGGAAATATATAGGATTTATCTCCAGGGCAAATGTTTTTACCTCGTACCGAAAACAAATAATCGATGTTTCGCACGTTTAGAATACTTTGGCGCCGCAACTATAAAAAGCAGCTAAACCGCCTGGTTGCATGGCGAATCGCACATATTTCCGAAAAGTATTTTTTATATATAATTAGCCTGGTAATTGGTGTTTTCAGTGGTTTATCCGCCCTGCTGTTAAAGAATCTGATACACATTGTGGGGGAACGGTTAACCGATTTATTTACGGTAAACGGAATTAGTTATTTATACCTCGTTTACCCGTTAATCGGTATTTTTCTAACGGTAATTTTTGTCCGGTTTGTTATCAAGGATGATATCGGGCACGGAGTTTCCAAAATTCTGTACGCCATCTCGCGAAAGGGAAGCCGTATAAAACCGCACAACACGTATTCTTCAATGATTGCAAGTTCGCTCACCATAGGCCTTGGCGGCTCGGTTGGTGCGGAAGCGCCGATTGTATTAACTGGCGCATCCATTGGTTCGAACCTGGCGCGGATTTTCAAACTCAATTACAAATACGTAACACTAATGATTGGCTGCGGAACGGCTGGTGCAATCGCCGGAATTTTCAACGCTCCGGTAGCCGGTATCGTTTTTACACTTGAAGTAATAATGATTGACCTGACCATGGCTTACCTGGTTCCATTGCTTATATCTGCCATCTCTGCAACGGTATTGTCGTATTTTTTTATGGGTGAAGGTGTCTTGCTGAGGTTTTCGAATGTTACGCCTTTCCAGATTAATAATATATGGTTTTATATTGTACTTGGAGTTTTTGTAGGTTTTTTAGGATTGTTTTTTACGCGTGCCACCATGTTTATCGAGAAACGATTTGCAACCATTAACAACTGGGTGGTGAAATTACTGATTGGAGGCATTATACTTGGTATCCTGGTATTTATATTTCCTCCGTTGCGCGGTGAAGGTTACACCAGCATAATTTCAATTTTTCACGGTAAAGGAGTCGATTTACTCAACGACTCGTTATTCTCCGGATTTAAAGACAATCAATATGTAGTTTTAATGGTGCTTGCCGGAATTCTCTTGTTTAAAGTTCTGGCCATGACATCAACCACTGCGTCGGGTGGGGTAGGAGGTATTTTTGCGCCCACACTTTTTATGGGCTCTGTTGCCGGATACTTTTTGGCAAAGCTGCTTAACTCGTTTTACAACTTTGGCCTTCCCGAAGATAATTTTGCATTGGCCGGAATGGCCGGAATGATGGCTGCTGTGATGCATGCACCTTTGACAGGAATTTTTCTTACTGCTGAAATTACACGCGGTTACGATTTGTTTGTGCCGTTGCTGATAACTTCAACAGTTGCATACGTTACCATTATGCGGTTTGAGCCACATTCAGTGTATACCAAACGTTTGGCAGAACGTGGTGAATTAATTACCCATCATAAGGACAAAGCAGTTTTAATGATGATGGAGTTGCACCAGTTTATAGAAACCGATTTTGAAACGCTGCTTCCTTCGGCTTCGTTGCGCGATTTGGTTAAAGCTGTTTCTGTATCGAATCGAAATTTGTTTCCTGTGGTCGATACCGATGGAACGCTAAAGGGAATGGTTAAACTTTCGGAAGTGAAAAACCTGATTTTTGAACCCGATTTGTACGATACGGTTATGGTGAAAGATTTAATGTATATGCCAGAATTTTATATCTCGCCAAATGATAATATGGAATCGGTAGCCGAGAAATTCGAAACATCAGGGCGGTTTAACCTGGCTGTAATCGACAATGGAAAATATCTCGGTTTTATTTCGCGTGCATCGGTTTTCTCGAAATACCGGCAAACATTGCAGCATTTCTCGCACGAATAATCATCCGGACAGTCGCGTCAAAACCCATTCTCTGTTCAAAATGGAGAACTGCTTGTTATTGTTGTTATGGTTGTTTTGGTTGTTAGGGTTGTTATGGTTGTTTTGGTTGTTAGAGTTGTTAGAGTTGTTAGAGTTGTTAAGGTTGTTAAGGCTGTTAGAGTTGTTAAGGTTGTTATTGTTATTATGTCATTTCCCGCAATGCGATGCCTTTGGCAGACGAGTTTGCGTGGAGCCCGCCTGAACCGGAACGGGCAGGAAATCTCTTTATATGAAAGATCTCTCACCGCCAGCCAGCGGTTGCCAATGACAGATTTTTAATCAAGACCCTGAAACGAGTTCAGGTTGACGAACTTAACTAACTCACCAAAGCTGATTTGAACGTCATGCTGAACTTGGTTCAGCATCTTTGTCATTGTCTCACTATGCTCAAATAAAAATTGAGTAACCTCTCGAGATGACAAAAACAAAATCTGACATTGGTAGCGGAGTCTTCCATTGGGATCGCTCTGCGGGAAGTCTGATTTTTAGTTATTCAAAAAATAATTCATCCAACACATTGTTGTATATTGATTTCTTTAACAATTTTTAAATTCGAAGGTCATGGTAACACGTCGTTCATTTATTGCTAAAACCACGATGGCAACTGCTTCGCTTGGTTTAGCGGGTAATGTATTCTCAAATAATTTAAAATCGTCGGATGAAAATTTCCCGGTAGTAATTTCCACATGGAATCATGGATTGCCGGCCAACGAAGCAGCCTGGAAAATTCTGTCGTCGGGTGGCCATTCACTGGATGCTGTTGAAAAAGGCGTTCAGGTGCCCGAAGGCGATCCCAGTATAACAACAGTCGGTTATGGTGGAATTCCCGATGCATGTGGCAAAGTAACGCTCGATTCCTGCATTATGGATGAAAAAGGCAGAGCCGGTAGTGTGGCTTATTTGCAGCATATCAAACATCCGGTAAGCGTTGCCCGCCTGGTAATGGAAAAAACGCCGCACGTGATGCTGGTTGGTAAGGGAGCGTTACATTTTGCACTTGAAAACGGATTTAAAAAAGAAAAGCTTTTGACACCGGATAGAAAAGCGGACTGGAAAGCGTGGAAAAAAGATAAACGTGAATTCAGGAACGAAATAAATTTTGAAAACCAGTTGAAAGATAACCACGACACCATTGGCATGCTTGCAATCGATAAAGATGGAAGAATCTCCGGGGCTTGCACTACCAGTGGATTAGCGTACAAACTGCCCGGAAGGGTAGGGGATTCTCCGATTATTGGTGCAGGATTGTTCGTAGATGGAGAAGTTGGCGGTGCCACAGCAACCGGAACCGGCGAGTTGGTGATGAAAACCCTGGGAACTTTTCTTGTAGTTGAATTAATGCGAAATGGCAAAAGCCCTTCCGAGGCTTGCGAAGAAGCAGTAAAGCGAATTGCAAAAAAAATTCCCGATTATGAACTTTACCAGGTTGGATTTATCGCTTTAAACAAAAATGGCGAATATGGTTCGTATTGCATTCAGCCCGGATTTAATTTTGCGCTGAAAACAAAAGATCGAACGGAACTAATCGATGCTGAAGCGTGGTTGAAAAAGTTATAAGGTTTCGTTGCTGTTCGGTTAAAACAGATACTATTGGAAAACCACGGTTGATATCCTTCGACTCCGCTCAGGATGACACAGAAAAAATGTAGCCCGGTTGTTACCTGCTGCTTTTTAGTTGCCTGATACATCGCAGGGCAGTGAGTTGTTGAAATTTTGCTCCGGCGCAGAATGAGAAGTTTTCTATACTTATAAAACGCTCAAAGGTCGTGCAGACGCTTTGAGGTTTGCTCCTGACCTTTGAGTGTCTGAACGACCTCAAAGTGTCTCCCATGTATATAGACAGCGGAAACCTAAACCCGGCTTAACGGTGTTTTTTTGTCGTTAGAAACGACGGACAGTTTGCCCCTCGTTGCAAACGGGTAGTTGGGATGGTGTAATTTCTCAGGGAATAAATGTTAAAATAAACTTTAAGCCATAAGCGATTACCAGGGTAGCCGTAAAGTTTACCATGGTGCCTGCAAGGAAAAAACCAGCATTTTCAGTGATGTCTTTTTGGCGTGCCAGGTTTTTTGCTGCAAAAATCAGCGCCAGACCGGTAACTTCACCAACCAGAATAAAACTCACGATGATTATATTCTCACATTTCCCGATAATAAGACCATCCCGGATCATCTTTTTGTTTTTGCTGGCACTTTCTTCGTCAGCATTGGCATCAGCTGCCATAGGAGTTTTTCCTTTTAATACAATTTTTTTAAACAGAAAGCTGGTTGCCCGGAAGGTAAAAAAATAGCCGGAAATAATCACTACAATTTTTACAAGCAGGCTATAGTGTTCAACGAATGTTTGTATTGATTCCATCTATAATGTTCTTTAGGTTTTCTTCTGCCTCTTTTATCAGCCGGAGTTTTGATTGCCTGATTATTTTTGAAACATATTGTTGTGTTATTCCCAGTTCGCCGGCCAAATCTTTTTGTTTTACATCCGAATGGTAGTTTTTATAAATGATCCATTCCTGTTCGTTCCAGTCGTTTCGTACCGAAAGTATTAAGTTGACAATGGTATTAACAGTTAGCGACAGTAAAGGGTTGTCTAAATCAGTTGCAAACAAGGTTTTCTTTTTTTTAAGATTGCTTAATTGCTCTTCGCTTTTCCACAGCGCCGGGCCCTCCAGTGTCAGGAAATTTTTTTGCTCCATGCCGTAGGTTATTTCATCTTCGATAAGTACAAACCGTGACTTCTGGTATATTTGAATTTCCTGGATGTTGAGTATCATCTCGGCTGCTGAAGCTACATCGTTGCAAACAGCCCCAAAACTGTCGCCTGAATAGATGGTAAAAGGAATAATTAATGCAGAGGCAAATTTTTGGTTTATCGTCTCGATAGAGTGCTGAAAGCCTTCCCATTCCTCGGGTTTAAACTTTTTACTCGATTGTATTACGTCGCCGATTAAGATCAACTGTTTTGCTTTCATAGTACAAATATAGTTGTTTTTGATTAAACAACTATATATGTTGTAAATTTAATTACAACTTTATTGGTTGTTGTTTGATTTGGATTACGCAATATAATGTGCCGAGGCGAAGGCTTTTCTTAGTCAATAAATGCATTTGTGTCATAAATTAGTTGCTTCTCTGGCATGTTATTATTGTAATATTTTCCATTGGTATTAAATGTTTGCCTTGCTCCGGCAAAAATGTATCTTGTTGAGCTGGTGACTTGAAGTTATTTTTGTTTTATATCCCATGTTTTCGCTTTAGCTCCTTTTTTATAAACAAGTCATATAATTCCTGTGTGGCGATAACTCGTGAGTACCCCTTTTTCTTTAATCCGTAATATTTCGGTTTTTAATAGATTAGCAGTGTAGAAATCAAAATGCTTTACTCCAATTGTAATAATTTGTCCGATATTACTCCCTGTATTTAGAATTGCACTAAACACAATATTGGAGTCAACAACAATTTTCATCAAAAGTTCCTTTGTTTTTTTATTTTACTCCACATGGAGGCATTTACTTCTTTCGCAAGACGGTCTGCATCTGCTTGTGTTGCTTTTGAATTTGCTGTTAATTCACGATATTTTAAATAATCTAACATATCTTGTAATTCTGATAAATCAATATTTGATGGCAATCGTACCAATATTTCTTTCTTTGTCCTTTCAACTATCATTTTTTTATTTTTCATCAAAAATACAAAATATATTGCATCGTTGTTGT
Organism: uncultured Prolixibacteraceae bacterium; assembly: GCA_963821855.1. Taxonomy (GTDB): domain Bacteria; phylum Bacteroidota; class Bacteroidia; order Bacteroidales; family Prolixibacteraceae; genus Draconibacterium. The sequence continues at coordinate 10,199 of CAWGFJ010000025.1, read as the reverse complement.
TTCCGAAAATTGCTGGCAAAGGCGATATGTCTAAAAACTTTCGGTTACGAATCTATTTTGAGTTGTTCAGGGTTCAGAGCCCGCCTGAACGAATTCATTCGGGCAGGTTCAGAGTTCAGTGAGGATTTGGGCTTACAAATGAAATTCAGCCGGAATTTTTGAAAGTGGTTTTGCCTTTTGTTCGGGAGATGAAAATTATGCGCCAGCGGAGGGCATGGTTGAAAAGGCTTTAATATATCATTACTGTCCGGTTAAAACAGCTATTGTCGCGGATTTGTCGCTGAAGCTGGGTTTATGCAATTTATTTCCGATTCTTTTTTACGTATAGTTGAAGTCCTTTAAAACGGTTACAAAAAGACGCCAGCGTAAATGTTTATTGTTGAGCTGGTGACTTGAAGTTATTTTTGTTTTATTGAGCAGGTGACCCGGAGTCACCAGCTCAATTGGGAAAGCGGTTTTAATTTGTATTCGGGCGATGAAAACCATGTACCGGCAGAGAATGAAAAGTTTTCTATGCTGATAAAACGCTCAAAGGTCGTGCAGACGCTTTGAGGTTTGCTCCTGACCTTTGAGTGTCTGAACGACCTTAAAGTGTCTACCATGTATATAGACGGCGGAAACCTAAATCCTGCACAGACATGATGTAGTTGAAGAATTTTTCAGCCAAAGCCTGAGACACAAATTGCAAATTTGCGCCGGCGGAGAACGAGATACAATCGTGCACCAGCTGTGTCGGAAAAGTTATACCAATTTGTTCAACCGGCTGAAGCTTCCAAATTAATGTTCAACTTTTGTAATGACCTGGTGTTTTTTAATAAAATCCGGATCGATAATTACTCCGGATCCCGGACCGGTGGGAACTTTTATTTTCCCGTCAATAATCTTCAAAGGGGATGTTGGGCATTCAAATGGAACATGAGAGCTGAAACCCTTAAATTCGTGATGAATCCCTGCATTTGGACAAACCGAAACAATATGGCTATTATATATATATCCTAATCCACCCCCCGACATATGAGGTATAAAAGTTTTTCCAAATGCCTCGGCCATGCGTGCAACCTTGACTGAACGGATCATCCCGCCAAAATAATAGTTGTCAGGTTGAACAACATCAATCCCGTCATTTGCAATCAGCCAGCGAAAATTGGTGAAACTATGGTCTTGTTCTCCGTTTGCTATTGGGATGGAAAGTGTGTCGGATACCGTTTTAATGTCTTGAAAATGGTCAAACATTACCGGTTCTTCGAAATAACTATACTTATTTTCTTCCAGTATTTTTCCAATTTTTATAGCTCCGTCAACATCATAATAACCATTTGAATCAGCATAGAGGTACATGTCTTCTCCGTAATGTTCACGGACCATTGGTATCAGTTTTTCAGATTTACCCGGCAAACCGGAATAATGTATGTCCATAGTATTGTATACCATGTATCCCACTTTGATTTTAAGCGCATTTACATCATACTGAGCTACGGATTCCTTAATGCGTGAAAAATGTTCTTCCAGCGGTAATTCCCGGAATTCCGTGGCCACATAAAAACCAACTTCTTTATTGTGTATTTCTCCCACTAATTCCCCCATTGATTTACCTGCGATTTTTCCAAGCATATCCAAAATGGCGAACTCAATGGTAGCCAGTGGTATTCCCAGCGCTATACCGTTTAACCTGAAGTTCAGCCTGAAAAACAGAATCTTTTCCAGTATCAAATCCAGATCACGAGCATCTTTGCCAATAAAAAATGGTTGCAATTTATTGAGGAAAATGGGAAAATAATTAGACATATCCCCATGGGCAACCGAAATTCCTTCTGCTCCGTCAGATGTTCTTACGCGGCATAAGTATTTATTTTCATAATGCAGCAATTCAAGACTTTCAATGATAACAGGAGAAGAAAATAATTCTCTTTTTAATACAGGTTGATTCAGAATTTCATCGAGTTTGGCGTATCTCTCCTCTGGTTCCGATGGAAGGTCAGGGACATCTGGTCCCGAGCCCCGGGATGATAAAGGTGTGGCTGCAGCAGCCAATCCACCTGCCAGGGCAGTAGAAATAAATGTACGACGGTTGGATTTCATATGAATATAGTTTAAATGGTTAGCTGTTCATTCCTGATTTTTACCATCGTTAATATAGGTGAATTGTTCGAACAATAAAAAAAATAATGATGTGTGTTTTACAAAATCAATAAGGGATTTGTTAGAAACCGCCCATAGCTGCTGCGATTTTTGCTTCATTTTAACGCTCCTGAATGAGTTTGAATCTTAACTAATCGTTAAACGGCTTAGCTTGTTCGATTGATATTCCGCGCCAAAATAATGTAGTGCAATCCATACGATAATGTTTGTACTTCTTTAAGGAAAACGTTAAATTGTAAATAGTTATACTTTATTAATCTATAAACACAGGTAAAACTGCTTTGTATATTTGGGGACGTATATGAATGAGAATAACATTTTTATAAGCTATGCAAGAGCCGATTCTGCCTTCGTATTAAAACTGGCAGAGGATCTGGAAAAAGCTGGCATTGATATCTGGCTGGACCAGAAAAAAATAGCTGCGGGGAAAAAGTGGGATAGAGAAATTGATATCGCACTGAAGTCGTCCGGGATTTTAATTTTGGTTATTTCTCCAAAAAGTGCAATATCAGACAATGTAGCTAATGAAGTTCTGTTTGCTATAAATAAACGTAAAACTGTAATACCAGTAATAATCGAACAAACGGAAGATATTCCTTTTAACTGGGAAAGATTTCAGCGGATAGATTTAACCAAAGACTATGAGCAAGGACTAAATTATTTAGTACGGTCATTGAGGCATGAACAGGCTTTGATACAAAACGGAGAAAAAGAGATACAACGACGAAGAAAAAAAGCCGGGGCTAAACAAAAGGCTGAAAAAATACGCAAAAAAGAAAAATTTGAGAAGGATTCCTTCCAAAGGTCCAAAACATCTTTTGCCGGGAAGTTGTTGAAAAAAACGCTTCTGATCTTTTTAATTATTATAGTTATGCTGATAATAGTAAAATGGATCAACAAAAACTACAATCAAAAATATCCTGGATATACAGGTCAATCTTCGGGTATTCAAAATAATAACTTGCAGATTTTCGAGGTACAAATCGGTAACCAGGTGTGGATGGCAAAAAATCTGGACGTGAGCAGGTACCGAAATGGCGATCCAATACCAGAAGTACAAGACCCTAATGCCTGGAACAATTTAACTATGGGTGCCTGGTGTTATTACAATAACGACCCCGAAGCCGGAGCTGTTTTTGGCAAGTTGTATAACTGGTATGCAGTAAATGATCCGAGGGGGTTGGCACCTGAGGGGTGGCATGTGCCAAATTATGCTGAATGGACAACTCTAACAACCATTCTGGGAGGCCCAGCTGTTGCAGGAGGAAATATGAAAGCTGTTTCAGGTTCGTGGATAGCCCCAAATACTAATGCTACAAATAGTAGTGGCTTTTCGGGGCTCCCGGGAGGTGGACGTTTTAACGGAGGTTTCTTCAACGTAGGAACCAACGCTATATGGTGGAGTTCTACAGCGAGCACAGGCTATTCCGCTTGGGGTCTGTTCCTGTTCAACGGCAACGGTGAATTAAATGCGCAAGAGTACGGTAACAACTTCGGATTTAGTGTGCGTTGTGTCAGAAATTGATATTTTTGCTTGACAATATGAATTGAATTATTTGTGGTTGCATTACCGTCAATTTTTGTCATTCTTACTTTCCGTAATCCTTCATAATCACATTCTGTTTTTAATTCGTGTTCTTTTGGTTCTCCAGGAATGCTAAAGGTTGCAATAAAATATTTAAAGCCAGTTAGGATAGTTATTCCGAACAGTATGATTCCTGTTTTTCTTCTTTTTTGCATCTGTGATTTTTTATCTTTTACAGGCACAAATTGCAAATGTGCGCCGGCGGCGGCTAACATAAATGTTTATTGTTGAGCTGGTGACTTGAAGTTATTTTTGTTTTATTGAGCAGGTGACCCGGAGTCACCAGCTCAATTGGGAAAGCGGTTTTAATTTGTATTCGGGCGATGAAAACTTTGTACCTGCAGAGAATGAAAAGTTAGCTATGCTGATAAAACGCTCAAAGGTCATGCAGACGCTTTGAGGTTTGCTCCTGACCTTTGAGTGTCTGAACGACCTCAAAGTGTCTCCCATGTAATATAGACGGCGGAAACCTAAACCCCGGCATAAACATGATGTAGCTGAAGAATTTTTCAGCCAAAGGCTGAGGCACAAATTACAAATTTGTGCCAGCGGGGGGGACGTGCTTAACTAATTCACCAAAGCTGATTTGAACGTCATGCTGAACTTGGTTCAGCATCTTTGTTATTGTCTCATTATGATCAAATAAAAATTGAGTGAACACCCAGGATGACGCAGAAAAAAGCAGCCCGGTAGTTACCTGCTGCTTTTTAGTTGCCCGAAACATCGCAGGGCAATGAGCGTACTCACTTTCCTGTCAAATATTTTTTTCGATGTTTACTTTACGTATTTCATTGTTATCTGTTACGACCGAACAAAAATGCCAAGTTTTTCAAGGAGCTGAGGGTCGTTTTCGAATTCGATTCTGGCAATATCGCGAAGCTTATTGCAATAGTTTTTGAGCTGGTTGTAGAGTTCCCATTTGTCTTTTGTTGCCTGTTGGGCATCGCCTGTTTCGCGGCGTTGTTCCTGTTGGAGCGTTTTAACTTCAGCGACTTTCGTTTGTTCTGTGGTAATTTTTTCCGGGGTGTAGTTGAATCCCAGCAGTGTGGTTATCCATTCGGGATGGCCTGCGAGGTTTTCGTAAACCGAGGTGGCATTCAGCAGCCAATCCTCGAAACGGGATAAATTAAGGGTGTTAAGTGATAGCTGGTCCCAGGCGAGGTTGTTACCCTCGAAGGCGACGCGGCCCATTCGCTTTAAACGTTTGAGATTTTCTTCCGCTTCGTGCCACGTAAGGTTGAAATTGTCGGTGGCAACGCGTTGTTCGGCCAGTTCGTTGTTTTGTTTTTTGTCCTGGGCATCGGTTTGGGTCCAAAGGGTTTTTCCCTCGTCGAGTTTTTCAATGGTGTAGCCATAAAGTTGGATACGCGGTTGAATCAGCGGATCGTCGGATGCATTCCATATAAGAATACGATGCGATTCCATGTTCTGGTTAAATGAGTTAGCCATTTTATAAATTTTTAAATTAATATTTACGCCTTTGCGGCGAGTGAACTGTTTATTGGCATTGCGAGAATACCGGTTTTTTTTTTAACAAGTGCTAAAATAATACCTTTTGCTTGAAATACGAAACTATTGACCAAACTTATGTGCAGGAAATTTAATTTTCCGGTTTTTTTTTGGATGCGTTGCCCGATGGATTTATCGCCCGGTGATGTTTTGGCAGTATTCGCTGCTGGTTTGTCGCGCTTCTCTGCTGGTTTGTCATGATTCCGTACGGGTTTATTATCATTCCGTGTTGGTTTGCGATCATTCTCTATTTATTTGCCTCCATTCCGGATTGGCGGAGACCATTCTCTGCTGGTTTACGAACATTCTCCGGTGGTATGTCATAATTCCGTATTGGTTTGCGATCATTCCCTGTTGGTTTGCCTCCGTTCTTTACTGATAAGGTATTATTCATTGCTGCTTTGTGATGATTCACTGAAAGATTTGTGGTTTTAAATGCGATGCAGACATGGAGTTGTTGCTTTTTGTCGTTAAAAACGACGGACAGCTTAGCCCTCGGCGCAGATGGGGGGCAGTTGGGGACTAAACTTTGGTATTAGGCCATTTAAAACGAAATCCTAACGGTTCATAAAATTTTTTCCTTAACCATTCCAAATCATTTTCATAATCACTTATGGTTTCATGCATTTGATGCGATTTTCTTCGTTTTGCATTTCTGCAAAATGCTGCAATACTGTTGGCAATTTTCTTTAATCTTTTAGGAGATTTGGATTTCCCCCTAAAGCTTCTAGGCCATTAATTGGTAGCGATTTGGGCAAACCTTCGTTAAATACTTCTGAAAGAATCAACCGCCTTTTTTTAGCTGGAACTCCGCTTTGTCCAACATGGTATCCAAGCAATCCGAGTACACCATTTTTTGGTAAATCTAATGATAAGTCAACACTTCTTTCACTTGACGTTACAAAAGTAGTTGGCCAGTCAAACCCCAATTTAGATAAGTATTGAAGCGCAGGATGACCTTCAGCAAATTCTTCAAGTATCGAACGCCCTCTTTCAAATGGATCATCCCCTGAAATCAAAAAAGAAAGAAACATTTCCTGAGAATAGATTTTCAATGTTTGGCCATTTCTTAATTCCAACATTTCTAAAAGTCCTCATCCCAATTATCAGTTCCAACAATTACCATTTCAATATTCTCATGCGGATTATATGACGTAATACCGTTCAAATTTAAAAATTCGTCAAACTCTGATTCTTCAAATGGTCCGGAGCCTAAACTGATAACACTATTTATCCCGATATCCATAAGCTCAAAATGATTTATAAACCAATCGCGAAGGATATTACCGTTAAATGGACTATTCATTTTTTTTTACAATTCTGCACCGCATCAAGCAAGGCATTGTATAATTATTGTAGCTAATAGTAGAGTATTAATTCTGAATCTGCAATTACATATTTTCTTCTTTTAAATTTTCCCAATTCAATTTCGAATTCTTTTTCCCACTTTAAAAATCTTGTTTTGTTTTAACGATTTTAACTCCCTTAAAATTAGACCCAAATTTTCGAGTGTTTATGTGGTAACCATTTTGAAACAAAATTAAATCGTAGCTTTTAAAACTTCCGTCAGGCTTCATTAAGCGTTTAATCCAATGTTCTTTGTAATTTCACGATTCCCAGCCTTTTTTCCCACTTTTTATTCGGTCGAAAAATTCTTTTTTCAAGTTTATGTACAACACTTTTTCTTCGGGAGTTTTGATGACACACTTTCCTCCACAATTTTATTTTCTTCCTCTGTTAATTGTAGAGTTGGTAAACCAATTCATCAATTTTTAAAATATGAAAATTTACTCTTATTGAAGTTGTTCCAATTTGCTATTCAATTTGCAAAGCGAAATTTCGGGAAAGAGTTTCATAACTATGTCAACATTCTTTATGATTTCTTCTTGTAGTAATTTATCACTTTTGTTTTTCTCGTCAATAAAACGAATTGGCATTCAGTTAGAACAGTTGGCTTTACTTGTGCTAATGCTCTTCCGCTTTCCATTGTTGTCAAGCGATACAGAAACACAAAAAATTTTGAATTCAAAATCCCCATCAAATATTTTATATCAATGTTCTTTACTCCGAAAAGATAAAGTCCGTCTGTTACAAAAGTTTTGTTTCTGTCAATGGAAACAATTATTTCATCTTCTGTAATTACACCAACTAACTTTTCAGATTTGGTAAAAATCTTTTCTTCTCTTGCACGATGCAAAGCGTAAAGCGAATGCTTTCCTTCTTTCACTTCTTTGCAAGTGATTTTAGATTTGTATTGATTTATGAAACTGCAAATGTTGGGTATAGCCTTAAAGTCAGACTCTCTTTTTGTGTAAATGAGTTGCAAGTCGGGGTAATTTATATGAAAGCGTTTTACTTGTTTACCTCCTGTTAAAACATTTCTCAAATGTGATTTCTCTAACTTGAATTGTTTTGCTAGTTCGGATGAAACTAGAATACGCTTCTTTCAAATCTGGACTTACTCCTCTTTGAATTCCATCTTCGTCAACAAACTCGGAAAGTTTTTTAACCTTTCCATTTTTTATTTTCTTGATTATGGAAAAGTGTTTTGCATTTGTTGTAACGAAACGGGAGTTTGGAATTTCTTTCAATTCCTTTTGCAAAACAGATTCAAAGTTTTGCATTTCATTAAGTGCTGAATGTTTGTTTTCTCTTCTTGATGCTTGTAAGGTCAACTGTAATAATTTTGTTTGCCTTTGTCGGCTGTGAATTTGAAAATATAATAATACAAGAAGGTCTTGTCACATTTTCAAACACATTTCCTAAATTCAAAAGTGCTTCAATGTTTGAGTTTATTAAAATATACTCACGAAGTTTCTCATTGTCCGTTTGATAAAATAGAACATCAGGCAAAATCATTCCGAAACTTCCATCAGGTTTTAAAAATTTGTAGCTTTTAAAAACGAAATACATAAAGCTATCAATCATTCGAACAATAATTTCTTTGTTCTTCTCTCTCAAATAACTTAAAGATTCTTCACTGAAATCTGCTCCCCAAGGCGGATTCCCAATCACCGCATCAAATCCACCTTGTTTAAAAACTTCAGGAAATGCTTTTTGCCAGTTAAAAGGTTTTACTTTTTTTTCTTCTCCAAAATCAATTACCGAGTCGTAAAAATCAACATCCACCAAACTGTTCCCACTTTTAATATTGTTTTCGAGTGTTGGCAACACCCGTTCCTTAAAATCGAGTTTTTGAATGGATGCAACGGTAATGCCTTCCATACATTTTAACAACAAACTGAGTTTGGTTACTTCAACGGCGTTTGTATCGATATCGACACCAAAAATATGGTTCAACAAAATTTCTTTCCGAAGATGTGAATCCAGTTCTCCTTCTGGAGTAAGCGGTAATTTATTTCTTTCACGGATTGCCTTGTTCCTGTCAAATTGTGTGAGTTTATTGTTTGCCGCGTCTTTCGAATATTTTTCAAAGAAGAATAATAGTAATTTTTATAATGGTCGAGCAAATACTGGTAAGCGCCAATTAAAAAACTACCGCTGCCGCAGGCAGGGTCGCAGATTTTTATTTTTTCGATTTGTTTTGGCGTTTTTCCGTCAATCAGTTTTCCAACCGTATTTTTTACAATATAATCGACCACATATTGTGGAGTATAATAAACTCCGCCCGCTTTTCGTAACTTCCGGTTTTTCTTCAATTTTTGCATGGTGAGACGGAGTAATCCGGATTACTTTGCCAAGAAATTGTTCGTAAGCGCTTCCAAGAATTTCAACCGAAATAACCGAAAATTCATACGGACTTTCCGGGTAATACATTTCATTGACAATGGTTTTAATTACTTTATTGTCAATTTTTAGTGTTTCGGAAATTACATCCTTTTTAAAATCGAAAAGTCCTGAATTGTATTTTTCATCTGCTTTTTTAAAATTGGAAAACAAGTTTTGATACGCATCACCTTTTTGATTTACCGAAGTTTTAAGTTGTCCGTATTGTTCAACTCCACGGTCTTCGGCAATTCTTAAAAATATTAAACGGTCAATAGTAAGTTGAACTGCATAATTTATTTCATCTTCGTCAAGCTCTTTATTTCTTAAACTAATAGAAGTTGCCAAATAGGTTCTCCAATTATCAAGTGAAGCAAGAAAATCTTTATCAACAGTAGCAGTTCCTTTTTTAACCGTGTCACTTTTTATGTACTTGTCGAAACTGCCTTTTAAAACCCGTTCTTTTGAAAACGTGTCCCACAAATATTCAAATTCGTTCAGGTAATCTTTAAAATTAATGTACTTAATTCTTGCAATCCCTGATTTATCTGTTGGTTTTGGTTTTTTTGTACAATCATAAACAGCAAATTCTTCGAAGTCGGTAATAATGCTAACCGGCAATTTTGCACTCCAACCGTAACGCCTGATTTGATAAGCAACTGAAATATCAGTTTTTATCGCAATACTTGGTTTTTTTGCTTCGACAAAAAATAACCTTTTCCCGCCGGGTAACCTGAAAGAATAATCGGGAGCTTTTGTTGCTTTTCCAACTTTTACTCTGTCTTCATGAATGACTTCCCTGTATGCTTCGGCATAACCTTGTGAATTATCCACATCCCAGCCCAACGCTTTGAAAAAAGGGTCGATAAAATCCCTTCTTGTCAGGGTTTCGTTATAATCAGCTTGTTTGTAAGAATCAATTTGTTCCTCGAAACGAGTGACTAACTCCTGGATTTTTATATGCTTTTTCCTTTGTAATCATATCACTTTTTAAAGTTCCACAATTTACCAAATTATTACCGACTGAAGAATTGTATTTGTTTGATTATTTTAGATGATAAATAAGACGCTTCTAAATCATTATAAATGATGTTATCCTGTGTTTTTCAATTTAATACTCAAGCAAACAATTAATTAACTTGACTAGCATTTTCCATGTTTATTATATAAAATGAAAGTGGATTATTACCCTTCTAAAAGCAATACGATAATTAATGAATAAAGTATGAAAAAAAAATAA
>CAWGFJ010000024.1:0-316746 GCA_963821855.1 uncultured Prolixibacteraceae bacterium | reverse complement strand
TCAATTATTGATTGTGGCTTGTTGAAAAGTGTCCAGATCAAAAATTTCCAGTATTCGGTTCTGCCCCTATCCATGAACCCAATGACATAAACCGATTTAATAAATGCCATCAGCAGGGAAAATTTCATTGTACTTTGTCCTTTTGTCAGCCGGTTGTAATTCAGCAATAATTGTCTAACCCTTTTATAATAAGGTTTAACTGAATAAATATTATGAATTATTTTTTTATATCCTTCCTGAAATTCATTGTAATCCATCTTTGGAATAAAATTCATGGATGAATCTGTATTGTTTCCGGTAGCTTCTGTGGTCAGCCGGTTTTCTGCTTTTAACTGACTGTAGAGTTTGGTGTTTTTGGGTGCATTTAATAATCCAACCATTGCCGAAACAATTCCACTTTGCTGAATAAAATCAATCTGGCGTTGAAAAACTGTCGGTGTATCGCTGTCGAAACCAACAATAAACCCGCCTGAAACCTGTATTCCTGCCTGTTGTATTTTTTTTACGCTTTGCAGCAAGATCGCGGTTTCTGTTCTGTACTTTGTTGCAATAGTGGAGCGATTTTTCCTCCGGAGTTTCAATGCCAATAAATGTGGAACTAAAACCGGTTTCAACCAATCAACGCCATAAATTCCTCATCGTCGGCAAGATTGATTGAGACTCTGGATATTAAAGTAAAACGGATATTTGTGACTTTCATCCACTCTTTCATTGCGGGCAGCAAGTTGTATTTTATTTCTTTTTTGTTCCCGATAAAATTATCATCGACAATTGAAACCGGCCCGCGCCATTTGATTTTGTGATACAAAACATCCAGTTCATTAATAATCTGAGCCGTAGTCTTCATCCTCACTTTATGCCCCAGCAATGAAGTTATTTCACAAAAATTGCAGGCAAACGGGCATCCGCGTGTAACCTGGATATTCATAAAAGCATAATCTTTTTCCGATAACAAATGGAAATCGGGAACCGGTGATTGTGTAAGATCAGCATATTCTTCTGTAGTATAAATCCGTTGAGGTTGTCCTGCATTTAAATCGGCCAGGAAAAGGGGCATGGTTATCTCTGCTTCGTTTAAAATAAAATGATCTATGTCCGGATAATTTGGATGTTCCTGCGTAAAAAGCGGACCTCCGGCAACAATTTTTTTATTCCATTTTTTACTTTCAAAAATTACCTTATTTACCGATTCCTTTTGAATATACATTGCGCTGATAAAAACATAATCGGCCCATTGAACATCGCTTGTCCGAAGCGGGGAAATATTTAAATCCACCAGTTTTTTCTGCCAGGTATCCGGCAACATTGCCGACACCGTAATTAAACCGAGTGGCGGAACTGCAGCTTTTTTTGAAATAAATTTAAGGGCGTGTGTAAAACTCCAGAATGAGTCGGGGCATTTCGGATAAACTAATAATACATTCATTTTTACTTTTTTTGATTTTTAAAGTAGATATCGCATTATTGCAATACCATCTTTGGTAAAGCAACTTACAAGTAACTTAAACAATGTGAATTTCGGCATTTGGGCATTGGAATGCGTTACACAATTCTGAAAAATATTTACATTATTCACACATCTTCCAGTGTTTCGCGCCTCTTGTTTTTAAGCATTTTAAAATAGGTTGGAGTGAGTCCGGTATATTTTTTAAACTGATTTGAAAGATGGGCGACACTGCTGTAATGCATTTTCCATGCTATTTCAGAAAGATTAAGTTCATCATAAACAATCAGTTCTTTTACCCTTTCAATTTTATGGGTCAGGTAAAATTTTTCAATGGTAATGCCTTTCACTTCCGAAAAAAGATTGGCAAGATAAGTATAATCGTAATTGAGTTTTTCACTCAGATAATCGGAGAGGTTGACTTTAATCTGATCTTCGGAATAGTGCACCAGTTCAATAATTGCGCTTTTTATTTTTTCAACGAGAACACTTTTTTTATTGTCCATTAACACCAATCCTGCCTTTTTTAAATCTGTTTTTAATGTTCCAGTTGTTCCGGCAGAACTTCTCCGATAATATCAGCTTCACCAATTTTTACATAAACATAATGCAGACCGAGCTTTTCAAGTTCGGCTTTCACTACCATTTGGCAGCGAATACAAACCATATTTTTAATGTATATCTTCAATTCAAATTTCTTAATGAGTTAAAAATACACTATTAAAGTTACGTATTATTAATTTTTTGGTTTATTATTGAATTTCAGCACTTTTTGACCTGACGGTGAACGTTGATCTTTCAAAAGCATACCTTGAAAAGCTGCAGGCGCCGGTAAAAGGATTTTATACGTTTGAGAATTCGGCACACAGTCCGCTTTTTGAAGAACCACTGTGGGTGAATGAAAATTTTCGCAAAGGATATTTTGCAGGGGAAAACATTGCTGGCAGATAAACAGAAGAATTAGAAAAGGCTTAAATTTCCGATGATGGACTTTTCCTGATCCTAAAATTTCCTTAAGAAGTTGCCACCTGATTTCGGAATTATTTGACAGTAAAAAGCAATTTTAAACCAATCCTGCGCCTGAAAAATTCATTTAACCGGTGATATTTTTATTACACGTTCAAACATTTCCGGATAAACCCGGTAACTGTGGAATAAACCCCGGGCGGAACATCCAACACCCGATGTCGCATAATCCAGATTAAAAGTAATACCGTCCTGTTTTTGAAGTTGATAGGTATAAATTGACTTGGTAAGATTTTCGGTTGAATAGGGATAAGCATTAAAGTTAAACAATTCGTTCACTTTAAATTGCAGGCCATTTCCTTCATCGTCCACCATTTTTACCCATCGGTTATCTGTTCTTAAACCATAATCTCCGGGTTTAATATAAGGAACATACATGTCGTCAACAGTAGATTTGTACACTCCAATTTTATAGCCACTTTTTCTTCCCGGATAATTTTCCTGTGGTCCGCGTCCATACCAATTCACGTTTTGCAGACTGTTGTCGAGTGTAAATGACAAACCAAACCGTGGGAAATACAATGGCATTGATTCCCCCTGAGGTTTTGCTGTATGATGCATTGTTATCTCGCCATCGCCATCAATTGTATAATTATAAATATTTTCGATACCATTATATCGGCTGCCGAAAATGGTTTGGCCCAAAGCACCTTTTTTTCTTTCACCAAATAATGTGATTTGCCTGATTTTTACATATACCTTGCCGTCCGCTTCAATTACGTTCGTATAAACCGGGTAGTGGGTTGTTTTGTCAATTCCCGCTGAATAAAACTCCGTAGCAATAACAGAATTGTATCCCTCTTTCCAGTTTGATGAACGCGCTGATTGTGCTCCCCACCTGTCAAGGTCGTTTGCCATTGGGGCTCTCCAGACACTGACTAACAATGGTGATTTTAACATCTCTTTTCCGTCAACAATAATGGAGGACAATGCCCCTAAACTTTTATCGAACGTATATTCAAATCCTTCTCCTTTTACTTTTACATTATTATCTGTTTCGAGTAAATGATGCTTTTGCTGTTGTTGGTTTTACGTCCTGAACATTCTTTTTCCAGGGAAGGTCCAGTTGCGTCCAGGCAACTTCAAATCCGGCTTTTGCCCAAATTTTATCTTCCTTTAAAACAGAGCTAATCGTAATTCGGTATTCAGACCCTTCTTTTAAGTCGGGTTTGGTGTATGGAATTTTTAGTATCTTTTTCTTCAGAGGAGCAACCTGTAGTTCTAACACACCTTCCTGCAAAATATCTCCATCAGCCTCCAGAAACCAACGTGTTTTATATTGCGAGGCATTGGTAAAATGATTGCGATTGTATATTTCTACCATGCCGCTTTCTGCATCTAAAAGCGAAATAACAATCGGTTGAACCACTTTTTTCATTTCCCACATTTCGGGTTGAACTTCCCTGTTACCCCAAATATGACCATAACTTCGGGCACCGGCACCATAACTGAGAAATGTGCCTTTATTGGTTACTTTTTCAAAATCCAGCCAAATGGCTGCATTTTTGGGGTTGAGATTTTCAGGAAGTAATGCATCTGCAGCTATTCCAACGTTGTCAAGCATGGCATCGCACATATAGCCGGGAGTTTCTGATCCATCAACTTCAGAATCACGCCCTAAGCTTATTGTAAACGGGAAATTCTACAATGTCACCGCTTGCCGGCTTGCTTCCTTTCAATTCCTTATCAATGTAAATCGACATTTCCTGACCGTTGTATATCGTTGTCAGGTTATGCCAGTTGTTTTCCCAGTTCTCAGGTAGGTCGACACGTAAAGTATATCTTGCTCCGGAATTTCCTCTTCCGCCTGAAAAGTTTGAACTACCGGGTTTCTCAGGGCTTTCATTTGTATAAATGTAAAATTCCAGAGAATCAACACCGTCCTGAACAATTCCAAATTGGTTTGATCCTTTGGTAATGAATTGGCCACCACTTGCATTGAGTTTTCGCGGGTAAACATCCATGGTAATGGTTAATTTGTCGCCGTTAATTTCCAGTGCGTTATCCCGGTAAATTTCAACCCACTGGTCGTGGCCATTTAAATTGACTGCCTTACCGGTTTGACCTTCTGCCAATTTAATATTATTACCCATTAAGTGAGCAGGAATAGCATTCGGAGAAAGATCTTCCACTTGTCGGATTTGTTCAGTGAGACCAGGACTTACAAAATCCCAAATCGCTCCACCCATTGTTCTGGAATAGGATTCGATGACATTCCAGTAATCTTCCATCCCACCACCTGCATTCCCCGCAACAGAGAGGTATTCATCCATAAATGACGGTCGGTTATCCCTTTCGTCGATTACCAAAACCAACGCGCATATCTAACTCAAGCGGGCTGGGGTAACGTGGCCCTATAATATCTTCAGCCGGATGTGAGAATGAATTTCCCCCGTACATCCAGTAACGGGTGTGGTCATATTTCCGGCCTTCCTTTACTACTTCTGTGATATTTATGCCTTCACCACTTTCATTTCCGGCACTCCAAAACAAAACACAAGGATGATTTCTGTCGCGTAATACCATTTGACGAACACGTTCGCGATACATCGCTGTGAATTCGGGCATGTCTGAAACATACTCGGTAGCATGTGCTTCAACCCCGGCTTCATCAATTATAAAAAGGCCATATTCATCGGCCAGATCTAAATATTCAATACAGGAGGATAGTGAGATGTACGAACGGCATTAAAGTTAAACTGCTTGAGAATTTCAAAATCTTTTCGAATAATTTCTTCTGTCATTGCATGTCCTAAATCGGCATGTTGCATGTGCGAGTTTGTTGCATTTACTTTTAATAGCAACACCATTTAAGTAAAAGGTGTCTCCATCAATACGAGTCTCTTTAAAACCCATACGTTGTTCTGCCTTATCCTGAATTTACCTGTCTTCGTTTAGCAGCTGCATCTTCAATGTATAAAGATTGCGGTGTTTCAGATGTCCATTTTAAAGGATTAATAATTTCCTTTTCCAGTACTAACTGTTTTTTCCCACACTGTTTTCCATTGAAAACTTATCGCTGGTCATTTCGGCTACCAGATTTATTGTCGGCATCATATAAGTTGCTTTTAAAGTGTATGATGCAGCGGGTGAAGCCGATATACTTTTTAACATCTGACTTGAACAGAAAGCATCCGCATCAGTGTAGGTCTCATCTAAATCAGTAACCACATACCAGTCGAACAAACGGACATCAGGAGTAGCATAAATACTCACATCATCAAAAATCCCTGCTAATCGCCAGTAGTCCTGACCTTCCAGGTAATAACCATCTGAATACTTGGTAACCAATACGGCAACGGTATTTGTTCCCTTTTTTAAGGTATTTTGTTATGTTATATTCTGCAGGCTCCTGTGCACCCTCGTTGTAGCCTGCTTGTTCTCCGTTTACCCAGACAAATGAGGCAGAGGCTGTTTTCTCCATCCTCAAAAACACCTGGTCGCCTTTCCATGAATTTGGGTATAGTAAACGTTTTTCGGTAAGCTCCGGAAGGATTGTACTCTCTTGGAACATTGGGCACCGAAACCGCAAAAACATCGGGTTCTTTGGCGGACCAGTTTTTCTGGTTCTATTAATGGGAATGGAGCTGTAACATTTCTAAAAATACGATCTCCATAACCTTGCATTTCCCAGTTGGATGGGACTTCTATTGTTCCCCATTTATTATCATTAAATCTTCCGTTTTAAAAAAATCAGCAGGAATTCCCTCCGGAGTCTCACTGTAGAAAAACTTCCATTCTCCATTGAGAGAAATCGTTTTGTCGGGAAGATAATACGATCTTCCTTCTTCCTGATTTACTTCAAATACCGATGTGTTTTCAAGATAATAATAAATATCATCGAGAAAGTTTGCTGGCTGGGCAAGTAATAAATTGGTTATAGTTAAGCTAAGAAAAAGCAGCGTAATTCGTATCATTTTATTTCATGTTTATTGCTTCAAATATTAATTTTTCTAAATTGTAAATTATTAAAGTTGGTATTTAAAGTTATAAATGTAATTATTTGAAATTTTGCTTTTTACTTTGCTCTTCGTGAAATTTTGTGTCTTTGAGCCTTCGTGGCAAAAAAATGATATGCCACTAAAACACTAAAACACGAAGATTCACAAAAATTAATTGGCGATATAAAATGGGAATAAATTTTTCAATTAAAGCATTGCGAAATCACGATGTTTATTGATTGAGTTATAGTTTATTCTTCTATAATCAGCACATCCCAGGGCTCGATAGTCAAATCTGCCTTGCTTCCCACTTTTTCTCCTGATATCAATTCAGTTCCGGCATTATAAGGATATTCAAATGTTGCCGGTTCAGATGAATAATTATAATAGTACCTGATGGTATTTCCATGCTTCATTGGTACCCGATTTGGTAATCAACGGCCAGTGCAAATCCTGGTCGGGTGTGATTAATTCGGCACGCTCCAATTCCTGGCGGATAATCTTTTCCTGAATGGCATCCGAAACCATAGTACCTTCATAAAGCAATGTTCCTTTGCCATAATTATTGATAGTAATTGCCGGGTATTTTTCAAAATATTGATGGTCATAAAATGCCAGTGGTTTTGCTGTTTCCGGAATAATGTATTCCATCCAGGTATTGACACTGTTTTGATCTTCATCCACCTGGAACGGATTATCTTTTAGTTTCAGGTTATCAAAATTTGAAAATTCCTGGTAATAAAAACCTGCCGATTTTCGCAGCGGACCGGGTGCAAGCATTGGCCGTACCATTGTGTTTTCATCGGCAAACCCGCTTTTAAACTGCATAATTACATGTCCGCCATTTTCAACATATTGATTTATTTTTTCCAGTAATTCATCGGTGGCAATATAAAGAGAAGGAATAATAACCAGGTCGTATTTTTCAAATTCCGGGTTTTCAGGAAATATGAAATCGACACCAACATTGTTCTGGTAAAGTATTTTATGAAATTGCCCCACCAGCTGGTTTTTGTAAAAATCATTTCCTTCATTCGACCATGGAGCTTCCGCTTTTATCAAAAGGCATGGCATTTATTCCATCATTTGAATCGTGGCTAAACAGAATGGCCACTTTGTTTTCTTTATCAAGGTTCACCAGCTTCTTACCAAACCGTTCCAGTTCGTGTGCTGTTTTCGACACTTCTTTATATGCACGGTTAGGCTGCAAATCATGCGATAAGAACACCTTTCCAATACGTTTCCTGACCGTAATGAATGGAGTGCCAGTGCCAGTATTCCACCATATTTGCACCTGACCCGAGATGAGCGTAAACATTTTGCCGCATTTGTCCGGGATATGGAGGTTGCTGAACGCGCGAATTCCAGCCGATTGTTTGTGCATTGGTTTCGGTTACCAGGTAATTTTTATCTTTTATCGAACGGAAATAGTCGCCGGCAAAAGCAATTTCATTCCCGGTTAAATCATCCTGCTGACCATGGTACACATTCACAGCCATTACATCCATGTATTTAGCAGTTTCATGTTGATCGATATCCTGAACAGCCGGCATAAAACAGTGCGTGATAAATTGATCTTCCCGCTTGTATTCCATCACTATTTTCGATTGCCATTTCAGAAAGTCGGCTACTGCTTTGCGGTTAAACCGTTCCCATTCCAGTTTGTATCCGGTGTTTGTTATGCCGTCGCGGGGAGCCAGTTCTTCCCAACTGTCGATGGTCATCCCCCAATATTGTAAGCCCCATATTTTATTGAGGTTTTGGGGTGTCCCAAATTTCTTTTTCAAATGATTTACAAAACTTACCTGAAAATCGTAATTATTCACGCCACGCGAAGTCGTTTCATTATCCACCTGATATCCTATTATTCCCGGGTGATCGGCATAATGTTCCATCATTTTGCGAATGATGCGTTCAGAATAAAACAGAAATGTGGGGTTCGTTATATCCATGTTCTGGCGAATTCCATAATATGCTTTTTCGCCATTTTGGCGCTCCAGCAAAACCTCCGGATGTTTGTACCACAGCCAGGCCGGAATAGAATAGGTTGGAGTTCCGAGAATTACTTTAATACCGGCAGCGTGCATTTTATCGATAATGCGATCCATCCAGGCAAATTCAAATTCACCTTCACGGGGTTCAAACAGACTCCAGGTGGATTCGCCCACCCGCACCACTGAAATGCCGGCTTCTTTCATCAGTTTGATATCTTCATCCAGTCGCTCCGATGGCATGTATTCATGATAATAAGCAACACCGTATAAAATATTGTCAAATTTTGCCGGCTGGCTATTACTGCATTTGATATTAATAACAGGCAGCACAGCATTAAAATAAATGTCGATTTCATGTTCATTGTTTTTTATAATTTTAAATTTATGTTTCTAAAGTATATTGAAATTAATTTTCCTTGTAATTCCATAGTAATTCCATGGTTACTCCTCCCGCTTTCTCCAACTCAATGTATTCGTAACGGCCCGAACCAGGTTTTCCCTTTTCTCCCCATGTTCCACCCATTGAATTTTTATAACCAAGCGACTCATAATCGGTTATAACTTTGTCCATATCGTTTACCGAAAAGGCAAGGTGATGTATTCCTTCGCCATGCATTTTAATATGATCAGCATAAACAATAGGCCCTTTTACCGGTATACACCATTCATAGGCGATATCTCCCTGACGTTGCCAGCCTTGAATCAGTTCATGATCGACAATCTTGCCGTGATACTTTGTTTCGCCCAACACAGGGTGATTAATTTGAAATTCAGGGAAACCAATTTTTGCCCAATATTGTGAAATCTCTTTCGAATCGTTTATGGCAAATGCGTATTGGTTCAATTTTAAATTGTGCCGGTTTTCAGAAGTTAATCCTGCATGTATTTTATCAGAAGTTTCTTCAGTAATATAGCCCAGAATATATTTACCTTGTTTCCGGGTATCCATCAAAGTTAAATTCAGTTTTCCTTTTGGTGTTGAAAATGAAAGTTTATCAAGTACTTTCACATCCATTCCTGACAAGCGTTCCACTTCTTCCTGCAATGCGGATTTCGAATTTAACTGATGCACCAGACTCATGGCACCATCACCATAATCACCGTGAAATTTTGTAAATACAGAATTACCTGAAATGGGTTCAACCCAGGTAATGTGTGCTCCTCCAAGATTGGCAACTGCCATTTTTACGTCAAACTTTTCTTTCTTTTGATTGGTAACAGTAACATTGCCAAGCGACTCAATTTGCAGAAACCCCAACTCTTTCCAGTTTTCAACTACTTTGTCTAAATCATCAACCACCCAAATTACCTGATCCACATGTTTATATTGTTCAGGTATTTTTTCTGTTCTGCCGGTAAAAGGCACCAGTGTCAGAATTAAAAATGCATTAACAAGAAGTTTCATAATATTTGATTTTAAATTATTCGTTTTGAGCAATTCGTAATTTAAGCATTCCTACGCTTGCAAAAAAGCCATCGAACACCGAATCGCTTTTTGCCGACCAAATACCTGGGATTTCGTAAAAGTTTTTGTTGTAAGCGGTAAAAAAGAGGGTGTAATTATTATTCCCTTCAGAAATTAATCCCAATGGTGTCCGGGTTAATCCCCACCATTTTGAAGGATGATTATTTAAATCAATAATTTGTGGTTGAGACCAATGAATTCCATCGTCAGAAATCATGTATCCAAAGCGCTGATATTGGCCGCAGCCATCAAAAAAAGCAATAAACCGGCCATCATCAAGTTTTGTGACAATTGGATTCTCGGTGTGCCGGCTTACCGGTTCTTTATTGAAATCCGTTTCCAGGGTCCAAAGAGTGAATCGGCCTGCGCTAATCCATTGGATTCGGGTGAACTGCCGTAAAAAGCAATCCATGAATTTTCAACTTTGAAAGGAAAAAACGAATCGACTCCCATTAATCCTTCCCACGCAGCGGAATTTTTACCGGGTTTCATAATAATATCCTCTTCTTTGTAAGGTCCGTCAATTCCAGTTAGTCCTTTTGTTTGAGAAACAGCTATTGCAATTCTTCCATCGTAATTGCGGTACCAGGCTTCATTGGTATTTGGTTTCGATCGGTAAGCCACATAAGTGAGTACCCATCTGTTTCTTTTTTCATCGAAAGTTGGCATTGGCGACCATAAGCAGGCATGTGTGTCGGAACCATCAAAATTTCCGGATGATTCAAATACGGTCGAAATTCTTTTCCATTTCAATCCATCGTTACTTTTCCAGTGCGCCAATCGTGTTTTTGTCCATATCGGCAGACCAGACATTTCAGTTGTAAATAAATGATACTCACTATTCAGTTTAAAAGCCCGGCCTCCTTCAAAACCATATAAATTATTCTCTGTTCCTTTGTCGCCTTTGGTAATTACCGGCTGATTGTGCAGGTATTCAACTTCAAATATTGAATTGGATAAAGTTGTTTCTTGTGCAAGGCTAACACCAAAACCGTAAAAATGAAATTAGAAAACCAATGTAAATGCATTTTTATCAGATAAAAATTTAATGTTGTGAGTAAAGACAGAATTAATCGAATATGAACTGCTACTACCCTTCGACTATGCTCAGGGTGACTGTCAGACTGAGCGTAGTCGAAGTTTAATTTCAGTAACCAAACGACATCAGATAAAGATTTCTGAAAATAAACAAGAAGAGAGGGCAACCACTCCAATACCAGATCGGTTACCCTCTCAAAACTATTCTATGATTTAATAACCTGGATTTTGAATCAAATTTTCATTTCTGTTTAACTCATCCAAAAGAATTGGAAGGAAGTAGGATTTATTGCTGCTCCAACCTCTTTCCTGAACTTCAATAGTAGAATATGTTGTTGAACCATCTAATTGGTGGATGATTTCAACTCCCTCTGCATTATTGATGACATTGGGTGCAATCATCCAGCGTCTGATGTCAAAATACCTGTGTTGTTCATACGCTAATTCTATTTTTCTTTCATTACGGTATCTGTCCATCAAAGCATCGCCTGTTTCACTTGCCGGAATTTCGGGCATTCCGGATCTTGTACGGATCATATTCAGGTATTTCTTTGCTTCGGCTTCTTCTCCAAGCTCAATACAAGCTTCGGCATAATTCAACAGAGTCTCAGCATACCTCATTTGCCGCCATGGCAATTTTTGTCTTTCGTACTGATGGTTAATCGCAGGATCAATAAATTTGCGCATGTAATATCCAGTGTAAGTTCCATTCCAATCCTCAATAGGCCCTTGCCGTGTATCAAGTCCCGGTGATAACGTTCCATCAGCATTTTCATAATAGCCGGTTTGGACTATTCCAATAGGATCTAAAGCAATTACATCATCGGGACGTTGTCTCCAATTCGATCCGTCATACAGGATACTTGCATAAAAACGGGGATCCCTGTTTTCATAAGGTGCAGCAGCATGTTCAGGATTATCCCAGCTGAATTTTGTTCCATCGGCCATTTCGTACGAATCAACCAGCTGACTAAGAGGCGTATTCCCTCCCCAGTTATGGTAACCGTTAGGACCATTAAACAATCCCGGATCAGGAGTTTCCCAGCTGGGGTCGTTTACATTATCCCAGTAAAACAATAAAATGTCTTCCTCATTCCCGTTGTTTAAAAACATATTGATATAATTATCCCGACCCTCTTCGGGGGTTGCTGCATTTGTACCGCCGTACAGACTGTAAAAACCCATATCCATCACCGCTTTTGCAGCATTTTTTGCTGCCTGCCAGCGTGCAGTTCTATCCCCACCTGTATAACCAATTAATTCAGGATTTGAATAACCGGAAGTCCATGAACCATTGCTGTTGAATAAATCACTTGCTGCATATAAAAGTACCCTTGATTTTAGCGCAAGCGCTGCACCTTTTGTAGCCCGGGCTTTATCCCCGTCGGTAACCAACAGACTGGCTGCAGCATCGCAATCTTCAACAATAAAATTAACTGTTTCTTCAAAGCTATTACGTGGAACCAAAAAATCATCAGTAGGCTCGTAAGCTTCTTTAACCAAAGGAACACCGCCAAAAAGGCTCATTAAAACATGGTAATAGTATGCACGCAGAAAATAAACCTCCCCGGTAAGTTGATTGACGTCATCTCCGGTTAAACCTGATTTTTCTATATTCTCCATATAAACGTTACACGATCTGATATTGTCGTACAAATTATTCCAGGTTAAATTACGCATACTAATATCCCAATGATCAGGCGCAAGAATAGCAAGATAACTTGAACTTATATCGCCTTTGACAATGGGTTGAGTTTCCCACCACCAAACATCCATTGATTCATCGCAAATCGATGAAATCATTACTGAGGTAAAGCCGGTTTTCTGACCATAGTAAATGTTATTTACAAAGGCCTGAATTAATGCAGGATCCTGCCATACAGCAGCATCTGAATAACGGTCCAGTGGTTCAACTTCCAAAAAGTCGTCGTTGCAAGCCGAAAAGACCATGATAAGTATTATAAATAGAAATTTTAATTTATTCATGACGTTTCATTTTAAAAAGTTACACTTAAACCAACATTAACAATTTTATTCAACGGGTAATTTTGACCATCCCCCCTCGTATTTTCAGGATCAAAATCAGCCATATCAGGACTAAAAGTCAGCAGGTTGAATGCACTGACATACAACCGCAGTTGTTGTATTAAATAACGTTGAGTCAGTGTTCCCGGAAGAGAATAACCCAATTCAATATTTTTTAATCGTACATAATCCGTTTTATGAAGCCAATAAGTACTTTGTTGATTTACCCAGTATTCATTTCCGCGGTTAAAAGTTCTGGGATGTTCACTATTGGGATTTTCAGGAGTCCAGCGTTCTTCATAAAAACTATTCAGGAAGTTACCGATATCACCTGATTCGGTTCCTTCATAAAAGACACCTCCCATGGCTCCCTGAAATAAAACAGATAAATCAAAACCAAGATAATTCATGCCAAAATTTAATCCACCTGTAAAAATTGGTGTACGACTTTTATCATTTCGAACCCTGTCGTTTGCATCTATAACTTTATCATCGTTATAATCTTCAAAAATAATATCTCCCGGACGGGCACCGTTCCAGTGAGGATAAGCATCAATAGCTGCCTGATCTTCAAATATTCCAATAGCTTGATAATATAGTCCTGATTCAATGGGCCGACCAGTTGACTGTTGGTAAACCGGAGCTCCTGGTGGTTCATCCCAGAACAGTATTTTGTTTTTGCTGTAAACACCATTTAAACCAATACGATAACTTAAATCACTTAGGCGCTTTCTGAATTCAATATTAAAATCCACACCTTTGTTTTCAACTTCTCCTATATTCTCATCCGGTAACGACATTCCGGTGGTGTTGGGAACTGATGCATTCCTTGACCATAAAATATCTTCACGTTTGTTTTTAAAATAATCGGCTGTAACAGCAAGATTGCCGTTTAGAAACTGAAGATCGACACCAATGTTTTGCTGAATTGCGGTTTCCCAGGTAACACCCCTGTTAGGCACAACGCCTTCCTGAAGTGCCTGATTGAAACTTGTCCCACCATTAGCAATATATAATAATTCATTGAATGAATAAGATGCCAGGTATTGATATGGATTGATTAAATCATTACCCGTTTCACCATAGGAAGCTCTAATTTTTGCAAAGTTGATAAAACCAAGATTCTCCTGCCAGAAGTTTTCTGCAGAAATAACATATCCAAGTGAAATTCCGGGGAAGAATCCGTACCGGCTTGTTTCTTCAAAAATATAGGAAGCCTGGTAACGCCACACAAATTCGGCAAGATATTTATCACTAAAACTGTAGTTTAACCTTCCAAAGTAGTTCAATCGTGCTTGTTTATAACCTGAGCCATCATTGTTCAATTCTTCCTGTCCTCCGGCAAATAATTGATCAATGGCAGATGAAATAAAATACCTTCTGTATGCACTAAAAAGATCCCCTTTACCGGTAATCTTTTCAACACCAGCTAAGGCATTTATGGTGTGTGCATTTGCAAAGGTTCTGTTATAATTTATAAGGCCATTTATTAATATATCAATATGATCGCCCATGTCTTCAGAGAGCCGTGGTTCACTGTAACCTTTCTTACCCTTAACAAGAACCGGATCCCCATTATCATCATAACTTTCATAATCCCATGAATAAAGGTACCACGGTGTACGCCAGATTTTGCGGAACCTGAAGTTTTTGTCGATGGAAGCATTGCCTTTAAGTGAAAGCCCCTCAACACCAGGTATCTTAAGGTTAACGCCGAAATCTGAATTGAAAATATAGTTTTTATCCCTGTCATAACCTGTTGCCTTCGTACTAACAACTACCGGATTATTACCATATTCTATATCCGGACCAGGTGTGCCGTTTGGCCAGTAAGCCGGTAAATTTGGTTTTCCACGCATAACCATTCGAAAAATATCCTGAGCTGAGCGGGTAGGGAAAATTACGATCTTCCATCCGCGCTGTGGTATTAATGGTAAGGTCCAAATAATCATTAATTTCAATATCAAAATTCGACTTCATGTCGTATTGATTGTATTTGGTCCCGCTGTTTTTATAAAATCCATCCTGCGATTTTTCAGAAAGACTAATAAAGTATTTAATCTTTTGTGTTCCTCCATCAATGGAAATATTTCCATAATTCTGTGGCGACCATGGCCTCAAAGTTTCAGCATACCAATCGGTATTTGGATAAAACCAAGGGTCATTTCCCAATCTGTATTTTTGAATATCATCCTGAGTATACCGTGGTTCGCGACCGGCATACATATCAATTTCGTTTAAAAGTGTTGCATATTCTGAAGCATCTGCCATTTCGGGAACAACAGTAGGTCGTGCGAATCCCTGGTTGTAAGATAATTTTATGGTAGGCTCACCAACTCCGCCACGCTTTGTCGTAACCAGAATTACTCCATTTGCAGCCTGTGCACCATAAATAGCAGCAGAAGCATCTTTAATAATTGAAATATCTTCAATTGTTGCGGGATCGATTCGTTCCAATGAACGGCCGGGAACGCCATCAACAACAATTAATGGTGATGCATCCCCAAAAGTATTTAAACCCCGGATACGAAGAGTTGCCCCGTCATATCCCGGTTCTCCGGTATTCGAAATGGCAACAAGCCCGGGCAAACGCCCTGCCATTGTTTGGCTAACGTTTGTAACGGGTGACTTGACCAGTTCTTCACCTTCAACATTTGTTACTGAACCAGACAGGGTCGCCTTTTTCTGAACTCCATAACCCACTGCAACAACTTCTTCCAATCCAATGGCTTCTTCTTCCATTGTAACAGAAAAATTGGTTTGATTTCCAATTGGAATCTCCTGGGTCTTCATTCCAACGAAGGAAAATTGAAGCGTCGCGGCATTTGAAGGAACCGACAGGGAAAAATTCCCATCATTATCCGTTACAGTGCCGATAGTGGTTCCTTTTACAACAACAGTAACTCCTGGTAAAGGACGGCCGGATATGTCCAGCACTTTTCCTGAAATTGACTGTTGTTGAAATGTTAACATTTCTGAATTACCTGAAAAATCATCTAATTTTTCAATGGCGAAGAGATTGTTTGAAGTCATCATCAGCATTACCATTAGAAAAACAACAATAAGCTGAAATTTTGGACGCTTTCTAAAACAAGAAAGCAATCTTAAAGTGTTTCTTTCCATAAGTTAGTTTTTTTTAGTTTAGTTTTTTAAAAGTGTACATTCCACGCTTTTACCAAAGTTAAATAATTTTAGAAATAATTAATACTTATCAACGATTTTTATTGTATGACAAAGGTGATCCGCCAAAATGAAGTATATCCGGCTTTTATTAAATCATACCTCAATCGAATTACTGATTCTCCTTTAGCTTTATTTTCCTATTTTAGATTTCTTAAAAACATTGATAAAAATAGATTAGAATGAAAAACCTGCTTTACCTTATCTTACTATCTGCAATAGTTTCTTGTAACTCCAGGAATGCGAATCAAATACAAAGCCCAAATGGTAAAATTCAAGTTCGGTACGGAGTGAACGATGTTTCCGAAATGTACTATTCTGTTATTTCGGAAGATTCTGTTATCATAGAAAAATCATCAATTGGGATTTCAGATTGAAAGCAATCCGGATTTGGGTAAAAACGTCGAAATCGTTTCAACTTCAGAAATAAGTGTGAACCAAACCTGGAACCCGGTTTATGGTGAAAGAGATGAAATCAGAAATAATTACAACCAGGTTTCCATTCGTTTAAAAGAAAAGACAGAACCCGGGCGAGAATTCGAAATTACTTTTCGGGCATATAACGAAGGTGTTGCTTTTAATTACACGTTCCTGCCTTCGAATAAAAACGATTCAATAACTAT
Organism: uncultured Prolixibacteraceae bacterium; assembly: GCA_963821855.1. Lineage (GTDB taxonomy): Bacteria > Bacteroidota > Bacteroidia > Bacteroidales > Prolixibacteraceae > Draconibacterium. The sequence goes on along the minus strand of CAWGFJ010000024.1, from coordinate 300,010 downwards.
TCAAAAAGAAAATACCGAATTCAATTTTAATGAAAATTATAATTGCTGGGCTTCGGAACGTGCTCAATCCGAAATACAGAAAATTCAAATAAATGCAATTAAAAATCCGGTTGAACGCCCGCTGGTTATTGAAACCGGAAATCAGGTGTTAGCGCTTGGGTGAAGCCAAACTTATTGATTTTGCCCGAATGAAATTTATAAAAGGTGAAAAAGACAATTCACTTGTTGCAAACCTCGAAGGAGAAGCTACTGTTAAATTACCTTACACCACTCCATGGCGAACAATAATGATTGCAAAAAATCCGGCAGAACTACTCGCAAACAATTACTTCTATGAAAATCTGAATGACCCATGTGCGATAAAAGATGTTTCGTGGATTAAACCGGGAAAAGTAATCCGTGAAGTGACTTTAACAACAAAAGGTGGTTTGTCCTGCGTTGATTTTGCAGCAGAAAACGGCCTTCAATATGTTGAATTCGATGCCGGTTGGTATGGTCCTGAAGGCGATGAAAATTCGGATGCCACAACGATTACAGTTGATCCAAAACGTTCGCCCGGACCGCTTGACTTGCACAAAGTAATTGAATATGCCGGTTCAAAGGGTATTGGAATTATCGTGTATGTAAACCGCCGTGCGCTTGAAAAACAAATTGATACGATTCTGCCATTATATCACTCGTGGGGAATAAAAGGTGTAAAATATGGATTTGTTCAGGTAGGCTCGCAGCAATGGACAACATGGTTGCACGAAGCCGTAAAAAAAGCTGCCGAAAACCAATTGATGGTTGATATTCATGATGAATACCGTCCGACAGGTTTTTCAAGAACTTACCCAAATCTGATGACTCAGGAGGGAATAAGAGGCGATGAGGAAAGTCCGGCCAACGAACACACTTTGAAGACTCTGTTTACCCGAATGCTGGCAGGCGCCGCAGATAACACCAATTGCTATTACGCACCACGCGTACAGGAAACGATGGGTGGAAATGTATCTCAACTCGCAAAAGCTGTAATGCTTTACAGTCCGTGGCAGTTTTTATATTGGTACGATCGCCCGCCAAATTCATCCGATGTAACTGGCGGTGTTCCAGGTTCAAAAGGTTTTATTATAAAAACACCCGAATTGGATTTTTATAAAGAAATGCCAACGGTTTGGGACGAAACAAATATTATTGATGGCGAAATCGGGAAATTTGCTACAATCGCTCGCCGAAACGGAGCAGACTGGTTTATTGGATCACTCACGGCTAATCAGGGAAGAACACTTCATTTGGATTTTGGTTTTTTACCTGAAGATTCAGATTATGAAGCCGCGATTTATTCGTATGATCCCAATTCTTCATCTCCAACCAAGGTTAAGACAGAAAACCTAAATGTAACAGCCAATTCAGTTTTGGATTTCGATTATTCCGGCCAATTCGGGTTTGGCTATACACCTTGAATCTTTAAATACTAAGAAATAGCGCCATGTGCCAGACGACTTTATATTGTTGATTTTTCCTGGAATTCCAGAACCAACTGTTCGTCGAGTAAACGAAATGAACGCCGGTGATAAGAAGTTACGCCATGTTCCCGAATAGCATCGCGGTGCTTCCTGGTAGGATATCCTTTATTTCTTATCCACTTATAAACAGGAAATTCGTTATGGATTTTCATCATAAAATCGTCGCGATATGTTTTTGCCAGTACCGAGGCTGCGGCAATGGAGAAAAAACGGCCATCGCCTTTAATCATACAGGTATATGGTATTTTGGTTTGTGGCCGGAAACGGTTACCGTCTATAAGTAAATGATCGGGCTTTACTCTGAGTTTCTGAACGGCGCGGTTCATTGCCAGAAACGATGCATTTAAAATATTTACTTTATCAATTTCTTCATTCGAAACTGCTTCAACAGCCCACGCCAAAGCTTCTTTTTCAATTAGTTCTCGAAGAAGATATCGTTGTTTTTCGGTAAGCTTTTTTGAATCGTTTAAAAGGTGGTCCTCAAAATCAGGTGGTAAAATAACCGCTGCTGCAAAAACCGGCCCGGCAAGACAACCACGACCGGCTTCATCGCAACCTGCTTCAATTTGATTTTCTTTATAAAATGAAAGTAATTTTTGTTTTGCCATGCTCAAATTCTGTAACCAATAACTGCTGCTGTATTTAAATTACTGCAAAGACCTTTCAACGCTCATCCACAGCAAACGCGCTGTTTCGTCCCAGCTAAATTTGTTTTTCTGCTCAAAACCTTTTTCCACTAATTTCAATCGTAATTCCGCATCTTCCGTAATTTTTAGCATCGCATCTGTTATCTGTTCAATTTTCAATGGATCAGCATATAAAACTGCATTTCCACCCACTTCGGGAATTGAGGTTGTATTCGAACAAATTACCGGAATGCCAGCGCTCATCCCTTCAACAATCGGAATTCCAAAACCTTCGAAAAAAGGTACAAAAGTAAGAGCCAGTGCTGCGCCAAAAATATCATGCAGTTCGTTGGTTGAAACGCGTCCGGTAAAAACAACATCTTTTTTGAAACGCATGTTGTCGTAGGTTTCAAAAATATCGCCTGTTTTGTGCATTTCGCCACCCACAATTACCATTTTAATTTTATCGCTTTTTACACTTTTAAACGCATCGAAAGCTTTGAGCAAACCTGCAATATTTTTTCGTGGATGAAGTGCACCAACAAATAAAAAGTAGGAATTGCCATTCGTATATTTTTCCCTGGTACTAATTTTTTCTTCTTCGCTTATAGGCTGAAAAATCTGGTTTATACCGTCGTATACTACATCAATTTTATCGTAATCGACTTTAAACGAACGAGTAATATCTTCTTTTGAATAGAAAGAAACTGTAGCGATTCTTTTGGCAACTTTTGCAAATTTGGGAAAAAAGTAGTTGTAATATTTTGCAATCAGCCAGGGCAAATCGGCAGGCCGGTGAAAAAAATTGATATCGTGAATTACCGCCAATTGCGGAACTTTTGTACGTAATGATAAATAGCCATCGGGTGAGAGAAAAAGATCGGCTTTGTATTTTTTCAGAATTTTGGGAATCCGGAAATCGAACCAGAAATAAAACAAAAAAGGATGCCTCGCCTGTGGTCCTATTACAACCGGCGTTATATTATCGGCGAAAATATATTCCTTATCATATGGCCTGTCGAAAATAAAAATGAACTCATGTTCCGGATGATTCCGGGTCATTCGTTTTAGTGTTTCAAGGGTAAACCAGCCGATGCCTTCGAGCTTCCCTTTGAGCATTAATCGTGTATTTACAGCAATCCTCATAATGAATGTGTAAAATAGAAATTATTTTCTAATATCTTTACGCCAAAGTTAGAAGTTAATGAAGACTTTTATTAAATATGTTCTGCAAAAAACCCTCGGCCTGAAAACTTATTTATATGTTTTTGCACGGTTTATAATTATTAAATTGAAATGGGATAAAAACGAAAAGGATTTTTTTCATTTCCTTAAACTTTTGCCCGAAAAAGGAATTGTACTCGACCTGGGAGCAAACATTGGTGTAACCAGTTATCATCTGGCAAAAAAATTACCTGAAAGCGAAATATATTCTTTTGAACCGCTGGCTTTAAACATGAATACGCTGAAAAGGATAAAAGCGAAATTCCATCTGTCAAATATTCATGAATACGAAGTTGCTATTGGCGAAAAAAGTGGAACGCTCGAAATGGTTATGCCTGTAATTAACCAGGTTCCGATGCATGGATTAAGCCATGTTATTCACGCCGGGAACAAAGAATTTAATAACGGGCATAAATATGAAGTTCCCGTTGTTAGCCTCGATGAGTTCAATGATTTAAATCAGCCCGACATCAAAGTAACAGGAATAAAAATAGATGTGGAAAATTTTGAATATTTTGCATTAAAAGGTGGTGAAAAGCTGATACAAAAAAACCAGCCTGTTATTTATTGCGAATTGTGGGATAACGAAAACCGGGAGAAATGTATTTCGCTGCTAAATAGTCTGGGCTATTCAACGTTACTATTGCAGAAAAATGAGTTGGTTCCGCTGGAAAATGCAAGCGTTGAAAAACACAATTTCTTTTTCCTGCCAAAGTCATTAACCCAATGAATTGAAAGTTTTGAAACGGAAATTCGTCACCAATCTGATATTACTTCTTTTCCTTAATCTTTTAATTAAGCCATTCTGGATATTTGGAATTGACCGTACCGTGCAAAACCTGCTGGGAGATCACAGCTACGGAATGTATTTTTCACTCTTTAGCTTTTCTATGCTTCTAAATATTCTGCTCGATTTGGGAATCACCAATTACAATAACCGGAATATTGCTCAACACCATTTTTTATTGCCAAAACATTTCTCCAATATTGTTGGCTTGAAATTTCTGCTTGCTTTGGTTTATGCAGTTTTCAGCCTTACAATAGCTGCAATTATCGGTTACGACAAGGTTCAGTTTCACCTGCTGTTCTTTTTAATATTTAACCAGTTTCTTATTTCGTTTACACTATATCTTCGTTCCAATATCAGCGGGCTTCACTTGTTTAGAACCGATAGTTTTTTGTCAGTACTCGACCGGAGTTTAATGATTATTATCTGCAGTGTTTTATTGTTTAATAAATATTTCCGGTATTTTTTCACTATCGAATGGTTTGTGTATGCCCAAACACTGGCGTATTTTATTACCTCGCTGATTACATTTTTTATTGTGCTCAAAAAAGCCGGCAGAATAAAAATCAAATTCAACATTAAGTTTTTTCTTGTTTTTTTAAGAAAAGCTTACCCTTATGCTTTACTTATTCTGTTAATGTCGTTTTATAACCGGATAGATTCGGTTATGCTCGAACGGCTTCTTCCCGATCCTTTGGGAAAAGAACAAGCCGGAATTTATGCCCAGGCATTTCGTTTGTTAGATGCAGTTTCGATGTTTGGTGTTTTATTTGCCGGATTGCTTTTGCCCATTTTTGCACGAATGATTAAACAAGGAGATCCGATTGGCCAAATGCTGCAATTATCTTTTACTTTACTTATTGTGCCTGCGTTGATTATTGCCATTTCGAGCATATATTACAATCGCGATATAATGATGCTTTTGTATCACAGCAATACCGAAAATTCATCGGAGATACTTGGAATATTAATGACCGGATTTATTGGAATTGCTGCCACTTATATTTTCGGAACCTTGCTTACCGCCAACGGAAGCATGAAACAACTTAACCTGATGGCTTTTTGCGGAATGCTGCTAAATGTGACATTAAACCTTGTTTTTATTCCTCGCATGCAGGCATTTGGCTCGGCTTATGCGAGTTTAATCACCCAAATCAGCACAGCGGTTGCACAAATTATTCTGGCGCTTGTAATCTTCAAACTAAAACCCGGAGCCTGGTTTATTTTTCAATTGTTAATGTTTACTGGTGCAGTGGTTTTTTTAGGATCGGTTTCAAAAAACTTTTCAAACTGGATAACCGGTTATTTGTTTATGATTACGGCATCGGTTTTAACAGCTTTCCTTCTAAAATTATTTAATGTGAAAGATGTATTTAAAATAATCCGAAATGAATAAGCATGGCAAATCCAGGCATTGAGCAACTTCAGGATTCGAACAAATTTGAATTAATCGCAAAGCTAAATCACACCGAAATAAAAGAGTTTGTAATTGAACAGCTTACAGGAAACGGAAGACTTATCCGTTTTTTTATGTACTACCAGGTTGCAATGATTATCATCGGCATATTCTTTTTTACCCGATCGATTGTTAAGGCATTTCACGGAATAATGCAACCATTATATTTCACACTCGCTGCATTGGTATTTTGCTTTTCGTTGTTAATAGTTATTCACGAGCTACTGCATGCATTCGCACTTCTTTTTACAGGTGCACAACGAATTAACTTTGGAGGATATTTAAAGAAATTTATTTTTTATGCCGAAGCCGATCGTCATGTTTTAAACCGCAGTCAGTTTGCTTTTGTAGCACTTGCACCTTTAGTGGCAATAAAAATTATTTCTTTAGCCGGATTAATCATCTTTATTCATCAGCCTTTCTTTTACTTCTTCATATTTCTGATGTGCGCCCACAGTCTGTTTTGCGCCGGCGATATTGGTCTGCTGTCTATATTTTACACTGAAAAAGAATCTGATATTTACACTTTTGATGTTCAGGCTGAAAAAACAAGTTACTATTACCGGAAAATTAATCCTGAAACTTAATCCAGCTCAATGCTTTTCGAATTGAATAGCTTGCATTAACATTATTTGGTTATTGAAAGACAAATTATGATAAAAACGAATATTTTAGTTTTGATTAACGCTTACAGGGAATCTATTTAACTTTTATTTCGAAAAAGCTGAATTTCAAAGATTTAATTTTGAAGCCATTGCAAATTAAATCATTCAGCTTATGAAAAAAAAATACTTGTATTTGATTCTGGCACTTGTAATTCCGGCAACCTCGGTTTTCAGCCAGACAAATCTTAAAATCGGACATGTAAATATTCAGGAAATGGTACAACAACTTCCGGCGACTGACAGTATCCAGGTGGTTCTAAAAAAGGAAGCCGATGACATGGAAAAGATGTTTAACGAAATGTTGCAGGAACACGATGCCGGCGTTAAAAAGTTTGAAGCAGAAAAAAGTACTTACAGCGAATTTGTGCGGAATTCCAAAGAAAAGGATTTAGTGGAAATGGCAAACAAAATTCAGCAATATCAGCAAACGGCTAATCAGCAACTTCAAAAGCGGAATATGGAATTGTTGCAACCAATTTACGATAAGATAAATAAAGCTATTGAAAAGGTTGCGCTTAAAAATGGCTATACTTATGTGCTTGATTTAAGTACCGGAACAGTTGCCTATCATTCGCCTTCGAGCGAAGATTTAAATCCGCTTGTGTTGAAGGAACTTGGAATCGAAGTACATTGAAAATGCGGGTTTATATTTTTCAAGTAAAATTTGTGGGCTGTACTGTACCGAAGCATCGGAACAACCAGTGACTTCTACCCTTCATCCGTCAGCTGACGGACTAAACCAACTGAGCTAATGAATTAAGCCACGGATAAAATTTCTTCCCCGTGATGTCTTAAGCTGTTTCTCTCTTTTCAGAGCATCAGATTTATTTTCCAGTTCTTCCGTATAAATTATTTTCCAGGATCTGTATTTTGCTGTCCAGCCAGTGTTTCGCTCATCATTGTGAGCTACCAACCTTTTTTGTACGTCGGAAGTGAAACCAATATAGATTTTATCATATTTTTCAGAAAAAAGTGCGTATACAATATACATAACTGGAGCTAAATATATGTGGGCTGTACTGGATTCGAACCAGTGACCCCTACCCTGTCAAGGTAATGCTCTAAACCAACTGAGCTAACAGCCCTAAATATATATCAAAGATCTTCTGACTTCTACCCTGTCATCCGTCAGTTGACGGACTAAACCAACTAAGTTAATGTCCCAAATACGTTATTAAATAAAGAACCACGTGACCCCCTACCCTGTCATCCGTCAGTTGACGGACTAAACCAACTGAGCTAACAGCCCTAATGTTGTAAAAGTAATTTTACAGTGCCGCAAAAATAGCAAAAACAAAAAAAGGCACACACGGCGCTTAAAAAATTTTTGTAAATAATGCCTATGCCGATTAGTATTTTAAATTACACAATAAATATTACTTCGTAATTAATTGTGTTTAAAATATCTATCGGCATAATACCATAAAATATAGACGTGTAAATCTACAAGTAATACGGTATTAATTGCAGCTTATGTCGTTTTGATTATTGTCCCAGCAGTGCCAATCGGTATCGCTATAGAAATATTCGTCTTTTATATGACCGGAATAATCGGTACGGTTCCATTCAATTTCAGTGTCTTTAAAATCTTCTGCCTGATAATTATAAGCATGAATCTGCATGTAAGCATCAAATTCATTGTCCTGCAATCCATAGGTTAATGTGCTTCCGTAAAATTTATCATCAACTCTCAGATCATTCAATTTTCTGACATAGGTATATTTTACTTCACCAATTTCATCAGCTTCAATTTTCCAGTCAACCTGAACAGTTTTATCCTGATATTCATAATTGTAATACAAAATCCATTGCCCGCTTTTGCCATCGATATCGGAAGTTCCTTCAAACCACAGAAAATCTTCATACGCATTGTCACCCGATTTTGAAATATACATTTCCCATTTTATGGTGCTGGCTGTTTCCAGCGTTCCTACCAAACGAGCTGTATATTCATTGTTAAATCCTGTTACTGCATATTTCCATTGCCACGTCCAGGTTACATCATTTATTACTTCAGGCGTATTGTTAAATGCCAATTTAAAGGCAGCAGCCGGCACTGCAAAGGTCGACCATACAGCAATATTCCAGATAGTAACCTTGGTAGCGGAATAAATCCAGTTTGTTTTCAATGCTTCGGCCGATTTACCTACGTCTCCTATTTCGCCGAAATCAATAAACAGGGTTTCTACAGGTGGAATTTCAGGTGCTTTTTTATCCGCCGGATCTTTTTCGCACGATGTAAAAACAATTAAAAAAAGTAAGAAATAAATCAGAGGTTTCATAATCAATTTTTTGCTGGCAATTTACAAAAAAAACGAAACCGGCAAACAAATCGTATTTGCCAATCCCGTTTTTGTATCTCATGATTGCAATTTCAAATCAGAAACTTCAATATAAAAAGTATCGACAAAACAACCATTACGATTGATACGTCTTTGAATTTTCCGGTAATAACTTTCAGTAAAACATACGACAGCATACCAAAAACTATTCCTTCGGCTATGCTGTATGTTAACGGCATAAAAATAATAGTGATAAATGCGGGAATCGATTCGGTATAGTTTTCAAAATCGATATTCAGTATGGGCGACATCATAAAAAATCCCACTAAAATTAAAGCCGGTGCAGTTGCTGCCGACGGAACCATAGTGAACAACGGAGCAAAAAACAGGGCAATTAAAAATAATGCTGCAGTTGCAAGCGATGTGAGTCCGGTTCTTCCACCTTCGGAAACACCCGAAGCGCTTTCCACATAGGTGGTAACTGTGCTCGTACCTAAAATCGCCCCTACAAATGTTCCGACTGAGTCGGCCAACAATGCTTGTTTTACGCGTGGTACTTTTCCATCTTTATCCAGCATTCCTGCTTTCGACGAAACTCCGACCAGTGTGCCAACCGTATCGAACATATCCACGAAAAGGAAAGTAAACAGTACTATCAGCATGTCGGCGGTAAAAATATGTTCGAATTGAAATTTCCAGAAAATTGGGGAAACCGATGGCGGAATATCCACCAGGCTTCCCTCGGGTAAGTTGGTAACCCCAAATGGCAGGCCTGCAATAGTTGCAGCAAAAATTCCGATTAGCAATGCACCTTTTACTTTTTTGGCTAAAAGTACTGCTGTTAACACCACGCCACCCAATGCAATTAAAACTGCAGGCGACCCCATATTTCCGAGGCTTACCAAAGTAGCGTCGTTATTTACAATAATTCCGGCATTCTGTAAACCGATAAAAGCAATAAATAACCCAATACCTGCCGAAACTGCATGTTTTAGCGAAAGCGGAATTGCATTTACAATCAGTTCACGAATATTAAATAAGGTAAGTACGAGAAAAATAATCCCTTCAAGAAAAACCGCCGTTAATGCAAATTGCCAGGTATAGCCCATTCCGAGTACAACAGTGAAGGCAAAAAACGCGTTCAACCCCATTCCGGGAGCCAGTGCAAACGGAAGCTTTGCAACCAGCGCCATAACCAAAGTTGCAATTAATGCTGAAAGCGCTGTGGCTGTAAACAACGCATTTTTGTCCATTCCGGTGGCGCTTAAAATTTCAGGGTTTACCGCAAGAATGTAAGCCATAGTCATAAACGTGGTTATTCCTGCTAAAATTTCTGTTTTTACTGAGGTTTTGTTTTCCGTTAGTTTAAAGAATTTTTCAAACATCGCTATTTAATTTAGAAGGTATATTTTACTGCAATGGTCGGACTTACAAAAAACTTATCGCCTACAAAATTACTGCTTAGTTCAATTTCACTTCCAGCAGAGAAATGCGGATTAAAATTATACCAAAGTTGTGGTTCAGAAAGAAAACGGTATTTGGTTCCCCAAAACATTTCTTCTTTCCAGAAATCGGCAAATCCTAAAAACGATATTTTACCGTCAAGCATGTTAACCGTCCAGACTGCTGTAAGCTGAAATGCTGCATTCTCTTTATCCTGAATGTATTTATAGTTAGCCTGCAAAGTAAGTATTTTTGAGAAATCGGCTGATGCCCATGTGCGTTCCACACCGGCCAGCCAGCAGTTTTCAATCGGAATAAAAGGTGTTTCGTCGCCATCGAGCTTAAAAACTCCCCCGTTATATTCAACACGCGGTTGAAATTTTTGATTTTCATTCCACTTAAATGCACGCGCAATTTCCCAGTATGCCAACGATAGACCGTTTGAAACATTTCGAACGTCGGAACTGTAGTCCATATCGATAAAAAAGAATGTTGAGCCGTAATTGTCGGGCCTGAACATTTCAACCGTTGAAGTAAAGTATTTTCTTCCTTCACCCAAATCGTAATGCAATTGTAAATTTTGAGAATTTGCCGCAAGCGTAAATGCAAATCCGGCAATAATAAATAGAATTCGTTTCATAAAGTTTTTTTATTGAAAATTAAGGACGCAAAAATAAAAATAATGAGGTGTTTTGAAACGCAAATTTTTAAGAATGAATACAAATTACTATCTTAATCTGGTCAATTATTAAATAAGCTGAATAAATTCAGGTTTACAGCGATTTAAAAATTATCGGACAGACAGCAACTGCTGACTTATTCAGTAAAAAATTCGAATCATGAAAAATATAGACAGAAGAAGGTTTATTCATAAAAGCACGATGGGACTTGCAGGTGCCATAGCAGCAACTTCGGGGTTGGCAAACTTAAGTTTCAGACCGACATCGAACGTTATGGTTGACACCGTGAAATTAGGTGACACAGGAATGGAAGTTCCGCGTCTGGCTTTTGGCACAGGTTCGTTTGGTTGGAAAAATACTTCAAATCAGAAAAAACTTGGCGAAAAGAAATTTGTGGATTTGGCCATGCATGCCTACGATCGCGGTATTAAATTTTTTGAAACTGCCGATATGTACGGAACCCATGAATATGTTGGTAAAGCCTTAAAAAAAGTGCCGCGCGAGAAAGTTACCGTTTTATCGAAAATTATGGTTTACGAGCATGAAGGCTGGTACACACCTGAGCCTTTTCAGAAAAGTATCGATCGTTTCCGTAAAGAACTCGACACCGATTATATCGATATTCTGCTTTTGCATTGCATGGTAACCAGCGAATGGCCCGATGAATATAAAAGATATATGGATGCCTATTCCGAAGCAAAACAAAAAGGAATTGTAAAAAAGATTGGTTTGTCGTGTCATGATTTAGGCGCTCTAAAAGTTGCCGCAGAAAATCCATGGGCTGACGTGCTGCTTTCAAGAATAAATAACGTAGGGCCACGAATGGATGGAACACCTGCCGAAGTTATGCCGGTTTTAAAACGGGCAAAAGAAAACGGTAAAGGCGTAATTGGAATGAAAATTTTTGGTTGCGGGCAATTGGTTGATGATGAACAGCGTCAAAAATCGCTTGAATATGTAATGAAAAGTGGAAACGTGGATTGTATGACCATTGGTTTTGAAGCGCCGGAACATGTCGATGATACCATTGAACGGGTAATGAAACTTGCCAATACATAAAAAAAAGAACCCCGGTCAGAACGACCGGGGAATATTTTTTGAAATCGGGAAGATAAAAAATATGGGTCTTATACTTATATATTCCGTTTAACTTAAAAAAGTAACCCCCCTTTTTGTATTTTTTTTACAAATTTTTTTCGATGGCAATATTCAGGAACTCATTCACCGGATGTAAAACCCGGAAACTATCTACCATTTGTTCTATATAATTTTCTCCAAGTACCTCTGCTTTTGATAATCGCCTCGAAAAAATATACGATTTGTATCGTAGCAGTTCAATATATTCATGATCTTTCGGAAATCCTTTTGGAGCCGTCTTTAATTTGTCGTCATACATTTCAGGATATGTTTTTTTGAATTCCGGATCATTTATAATCTTCAGAAATTCGTCTCCGTGTTCGGCTAAATAATCACGAACAGCTTTTAATGGTTCGGCCGGCGGCATATAAGTTCCGCCACCAAGAAAACTTTCATTTGGCTCGAAATGAAAATAGTAGCCTGCAAAAGCACTTTTCCGGCCTCCTTTTGAGATAAAACTACCGAAGTTGGTTTTATACGGCCGTTTGTCATTTGAAAAACGTACATCTCGGAATATTCGGAACATACAATCTTTTGGCGATAAAGCCGGTACCTCGGGATCGAATTTCCTGATTTCGTTTATCATTACTTCAGTTAAAAAAAGAAATTTATCGCGGCTTTCTTCATACCATTTTTTATTGTCTTGAAACCATTCCCTGTTGTTGTTTTCGAAAGCGCTTTTAGAAAATCCAGAACTGTTACCATAGCAGAATTTAGTTATTTTTACCAAATATAACACATAACGAAACACTTTCAGCATGAAAAAGTTTGCCTTAATTGTGGCTGGCGGAAGCGGAAACCGAATGAAAAGTGATATTCCAAAACAATTTCTTGAAATTCATGGTAAACCGCTTTTAATGCATACGATAGAAGTGTTTAAAAAATACGATTCAAATACGGAAATAATTCTTGTGCTGCCCGAAAATCAGCATGATATATGGATTTCGTTATGTAAAAAGCATCAATTTAAAATTGAATATACGATAGCTTTTGGTGGTGATGTTCGTTTTAACTCTGTAAAAAACGGCTTGGCTAAAATCACAACTGAAGGAATTGTTTTTATCCACGACGGAGTTCGTCCGCTGGTTTCGCGGCAAACCATTCAAAATTGCTACGAAACTGCACTTAAAAAAGGAAATGCACTTCCGGTAATTCCTTGTGTCGGAATCGGTCCGTATTATTGAAAACGGAAAAAACCGTATTTTGGATCGAAGCGGAATAATGTTGGTACAAACCCCACAAACCTTTAAAACCAAACTGATTAAAGAAGCTTACAACACGGCAGAAAGTAAAAATTTTACTGATGACGCTTCGGTTTTGGAAAACGCGGGCGAAACAATAAACCTCGTTGAAGGAAACCGCGAAAACATTAAAATTACGTATCCTGAAGATCTGAAATATGCCGAAGCAATTCTTTCTCTGCAATAAGAAACTCCACATTCGTTGGTAAATACTCGCCGTTTACCGATTATTTTTTCGGAAACTATATCGATTGCAATAGTTTTGTGTGTCGTTAGATTACAGAACAATTAAGCAATGTTAAACTTTAGTAAACTTTTTAGGGCAAAAAAGTTTCCTGTGTGCCAAATCGTTTACATTTGATAAAAGAATGGAAGACAAAAAACTATTTATTTTAAAAAATGCCGGTGGACTTTATCTGAGATTCGGGATTAACAGCGTTACCATGGACCATATGGCGAACGAGCTCGGAATTTCAAAGAAAACACTTTATCAGCATTTTAAAGACAAAGCCGATCTGCTTTCACAGGTAATTGATTATTACATAGAAAATCCGGTTTTTAATGTTAACGATTTTGAAAAAGGAAATGCAATTGACAGTTATTTCACCTTACGTACGCACATTTTAAGTGTTTTGAAATATTATCATAACAACCTCGAAAATGATTTAAAAAAACGATATCCGAAATTATACCGTAAAGTGCAAAAGTTGAAACGCGAACGAATTTACAACAACACGTTGGAAAATTTAAAAGAAGGTGTACGGACAGGTTTATACCGATCGGATTTGGATATTGAAGTAATTGCAAAGCTTCAGGTTGGCAGGATGTTGCTAACTCTTAATCCGGCATATGAGATTTTTACTGCATCAGAAATTTCAAATATTGAGCTTTACGATAAAGTGATAGATTATCATATGCATTCGGTTTGCACTGAAAAAGGAATAAAATATTTTCAGAAACAATTAAACAATATGAAGAATGATGTTAAAATTTAAACTTGCACTGCTGCTTACCGCAATTGTTTTGTTTTCATATAAAACAGAAGCGCAGGATGAAAAAAATTCGTTTTCGCTGGATGAAGCGTTGAAGTTCGCTACCGAACACTCCTATGTTCTGCAGAACTCGATGAAAGACGTGAACATTGCACATAAAAAAGTTTGGGAAACCATTTCGATGGGGTTACCACAGGTTTCGGGTTCGGCAAGCTATAATGCCTTTTTAAACCTTCCGGTAACATTACTTCCCGGAGAGTTTTTCGGAGAAGCGCCGGGAACCTACGTTCCGGTAAAATTTGGGCAGGATTTTAACTCCGATTTTGGATTAAGCGTAAACCAGTTGTTATTCGATGGTTCATATATAATTGGAGTTGGTTCGGTACAGCTTTATGTAAACCTGGCGAAACAGCAATACGAAAAAACTGCCATCGATATCAGGGAAGCCGTAACACAGGCATATTATTCTGTATTAATGAGCCAGGAGTACAAAGAGGTAATGATGAATAATTTGAAGAATGTTCAGAAAACATTTGACGAAACAAAGATTTTTTATGAAAATGGGTTTCGAGAAGAACAGGATGTCGACCAGGTGAAACTGTTAGTTGGAAATGCGGAAAGCGAGGTTGCAAAGGCACAACGCGAAATAGATGTTGCAAAAGTAGTTTTAAAATATACAATGGGCTACAACCTCGAAAACGACATTGTTTTAACCGATATGGTAAGTCAGTTTGTGAAACCATTGCAGGCAAAACAAAATTCAATTCAATTCAATTTTAACACCCATATCGATTACCAATTGGCAGCATTGAATTTCGAAGCATCGCGAAAGTTATTAGGAGTTGAAAAAGTTGAATATCTACCTAAACTAAATGGTTTTTACAGTTACTCAAAAAATGCATACGGAAATGATGCAAACCTTTTTAATTCAAGCACTTCGTGGTATCCTTCATCGTTGGTTGGACTACAAATGACTTTAAGCATTTTTAATTCAGGCCAGAAAAGGTCGAGAGTTCAGCAGGCCCGTATCGAGGTTGAAAAGGCCGAGATCAATATATTGCTTACCGAGCAAACTCTTGAAAAAGATTATTTAAGCGCTGTAGCCCAAATGGAATCGGCGCTTGAAACCTATGATAACGACTCTGAAAATATGGAACTCGCTGGCCGAATAAGAGATAAAACAAAAATTAAGTTCGATAACGGGCTAAGTACAAGTTCGGAGCTCACACAGGCAGAGAACCAATACATTAATGCTTACCGTGCTCTTGTAAATTCAACATTACAGTTGTTGCAATCCGATTTACAACTGAAAAAAGCAATCGGCAGTTTATAAAAAATTATCCTAATGAATAAATACAAACAATTTATAACCATGAAAAAAATTATAACTTTATTAACTGCTGCAATTTTTGTAGTTGCCTGCAGTAAACCGGCAGGAGACGACGAAGCTGCCAAACGGAAGCAATTACAGGAATACAAGCAACAAGTACACGATTTGCAGGAAAAAATCACGGCGCTTGAAACTGACCTGGAAGGCAATGAAAAAGACGAGGTTGTAAACGTAAAAGTAGTGGAATTAAAACCACAACTTTTTGAACATTTTATTGAAGTTACCGGAAAAGTTGAGTCGGAATACAATATTAATGTGAGCCCTGAAACATCGGGAATTATAAATGAGATATTTGTAACCGAAGGTCAAGATGTATCGAAGGACTTTGTGATGGCCAAACTGAATACCAATATCCTGGAGCGAACTTTGGAAGAGTTGGAAGTTCAGTTGGATTTGGCCAGTACCACTTTTAAGCGTCAAAAGAATTTATGGGATCAGCATATCGGTTCTGAGATGCAATATCTGCAGGCAAAAAACAGCCAGGAAAGCCTGGAAAAAAGAATTGAAAGTGTAAAAACACAAATTGCACTTGCCGAAGTAAAAGCGCCTATCGACGGCGTGGTAGATGTGGTATATCAGGAAAAAGGCGATATTGGCGGGCCGCAAACTCCTTTTGCAAAAGTGGTTAACATTAGCAAAATAAAAATTTATGCCGATGTTTCAGAATCCTATATTACAGCAATTAAAAAAGGTGCAAAGGTTAACGTATTTTTTCCGGCGTTAAACCGCGAATTGCAAACCACCATTCAACGCATTGGAAACACAATCGATCCAAATAACAGAACATTCAGAGTAAGGCTCGATATTAATAATGCGAATAAAACGATAAAACCAAACCTGGTTTCCATTGTGCGGTTCCGCGACTATGTGGCAGAAAACGCAATCGTAGTTCCATCGTTGTATATTAAACAGGATTTCAAAGGAGATTACGCCTATATTTCGGATGAAAGCAATGGGAAAACTGTGGCTAAAAAAGTTTACGTAACAACGGGTGTTACCAATAATAACATGACCGAAGTAACCGATGGGCTTGATGCCGGTATGAAAATCATTTCTGAAGGATACAGCCAGGTAGCCTCAGGAACTGTGATTAACTATTAATATCATTTTACTTGCCATCTAAAACAAAATACAATGGTCAAAGAAAAGGAACCCAATCAACAAAATATAACGCGTAAGTTTAGACCAACTTATCTTGCGCTAAAGAATAAAACCACGGTTTATATTTTTACCGCATTGCTGGTATTTTTTGGAATTTTTTCCTACAACCAAATGCCACGCGAGGCTATGCCTGAAATTGTGATTCCGTATATTTTTGTTCAGACAATATACCCGGGAAACTCACCCGTTGACATCGAAAACCTGATAACCCGCCCTATCGAGAAGGAAATTAAGGGATTGAAAGGTGTAAAAAAAGTTTCATCAGCATCGTATCAGGATGTAAGCACAATTATAGTTGAGTTTAATACCAACGTTACGATCGATCAAGCGCTTCAGGATACAAAAGACCGCGTGGATAAAGCCAAATCGGATTTGCCTAAAGACCTGGATACCGATCCTTTGGTAATGGATTTCGACTTATCTGAATTCCCAATCATGAATGTGAATATTTCGGGAGATTTCAGTATGCAGAACCTTAAGGATTATGCAGAACAGTTACAGGATGAATTCGAAAGTTTACGCGAAGTCTCGGAAGCCAATATCAGGGGAGTGGAAGAACGCGAGATTCAAATTAATGTCGATCCTTATAAATTAGATGCCGTTGGCCTTACATTTAACGATATTGCATTGGCGGTTCAGGCCGAAAACGTAACTATTGGTGCAGGTGAATTCACCGCCGATCAAACCCGGCGCGTTATCAGGACGGTTGCCGATTACACAAATATGGACCAAATTGCCAATACAATTATTAAGGTGAATAACAGCAAACCGGTCTATATTCGCGATGTTGCAACTGTTGTTGACGATTATAAGGAAAAATCGACGATTGCCCGTTTGGATAATAAACCGGTGGTTACCTTGTCGATTACTAAAAAATCGGGCGAAAATATTATTGCAGCATCTACTAAAGTTAACCAGATAATCGAGGAACAAAAGGCAAAGGGTTACATACCGAAAAGCCTCGATGTGGTGATTACCGACGACATGACTCCTTACATCGAGGATACAATATCAAATCTGGAGAATAGTATTATTCTTGCCATGATTCTGGTAATTTTTGTATTGTTCCTATTCCTTGGTTTCCGAAATGCATTATTTTCAGGAATTGCGATCCCACTATCCATGTTTCTTTCATTTGTCGTATTACAGCAAAGCGGAATAACGCTAAATTCCATGGTGCTTTATTCATTGATTCTTGCACTTGGTATGCTGGTTGACAATGGGATTGTTGTGGTCGAAAATGTTTACCGGTTATATTCTAAAGGATATTCACGAATGGCTGCAACCAAAAAAGGTGTCAGTGAAATTGCATTCCCGATTATTTCTTCAACATTAACCACTTTAGCGGCATTTTTCCCGTTACTTATGTGGGAGGGAATTGTTGGTGAATTTATGAGCATTCTACCTAAAACGCTGATTGTTGTACTTGCGTCATCACTTTTTGTCGCCTTAATTATTAACCCGCCATTTATGGCCAATTACATGAAAATTGATGATATCAGGAATAAGATAAACAGAAAAAAATCGTTTAAGGCAACAGCTATTTTTATTGTGGTGGCAGCAATATTTTATGTTATTAAAGTGTATTTGCTTGCCAATTTATTGCTGACGATAGCCATATTGTATTTGCTGAATTTATTTGTTTTGCGTCCGATGGCCCGCTGGTTTCAAACTAAATTTCTGGTTTGGCTCGAAAATGCCTACACACGTCAGTTGAGACATGCGCTTACAGGAAGATGGCCCTATATTTATTTTGCCGGAACTTTTCTTTTGCTCATTTTTTCCATGATGTTTTATTTTGGAAGTAACCCGAGAGTTGTGTTTTTTCCTGATACCGATCCACAAACCATTTATGTGACCATGGAATTGCCTTTGGGAACATCCATTGAAAAAACAGATGCAGTGTCGCGCGATGTTGAAAATATAATAAATGGGGTTATCGATCCGGTTCAAAATATTGTTAAATCGGTTACAACCACTGTTGGAGTTGGGAAAGGCGGGATGTTTGAAAATGCGTCAAGCCCGAATAAGTCGCTAACATCAATTTCGTTTATAGAATATAAATTCAGGAATGGCATTAGCACTGCCAAAATTATGAAGGAACTGTCAGAACGCTTTGATGGTTACGTTGGCGCACGAATTTATGTGGAAAAAGATGATAACGGGCCACCAACAGGAGCAGCTGTAAATATCGATATTTCGGGTGACGAATTTGATAAACTGATTTCGATTACCGACGATTTTCTTAATATTATAGAAAACGACCATATACCCGGAATTGCAGAATTAAAACTGAATATAAACACCAACCAGCCTGAAATGCTTGTAAAAATCGATCGTGAAAAAGCGCGTTTATATGAGCTTTCCACACAGGAGGTTGCAATGGCTTTCAGAAATGCACTTTATGGGTACGAAGCCAGTAAATTTAAAGATGGTGAAGATGAATATGATATATTTATCCGGTTGGATGAAAAATACAGAAACGATGTTTCGACTTTAATGAACCAAAAGCTGGTTATTAATGATAACAGCATTCCAATTTCATCGGTTGCATCGTTTGAATATTCGACTACCTACGATAAGGTGAGCCGCATTGACAATAAACGAGTTATTACAATTTCGTCGAATGTGGTAGAAGGCTACAATGCCAACCAGATAAATGAACGAATCCGGCAACTGCTTTTGGATTACGATATGCCTGATGGTTATACATATGCATTTACGGGTGAACAACAGGAACAGGCGGAAAGCAGTCAGTTTTTGGTGTTTGCTTTGCTGATTGCGATCGCCTTAATCATGATAATAATGGTTACACAGTTTAATTCGTTTATCAGGCCGTTAATTATTATTATTACTGTACTGTTCAGCACTATCGGTGTATTCCTCGGTTTAGGAATATTTCATATGGAGTTTGTTATAATTATGACAGGAATCGGTATTATTTCTCTTGCCGGAATTGTGGTCAATAACGGAATTGTTCTCATCGATTATATCGATCTGACAAGGGAAAGAAAACGACAGGAACTCGGTTTGCCTGAAGGCGCTTTCCTGCCATCAAAAGTGCAGGTTGAAGCTTTGGTTGAAGCAGGAAGAACCCGTTTGCGCCCGGTACTGTTAACAGCCATTACCACCGTGCTCGGATTAGTGCCGTTGGCAGTGGGGTTAAATTTCGATTTCTTAAGTTTATATACCCATTTCGATCCTAAAATTTCGGTTGGCGGTGAGAGTGTTGCATTCTGGGGACCAATGTCGTGGACAGTTATTTTTGGTTTAACATTTGCAACTTTCTTAACCTTGCTTGTTTCGCCTGTAATGTATATGCTTACGATTAGAATAAATTACAGAATTAAAAAATGGACAGGTAACCTGCCGAAAGAAAATGTGGCAACACAAACTACGAATTAAATAGTTGACAAAACATAAAAAAAAGCGTGCAACTGGTTTTGGTTGCGCGCTTTTATTTTTTCAGTTTATTAAAAATATTATACCAGCGAATCGCCTTTGCTGATTTTAACATCGGTTACAAATTTCATTATCTGATCCTCATCTTCTTTTTTGCAAATCATTAGTGTGTCGTTCGATTCGGCAATAATGTAACCATCCAAACCATGCAAAACCGCAATCTTTTCATCCGACACATTTACGATACAGTTTTTCGTATCGTACATTAAAATATTATCGCCGCGTATTACATTTCCCTCATTGTCCTTTTCGGTATGATCATACAACGAACCCCAGGTTCCCAAATCGCTCCAGCCAAAATCGGCAGTAAGTACAAACACGTTTTTTGCTTTTTCCATAATTCCGTAATCGATGGAAATTGCCTGGCATTCGGAATAGGTTTTATTTATAAAATGAACTTCATCGTTTGTATTATACAATTTTGCGCCTCTTTTAAAAAGATTTGAAATATCGTAAAGATGCAAATCAAAAGCTTCAACAATTGATGAAAGCGACCAGATAAAAATTCCTGAATTCCAAAAAAACTCACCGCTATCCACAAAAATCTGTGCCATTTGAATATCCGGCTTTTCAGTAAAGGTTTTCACCTTATGCAAATTGTCCAGGTTTTTATATTCAACTTTATTTTTTACCTGAATATAACCGTATGCTGTTTCGGGGCGATTGGGCTTAATGCCAAAAGTTAGCAGCGCATTATTTTCGCTTACAAAATCAATCCCGTTTTTTATTTGCTGAATAAATTCTGCTTCATTTAAAATCAGATGATCCGAAGGTGCAACAATTATTGTGGCATCAGGATTCATTAGCTTAATTTTTTGTGTAGCATAGGCAACGCATGGTGCAGTATTTCTGCGGAAAGGCTCCAGCAGAACCTGTTCTTCTTTTAATTCCGGCAGTTGTTCCAACACAAAATCTTTGTATTTGGCATTGGTTACAACCAGAATGTTTTCTTTTGGAATAATTTTGGAATATCGATCGAAAGTCTGTTGAAAAAATGTTTTTCCGGTGCCTAATATATCCAGAAATTGTTTCGGTTTTGCTACTCGGCTTAATGGCCAGAAACGACTTCCGATTCCACCGGCCATTATGATGCAGAAGTTGTTACTCATCGGGTTTTAGTTTATTTCAATAAAAATATTAAATTTTAATGGAAACATCCTGTAATATCAGATTATTTCTGCTGTAAATCTACCTCTTTCTATAACATCTTTGTTTTGTTTCCGGTTTATTTAATTGTAATTTTAGGGTTTTACGATATTCGATTATCACCAACTTTAAATTGCTGAATAATGGGATTTTTTTTTAATGTCGGACAATACTTTATGATGCTGAAACGGGTTTTTGCGCGGCCTGAACGGTATCGGATTTACTTAAGGCAGTTTTTTTACGAAATCGACAATCTCGGTGTAAATTCTGTGGGGATTGTAATTATTATTTCGGTGTTTATTGGTGGAATTATGACCATTCAGTTTGCCTATGCGCTGATGAATCCATTATATCCCACGTATTTGATTGGGCTTGCCACGCGCGATACGCTTCTGCTTGAATTCTCATCGACTATGCTTGCACTGATTATGGCAGGTAAAATGGGCTCAAACATTACATCCGAAATTGGGAGTATGCGAGTCACCGAACAAATCGATTCACTTGAAATTATGGGTGTTAATTCTGCCAGTTATCTCATTTTGCCCAAAATTATTGCCGTAGTATTAATTTTCCCTTTCCTGTTCGTTATTAGTGTATTTTTTGGAATTCTGGGTGGTGTGTTTACCGGCCCAATAACCGGCACAATTACAGTTCCCGAATATATTGATGGAATTAAAACCCTGTTTGTTCCCTATTATGTTACATTTTCCATTATTAAATCGTTTTTCTTTGGGTTTTTGGTTGCAACTGTTCCGGCATATTTTGGTTATTACGTGCAGGGTGGAGCGCTCGAAGTTGGGAAAGCCAGCACAAAAGCTGTAGTAAATACCAACATACTGATTTTATTTTTTGACTTAATATTAACCCGCTTGCTGCTTACCCAATGATTGAAGTTAAAAATTTATATAAGTCGTTCGAAGGAAATGATGTACTGAAAAATATTTCCATTCGATTTGAAAAAGGAAAGACGAACCTGATTATTGGCCGAAGTGGCTCTGGTAAAACTGTACTGATTAAATGTATTCTCGGGTTGTATGATGTCGACAAAGGTGAAATCTGGTACGACGACAGAAATTTTATTTCTATGGAGCATAATGAACGAAAAAAAATGCGCCAGGAAATTGGGATGGTTTTCCAGGGTGGAGCTTTGTTTGATAGTAATTCAGTGGAAGGGAATGTACGTTTTCCGTTAGATATGTTCACGAGAATGTCGGCAAAGGAAAAACAGGAAAGAGTTGAGTTTTGTCTGGAACATGTAAATATTGAAAAGCAGGCATTCAAACTTTTCCCCAGCGAAATTAGCGGTGGTATGCAGAAAAGAGTTGCCATTGCACGGGCAATTGCGCTAAATCCGAAATATCTGTTTTGCGATGAGCCAAACTCCGGCCTCGATCCTGAAACTTCTACGGTTATAGATAAATTAATTCAGGCGCTTACACGCGAATTTCAAATGACAACAATCATTAATACGCACGACATGAATTCGGTTATTGAAATTGGCGAATCGGTATTGTTTATTTCAAAAGGTGAGAAAGAATGGGTTGGCACCCGAAACGAAATCCTGAATTCAGGCAGTAAAAAATTGGATGATTTTATTTTTGCCAATAAGCTTTATGCGCAAATGAAGAAGGGGCAGTAACTAAAGAACAAACTCCTGAAAATTTTTGCGATTAATAAGTTTAAATTCCGATTCTTCATAACTTTCAATCCAGGTTTTTGGCGGTTTGCTTGTTTTATCACCCCACTTAATTTCATAGCCGTAAAGTTTACCTCCACCTTGTTCAATATAATCCAACTCTGCCCCGGTGTAAGTCCTCCAAAAATAGGAATTTAAATGTGCCCGTAAATAGTTGTTACGTTTTATTCGTTCCGAAATAATAAAGTTTTCCCACAGATATCCAATATCAGGTTTCTTTTCAGGAATCGTAAAATCTTCCAGTATGGCATTACGAACACCAACATCGTAGAAATATATTTTTTTGTTTTTGGTAATCTCTTTTCGAAGATTCTTGCTGAATCCTGGCATACGGTAAATAACAAAAACTTTTTCCAGTAAATCGGTATATGAAATAACAGTATCGGTGCTGAGCCCAAGTTTTTTCCCCAATTCGTTATACGAAACCGGTGAACCTATCTGATGGGCTAATAGCCGCAGTAAATCCAGAATTTTAGCAGAATTTTTTATCTGGCTGAGTTCCAGCAAATCCTTATACAAAAACGAATGAACCAACTCCTTAAGATAGTCCATTTTATCCAATTCATTTTCATAACTAAAGATTTCAGGATACATTCCGTAGGTGAGAAATTCAGGAATTCTTTCATCAATTTCAAATGGATTGAGAAGCTCTTTCCATTCGAGTACAGAAACGGGAAAAAGCGTATAAGTCCAAATGCGTCCGGTAAGTGGTTCACTTATTTTACTGGCAAGTTCGAAGGAAGACGAACCGGTTGCAATAATTTTTAGATCCGGTAAACTATCATGCAAAATTTTGAGGTTCAATCCAATATTTTGCACACGCTGGGCTTCATCGATAAACAACAACTCGTAGCCGGCAACCAATCTTTTCAGTTGGTTTAAATCTGCGCTCGATAAAATCTCACGGTATTTTACCTGGTCAGCATTTATCTTTAGTATTTTTTCTTTTCGGTTTTTAAGAATAGAATTTATCAAGGTTGTTTTTCCAACCTGGCGGGCACCGAATAACACAATAATTTTATCCGAATTATTAAGGCGGTCAATTATTTGTTTCTCTATTGTTCTTGGTATCATATCCTGATTTATTTTGCAAATCTATTAAATCTATTCGATAAATTCACGCTAATTTGTCGAATCTACTCGATGAATTCACGCTAATTTGTCGAATGCGATACTTAAATTTGCTTGAATTGTTGTTAAAAGCAAGATAAAGATTTAGCACAGTTTTCGTAAAAGGTTGTTTTTTGACTACCAGAAATTCCTGACTTATAATTACATAAATCCCACCGGAGAATAGTTAGTGAAATGGAGAATTTGGGAATCTTTTTATTTTTAATGAGGAACTTATAATCATGAGTTAATGCTTATTCGTCCGAACGTAATAAAACTTCTGACTCCAATTGTTTTTTTACCGCCTCGTAAATATGGATATTGAATAACGCGATTCCAAACCCGCTATAGGCAGGAAACAGCATTCTATCGCTTTGGCACCAAAGTAACTACCGGTATAATCATTTCTTCCATCGATATACCACCATGTTGGAATGTATCCTTGTAATAATTGGCGTAATAATTAAAATTGTTAGGATATGCCAAAAAATCGGTGGTATGTGCAAAAATATAACTGGTACTCACATTTCGCGAAGGCAGAAAAGCTTTTTTAGGTTCGCGGACTTCGTAAATCTGTTTCGATTTATAATTCAGGTTTTTTCCCAATTTATACCGCAGATTGGTGTTGGTTTCCCTGTCGCCAATAACTTTTACCGGGTTGTTTACGCGAATTGAGCCATGGTCGGTAGTTACCACAATCCGGATATCGTTATCGGCCAAACCTTTCAGCAATTCAAGTAACGAGGAATTGTTAAACCAGCTCAATGTTAGGGAACGATAAGCTTTTTCATCGCTGGCCAGTTCCTTAATCATGTCCATTTCGGTACGGGCATGCGAAATCATATCCACAAAGTTGAAGACCATCACTGAAAGGTCGTTTTCCAGAATGTTTTTTAAACTGTCTGCAATTCTGCGCTCCATTCGAATTCCGGAAACTTTATCGTAATACAGTTTTTCTTTTCTGCGAAAACGCTCCATTTGTTTACGCAAAAGTTCTTCCTCGAAACGGTTTTTATGGCCTTCATTATCATCGTCATCCCAATATTGCGGATACATTTTTTCTATTTCAGAAGGCATTAATCCGGCAAACATTGCATTTCGCGCATACATTGTCGCTGTAGGCAAAATGCTACAATACAATTCTTCCGATTCAGTCCGGAAATAATTATCAAATACAACATTAATAGTTCGCCACTGATCGAAACGCAGGTTATCGATAATAAGCACAAACACTTTCTTACCATTATTTAGCAAAGGGAAAACTTTTTGTTTGAAAATATCGGGTGAAAGCATCGGTCGTTCACCCAATTCCTGTTCGAACCAATGGACATAATTATCTTTAATATATCTGAAAAATGCATTGTTCGCATCTTCCTTTTGCATGGAAAGAATTTCATCCATGGCTGAATCGTCGGACTGGCTGAGCTCAATTTCCCAAAATACCAGCTTTTTGTAAATATCCACCCATTCATTGTAAGTCAGCCTGTCGCTGATTTGCATTCCAATTTTTGCAAACTGCATTTGATAAGCCGATGTGGTTTGTTGTGTAACCAACCGTTTTTGGTCGATATTTTTTTTAATCGAAAGCAAAATCTGTTTCGGATTCACCGGTTTTATCAGGTAATCGGCAATTTTAGAACCCACAGCTTCATCCATTATATTTTCTTCTTCGCTCTTGGTAATCATAACCACAGGTACATTTGGCGAAATGGTTTTAATTTGCGTAAGCGTTTCCAAACCTGTCATTCCGGGCATGTTTTCATCGAGGAAAATAATGTCGTAATAATTATTTTCCACTTTTTCAATTGCATCACTGCCATTGTTGGCAGTTTCAACATCGTAACCTTTTTCCTGTAAAAAAATGATGTGTGCCCGTAATAAATCAATTTCGTCGTCTGTCCAAAGTATCCGTGGTTTATTCATAAATGTAATTTTGATTCGAAGTATATATAAAAACAAAAAAAATGCCGTAAACGTATCTGCTTAACAATATTTAACGGGTAAACGAGTGCAAAGTTCCGTGACACAGTTTAAAGTTCAAAACTAAAAAATTCAACGTGTTCGATTAAAATTTTACTGTCCGAGATAAATTCGTTTGTAGAAATTCATGTAATCGACAATGTTTTTCTCCTTTAGAAATATATCGAAGTTATCTTTTGAAATAAGGAAATTCCTGTAATTGGTTTCACGAAGCGGCGTATAAAGATTTCGACTATTAACCACTTTGGTGAAATATGGCTGTGCTGTTTCTTTATCAGGCAAACCTGAAACTAATACAATTTGCCGGACATCATCCAATGGCCGAATTTCAACTTCTAAATTCAGGTTGGCATAATTAGCTGAATTAAACTGTTCCAGGCCGCTAATAAAAGCAGGCTGATCGATACCAAGCGTCTGAATCACAAATACAAAATAATGATCTCCTTCTACATTTTCGTTATATGGGCCTGAATATTCTTCAGGTTTTGTTTCCTCAACAGCATTTTCAGTTTGTTGCACCTGGTTGTCCGGTTGCGCGGTTGTTTGGCTGGATGATGTTTCCGGTGTCGAAGAAATATTTCGCTGAATATAATTACTGCGGAAGAAATCAAGATAATCATCCACTTTGTTTTCGCTAATTAATTTCTGCAGATTTTCGTTTGTTATCAGGAAATTTCTGTAGGTTGTTTGTCCAAGCGATTCAAATAATTTCCGGGTTACAACCACTTTTCTGAAATATGACATCGATTCATTCAGCGTTGGGATTCCGTTTACAACTACCAACTGATATTCGTCGGTTTGTTTTAATTGTAAGGCAAGATTCCACAGCCTGAATTCGTTTCGGTTAAAATCGGAAAAATCGTTCAGTATCTGGCGCAATGATAATCGCTTGTCTTTTACTGCGATCACAAAATTCTGGGTAGTGTCGATACGCGGATTGAAGAATTTATCAGCGCCTGTATTCACCACAACAAACTGGCCGCGTTCCTTTAAAATATCATCCTGCTCTTTGGCACGCGCCATTAATTCTTCAGGTGATACTTCGGGCTCTTCTTCCTCAAAATTCGAGCGGATAAAACGGCTGTAATTCTTCACAAAAAACTTCAGGTAATCTGCCATCGATTTTTCGGAAAGCACGGTTCTGTAATTGGTTGATGAAATCACAAAATTATAGTAATCGACATCCTTTAATGCTCTGAAAACACTTGCTCTTCGAATAATCGCGCCGTGATAAATCAATGCACCTTCCTTATTTTCCAGCGCTCGCACTACAAGGAAGGCGGTGTTATCATCGAGGTTTTCGGTTTCAATATCAAAATCGATTTTTGTGTAATGGTCGATATTATAGTTGGCTAAATCGAACTTAAGCCTGTTCAAATCAATTTTATCATCTCGTGGATATGCAATTACAAAGTAATGTAGTAAATCTTCATCGTAGGTGAATTTTCCACCAAATTCATCATCTGCCATTTGGTTTTCGGGCAGCAATTCTTCATTTTGAATTTCTTCGCTGATGTAACCCATTTCCACCAGTTTCTGGTAATCGGCCAATGTGCTGTCCTGAATTAAAGTTAAAATTTCCTTTGCCAAAGGTGTAGGTTCATCTTTCGGGTATTCACTGACATAGTTTTTAAGTAACGATTCAAAATTATGCACGTCGGTTTGAACGCCCTGAGCAATCATTTCCATAAAATCGATTTTCGGCACCATGATACTATCCGGTTTCATCGATTTTAATTGACTTGCCAAAGGAATAACCTGGCTGTACCGGCCCGACTTGTATGATCTGAAAGCATCCTGATACAGGCGGTTAATACTGTCGGAACGTGCCTGCATTTCAACAAAAAAGTTCGGATTGATAAGAAATTGTGCATACTTACTGTCGGGATACTGCGAAATAATCAGGTTTCGGTAATAATCCGATTTTTGCTTATCGCCCATCAGCTCGTATAAATCGTACAAATCGAAATAAGATGAAAGCTGGTAAATATTATTCGGATATCTTTTATTCAAATCTTCAAACGATGCTGCCGAACGCGGGTAATTATTAAATTCAGCTTTAAAAATTTTTCCGGCATTGTACAACGCATCCCTTATTTTATCGTTCGAAACCTTCATTAAAGAATCGGTCAGTGGAAGATATTGGGTATAAAATTCCTTTTTCAGCGGGTCATCTACCATAACCACTATCTGGCTTGAATCAACTGCTTCCGCCATTTCCTCACCTTCTTCCACCGAAATGGTATTTTTATTCGAACGGCGCCAGTTGTCTTCCAGTTTTCGTTTTCCCCATTTTTGCTGAAATGTAACCTTGCCATACGAAACCGTTTGCGGATTATAAAAATACCAGCCGGCGCCTTCCTGCTGCGTTCCCATGCCCATACGGTAGCGGCTTGAGCGGAAATTACCCTGGCCTTGCACACCCTGTAATTGCAGGTTTTCAAGGTTGCGCTGTCTTTCCTGCTCTTCCTTCATCAATCGTGAAATCAACGCTTCACGTTCCATTTCAGGCATTTGAGCAATACGCTGCAAACTGTCCTGCCGCTCTACCGTTATCAGGTTATCGACAAGGTTGGTAAGACCTTTATAATTCTGCGACAATGTTTCGTAATTGGGATAGGTGTCATCAATAATAATCATTGCGCTGTCGTAGTATGCCTGTGATTTCCGGTATTCCAAATCTTCGAAATAAATACCGGCAAGCGTTATGGCCGACTGTGCGCGCTGAAACTGATTCTGGAAACTGGCTGCCACCGATTTTCTATAGTTTTCGATGGCAAGATCGCGGTTGCCTTCTTTAAAATAAAGGTTTCCAAGCGCATAATATATCTGGTCGCGAAAATCGTAGTTTTTATTGTCGCGAAGCATTTTATTTAAGTCCTTCTTAATTTTTTCGGCATCACCAACTCCGGAAAATGCACCGGCAGCATTGATTTTTGCATTGAATGCCATTTTGTATCCGGGATTCATTCTCGAAACTGCGCGGTATGCAGCAGAAGCTTCTGCCGACATATTGAGTTCCTGGTATAATTGAGCAACAATATATTGCAACCTTGCTTTGTTTTTTCGCAAAAAGGTTTTCTTGATTGCGATATTCAGGAACTTTATCGTTTCTTCATACATCTGTTGTTTCAGGTAATAATCGGCTGTGGCAACCGCCAATTCGCGTTCCAGTTTTTTGGGGAAATCCTCTTCATTCTGAATGGCCTGAATTACTTCCGAAGCTTCTACAAAACGGCCAAGTTCGGAATAACAACGAATCAGCCATACACTGGCCTCATCCTTGGTTTCCTCATCGGGATATTTTCTAACTACATACCCGAAACGATCGATAGCTGCCATAAAGTTGTGCTGGTAGAAATATGCTTTCCCCATAAGTAAGTAAGCATCATCGACCCAGTTATTAAATTCTTCCTGGCTGGCAAATTCCTGGTACTTTCTTGTGCGTCGTTTCTGTCGTTTTGGCTTTTTTGTTATCGAGTGAATTTCAACGAGTTTCGAACATCTTATCACAGCATCATCCATATTCGATTTTACCATTTGTGCTGCTGATGGATCGCTGGATTTGTATATCGGTAAAATTCGGGTAAAGTCGTTTTCGATATTTTCTTCAATTCGCGCTTCGCCTTCCTTTACGCTTTCGCTGGCATTAAAATATACATTGTAATGCGAGGTTACGTTGTGAAAGGTTCGTGAAGCCCGGGTGTTTTTTTCGGTGGAACAACCACCAAAAACCGAAATCAGGAACAAGAGTAGTATGGTATGTAAAAAAAGCCTCTTCAATCAGAATATTTTATAAACTTTAAGAATAAACTCAATTATTAAAGGAATATTGTACGTTTTTCCCGATAATATTTGCCGTTTCAAAGGGCACAAAAATATAAAAATTTGAACGGCTTTCTTCATCGAATTATTTCAACTCGAAATTTGAAACTGCCATGCATAAAAAAGGATGGCATCCCTGTTTCAAAACATAATATGAATTTAAGAAATGCAAGAAAATGAGAAATAAACAATAAGCCCGCCTGATACGGAACGGGCAGGGAATAACGAATAAAAAAGTGCTTAAAAAATCAAAAATCGAAGAATATTTCCTTATTATTTCCTTGTAATTTTCACTTTTTTGGTCGGGGCGAATTGAATGTTCCTGATATGTATCCGGTGCATCACATTTTTAGCCACGCCGGCAAAAGCAGCGCCGGTTACCGAACCTTCATCGGCTGCAACAGGATATCCGCTATCGCCTCCTTCGCGGATACTTTGCACAATAGGAATATGGCCAAGAAATGGAATATCAAGTTTTTCGGCCAGATTTTTACCGCCGTCTTTACCAAAAATATAGTATTTGTTTTCGGGCAATTCAGCCGGGGTAAACCAAGCCATGTTTTCCACCAAACCTAGTACCGGCACATCGATCGATTTACTTCTGAACATGCTGGTTCCACGAATTACATCGGCAAGCGCCACATCCTGTGGTGTGGTAACAATTACTGCTCCGGTAACGGGAACCGATTGAACCAGGGTAAGATGGATATCGCTGGTTCCGGGCGGCAGATCGATAAGCAGGTAATCGAGTTCGCCCCAGTTTCCATCTGAAATCAGCTGCTTCAGGGCATTTGATGCCATTGGGCCGCGCCAGATGATGGCGCTTTCGGTATCCACAAAAAAACCTACCGACAAATATTTCACCCCAAATTTTTCCAATGGATTTATCATTTCGCGATCACCGATTTTTACACCGGCAGGCCGTTCATTTTCAGAACCAAACATTTTTGGAATGGATGGGCCAAAAATATCGGCATCGAGCAACCCTACTTTCTTGCCTTGTTTGGCCAAAGCAACCGCGAGATTTACAGCAACGGTTGATTTGCCAACGCCACCTTTTCCCGAAGCAACTGCAACAATGTTTTTAACTTCGGGCAACACCGGGCGTTCCATATCGTGGATGAATTTAACTGCAATATTGTCTTCAATTTCCACCTCGTCGCCAAGATGTGCTTTTATGGCTTTTTCGCTTTCCAGTACCAATGCTTCAATATGTGGATCGTTGCTTTTTTGGAAGACCAGCGAAAAACTCACCCTTTGTCCTGCAATTCGTATTTCCTGTGGCATTTCAAGCGATACAATATCTTCTTCACTGCCTGGATATTTTATCGTGCGCAGGGCATCGGTTACATTTTTCGGTACAATTAATTTATGTGGTATATCTGCCATTTTTAATTCGGAATTTTTATACGATGATTTACAAATTGGGTGCAAAGCTAATAAAACCCACAATAAAAACACTTTTTGGTGTGAAATGTTTTTTATATCGAATAAGAACATATGCCAATAAAAATATTGCGTGTTATTTGAATGCCGGGTTTTTTTGTTTTATCATAACAGTTCTAATTAATTCACCTGAAATATTCTAAAAGCTATCTAAAACCGATTTTCAAAGATGTTGGAATAGGATATTCCGACTGATTTTATATTATATTTGTATTCATGGAAAAATTTGGGAACATAGAAATAAGGGTTCTTGGTAACAAAGGAAATTTACAGCTTTCACCAGACAATTATGATGTGAAAGAAATTATGGCTATGCTCCAAAATATTGAAGATTTACTTTACCCGACCAACAAAAAAGACAGACCAATTATCACATATGATATCCAGGAAGGTTCTGTGAAACATATATTTAAAACAAGCATTCAAGCGATAATTGGATTTAGTGCAATTCTTTCTCAAATTCAAAAATCTAATTCCATAGATTTTTTGGAATCGAAAACCGCACAGGCTATTGAAAATATCCAATATTTCTCCTACCAAAAAAATTATGATTTTGAAATAAAAACATCGGTTGACATGGATTTGACTTTTATAATAAATCCTCAATCTAAATATTTTCGGACAGAAAATATTTGGGCTGATGCTGAATTATATTTTTACGGTACACTCACAAACGCAGGAGGGAAAAACAAAGCAAATATTCATTTAGATACGGAAGAATTTGGTTCTCTTATTATTGACACTGATAAAAACTATCTAATGGAGCAAGAAGAGAACTTATTGTATAAAAAATTTGGAATTAGAGCCACTGGAAAACAAAATATAGAAACTGGTGAAATTGACAAGAGAACATTAAAGCTTATAAAATTAATTGATTTCAAACCTAAATATGATGATGATTATCTAAAATCATTAATTCATAAAGCAAAAAATAATTGGAATGGAATCAACCCAGACGAATGGTTGCAGAATTTAAGAGGAGGATATGACACATAGTGTGCTTCTTGATACCAGTTTCTTCATTCGTCTGCTAAATGATGAAGACCCTTTGCATCAAAATGCAAAACTGTTTGCTCAATCCAACAGTGATAAATCAATAACACACTTTGTGACATCTGACTCGCGCTCGTTGAATATTCATAAGATGTTGTCCAAAAGAATTAAGCTAAGATTTGAAATAATAGATATTCAAATTCCATACAATCAACAATTTGGGATATTAGACTTAAAATAAAGCACATACGCCTAACAGATAATATTGAAACGCTTGTATTAGCGACACACGGAATAATTAAGAAAACCAAAAAGACTCCAAAAAGTGAAAATCACCCTACAGATGCCGATTAAAATTCCCAATTTTGTAAAATCAAATACCACACTGAATAAAATTTATGAAGCTTCCTATTATTTTGCTGCTATTCTTACTAATTATCAGTTGCGAAACCGTTTATTTTAATGAATATGTAGTTCACAATTCAACAAATCATGAAATAAAAATCCGTGCATTTTGCAAGTTGTGTGATGAAGATTATAAGCAAAAATCAGAACGGATTACCATTGCTCCTTATGCTTCCTATTCGGTTGTCAGACAAGCTGGATTTCACGCTCAACCAAGAGGTATTTTTCGCCGGTTTGAGATAGATTCAATCAGTATTTTGTTTGATGAGGAGAGAATTTTGATTCAGGATTGCGAAAAAGGCCCCCTCGCGGATTACAGTGTCGAAAGAAATTTAATGGATTTTGAATCGGAGTATGTTTCCAGGAAAATTGGCAGAAGATCCGGTCAGAAAGAATATCGCTATACTTATACGTTTACAGAAGATGATTTTAATAATGCGATGCCTTATGAGAAGTAAAAGATTGTTGGTTTTTGTATTATTTATTTTTGTTTTCGGACCCATATATTCGCAGCAGAATGAAATAGCCCGAAATTAAACTCCGGTTTGTAAGCGGTGTTGGCCCAATGAATCTTTCCGGATACGAAAACAAAGGCATAGAACTAAACAACAGTTTTGAATTTGAAGCAAAAAAGTGGCTTTTGATTTCCGCTATTCTTCATATCGGTAAAAGCGGTAATGATATTAACGATTATTCCTATTTTAAATATTACCCTGATTTTCCTGAAGATGTTGAAACAAATTTCGTTACCACAGATGCAAAAAATTTAAGTATGAATGGCTTTTCGTCAATTGGAATTTTCGCTTTGTTAAATCCGTTTAACAGGAACAAAACAAGGCTTGTTTTGGGGCCGGGGCTTTGCCTTATGTCGTGGAAAGCAATGACAGTAAACTATTATAAGGGATTTAATGAATACGAGTACTATAAAATTTCCAGTCGCCTAAGAAACAGTAAAAAACTGGACTTATCCGTTAGGGGATCTCTTGAGCATGATATTTATAAGCGCATTTTTGCCGGAATAAATTTTCAGGGTTATTTTGGCCTTGAAAGCGCTACATCTGTTAGTGCTGTAATTGGTTTTCGGTTGTAAATGCAGGATATCAGCCTAACTCTTTCACCGGATCCCAAAACTTTTCCTTAAAGTTAATTATCTGGTCACCTTTAAATATTAACCCTTCGGCTTCCAGCAATTCTTTCATGGCATTTGGACTATCAAAATGATGTTTCCCGGTAAGCAATCCATTTCGGTTTACTACACGATGCGCTGGCACATATTCCGAATGATGATGTGCCGCATTCATTGCCCAGCCTACCATTCTTGCCGAACCTGTTGTTCCCAGGTATGCAGCAATTGCTCCGTAAGAAGTAACTCTTCCCTGTGGAATCAATTTTACAACTTCATAAACCTTGGAAAAAAAATCGCTCATTTTTTAGATTATTAGACTTTTAGATTTGAGTATTGAGACAACTCTGATTTTTCGTTTTCAAATCTCAATACTAACTACTCACTACTTCAATTAGTGTATATCTTTTGCACTTCGTCCAAAACTCCGGTATTCGTCGCGTTCAATTTCAATATCGGGTTCTGCAAATTCTTTATCATTTAGTTTGAATGCGATATATTTTATGGTAATTCCGCGAGCCAGCCACTGTTTTTCGTAAAAGGTTTTTATTTCAAGTGTTTCACTGTGCAAATCCGATTCATAAAGATTATCGGTTTCAGCAAGAATTTCAAACTCGTTTAAATGCGCCAATGCGCTTGTATATTTATATTGAAAATTGCTGTCGGTTTTCAAATGTACAATTCCATGCGGTTTTAAAAATTGACGATAGTTTTCAAGAAAAAAAGTGGATGTGAGCCGTTTCCTCGTTTTTTTCATTTGAGGATCGGGAAAAGTAAGCCAGATTTCAGCAATCTCATTTTCATCAAAAAAGCGATTTATTATTTCGATATTCGTCCGCAGAAAAGCGACGTTTTTCAATCCTTTTTCGAGCGCCTGTTTTGCACCGGTGTACATTCGTGCTCCTTTAATGTCAACACCAATAAAATTCTTTTCGGTGTATCTTTCAGCCAATTGAACCGTGTATTCTCCTTTTCCGCAGCCCAACTCAAGAACTACGGGATTTTCATTATGAAAAAAATCCTGAGTCCATTTTCCTTTCAGATAAAAATCATCCTGTTCAATCACGTGATATGGCGCCTGTATCACGTGGTCAAACTTGTTCATTTCGCTGAATTTGGCCAGCTTATTCTTACTCACAGTTCAATTTTTATTTCATTACACCAAACTAACAGTCGGAACACTGTAATATTCGGGCGAAGATAAAATTTATTGCTGATTATTGCTGCTTTTCAAGCCTGACACCAATGTCGGTAATTCCTTTCAGAACATCTTCGCGCATACCTTGTTCGATTTGAATCCTGTAATCACCTGAAGCCGGGAAAAATATATTGCGCTTATAAACCGCTTCCAGTGTTTTTACACCGCTAAATCCATTGCCAAGCCATTTGCCTGACGGATCTGCCAGCGTAATTTCGAATGTATCGGTGGCTGCTGTTCCATTTGGTTCTTCAATTTCGATAAACAGCCAAAGATTGCTGTACTTGTACTTTACATCGTTTCTAATATTAATATAAAGATTGTGATTTTGAAGTGTATCGGTAACAGGAATTTCGAATATCAGCATTGAATCTTTGCTCCAGCCTTGCGATGGAACAGGTTTGAATTCATCGTAAACCGCGCCTTGATCGCAGGCAATAAAAAGAACCAGGCCCGTAACAAAAACGAGAATCTGAACTAATGCCTTTTTCATTTTACTCCTGATTTTCTCCGGGGATTACGCTGAAAATTTCTTTTCTTTTTTCGCGATTTATTTTTAGGACGATCGAATCTGGTAAGATCTTCCTGGCCGACCACATTGTGAAATGTATCTAATTCCTTGTTTGAAACAAGCAGCATCGCTTGTAACCAGTTTATCCGGTTTTTTCCCTTTTTGATTTAACCTTTGAACTTCCTTTACCCTTTCCACCGGCACGGTAACCTGGTTTGATGGTGCATTTCCCTGGAGCAGATATAAATAATTGCCATTGAATACATCGGCTTTCAGAAAAGAATAGGTTCCACTTTCTGTTTCCAGCGGAATATGATTGGGCGGAAAATCTTTTTGTGCATCTATATAGGCTGAAAGTTCAAAATTCAGGCAGCATTTCAGCTTTCCGCATTGTCCGGCCAGTTTTTGCGGATTTAGCGAAATTTCCTGGGAACGAGCTGAATTGGTAGAAACAGAAACAAAATTGTTCATCCATGTTGAACAGCAAATTTCTCTTCCACACGGGCCGATACCGCCAATTCTGCCGGCTTCCTGTCGTGCGCCTATTTGCTTCATTTCAATCCTGATACGAAAATTCTCGGCGAGCACTTTAATTAACTGACGAAAATCAACACGCTCATCGGCGATATAATAGAAAATGGCTTTTGTGCCGTCACCCTGGTATTCGACATCGCCAATTTTCATATTGAGTTTTAAATCGGCGGTAATTTGGCGCGAACGAATCATGGTTTGGTGTTCCAGTGAAATTGCTTCCTTCCATTTGTCGATATCAGTATGTTTCGCTTTCCTGTAAATTTTTCTGTATTCGCCGTTGTTATTGAGATGTAACTTTGTGTTTTTTCATTTGCTCGGCAACCAGTTCACCCATTAGCGAAATAATTCCAATATCGTGCCCGGGACTGCTTTCTACAGCAACTAAATCACCAACTTCCAGTTTCAGATTGTTTACATTCTGGTAATAATCCTTGCGGGTGTTTTTAAATCGAACTTCAATAATATCGTTATTATTTACCGACGATTTGATATCTTTTAACCAGTCGGTTACATGCAGCTTTGCACAACAACCTGTTTTTGTGTAGCAGATACCCCTCTCTATCGTGTCAACGTTAAACTCCTGCATAATAAGTTATTAAAACCTTATATTTTGGTTAAATGAAATCTTTAAAAAGCATGTTGATCCACAAAGGTAAATAAATATGGCAATAAGATTCTGATCTGCCTCTATTTTAAAGTGAGTCTAAAGAAACACAGGAATTTAACAGAATTTTATCTTTTTATTAAGCGAACCATCCGTAAAGCAGTATCGAGAAAAATAATACGAGGATTTCCGTTCATCGAAATGTGTTTTATTCCCAGTTCAAATTCGCTGGCAAAAGGCATAATATTCCGTTCGTTGATAAATGGTGCAAATTGTTTTCCCCAATCTCTTTCTTCCCGATTTAAATAAACCATGTCGTTTCGCTTCATATTCATTACAAAATATTCACGAACCAGGCGAAGTGCAAATGCAAAAAAAGCTTTTTGCTTGTCGCGGCCAATTTTTGCCATTTCGTCGGCCCAGTCAATTTGAGCAAGAACTTCCCGTTGATACGCCTGGCGCATCATTTCCTGGAATTTCTGAAAATAAAACTGCTCGTCTTCTGCAGGATTCAGAAATTCCAAAGCTTTTATAAAATTTCCATTGGCAAGATGAACTGCATCGGGAACTAAATCGGCATCGATATCTTCGATTTTTAATAAGGCATTTTTTATCGAATCGCTGTCGATAAATGGAAAGCTTACCAATTGTGCACGTGAGCGAATGGTGGTGATTACCGATTCTTCATCTTCAGTAATTAATAAAAACAAGGTTTTATTTGGTGGTTCTTCAATAAGTTTCAAAAGTTTGTTGGAACAGGCAAGGTGCATTTTTTCGGGCAGCCAGATAATCATCACCTTAAATTCCGATTCAAAGGATTTCAGGTTCAGTTTTCGGTAGATTGAGTCGCTTTCGCGTTCGTATATCAATCCCTGTGCATTGTCGGCATTAATAAAATTGAGCCAGTTGCCCAAATTGAAATAAGGATTTTTCAGAACCATTTCGCGCCATTCGGCAATAAAATCATCGCTTACAGGATTTTTTATTTTTGGTGAATTGAAAATAGGAAAAACAAAATGCAAATCGGGATGTGCAAGTTTACCGTATTTCCTGCACGACGGACAAATACCACACGAATCAGTTTCACTGCGGTTTTTACACGAAATATACTGAGCATAAGCAATTGCCATTGCCAGTTTTCCGGTGCCTTCGGGACCAGAAAAAAGCTGTGCATGACTAATCCGTTCTTCCTGAACCGATTGAATTAAACGTTTTTTTAAAGTTGACTGTCCTATTACATCGCTGAAAAACATGCGCCAAAATTAACCAATTCTGCAAAACAAAACAGAGAATAAATATCAAATTTAAAAATCCTGTTTTTGATGAATTTATATCGGGATTCCGGATTTTGAAAAATTGAAGATTATGTAAATTCTGAAGTATAAATTTTAACTTTTGTTGAAGTTACCTCAACATTAAATTCAGTCACCCTAAAATTAACTCATGTTTCAGCCGGATTATATTTTTTATCTTTGATTGTTTTTCTGAAACTTAAAAAACAATAATATGCAAACAATTGACAGCTACAATTTTAAAGGAAAAAGAGCGCTTATTCGCGTTGATTTTAATGTACCATTAAACGAAAACTTTGTGATAACCGACGACACCCGAATAAAGGCTGCTTTACCAAGTATCAAAAAAATTATTTCCGATGGAGGATCTCCGGTAATTATGTCGCATTTTGGAAGGCCGAAAAGTGGTCCGGAAGACAAATTTTCGATGCGCCATTTGGTCGGTCATTTCAGCGAACTGCTTGGTGTTGATGTAAAATTAGCGCCCGACTGTATTGGTGAAGAAGTTGTGGCGATGTCCAAAGCATTAAAACCAGGCGAGGTGTTGATGCTTGAAAATTTACGTTTCCATAAAGGCGAAGAAAAAGGCGATGAAGAATTTGCCGGAGAACTGGCCAAAAATGGCGATTGCTGGGTAAACGATGCCTTTGGAACTGCTCACCGTGCGCATGCTTCAACTGCTGTAATCGCAAAGTTTTTCCCGAACGATAAAATGTTTGGCTATTTGATTGAAAGCGAAGTGGAAAGCCTCGATAAAGTGGTGAAAAATCCAAAACGTCCGTTGACTGCCATTATGGGTGGCGCTAAAGTTTCGACTAAAATTACCATTATCGAAAACCTGTTAAGTAAAGTCGACAACCTGATTTTGGGTGGTGGAATGACTTACACGTTTGTAAAAGCCAACGGTGGAAATGTCGGTAATTCAATTTGCGAAAATGAATTCCTGGAAACGGCCAAAAACATTGAAAAAGCAGCCAAAGAAAAAGGAGTTAACCTGATTATGGCAACCGATGTTGTAGCAGCCGACAATTTCAGCAACGATGCAAATACAAAGGTCGTTTCAGCTGGTGCAATTCCTGATGGATGGCAGGGATTGGATGCAGGTCCTGAAAGCATTGCAAAAATGAAAGAAGTTATCGAAAAATCGGGAACAATTCTTTGGAATGGCCCGGTTGGAGTTTTCGAAATGGAAAAATTTGCAGTTGGTTCAAAAGCTGTCGGAACCGCCATTGTTGAGGCTACAAAAAAAGGTGCATTCTCGTTGGTTGGCGGCGGCGACTCGGTAGCATGTGTCAATCAGTTTGGTTTTGCCGATGGTGTTTCCTACATCTCAACTGCAGGTGGCGCACTTCTGGAATATCTTGAAGGAAAAACGTTGCCAGGTGTTGCGGCTGTTCGTGGTGAATAAATGCCCCTCTTAATCTCCCCGAGGGGAGAAATAAAAAGAAAAAATTATATCATAAAATAATACCCGGTTCGTCAATTGAGGAACCGGGTTTTTTATGCATTTTTTAAAAGGCGAAATTTTTTGTAACCTTTTTTCACTATAGTATATCAAAGGGTAAACATTTAAAAATTGAATTATGAGTGAAGAAATTCTTATAACGATTATATGGCTTGGTTTTTTTGCAGCCATTTTCCTGGGCTGGTACTTTTATATTCAGGCCAGAAACAAAGAGAGGATGTCGTTAATTGAAAAGGGAAAAGATGTTTCGGAAATCTATCAGAAAAGAGAAATCAAGTTTCAGTTTCCATGGTTAAAAGTGGGGATTATTCTTACAGGATTCTCATTTGGATGGTTAGTGGCTTTCATTGCTGTTCAGCTTTTTATCAATGGTAATGTTATCAAATCATTTAATGAAGCACCGTTAATTATGGGAATAATTTTTCTCTTCACGGCAGTTTCAATTCTGATTGCTTACTTTGCAGACAAGCCAAAAAACAAAAGCTAATTAATGGATGACCTTTACATAAAAAAGGTTTTAGGCGGTGATACAGATGCATTCAGGTACTTTGTCAGGCAATATAAAGATATGGCATTTACCGTATCCATGTCGGTGGTAAAAAACGAACACACGGCCACCGAAGTGGTGCAGGAATCTTTTGTGAAAGCATTTCAAAGTTTAAAAAGTTTTAGAGGAAATTCGAAATTCAGTACTTGGTTTTACAGGATTGTGATAAACGAATCGATAAAAATAATCAGAAAAACAGGCGATAAGCAGGTGTATCTCGAATCTGGTTTAGCTCGTCATGCTTCAGTTGAATCTTTGGCTCTGGATAAACTCA
The DNA here is from genome assembly GCA_963821855.1 of uncultured Prolixibacteraceae bacterium. Lineage (GTDB taxonomy): Bacteria > Bacteroidota > Bacteroidia > Bacteroidales > Prolixibacteraceae > Draconibacterium. The sequence goes on along the minus strand of CAWGFJ010000024.1, from coordinate 259,810 downwards.
AAGAAGAAGAAAGACATTACTTTATTAATGAAACCTTAAACCGGCTGGTTGCAAACGAGAGTCTTGTACTACGGCTCTTTTATCTGAATGAAAATCACATCGGTGAAATTTGTGAAATGACCGGTTGGACCGAATCGAAAGTTAAAGTTTTATTGCATCGCGCCCGGAAAAATTTGGAAATACTGCTTACAAAACAGTTAAAGGGAGAAGCAAAAACACTGATTTAAAATGAACGAAGAAGAATTAAAAAAATGGATGCAACATTCAAAACTCGAAATAAAAATTCCTGATTTCGAAGAAAATGTAATGAATGCGGTTAATGAAAAGCAAGCCAGCGAAAAATCAATTTGGAGAAATATTCGCTGGTCGTGGTTCTTTTTTACAATTGGCCTGGTATTAGGAGCTTTTGCAACAAATTTGTTTTCAGATTTTAATTTTGGCTTTTTAGGCGATAATTCAAACATGCTTGTTTTGGGATTCGAAATAATTGTCATTTTTATTTTTGCCACACAGTTCGACAGGCTTATCAGATTTACATTCAGAAAATAAAAAGAATCACCGTTTCCCGGTTAAATTTATTGCTACGAAAAAGATTCTTTCGCTTCTCCGTCAGCTGACGGATTGCTCAGAACTACATTGGGTTAGTTTTCACCCCTCCCAAACGCGAACACACACTCTATTTAATTGAGCATAATTATGTGAACACTCGAGACAACAAAAATAAAATCTGTCATAGGCATCCGTCGGCTGACGGAAGGAGAAATCTCTTTCAAACATAAAGATTTCTCATTCGAGCCACATTCGAAATGACAGATCCGATTATCAGTCATCGACTCATTATACCCATTAAAAAATGGCTGCGAAATACCGGAAACAGAAAATCGATAAACTTATATTGTACACAATTGTTTAAAAAGCACACGAATATTTAAACTGATATGATATGAAAAAAAATGTAGGATCAATTGACCGGTGGGTAAGAATTGTTTTAGGTCTTGTAATTGCTGTTTTAGGCGTAATTTTTAATAGTTGGTGGGGCTTAATTTCAATTATCTTAATTGGTACAGCGATTTTTAATTTTTGTCCGATTTGGGCAATTGCAAAAATTTCAACTGCAGAAAAGGAATCATAATCCTGTTTTTCCGGAGTACAAAAAAACGACCTTAATTTCAGGGTCGTTTTTTTTTGCTCTTATAAATTAAATTACAAACGGTTAAAATAAATGTCCGACATAGCGAAATTGCTCTATTCGTATAATTCATTTTTTATACTTTTGATGTGCAAATGAATCAATGTTGGTTTTTAAATAATTTAAACTGAAAAGAATGAGAAGAGGCAGCATACTTTTTCTGTTGGGTTTATACATTGTGGTTTTTTCTGCTTGCAAGGAAAAAGATCCGAATTTAATGGTTACAAAGGAAATCAATGAAAATTGGACTTTTAGCCAATCGGGTAAAAATGAATGGCTTCCGGCTACCGTTCCGGGAACTGTTCATACCGATTTGATGGCAAACGGAAAAATTGAAGATCCGTTTTACCGCCTGAACGAACACGACGTTCAATGGATTGACAAAGAAGACTGGGAATATAAGTGCACATTTACGGCTGATGAAAAATTTCTTGACCGCGATGTCGTACAACTCGATTTTACAGGATTGGATACGTATGCTGAAATTTCGCTAAACGGAGAGAAGATTTTATCGGCAGATAATATGTTTCGCGACTGGACAGTTAACGTGAAAGATGTGCTGAAAGAAGGCGAAAACGAACTGCATATTCTTTTTAAATCGCCAATAAAAGAAGGCATAAAAAAATATGACGCACAAGGATTTGTAATTCCGGTTTCGGATAACGATTTAGCAGAAATCGGGAAAGTGGAAGGCAATAAAAAAGTAAGTGTTTACACCCGGAAAGCAGGTTATCATTTTGGTTGGGACTGGGGCCCACGGCTTGTAACCAGCGGAATCTGGCGACCGATACAATTAGTAGCATGGGACGAGGCCAAAATAGAAGATTTGCAAATTATTCAGCATGAAGTAACTGAAGATAAAGCAACTTTTACAGCAGTTTTCGAAATTGATGGGAACAAAAAACAAAATGCAAAACTTTCGGTTTTTACCAACAGTTCTTTACTTGCGTCTCAGGATGTTCAGCTTCAGAAAGGAATAAATAAATATTCGGTCGATTTTGAAATACAGAATCCTAAACTCTGGTGGACCAATGGCCTTGGCGAGCCGCATCTCTACAACATTTCCGGTGAGATAAACCTCAACGAAAGAAAAGCAACAAAAGATACCCGGATTGGAGTTCGCACGCTTGAACTGGTACGGCAAAAAGACGATGATGGCACAAGCTTTTATTTTAAACTGAACGGCCATCCGGTTTTTATGAAAGGTGCTAACTATATTCCCAACGATGCATTTCTCCCGCGAGTAACCGATGAAAATTATCGCAAAGTGATTGAGACAGCACGCATTTCGAATAATAACATGTTGCGGGTTTGGGGCGGTGGAATTTACGAAAACGATATTTTCTACGATTTATGCGATGAAGCCGGAATTCTGGTCTGGCAGGATTTTATGTTTGCATGTGCCATGTTTCCGGGCGATTCGGCATTTCTTGCCAATGTAAAACAGGAAGCCATCGACAATGTAAAACGCTTACGAAATCACCCGAGTATTGCTTTGTGGTGTGGAAACAACGAAATTCTTGCCGCATGGAAAGGCTGGGGCTGGGAACAGGCCGAACGCAGAAAAAGCGACGAAAATGCCGATAAAATATGGCAGGCTTATGTCGATATTTTTCATAAAATTTTACCAGATGTTATTCAGGAATATGATCCACAACGCAGTTACTGGGGTTCAAGCCCGTCTTCAGGATTGGGAATTCCGGCCGACCTGGTTAATGGCGACGAACATTACTGGGGTGTTTGGTGGGGGAAAGAACCATTTTCTACCTACGCAACGCATTTGCCACGTTTTATGAGTGAATACGGTTTCCAGTCTTTCCCTGAAATTTCAACTGTACGAAAATATGCCGTGCCTGAAGATTACAATATTTATTCCGAAGTTATGAAATCGCATCAGCGTTCATCAATTGGCAACGGAACAATCGAATATTACATGCTGCAGGAATATAAAAAGCCAAAAGATTTTGAATCGTTTTTGTATGTGAACCATGTCCTTCAGGCAGAAGGAATAAAATTTGGGTTGGAAGGACATCGCCGTGCCATGCCGTTTAATATGGGAAGTTTATACTGGCAAATCAACGATGTGTGGCCGGTGGCTTCGTGGAGTTCAACCGATTATTACCAAAAATGGAAAGCATTGCAGTATTACGTAAAAAAAGGATTTGAACCGGTTTTGGTTAGTCCGTATACCGATACGTATAAGCTAAAAGTTGGAATTGTAAACGACCGTTTGGAAGAAGTTACTGCGCAGTTGCGTTTGAAATTGATGGATTTTGATGGCAAAGTAATTTGGGAAGAAATGTCGGTGGTTGAAATTCCGGCTAATTCAAGCGACGATTATTTCGATGTGAATAAATACGAGTTTGAATTTAAATACAGAAGAAATATCTCTAACATGGTTTTTGTTGCCGAATTGGTAAAAGCAGGTAAAACCCTTTCGAAAAATACCTATTATTTCCGGCCGTTTAAGTTTCTGAAAGTCGAAAAGCCAAATGTTGAATATACTATTTCAAAAGCCGACGACGGCTTTAATATTCGATTTGAAAACGGATAAACTGGCAAAGAACGTATATTTTCAAATAGGCGATGAAGAAGGTTTTTTCTCCGATAATTATTTCGATTTATTACCCGACGAAAAAGTTACTATTCATCTGAAAACAGCTCTTTCTGAAGCAACATTAAACAACGTGCTCACGCTTCGTACACTCGACGATGCCTTTTAGCTGGATTTGATAGATGATTAATATTATTTCAAATCCGGCTGCTGACCGGATTTTTAACATGCAATTTTGATTAGATGATTTTCAGGGTCTTCCCCGCTTTTATAAATGCATTAACAGCTTTGTCGATTTGTTCAGTTGTATGCGCGGCAGAAAGTTGAACCCTGATTCGGGCTTTGCCTTTTGGAACTACCGGGTAAACAAATCCGATAACATAAACGCCTTCCTTTAAAAGTTCATCGGCAAATTTTACTGCCAGTGGAGCATCGTAAATCATAACCGGAACAATGGCTGTGTCCCCTTTTACCAAATCGAAACCTGCTGCTTCCATTTTCTTTCTGAAATGTTGTGCGTTGGCCATTGTTTTTGCCGGAAGTTTACTTTTCGAAGAAAGCATGTCAATAACTTTTAAGGTTGCTCCAACGGTAGCCGGAGCCAGTGTATTCGAAAACAAATATGGCCGTGAACGCTGACGCAACATTTCAATAATTTCTTTTCGGCCTGATGTGCAGCCACCATTTCCGCCACCCATTGCTTTTCCAAAAGTGGTAGTTATTATGTCAATTTTTCCCAGCAAATCAAAATGTTCGGCTGTTCCGCGTCCGGTTTTTCCAATATAACCTGTAGCGTGCGAATCATCAACCATTACCAGTGCATCGTATTTTTCGGCTAATGCCACAATTTCAGGGAGGTTCGCCATATCACCATCCATCGAAAAAACGCCGTCGGTAACCACAATCCGGTACTTTGTTGCAGCAGAATCTATAAGGCACCTTTCGAGGTCCAGCATGTTTGAATGTTTGTACCTGAATCGTTGAGCTTTACACAAGTCGCACGCCATCGATTATCGAAGCATGATTCAATTCGTCTGAAATAATTGCGGAATCATCGCCAAGCAACGGTTCGAAAACACCGCCATTGGCGTCAAAAGCTGCACAGTATAAAATGGTGTCTTCAGTTCCCAAAAATGTTGAAACTTTTTCTTCGAGTTCTTTGTGAATTTGCTGGGTTCCGCAAATAAAACGTACGGAAGAAAGTCCGAATCCCCAGTCGTTCATCACATTCTGTGCAGCTTTAATTACCTCAGGATTGTTGGCAAGCCCGAGGTAATTATTGGCACAAAAATTCAACACCGTATTTCCAGCTACTTCAATTTCAGAACTCTGCGAAGAGGTAATAATTCGTTCGGTTTTGAATAACCCCTGTTCTTTCAGCTCCTCCAGTGTTTTCTGTAAATCTTCTTTTATTTTTCCGTACATGTTTTTGTCTATTTTGTTCGTTAATAAGATCGAATGATTTAATATAAACCGTTAATTTCCGAAATCCTTTTATCATTTTTATTTATCTGCTGAAATAAATTGCCTACTACTATTTGCCTATTGCTAATTGCCTATTGCCTACTGACAAACAAAGTAACAAAACTGGTGAAAAATAAACTGTGATAAAAAGCAGAAATAAAATAATGAAGTAAATGAAGAGGATTAATTTGTGTAATTTTGAAAAAATGTATTTAAGTATGAAATTAACTTTGATAATAAAAAAAGGAAAAAGTAATTATTTGGTTGGCCAGCTTAAAGAATTACCGGAAGTTTTTACACAAGGAAAAGATATTCAGGAACTTCGCGAAAATATTAAAGACGCATTGGAAATCTATCTTGAAGATTTAAGAGAACAATATTCGCTAAAAGGAGAAATGCTCTCTGAAGAGGAGATTATTATTGCCTGACAGTACATGAAAAGAACAAAGTTTATTCAGTATTTGAATCAAAACAATTGTGGTTTTATCAAACATGGAAGCCGGCATGACAAGTATAAAAATCATATTAACGGGAAAAGAACTGTGATACCAAGACATCCTGAAATTGATGATTATTTATGTGAGTTAATTTGTAAACAACTTGGAATTCCTAAACCGCAAGGAAAGTAGAAACAAGTTTATTCGTCATCATTATTCCCTGCAGTATTTCCTCATTGCTCATTTACCCAATCATTCATTTTCTTCTATCTTTGCGACGAATTCAAAAAAAGAGAAATGGCTGACAGAAAAGTAAGGGTACGTTTTGCCCCAAGTCCAACGGGGCCGCTGCACATGGGTGGTGTTCGAACTGCATTGTTTAATTACCTTTTCGCAAAAAAACACGGCGGCGATTTTATTCTTCGCATCGAAGATACCGACCAGAACCGTTTTGTTCCGGGAGCAGAAGAATATATAATTGAAAGTTTGAAGTGGTGCGGGTTGAATCCTGTTGAGGGGCCGGGAATTGGTGGTGAATTCGGACCTTATCGCCAAAGTGAACGCAAGGAGATCTATAAGAAATATGCCGACCAACTGGTTGAATCGGGCTGGGCATACATTGCATTTGATACTCCCGAAGAAATTGACGAACTGCGAAAATCAGCCGAAACTAAAAAAGAAACATTTTCTTATGGAATTGGCACGCGCGAAAGTCTTTATAACTCATTGAATTTGTCTGCCGAAGAAGTTCAGCAAAAAATGGAAGCCGGTGAAAATTATGTGATTCGGTTTAAAATGCCTGAAGATGTCGATGTTACGGAAGATGATATTATTCGTGGCCAGGTAACTTTCAATACAACCAAAAGCCTCGATGATAAAGTTCTCTTTAAAGCTGACGGAATGCCTACTTACCATTTAGCGAATGTAGTTGATGACCATTTAATGGAAATCACCCATGTAATACGCGGCGAAGAATGGTTGCCTTCGATGCCGTTGCATGTGCTGCTTTATAAAGCTTTGGGTTGGGAAGATACCAAACCGCAATTCGCTCATTTACCGCTGATTTTAAAACCTGTCGGTAAAGGAAAACTCAGCAAACGCGATGGCGACAAAATGGGATTTCCCGTATTTCCGCTGGAATGGAATGATCCGGAAACTGGCGAAATTTCCCGTGGTTATCGCGAAGAAGGTTATTTCCCTGAGGCATTTATTAATTTACTTGCATTGCTGGGCTGGAATCCCGGTACAGAACAGGAATTCTTTTCAATCGAAGAATTATCGCAAATTTTCTCGTTAGACAGAGTGGTAAAATCGGGGTCGCGTTTCGATCCTGAAAAAGCGAAAGTGGTTTAACAAACATTATTTTCAGCAAAAAACAGAAGCTGAGCTGGCAAAACTTTTTAAGCCTGTTTTGGCAGAAAAAGGAATTACGGTTAACGACGAAAAAACCATTCGTGTTATTGCTGAAGTAAAGGAACGCTGCGAATTTGTCGCTGATTTATGGGCTCAGGGAAGTTTCTTTTTTGAAGCTCCAACAGAATATGATGAACAAACAGTTAGAAAACGCTGGAAAGAAGAAACACCATCTCAGCTTACAAAAATTACCGAAGTATTTCAAACGGTTGAAAGCTGGAAAGCAGATTCAATAAAAGAAGCTTTTTCAGCATTTATGAATGAAATCGGCTGGGGATTCGGAGCCGTTATGAATCCGCTTCGGCTTTGTTTGGTAGGAGGCAACGTGGGGCCCGATTTATTTGTGATTTGTGAAATCCTTGGAAAAGAAGAAACTATTTCCCGAATAAAGTCGGCGATTAACTCAATTTCAAATTAATAATTTGGCTGAACCAGTTAGCATGTCATGTCTAACAGTTCGACTCTGCTCTCTGTGACCGCCAAACTTAACGTAGTCGGAGTGTGGCTATTAATTATTATCATACTAAATATTTACTAATTTTTCTCCATTAACAGTTGACTGAGATTTTAAATTTTCACGGAATAATTTTTACTTATACCGTGAAATATTAAAATTGAATTTTAAATTTTCACGGATAAAGCTGTATATTTACCGTGAAATTTTAAAATGAAAATATGATTCGAAGAAGAATAATTGAAGAAATAAATGACTCATTAAATTACTTTCCGGTAGTTTCCATAATTGGTCCGAGGCAAGTTGGAAAAACAACGCTGGCAAAGCAAATTATTACTGAATTTCAAATACCTTCGATATATCTCGATTTGGAACGCACTTCGGATATATTGAAGCTTGAAAACGCTGAACTTTTCTTTTCACAACAAAAGGATAAGTTAATTGTAATTGATGAAGTTCAACTGAAAAAGGATTTATATCCACTGTTGCGATCGCTGGTTGACGAGACCAACAAACCTGGTCAGTTCCTTTTGCTTGGTTCAGCATCACCGGAATTAATCAGGCATTCATCAGAAACATTGGCAGGAAGAATTGCATATCACCAGTTACACCCAATAGACATTATAGAAGCACCTGAATCTGTTTCACAAAACGATTTATGGTTAAAAGGTGGCTTTCCAAAAGCGCTTCTGGCGCAAAACAACGACATCGCTCAAAAATGGATCGAGAATTTCGTCGGCACTTATTTGAACCGCGATTTATTACAATTGGGTTTAAATGCTTCGCCAACTGTAATTCGTAATCTCTGGTCGATGATGGCCCATTTAAACGGACAGTTGTTAAACGCAACCACAATCGGGAAATCACTGGGTTTAACAACTCCAACGGTAAAAAGATATATTGATTTTCTGGAGGAAGCATTTCTGTTAAAAAGCCTTCATCCTTTTTCGTGGAATATGCAAAAGAGATTGGTTAAAACTCCTAAGATATACCTCAACGATACAGGAATATTACATCAATTAATTGGTATTTCGGATTTTATAAGTCTATCCGGAAATCCAATTATTGGCAGTTCATGGGAATCGTTTGTTGTCAATCAAATCGATGCGATAAAAAAGAAACGAATTGAATTATACTTTTATCGCACTCACCACGGAGCAGAAGTCGATTTGGTTTTTACCAAAGGACTTACCATTATTGCCACTGCTGAGATAAAATATTCCAACGCTCCGCAGCTTTCAAAAGGTAATTTTAATGCTTTAGAAGACCTGAATGCAATAAGGAATTATGTAATTACGCCATCATCCGATGATTATTTAATGAGAGATAATATCCAGGTTTGTTCTCTAAAATCGTTTATTTCCGATTATTTGAATGAATTATAATCTGCAGAAATTTTAATTGTTGTTTACTCGATAAATTCAAGATCCTTTAGCCATGCGATAAAACTATCGCGCCACATGCTTATGAAACCACCACCCGGACAGATTACCATAGCTACGCCGGTATTTTTGCTTTTTTCTGGCTGATAAATAATATATGTAGGATTGGATACCTGGCTGAATACCCGGTTTTTACCGGAAAGGGAACTTTCATTTACATCGCTTGTCCTGACTTGTTCTTCCTTGTATTTTACCGGATTATTCTTAATACCATCGGGCCAGAGCGGAAGTTCCTGATTTGTTTGTGCCATGGATAAGTTGCCGATAATTAAAATGCCGGCAACAAAAACAAAAGTGAATATTTTTGTCGGTTTCATAAGTTTGAATCTATTTCCTTTAAAACAATAGTCCATAGAAGTTGTTTCATTTTGTATTATTGACAAACTTAATGAATAAACTACCAAAAAACGTTTGGTTCCTAACTATTTCGCAGGCTTTAATGTTATCTGTAAGTTCAATGGTGGTTTTTGTGGGTGGATTGGTTGGCTCTCATCTTGCACCTATAGAAAATCTTGCCACATTGCCGGTTGCCAGCATCGTAGTTGGAACAGCAGTTACAATTCCCCCGGTTACTTTGCTGATGAACAGGATTGGAAGGAGGCGTTCCTTTTTTATCATCGGATTTTATTCAATACTCGTGGCGCTGCTTGCTGTTTATGCCATTTCCATATCCAGCTTTTACCTTTTTTGTATAAGTACATTTTTATTTGGCGGAACCTACTCCTGTGTGATGCAATTTCGGTTTGCCTCGATGGAAAGCGTTAACGAAGAACAAATTCCCAAAGCAGCTTCCATGGTTTTGGTAGGTGGAATTGCAGCAGCATTCCTTGGTCCTGAAATTGCGGTTTATGGCAAAGATTTGTTAAAAGTGGAATTTGCGGGCTCGTTTATTTTACTTGCAGGATTGTTTGCAATCGCCATAGTTTTTTTAACAGGATATAAAAATAATATTCCTCCTGAAATCACTAAAGAAGATACTCAAAGACCTTTAAAGGACATTCTTAAACAACAGATTTTCTGGGTTTCAATTCTAAGCGCAACCATTGGTTATGCGGTGATGAGCTTTATTATGACGGCCACCCCGGTTAGCATGCATGTGATGGACGGCCATTCGCTGGAACATACAAAATGGGTGATTCAAAGTCATATTATCGCCATGTTTTTGCCTTCGTTAATAACAGCCTGGGTAATAAAAAAATTGGGAGTTTCGCGGATGATGGTTACAGGTTTAATAGCTTATCTTATTTGTATTGCCATCGCTTTTGCAGGCAGGCATCTTGGAAATTACTGGATTTCACTGATTTTACTCGGCATTGGCTGGAACTTTCTATTTATTGGCGCTACAACGTTACTTCCGAAATGTTATAAAACAAGCGAACGGTTTAAAGTACAGGCATTAAACGATTTTGTAATTTTCGGAACGCAGGCAATCGCATCACTTTCCGCCGGTTGGTTTATTTTTGCTGTGGGCTGGAAAGTTCTTCTATTAATAAATATTCCCTTTATTTTATTTCAATTAATTGTGATTTTAAGATTGCAGACAAAGAAAGCGTAACCACTGCTTTTTCGTTTGTCTGCATTCTATGAAAAACAAACTAATCGTCGCTCAGATTTTCCTATCGTTCTCTTTTGATCCTTCTACTTTGGGAGAGTAACCGGGGGCTTTACTCGTACCGAAGTGCCTCAACAGGATTTCGGGTGGCAGTTTTCCAGGATTGTAATGATACGCATAATGCACCCCTAAATCCCCTGAAGGGGACTTTGAGGAAGCTCCGATAAATGTGTTATGCAAACTCGTTCAATTACTTCAATAACACTATTCATTTCATTTTCAATTTGTTCGTTGGTAAAACGGATAACTTGTATTCCCCAATTTTCTAATTCCGCTTCGCGACCAATATCATATTCCTTTTGGTCTTTTGATTTATGAATTCCTCCATCTATTTCAATCACTAAACGCAGAGGATGACAATAAAAGTCAGCAATAAAAATATCAATCGGATGCTGAGGACGAAATCTCAATTCCAATAGCTTCTACCTTTTAATTTGCACCATAACTTTTCTTCTGCTTCAGTCATATTCTTTCTCAACATTTTCGCTTTCTCAAAAATGTGAGGTTTGGCATTGTAAAACATCGAAACATTATCGCTAATACTCATATTTATATTTTTGCACCTTTAAGCCCCTTCAGGGGTTTGGGGTGATTTTTACTCGTACCTGAGAGCCTCAACAGGATTTCGGGTGGCAGTTTTCCAGGATTGTAATGATACGCATAATGCACCCCTAAATCCCCTGAAGGGGACTTTGAGGAAGCTCCGATAAATGTGTTATGCAAACTCGTTCAATTACTTCAATAACACTATTCATTTCATTTTCAATTTGTTCGTTGGTAAAACGGATAACTTGTATTCCCCAATTTTCTAATTCCGCTTCGCGACCAATATCATATTCCTTTTGGTCTTTTGATTTGTGAATTCCTCCATCTATTTCAATCACTAAACGCAGAGGATGACAATAAAAGTCAGCAATAAAAATATCAATCGGATGCTGAGGACGAAATCTCAATTCCAATAGCTTCTTACCTTTTAATTTGCACCATAACTTTTCTTCTGCTTCAGTCATATTCTTTCTCAACATTTTCGCTTTCTCAAAAATGTGAGGTTTGGCATTGTAAAACATCGAAACATTATCGCTAATACTCATATTTATATTTTTGCACCTTTAAGCCCCTTCAGGGGTTTGGGGTGATTTTTACTCGTACCTGAGAGCCTCAACAGGATTTTTTGTTGCAGCTTTCCACGATTGTAATGAAACAGTAATTAAGGCAACTCCGAGCACAATAAAACCTGCGACTGCAAATACCCACCAGGCAAGCGAGGTTCTGTATGCAAAGCTTTCGAGCCATTTTCGCATTAAAAACCAGGTCACCGGAACCGCAACGATAAACGCCGCGATTACCCATTTTGCGAAATTCAGGTTCAGAAGTAAAAGTACCTGTCCGGTTGTTGCCCCGTTTACTTTGCGCAGACTAATTTCCTTTTTGTGTTTTTCGAGGTAGAAAAGAATTAAACCATAAAGCCCCATAGTAGCAATGCCAATGGAAAGCAGTGTTAACCAGAGATAAAATTTGCTGTAGCGCGAGTCCGATTCATACTGCCGGTTGAACTGTTCGTCGGCAAAAGCGAAACTAAAATTATCACGCGGATAATGGTGGTTCCAAATGGATTCAAGTTTTTTAATTGTAGCCTGAATATCACTCGTGTTTAACCGAATGGAAAAATACCCAAATTCCCAGGGATATTGATTATTCCACACGACTGGATAAATTGTTTTGTGTAATCCTTCGTTATGAAAATCGGCAACAACGCCAATTATTTCCAACGCGGTTGTGTCATTGTCGTCGCGATAGATTTTTCGACCGATGGCATCTTCCGGATTTTCATACCCCAGAAGCTGAGCGGCCAGTTCACTGACAATTACCCGGTTTTGATTTTGCTCCATTTTCTTTTCAAATCCTTTTCCTGCAAGCAGTTTAAACTGATATGTTTCAATGAGGCCGGCGCCTGCATTGTTTTCAAAAAACAGATTGTCGGGATTTTTCCCATTTGAGGGATTGTTAAATTCATGAAAACCATATGTAGGATCCTGGCCCGGAACGAACATATTAAAGGTTGCTGCCCGAAATTCGTTTTGACTCAGGATTTCGCTTTGAAAACCTTCGTATTTTTCTCTTTTATGCTCATCGCCGTTTAACGAAGCCGGACCGTTGCATACGATAACCTTATCCAAAACAACACCCAAATCCTTGTTTTTCATATACGAAATCTGGCGGTAAACCATCAATAGTGCTAATCAGAAAAATTATGGAAAGTGCCATTTGAGCAATGACCAATCCTTTTTTAGCTGTTCCTTTTTTTATTTTAGTTTGCTCTTTCAGGCTATTTATTTTAGCCAGTTCTATTCCGTGGTAAATGCTGGAAAACAATATTCCACCCAAAACGATAACAAGCAGAATAGCCAAAATATATTGAATTGGAATGTGGGCTTTGTTTACAGGAATATTAAAAAAAGAGGCAAACGATTTTAAAAACAAAAAGTAAAGCGGCAATGAAATCAATAATGCTGTGAAATTCAGAATAAAACTTTCGGCGAGCGACTGATGCCAAAGATGCGTATTGGAAGCTCCTATCAGTTTTCGCATGCTTATTTGTGTTGAACGGGCTTGTGCGTGAGCAGTGGAAAGGCTAACGTAATTCATCCAGGCAATAATAAGCGTTATCAGCGCAATTACGATAAGGTTTACCAGCGAGGAGAAGTGACTGACGGCACCGAGTTCACCTTCAATTCCCTTTATAAAATGCAGGTCTTTCAACGGCTGCAGCGAAAATTTCCCTTCACGGTTGTCTTCCTGAAGATGACTCATGTAAGCAGGTATAAATTCGTTAATTTTTGCTTCAGCAATTTCGGGGTTGCTGTTATCGCGAAGTTTGATGTAATTCCACCAGCCATTCCAGTACCAGTCGCCCTGTTCGCCGATAACACCCATTTCAACCCAGGTTTTTACCGCAACAAAATAGCGGGCAGAGAAATGCGTATTTGGTGGCAAATCTTTAAAAACACCGGTAATTTCGATGGGCATTCCTTCGTTTACCTTCATAATCTTGCCAATTGGATCTTCGTTTCGGTAAAGCGCTTTTGCAGCAGTTTCGGATATGATTCCGGTTCGTGGCCGCGAATAGTCTGCAATTCCGGCAACCATTTCCATCGGGAATACTTTTTCAAAATCTTCCGATACCCACAAAACATCCTGATTGGCATAGCTCGTATTTTCGTAGGTCACCAGGCATTTTTCGAAATAGGCTAAACCATTGGCTTCCACTTCCGGAATTTCGCGTTTAAAGCAAAGAAAAGCGCCCGTGGTGTTTTTGCGCCATTGTACACCACATCACCTTCCTTTTCCACTTTCAGGTTTACACGGTAAATATTTTCTTTTTTCGGAAAAAATGAATCGAAGGAAAATTCATACAAAATATAATGAACTGCAAAAAAAAACGAGGTTAAACCGAGCACCAACCCCAGCAGGTTGATGATGCTCATTTGCCTGTACTTAAGCAGACTTCGTATGGCCGATAAAAAGGTGATTTTTAGCATCCGGTTAAATTAGAAAATATTTTTCATTACTGTCCGAGTTTATCCCGATTTCGCGAGATTAGGGAAGGCCTTATTCATATCTCAGCGTTTTTACCGGGTTCATACCCGCGGCCTTTAGTGCTTCGTAACTGCTCGAAAAAACTGCAATAGAAATGATAAAGGCTACAATTGCAATCATTTCCCTCGATTCCATCTGGTATTTAACATCATTGCTACGCGATTTAACCAAAATCATTATTCAATTTTATTTACCTTAACAACATTCCGCCGGGATTGGGTTTTATTCGTATCGTAATGCCTCCATCCCGATACGCTTCGCTATCGAGGATTTCATCACTCATATCTGAGTGCCTCAACAGGATTCCTTCTTGCAGCTTTCCACGATTGAATTGAAACTGTAATCAACGCAATTCCCAGCGCCAGAATTCCTGCCAAAACAAAAATCCACCAATTTAGTCCGGTTTTGTAGGCAAAGTTTTCGAGCCATTTGTTCATCGCCAACCAGGCAACAGGAGTTGCTACAACAAAAGCAATGGACACCCAAATCAAATAATCTTTGTTTAGCATGGTTATTATCTCGGAAACACGGGCGCCGTTGACTTTTCTTACGCCGATTTCCTTTATACGGCGTTGCGTGGTTATCAGCGCCATGCCAAATAATCCCATGGAACTTATAAATAATGCAATTATAGTGAAAACGGACAGCAACTTTGCCTGAAGCAATTCAGCCTTATAAACCTTCTTGTACATCGCACCAACATATTCAAACTGAAACGGATATTCGGGAAATAATAAATTCCAGACATTTTCCATATCGTTTATTGCCTGAGCCTTCATTTCAGGTTTATACGAAATTACAAAATTGATTAACCACAAACTTTCACGTTTAAAAAATACAAGTGGCTCAACTGCATTTTTCAGGCTTTGAAGATGAAAGTCTTTAACCACACCAATGATTTTTCCATCCGGAATCACAATACCAGAACCGGGTGCTGAAAAAATAAGTTTGAATTTTTTGCCGACTATTTTATCCGGATCAGTGTACATTAAGCGATGCATAGCCGCTTCGTTGATGATGTATTCGCCTGAACCCTCTGCATCGGTATTCTTTTCCGAAAAGTTTTGTCCACTTAAAAACTGAAGGTTAAATATGGACGCAAAAGAATAATCGCACGGAAATACGCCTATCATATTCTCCTCGTTGTTCTGTTCATCTTTCGGATAACCTTCCATTTCAAAAGGAAACATATCATTTGCTTCGCCACCAGGTGGTTCCATCATTGCTGATACCGATTCGATGCTATTGTATTTTAGCAACTCATCTTTAAAAACTTCAAACTTTTGCTGAATGCCTGAATGAACCGATTCAAGACAAACAATATTGTTTTCACTAACACCAAGACTGCTGTTTAATGCATATTTTGTTTGCCGGGAAATAACAATTACGGCAATTATCAACGCTATTGAAAAGCCATATTGAAAGATGATTAACGTTCGGCTGACTCCTCCTCTGTTGAAACTGACGGATGTGTTTCTTTTTAAAATTCCCCGAAGTGAGGAAAAAACAGAATTTAGCGCCGGTAACATTCCAAACAAAATCGCAGGCAAACTGAAACACAGAATAATTAAACCAATTGAGAAGAAATTACCTTGTAACAGATTCAATCCGTAAACTTTGGCAATGATTGAATTTACAGGTAATGCCAACAATAACGCAAGGAGGGTGGCGGCTGCAATTATTAAAAATCCTTCAAAAGTAAAATAGCTGAAAACCGATTTTTTTGATGAACCCAAAAGTTTATTCACAAACATGTATTTTGCACTAAATCCGGCCATTCCCATATTCAGGTTTGCGTAGTTACTTATTGAAATCAGCAACAAAATCATTGCGGCTATTGCCAGAACATAAATGTTTAACCAGCTTCCGTTTGGTTCTATTTCGCGAAGTTTATCTGAATTTAAATGGATGTTGGCGATATTTTGTAAATGGGCTTCTGTTTTTGTTTCTCCGGAATCCGAATTCTGATTTTCCTCCAAATAGTCGTTTATGGAACTTTTAACTTTTTCAGAATCAGCATTTTTTGCCAGCAGAAGATAAGTCCAGGCCCAACCGTTATCGAACTGATCCTGTACCGGAGTGGTAATAAATTCGGGATGAAAGTGACTGTTTGATGGAAAATCCTGCATTATTCCCTGAATCGTGAAGTCCTGCGGTTCTCCATAAAATTGTCCGGAGGGAAGTGTAAGTATTTCACCGATCGGATTTGAATCACCAAAAACTCTCTGTGCAAAACTTTCGGAAACTACCATCGACGCCGGATGTTCAAAAACCGTTTGCTTGTTCCCGATCACAATTTCAGCATCAAAAACCCGGAAAAAGGTACTATCGCATTCAAATGCTTCGTTGAACCTGTAATACCTTTCTTTATATTTCATCAGGCCGCCACGCACCGGCATTAGACGGGTGAAATTTTCAATGCCTGGTATTTTATCTTTTAACTCCGGAATGTATCCGGTACGATATACACGTGCAAACTCCTTACCGCCAAAAAAACCGGGATTGGCAATTGTATACCTGAAAATTCTGTCGGATTGGGAATGAAACCTGTCGTAGCTTAGTTCATTTTTCAGGAATAACGAAATGAAAATTATCCCTGTTAAAGCCAGGCACAAGCCTATGATTTTTACCAGGTTTAAAAACGGATGTTTTAGCAGGTTTCGAATAACCACTTTCAGAATCATAACATTGTGATTTCCGGATACTTATTCTAATATCTAAAGTTCATATTTTAAAATTAACCACTATTTTCTGTTTTCAACCTGATAATCTTCCCGTATTAATCCATCGACAAGCTTAACAACCCGTGTTCCGTACTGTGCAAACGCTTCGTTATGTGTTACCTGAATAATCGTCATTCCTTCTTCATTCAGCCTTTTCAACAATTTCATAATCATTTCGCCCTGTTCAGAGTGAAGGTTCCCTGTTGGTTCATCGGCAAGCAATAACTTCGGGCTGCCAATAATTGCGCGCGCAACAGCCACCAGTTGTTGCTGTCCACCGGAAAGCTGGCTGGGAAATAAATCTTTTTTGGCCACCATGTTAAAACGGTCGAGCAGATCCGCAACCATCGCCTTACGCTCTTTTCCTTTTACACTGCGGTAAACAAGAGGTGTTTCAATGTTTTCGTAAACGTTTAGCTCGTCGATAAGATGAAATGCCTGAAAGATGAATCCGATGTGACTGCGATGATACTGTACTTTTTGTTTTTCTTTGATTTTATGCGCCGGTTCATCCCAGAAATAATATTCGCCGGCACTGGGTTCATCCAGTAATCCGATTATGTTTAGCAACGTTGATTTCCCGGCTCCGCTTGGCCCCATAATGGTTAGAAACTCGCCTTGTTTAACTTCAAGGTCAACTCCTTTTAAAATAAATGTACGCTGAAATTTAGCGTCGTAATACTTGTCGATGTTTTTTAATAAAATCATATTTCGATTCGTTTTTATACCTGAATACAAAGGTGAATTTCATGGCTTTCAGGCAAATTGATTTGTGATATTTTTGTCTTCTTCACTTTAATTCCTTAGGAAGAAAGATTGTTGCACAAATACACCAAATCCGGTGCCTGTTTTTTAAGTCAAAGATATTCAGAAATATAAATAATATTTGCGAATAATAAGTGTAAAAATATTTTACAAACCGTTGTATGATTTTTTGTCAGTCCAAAATAATTATTTGAAGTTACTGCGAAGCTTAAAATCGGATGAAAAAACGGTTAGCTTGACAACTGAAAGTTTCAAATGCCGGGGTGTGTTTGGCTTTCATTTTGAGTATGGCTTTATTTATTCATATCTCAAACTCTCTACAGGGTTCTTGCTTGCAGCTTTCCACGACTGGAATGAAACTGTTAGTATCGCAATTCCTAATGCCAACAATCCGGACAAAGCAAAAATCCACCAGCTTAATGTGGTTTTCAAAGCAAATCCATCTAACCAGCGATTTAATGAAAACCACGAAATTGGTGTTGCTATCAGAAACGAAATGGCTACCCATCTCAAAAAATCACGGTTTAACAAAGCAATTACCTCTCCAACCTTTGCTCCGTTAACTTTTCTAACGCCTACTTCTTTAGTTCGTTTTGAAATTACATACGATGAAAGTGCAAACAGCCCTATGCACGAAAGCAGAACTGCAACAATCGAAAACCAGGCAATTATTCGGTTTATCTGTACATATTCCTTGTATTGTTCGTTTAATTTATCGTCGGCAAAAAAGAAGTTGAAAGCCGACTCCGGCAGTGTGCTTTTCCACTTATCCTTTAATAATTCAACTACCTGCAAACCTGCGCCCGGTTTTGCGCGTACCGAAAGATAACTCCAGTCGGAAAAATTCTCGCGTTCAGTAAAAAAATGAGCCAGTGGTTGCATTTCGCGTTGTACTCCCTGGAACGAAAAATCGTCAACTTCTCCGATAACTTTATTTGGCCTGCCTGACTTTGAGCTTTCCCGCAAAATCTGATTTTCAATTTGAGTATATCCTAAAAGCTCCATGGCTTTTTTATTCAAAATCATACAGTTTTCATAATTTCTGCTTTTATCCGAAAAATTTTCCCCTTCAAGTAATTTAATTCCGAAGGTTTTAAAATAGCCGTAACCGACATAGGCTTTTCTTAAATGAATGCTTTCTGAATTCGCCTCACCTTCCGGATAAAAAGTATTGTAATTTTCCTGGTAACTACCGGGAATACATTGCGAAAAACAAACCGATTCCACATAAGGACTCGATTTTAATTCATCGGCAATAATTTTGAATTTATGCGATGCTGCATTTAAATCAGGAAAATCCCAGCTTGTTAGCTTGGCAACAACCACATTTTCCTTATCAAATTTAGGATCGTGATTCATCATAAATTCAATTTGTTTTCGAACCAGGAAAGTACCTGAAATTAAAATAATGGCAATCGCAAACTGCAATATGATTAAAGAATAGCGCGCCATTCCGGCTTTTCTGTTTCTGAATATTTCACCACGAAGACTTTCAATTGAGGTCTGACGAGCCCAAAACAGTGCAGGCGTAATTCCTGATGATAAACCAACGATCAGCCAAATGACAATTAAAATGGGTAATAAAAGGTGATTTTGTGTAAAACTTATGTGAAGGCCGGTGTTGTATAATTGATTAAACTGAGGCAAAAACAACTTTGCAGCCAGATAACCAAACACAAGCGCAATAAAGCTAACCATCAGCGATTCAGATATAATCTGACGAACGAGAAACGCTTTGCCGGCGCCAATTACTTTTTTAACGCCAATTTCTTTTGTCCGGCCAATGGAATTTGTGATGGTAAGATTGATAAAATTCACCATTGCAATACCAAGAATTCCAAGGGCAACAATGCTTAAAATAATTATGAGCGTTTGGTTTGATTCCTTTTCAGCATGATAATCTTTAAATGCCAGAAGGTTCATTTCGGGCGCTTTGTTTCCACCGGTGAGGAAGTTTTCATCTGCTATTTTTTGAATTTTACTTTCAATATTTTCAGGTGCTGTTCCATCTTTTAACAATACATAGGTTAGCGAAAACGTATTATACCAGTCGTGAATTCCTTTTACCCACGGGGAAAGTTCTTCTCCGGTTTCATACGAAGTTACGATATCGAATTTTATCGACGAGTTTTCAGGAATATCGACAACTCCGTTTATTTTCAGATACTACATTCTCAAATTTAACCTGTAAATTCTTTACCTACAGCGGGTTCATCGCCAAAATATTTTTTTGCAAAATCACTGCTGATAACTGCGCTGTATTTTTGATGAATATTGTCGCCTGTACCTTTTTCCGTAAATGGAAATGTAAAAACCGAGAAAAACCCGGTATCGACATACTGAACGTTTTCTTCAAAAGCCTTTTCACCATAACTTAAGCGGTATCCTTCCCAATCGAAAATTCTGGTTCCGTTTTTTACTTCCGGAATTTGTTCCAGCATTTTAGGCAACAATACACCTTTCGTCATGGCGAGTTCACCTTCCCTGATTCTGTAAATATTGTGCAGGTTTTTATTAAACTGATTATATGTAAAATCGTTGTAAACAAATACAAATAAAATCAGGAAAGAAGCTATTCCAATTCCCAGACCTATGATGTTGATAAGGAGATAGTTTTTCTTTTTCAGCAAAAACCTGATGCTGTTTTTAAATTGAAGAAAATTCATTGTGCCAAAATTTTAGTTCGTTTATTTTATGGTACATTAACCGGATTTTCAGAAGCTATTATCCTTCCTAATCCGTAATTCATTAGCATTACAAATATGGTACGATTTCATTGATTCAGTTCCATAATTTCATAGCAGTTACAATCATGGTGAATTGTCTTTTTTATAATTTGTATTCATATTCAGCATTTTTGCTTTCATACACAAAACTTTCAAACCATTGGCTGACATTCCGGAAATGGATAAAGACGAAAAAAAGAATCTGTTTGGAAAAGCCGAATAAATGAAGGTAGTTTTAGATACAAACCTGTTAATTAGAGGAATTAAAATCATATCTCCAGATGATTTTCTCATTCAATTTTAGATCGTTAATTACTTTTCATTATTCATACCGTAAAACCTCAATCCCGATGCTTCGGTCGGGATCTTCGCACTTCACACTATTCGTATCGAAGTGCTTCAACAGGATTTCTTGTTGCTGCTTTCCACGATTGAAAAGATACTGTTAACAATGCAATTCCCAAAGCCAGCAAACCGGCAAGTGCAAAAATCCACCAGCTTAAACTGGTTTTGTAGGCAAAATTTTCAAGCCATTTTTGCATGGCATAATATGCAATTGGTATGGCGATGATAAAGGATACAAATACCCACTTTATAAAGCTTTTATTCAGCAAAGCAAGTATTTCCGAGGTTTTTGCTCCGTTTACTTTACGTACCCCGATTTCCTTCGTTTTTTGTTGCGAGATAAACAGCGATAAAGCGCTCAACCCGATTACACTGATTAAAATTCCCAGCAACGAAAACGTTGAAAGAATCCGGCCAAGAATCACCTCAGCTCTATACTGGTTTGCAATCTTTTCATCCAAAAAGAAATAAGAAAAATCCTGGCCCGGGTAATCGTTGTCCCAAACTTTGCGAACGGTAGCCATGGCTTGCCTGATGTTTCCCTTGTTTAGCCTGACATGAATAAACCTGGCCCTGTTATTTGATTCTCCCAACCAAAAGGCAAAATCGCCAATGGCCTCGTGAGCCGAACTGTAATTAAAATCCTTTGCTACGCCAATAAAATTAATTCTTATTTGGTCGGGCGCTATTTCCTGCGCATTCTGAAAGGTGTTTAATGCTTCCATGCTTCCGTGGCGATCCATAAGTCGGTTGTAGAGATGTTCGTTAATTACCATTCCTTCAATGGTATCTGCCGATGGTGAAATCCAGTTCTGCAGCAATTCGATATTCATGGTTTCAAGGTAATCGTAATTGGCAAATACTAACTCGGCAGTGCCATCGATTCCCAATCCGTCGAGGTTGATACTTTGCGCGGGGTAACCAAAATGTTGACTCGTAAAACCAACCGACTTAACCTGGCTTTGTTGTTTCAAATCTGATGCAAAAACAGCCGGATCTTTCGAGAAATCTTTCAGGTTAAGAACTACTACATTTTCCTTGTCGAATCCCAGCGGCTTTTTATTGATAAAATTCATTTGTTTATTCACCAGGAAAGTAGCTGAAAGCAAAACGATAACAACCGATATCTGCCCGACTAAAAGCGCTTTCAATATAAAATTTTCAGAATATTTGGCTTGCTTCTGCAACAAAACTGTTGGTGAAGATTTCCCAATCAGAAAAAAACTTACAAAGATTGCTGTTAGCGAAACACATAAGGCCAGCACTCCTGCCATGCTTGCCAAAACAATTGGTTCAGAATAATAAATGTCAAAGCGAATGTCGAACCACTTGTTTATAAGCGGTTTTATACTTTCAGCAATTACGACGGATAGCGAAAGGCTAAATACGCAAACCATTAAAACTTCGGCCAGAATCTGACCGGTTAACTGGCTTTTCGCTGCTCCTGCCGATCGCTTTAAACCCAGTTCTTTCGAACGTTTTATCAATCGTGCGATGGTTAGATTGATAAAGTTCAACATCGAAATCAGCAGAATTACAAACGAAATAATCACAAACAATCCGATGTTTATTTTTCCGGTACTTTCCTTGAGCTCGAAGCGAAAATCCGATTTCAGGTGAATGTCCTGAAGAGGAGTCAGGCTGAAACTGTAATCTTTTGGACCTCGGGTTTGCTTCAACTCGCTCTTATCATAATGGTCACGAATTTTAGCTGCAACTGTTCCAGGTGACGCTCCTTTTTTTAATGCCACATAATTATATACCCACTGTGTTTTTCTATCAGGCAGGGTAGAATATCGTTCGTCAAGTCCTCCTTTTTGCGAAATAAGCAGTTCATAATTAAAGTGAGTTTTCGGATGTGTATTTTTTACAATGCCCCTGATTTCGTACTTTCCAAGATTTCGCGCATACTGTAACGCTTCAATGTCAATCGATTTTCCAATCGGACTTTCATTTTTGAAATATTTTTTTGCAAAGTTTTCAGAAATAAAAACAACGTTGGGCTTACTGATGTCCGACAAATCGCCAACCAGGCTTTCCACTTCAAACATGTCCATAAAGCTGGTATCAACCGATAGAATATCAGGTTGCTGAATGGCGTTTTCACTGATTTTGATACTTCCAACCGGGCAATGTGAAAATTGCACCGATGACTCCACTTCGGGAATATTTTCGGTTGCCTGATGGATGATTCCGAGGCTTCGTGCCCAGGGTTCGCCAGTACCTTCAGGAAAGGAAATTACCCTGTAAATATTTTTGTAGTTCGAAAAATGCTTGTCGTAACTTTTTTCATTTGAAACATATAGAAAAAGAATCAGGAATGAGGTGATTCCGATAGTTAGTCCCACTACGGTTATCACAGAAAAGAACGGAGCTTTTGCCAGCTTCCGAATTGCTATTTTTATGTTGTAGTTAATCATAGTTGCGGTTTTTTGTCGTTCAGTTTTTATTTAGTTACAATTGTTTCCAACTGATTTGCCATTACACTTAACCCAATCATTTTTCAGTCAATACTCCGATGTTAATTTTCGAAATCTACATTTACACTTCCCCCTGAAGCGCGCATGTAAACCGGTATTCCGCCATTATTCATTTTTCCGCTTACGCGGTTCTTTTCCGCTTTTCCTGAGAAATTATGCAAGTCGATATTCACTTTGCCGGAGCTCAAATCGAGGTCGAGGCCAAGTTTATCACCACCATGTATTACTGCGTCAACTCCACCGCCGCTGGATGTAAGGTGTAATTCTTTTTTTAAATTTCTTATGTCCACTTTCACCGGACCGCCGCTTGATTTAGCATCTACGCTTCCGGCTTCTCCGGTTACACTAACTCCGCCGCCACTGCTAACGGCTTCCACATCGCCGTGTATATCCGATAAATAAACTCCTCCTCCGGAACTATGTGCCGAAACATTACCATGAGCATCCTCCAGCGAAACTTTCCCTCCGCTCGACCTTAACTGGATATCGCCGTTATGATTTGTTGCCTTTACACTGCCGCCGGAAGATTTGGCTGAAGTTATTCCGCTTGTATTTTCCAGTTGAACGCCGCCACCGCTGCTTGAAAATTTGTGCGTTCCGGAAACTCCTGAAATTTTTAATCCGCCACCACTGGAAGAAACATCGCATGACATTTCACGCGGAGTTATAATGGTAAACGATATGCCGGAATTATTAAAAAAACCAGACCGTACTTTTCGTCTGGCAATGGCGGTTATTGCAGTTCCGTTTTTCTCAATTTCCAAATCGTACATATCGAGAACCTCATTCACATCAGGATCCGATTCAGATAACACTTTCCCGTTCTTTCTTACAAATACCTGTATCTCTACATTTTTCTGATTATGGGTTTCTACAACTATTCCTCCTCCCGAAGAAGAAGCGTTTAATGTTCCGGCCCGATCCAATTCAAAGGTTTTTGTCATTGTAGGCGATCCGTTTCTCTGAGCTAAGCCGCCGCAGGAAAATAGTGTTGCCAGAAGGAAAATCAATGTGAATTTTTTTGGTTTCATTTCAGCTTTCATGGTAATAAATTTGATGTTTAATAAATTAGTGTACTCGTTTATATAATCATAGTTTCATTTTATTTGAAGTCCAGAATAATTCGTACCTGTGCGCTTCCATACTGACGAAACTTCGTTTGTCAGCATCTTCACACTCCTCTATTCATAACGGATAGCTTCTATACTGACGAAACTTCGTTTGTCAGCATTTCGTCACTCATTTCTGAGTGCCTCAACAGGATTTCTAGTTGCTGCGTTAAAAGTTTGTAACCCAACAGTTAGCGCTGAGATGAACAACAAAATAACAATCGGAGCTGCCAGCATCCACCATTCAATATTTATACGTGTGGCATAATTTTCCAACCATTTATACATTACCAGGTAAGCTATTGGCAATGCAGGCAAACCCGCAATAAAAATGAGCTGAACTGACCCGGCTGAAAGCAAGGATACAATATTTTTTTCAGAGGCGCCCATCACTTTTCGGATACCAATTTCTTTGGTTCGTTGTGTTACCGTGTAAAATGAAAGGCCAAACAAACCCAAACAGGTGATAAATATTGCCAACCCCGAAAACAATCTGAAAAGTGTGTTAAAACGCTGTTCCGATTTGTACTGGAGATTAAAAAACTCATCAAGGAAAAAATAATTGTAAGGACTCCCCGGAAACAATTCTGTATAAGCAGACTTTATTTCCGCGAGGCTGTTCGCCACTTCATCTGTTCCAATTTTTACGGTATAATAATTAAATACCTGGCCACAATTAAAAAGCGTAGGTTTAATTGTTGTTTTCAGGCTTTCCTGATGGAAATCTTTTACTACGCCTATAATTTCGCCATTATTTAACCGTTTGCCAATTGCCTGGTTCGCATCTTCAAAACCAAGCAATCGTAATGCTGTTTCATTAACAATCCATTTATCCTGATCTTTGGATTCATCGAAAAACAAGCGACCTGCAACCAGAGGAATGTTGTATTGTGAAAAATAATCGACTGCAACAACAAGCATGGAATAAACGCCTGAAGTTTCTTCACCGTTTACAGTAACCTGTTCGTTGTACCAATAAATTTCCTGACCCGGAACTGCATTTGACCCGGAAACATTTTTTACATGGGCCAGACCGCTGACTTTATTCTTAAAACCTGAAAAGTTGTTTCCATAACCATAATCAAACGCTTTGGGCGATTGAATCACCACCACCTGTTCCGGATTAAAACCAAGTGCCTGTTGTTGCATAAATCTCACCTGCACCCAGGATATTAGTGTTACCGCAATCAGTATTAACGCAATGCCAAACTGGCCGGTAACGAGCACTTTCCGAAGTGTTATTCCGGACTTTCCTGTTGAAAAATTGCCCTTTAAAATCTTTGCAGGTTCATAACGGCTCAGCACAAAAGCCGGATAAAACCCGCTTCCCAAAACCAACAACAGCATAAAAACCCCAAATGCAGCCCATATATAAGGGTTAGTGTTTGTAATTGGAAGAAGCCGTACATCAAATAAACCGGAAAAATAAGGTTTGCCCAACTGCACTAAAACAATGCCTGCCAAAAGTGCTGTTCCATTGAGAAGAAGCGCTTCAAGAAAAACCTGGATAATTAATTGCCGGCGATAAGCCCCCGATATTTTCCGTATGCCAATTTCTTTTCCCCGCTGCAAGGCTTGTAGTGTGGTAAGGTTGATAAAGTTAATATAGGCAACCAATAAAATGAGAATACCTATTGCAGCCAGGAAGTATACATAAAGGGCTTTTCCGTTAGCAGAAACTTCGTACCGAAGATTAGATTTTAAATGAATATCTGTAACGGGTTGCAGTTGATACTGCCAATCCATTTGCTGTTCTTCCAGTTGATTGTTCAACCGGTGCACTATAGCCGGGAAACGGGCCTGAAGTTCTTTTGGATTTGTATTTGGCTGAAGTCGAAAATAGGTGTAGGTTTCATTCCATTGCCACGAGTTGTCGAAACGATGACCAACAAAAGAATACAAAGTAGGATAAGAAATAAGTACACCCGGCTTTATATGAGAGTTTTCAGGAAAATCTGCAATTACACCGGTTACTTTAAAATCAAATGAAGTGCCATCAAAATTTTTAGCATTGATTACTACATTTTTCCCCAAAGGATTTTCTTCCGAAAAAAGCTTTTTTGCTGTACTTTCTGTAATAACCACACAAAACGGATCATTAAAAGCAGTTTTCCGGTTTCCCCTTAAAAGAGGAAATGAAAATATGTCAAAAAAAGCAGAATCGGCCAATAAAATGCTTGATTCGCCCGTGTATCGATCGCCATGTGTAAGTACACCATCAGGCCCCAGTATTACCATACGGGTGTATGATTCTATGGCAGCAAATTCATTTTTTAATGCGGATGCGACAGCAGGCGAAACGCGGGCACTTTGAGTTTCAAGAGCCCCGTTTTTATATAAATTCAGATAAACCCTGTAAGTATCATTTTTGTATTTGTGAAATTGATCGTAGCTCAATTCAAAATTAACATACTGAAAAATAAGCACACTGGCCATTAAACCAATTGCAAGCCCTGAAATATTAACTAAAGAAAAAACCCTGTTCTTCCAAAGGTGTCGCCATGCAATTTTGAAATAGTTTTCCAACATAATTTTCAATGTTTTAATTTATTTGTTACGAATTATTCATATCTCAAATTTTTATAGGATTTTGAGTAGCTGCATTCCCTGATTGAAATGAAACCGTTACGAGCGCAATTCCCAACGCAAGCAAACCTACCACGGCAAAAATATCCACCAGCTTAGGTTGGTTTTGCATTGAAGGCATGACTATGTCATAAGCAAAATTTTTGAGCCATTTGTGCATGGCGTAGTACGCAATGGGTGTGGTTATTAAAAAGGAAATTACCACCCATTTTAAAAAATCTTTATTGAGCATTTTTAGTATTTCGTATATTTTGGCGCCATTTACTTTTTGGATGCGTAAAAGAGATATAAACTTTTTTTGAAAAACATTTTTGTATTTTTGTAGTAAATAATAAGTGATGAGAACAATTAATCTGAAAGTGAGCGACCAAACGGCGGAGCGCTTTTTTAACATGACAAAAAAAGAACGCGAAGAAATCAGGGAGGCTGTTAACGGCCTTATCGATGATAAACGAACCCTTTTTGAGATTATGGACAACATGACTGAACAAGCCCAAAAGAAGGGTCTTACTCCTGAGATACTGGCCAATATACTTGAGATTGACATGGATGAGATGAACCGCATCTTAGGGGTTGAAAAATAAACGGTGAAATTAGTAGTTGACACAAATGTTCTTATCAGCGCCGCCATTTTTAACAGTGCAATACCTAAAAAGTGTATAAACATTATTTGGGAAAAATATACAATGTTATTTTCCCCCGAAACATTTAAAGAGTTAAGGCTGACTTTGTATAAAACAAAATTTTCCAGGTTTGTTTCTGTTTTGGATTGCGTATTGTTTTTATCACGCATAAAGCAACACTCTGTTTTTGTAACTCCCGAAGAAAAGATATCCATATGCCGTGATCCCAAAGACAACAAGTTTCTCGAGTTGGCAGTTACAGGAAACGCAACCTGCATTATAACAGGCGATAAAGACTTACTCGTATTAAATCCGTTCCGTGGTATTAAAATAGTATCTCCTTCCGATTTTCTCATTCAATTTTAGTTTCTCTTATTGGTCTTTCAAATTACTTAAACAGGGTTCAATTTAGAGTTAAGGCTTGATTATTCATACCTCAACGCCTCAACCCCGACGCTTCGGTCGGGATCTTCGCACTTCTCACTACTCGTATCGAAGTGCTTCGACAGGGTTCCTTGTTGCTGCTTTCCACGACTGAAACGAAACAGTGAGCAACGCAATTCCCAACGCCAGCAAACCGGCAAGGGCAAAAATCCACCAACTTAAATTTGTTTTGTAGGCAAAGTTTTCAAGCCATTTATTCATGGCGTAATAAGCAACAGGTGTAGCAATCACAAAAGCAATTAGCCACCCATTTTACAAAGTCTTTATTTAACATGGTGAGAATCTCGGAGACTTTGGCGCCGTTTACTTTGCGGATGCGTAATAAGTGAAAAAACTCTTTTTGAAAAACATTTTTGTATTTTTGTAGTAAATAATAAGTTATGAGGACAATTAAAATAAAAGTGAACGATAATACGGCAGATGCCATCAAACAAATGACCCAAAAAGAACTTGATGCACTGTCGGAAAAAGTAGAGTTATTTGTGTCGAATCCTGTTGATGAACTTTTCGCTGTGATGGACGAAGCGGCAAAACAAGCCAAACAAAATGGATTAACACCGGAGAAATTGGCTAATATTCTGGAAATTGACATGGACGAAATGAACCGTGCTATGGGCAATATTGGATAATTAATGCGTTTAGTCCTCGATACAAATATTTTGGTGAGTGCTTTTGTATTCAACAGTGTAAATGCCCGGAGTACCCTGCAATTTGCAGAAAAGAACCATGTTGACCCCAAAGACAACAAGTTTCTCGAGTTGGCACTTGCAGGAAATGCAACCTGCATAATAACAGGCGATAAAGACTTGTTGGTGTTAAATCCGTTTCGTAATATCCAAATCATAAGTCCTAAAGAATTCCTAGAGCAGTTTTAATTTTATTCATACCTCAGTGCCTCCACCGGATTCCTTGTTGCCGCTTTCCACGACTGAAACGAAACAGTGAGCAACGCAATTCCCAGCGCCAGCAAACCGGCCAGCGCAAAAATCCACCAACTTAGATTGGTTTTGTAGGCAAAGTTTTCAAGCCATTTATTCATAGCGTAATATGCAACAGGTGTGGCAATCACAAAAGCAATTACCACCCATTTTACAAAGTCTTTATTTAGCATGGTTAATATTTCGGAAACTTTGGCGCCGTTGACTTTGCGGATGCCGATTTCTTTTATTCTTTGAATTGTATTAAAAGACACCAGGCCCAGTAATCCCATACAGGCAATTAGAATGGCTGTTAACGTAAGAATACTGATTAATTTTCCAAGTCTCGTTTCTACTTTATATTGTGCATCAAATGTTTTGTCAAGAAAAAAGTAATCAAAAGGAACGCGTCCCTTAAACTGGCTCCACTTCTCTTTAATCTCTTTTATTGTTTGGGTTGGATTCCCGGGATATAACCTCAAAGAGAGATATCCGGATGTTTCTTCCTGTAATATAACCAATGGCGTCGGTGTTTCACGTAATGATTCCATGTTAAAATCGTTTACAATGCCAACAACATTAAAATCCTTATGTAAATTATCACATTGGATAATATTAGTTGTTGAATCTGACCACCCTAAAATTTTTGCCGCTGATTTATTAAGAATGATATTATTGTTTTCTGAATTATCATTCGGCCGAAAGAATCTGCCTTCATGCAATTCAATTTTAAGTGTTTTCTGAAAATCAGCATCTGCTTTTATATAATTTATATAAGAATACTTTTCATTGCCTTTTAACCTAAATATCATTTTTGAATTATCATTTATCGTAGGTACCGTTGAAGAATATGAAGCGGAAATAACAGACGGATTTTGAAGCAACTCATTTTTAAAGCTCATACGGCTATTCTGTGGCAGGTTGAAAGTTCCGCTAACAACCAATATGTTTTCTTTATCATAGCCCGGATTTTGGTTTTTCAATAAATAAACCTGCTTCCAAATTATAATTGTACTAAATATCAACGTAATAAAAGCAATAAATTGAAATGTCACTAAAGCACCCCTTGTCCATGATTTTGCTTTTGCAGTTTTTAATTTTCCTTTTATTATGTCGACCGATTTAAAATTTGATAAATAAAACGCCGGATATGTTCCTGCCAAAAAAGTCACCAACAGTGGCATTGTAAAAATTGTAAGCAGCGTAAATGAATTTAAGAAATAATGAAGGTTCAATTACAATTTCAGCAAAGCTGTTCAACATTGGACGGGCCAGCATTAATAATAAAACTGCAATTACGAGTGCAATAATACACTGAATATATGTTTCGGCCAGAATTTGCCATATAACTTTTTCGCGTGTCGAGCCAATAATCTTTTTAATACCAATTTCTTTGATCCTGGATATTGCCATAGATGTATGCAGGTTTATAAAATTGAAGCAGCCAATGATTAGAATTAATAAACCTATTACACACAATACAATTAGAAAACGCAAATTTCCTGCGGTTTTCACATCCTGGTCATATATGGAAGAGTGCAGGTGGATATCCCTTAATGGCTGAAGTTCATACTTTAAGAAATTACCTTTCGCTTTGAACTGGTCAATTGTCATTCCCATTTTTGCCAAAACTTCCCCAAGGTACTTCATGGGAAATAATTCGTACTTTGATTTGAATTCTTCCGGATCAGTTCCCTTTTTTACAAGAATATATGTGTAAATGTCGATATTTTGTGCCCAACCCTCATTTCGCTTTTTGGCAGGTAATGATGAGAATGAAGCTAAAAAATCGAATTGCAAATGTGAATTATCGGGGATGTTATCCAAAATTCCGTCTATCTCGTAGGGGTTGTTGTCATTGCCTAGTAAAATATATTTACCTATAGCGTTTTCGTCTCCGAAATATTTGTGCAACTGCCGTTTGAGTCAATAATACGTGGTTGGGTTTTGTAAGCACAGTTTCGGGATTCCCTTCTATTAATTTATAATCAAAAACCTTAAAAAATGAAGGTTCTGCAAACCAGATTTCGTCTTCCCTGAATTCTTTATCTTTATATCGGGAGACTACATTTTGAAGGGGATATAACCTTACTGTTTCTTCCACTTCAGGTAAATCCTCTTTAGCTGCAGGACCGAGAGGCATTTCCGAACGCGTAGTGATCTGTTTTGTGTCCCCGAATTTTAAGGTCATCACGCTTCTGAATATCCTATCTGCCTTTGAATTAAAGCGATCATAGCTAAATTCGTTAAATACATATGCGGTTATATACAGGAAAGCTGTAAATCCAATGGCAAGGCCCAGAATATTTACCAATGAAAAATACCTGTGTTTTACAAAATTCCGAATAATAGTTTTTAATAATATTTGCAGCATGATTCTTTTCTTTTTCCGTTTTGTTTTCTAAATGTTCATATTACCATTTAACTCTATAACTGATTTCAGAAGCATGTCATTTCTCCGAATTTATTAATGCAGTATTTTAAGTTTCTGGTTTATCCTCTCCATTCTTTCATATTACCTAAAACTACAGATCCACACTTTGAATTTCACTCGTAACGTATAGCTTCTACCGGGTTCTTCCTTGTAACCGCTACTCAGACCGCAGCGCCTCAACCCCGACGATATTGTCTGGATTTCGTCACTCATGTCTGAGTGCCTCAACCGGATTCCTTGCCGCGACCCGCCAACTTCCAGCTTACTACATGTCAGTCCTCTCCTATTGTTTCAACGGGATTTCTTCCTGATACCCGTATGGTTTGAGACACGATTGTAATAAAACCCAAACCCAGCAAAAGGAAAGCTGCCAAAAGCAGCGTCCCCAAACCAAAGTCAACGCGGTTTGGTAACCTTTGTAACCATAAATTATTTATAAAAAAACTTAGTGGAGCTCCAATTACAATTGCAATCAGCAATACTTTAAAAAACGATTTCGAAAGCAATACCGTTATATTTAAAGTTTTGGCGCCAAGTACTTTTCTTATGGCTACTTCCTTTGTCTTTCTTTCAGTTGTGTAAGCAACCATTCCCAACATTCCCAAACAGGCAATTATTACCGAGATAAAAGTCAGGAAACCCAATATGGATACCACATCAAACAACACTACATAATTGGCTGCCAACTTATCGTCATAAAATTCATATTGAAACGGATGGACTGGATCAATAGCTTTCCAATTTGTTTTTATTTGTTCAATTACTCCCATAAAATTGATTGGAGCAATTTTTACATTCAGGAAACGAAACTCTTCCGGTTGATTTCGCAAAACCAGGGGTCCAATCCTGTCATCATGCATCAAACTTTTAAAATGGAAATCCTGCATTACGCCTACCACTTTTAAAACCTCTCCCCCAAATTTTGAATCGAGCTCTTGCCCAACGATTTCTGATGGATTCGCATAACCTAATTCTCTTGTGGCAGATTCGTTAACCAGAACAAAATTGTTTGCTCCCTGTGGACTAAAGTTCCGTCCGGCGGTAAGTTTAATTCCAAGATTATTAATAAAAGTCTCGTTCGCTCTAACAATATTAAATAACTGATACTCTTTTTCACTGCTAATATTCCTCAGTTGAATCCCATTTTCTGTATCCGTGGCGGGAATTATATCGGAAGCAGAAACATTTAAAACACCGGAAATTGAATTGATTGAGTTAGCAACAACCTGGTAATTATTTCCTTGTAGCGGTATATTAAGAATATTTTCTGATTCAAACTCATACTTAAAATTAAGGTAATGTCTGAATTGCTGATAGATAAGGAAGGAAGTAGTAATAAACAGAAGCGAAACTACAAGTTGTAAAACGTTGAGTACTTTTCGCATGCCCATTTTGCCCGGCTTTAATACCTCAATATTTTTGAGTGCCTTTACAGGTTTAAATCCTGACATATAAAAAGCAGGATAAAATCCGGCAACTATTCCTATTAAAATTGCAAATCCTAAAAAGATAAAATAGACAGGCAGGTTGGCATACAGATCAATATTAAATGATTGAATAAACGAAAGTCCTTTAAAGGCTGGTTTAATGAACAGCAACAACACGATGGCAAGTACCAGTGAAATTATTGAAGTAATTGTTGATTCGCCCATAAACTGAAATATTAAACTCCTTTTTCCTGCACCTGTGGCCTTTCTAATACCAATCTCCTTTGCACGTGAAAGTGCCCTTGCAATAGACAGACTTGTATAATTTAATATGGCGGAAACCATTATAACCAACGCCAATAATGACAGGAAATAGTAAAACACCATTGGTAAATTATCACTTGTTGCATTCCTTACAATTATTCCCGGTGTAATGTCGGTAAGTTTCTGTTCCATCAGGTGAAATCCTTTCTGCTCTTTACTATCGGCGTAATAACGGGATGTCAAATCATTCAACGCCGGTATTAACTCATCCTCTGATTTTCCCATTCATCAGCAGAACATAGGTATAGCTTGACGTAACTCCCCAGTTATTTTCAACATCTTCCATTTTACCGGCCTTTGACAGTACTGGTATAGAAGCTGCAGAAACCAGCACATCAAACTGAAGATGTGATTTTTCTTTTGAATCCCTGAGGACACCAGTAATCGTGTAAAATCCGCGGCTTACCGAAGCTTTATCTTCACCGCTCTCCCGGTTAAACGATCTCTGGTCAAAAAGCTCCACCGCTTTTCCAACCGGATTTTCTTGTCCAAACAATCGACCCGCGTATGTCTCCGAAATAACAATTGTATTGGGGGAACTCAATGCCGTTTTGCTATCTCCGCTTTTTAATCCAAAACTAAATACGTTAAAAAATGAAGGGTCGGCAAAATAGCCGCGTAATTCAATAACTTTATCATTATATATAGCTTCACTTCCAATCCCTCTTGTCAGATGAGTTGCTTCCCCCACAAATGAATAATTGGCTTTTAAAGCCTCTGCCAATGGAAAAGCTGTTACTGCATTGGGAGCCTTTGAATTGTTCTCGTCAGAAATAATGCGATATATCCGGTTCTTATTTGCATGAAACTGATCATAACTTTTTTGATCATTCAGCATAAGAATAATTAACAAACAAACCGACATGGCTATGGCTAATCCAACAACATTAATCAATGAAAAAGTTCTGTATTTAAAGAAATTCCGGATTCCTATTTTTAGATAATTAATAAACATTTTCTTTTTTATTTAATACTTCAACTCTTACTTCTTTAGCAAATAAATGGAGCTATGCCACTCCTTATTCATATCGGAGTGTCTCCATACTGACGAAACTTCGTTTGTCAGCATCCCTTCCTGCGGCAGGCAGGTTCGCTCTCCATCTATTCATATCGGAGAGCTTCGACTGGATTCCTTGTAGCAGCTTTCCACGATTGAAATGAAACCGTTAAGAGCGCAATTCCCAACGCCAACGTTCCGGCCAGCGCAAATATCCACCAGCTTAATGTGGTTTTGTATGCAAAGTTTTCGAGCCATTTATGCATAATATAAAAAGCCACCGGAGTAGCAATTATAAATGCAACAAGTACCCATTTTATAAAATCTTTGTTGAGCATGGTTAACAATTCCGATACTTTTGCCCCGTTTATCTTCCGGATACCAATTTCCTTCTTTCGGATATTGACCATCATTAACGTAAGCCCGAACAAACCTAATGACGAAATGATAATTGCGATTACCGAAGCATATCCGATAATTTTACTCCATTGCTCCTCCGTTTTATAACGGCTGTTTAATTGTTCGTCCCAGAATTTCAGGTCTAATTCTTTACCGGGAACAATTTCGTTCCATGTTTTTTTTATGAAAGGAAGCAGTTCAGAAAGCGACTGGGGATGATATTTTAAAAAGATAAAATTTCCCCTTTCTCCATTACCTGTTCGCGGCCGGAGAATTAATGGCATTATTTCTTCTTTCATCGAGTCGTAATGAAAATCTTTAACAACGCCTGCAATTCGGTAATTTTCGCCATTCATCATTATCGTGTTTCCAATTGGCCCGTCTTTTAGTTCGAGCGCAGCTAATAATTTCTCGTTTATAATGACGGAACCTTCATCTGCCGTCGACTCCCGAAAATTTTCTCCAGCTATTAAATTCAGTTTTAGCGTTGGAATATAATTATCGTCAACACTTAGTATTCTGGTTAATATATTTTCACCATCGCTTTTTTTTACGCCTTCAGCGGATCTTCCACTGGTGTAATCGCGATCTGTAAGTGTAAGATCAATAACACCTGGGTAAGTTCTTAGCCGGTCGCGTAACGCGAGTTTTTCGCTGGTTGTTAAATGATATATTCGCAAATCGAGAATAT
Source organism: uncultured Prolixibacteraceae bacterium (assembly GCA_963821855.1). Lineage (GTDB taxonomy): Bacteria > Bacteroidota > Bacteroidia > Bacteroidales > Prolixibacteraceae > Draconibacterium. The sequence goes on along the minus strand of CAWGFJ010000024.1, from coordinate 224,658 downwards.
TCTCAGATGAAAAACCAAGTTCCTTATATTTCATATAATTGGTTTGGCGAACAACTGAAATTGTGAGGATAATAAGCAGGATGGAGAGCCCGTACTGAAGTGTTACAAATATTTGGGTAGCGTTTGTTCCTTTTCCAAAATTTAGTTTTTTCGATGACAACAGATTTGGACCGATATTTACGAGTTTTAGCACAGGAATAATACTGGTAGATAATGCAATAATGAAAAGGCAAAGCAAAGAAAATAGCCCAGCTTTAGAGAAATTAATCAATTCGGGATAAATTTCGTTCGGCGCCAGATTTTTAAAAACCGGCAACAGCATAACACAAATAAAAATACCCAACGTGAAAGCAATTACTGTAAGTATAAAATTTTCGGAAAAGAAAATGCTGAAGATGTTTATTTTCTTTGCTCCCAAAGTATTTCGGATACCAACTTCTCCAACTTTTTTAAACGATTGGCCCAACGATAGCATAATAAAATTACTGCTGGCCACAATTAAAATAAGCAACCCGATTACCGACAAAATATACAAACTTGTCTTACTTGTATTCAATTCATAATCGGAGCTAATTGGATGAAGATAAGTATCGTTTAATGAAACCATGTACGGTCGAAAGCAATCGTCGGTGTTTGCAAAAGCTTTGTAACCTTTAAACCGTTCGATTAAATCTGCGTAATAATTTTGAAGAACAACATTTACCTGTTTTTCAGCTGCCGATTTATTTTCAGGTCGGTCGATTTCATAATAAATGGAAGAATTGCCAAACATATTATTCGACATCGGAAAGTTTTCCTGGTATTTAAACGGAATTAAAGCAGTGAACTGAATGCTTGAATTTCCAGGAACGTCATCCAGTATTCCCGAAATAGCAAATAACTGGTCTCCGGTTTTCATAAACGAAACGGGTTTCCCGATTAATTCTTCCATAGAACAATTGCCGATAGACGCTAATTTTTCGGCAAGACTTCGGGTAATTACAATTTCATCGGGGTTTAATAAAAATGTACTTTTATTGCCGAAAATGACTTTAAAAGTGAACATGTCAAAAAAGTCATTCTCCGCAATACAAATGTTTTCCTCCAGATTCTGATGTTCAAATATCATTGTTGAAGTATGTGTGGTACGAAAAGCTGTACTTCGTTTTACCTGTGGAACTTTCTCTTTCAGAATTTTTGATAGTTCGGGATTCAAAAATACCGTTTTACTTGCCGTACCATCGGCATATTGTATGGAGTAATTTACCCGATAAATATTGTCTTTATTTTCCTGAAATTGATTAAAGCTAAATTCCTGGTTTACATACATAAAAATAAGTAAGAGGCAGGCAAATGCAACTGAAAGTCCGGTTACTGTGATTACTGAGTTGGTTTTGTTCTTTAAAATGTTCCGAAGTGCATATACAATGTTTCTCATAATCTTTGTTTAATATCATTCATTTCTTAAATCCCCTAAATCCCCGTGTGGACTTTTAGCCAATTAATATTTGTCTCCATTTTCCTCTCTATATTCTTAACTTTCCATTCAGCTTTTCCAAATCTCCTCTTCATAGAGAGGGTTAGGGAGAGGCCTTTCTATTCATACCTGAGTGCCTCCACCGGATTTCTTGTTGCCGCTTTCCACGATTGAAATGAAACCGTTAAGAGCGCAATTCCCAACGCCAGCAATCCGGCCAGTGCAAAAATCCACCAACTTAAAGTTGGTTTTGTAAGCAAAGTTTTCCAGCCATTTATTCATGGCGTAATATGCAACCGGGCTTGCAATAACAAATGCCACCACTACCCAAATCACAAAATCTTTATTCAGCAGAACCAATATTTCTGATACTTTTGCACCATTCACTTTGCGAACTCCAATTTCCTTGGTGCGGTTCAAGACTAATCAGGAAAATTTGCCCTAAAATACCCATGCTGGTGAGCACAATGGCAATCAGCGAAAAGAAGGAAATCGATTTTGCCAGTTTATCTTCTTTTACATACATGGCCTGAAACTGGCTGTCGTAAAAGATAAATTCCATCGGATCGCCGGGCAGAAATTCTTTCCAGACCTTGCGTAATTGTTCTATTTGTTGGCCAACAGCTCCTGGCGAAAGCCGCAACGAAAGCGCATTGAAATTTCGGTCGGGGTCATAAAGCAGGGCAACCGGAGTCAATGCCGAATGCAGCGATTCCACATTAAAATTATTCATTACGCCGATAACCTTGTAGCCACCTTCACGGCCGTTATTGTAATTTCTTTCCTTCAATGGAATCCCATCCGTATTTTTGAATGGCTGCCTGGTTCATTATACAGGCAGCATCCTTATCGCTGGCCATAAAATTCTGTCCTTCCAGAAGCTGAATGCCAAATGTTTTCAAAAAATCGTCGGAAACATAAATACATTTTACCCCGAATTGATTGTCCTCAACACCGCTTCCCATCGTCATATTAATATGCCCGGGATAACCGTTGCTTAATGCGCTACCGGTTACAAAAGGAAGTTTGGCAGTTTCGTTTTTCAGGGCTTTCTGGTTCTCAAATGAATAGGGAAGTTCTATCCGCACAAGGTGTTCCTCGTTAAATCCCAAATCGTGGTGTTTTACATACTGAAGTTGTTTGAATATCAACATTACAACCGCAATTAAAGCAATGGAAACGGTAAGCTGAAATGTAAGCATTAGCTGTTTCCCCAATTGTTTTCCGGTTCGTTTTCGCCTCCCATCAGAAAATCGGTGATGTTAAACCGCGACAAAATGTAAATAGGAGCCAAACTGTTCAGGAAAATAATCCCTACAATTGTTGGGCAAAAACAGGTATGAGTTGTCGGAAATTTACATCCGTAAGACTAATTTCCCTTCCAAATAGAATCGCCGGTAGTAGGTAAAAGCAAGGAAGCCAGTATTCCAGAAATAACCAACGCAATTATTATTCCGAGCGATACTTCGACCAGCGAATCGGCAAACAGGTGCCATTTCCCGGCTCCATTGGTTTTGTTTATCCCGATTTCTTTCATTTTGGCATATTGCATCGAAACCGTATAATTAAGGTAGTTGATGCTGGAAAGGAGTATAATGAGTATGGCGATGGAAAGAAAGACCATCAGCATTTTTGAATTTCCGCGGGTGTGGTCATCTGTCCAGCCAAGTCTTTCGGGCGATAAATAAATGTCGGATATGTTTTGCAATGCCAGGCTATCGGTATTGGTATTATACTGCCTGATAGAAACATTGAGTTTATCGGCAAACTGTCCAGGATTAACGTCGTTTCGGAGTAAAAGAAAATGCTCGGTCGGATAAATGCAAACACCGTCGTTACATTCCTGCGACATCTGGAAATCCTTATTTTCGCTGTACAGAAGCATTTCAGCTTTAAAACTGGAGTTTTCCGGAAGGTCTTTCATAACTGCAGTAACAGTTGCAGTAAACCATTCTTGTTTTATGGTTCGCCCCAATGGATTTTTATCCCCAAATAGTTTTTTTGCCACCGATTCCGTAATCACTGCTGAATTCGTTTGGCTAAATGGCTTGTCCTCCAGGCTGGATACAATTTCAACTGAAAATACATCAAAAAAGGCATTGTTTGTTGAAATGACGTATTCGACCCGTGTATAGTCTCTTGTTTCAGGATCTTTAAGTGTAATCGGAAAATACGAAAAGCCAAGAGGGCAGGCTTTTTCAATATCAGGATAGTTTTCAGTAAGCGCTGCATTAATTTTATAATCAAGGCCCGACTTATTCTCTTTCGCATCATACAACCGATAGATATTTTTGTAATCTGCAAAATGCGTGTTTACATTATGCTCGGCGTTATAAAAAATCGCTATAAGAATACAGGCGGTAAAGCCAACGGCAAAACCACCGATGATTAAAAACGAATACAATTTGTTTTTTAACAAATTCCGAATAGCCAGTTTTAGTTTAAATCGTATCATATTTCAATTTTTTTGTTTCAAGTTATTCGTTAAGATTAAAACACCATCACCACGCTATTTAATTCAAGTTCATCCTTCAATTTTACTACCATAACTACGTCCCTCCGAGACTTTTTTATACATATCAAAAATCCCCTAAATCCCCTCCCTGATGAAAACTGCTACGCAGTCAAAATTTGTTTCTTAATTTTCAATGTACATATATCATTCAATTGTAGCAGCGTTAAAATTCCCTCTCCTTTGGAGAGGGTTAGGGAGAGGCTTCTTATTCATACCTCAACGCTTCCACTGGATTCCTGGTTGCTGCCCGCTCTCGCCTAAGGCGAGACCAGCTCACCGTTAATTTATTCATGTCGCAAACTCTCTACAGGGTTTTTAGTTGCTGCTTTCCACGACTGAAATGAAACAGTCAGCAACGCAATTCCCAAAGCCAGTAACCCGGCAAGTGCAAATATCCACCAGCTCAGGCTGGTTTTGTAAGCAAAACTCTTCAGCCATAGATGCATGGTGATGTATGAGATGGGTAAGGCAAAGCCAAAAGCGATAATTACCCATTTGATAAGATCCTTATTGAGCATGGCCAATATTTCAGTAATTCGGGCGCCGTTTACTTTTCGGATGCCGATTTCCTTCACTTTTTTATTGGTGACATTTTCGGCTAATCCTATCAATCCAAGACACGATATGATTATAGCCAAAATGGCGAATAACTTAACAGCATAAGCTTGTTCTTCCTGTTTTTGATACATGGACTGAACCCAATCTTCATAAAACCGGTAGTTGAAAGGAGTTCCGGGTTCAATGTTTTGGAATTGCTGTTGAATATACTTAAGGTTCTTCGCAATATCTCCACTGATTTTAATGCTTAGATCGGTGGGATTGCCATTGAGTTTACTTAAACGGAGAAACCCGATTTTGTTATTTAAATTCAGATAATTAAAATCTTTTACAATGCCAATAACTCTGCTTCCCAGTACTTTCTTACCCTCAAAATCGTCCCATCCGAGTTCGTTTAATAGCTGTTCATTTATTAAACACGCATTTGAATCGGTGGCTTCAATATTTCGCCCTTCCATCAGGGTTAGTCCAAATGTCTTTATAAAATCCTGATCAATACTGATATCTCTTATATTCTCCACTTTTTTATCTCCTGCATCTTTAATTCTGCCGCCTGCCGTTCCATATATAGCCAGTGGGGTTCCATGCGATGCTGTTACTGAAACAATGGATGGATTTGACAGCAATTTATTTTTTAATACTTCCCATTTTGAAGCAGAGTTTCCATTCAGATTCAGTTTTATCATTAAATCCTGGTCAAACCCCATATTTTTATTTTTAACGAATGTTATTTGTTTGTTGATGACGAGTAAAGAGGTTGTAAGTATGATGGTTATTAAAAACTGAACAACAATAATTCCAGCCCTGTTATTTCTCCTTTTTGAAACGCCCTGGTGATTAAGTATTTTGATAGGTGAAATTCCTGAGATTACAAGTGCCGGGTATAATCCGGATATAAATCCAATGAGAAGAAAAACGGATAGTCCTGATAATATAATTAACGGTTGGGAAAACAATTGGAAAATTTCGATTTTTTTTCCCAGTAAGTTGGAAAAAAGAGGCGAGAACAGTGTACCCAAAAAAAGGGCCAGCGCCATAGCGATAGAGCAAATGAACAGTGATTCATTTATAAACTGATTGAAAATATTCCTTTTACTTGCCCCGGTAGTTTTTTTTATGCCGATTTCAGATAAACGTTCGTACCCTCTTGAAACAGTCAGGTTCACATAATTGAAAATGGTCATGAAAAGGATAATAACCGCAATACACGAAAGCAGGTAAATCATACCAACATTTGCATGATCCATATCGTCATTCAATGGTATATCAAAATAAACTTCTTTAAACGGCTGCAGTGAAAGTTTATCGTCTTTAAAAGCCTGCCAATGGCTCAGCATTCCCGAGATCCGGCTATCTACATCCTCAGGGTTTGCATTTGGTTCAAGCTGAACAAAGGATTTGAATAAGTTGTGATGTTCGTTATTGTATCCCATACTGTTTTTGGAAACAGCCCTGTTTAAACTGGTAATTGCATCGAAACTGAACGAAGCGTTCTCAGGCACATCAGTAATCACTCCAACGATATTAAATTGTTCGTTTTCAACTTCCAGGATTTCACCGACAGGATTTTTCGGACCAAATATTTTATTACTTAAGCTTTTGGTGAGTATAATATTGTCTTTGACTTCCAACGTTGGATTTCCTGACTTACTAATAAAATGGAATGAAAATATATCTAAAAAGTCGTTGTTTGCAGCAGCAAAACTGGCAGTTATTTTTTTATCATCAACTTTGTAAAGGGCATCACCAATAGAGTACAAACACATTTTTTCTATTCCGGGCACTTCCCGCTTTACATCTTCCAATAATGTCTCGGGAACCATTGCATTCTTTACTCCTCTTTTTATGCGGTAAATATCCTCCATGTTTGGGAAACTTTTATTTATACTTTTCTCACTGATTATAAATGAAACAAGGATAAATATGACTGCCATGCTTATAGCATAACCCCCGATGGTAATAGTAGAGATTGTTTTTTCCCTTTTTACAGATCGCAGAAATAATTTTAATGTGTACCACATAGTTTATTTTATTAATTTTTTTGTTTTCATTGGTATTGCTTTTCTTATGCAATTGCTTAAAACAAATTATTATTTTATTCTTCCTTCAAACATTCCACCGGGTTCACAAGCGCGGCTTTCACGGTTTGCATTCCTACGGTTATCCAGGCGATTAACAGAGTGATTACGCCGGCACCGGCAAAGTACCACCATTTCAGATCGATTCGGTAGGCAAAGCTTTCCAGCCATCTGTGGATAATAACATAACTTACCGGAACCGAGATAACAATGGCTGCTACAACCAGGCGGGTAAAATCGCCCGACAGCAGCTTAACTATTTCAGTTGCACTCGATCCCATCACTTTTCGTATTCCAATTTCTTTGGTTCTTCTCTCAGCGGTGAAGGCAGCAAGGCCAAATAATCCCAGGCAGGAAATAAGAATGGCTAATCCTGCAAAGTATTTGGATAAAATTGAAACACGCTGTTCAGCCGCATACAATTGCTGATAATCGTCATCCATGTACCTGTATTCAAAAGTTTGTCCGGGATAAAACCCTGCATAAACTTTTTCAAGGTTTTGAAGTGTTGTTTGTTCAGCACCTGCACTAATTCTGACCGAAATTGTTGGTGCATACTGTACCGGAGCAACAAAAAGCGCACATGGCTTTACCTTTTCGTACAGCGATTCAAAATTGAAATCTTTAATAACTCCAACGATTATTCTTTCTTCACCTTCCACCGAAACTTTTTGACCAACAGGATTACTTATTCCCATCTGTTTAATAGCAGTTTCGTTAAAAATGATCGGATTAGGCGAACCTTCTGAAAAAGCTTTTCCTTCTGCCATTTCCATTCCAAGCGTTTCAATAAGATTATAACCTACCCATTTCACTGAAAAAAAAGTGTTATCGTCAGGATTCCTGCCTTCCCAGTTAATACCGTTAGTACCTCCCAGAAGAGAACCGGCTATAAGATTGCCACCTGCTGCATTTACCACGCCGGGAATATTTCGGATTTCCGATAACATCTCCGGAGGCGTATTTACTACATTAAAATAGATAACGTGCTCTCTGTTATATCCCAAATTTCTTGATTGAATAAACGTAAGCTGTTCAAAGACCACCCAAACCGACATTATCAGAATTACCGAAGCCGCGAACTGAAAGATCACCAATCCTTTTCTTGCCCTGCTCTCGCCAACTGATGGGCTAAATCTTCCCTTCAATATATCGATCGGGACAAAACGCGAGAGATACAGCGCGGGATAACTCCCTGCAAACAAGCCTGTAAGAATTGTGGTTCCCAGAATGATGATAATTTGAGTTAAATCAAACGAAAGATTCAGATGCTTATCTGTAAGGCCATTAAAAGGAATTAACAGGAATCGCACAACCAACAGCGCCAATCCAAGAGAAATAAAAGTCATCACCATTGATTCCGTCAGATATTGTGCAATGAGATTTTTTTTAGCAGCACCAACTGTTTTTTTAATTCCAACCTCTTTTATTTTTCCCAGCGCTTTGGCTGTCGACAGGTTCATGAAATTTATACAGGCAATTATTAATATAAAGAGGGCTATCAGGGTAAATAATTCAACATATTCAATTCTTCCACCTGCCGGTTTACCATTTTCGTAATATCCATGCAGATAGTGGTCAGAATAATTTTGGGCAAATAAGGTCACATCCAGGTTTGGTTCCTTCGATTTTATAAAATCCCTTATCTTTTCATTGAATGTGCCCGGCGATACATTTTCTTTCAAAAGTACATAAGTGCGTGCACTGCTGTTGCTCCATCCGGTCCAGGGATTGATTTCTTCAAACAAGCTATAATTCAGAAGAATATCAAAATGGTTTGTCATATTGGATGTTGGAAGTTCAAAAACACCTGTTACAGTATACGTGCCTGAAATATCCTGCGCGTCCCAGTTAATTGTTTTTCCAACTGCATTTTCCAAATTGCCAAAAAGCTTCCGCGCCATTTCATCGGATATAACCACATTGTTCTTAACTGAAAGCACAGTGTTGGGATCACCAAAAAGTATATTGTAGGGGAAAACATTAAAAAAATCCTCTGACACGTACTGACTTTCTGCTTTGATATGTTTGTCCGGCAGAGAGATAGTGCCTTTACTTATATTGAAAGAAGTTGGAATTACTGTAACCGCATATTTAACCTCAGGTATTTCTTCAGAAAGCGCTTTGGCCAGATGACCGGGTGTTGCTTCCATGGTTTCGATGCCATTTTCATTTTTTGTATTTTGCAACACCTGGAAAAGTTGTTTGTCGTGTACAAAGAACTTGTCGACCGACAATTCATCGTTTACCCAAAGGAAGATTAGCAAGGTGCATGCAAGTCCGCTCGATAATCCAATAAGGTTGATAAAAAACGAGCTTTTATTATTCCTGATATTACGCAGGGTGATTAGTAGATTATATTTAATCATAATTGTATTCTTTTCGTTTAATTCACGTCAATCAATGAAATCTTTATTTTCTCTATACCACATTCTGAACTTACTCTTCCTTCAAACAATTCACCGGATTGGTCAATGCAGCCTTTAATGTTTGCATTCCAACGGTAAGCCAGGCAATTAAGAGCGTAATCAGTCCGGCACCGGCAAAGTACCACCATTTCAGATCGATACGGTAGGCAAAGCTCTCCAGCCATTTATGGATAATAACATAACTTACCGGAACCGAGATAATAATGGCTGCTACAACCAGACGGGTAAAATCGCCTGACAGCAGCTTAACTATTTCAATTGCACTCGATCCCATCACTTTGCGAATACCAATTTCTTTGGTTCTTCTCTCAGCGGTGAAGGCAGCAAGGCCAAATAATCCCAGGCAGGAAATTAGAATAGCCAATCCTGAGAAATATCTGGAAAGAACTGATACGCGATGTTCCGCAGTGTAAAGTTTTTCATAGGTTTCGTTCAGAAAATGATAGTCAAAGGGATATCCGTTATTAAATTGCTGATAGAATTTTTGCAGACGGTTGATTGTTTCGCTTTGGTTTCCGGCAGCAAATCTGGTCATTACCATATGAGTCCATGAAGGCCGTAATACAAAAAACAATGGCTTTATTTCTTCGTGTAACGATGCAAAATGAAAATTTTTGCATATGCCAATAATCCCGAATCTGGATCCCTGAATTTCAATCGTTTTACCAACCGGGTCTTTCAAACCATTCATTGCTTCTACTGCAGCTTCATTAAAAATTATCTTTGAATCTTCGGTGTTAAAATCTCTGGAAAAAGTTCTCCCCTTTTCCATCTCAATACCGAGCAACTCAATCATTCCGTAATTCACCGGTCGCATTTCGAACGAAAAATTATTTTCCCCTTTGGTTGTTTTACCTTCCCAATTATCAATGGAAAAAGTATTTATACCCGATTGCGTAATGGTTTGCCCAATGCTGGATGCGTCGACAATACCCGGAATATTTCTTATTTCAGTAAGGAAAGTCTCAAGGTTTTTCTCCACATTTCCTTCAATTTGAAAATAGACAATATTATCCCGGTCGTAACCAAGGTTCTTTGTTTGCAAATACTTTATTTGTTCATAGATAACAACAACTCCAACAATCAAAATAATTGTGAACACAAACTGAATGATAACCAAGCCCTTTCGTGTCAGTATTTCATTCCCCGATGCAGAATAATTGCCCTTAAGAATTGACACAGGCTTAAATCCCGACAGGTATAATGCCGGGTAACTTCCTGAAATAAATCCTGTTATCAAAGTTATTGTTAGTATTGGTAGAATTAAATTTAAATTGAATCCAAGTGTTAAATGCTTTCCCGAAATCTGATTAAAGGAAGGAAGCAGAAATGCAATTAATATTATTGCTATAAGTACTGAAACGACAGTCATCAGGATTGATTCACCCAGATGCTGATATATAAAGGATTTACGATTTGCACCCATGGCTTTTTTTACGCCAATCTCTTTTAATCGTTTGATAGCTTTTGCTGTTGAAAGGTTCATGAAATTAATACAGGCAATAATCAAAATAAAAAAGGCTATTACCGAAAATAACTTTACATATTCAATCCTTCCTCCCGATTGCACACCGCTTTCGTAGTTTCCATAAAGATAGTCTTTCGAAAAGCGCCTGGTAATCAGTGTAACGCCATCACTTTTGTCACGCTTATTTTGCAGCAGATTGGCAATTTTTTTATCAAATGCTTTGATATCGGATTGAGGGCGAAGAACAACATACGTTTTTACCTTATTATAATTCCAGCTTAAAACAAACGAATCAATATCTTGATATGCCATCATCGGCATTACAAAATCGAATTGTGCTGAAGAGTTCGCAGGAGTTTTAAAAATGCCTGTAACACGATATAATTTTTCATGTTCAATTTCAATATCCTTACCAACAACGTTATCGGTTGAATTAAACAACTTCATTGCAAGTTCTTCAGAAATTACAATACTGTTTTTGTCGCGAAGTGCTGTTTCAATATTTCCCTGAACAAAGTCATACGAGAATACATTGAAATAGTCGTTGCTCGCGTATTGTACAATTGCTTTTATGTATTTATCGTCGACCGAAAGCGTTCTGTCTTCTCTTCTTATAACACACGAAACCGAGTATTCAACTTCCGGCATCTCTTTTGCCAATGTTTCTGCCAATAGTCCGGAAGAATAAGGGTTTGCCATTTTTTCTCCGTCAATATCCAGATATTCCAATACCTGGAAAAGGCGCTCATCATTTTTATTGAACTTATCCATATTCAGCTCGTCATTCACCCATAAATAAATAAGTATGGTACACGCTAAACCTGTTGACAAGCCAATTAAATTAATAAAAAATGCACTTTTATTACGAAGGAGGTTCCGATAAACTATTAATAAACTGTGTTTTAACATTGATAAAGTTTTTACATTTAAATAAACCCGCCCTAATAATCCAGGCTTCTTTTCACTTATTCTTCCTTCAAACAATTTACCGGATTGGTCAACGCAGCTTTTAATGTTTGCGTGCCAACCGTAATCCAGGCAATAACAAGTGTTACTAATCCGGCAATGGCAAAATACCACCAGGCCAGATCGATGTGACTTGCAAATTTTTCAAGCCAGCTATTTAAAAACAGATAACTAAGCGGAAGTGAAATAAGAATGGCAATAACCACCATTTTTGTAAATTCGCCTGAAAGCAGCCGCACGATATTGAAAACTCCCGAACCCATAACTTTCCGGATTCCAATTTCTTTTGTTCTGACTTCTGCAGTAAAAGCAGCCAGGCCAAACAAACCCAAACAGGAAATTAAAATTGCCAACCCGGCAAAATACCTCGATAAGGTTGCCACACGTATTTCCGAAGCGTACATCTTCTGAAAGTCTTCATCCAGAAACTGATAATCAAATGCAAGTCCCTGGTAGTTGCGATAAAACGATGCAAGATTTGCCAATGTTTCCCGTTCCCTTCCTGGTTGCAGCTTGACCAGTATTTCGTGTGGCCTTCTTTCGCCAAACCGGAAAAAGAAAGGTTTTACATCTTCATAAAGCGACTCGAAATGAAAATCCTCAACAATACCGATGATTTGTTTGTCTTCGCCCCACAGATTTACGGTTTTTCCAATGGGGTCGGTAATTCCCATGGCCTTTATTGCTGCCCTGTTAAAAATCAGTTTCGAATCTTCCGCTCCAAATTCCCTTGAATATTGTCTGCCTTCCACCACATTTATCCCAAGCATATCGATTAAATCGTATCCAACGCCCAGAATCTCAAAATCGACAGTTTGATTCGGAGCTTTTCCTTCCCAGTTAACTCCGGTTGTTCCGCTGTGCCGACCGGTTAAATCGCCATCCATAAACGATGCATTTACCACGCCTGGAACTTTTTTTACCTCGGAAATAAACGTCGCAGGATTTTCTTTTGCCTTTCCTTCGGCCATAAAACGAATTACATTGTTACGATCAAATCCGAGATTTTTCGACTGTACATATTCCATTTGGCGATAAATTACAATCACCGAAACGATTAATGCCACCGACGCTATAAACTGAAAAACAACCAGGCCTTTGCGAATTCCAAGTTCCCGTGCAGAAGTTTTGCTTTTGTTAAAAATTCGTCCGTTTTGAATGGCAACAGGGTTTAATCCGGAAAGATAGAGCGCCGGGTAACTGCCAGCCAGAATTCCGGTAAACAAGGCAATTGCAATGCCGGAAACAATCAGGGTTTTATCCAGATAAATAGCAAGATGTTTCCCTGTAATCTGGTTAAACTGGGGTAGAAAAATCGCTACAATAGCAATGGCAATCAACAACGAGGCATACGAAATCAGCAAAGTCTCGCCCATATGTTGCGAAATGAGTGTTTTTCTGTCGGCACCAACCACTTTCTTCACTCCGATTTCCTTTAACCTTCGTGAAGCTCTTGCCGTAGATAAATTCATAAAATTGATACAGGCAATTATCACGATAAACAGGGCAATCAATGAAAAAAGTTTTACGTACTCAATTCGGCCTCCGGATTGTTCGCCATTTTTATAGCTGGCATATAAATACAGGTCGGCATAAGGCCGCGTAAACAAGGTAAGCCTCGATTCGCTGTCTTTTGATTTAACCAGGCCCGCTATTTTATTATCAAAGTCGGCAATATTGGTATGTTTTTTTAATACCACATACGTACTTGGCCCGCTGTTATACCATTTCAAAAAGTTGGGAAATTTCTCCCAAAACAAATCGTAATTAAAAAGCACATCAAACTGAATCGTGGCATTTTCAGGCGGACTTTTAAAAATTCCCGCAATCGTAAAACTGCTATTTACCATTTCTCCATCCCACTCCACTGATTGGCCAATTGCCTTATCAACTGACTGGAATAAACTTTCCGCCAGTTTATCTGAGATCACAATCGTATTTTTATTATTCAACACATTATCGCTGCTTCCGTAGATAAGTTCGTATGGAAAGATGTTGAAGAACTCCTTACCCGCAAATTTCCAATTGGCTTTCAGGTTGTTTTCATTAATAGAAATTATGCCGTTAAACGTGTAGGCTGCAGGCGGAAATACACCTACTGATTTTTCAACTTCCGGAAATTCATCTTTTAAGGTTTTTGCAAGTAATCCGGGTACATCTTCGTCGGTTTCAATTCCATGTTCAGTGGTATTGTTCTTCATTACCTGGTAAATCTGCTGGTCTTTTACCAGGAATTTATCGATGCTGATTTCATCATTCACCCATAAATAAATGAATAATACACAGGCGAGTGCCGTCGACAAACCAATTAGATTGATAGAAAGCGAACTCTTGTTTCGCTTAAGGTTTCGAAGTATAATAAGGAAATTATGTTTAAACATGGCTTGGTCTTTTTAGTTATAAACTGTTCAATCTTTTACTCACGTCTCTCAGTTTAACAGTTTTATTTAAAATCGTAACACAACTTAAAATTGAAGAACGCCAAAATCCCGGCGACTTTCCCGTTCTAAAAGTCACTTTCAGTTATGCCAGAATTCTGTTCAAACACAATGCCCTTCGTGTAATAAACTGAATTTTATTGATTTACGATTTCGGACAGCGAATGTAGTGTCAATTTTTTTGACAAAAGGTGTATAATTTTTTGTCAATCGGATAGGCAATTACCAAAGCAATCACTTTAGTTTTTAAGCGTTTTCAAATTTTTCAACCTTTAAGATTCTTGTTGAAGGCTATTTTGCCCGCCGCACTTTTACCGTTTTCAGTTGTTCTTTTATTCGCTTATCGGGAATAAAACTCAGGCGTAATTCCCTGATGTTGTTGGCGCTGACCGATTCCGGCAATTCACTCGTTGTTACTTTGGCATGAAGCCGGAAAACGCCAAGCCCGTCCAACCTGACTGTATTCCCCTGGGCAAGCAGTTCAGGGATTAGTTTAGTCAGGGCGCTTACCACGAGGATAACATCCGCCCCGCTTGCCGTAGTTTGCTTCGACAGTAATTCAGCGACCTCGTAAAGGCCGATTTGACTTGAACCGGTAAGCTTTGGGAACCACAATTTTCGCCCTTCCTTGCCTTCTCCGGGGCGAAACGTCGACATGATTTTGTAATTCAAATACATCGATTTAGTTTTTTATAAATTAGTGTTTTCAATTTTAATGCGCATTAAACCAAATATTCATGCCTTTGGTTTATTTTATTCATGCTTAGAAAATTTCAATCTAATGCGCATTAAAATATACGGTTTTGCCTGCACAATTTCAAAGCCATTGCCATAAAAGTTCATAGCTATTATTATTAGCTATTAAATTCTCAATTCTAAATTATTGGGATACCCGGGTTACTCAACCCCGATGATAAATGGTCTGTCCTGAAATTTGGGGATCAGCACTTCTTCCTATTCATAACGTAACGCTTCAACGGGATTCCTTGTCGCAGCTTTCCACGATTGAAACGATACAGTAAGTAATGCGATTCCCAAAGCTGCAAATCCGGCAACAGCAAAAACCCACCAGCTAAGTGTGGTTTTGTATGCAAAACTTTCGAGCCATTTATGCATGAGATAATATGCAATTGGCGTAGCTATTATAAAAGCAAAACCTACCCATTTTACAAAGTCTTTATTCAGCATTACGAGTATTTCCGAAATTTTTGCGCCGTTTATTTTACGAATTCCAATTTCTTTAGAGCGTTGTTCGCTGGAATATAATGCCAGGCCGAAAATTCCCATACAAGCGATGAAAACCGTAATAAATGCAAACGCACTAATTAATTTTGATGTTTTCTCTTCATTCACATAATAACTTTTAATTGCATCATCCAGAAATTCGTAATTATAAATTTCATTGCTGAATACCGATTTCCATGTGTCTTCTGTAAATGAGAGTACATTGCGAACCTGTGCCAGATAACCTGATTTACTATTGTTGTTCGTTGTCATTTTTATGCCTGCAACCCGAACCTGATTTGGATTTTGAATCAAAAGCGTTGGCCTTATTTTATTGTAGAAAGCATCGTAATGATAATCTTTTAACACACCTGTAATAATTACTTTATAATCCGGGTTATGAAACAACATTACTTCTTTGCCAACGGCAGCTTCAGGAGTTTTAAAATTGAATTGTCTTGCGAGTTCTTCATTAATTAAAATGGTTTTGGAAGAATCGGTTAAACTTAAATTACTGCCAGCCAGCAACTTTAATCCGTAAGTAGAAACAAAAGATGTATCAACAGACACGATTTGAGCGATTAATGTATTTTCGTTTCCGTCGGAAAACAAGGTAACATCACTCCAGTTTGAAGACCTCGCCGGACTGGAAATGCTTAAGCTAACATCTTTTATGGCTGGATTATTAATCAGCTCCGATTTAAACCGTTTCTGTAAAGTAATATCACGCGATGGGATTGGAACGGTAAAAACAGCTTCTTTTTCAAAACCCAAATCGGAATTGGTCAAAAACAGGTATTGCCTGTAAACGGTTATTGTTCCGATAATCATTAACAATGATATGGTGAACTGAACGATAACCATGCTTTTTGTAAAAACGGATACACCTTTGGTTGAAATGCCAAATTTTTTTCGAATTAAATCAACCGGCAATGAAGCAGACAGCAATACAGCGGGATATATGCTGCTTAAAAAACTTACAATCGCGATTAGTGATAGAATGCCGGTAACTGTTTGAAAATCCGGCGCAATTGAATAGCTTACAGGAATTCCAACGAGCTCCGGTAAATTTCTGATTGTAATGGTACTCAATAGAATGGCAACAAGTGCGGCAAATGTGGTTAATAAAACCGATTCTCCAAAAAACTGTGCAAGAACATGCCAACGCTTTCCTCCCAATGTTTTTCTGATACCAACTTCGCCTGTTCTGTATCTCGACTTTGCCAACGACAGATTTGCATAATTGGCACAAGCCATAATCAGCAGGAAAAGCCCGATAAGGCCAAGCGTTATCATGGTTTTAGAGCTAACTATTTTGTTATTGAAATTTGAATACCTTGTATCGTAATGAATATCTTTTAATGCCTGAAGTTTGAATATCCTGTTTTCTACTTCTTCTTTTGTTCCGTGTTTGGAATAAACATCTTTAATTTTCTTTTCTACAATATCTTTCTGATTGGGATTATTTAGTACCACATAACACTGAAATCCGCCCAGGCTTCCCCAGTCGTTTTTGAATTCAGGCTCTATTTTTTCAATTGTACTGAATGAGATAAACATTTCAAACGGATGATCGGTATTCACAGGAATTCCTGAAATTATTCCGGAAACTTTAAAGGTTTTTTCTCTAAAAATAACTGATCGTCCGATTGGCAATTTTTCACCAAAGAACTTAAGTGCAAGTTCCTCGCTTAAAACCACCGAAAAAGGTTCCGTAAGCGATTCTTCCGGTGAACCGTACAGCCATTTAAATCCGGTGCCGCTGTAATCGAATGCAGTAAAATATGCGGGTACAGTTATGGCAGTTCCTTCATCAACGGAGAATTTGGTTTGTTCACGGTTATTGTTTTCATCCGGAATTCCAATTTGAACTACATTTTCCATCAGAATCGGAATCACCGATTTTAATTCAGGTATTTCATTTTTAATTGCAGGTGGCAATCCGGGAAAAACACCGACAGTATGTTCCCATTCTCCTTCTTTAAGCTGTAGTCCCAATCCCCTGGTATTTCTCACAATCCTGTAAGTATTATCGTATTCCGTATGAAAACGGTCGAAACTTAATTCGTAGTCAATTTTGTGATAGATTATAAGCACACAGGTTAAACTTACCACAAGCCCAAGTATATTTATAATCGCATTTTTCCTGTTTTTAGAAATGCTTCTCCATGAAAATATGAAAAGTGATTTTATCATTTTGCTTTAATTTTACTCGTTTTCAATTCTGATAATCATCCCACATACCAAAATTTCACAGACCTTAGGTATTATTCATATCTCAAACTTTCTACCGGATTTTTAATTGCAGCTTTCCATGCCTGAAAAGAAACAGTCAGCAATGCAATTCCCAATGCCAGCAAACCGGCAAGTGCAAAAATCCACCAGCTCAGGTTCGTTCTGTAGGCAAAACCTTCCAGCCATTTATGCATAGCGAAATATGCAACAGGAGTGGCAATAACAAAAGCGATTACTACCCATTTTATAAAGTCTTTATTGAGCATGCCCAAAATCTCGGAAACTTTTGCGCCGTTTATTTTTCTGACTCCAATTTCCTTGGTTCGCTGTTGTGTTGCAAAAGTCGCCAGCCCAAACAGTCCAAGACAAGAGATCAGTATTGAAATAATGGTAAAGGAATTTACGATGTGGAAAGTTTGTGTATCTGCAATATAATTCCGCTCAAAATCTTCATCGAGAAAAGTATATGAAAATGGTTCATCAGGTACCAGCGACCTCCATTTCGCTTCAAGGTAAGGAAGAATTTTGCTCATATCCGACGTATTCGAATGCGCTATTATATAATTGAAATCCGAATCCTTGTTCAGGAAAAAAGCATAAGGCTGAATAATTTGATGGAAGTCGGAAAAATGGAAATCTTTAACCACGCCAATTATTTCCAGCGAACCGGTTCTGTTTTTGTCAATATCGAAATTTAATCTTTGCCCAACAGCTTTGTCGAGAGGAATGGAAAATTTTCTTAAAGTAGCCTCATTAACAATTATACCTGAATTTGCATCTGAAGAAAATCCTTCGGAAAACATTCTTCCGGAAAGTAGCTGAAAGCCCATTATTTTCATAAAGTCGTGAGCTACCCAATTCGATTTTACTACAACCATTTCGTTTATGCTCTGATCCGGACGATAAACAGATATATCGCTTGGATTAAGAATACCGGGATAATAAGAAGTTCCGGATGCACCTGATATTTGACTGTTTTTCAATATTTCGTCACGAAGCGCTGTATATTCTTTTCGGGCCTGATCGCTACGAAGCGGAATAATTATTTGCTGATCTTTGGTGAAACCCAGCGGTTGATTCTTTATAAATCTAATCTGGTAACGTATAACAAGAGTCGCTACCACCAAACCAATCGCAACAACAAACTGAAAAACAACAAGTCCCCTTCGTAATCCCGATGCAGATGCAGAGTTTACAAATCTACCTTTAATGGTATCTGCAGGTTTAAAAACCGACAAATAAAATGCGGGGTAGCTGCCTGCAAGCAAACCGGTAATAAGGGTCAAAATCAGAAACGATAAAATTATTTTTGCATTTAATAAATCGGAAATAAGCAACATTTTTCCTGAAAGCTGATTAAATAGTGGCAAAGAAAAAATCACGATCAGGATTGCAGTCGCCAGAGATAATAAGGTAATTACAAGCGATTCCCCGAGGAACTGGCCCACCAGTCCTTTTTTGCCCGCACCCATTACTTTTCGTATCCCAACTTCCATTCCCCGTTTAGCCGCACCGGCAGTTGCCAGGTTCATGAAATTAATGCAGGCAATAAGCAAAGTAAACAGCGCAATAGTTGCCAGTACATAAAGATAAGTAGAACTGGTTGTGGGCGTAATAATGCTGTCGATTTTACTAAAAAGATGGATGTCGCGCACGGGCAGTAAAGTCATTGTTTTGCTATATCCTGCCGTTCTAATCTGCTCCCCGGCATATTTTTCAATAAATGCGGGAAGCTTTTTATTTAGCTCATCCGGATTGGCTTTCGGATTTAACAGCAGATAGGTATAAAACATGTTGTTGCCTGAAAAATCCTGTTTTGAATTTCGTAAATAGCTTCCAACCCAGCCTGAAGACATTGGCAGGAAATACCGCGCATCAATGTGCGATCTCCTGCTTTCATCGCGATAAACACCTGTAACTTTAAAACTTTCGCCATTACCATCGGTTCCTCCAATCTGGACCGTTTTATTGAGGGCCGGCTCATTTCCAAATAGTTTTCCTGCCACAGCTTCCGACAAAACAACTGATTGTCGGCTCTTAAGCGCAGTACGTGGATCCCCTTCCAAAAACTGATATGAGAACAAGTCGAAAAAAGTAGAGTCTACATGATAACCTTTGGTTTCGTATATCGACTTTGTTTCACCGCCTTCTGCTTCGACTTTAAAAAGGGTTTTTGTTTCAAGAAAGTTATACCAAACCCTGGTTGCCTGTTCTACCTCCGGAAACTCTGCTTTTAATGCCTGGGCATAAAGTGAAGGAGCCCTGGGATTATCCATTTTATCGCCATTGGATTGGGCGTTCAGGCTTCTTACAAGATATAGGTTATCAATGTGCTCCTGATGTTTATCGAATGAAAGTTCGCTATTTATATAAAGCAGCAATAACATGCAACAACTCATGCCAACCGATAGTCCAATTATATTTATGGAAGAAAACATTTTCCTTTTCCACAAATTTCTCCATGCTATTTTGAAATAATTTTTAATCATGATTCATTTTTTTTGTTATCACTTTAATGCCTATGTGCCAAATGGATTAATAACAGCGAAACTTTCAAGCCCCTTCATCGGGTTTGGGGTGAAAAACTATTCATACCTCAAAGCTTCAACCGGATTCCTCGTAGCAGCTCTCCAGCTTTGCCAGCTTACAGTCAACAATGCAATTCCCAACGCCAACACTCCGGCCAATGCAAAAATCCACCAACTTAAAGTGGTTTTGTAGGCAAAGCTTTCCAGCCATTTATGCATGGCATACCAGGCCACAGGGGAAGCAATGATATAGGCAATAAATACCCATCTGATAAAGTCTCTGTTCAGCAAAGCCATCACTTCTGAAATTTTTGCACCGTTTACTTTTCGGATACCGATTTCCTTAACACGTCTCTGGATAATAAACATCGATAATCCGATAAGCCCGAGAATAGCAATTGAAAGTGCAATTATCATAAAGTAATTCAGCATTTGCCTGATGTTTTCTTCTGCAGTGTACAGCCTGTTAAAACGGTCATCCATAAATTCGTACGAAAAGATATTATCCTGAATATTGTATTCCTGCCAGATATTTTCGATAAACTCCAGTGTCTTAGTTTTTTCGAAAGGACTAATCCTGATAGATACCGAATTAAAACTCGTAGGTCGATACATTAATATAACCGGCGCAAGTGGCACATGTAACGACTCGTAATGAAAATCTTTTGTAACACCAATAATGTTTTCCGTTTGTCCGCTGTAATTAATCAGTCTGCCAATTGCATCTTGCGGGTTATCCCAGCCAATTTTTTTTGCTGCAGTTTCATTAATCAAATATCCTTTGTTTGTATTTAGCTTTTCGAAATTTTTACCTGCTGCCAGTTCGATTTTATAGGTTGAAAGGAAATCCTCATCAACCCGAACATTTGCAAGCCTGAAATCGAGCGGATTTGAATTGCCATCGGATACAACGGAAGCTGAACCTGAATCCCACAAGCCTTGCGATGGTGTTCTTTTTGATGCTGAAACCGAAATAATATCGGGATTTTGTGCCAGTTGCTGTTTAAATACATCCAGCTTTTCATTGAGTTCCTGTGTTGATGGGATCACCACAATATTTTCTTTATCGAGGCCCAGGTTTTTATGATGCAGATAATTTATCTGTTTAAAAACAAACAGAAATGAAATTACCAATGCAATGGAAACTGCAAACTGAAAAGTTACCAATCCACCGCGGAATGTATTATTTCCGGCTTTTATATTTTCTTTTTCGCTTGAAACAACGGGTTTAAATGATGAAACAATCAGCACCGGATAAAGAACAGATAATATGCCGGTAATTACCGATAAAATAACCAAACCCACAATTAAATTCACGTTGTCGCCAATACTTAAATGAAAGCTGTTTCCGATCACATTTTCCATTGCGGAGGAAAAAACAATTACGAGACACAATGCAAAAAATACGGAGATAATGCAAAAGAAAACCGATTCGGCAACCAATTGCAGCATGAGGTATTTTCTTGAAGCACCAACTACCTTTTTTATCTTAATTTCCCTTAATCGTTTTACATACATGGCCACATTCAGATTCATATAATTAATGCCTGCAAGCACAAGAATTAACAGTGCTACCGAGCCAAGTATGTATATGTACGAACGATTGCTGTACCAGTTAAAATGAATATCGGTCAGTTTTTCCATCCTTAATTTTGTCCAATCGGTACCATTCTCGAATTGTTTATTGATAAATTCGTCAAGTTTTGCATCGATAGTTGATGGCATGTGCGGAACAAGCGCAAATGTTTCGTAGTTATTGCTGCCCCAGTCTTTCATTTCATCCGGTCCGACAATAGACTCATAGGTGCTGAAGGAAATATAAACTTCGGGATTAAAATGACTGTTTTGTCCCCAATTTTTAAACACGCCCTGAATACGAAAACTGTATTTGTTTCCCGACTCGTCTTTTAAATCAAGCGATTTTCCAACTGCATCAGTCGTTTGAAAAAATCGCAGTGCAGCTTTTTCCGAAATAATCATTGTAAGTGGACTTTTCAGCAGGTTTTCGTCATCCGGAAGACCTTCAAAATCGAATATTTTAAGAATTTCCGGTTCAGCAAAACAACTGTTGTCTTCTTCTATTTTTTTATCTCCAACCAAGAAAACCAATCCTGTATGCATCACCCGCGCAATCTGCTGAATCTCCGGAATTTCGTTTTTTAACAATGGTGCAACCGGTGGAGCTACATTTTGCAAATGAAGATTTTCCTTGCCATCTGGATCATAAAAATACCGGTGTACGCGATATATAGTTTTACTGTTCGCATGAAAAGAATCGTAACTCAATTCATACTTAATCCATACGGAAATGAGGAATACGCATAAAAAACCCAAAACCAAACCCAAAATGTTGATGGACGAATAAAAAGGGTTTCGTTTCATATTTCTAAAAACTGCGTTAATAAAGCGTTTCATAACAATAACCTTTCTTTAAAATTATTTTTTTCCTAATTTCAATTTTTGCTATCCAAATGATTCCGAGACATCTTCACACATGTTTTAAATTCTACTTTGTCTCTATGTGACTTTTTTTATTCATCTGTCAACATTTCAACCACGACGATAAATATCGGTTTCGAAATTTCGTAATCGGCTTTACTCATATCGCAAGGCTTCAACAGGATTTCGCATTGCCGCCCTCAGACTCTGCCAGCTAACGGTTATAAGTGCAATTCCAAGCGCCATAAATCCGGCAGCAGCAAATATCCACCAGCTTAATGTTGTTTTATAGGCAAAATTTTCGAGCCATTTATTCAGGGCATACCAGGCAACCGGAGTGGCAATTACAAATGCAATAGCTACCCATTTTATAAAGTCTTTATTCAGCATGGATAATATTTCAGACACTTTGGCGCCATTTACTTTTCGAATGCCAATTTCCTTGTTTCGCCGGGCAACCGATTGTACCGATAAACAGAATAGTCCGATACAGGAAATAAAAATCCCCAGAATTGTAAACAGCGTGAAAAGATTTCCAAACTTCTTATCCGAGTTGTATTGTTGTTCAAAAAAACTATCGAGGAAATAATAATTGAAAGGATTATCCGGAAACAAATTGTTCCATTTATTCCTTAACAATGTCAAAGTTTCGGCGATATTCTGCGACGGATTTTGACCTGAACTGATTTTAATCATGTAGTCTCCGCTGTAAAGTTCATTGTAAAATCCAATGGGTTCTTTGCTGTATTTTAACGAATGCTGGTGAAAATCTTCCACAACTCCAATCACTTCACATTCTCCAACACCACCTGCCCAATGATAACCGACTTTTTGCGAAATCGCATCTTCAGGAGAGCTAAATCCCAAAGCTTTAACTGAAGACTCATTCAATATTACTTTTTGCCGGTTATTTTCGCTTGCTTCGGAAAAATTACGGCCGGCAAGGAATTTTATATCCAGCATTGAAAAATATGCATTATCAACCTGAATTTCCTTTATTTCTTTTGCTCCATCTTTTTCCTGCGCCAGCTGAAATAAAGGTCTGGAAGCGATATTTACTTTTCCGGGAACAGCGCTACATGCACTCACCTGGTTTATAGTTGGATAGGATGCAACTTCATTCCGAAGTTTTTGAACGGTTTGCTCAAATTCAAGCTGCTGGTTTATGGCATTTGGCCCTTCCATCACAACAATTCTTTCGGTATTAATTCCCAAATCCTGGCTTCTCATAAAATTAATCTGCTTGTAGTTTACCAAGGTCGCAACAATTAGTGCAATGGAAACCGTAAATTGAAAGACAAGTAAATATTTATTCATCCTGAATCTTAAAACCGTGGCTGTATGGCCTTTCAGCGTTTCCACATTTTGTCCGGAAGCTACCATAACCGACGGATACAATGAAGCCAGAATTGAACCGATAAAGAGCAGTCCTAATAAAATAACAAATAAATAGGCACCTGAAAATTCAGGCGACACTGCCGCAAATTCAAAACCGGTTAAACGTGAAATAGCCGGCGCTGAAATTTTACTAATAATCCAGCCAAAGAATATGGCCAAAAAATTAAAAGTTAAAGCTTCTGTAAAAAGCTGGGCAACAATCTGTCGCTTTTTTGAACCAATAACCTGCCGGATACCGATTTCTCCGGTTCGTTCCAAAAATCCGGTTATCGATAAGTTGATATAATTCACGAAGGCAAGGATTAATATTAACAAACCAATTCCAGCCATAACATATACGTTGATGATTGAACTGTTGGGCGAAGCTTCGTTTGCAAGGTCTGATTTTAAGTGAATGTCTTTAACAGGCTGAAGGAAAAAATGTTCCTTAAGATTGTTTGCGTTTTTATGCCGCGCAACCAATTCGTTTAAGCGGGTTTCAACACTCTTTGGATCGATAGAAGGCTTTAATACCAGATAGGTGTACCAGGAATAATTTCCCCAATTGGTATCGAATATTGTTGACCTGATATGATCAGGAATTTCAGTTGGGAAGATAACCGGTAAGCGAACTGTGCGACATTACCATTTCGAAATTAAGATGGGAATTGGCTGGCATATTTTGATAAACGCCACAAATTTTAAACGGAATAGCCGCATCGTGGTTGGAAGTATATACGAGAAGTGTTTCTCCAAGCGGATTGATTTTTTTGTTCCAATCAGCACCGAAATATCTTTCTGCCAAACTGTTGGAAATGTAAACATTATTTGGTTTGGCCAACAGTGAATCTTTGCCTCCTGCAATAAAATTTAGTGAAAAATAGCTGGCAAAAGGAGCATCGGCAAAAACGGCTTTTTCAGTTTTTATCGATATCGGTTCGTTATTTTTAGAATCTTTATATACAACCGTGTAGGAATTTGCCCATGGCGATAACCTGAAAAAGTCTTTCACTCCGGGTAACTCATCTTTGGCAGCAATACCAAGCGCAGGAAAAGTATAAGCATCTTTAAATATTTCTCCGTTTTCTTCTTCCTTTTCCACGGCAATCCGGTAAATATTATCTGCTTCAGTTTGAAAACGATCGTAACTAAGTTCATATCGCAGATACTGAAAGATGAGCAAAAAAGCTGCAATTGCAATCGCCAGTCCAAAAATCCTGATTACCGAAAAAGATTTATTCCGGACAATGTGTCTCCACGTTAATAAAAAATATTTTCCAGTCATAAGTTTCCTCCTTCATTTTTTGTTATTAAGCCATATCTGTTCCCTCAAATTCTGCCGCTGTCGAAATTTACTCATACCGGAGCGCATCAACAGGGTTTTTTACGGCAGCCTTGTATGATTGAAACGAAACCGTAAGGATTGCTGTTCCCAATGCAAGCAATCCCGCAAGGGCAAATATCCACCAGCTCAGATTTGTTCTGAAAGCAAAATTCTCGAGCCATTTATGCATAATAAACCAGGCTACCGGAGTTGATATCACAAAAGCAATAGCAATCCATTTAATAAAATCTACGTTGAGCATGGCAATCACTTCCGAAATTTTTGCCCCGTTTACTTTGCGAATTCCAATTTCCTTGATTTTCTGATTGGCGATAAAAGAAATTAATCCATATAGACCAAGCGAACCAATTAAGAATGGCAATTATCGCAAACAGCCGAATAAGTTTAAACGTATTGGTTTGACCGTTATAAAATCCTGCTATTTTATTGTCAAGGAAATTGTAATTAAAAATAGCGTCAGGGAAAATTTTGCTCCATTCTTGCTGAACTTTATCGATTACGCCATTATAACCGGCTAAACTTGCATAGCAGGATTTATTTTCACTGCCATTTCTTTTACGTTGAAGGAAACTTTACTCAAGATAACATAATCCATTTCCTGCTGAAGTGACCTGCGCATGAAAATCTTCAACAACGCCGACAATTTTGAATTCCATATTTTCCCTTCCGTATTTGAAAATTTCTCCTAACTGCATCATTTGGATCGTCAAATCCAAGCAATTCAGTTAATTTGCGGTTTACGATTGCATCGCCGGAATTTTTCCTTTCGCTTATGTTTTTACCTGCAATTAATTTAAGTTCGTACAAATTCAAGATAATTTTCATCTATAGTTTTCAAATTGCCCTTGTATAAATCCTTTTCCATGGTCGGATAATTTATTCTCGTTACCCACCCTCCAGTCCGCCATTGGGCTGCTCGTTTCGAAGCTTATTTTCTTTATCTCCGGATACTTTAACAGATTGGATTTTAGTACCTCCAGCTTGCTTTCTGCGGCATCGGGTAAAGGCGCAATCAGAACAGCTTCTTTATCAAATCCGATATCGGCATTAAAAAAATAGTTGATTTGCTTTTGCATAACGAGCGTTCCGGTTATCAAGCACCAGGGAGATTACAAACTGGCCAATAACAAGTGCACGTCGCACCGACATTGAATCTGAACTGTTTTTTAACGGAAGCGAGTTTTTTAAATTCCCGACAGGTCTCATTCCTGCCATAATAATGGATGGATATAAACCTGAAATTATCCCGATTAAAAAAGCTGAGGATAGTAAAAAGATTATGGTTCCCGGACTTTTTAATATGTCAGGATTTAATCGATAGCCAAGCACATCTTCGAGATAGATAAATAAAAAATGAGCGATAACGACACCGATTAATGCGGCGATATAGGAAATTAAAATAGTTTCTCCCATAAACTGGGAAATCAGTTGAAATTTACTGACTCCGGTAATTTTTCGCACACCAATTTCCTTAAATCTTTTAGATGATTGTGCGGTAGATAAATTGATAAAATTAATTGAGGCCAGAATAATAATAAATAAGCCCGACAATGCCAAGTATATAACATGCTTTTTCTGAAACCTGTCCGGTGGCTGTAATTGCCGAACCTTCCCTGAATGCAGCTTCAGACAAAGGTTGCAAAACGTAGGAATGCTGCATGGGTAAATCGGTTCCTAATATTTTGGCAGAAAATGCCATAAGACGGCTTTCAATTTCTGCCTTGAGATATTGGATGGTAAAAGCAGGTAACAATTCGTATTGCAGAATTATATTCCTGCCAGTCGGTGCCATCGTTAAAATAAGGATTTGAAGCAGTCTGGCTTTTATAATCGGCGATAATTTTAAACGGCAAATCGGTATTTTCAGGAAGTATCAGCAAAAACCCCGGTTACTTTAAATGTTTTATTGTTGTTTATAGTCGATCGATTTGCCCAAAGCATTCGCCCACATTTCCAGGATTTAACCTGAAATATTTTTGGGCCAGCGATGATGAAATTACCACGCTTCCTGCATTTGATATTGCGGTTTGCGGATTTCCGGCAAGAAAATCGAAATCGAAATATCTTAAAAATTTCGGGTTCGGCATAAGCGAGCCCTGTCTTTTTCCTGATACCGGTCAAAAGTGCCGTTGCTTTTTTCAACCGCATATCTGTCCGCCATCGGCATAAAAAGTCATTGCAGCTGTTACTCCCGGAAATTCGTTTCGAATTGCCTCACCGAGCGGATGAACCTGGCTTTCCCCGAAACCGGAACCTTCTCCGGGAATCTCCAATTGGCTTGATCAACCCGGTAGATTTGAGAATAATTCGAATTGAATTTGTCATATCCCGATTCGTAACTGATAATTTTATAAATCACCAGTCCGCAGGCAATACCAATGGCAAGACCAACAATATTTATAGAAGCATATACCTTATTCCGGGTTAATTGCCGCCATGCTATTTTAATAAAATTTGTTTTCATGTGTTTTGTTTTTAATTATTCTATTCACCTGAAGCGAGACCAGCTAAGCGTTAATTTATTCATACCTCAAACTTTCTACAGGATTCCTGGTAGCTGCTTTCCACGATTGAAACGAAACGGTTAGTAACGCAATTCCCAACGCCAATATTCCGGCTAATGCAAAAATCCACCAGTTCAAGTGGTTTTATATGCAAAATTTTCGAGCCACTTGTGCATTGCAAACCAGGCTAAAGGGGTTGCAATTGAAATGGAAATTAAAACTCCTTTCATGAATTCCTTGTTTAGCAATATCAGTATTTCTGTAATCCTCGCCCCGTTTACCTTGCGTATGCCAATCTCTTTTATTCGTTCAACAGCGCTCATTATGGCCACTCCCAATAACGACAAAATCGATATAATAATCGCCATTAAACTAAAAAGTATAAAACAGCGATTAAACTGAATATGCGACTTATATTGCTGGTTGAAATAGTCGTCGAGAAAGAAATATTCAAAATAACTGTCTTTAAAATATTCCTGGTATTCCGCTTTCACTTTTGAAACCAGCTCAACCGGATTTTCGTTTCGAAATTTTATAAAGATAAAGTATCCAAACTGGTCCGGATTAAAGATTGTTGGCGCAACTTCCTGGTCCAGTGAATTTTGAAAATAACCATCAACCACGCCAACCACTTCTCCCATTTCGTTTTTATCGTCGTTATCCACGAGTGTTTTCCCAAGGATGTCATTATAGTTTGCGGTTCCGAGGGCAAGTGCTGCCTGCTTATTCAGAATAATATGCCGCGGGCCACCTTGCCAATTGGTTTCGTCAGGAAAAAACGATCTTCCTGCCAGCAATTTTACTTCAAAAAAATCAAAAAAGCCGGGCGCCACACTTGACTGAAAAAACTGGTCGCTCAATAAATCGGAACCTTTAATTGCAATGCCTCCCTTTACCCATCCGTTTTTCTCCCCCGGTGCAACTGTTGAATAACTTGTTTCCAGTATCCCGGGAATTTTTTTCAGGCTCTGTTCAAATTCTATTTGTTTCGAATTATATGTTCTGTCAACAGGTCGTTTAACCGTTAATACCTGGTCAATATTCATGGAAAGCGCTGACTCCTGCATGTAATTAATTTGCTGTATTGCAATCATAGTACTTGCAATTAAAAAGACGGCGATACTAAACTGGACAATCAACACAAAATTCTTTGATCTTTTGTTTCCTGCATTGGAATACTTTGTAAGAACCATCTGTAGTGGTATTGTTTTTAAATATCGCAGCGTCATAAAAATACCAACGCTAATACTGATTCCGGTAATTATAAGTATTGAATAAAGGATTGACTGAGGGCTTAAAATGAAGTCGAACGAATATTTAAGATGTAAATAATTTTTTAAAGTCGGGAACAATAAGCCCAGAATAACAAATGCCATGGACAGGCTAATCAGTCCTGTTATCAACGTTTCAGTAATAAATTCCATAGCAAAAGATCGCCACGAAGCCCCGTTGATTTTTCGTATACCCAAACTCTTAATTTTCTTTTTAATTAACGATTTGTAGATGTTTGTATAATTTAACCAGGCGCTAAGCAAAATAAAAAATGCGACAATCATCAAAGCCATCAGATAGCTGTAATTTCCATTTGCTTCATGTTCGAAACGGTAGTGAGAGTGTAAGTGAATATCCGTTAGTTTTTGAAGTTCGTATTCAATCTTAAAATCCAGGTCCATTCCCCTGGATTCAAGAAATTCGATGGCATAATCCGTTATTTTAGCGGCGACTCCTTCCGGATTGCTTCCTTCGCGCAGCAAAAAATAAGTATTTGTATTGTTACAGGTATAACAATACGATGGGCCAAGCTCGCTTTCCAACGATATTATTATGTCGAATCTTAAATGCGAGTTTTCAGGTACTTCTTTTACAACGCCCTGAATCAAAAGTGGCGTTTTTCCCGGATTAACACGGTAAATGGTTTTTCCGATGGGATCTTCATCGCCGAAATACTTATGGGCTAAAGATTCTGTGATTACCGCAACATTTGGTTCCCTCAAAAAGTGGGATTTAGCTCCTGAAATAACGGGATATGAAAACAAATCGAAAAAAGAACTGTCGGCGAAAAATGCTCTTTCTTCCTTGAAAATTTCATCATCAACCTGCAAAAATTGAGTGGATTTTTTACAACGAACAAAATTTTCAACTTCAGGAATATTCTCACTTGCAATTTGACCGGCCATATAGTTGTTTCCAACACTTTGGTCTAAACCGGTTGTATAATACCGGTTAAAAACCAATCTGTAAATCCGTTCCTTATTATGAATAAACGAGTCGAAGCTGTTTTCAAACCAAATATATTGCGAGATAAATAGTATTGCTGCAATTCCAATCGCCAAACCAAAAATATTAATTCCATTAATGACTTTGTTTTTGAAAAGCTCCCGGAATATTATCCTGATATTTTTAAGAATCATTATAATTCTGTTTTTCGAATTGAAATTGTATCGTCAAAAAAGATACCTTTATTGTAACGTGCAGTAAATCAGCAATTAACTCGAAAGCGATTCATTTGGAATGTCAAATTATTTTACAACCGTTGTCTAATTTTTGGCCATTAATTGAATTAAGTTTGTCCCTTTTAAAGACTTCTCTATGCTATTTTTAGGTTGTTTTGTATTGTATTCATGTATTGTTATTTGGCAATTCACATTTACCTCAACGCTGCAAACTGAGATCATATGGCACAATATTTTGTTCGATGTTAACACCGTCCCGATGGGACTTTGTTCCTTGTTATTTATATTTCTCTACCATAACTGCGTCGCTATGCGACTTGTAGTGTATCTCAATCTTACCTAACGATTCTTTTAATTGCATTTTTATTGTGCCTGCAAAGTGCCTGAGGCACGTAGTTTTGGTAGCCTGTTCAATGGTGCAACAACAAAAGTCCTGTAGGGACGATGTTATCCCCATTCTTCATAAAATTCAAACAAATATGCATCGTCGTATTTAATTTCATTTCTTTTTTTTTGTTTAACACCGTCCCGACGGGACTTTATTCCTTGTTATTTATATTTCTCTACCATAACTGCGTCGCTATGCGACTTGTAGTGTATCTCAATCTTACCTAACGATTCTTTTAATTGCATTTTTATTGTGCCTGCAAAGTGCCGGAGGCACGTAGTTTTGGTAGCCCGTTCAATGGTGCAATAACAAAAGTCCTGTAGGGACGATGTTATCCCCATTATTCATAAAATTCAAATAAATATGCATCGTCGTATTTAATTTCATTTCTTCGCAGTAATTCCAAATACTCATCTTTAAATGAATGTTTTCCGTGATGTTCTTCCTGTTTCATTATGTATTTGATTACATTGTTCCTTTGTGACCGCGAATGTGTAAAGGCCCCATATCCGGCTTGCCATTTAAATTTTCCCGCGATAAAGTTTTTTGTATTTATCCATTTTGATGATTTTGATTTCACAATCTTTAAAACATCAGACACTGAAACCGATGGGTTCAATTCGAAGAAAATATGAATATGATCTTTATATCCTCCCACTGCCAGCGAGTAGTTTTTGGTTTCTTTCAACGTTCCGGCAATGTACCTGTGCAGTTCGTCACGCCATTTATCTGAAATAAAATTACCCCGTCCTTTAACAGAAAACACTGCATGGACATTCATTTGTGTATATGTATTTGCCATAACTTTTTTGTTTAACAACGTCCCGATGGGACTTTGTGCTTTATTATTTCTATTTCTACTACCATAACTACGTCGCTATGCGACTTTTTTTATTTGTAACTCATCGCTGCATACTGAGAAATGTTGGCGCAATATTTTGTACGCTTTTTAACACCGTCCCGATGGGACTTTGTTGTTTGTTATTTATTTTTCTGCTACCATAACTGCGTCGCTATGCGACTTGTAGTGTATCTCAAACTTACCTAACGATTCTTTAAAGCTATATTTTGTCGTGCCTGCAAAGTGCCGGAGGCACGTAGTTTTGGTAGCCTGTTCAATGGTGCAACAACAAAAGTCCTGTAGGGACGATGTTATCCCCATTCTTCATAAAATTCAAACAAATATGCATCGTCGTATTTAATTTGATTTCTTTTTTTTGTTTAACACCGTCCCGACGGGACTTTATTCCTTGTTATTTATATTTCTCTACCATAACTGCGTCACTTTGCGACTTTTTTTATTTGTAACTCATCGCTGCATACTGAGAAATGTTGGCGCAATATTTTGTACGCTTTTTAACACCGTCCCGATGGGACTTTGTTCCTTGTTAATTATGTTTCTGCTACCATAACTGCGTCGCTATACGACTTGGGTTTATTCATACCTCAAACATTAAATCCCGGCACTTTTGCCGGTCACGAATTTTTGAAATAGGCCATACTCATATCGTACAGCATCGACCCCGACGCTTATATCGGGATTCCTGCCTACCGACAGGCAGGTCGTCACTCATACCGGAGTGCCACAACCCCTACGATAAATGTCGGGATTTCAGCACTTCTCGCTATTCGTATCGAAGTGCTTCAACGGGATTTCGCGTTGCAGCTTTCCACGATTGAAATGAAACTGTTAACACAGCAATTACCAACGCCAGCACTCCGGCAAGTGCAAAAATCCACCAGCTCAGTTCGGTTTTGTATGCAAAACTTTCCAGCCATTTATTCATGGCATACCAGGCAACTGGTGTGGCAATTACAAAAGCTATTGCTACCCACTTAATAAAGTCTTTGTTTAGCATGGCCAGAATCTCGGAAACTTTGGCGCCGTTTACTTTGCGAACACCAATTTCTTTTGTACGGTTTAAACTGATGAGGAAAATCTGTGCGAGTATACCCATACAGGTAAGCACAATCGCAATAAATGAAAAAAATGTAATCGACTTTGCCAGCTTTTCTTCCTTCACATACATCGCCTGAAACTGGTCGTCGTAAAAGGTAAAATTCATGGTTTCTTCCGGAATTAAGGTGTTCCAGATATTCCGAATTTGTGCAATTTGCTCACTTGTTCTTCCGGCAGAAAGTCTTACCGACAAAACATTGTACTGCCCCTTTTTTGTGTCGTAAACCAAAGCTGTTGGCTCAATTTTTTGATGCAGCGATTTTACATTAAAGTTTTTGGCAACTCCAACTACTTCATATCCATTTTGCTTTCCGTTGTTAAACCGTTTGCCTTCAATATTCTCCCAACCGTATTTTTTATAAGCCGCCTCGTTTACGATGCATGCATTGCCTCTGTCGCCATCAAGCAAAGTTCTTCCCTCTAAAAGCTGAATACCCATTGTTTTCAAAAAGTCGTCGCTGATAAAAATGCAATCGACATCGAAACTGTTTTCCCCTGTATTGCTTCCCATGGTGTTGTTAATCATTCCCGGGCAACCAAAACTCAATGTACTGTTTTTTACAAACGACAGCTTTTTAGTTTCCTGATTCAGGGTATTTAAATTCGGGTTATTATATGGCAAATTAATTCGCACCAGCATTTCCTCTTCAAAACCCAGGTCGAAATGTTTTACAAAACTGAGTTGTTTAAAAATTACCAGAACAACTGCAATTAGCGCAATTGATGCAGTAAGCTGAAATGTTAATGTAGCTTGTTTACTTATTTGTTTTCCGCGTCGTTTTCTCGAGCCTGAAAGAAAATCGGTAATGTTAAATCTTGATACAAGGTATATGGGAGCTAAACTGTTAACCAGGATGATAACGATTACAACACCCAGAAATACAGGCAGTAATTTCAATAACCCCAAATTTTGAACATGTAATTCCTTGCCGAAAAGTGTTTCTGTCGATGGCAGCAACAAAATTGCAAGCAAAACCGAAATAATAACCGACAACAAAATTCCGGTTGCCACTTCGGTTATGGAATAGGAAACCAGTTGTTTCCATCCGGCGCCAACAGTTTTGTTTATGCCTGTTTCCTTGAGTTTGGAATATTGGACCGAAACCACATAATTCAGGTAATTGATACTAGATAAAGCGAGAATAAGAATAGCGATAAACAAAAATATAGTCAGCATTTTAGGATTTCCCTTAAAATGGGTATCGAACATCGAAAGCTGTGAGAGATAAATATCGGCAATATTCTGCAATGCCAGGTTTTTGCTTTCAAAACCATAATTTCCGATAGTTTGATTTAGCTTGCCGGCAAACTGACTGGCATTTACACCATCACGAAGTTGTATAAAATGATTGGTCAGATTAATACAGTTACCATTGTTACAGTTTCGTGAAAACCTGAAATCTTCATTTTCGCTGTTTAACAGAATCTCCGCCTTAAACGATGAATTTTCAGGAATATCTTCAATTACCGCTGTAATGGTAGCATTGAACGTATTGAAAATGGTAATTTTTTGCCCGATTGGATCCTTTTCGCCATACATTCGTTTTGCCACTGTTTCGGTTATCACCGCCGATTCTTTTCCTGAAAATGGATTGTTTGATAAACCTGAAATTACACGTGGCTTAAATAAAGCGAAGAAATTATTGTTTGTGCTAATAATATTGTCGACATGCGTATCGACATGTTCCTGTTCGTCGATAATCGAAAACTCGAAATCTCCGTGATAATCCATTGGGCATGCCAATTCGATTTCGGGGTAATCTGCAGCAAACACCGGAAACATTTCATAATCCATCTGACATTTGTTGTCTTCTTCATTATAAATCCGGTAAATGCTTTTATAATTCGCAAAATCCTTGTTAACGCTGTGTTCCGAATAATAATACAATCCAATTAAAATACAGGCTGCAAATCCAATTGAAAAACCACCAATAATTAATACGGAATAAAATTTATTCTTTATAAGATTCCGGATTGCAAGTTTTAGATTAAAGTGAAACATTTTTTTTGTTTTAAATTTTTTAATCCAGGTTTCTTCAAAAATGAAATCCGGGTTTCTCCTATTTTAGCGAATAAATCCCGATGATAAATGCCGGTCCCGGGATTTCGTGATCAGCGCTTCTCATTTCACTCCACCCATTCGGGATTTAAAAACCCCCTGATGGTTTATCAATTCCCTCACTTTCTGGAATGGTTAGCGAGAGGCTTTCAAAGTATTTCTGCCATTCTTTCGTTTACATTTTCAGTAAGAACTTCACCGTCGAACAGGTTAATAATGCGATGGGCAAAACCTGCATCGTGCATGGAGTGAGTAACCATAATAATGGTTGTTCCTTCCTTGTTCAGTTCAGTTAAAAGATTCATGACTTCGAGGCCGTTTTTTGAGTCGAGGTTTCCGGTCGGCTCATCCGCAAGAATTAGTTTTGGATTGGCAACTACCGCACGGCCAATGGCCACACGCTGCTGCTGACCTCCTGAAAGCTGCTGCGGAAAGTGTTTGGCGCGATGTGCAATTTTCATTCGTTCCAAAACAGCATTTACCATTTCTTTACGTTCGCTCGCTTTTTTCTTTAAATAGATGAGCGGTAATTCAACGTTTTCATAAACGGTCAGTTCGTCGATAAGGTTAAAACTCTGGAAAACAAAACCGATGTTTCCTTTCCTCATTTGTGTGCGCTGTCGTTCTTTGTAAGTCCCCACCTCAATACCATCGAAAAAATATTTACCGTTGCTGGGATTATCAAGTAAGCCGATAATATTCAGCAATGTAGATTTTCCACAGCCCGATGGACCCATGATGGCTACAAATTCACCACTTTTTACGTTGATGGATACTTCGTTCAGAGCGTAAGTTTCAACTTCCTCTGTACGGAAGATTTTTGTGAGTTTTTCTGTTTTTAGCATATTACGAAATTTTGCGTGGGGCATGGAGCTAAGAGCATGGAGCTTAAGTCCGCATTCCATACTATTTGCATCATACCTCGTTGGTTAATTATTACTTATTTTTTGTTTTATTTTATTCATTATTCTTTTTGTTTCTTTTCTATGCTCCAGATGCTTTGCCCTCTGCGCTTAGCTACTTGCCTTCAAAACTGTTTTTCTAAAGTTTGTTATTTTTCTGCTCAATCGATCTAAATCATCTAAGATTAAATTCAGCTCTTCCTGCTCTATAAATTTTCTTCTGAATGCAACGTAGGAGATGTTGGCTGTTTCAAAGACCGATCTTCTGGCGAAATTCAGGAAATTCGCAAAATCCTTATTGGAGAATGATCCTGAACCTTCGGCAATGTTATTCGAGATACTCAATGAAGCACTTCTTAATTGTTCGGCTATCCGATAGCTTTTGGCGTCTCCTAATTTGTCTGCCAAGTCAAAAAGTTTATCGTTAACTTCAATTGCATCTTTCCAAATTTCAAGGTCCATAAATCTAAAATGTGCCATAAGTATCTATTTTGCATAGGGCAGAGCGCATGGAGCAAAGTGAAAATCCATATATCCCTACTACTCTATTGGATTAATATTTTATATCAATTTTATTAAATCTCATCATTATAATGTATTCTACGTTTTGCCCTTCGCTCCACGCTCTCTGCTCATTTCGCTTTGCCCTTTGCCTCTTAGCGAAGTATCAGTTTGTCGTTGTCCCCAAACAAATCATACCCTGAAGTTATCACTTTTTCTCCCTTATCCAATCCTTCCAGAACTTCGTAGTATTTTGGATTTTTCCGGCCTATTCTGATTTGCCGTTTCGTGGCAAAATCTCCGGAAGGATCGACGACATAAATCCATTGCCCGCCGGTGCTGTTAAAAAATCCACCAAGGCTCACCAGCATCGATTTTTGTGGCAAACCCAACTGCAAATCGAGGTAATACGTTTGTCCTGTCCGTATGTTATCCGGTCTAACGCCACTAAATTCGAGGTCAATTTTAAATTGGGAATTCCGAACTTCGGGATAAACCTTTTTTACGGTTAACGGGAATATCTGTCCCTGCCTGTCTAACGTTGCAATCAAATCTCTTCTGATTCTGTCGATATAATGTTCATCAATAAGCGCTTCGATTTTATAATCCGTCAGCACGTTTATTTGTCCGATTCGTGTGCCCTTGCCAATACTTTGTCCGATTTCGGCATCGAGCATTCCCAATTGTCCGTCGACCGGCGCTTTTACATTCAGGTTATCCAAACGTTCACGAACCAGGGCAAGCGTTTCAGTCATTTTTTCCAACTCTTTAGTAAGCTGGTTCATTTCGGTAACCCTGATTATTGAATCGTTATTCATTTTTTGCTTGTTAATTTCGCGAAGCTGAACTGCATATTCGTAATCTTCCTTTGCTGTCAGGTAATCTTCCTTCGAAACCAAATCGTCTTTGTATAATGCCTCTTGCTGTTCATAATTTCTTTTCTTTTTAATAATGTCAAAACCTGAATTCAGCAATAAGCGTCTTGAATCGATTAAAGCGTTTTCGAAATTAATACGGGTTTGACGCAAATAGTTTTGTTTTTGTGCCAGGTCCGACTCACTATTCATAATATCCATATAAACCGACCGGTTTTCAAGAACAAGAATGACATCGCCTTTTTCCACCAGGGCGCCTTCTTCAATCAACCGTTCTTCAACACGGCCGCCTTCTTCAGCATCGAGATAAATTGTCGATATTGGCTCCACTGTTCCGTTTATTCTGATATAATCGTCGAAGTCACCGTATTTCACTTCTTCAACTGTAATTTTTTCTTCATCGACCCGCAATGATGATATACCCGAGTCTTTAATTATAATATAGAGCAGAAATATTACGGCAAGGCCAATAACACCATAAATAATATGTTTGGGCCTGATGCCTTTTTTCTTCTCTATTTTTCTATCCATTGCCATAACTGCGTCTTATTTAATTGATTCTGTTTGAAATATTGTTTTACCCATATAAAAATCGAGTGTTTTTCTTTTTAAAAGATACAGGAGTTTTGTTCTAAGCAATTCGCCCTGTGCGTTGGAAAGCAGGCTCTTACTGGTATAAAAATCGATGATGTTAAACATTCCCTGTTCTTTCTTTTTTTGTGCAACATCAAATGCAAGCTGGTTCGATTCGGTTTGCTTTTTTGCCTGCAGATATTCAGCCGAAACGGCCGATAAATCCTGACAATACGATTCTATTTCGTAATACAACTGGTTTTTAAAATTCTCCAAATCAACTTTCTCTTTTTCCAGGTCGAGCTTACTTTGTTTTATTTGCGACCTTGCGCTCCAACGGTTAAATAACGGTATTGAAAGTTGTAATCCAACCGACTGCGAAGCATTGTTTTTAAACTGCTCGCTAAATGAAATTGTATTTCCGTTTTCATCCATTCTTGTTTCGTAATAGCCGGTATAATATCCACCGCCCAAATACAATGACGGATAAAGCGAACCTTTTGCTACAGACAAAGCTTTTTCAATTGCATTTAATTGCTGCATTTTAGCTTTAACCGCCGGAAGAAATTTCATTGCCAGCGCAAAAACACTGTCGGTATTTTCAAAAACCGGATATTTAACAATTTCCGAATCGCTGATTTCTTCCAGTTCCAGGTCATCGTTAACCGGAAAATTCATTGCTCTTTTTAAGTCGAGCAACGATGCTTTCAAATTATTTTCGGTTCTGATAACGAGCAATTCTTCATCGGCAAGCCGCGCCTCAATTTCAAGCAAATCGGTTTTGGCGCTTAATCCAACTTCTTCCTGTTTTCTAACTTTTTCCAGGTTAAGTTCCGTAAGTTCCTTTTGTTCTTTTGCAATATCGAGTAATCCCTGGTAATACAAGGTGTTATGAAATGCATCCATAACCTGAAACCCGATATTAATTTTCAAATCCTTCACATTTTCAATGCCGGCCAGGTACATAAACCGGTTATATGCAATCCGGTTATTTCTGATAAAACCTTCAAAAATCGCAATTCCCGCATTCATGGAATAGCTGTTGGATGCGAAACTGCTATAGGTTACATCGTTTGTATTCGGGTCAACAGATTTACCAAAGTTGATCCCATAATCGGTATTGGCATTTAAATAAGGCAACCTGGCCCTTTTCGACTGGCTAAGCGTTTCTTTAAATTTATCGGTGGTAATTGATTCTGATTCTATATCGAGGTTGTTTTCAATGGCATAAGCGATACAGTCGTCCAGCGACCATTTTTTTTGGGCATTTGCTGAAAACCCGATTGCAATCAGGATAAGGATAAATAAAAAAAAGGTTTTTCCGGTTCTCATGTTTTTCTGTTTGCGCCAATCTATGCCAAAAAAAATGCCACTATTCATAATATACTGGAAAAGAATCTTATAGATTAGATGTTAGTATTATGGCTCAGATGAAGTGTAAAAAATATTGACAAAATATGTAAAATAATTTTACACTTCATTTGAAATGAAATGGGGGCAAATTAACTTTGATGGAAACTATTTGAGATTACGCTATGTCAAAAGGAAAATTACTTGTAGTGGATGATAACAAAAGCATTTTAAGTGCACTCGAAATTTTATTACAGGATGATTTCGAGGAAATTAAATCCATTATCAGTCCAAACCAACTTCCTACTTTGCTCGAAAGCGGAAACTTTGATATTGTTTTACTCGATATGAATTTTTCAGCAGGAGTAAACACCGGAAACGAAGGACTGTACTGGCTTTCAAGAATAAAGGAGCTGAAATCGGAAGCTGAAGTGGTTTTGTTTACAGCTTATGGCGATGTTGAGCTTGCAGTAAAGGCATTAAAAAGCGGCGCATCCGATTTTATTCTCAAACCCTGGGATAATGAAAAACTCCGGACCACTCTACTGAATGTGTACAAACTTCAGCAATCGAAAAAGGAAATAAAAAAGCTAAAGCGAAAGGAAAGCGCATTAAAAAGTGAAATTAACAAGGAAAAATATTTTATTGTCGCGCGTTCACCGTCGATGTTAAAAGTATTGAACCTGGTTCGGAAAGTAGCCAAAACCGATGCCAATATTCTGATAACCGGCGATAACGGAACCGGCAAAGAGCTGATAGCCCGCGAAATCCACCGCCATTCGAAACGCGCTGATGAAATTATGGTTCATGTGGATATGGGCGCCATAAGCGAAACCCTTTTTGAAAGCGAACTTTACGGTCATAAAAAAGGATCGTTTACCGATGCAAAGGAAGACAGAACCGGAAAAATTGAAAATGCCACAGGCGGCACACTTTTCCTCGATGAAATTGGAAACCTGCCTGTTCATCTTCAGCAAAAATTATTAACCGTTTTACAAAGCCGCATGGTTACTCCAATTGGAAGCAATAAACCCGTTCCGGTGGATATTCGCCTGGTTTGCGCAACCAATCGCAAACTCGACGAGATGGTAAATGATGGTACTTTCCGTGAAGATTTGCTGTATCGTATCAATACAATTCAGATTGATATTCCGCCGCTTCGCGAACGCAATGAGGATGTTGTTGCTTTGGCGGAATATTTTTTACAGATTTATTGCAACAAATACCGGAAATCATGTTTTAAAATTTCGGAAAGCGGCGTATCAAAACTCACCAGTTACCAATGGCCCGGAAATGTGCGTGAACTGCAACATACAATCGAAAAAGCTGTAATCTTGTCTGATAAAGATGAACTGACGCCACAGGATTTCTTTTTCAAACCTGTATCCACCCAGGGAGATATGTCGTTTGAAGGTACAATCGAAGAAATGGAAAAAAAACTTATTGGCAATATACTTCAAAAAAGTGGTTCGAATTTATCAGCGGCAGCCGATATGCTTGGAATAACCCGGCAAACACTATATAATAAAATGAAAAAATATAACTTTTAATGGTCAGCCGGAACTTATATATCAGTATAATTTTCAGGGTATGTTTACTGGCACTTACAGCTATTCTGATAGCCTGGTTAACTTTCGATAAACAGATTTACCTGTTTGCAGGATTTTTATTATTGATTTTTGTAATCGAAGTTATCGAGCTAATCAATTTTCTGAACCGGACAAACCAAAAAATCGCTTTCTTTTTCGATGCAATCCGAAACGACGATTCCACATTAAAATTTCCTGAAAGAACCGGAAATGAAGCGATGAATGAACTAAACGCCAGCATAAACAATGTAAACGATATAATTAAAAACATCAAATTTGAACTTGAGGAACAGGAACAGTATTTTAAAACCATTCTCGAACATGTGTCCATTGGGATAATTACATACAACGAAAAAGGCAATATTTATTTATCGAATTCGGCAGCGCGAAACTTGTTACATCACGAACATCTAACGCATATCAATCAAATTCAAAAGGTCGACAAAAGACTTTTCCTAACCTTAAAGGAACTGCAGCCCGGCGATCGGAAACTGGTGAGTTTTAATCTGAAAAGCGGAACCGTCCAGCTATCGCTTAAGTCGACATTGTTTAAAACAGCGCAGGATAATTTTCAGTTGGTTACCATTCAGGATATCAAAAACGAACTTGAAATAAAAGAGCTCGAATCGTGGATAAAACTAATTCGGGTTTTAACGCACGAAATAATGAACACAGTGGCTCCTATCACCTCGTTGTCGCAAACAATTCTTGGATATTTTAAAAATCTGGATGGAAACTCTCCATCGGAAAAAATAATTGGAAATACCATTAAAGGGCTTGAGGTTATTAATGAACGTGGAACAGGACTGATAGGTTTTGTTGATACGTATCGCAAATTAACACGTTTGCCGCAGCCGGAAAAAAAACCGGTAAATGTGGGGCAACTATTCGAAAATATCAGCACATTGGTTAAGCATGAGCCAGTATACGAAAAAGTTCAGATTAACTGGGATTTAAATCCGCCGGATTTGGAAGTCTACGCCGATAAAAAACAAATTTCCCAGGTACTTATTAACCTGGTTAAAAACTCGATAGAAGCTTTGAAAACGCTGAATGATGGTCGGATTGACATTATTGGTGAGATCAATGAAGATGGCCGCGCTCAAATTGTTGTAAACGATAACGGGCCTGGAATTCAGGATGATTTAATGGATAAGATTTTTATCCCCTTTTTCACTACCAAAGAGTCCGGATCGGGCGTTGGGCTCAGCCTTTCGCGTCAGATTATGCAATTGCACGGTGGAAGCCTCACTGTTAAATCGATTCCGGGACAAACATCTTTTTCCATCATTTTTTAAAGATTTCAAATTCCCTGAATTATCTTTGTGCCCCGTTAAACTAATTATTTTTATTCATAAGCTTTATGCGAAAATAATAAATGACAGCGGTTGATGCCGAATTACAAATAAATGGGCTATTGGCGTAGGCAAACAAAAGGCTCATTTTTTTGATAACCGGTATTGCAGGCTAAAACAAATATCAGGTAAACCGTGTTTTGGTTTAATTCTTGTGTTGAACTGAAAAACAGAAGTATAGCGGGGACGCAATTATTTTAAACATT
This sequence comes from uncultured Prolixibacteraceae bacterium, assembly GCA_963821855.1. GTDB lineage: Bacteria > Bacteroidota > Bacteroidia > Bacteroidales > Prolixibacteraceae > Draconibacterium. The sequence goes on along the minus strand of CAWGFJ010000024.1, from coordinate 182,887 downwards.
GATGAGAATTATTTTGTTTCTTTGCCTTAAAAATCAGGATTGAAATCATGAATGACGTTGAAGCTTTAAATGAATTTTGTGCGCATTCGATGATTGGACTTTTAGGAATTGCCTTTACCGCAATTCAAGCTGAAAGTATACAGGCTACCATGCCCGTTGATCCAAAAACCTGCCAACCCAATGGTTGGTTGCATGGCGGCGCATCGCTTGCATTTGCCGAATCGATGGCAGGGGCCGGCTCATATCTGTTGGTCGACAGAGATAAGTACAATGTCCTCGGGCTACAGATTTCAGGTAACCATATTTCATCGGTAAACAACGGACTTGTTTATGGCGACGCAAAGTTGATTCACAAGGGAAAAATAACGCACATTTGGGAGGTAGAGATTAAAAACAAAGAAGGTAAACTTATTTCAATAGTAAGGGTTACTAATATTATAACTGAAAAGTAGCAGAGAATTTAATGAGTGAGATAAAAACATCAGTTAAGTCAATTACAGATACGATTTCGGTTTGTTTAAAGAATAATCTGACATTTGCTTCTTACCGCTTACCCGGCAAGAACAGGCAAACTTTGCTGGTTCAGCGCGATAAGGAAGCAGAAGAAGTATACGATCTTGCAAAAATAACAAGCTATAAAGGCTTTCTGGTTGCTCCGTACATGAAATCTGCCGAAAAGAAAATGTTTGTTATTAAACCCGATTTTCTTTTGGAAGAAGAAGTTTCGGAAGAAGATTATTACAGGATTTCGGAAGTCAGCTATGAAGAAAATAAACCGAAACCAAATGCCGAAACCAAAGCGGTTTTAAAAGACGAATATCTGAAACAAATCGAAGAAATTATTTCTGCAATAAAAGAAGGCGAACTGCATAAAGCTGTATTAAGCCGGGTGAAAATTGTTGCAGGTAATTATTTAAGCAGAATTCCCGAAATTTTTGAAAAGCTTTGTGAATTGTTTCCAAATGCATTTGTGTATGTTTTCAGAACGCTGGATCATTTCTGGATGGGAGCAACGCCTGAACCTTTTGCATTTTTGCGCAACAGTAATTTTCAAACTTCATCGGTTGCAGGAACAAAGGAAAACACAGAAAAATACCACTGGATTGGAAACTGGGGAACAAAGGAAAAACAGGAACAGCAATATGTTACCGACCATATCGACCGAGTGTTGAAATCTACAAAACTCGATATAATTAACCACAATGGCCCATATGTAAAAGAAGCCGGAAACCTGTTGCATTTGCAAACCGATTTCACCACAAGTGCGTCAGCTATTAACGGAAACATTGGGGAATTGCTGAGTAATTTACACCCCACACCTGCGATTTGCGGATACCCGTCGAAAGAAGCGCTGGAGTTGCTTAAAAAAATAGAAAAGCACGACCGTGGATATTATGCAGGTTTTCTTGGGCCGGTAGGAATTATAAATCAGCTTATGCTATTTGTTAATCTACGCTGCATGCAAATATTCGAAAACATGCTTTTCCTCTATTCCGGTGGCGGAATTACCATCGATTCGAATCCTGTCGACGAATGGTACGAAACCGAAATAAAAACAGGAACTTTGCTTTCGGCTATCGAAACGGTAAGCTAAAAACCGATGATTCATCAGCGGCAACATATTCCTGATTTGGCGGAAATCATTTATTCACACGGTGTCAGAGATGTTGTCATTTCTCCCGGTTCGCGCAATGCACCGCTTATCCATGCATTTTATAAACGATTTGGCGAAGGCTGCCAGAGCATTGTCGATGAAAGAAGTGCAGCATATTTTGCACTTGGAATGTCACTCGCATCAAAAAAACCGACAGTATTGATTTGCACTTCAGGAACCGCAGTTTTGAATTATGCACCGGCTATCGCTGAAGCTTTTTACCAGAATGTGCCTTTACTGATTTTAACCGCCGACCGGCCGGCAGAATGGATTGGCCAACAGAATAACCAGGCGATAAATCAAACCAATATTTTCGGGAATTACAGTAAAGCAAGTTATTCTTTGCCGGTTGAAATCGGTTGCGAAGAAGATCTTTGGTATGCACACCGAATCATCAATGAAGCGATTCATAAATCAGTTTCATCAAAACCGGGACCGGTTCATATCAATATTCCGTTGCGTGAACCTTTATATGAAAATTTGCCCGAAGCTTCCCATAAATTCAGTAAAATTCAAAGAGAAGAACCTGTAAATTCGCTACATAAAAACAGCAAGATTCTCGCTGACTGGAACAAAGCAAAATCGGTGATGCTGATATGCGGACAGCGTTCTCCTGAAAATGAATTTAAAGAAGTAATCGCAGAATTATCAAAAGATTCACGGGTTGTTTTAGTTGCTGAACCGGTTTCAAACCTGCATGAAACTGCAACCATTTCAAATCCTGAAGTAGTTTTAAACAGCAAAATCAAATACCCGGAAAAAGCGATTCCTGAACTGGTAATTTATTTTGGCGGCCAGGTAGTTTCCAAAAAAATAAAACAATTTCTGCGCGGACTTAAAAGTTCAAAGTTCTGGCATATTTCGCCGGAAGAACAAATAATTGATACTTTTCAAAATGTAAATGCTGTCTTTCATGCCGGTCCTATTTCAGTATTAAAGGAATTAAAAATAAAAGCTACGGAGAATAACAGCGAGTTTAAAAAGTTCTGGGAAACCGAAAATCTGCATGCAGAAAAACTAACATTAAGTTACTTAAGCGGATATTGTGTATTCCGATTTGCAGGTATTTAAAATTCTTTCGGAAGAACTTCCTGAAAATGCGCTGGTCTTTTCCGGAAACAGCAGTGTGGTCCGCTATCTAATGTATTTCAACCAGAAACAAAGAAAATATTACGCAAACCGCGGAGTTTCAGGAATCGATGGATGTTTGTCGGCTGCTTCAGGTCTTGCAACAAAAGTGGACGAAACGGTTTTTGCAATAGTTGGCGATCTGGCATTTGCTTATGATTCGAATGCATTGTGGAACCGGGATTTTCCCAAAAACCTGAAAATTATTTTGGTGAATAATGAAGGCGGCGGCATATTTCATTTGTTAAAAAGCGCATCGGAATCCACCTATTTTATGCCTTATGTAAATGCGCATCATCCTGTCGATTTCAGAAATATTTCAGAAGCGTACGGATTGAAATATGAATCGGCATTAAACGAAAAAGAAGTCTTAAATTCAATCCGGAAAATGTTTTCAGGTGAAAGTGAAACCACAATTTTGGAAATAAAAACACCTAACTTTGGCGAACCTAAGATAACTAAAGATTTTTTCAAATATTTAAATCGATATTATGAAACGGGAATGGAAAACGATTAAGGAATTCAGTGAAATAAAATTTGAGTTTTTCGAGGGGATTGCAAAAATTACCATTAATCGTCCGCGATACCGGAATGCATTTACGCCCGACACCACAAAACAAATGTGCGATGCCATGGTTATTTGCCGCGAAGATCCTGCAGTTTCGGTAGTGGTTTTTACCGGCGAAGGCGATAAAGCTTTTTGCAGCGGCGGCGACCAAAATGTGAAGAGCTTTGCCGGCTATGTGGGCAGCGATGGCGTTCCGCGTTTAAATGTGCTGGATTTACAAAAACAAATCCGGTCGATTCCAAAACCGGTTATTGCAATGGTAAACGGTTATGCCATCGGTGGCGGCCATGTTTTACATGTGGTTTGCGATTTGAGTATTGCTTCTGAAAATGCCATATTCGGGCAAACCGGGCCAAAAGTCGGCAGCTTCGATGCGGGATTTGGCTCATCGTACCTGGCAAGAGTGGTCGGTCAGAAAAAGGCCCGCGAAATCTGGTTTCTTTGCGAACAATATTCCGCACAGGAAGCGCTTGAAATGGGACTTGTAAACAAAGTTGTTCCGTTTGATCAACTCGAAAACACCGTAGTGGAATGGAGTAAGAAAATGATGGAACGTAGTCCGTTGGCGCTTCGTATGATTAAAGCGGGACTAAACGCTGAACTTGACGGACAGGCCGGAATCCAGGAATTTGCCGGAAATGCCACCATGTTATACTATATGACCGAAGAAGCGCAGGAAGGGAAAAAGGCATTCCTCGAAAAACGCAAACCCGATTTTCAGAAATACCCGAAATTTCCTTAATTTTCAGGCATGAATAAATTTGGTAATTGGATTCAGGCTTTCAGGTTACGAACTTTACCGCTCGCACTGTCGAGTGCAATTTTGGGTAGTTTTCTGGCTTATGCCGATGGTCTGTTTAATCCTGCCGTTTTTGTACTGGCTATTACCACAACCATTTGCTTACAGATACTTTCGAACCTTGCGAACGATTTTGGCGACTCACAACACGGGACAGATAATTTAAATCGTTTAGGCCCGGAACGCACGGTACAGTCTGGTAAAATTTCAAAATCGGAAATGAAAATGCTGATTATCGTGTTTGTTCTCCTGTCGCTGATTTCAGGTGGTTTGCTTATTTTCTCCGGAATAAAAAATGCCAATACAGGTTTAATTCTATTGTTTTTTGGGCTCGGGATTGCAAGCATCATCGCAGCTATTAAATACACGGTTGGGAAAAATCCATACGGTTACTCCGGATTGGGCGATATATTTGTATTTGTCTTTTTTGGATTACTCGGCGTTTGCGGAACTTATTTTTTGCATACCAACCACTTCGAACCATTGCTGCTTCTTCCGGCAGCCTCGATAGGTTTATTAAGTGCAGGCGTATTGAACCTGAATAACATGCGCGACATCGAGAACGATGCAGCCAGCGGAAAACGCACTTTAGTGGTTCGCATGGGATCAAAAAATGCAAAATTGTATCATGCTTTGTTGATAGGTCTTTCGCCGGTTTTATCGCTTATTTATGTGATTAAAACCTGGCAATCGGTTTACCAGCTCATGTTTTTACTTTCGGTGTTTCCGTTAGGTTTTCATTTATATGAAGTCTATCAAAATCATGTTCCACAAAAACTCAACAACCAGTTAAAAGTACTGGCATTAACCACTTTCTTTTATTCGCTAACTTATTCATTAGGTGTTTTTCTGATAAAATGGTAAAAGCATCGGTTTCAAAACGAACATTATTTTTTAAACAGCCGGCAGGCACTTCACGGGGCGTACTCACTCAAAAAGAAGTGTTCTATGTTATTCTTGCCGATGAAAATAATCCTGTAAGAAAGGGAATTGGCGAGATTGCACCTGTTCCAAAATTAAGTCCGGATGCAATTCCTGAAATGGAAGAAAAGATAAATGAACTTGTACAAAAGATAAATCGCGGTGAAGAAGTTGCCGAATATGAACTGGCTGAATTTCCTGCCATTCGTTTTGGATATGAAACAGCGCTCAAAGGATTAAATTCTGAATCACCGGTTTTGTTGTATCCTTCCGAATTTACTAAAGGCATAAAAGGGATTCCGATTAACGGCCTTATTTGGATGGGAAGCCAAGAGTTTATGCTAAAACAGATCGAAGAAAAACTGGATGCAGGTTTTACCTGCCTGAAGTTAAAAATCGGGGCTATTGATTTCGAATCGGAAATGAATATTCTTCGCTCCATCCGGAATCGTTTTCCAGCAGAGCGATTGGATATTAGAGTGGATGCCAATGGCGCTTTCCCTGCAAAAAAAGCGCTTTCCATTATAGAACAGCTTGCCGCTTTCAAACTTCATTCTATTGAACAGCCAATTAAAGCCGGGCAAATTGCGGAAATGAAAGAATTGTGCAAACAATCGCCTTTACCCATTGCTTTGGATGAAGAACTGATTGGAATTACTGATTGTTCTGAAAAAGAAACCGTACTGCATGAAATCCAACCTCAATATATTATTCTGAAACCAACATTGGTTGGCGGAATTAAGGCTTCGGAAGAATGGATTTCGCTGGCTGAAGAGCGCGGAATCAGTTGGTGGATAACATCTGCATTGGAATCGAATATCGGGCTGAATGTGATTGCACAATGGACAGCCACATTAGAAACATCCAATTTTCAGGGACTCGGAACAGGCGCGTTATTCATTAATAATATCGAAAGCCCGCTTTACGTTTTGAGCGGATACATTCGTTACAATCCAAAACAGAACTGGAATTTAGATTCGCTATGAGAATGAATTTGGAACTAAGGGGATTAAATCTGAATGGCCGTTATTTTTCACCGCCGGAACTCGTTCATTATTGCGAAATAGAAATTCATGTTGAGACAGAGCCGAGCTGGAAACTGGACGTATATCGGTTTATTCTCGATTTTTTGGATGATTCCGATATAATAATTCAACAAACTTCAGGTACAACAGGAAAACAAAAAACCGTTGAACTCCCTAAAAAATCGATGCTGGCTTCGGCAAAAAACACGATTGATTATTTCGGATTGAAAGAAAAAAATGTTGCAGTTCTCTGCCTTCCAATAAAATACATCGCCGGAAAGATGATGGTGGTTCGCGCATTAACTGCAGGAATGAAACTAAAACTTGTTGAACCTACCGCATGTCCTGATTTTTCCAAAATTAAAAAGATTGATTTTTGCGCCATGGTTCCTATGCAGGCAGGCAACTTGTTAGAAAAGAATTTGTGGCCAGATATGAAAACACTTATTCTTGGCGGCGCCGAAACCGGGACAGAATTACTCAGCCAAATTCAGAAATTAAAAACAAAGGTTTTCGAAACCTACGGTATGGCTGAAACCTGTTCGCACGTGGCTTTAAAACGATTAAACGGAAAGCAACCCGAAACTACTTTTTTCGCTTTACCTGAAATAAAACTTTCAACCGATGATAGAGAATGTCTTGTAATTGAAGCTTCGTACCTGCCTGAGAAAATTGCCACCAACGATCGGGTGGAAATGGTATCAGCCACTCAGTTTAAATGGCTTGGGCGTTTTGATAATGTAATAAACTCAGGAGGCATCAAAATTCAACCTGAAATTCTGGAACAACAATTTCAGGAAATTCTTGGATTGCCATGTGCTGTGATTGGCAAACCGGATAAATTGCTTGGACAAAAAATGGTGTTGATACTTGAAACTTCCAATACATTTTCACCGCAACAGATCATTGCAAAACTCACTCCTCATTTCGAAAAAAAGATGCTGCCCAAAGAAATTCATTGCTTAAAGGAAATTCCGAGAAATGACTCTTTCAAGATTGACAGAAAAAAATTGTATCGACTAATACCATAAAATTCCCATCGCCTAATCGAAAATTCCATACTTCCACGAAAAGTCATATAACAGATCGCAAACAGGAATTGATGATGGAAAGGTGATGATTCGAATTATGAAGGTATGTATATATCAGTAAAAGCAGGGTATATTGATAGTGATAAGAAAACGGAAGGTGAATAATTGTATTCTCCGGAAATAGTATATTTGAAAAAAAACAGATAAATAAAGATTTTTAATGAAGAAGTTGGTTGTATTATCGGGAGCAGGCATGAGCCAGGAAAGCGGGCTAAAAACTTTTCGCGATATGGGTGGACTTTGGGAAGAATATGATGTTACCGAAGTTGCAAGCATCGATGCATGGGAAAGCAACCGTTCACTGGTAATGGAATTTTACAATCAGCGCCGGAAACAGCTATTTGAGGTTGAACCCAACGCTGGTCATTATGGAATAGCCGAACTCGAAAAATGGTTTGAGGTAAGTATAATCACTCAAAATGTCGATGATTTGCATGAAAGGGCAGGAAGTTCAAGTGTTTTGCATTTGCACGGAGAACTTCGTAAAGTACGCAGCACCATCGATCCGGAATTAATTTACACCATGGATAGCTGGGAACTGAGAATTGGCGACCGTTGTGAAATGGGAAGTCAACTCCGGCCTCATATTGTTTGGTTTGGCGAGCCGGTTCCGGCTATGTACGAGGCAATTCCTGTCGTTCAAAAAGCCGATATTCTGGTGGTAATTGGTTCGTCGCTGGTTGTTTATCCTGCTGCAAGTCTTGTCGATTATGTAAATGCTGGCACCCCTGTATTTGTAGTAGATCCGCACCAGCCGGAAACCTATATGAAAAATGTTAACTATATTGGGGAAAAAGCTGGTACAGGAGTTAAAATTCTAAAAGAAAAACTTTTAAACCTGATAGAAAATGAGAAGTAAACTGTTTGTTGTTTTATTGTTGATGCTTGCCTGCAATATAGGATTGGCCCAGCGTTTCGACGGAGGAATTGTTGCCGGATTTAACGCCACACAGGTGGAAGGCGATACCTATCGCGGTTACAACAAACCCGGCATTGTAGGTGGATTTTATGTAGAAACCGATTTGGCTCCGGCAATATTTATGGCTATGGAAATAAAATATGCGCAAAAAGGCTCGCGAAAAAAAGTTACCGAAAAAGATCCGGAAAAATATATTATGCGGCTGGATTATATCGATATTCCGGTTTATGCAGCTTTTCGCACAAACGACAGAGGCGCTGTTCTCGCTGGAATTTCAACAGGATTTCTTATGAATTCAAAGGAATTAGATAACTATGGTGAGTTTCCCAAAGAATCTCAGAATGCATTTAATACTATCGATTTGCAACCATTCCTGGGTTTTCAGTTCGATTTTCTCGATAACCTAAAAGCTGATTTACGTTTTGCCTTATCTGTGCTACCCATTCGGGGACAACCCGGTGGAACGACTTATTACTGGCAAAACAACCAGTTTAACAATGTAATTACGCTGGCCGTTTATTACCAGATTGGAAGATAGGCAGAAGCGATTAAAATTTTCAATTCATGAGATGTTTTGTAACCGGCGCTACAGGTTTTATTGGTCACAGGCTTGTTGAAAGACTTGCCGAAAAAGGTTTTGAAATTAATATCCTCATCAGGAAAAGCGGAACCGTGTTTAATTCAATTCAGGGGATAACAGTTTTTACAGGCAATTTATACGATGTAAATCTTATAGAAGAAGCAATGAAAGGTTGTGAATATGTTTTTCATTTGGCAGCTTATGCAAATCTTTGGTCGAAAGATAAAAACCTGGCTTTTAACACCAATGTAACAGGAACAGAAAATATTCTGAAAGCCGCGTTAAAAAACAATATTAAAAAAATTATTTTCACATCCTCTGCAGGAACATTGCCGCATTCAAACGAATTTGAGCAGGTTGACGAATCATATCCTGCACCTGAAAAATACCTTACAGAATATGAAACGACCAAACAACTGGCAGAACAACTATGCATTGAATACACAAAAAAAGGACTTGATATTGTTATTGTAAATCCCACGCGTGTTTATGGTCCGGGAATACTCAATAAAAGTAATTCGCTAACTATTCTTATTAAAAAATATGTGGAAGGAAAATGGCGGATTATTCCGGGAGATGGCGGACAATTTGGAAATTATGTGTTTATCGACGATGTAGTTTCAGGTCATATTCTGGCGCTTGAAAAAGGTAAATCAGGAGAGAAATACATTTTGGGAGGCGAAAATATTTCGTATACCGGGCTTTTTGATTTACTTGCAACCGCAACGGGTAAAAAATATAAAATGTTTCACCTTTCCATGTCGTTAATGATGCTGGTAGGCAAAGTCGAATACTTTCTGGCTGAAAATTTTGGCAAAAAACCACTTATAACACCACCATGGGTGAAACGTTATCAGCAAAACCGGATTCTTACGAGCAAGAAGGCTGAAAGCGAGTTGGCCTATGTAATTACTCCGCTAAAAACGGGTTTGACTGAGACTATTTCATGGTTAAGGACGAAATAGAGAATCAATATTAATAAATACAAATGGCTTCGAAAACTGAATATGAATCGGAAAGAAAATTTTGCCTGATAACTGGCGCAGCGAGCGGCCTTGGCCTTGAGCTTGCCAAAATTTTTGCAAAAAACGGATATTCTCTCATCATCGTCGACAAGAATGAGAATAAGCTCATCAAAGCAGAATCGCTGCTATTGCTTCAGGAGAAAATACATGTTATTCCGATTGTGGAAGATTTAAGCGATTTCAATTCAGCTTTAACGATTTTTAATACCTTGAAAAATAATCATATTGTTCCTGAAATATTAGTAAATAATGCGGGTTTCGGATACTTTGGATTTTTTACCGAAAACGACTGGGAAAAACAGGAAGACTTGATAAAACTTTCGGTTTTTACTACCACGCATCTAACGAAATTATTTCTTCCGGGAATGATTGCAAATAAAAAAGGCCATATTTTAAATATTGCTTCCATTGCAGCATTTCAACCCGGGCCGTTAATGTCGGTATATCATGCTTCCAAGGCATTTCTGCTTTCGATTAGCCAGGCATTATCCAACGAATTAAAAGGAACAGGCGTAAATGTTACTGTGGTTTGTCCGGGAATGATGGCAACCGGTTTTCAAAAATCAAATAACAACGAAGATCCGAAATTAAAATGGACAATTGGCTCCGCAGAAAAGGTGGCAAATTACTGTTATCGCAGCATGAAACGGAACAGAGTGGTCGCCATTCCGGGATTGTTAAACCAGTTTGCTGCGAATCTGCCCCGATTGATTCCCCGAAACATTACAACCCATATTGTGAGAAAAATGCAGGAAAAAAACCGTATAGATTTTACACCTATAATTTTAAAGAAATAAGATGAAACCAGACACAAACTTTTACACGTTGATTACCGGGGCAAGCGCAGGTATTGGAAAAGAATTAGCCATTGAATTTGCCAAAAGAAAAAGCAATTTATTCCTGGTTGCACTAAAGAAAACCGGACTCGAAACTTTTTCTCAGGAACTTCAGGATGAATATTTAATTGATGTAAAATTTTTGTGCCTTAACCTTATAAGCACCAAAGCTCCGTCAAAAGTTTTTGATTTTGCCAAAGAAAACGGGATTCACGTAAATACGTTGGTAAACAATGTTGGCGTTGGCTTTGAAGGAAAGTTCGAAAACCTGACTCCGGAACAAATCGATTTAGTGCTGTTGCTCAACGTTCGTGTTACAACCATGCTAACTTATTATTTTCTTCCTGATTTAAAGAAAACCACCAAGGCTTATGTGCTAAACATCAGTAGCTTTGCGGGAATGGCGCCTGTTCCTTACAAAAGTTTATATTCCGCCTCAAAAGGTTTTATATGGTATTTCTCGCAATCATTAAATGTGGAACTTAAAGGTACAAACGTTAAAGTTTTATCCGTTTACCCCAGCGGAGTAAAAACCAAGAGAACCCTTGAAAAAATCAAAAATTCATCGGTGCTGGCAAAAATTACAACGCTGCATCCGGCAGATGTAGCACAATTGGCTGTTTCAAGCCTATACAATGGTAAGGCAATTCTGATTCCCGGGGTATTTACAAAGTTTTATTATGTGCTGGGATCGATATTACCTCATGGGTTGATAATCAGGTTGAGCAGCCTGGTCTTTAGAAAATACGCCTAATACCGATCGTGTTTAATTTTACACATCTATTTCACTCTGTTCATTTCTGATTATTTTATCTATCGGCCTGTCTGGCTGCGCGGCTAAACGGGCATTTTACCACAAATATTTGTCTGTAATTTTGTCTAACAAAAGGTATAACCATCAAATACTGCATTTTTTCAAGGCAAAAAAAAACCGGCCTAACACTATGGTTAAACCGGAAAACAACCTCTAATTTGCTATTGTCCTACGATTTTACGTAGGGAAAGTCTTCAATATCCTTATCAGTAAAAACATTCCAGGAAAGCGTGTTTTTTTCTGCTATCATTTTGTCGTGCATAAACGCGTTATTCCCGTAAATCAAGGAGTGTACATTATATCCGAATAATTTAAGATATGCCGTGGCAAAACCGGAATTATGGCCTGTTTCGCAGTAGACAACCACTTCTTTATCCGCAGGAATTGATGCCATTTCGTCGAAAATTCCCAATGTTCCTCTTGGTTTGTAACGAATTGCTCCCGGAATATGTCCCGATTCATATTTATCTTTTCGGATGTAATTCATCACATAATATTTTTGAGGAGCATTAAACACCGAATCCGCCATTATGAAAGTTCCGTGCGTTCCCGCTTCAAATAAACTTTTAATCCGGGCATCAAAAATTTCTTTACCCGAAGTTTTGCCGGTATTCATTTTTGGCAAATCAATAATGTCGTTTTTGTTCTCATCGGTTTGCACGAGTTGGTCTTCGTGTTTTCCTGATACCGATTTCATCCACCATCCTTCGGCAAAATCTTTATTCCAGCCACTCATACCCCATTTCATGGCATACACATTATCGTATCCCATCAGGCGAAGCAGCAGTGTGGAATAACTTGCAATTTGCCCGGCATAGCAAACCATTACAATTTTATCGAAATTATCAGGTTTAATGTCGTTGGCAAAATAATCGGGAAGATTACTAAACGCTACATTCACTGCATTTTTAATATGACCTCTTTTGTATGCTTCTTCGCTTCTTAAATCAATAATTCTGATATTACCATCCAATTGATCATGAACTGCTGAAGCGCTGATTATAGAAGGAAAATTCCGGCTGTTTACATAGTCTCCCTGTTCATTGAGGTAATCAAGCAATGCCTGTCCCTCGGGGTTTAATCGAACCGTTGCTGATTTTGTTTCTGCCGAAGTCTTCGAAGCAGCTTGCTGGTTTTTATTACTGTTTCCCGAACAGGAAATAAGAAAAAACAATACTGCAAAAGCAACTATTGTATAAATAGATTTCAAATTCATTGATGATTTAAATTCTGGTGTTAGCTATTATCTTTTACAGGAACCATGTCTTTATCGTAGCGAATGGTTTCGGTACGAATACCTTTGTCGTCGTATTTATATTCAACAATGGCCACTCCGCTATTGGGATCGTTCGCGATATTTTTGTCCGCATCCATCGATATTCGTTTAATAAGCGCTCCGTGTTCATCATAAACCGATTGTGTCACCGGCAGGGCTTTTCCTCCCAGCATTTCATCATCCTGATCGAACTGTGTGGTTTCAACCGCATAACCATTTTCATCGAAAACATTTAACCTTTTTGCCCAACCCCAGTACAGGTTCGAAAGTTGTCCAATAGTATTATGTACCGAAAAACTTTCCACATCGCCATGATCGCTATTTGCAAACAGGAAATAGGAAACGCCGATATCGCCGCAGTTTTCGGCAGTGCAGTTATAAAGTGTATCGGCTTCGTAATTCGCCATGCGAACCAGGTAACCATTTTTGTCATACGTAAAGCGAAGTTCGTAAAACGGGCAAAACGGATTCATTACAACTTCTTCCTTATCAAGGTTATATCGCAATTCCTGAATCAATCCGTCAGTGAGTTTCGACCATTCGTAATTATGAATGTTGTTTCGGTTTTCAACCGGTTGACCATTTTCATCCAGAAAACGAAGCGCAATCCGAGTTCCGTCATCATCGAGTGTGTATTCATACACCGAAACACCACCGTTTTTAACCGGTTCATTTTTGGCATTGTAAAAATGTTTAACCTGCTTATCGCCTTCATAAGTATAGGTAATTTTTGCCGCTCCGGTTGAGGCATAATCGAGCAAAACTCCATTCCGGTTGTATTCGATGGAAGCGAGCTGATTGTTTTCGTTCCAGGTGAATTTGTAGTTATTTACTGCTTTTGCCTGGTCGGCAGAAAGCGGATGTGTACCTTTTTCAATATCCCAGGGTGTTTCAGTAAACTGAATATGCCGGAAATATTTAACATTGTCGGGGGTTTCAGCCTTTTTCGAATTTGAATTACAGGCATTTAGTCCGATTGCAAAAAGTGCAATAAAAAGTAATTTGTACGATTTCATGTTCAATATTTATTAGTGATTATTTTTCTGTTTAACAGTTTTTTTGTTGTAATTGTTTATTCTGGTAATTTAGCGTTTAAAATGATGAAATTTAAATGTAAGTTACATTATAAAAAATTCTAAACATTAAACTAAGCATTAATAATTAAAATCTAATATTTTGAGATTTGGAATCATGATTACAAGGATCTTCCCAATTAGTTTTAACAGGCTTTATTTTCAAAAAGCCGGACGATAAACCGGAGTCGTTAAACTAAAAGCAAACACTGATATAAATGTCAAATTCATACAAAATTTTACTTTCAATACTAATAGTTGCATGTGTTGTAATTATAATACTCAAATTTATGAATAATAACCCGGCTGATTTGAGAATAAACGAGGTTATGGCGGTCAATACCAAAGCATTGTATGATGAAAATGGGCAAACTCCCGATTGGATCGAAATCATCAACAAAAGCAAACATTCAATAAAATTGGATAACTACTATTTGAGTGAAAATCCCAATAAATTGATGAAATGGAAACTTCCTGATTTTAAACTTGGTCCCGGCAGGACATTTATTGTTTATGCTTCTGATAATAACCTTTTGCAAACGCCGCTTCACTATTACACAATAATTGATGCAGGACAAACATGGAAATATTTTGTTCCAAAAGAAGAACCTGACTCTAAATGGAAGAACCTGGATTTCGACGATTCGTCATGGAAATCAGGTGAGACAGGTATCGGCAATACACCAGAAAATATAAAGACATTTATCACAAAAGATGCAAAGTCGGTTTTTTTGCGAAAATTCTTTATTGCGCGCGATATAAAACAATTGAAATCAGTTTGGCTGCACTTGAATTATGACGATGGTTTTGTAGCATATATTAACGGTACTGAAGTATGCAGATCTCAAATGGGAACCTATGGTACTAAAGTGCAATTCAGCCAATCTTCATTAGTGCATGAGGCAAAACTAAAGGATGGAGAATTCGCTGAAGGATTTGATATTTCTGACTTCATTTACCTGTTAAAAGGAAAAGAGAACATGATTTCTATCCAGGTTCATAATTCGGAAGCTTCGGGTAACGGCATAATTGCAATTCCATATCTTACCTTTGGATATAATCATGAAATTGAAACTAATTCAAGCCCGTCGGGAAATATTAACATTCCGGTACTTTATCCACACTCAAATTTCAAGCTTTCATCATTGGGCGAAAAGGTAATACTAACATATAAAAACGCAAGGATTATCGATTCTGTTAATTACGGGAAACTTCCGGCTAACATATCTTTTGGTAGAAACATTGATTCGCCAGATGAATGGGGTTATTTTGCTCAGGCTACTCCCGGGTACGAAAATGAAACGCCAATTTTTCATGAAATAGTAAAAAATATCCCTGAATTCTCAGTTCGGGAAATGTTTCTGAAATCTCACCGTAATTTATCGATATCGGGTGCCGGTAAAAATGAAAAAATATATTACACGTTGGACGGCAGTGAGCCCGCACTTTCAGATTTGCAATACGAAAAACCGATAAATCTGGCAGAAAACGTAATTGTAAGAGCCAGAATTTTTGGGACTGACGCTGTTCCCGGTGAGATAGTATCAAAAACCTATTTATTTGATAAACCACCTTTGCTCCCGGTGATTTCAATTATTACTGAATCCGAGAATTTATGGGATTTTGAAAAAGGTATATATGTTCTGGGCAGCACCTACGAGAATGAAAATCCATACTATGGTGCAAACTATTGGCAAAATTGGGAAAAACCTGCTTTTATCGAAATGGCAACCGGTTTTACCGAGCCAGTTTTTTCAATGAACTGTGGGATTAAAATTTTTGGCGGTAAAAGTCAATCAAAAGAACAAAAGTCATTTTCAATTTTTTTTAAAAAAGAATACGGAGATGGTACTTTAGAGGATATTCGGCTTTTTCGTTCAAAGCCGATAAAAAGTTTTCATTCGATTGTACTCAGAAACTGTGGTAACGATTACGATGGAACACGATTTAGAGATGGATTCATAACCGATTTGGTTAAAAATCTGGATATAGATATTGCTGCTTTTGAACCTGTGGTTTTATATTTAAATGGTAACTATTGGGGGCATATTAATCTGAGAGAAAAAATCAATGAAGATTATCTTGAAAGTAATCACGGAGTTGATGCAGACAAAATAGATTTGCTTGAATACACTTCAAGAAAAATTGTCTGGAAGCAATAAACAGTATCTTAAGTTGGTCGATTTTTTAGAGAATAACACGCTTGAAAGCGATTCAATGTATAAAACTGTAGCAGTTCAAATTGACGTTAATAATTTTATCGATTATCAACTCTCACAGATTTTACTTCAATAATACAGACTGGCCGGGTAATAATTTAAAATATTGGAAGCCACAAACTGAAGAAGGGAAATGGCGTTGGATTTTATTTGATACTGATTTCGGATTTGGTCTTGACAGCGTAAACGAATATCAGCACGATGCACTTGAAAATGCCCTGGAATCCGACGGGCCATATTGGCCAAACCCCCCTTGGGCCACGCTTTTATTTAGAAAATTAATGGAAAATCAGAATTTTAAATTCAAGTTTATTAATCGATTTGCAGATATACTCAATACAACATTTACCAGTACCAAAGTGGTTGGAAAAATTGATAGTATTGCAGGTATAATAAAGCCTGAAATAAACCAACATTCTATGAGATGGAATGAACCAAGTCCTTTTGAGTGGGATTCTGCCGTTAATAAAATTAAAATTTTTGCAAGGAATAGGACTATGTATGTTCAAGAACATATTTGCAGGCATTTATCTAACGGTAATATATTCAATGTGAATATCAATAATTTTGCTCTGTCAGGCGGATTTGTCAAAATTAATTCCATTGAAATAAAAGAAGACAACTGGAAAGGAAAGTATTTCGAGAATGTTCCAATAACGATCACAGCTTTGCCTAATCCGGGATTCAAATTTCTTGGCTGGGATATTAATGGCGTTCATAATAATCAGGAGACATTAAATCTTGAGTTAAGTTCGACAACTGTAATTGGGGTATATTTTGGTCGATGAAATGTAAATGGTCGGGGACATCATCAATGTTGCCTTTTAGGCATTTACCATCCATTTCGAAAATACATCGAGGTAATTCCAGAACGATAGCAAAACATCATCGGGCAAATTTTGCTTTAATAATACCTGTTTGTAACAATTCAGCCATACTTCCCGCGCTTCTGCGGTTATTTTAAATGGCAGATGTCGCTGATTTAATCTTGGTTTTCCACGGTTTTGATTAAAATACGTCGGACCACCGCATATCTGAATAAAAAAGTCAGCAGAATGCTCTTTTGCTTTTTCAAGCCCAACAGGGTTTTTGGGGAAAAGATCCCTGACTTCACTTTCACTGAGTAAATTGTAAAAATCGCTAATCATTTTTCGCATTCCTTCCTCGCCTAAAATAACGAGAATCTGTTTCGAAGGCATAGTAACGTTTGGTTTAAATCCGGGAATATGTTTACTGATTTTTAGTTCCATCCATCATTATTTCTTTAGTTCGTTAAAATAACAATCAGGATAAAAAGTAGTTGAAAAAAGTTTAAATATCAGCATATCCCAATGTGGCGATGCTGACTTTTACTCCTTCAATTTTGAGCAATTGGTAAGCGCTGGCTTCCAGTGTTGAGCCTGTTGTAATTATATCGTCAACCAAAAGAATATGTTTGCCAGCCAAGATTTCAGGATGTTCAACCACAAAAATATTTTCCACATTTTTCCAGCGCTCAAAACGGTTTTTTTTGGTTTGTGTTGAAGTGTGAATGTTTCGTTTTAATTCGGATACAGAATAGGATTTGCCAAGAGTATCGGCGATTCCTTTGGCTATCCATTCACTTTGATTGTAACCACGTTTCTTTTCTTTTAAAGGATGAAGCGGAACGGGAATAATTACATCGACAGCGGCAAAACTTTCAGAGTCGGAAAGTGCTGCTCCAAATCTTCGGCCGGTTTCAAAGCCCAATTCTTTTAAACCTCTGTATTTAACCGAATGGATTAATTGCTGATAAATGCTTCCTTTTTTAAATGTGAAGTATGAGGTCGCATTTTCGATTTTTATTCTACCCCAAAATAACTGCGCAACTTTATTATCGGCATCGAAATGAAAATTTGTGACAGGAAGATCGCTCCAGCATTTTACACAAACATATTTCTCCTGCGAAATTAAACGGTCGCCGCAGGTAATACATAAAGCCGGAAAAAAGAGTTCCAGTAAATCGTTAAATCCCCCGGTTATTGTGTTCATGAAAGATGAATATACAATTTTTTATTTGACGTATAAAATAGGATTTAATACATATGTAATAAAACCTTAAACCGTGTTTAATTATTTAGCCGTAAAATTGCTTTCGTACAGTTGAATAATAATTCTACTAATTTTTATCTCCTCATTTGCATTTTCCTTATCTGTATTTATTCCCGGGTTGTCTGTTTCCAGGACAACCTTTTTTCTTTATAAATATATAGCATGTTAGATTGCTAATTAGATAATTAATGAAAGGCAATGAATTTTCATATTTAGAATTTCGGTACTAAAAGGTAAAGAAGAAAAGTTTGTTTACCCTAATTTGAAATTCCGGTTAAAGCAAAGGTATTTTTCGCTTTTTGTTGAAATTGAAAAAAATGGGTAAATATTTTTCAATTTGCTGCCTTACGTTTCGGGCTAATACTAAAAAGGAAAACCATTTTCAAGGTTCGGAATGTTGGAAAAGTGGAATAAAGCGGCTTGCAAACTTCAAACAACCCGTTCGGGCGGGATGATCGCGCCCACTCGCCGTTTTAACCAAGTTCCGCATGTATCTTTTCAATCACAGGCCAGGCTTATGCTCCACTCAGCCTGACCGTCATCCATCGCGTCCGCTCAGGATGCTCTTTCACAATAAATTATATCCGAAAATACAGATTTCATGTGTAAGCGGGTAGTAGAACAAACTACAACAATTCAGCATTTATTATATGCCGTGTACGTTCAGACACGACCCGATTTGAAACCCATGCCGTGTACGTTCAGACACGGCCCGTTTTAAAAACTATGGCATGTACGTACATACAAAGCCGGCGGAATGAAAAAGGAAGGCGTGTACGTTCGTACAAACGAGGCGGAATAAAAAAGGAAGGCATGTACGTACGTACAAACGCTGTCGGAACGAAAAGTGGAGGCGTGTACATACGTACAAACGCCGGCGGAACGAAAAAGGAAGGCGTGTACGTACGTACAAGAGTTCCCTGGACGAAAAGCTGGACGTGTACGTTTGAACACGGGTTTCACTTTAAAAAAAACATGATTTGTATTCCGGCAGCAGTATTAAAATTTTTCAATACAAATTTAAATTCACCCTACAACCTTGATGAATTTAATGTAATTTTGAAAACATTGAACGCTCGTGAGGAAAGCATAATTTAATATTTTGCTAAATTTGGAGCCATTGAATTAATTTGTACCTCATAATCTAAACCGATTAACATGCTGAAACGATTAGGCAGCTTTTTGAGAAAGAGAATTCTACTGGTTATTTTTATTGGATTCGCGCTCGGTATCACTGTTGCCATTTATTTAAATAAAGCTATAGAAGTTACCTCAACAAATGAATCATGTGAAATGTGCCATGTACATCCGCATGCTACCGATTCGTGGAAGCTTTCAGTTCACCATGACACACGCGTTGGAATTAAAATCGGTTGCGTCGATTGTCACCTGCCACCAAAAGGCCAGGGTTTTTTAGTGGAAAAAATAAAGGCTTCATCGAGAGATTTATATGGCTATATTTTTAAAGACAGCGCTGATTTTAACTGGGAGGCAAAATCTCAATTCGATCAGGCGCAGCATTTTGTGTTTAAAGCATCGTGCATACATTGTCATTCCAATCTTTTTCCGCTTACCTTAACAAAAAAAGGCCAGGATGCGCATTTGTACTATTCTCAAAATGAAGATCAGCTTCGATGTATAAACTGTCACCTAAATGTGGGACATTACGATCCGAATGCATTACATGCAAAAAATGTTCAATTTGGAAATACAGGAAATGAAAATAAGGAACGATATGATTCCCCTGCTTTAGTTACAGAATTTAAAGATTTTAAAGAAACCATTCCCAATTCCACAATTTCTTTCGATATGAAAGCCATTCCTGGAGGCGAATATAAAATTGGCAGCCCGGAAGACGAGCAGTTTAGACAAGCCGATGAAGGTCCGCAAAAAGAAGTAAAAATAAGTCCGTTTTTTATGGCAGAAGTTGAAGTTACCTGGGATGAATACCTTGCATTTTATATGGCCACTGCAACCGAAGGAAGAACAACCGATACCGAAGGCGCAAGAACAAAAGCCGATGTAGATGCCATTTCGGGGCCTACACCGCCATACGGGCAACCCGATCAAAACTGGGGCCTTGGAAGCCGGCCTGCAATAACCATGAGTTTTCATTCGGCTGAAACGTATTGCAAATGGCTCTCGAAAGTTACCGGTAAAACCTACAGGCTACCTACCGAAGCAGAGTGGGAATATGCAGCCAGAGGTGGTTCTTCAACCGCGTTTTTCTTCGATGGTAAACCGAAAGATTTCGCTGAAAAAGGATTTATCGGAAAACTATTTGGCAAAAGCAGCGATTCCATAAACAGCTTTATTATTTACGAAAAGAACAGTGAGGAAAAAACACATAAACCCGAAGAAGTGTTGCCAAATCCGTTTGGATTAAAAAACATGCTTGGAAATGCCGCTGAATATTGTTCCGACTGGTATGCTGAAGATGCCTATAAGAATTTAACCGATGGAGTTATGGATCCAAAAGGGCCGGCATCGGGAGAAGAACATGTGGTTCGTGGTGGTTCATTTAAAAGCGGAATTGGCAATGTACGAAACGCATCGCGCGATTACACAAAATCGGTTGCCTGGCTAAAAACCGATCCGCAAATGCCAAAAAGTATATGGTGGCTGTCGGATTGTAATTTTATAAGTTTCAGAGTTGTTTGTGAATATGACGATAAAACCGGAAAAAATTAATAATTTTAAAATCCTAAATTTCAACTAAAACATATTTATTATGAGTGAAAATAATTTTTCGAGAAGGAAATTCTTAACCGGGGCAGCAGCTATAGGAGCTGCCGGAGCAATGGGAGTAGGAACTTTATCATCTTGCGCCAGGAGGCGGAAGTTCATCAACTGCTTACGACTGGACAGAACGTGATTTACATTTGCCACCACTTTTGGATACGGTTCCTGAAGGGCCTGTTTTAAAAGCTGGTGTAATTGGTTGTGGCGGACGTGGTTCCGGAGCCGCAGTTAATTTCCTGGATGCAGGTGGTTCAACAGTTACCATTGTCGCGCTTGCAGATGTTTTTCAGGATCGTTTAGACAGTTTAAGAGGAAAATTAAAAGAAAGAGGCAATGAGGTAGCCGACGAAAAATGTTTCATTGGTTTTGATGCCTATGAAAAGCTTATCGATTCAGGCGTCGATATCGTTATACTGGCAACTCCGCCAAAATTCAGGCCACAGCAATTCGAAGCAGCCGTAAAAGCGCGCAAGCATGTTTTTATGGAAAAACCTGTTGCGGTGGATCCGGAAGGTATCCGTCAGGTTCTTTCAGCAGCAAAAATGGCCGATTCACAGGGTTTAAAAGTGGTTACCGGAACTCAGCGTCGCCATCAGCACAAATATATAAATGTAATGAAGGAAATTAATAATAACACCATTGGAGCAATTACCACAGCCGAAGTATACTGGAATGGCGGCCAGTTGTGGTATCGCGAAAATAATCCTTCGTGGAGCGAAATGGAGTGGATGATTCGTGACTGGGTAAACTGGTGCTGGCTTTCTGGCGATCATATTGTGGAACAGCACGTTCATAACATCGATGTTGCCAACTGGTTTATGGGCGCTCACCCAACAAAAGCGCTGGGATTTGGTTCACGCCAACGAAGGGTGACCGGCGACCAGTACGATAATTTTGCCATAGATTATATTTACGACGACGGAAGGCACATTTTTAGTTCGTGCAGGCAAATCGACGGATGCACAAATGCTGTAAATGAAATTATGCATGGTACAAAAGGCCGTACCTTCACCAATGGAGGTGGTTCGCCAAATACAATTACCGATCTCGAAGGAAACCAGCTTTTCTCATTCGACGATAACGAAACAAGTCCGTACGTGCAGGAACATAAAGATTTGATAACGGTTATCCGACAGAATATTCCCTGGAATCAGGCAGAAGAAACAGCCAATTCTGTAATGGTTGCAATTATGGGAAGGGTTTCGGCTTACACAGGAAAAGAAGTAACCTGGGATGAAATGATGAATTCAGATATGAAACTTGGCCCTGATACTTATATTATGGGTGATATTGGGTACACGAAAACTGCTACGGTTCCTGTTCCGGGTTCAGCGGATAAAGGATAATACCGAGATATTATAAACCGATATTTGTGCCTCTGATTTCAGAGGATTAATCAATCAATTCGGAAACATAAAGCCACTCGTTGTTCAACTAACTTCGGGTGGTTTTTTATTTTATTATTATGTCAAAAATCTGCTAAATTTTAAAAGCCGTTTACCAATTATTACGGATTAAATGTACTTTTGCACCCTTAAGTCCAAATAGATAATATAAGCAGTTGAAACATGAAACGTACGAAAATCAGGGAAATATTACATAATGGCAATCCGGGCGATATTGTTGTTGCAAAAGGTTGGGTAAGAACAAAACGAGGAAGCAAGAATGTAAATTTCATTGCATTAAACGATGGCTCAATCATTCATAATCTTCAGGTGGTGGTTGAAGTAAGCCGGTTTGATGAAGCGATTTTACGCGAAATAAATACCGGCGCTGCGATTTCTGTTGAAGGCAGGCTTGCAGCGTCTGCCGGCTCAGGACAGCACATTGAACTGACTGCTGACAAACTGGAGCTTTTGGGTTCTGCCGACCCCGAAAAATATCCGATTCAGCCCAAAAAGCACAGCCTTGAATTCCTGCGCGAAAATGCGCATTTACGTTTTCGTACCAATACATTTGGCGCTATTTTCAGAATAAGGCATGCCATGGCTTTTGCCATTCATAAATATTTTAATGAAAAAGGATTTAACTATCTGCATACGCCAATAATTACTGCAAGCGATGCGGAAGGCGCCGGTCAGATGTTTAGGGTAAGCACGCTCGATCCAAAAAAGCTTCCATTGAATGAAGCTGGTGAAGTGGATTACAATATGGATTTCTTCGGAAAGCCAACCAATCTAACCGTTTCTGGACAATTGGAAGGCGAATTGGGAGCATTGGCTTTGGGTGAAATTTATACCTTCGGCCCAACCTTTCGCGCCGAAAATTCAAATACAACGCGTCATCTTGCCGAATTCTGGATGATTGAACCCGAAATGGCATTTTATGATTTAAAAGATAATATGGATTTGGCTGAGGAATTCCTAAAGTCGCTGATTCAGTATGCACTTGACAACTGTATGGACGATTTACAGTTTCTGGCCAATCGTTTAAAAGAAGAAGAAAAAAATAAACCACAGGATCAGCGGTCGATGGATTTAATCGAAAAGCTGAGGTTTGTTTTGAATAATGATTTCGTAAGGATTTCGTATACCGAAGCCATTGAAATTCTGAAGAATTCGAAACCATACAAAAAAAATAAATTTCAGTTTCCGGTCGATTGGGGAATCGATTTGCAAAGTGAACATGAACGGTATCTTGTTGAAAAACATTTTAAATGTCCGGTGATTTTAACAGGCTATCCAAAAGAGATCAAAGCGTTTTATATGAAACAAAACGATGATGGAAAAACCGTTGGCGCAATGGATGTTTTGTTTCCGCAAATTGGCGAAATTATTGGCGGCTCACAACGCGAGGAAAACCTGGATAAACTCGTTGCCCGAATGAACGAAATGAATATTCCGGTGGAAGAAATGTGGTGGTATCTCGATACACGCCGTTTCGGATCGGTTGTACACAGCGGATTTGGGCTTGGATTTGAACGTTTTATTTTGTTTGTAACCGGGATGGGAAATATTCGTGATGTGATTGCTTTTCCGAGAACACCAAAAAGTGCGGAATTCTAACCGCAAAAATTATGCCGCCCCCCAAAAAAAGTATTAAATTTACCGGACTAACAATAGGGATATGAAGCAAAAACTTTTATTGCAGCAAAAATTGCTTCAGAAGTTATCGCCACAACAAATTCAGGTGATAAAACTTCTGGAAATTCCTACCTTACAGTTAGAGCAAAGAATAAAAAAAGAACTTGAAGAAAATCCGGTACTTGAGATGGAATCGGATAATCCTGCCGATGAAGAGGAAAATGAAGTCAGGGATGATGCCAAGGATAACGATGCGGATAACGAGGAATTTACCTTTGATGATTATTACGATGAGGAAGAGGATAACATTCCTTCGTATAAATTAAACACCAATAATTATTCGAAAGACGATAAGTATATCGATATTCCCTTTTCGGTAGGAACCACTTTTCACGAATTTTTATACGAGCAGCTTGGTGTAATCGAACTTTCAGAAGAAAAAAGGCAACTTGCGGAATACATTATCGGAAATATTGATGATGACGGATATCTTCGCCGCGAGTTGATGGCTATCAGCGACGATTTGGCATTTAACATGAATATGGAAGTATCCGACGATGAATTGGCAGAAATTCTGGCTGTCATCCAGGATTTCGATCCCACGGGCGTTGGTGCCCGCGATTTAAGGGAGTGCCTTTTAATTCAGCTTAAGCGAAAAAAGGGAAAAGACATCGAAATTCCGCAGATAATTGTAAAAGATTATTTTGATGAGTTTACCAAAAAGCATTATTCCAGAATTCAGACAAAACTCAATCTTTCCGATGAAGTTTTAAAACAATCCATCGATCAGATTTTGAAGTTGAATCCAAAACCCGGAAGTTCATACAGCAATCCGCTAAATAAATCGAACCAGCATATTGTTCCCGACTTTCTGCTTGAAAACGTTGATGGTGAATTAAGCCTTTCATTAAATCAGCGAAATGTTCCTGATTTGAAAATCAACGACACCTATCTTTCCATGCTTCATGCCCTGGGTAAAAGCCAGAAACATAAAAATCAGAAAGAGGCGATGCTTTTCGTAAAACAAAAGCTCGATTCGGCAAAATGGTTTATCGATGCCATTCAGCAACGACAGACAACGCTGTTGCTTACCATGTCGGAGATTATCAATTTTCAAAAAGAATATTTTCAGGACGGCGATGAAACCAGGTTAAAACCAATGATTCTGAAAGATATTGCCGAACGCACGGACCTGGATATTTCAACCATTTCAAGGGTTTCCAACAGTAAATACATTCAAACGCATTTTGGTATTTACCCGTTAAAATACTTCTTTTCCGAAGGAATGCAGAAAGATGATGGCGAAGAAGTATCAACCCGTGAAATAAAGAAAATTCTCCAGGAATGTATTGAAAATGAAAATAAAAGAAAACCCCTGACCGACGAAAAGCTGGCCAAAATACTAAAGGATAAGACGTATAACATTGCCAGGAGAACAGTGGCCAAATACCGCGAACAACTGGGAATTCCCGTTGCCCGCCTACGAAAGGAACTGTAAAATGACGGAGAAGGCAGCCAAAGTAATATCAATAATTTTTCATCCGTTTTTAATACCGATAATTGGTTTTATCGCGCTGTTTAATGCAGGATTTTATTTTTCAGCTTTATCGGTCGATGCCAAACGGTTTATCCTACTTGTTGTATTTTTTACCACTGCTATTTTACCAATGCTTTCGGTTGCTGTACTGGCGTTAAACCCAAAGTTCGATATTTCAATGGAGTCGATTCGCGACAGGGCTATCCCTTTATTGCTGACTGCAGTTTTCTATTACATCGGTTTTATTTTGCTGAACCGGATACGGATATTCCCGGTTTTTAAAATGTTCCTAATCGCTTCGGTACTGGTAATTGTGGTGCTTTTAATGATTTCCTTACGTTGGAAAATAAGCACACACATGGCTTCGGTGGGTGGACTAACAGGAACTGTTTTTGCGCTTTCGTTTCGAAGCGGAATGAATCCCTTACTGATAATATTAGGCGCTGTGCTGATTTCGGGTATGGTTGGCACAGCACGATTACTGCTTAATAAACATAGCCTTGCGCAGATTATCGCAGGCTACTTTGTGGGCTTCACAATTCTCTATCTGGTAATTTTCTATATCTGATTCCGGAGCTTCTCCGGGTTGGTATTATTCCACAAATTTATACCCGATTCCCTTTAGCGTTTTAATATGATCGTTACCGATTTTTTCGCGAAGCTTTCGGATATGAACATCGATGGTACGGTCGCCAACAACCACATTTTCACCCCAAACCGAATGATAAATTTCTTCGCGCGTAAATACCTTTCCGGGTTTTGAAACCAGCAACGAAAGCAATTCAAATTCCTTACGCGGAAGAACCATTTCAATATCGTTGATACGGATAAGGTAACGTTCTTTATCGATTACCAGGTTCCCAATATTAACGGTATTTGTATCAACCGGAACAGGAGCTGCCACTGTTTCACCGGTTCTTTTTAGCAGCGCTTTAACACGGCTAACCAATACATTCGGGCGAACCGGTTTTGTAATATAATCGTCGGCTCCTGCATCGAATCCGGCAATTTGTGAATAATCTTCACCACGTGCAGTTAGTAAAGCAATTATAGTGTTGTTTAACGAAGGAATTTTTCGCATTTCTTCGCAGGCAGTTATTCCATCCATTTCAGGCATCATTACATCCAGAATCACAAGATGAGGAATTTCATTCGCGGCAACTTTCAAAGCTTCAATTCCGTTTTTAGCTGTAAATACCTTGTAACCTTCTTTTTCAAGGTTGTAACTTATAAATTCGAGGATATCTTCTTCGTCGTCAACTAAAAGTATTTTAAAAATCGTGTCTTCCATAATTTGGTGAATATCAGGAACGCAAACAGGCGATCCGGTAGTTAAATCATAATTATATTTGTGTTATACAGAACTGCACAAAGATAGGCTATTATCTTGCTTTTTCAAGCGTAAAAGTAAATGTAGTTCCCTGATCGAGTTCACTTTGAACATTTATGGTTTGATTGTGCGCTTCAATAATATGTTTTACAATAGACAAGCCAAGTCCTGTTCCACCCTGCTCGCGCGATCTCGATTTGTCGACACGATAAAACCGTTCAAATATTCGCGGAAGATCTTTTTTGTCGATACCGATGCCGTTATCCGAGACTTCCACCATCAGCTTGTCGTCGAAATTATAAAACCCAACACGTGTATATCCGTTCTTTTTCCCGTATTTCAGCGAGTTGATAACAAGGTTGGCCAAAACTTCTATTATTCTTTTTTTATCTGCGTTAACAATAATTGGTTTGTCGGGTTTCCCTGAAAATTCAAGCGATATATTTTTCTCGTACGAAAGCCGGTGTTCCAATTCAAAAACTTCTTCCACTGTTTTTACGATGTCGAAAACTCCGTATTGAGGTTTTAATTCGCCGGTTTCGAGCTTGGTTATCGATTCCAGATCTTCCACTATCGATATCATGCGGTCGATGCTTTTTTCAGTGCGGTTGAGGTAAAGTCTGTTAATGTTCGGATCTTCCAGCCCGCCTTCGAGCAGGGTTAATACATATCCCTGAATATTAAAGATCGGCGTTTTTAATTCGTGAGAAACATTTCCAACAAATTCTTTCCGGTAACGCTCCATAACCTTCAGCCTTTCAATTTCATTTAATTTATTGCGGGCCCACTCTTCCACGTCGTGTTCAACTTCCGAAAGTTCAATAAACCCGGTTTTCATTCTGAGTTTTTCTCCTTTTCCTTTATGCGGAACAAAGTCGATAATTTTATATATCGG
Organism: uncultured Prolixibacteraceae bacterium; assembly: GCA_963821855.1. GTDB lineage: Bacteria > Bacteroidota > Bacteroidia > Bacteroidales > Prolixibacteraceae > Draconibacterium. The sequence goes on along the minus strand of CAWGFJ010000024.1, from coordinate 155,359 downwards.
CCGGATTTTATCCAGGATAAATTTATTTAATGCAAATTGAATAAGAAAAAATGAACTAACAAAGAATAAGGCAATGGTTACCACTACAATAAGTACATTCATATTGCCCTTCAAAAACAAAATAGTCCATCCGGCACCAACGATTAAAGTCAGCAGAAATGACAGAAATAACACGACTTGTCTTGACGAGAATTTATTCATTGCTATATTTGTTTTTCCATGCAAAATTAGAAAATAAATACCAGACCTTTGGTAATTGAATTGTAATGGAATTTTAATCGTTTTTTAATATTTTGTAACGTTGTACTCTATGGCAAGCTTCTATATTTACCGGCAAAAATTAAAAACCAAATAATGGAAAATTTTTACATAGTACTTGTAGTAATATTATTTGCTCTTGCTATATCCGATTTGATAGTGGGCGTAAGTAATGACGCGGTTAATTTTTTAAATTCCGCTATTGGTTCGAAAGCAGCACCAAAATGGTTAATCTTTCTTATGGCCAGTATAGGTGTGCTTATCGGAGCTACTTTTTCGAATGGTATGATGGAGGTAGCGCGTAAAGGGATTTTTCATCCCGAAATGTTCTATTTCTCCGAAATCATGGTCATATTTCTTGCAGTAATGATAACCGACGTGATTCTGCTGGATATGTTCAATACCTTCGGAATGCCAACATCTACAACAGTTTCCATTGTCTTCGAGCTACTTGGTGCGGCAGTATCTGTTTCAATTGTAAAAATTAAAATTGCCGGTGGGTCGGTATTAATGGAATTATACAAATACATCAACTCCGACAAGGCATTGGCGATAATTTCAGGTATTCTTGTTTCGGTAATAATTGCATTTACGTTTGGAGCCATTATTCAGTATATAACACGCATAATTTTTACATTCAACTACCACCGGCCCATGAAATACCTGGGTTCGTTATATGGTGGCCTTGCCATTACAGCTATTACCTATTTTATGCTGATAAAAGGTATACACGGTTCTACATATGCGGAAATGCAGCTAAACAGTGGCCAATCGCTGGAAACCTGGATCAATTCAAACACAGGACTTGTTTTGCTGTATAGTTTGATTTTCTGGACTATACTTATACAATTGTTAAAGTGGATTTTCAATATTAAAATACTGAAGGTGATTGTTTTGGTTGGAACATTTGCCCTCGCAATGGCTTTTGCCGGTAACGATTTGGTGAATTTTATCGGTGTTCCGCTGGCAGGATTTAATTCGTTTAAAGCCTGGATAGCTTCTGGTGGCGCTGCTCCCGATTCATTAACTATGGAAATGCTTTCAGGGAAAGTTCCAACCCCGGCTTATATGCTTATTATTGCCGGCCTTGTAATGATAATCACGCTGATAATGTCGAAAAAAGCTCAATCGGTGGTTGCCACTTCAGTTGATTTATCGCGGCAAAGCGAAGGCTCGGAACGATTTGATTCGTCACTCGCAGCGCGCTTATTGGTTCGGGCCACAACCCGTTTTCACACTAAACTGTACAGCATGTTGCCAGCGGGTATGGTACGTACTGTAAATTCGCGTTTCTTACCGGTTTCTATCGAGCGGCCCGATGATGCTGAACAACCTGCATTTGATAAAATTCGTGCATCGGTAAACCTGGTGGTTGCCAGTATACTTATTGCTATAGGAACTTCATTAAAATTACCTTTATCCACAACATACGTTACATTTATGGTTGCAATGGGCAGCTCGCTGGCCGATGGCGCCTGGGACCGCGACAGCGCTGTTTACCGTATTTCAGGAGTTATTGCTGTAATCGGCGGCTGGTTTCTTACCGCATTAATTGCATTTACAATTTCAGGTATTGTGGCCCTGCTCATTTCGTTGGGCGGTAATATTATGATTTTTGTATTTATTGCTGTGGCAGTTTTTATGGTTATTCGTACACATCTTTTATTTAATAAGCGAAAAGAAAAGCTTAAGAATGAAGAAGAAGATACCATTGCCAACGAAGATGCATTTGAGCAAATTATTGAAAAAAGCCTGAAACAGGTAGTGCGGGCAATAAGCTTTTCGAATAATGCAGTTGCGTATGGTATTGAAGGCTTTTTAAAAGAAGACAGAAATAAACTGAAGCAAGCCGAAAAAACCAGCCAGGAGTTTTCAAAAAAATCGAAGAAAAATAAAGAAAGGGTATATTCGACTGTTCAAAAGTTATCGGAAGGATCGGTGGACACGAGCCATTTTTACGTTCAGATTATGGACTATAAACGTGAAATGGCGCATGCCGTTCACTTTTTGAATGAGCCGATGATAAAACACCTCGATAATAATCACAAGCCATTTAGTAGCGATCAACATAAAGAATTCACGGAATTGATCAGTATGGCTGACAATTTTTTCAATCATGCATTGAGCCTCGTTAAAGAGGAAAAGTTTGACGATATCGAAGCGCTTGTTTCCGAAAGGGAGAACATTTTTGATTATTTAGGCAAAATCGAAAAAAATCAGATTAAGAGAATTAAAAATAAAGAAGTAAACACGCGCAACTCTCAACTGTTCTTTAAAATTAATTCTGAATTCCGCAACTTATTGTTACATACGATTAACGTGATAAAATCGGAACGCGATTTCATAACGTTTACAAGGCAAAAAGTATAGGTTAATCTATCCTTAATAGCCGCGTTTTTTTCAATTTTAACCATTAAATTTATAGCCCTTTAAAACTAATTGAGTGAATATAGCTTATCGTAAATATTTTGTTACCGAAAGTGTTACCGGCAAAAGCCTCATAGCTTTATTGGAAAGTTATAACTATCCCACTCTTAACCTCTTCACGGAATCTATCGCCCAACAATCCCTCGAACAATCACCACAACGCACCCCTAACCTAAATATGGAAATCGTCAACCAAATTGCCGAAAAACTGCAAATGGCATTTGTACCCGGAAAAGAGCCGGAGGGAAATGTCTGTTTCATCAATAATCCCGAAGTTCGCAGCGATTTCCGAACGACTTTTGCGCCCATCGATATTCTGGATTACATCTATGCCGTGCTGCATTCACCTGCCTATCGCGAAAAATACAAGGAGTTTTTGAAAATTGATTTTCCGCGCGTGCCTTATCCCAAAGATGCCACTACCTTTTGGCAACTGGTGGAACTGGGCAAACAACTCCGCGAAATGCATCTGCTCGAAAGCCCGAAAGTAGAAGAGCTTCATTACCACCTACCCGGTAAATGGTGATAATCGTGTTGGTAAAATTTCTTACACCCCTCCTTTGGAGGGGCAGGGGGAGGTCGGCAAAGTTTATATCAATACGAAAAAGCCTCCCCCTCGGGAGGTTGGAGGGGCTTCAATATTTCAACAACGTCCCCGAAACCGCCTGGAACTTTTATATCGGCGGTTACCAGCCCGCGCAAAAGTGGCTCAAAGACCGTAAAGGCCGAACCCTTTCTTTTGAAGATATTCTGCATTATCAGAAAATAATTGTAGCGCTCACCGAAACCGACAGGCTGATGAAGGAAGTGGATAAAATTGAGGTGGAGTAATAACTGAAATTATACGATGCAAAAATAAAAACGCCAATTTTTTCAGATTAAACTGATAGATGATTCTACATTAAAACAGGTCCCAATGAAGAAAAATATTTATTGAAAAACGGGAAGTTTTATGACGGAAGCCGGTTTCTTGAACATACTGAACTACACGAAATAATTTTTGAACCGGATATTCACCAGGTGACTATAAATTACAACATACAGTCACCCGGCGAATTGTCCTAATGATATTAGTTGTCCCGGCGAAAGCAGTGTCCAGCCTTTTATCCAGTCGCTTTCGCCAAATGCGCCTTTAAAATTTACAACCTGAAACCAGCTTGATGTATACTCAGCCATTTCGCCCTGTTGAAATTATGTTTATTTTTAATGCTTAGCCCGGAATGTTTAAAGAACAGGAAATTTGGCAGATGATAATATGTTTATAAGAGAAAGAAGTTTCGCACGACGAGGGAAATAACGAAATAGATGATAACTTTGTTCCTAAGATAACAGAGTTAGCGATCATGCTGAAAGACCGAAACAACTTAGATTAAACTGATGAAAAGCCAACACACAAATAGCACATTTGCAAGCCCCAACACACAATCTGAACCTTCGGCTTGCAAAAGAGCTATTTCTACCCTATATAAAATAGAATAATTATGAAGAGTATAATACACGAGATTTAAACAACCGATAACGGAGCAAGATTTTTCCGTGCAGATTTACACATCCATTCATTTGGTAAAACAGGATCATATGATGTCAGAGATAATTCTATGACACCAGTTAATATCATTGATAAAGCGATTGAAGAAAATTTATCGATTATAAATAACTAATATAATAAGCAATGAAGATTTTTTGTCTGTTCATTATTCTATGCTGTACGGCTTTGGTTTATAGTCCTGCTATACAAGCTCAAAGAAGTTTGGTTCATCAAAATTTTTCATTCGAGTCAAACGATTCAATATTCAAAAATTCTTTTGTTGATGTGGACGAATGGCGTGATAAACCGGTGAAACACCGCTATGTTCATGGCGGCTTTGATGATGGGACACGATTTTCATTCTACTTTCCTGAAAAAGAAAATTATACAGGCCGTTTTTTTCAGTACATAACTCCCTTCCCGGATAGTGAAACATCGGTGCAGGCATATGGTGAGGATCTTAACCCGATTGGATTTAGTATTACTCATGGGGCATACTTTGTAGTAACTAATCAGGGAGGCAAACTTGATTTTGCCGATCCTTCTACAAGAAGAGAGGCTTCAATAGGCGCTTATCGTGCCAATGCAGTTTGTGCCGAATTTTCGAGGCACATTGCCCAACTGATTTACAATTGCGACCGTCCTTATGGTTATTGCTATGGCGGGAGTGGTGGCGCATTTCGCACGGTTGGTGGGATGGAAAATACAAAAGGGATTTGGGATGGTGCAGTTCCCTTTGTCCTGGGTTCTCCCGAAGCTATTCCAAATGTATTTGCCGTAAGGATGTATGCTTTGCGAATCCTAAAAGATAAAATGGCCGATATTGTGGATGCATTAAAACCCGGCGGAAGTGGTGATCCTTATGCAACCTTAACGGTGGAGCAACGCCAGGTTTTACAAGAGTGCACGAGAATGGGCTTCCCGATTAAGTCGTGGTATGGCTGGCAAAACATGGACGCTCATGGCTTTCTGGTTCTTTATAAGAGTGTCGTGACCATGGATGAGAAATATTTTCATGAAGATTTCTGGAATAAACCGGGTTATTTAGGCTTTGACAATCCGGCTTCATTGCAGCGTGACCGCGTGCAAACTAAGGGAGTTGTAAAAATGATAATCGGTCAGACTAGAGCAGAAGAACTTGGTTTGGTTAAGCCTCTTTCAGAAGCGGATCGTGGTACTGCCGATCGCGCCTGGGCAAGCATGGGATCTGAAATCAAAGAAAAGCCTGTGGCCTATCAAACAGATGTTGATGTCAAAGATATTGGCATGGGTGGTGATCTTATTATACTTTCCGGCAAAGGAGAAGGGCAGGTCTTACAAATCACAAAAACTCAAGCTAAGTATATCGTCCTGGCACCAGTAAATGGTTCTCAACAACTTGCCCTATTAAATGTTGGCGATTCTGTTCAGGTTGATAATTCTGATTTTTTGGCGGTTCAAACCTATTATCGTCATCAGGTTCCTACTCCGGATTATTATGTCTGGAACCAATTTCGTGGAGTTAATGATGTGCCGATTTACCCACAGCGTCCCATGCTGCTCGGCCCATTATTTACAATGGGAGCTGCAGGAACTATTCCTGATGGAAAAATTAACGGCAAGATGATTCTATGTTGTTCGGTTTGGGACAGAGAGGCTTTTGCCTGGCAGGGTGATTGGTATAGAAAAAAAGTGAAGCAACATCTTGGTAGTGCCGCAGACGATAATTTCCGACTGTGGTACACCGATCGGGCTACTCATGGCGAAGTGGATGATCCAACCGAGGTTGTTTCATACATGTCAACATTGTATCAGGCATTGCTTGACTTGAGTGCCTGGGTGGAAAAAGGTATCGAACCTCCGGTGACTACAAATTATAAAATTGAAGATGGGCAGGTAATTATAACTGATATAGCAAATAAGCGTGGAGGAATCCAACCTGCTGTTTCGATAAAAGCAAACGGAAAAGAACGGGCAGATATTGAACAAGGAGAATCAGTTAGACTGGAGGCGATCATAGAAGTTCCGTCAAACACAGGTGGAATTGTTTCTGCTGAGTGGAATTTCGAAGAGGGTAATGAATTTATCCCGGTAGAAAATATTGAAAAATTTTATACAAACTCAGATGGGAAAAAAGTGATAATTCAAACAACGCATGTGTTTCAAAAGGAAGGAACTTATTTTCCAACACTTCGTGTTGCATCGCAACGGAATGGAGATAATAAGGCACCATATACAAGGATACAGAACCTTGATAGAGTTCGAGTTGTAGTTAAATAGTTTTTGGACTTAATTGAGAACCTGTTTTATTGTGCATAAATAGAGATGATTATAAAGATAAATAATTTGCATGATGGATATAGACATTAAAAATCATAAAAGAGAAATGCACGCTTACAGATAAGCTTGAGCAAAGAGTAAAACAGCTAAAAACATTCGGAAGTTTTTCAACCTATACCGATGCTCAACAATATATTAATGGCAGTACATCTCAAATGCTGTTTAATCCTAAACCGGTAAGAGCGGTACTGAAATACTGAAATAATTTTTGAACCGGATATTCACCGGGTGACTATGTATTACAACATACAGTCACCCGGTGAATTGTCCTAAGACTTTAGTTGCCCGGTGAATTGCCCTAAGATATTAATCATTCGGTGAAAGCAGCGTCCAGCCTTTTATCCAGTCGCTTTCGCCAAATGCACCTTTAAAATTTACAACCTGAAACCAGCCTGATGTATACTCAGCCATTTCACCCTGCACTTTTTCTTCAGGAATATAATTTCCTTCCTGCCAGTTGATCTTTGGATCGAGTATCTCATTTTTTGCGGTGTTAAAATAACTCTGCCACCCGCTTAACTGATCCGGCGTGTAAATACCTGTTAGTTTGAATATCGATGCTGTTGTGGAAGAAGCAACATCGTGAAAAACATTTCCACGAATGGCCAGGTTTCCTTCTTTCCATTGAGTGTAGCAATCGTTATGTGCGTCGGTAACTTCGAGCAAAACACCGAGGTTGTTATTTACAATAATTGAATTGGCAATAATTCCGCCTGCATTATTATTAAAATTAATGCTTGCGCCTTCACCTGAATTTGCGTTACCGATAAACGTAGCATTAAAGATATTCGGGATGGAATAAGGAACACCGTTCACCGGATCGACACCGCCACCGGCTTCGAGAACGTTATCGCCAAGATTGTTCGATTGCAGTCCAAGCCAGAACTGACCGTTGCCTGTCCAGCCTAAATCATAGTCAAATGCATCGTCGCCACAGCCTGATACTACTATATGCTTCAAATTAACAGTTCCGCCAAAAATTTCAACTCCATCGTCTTCATTCGATATAACTTCCACATAATCGATCTGAGTTTCGTTACCAACGCCGCCAAGGGTTAGGCCGTTAATTTCGTTTCCATCGCCGATGTTTGTTCCGCCATGGCGGATGGAAATGTATTTCAGGATTCCGGAATTGTCGTTTTCGGTTAATCCGCCATAAACACCCCGTGGTTCAGCAAGCGGAATTCCTTCGATGGAAGCTTCTCCGCCTGCAATGTTAATTGGAGCATTTCCCAGAACAATGAGGCCTCCCCAAAGCCCGGTTTCGCCGTCATCAACCGAACCATTCAAATCATCCGATTCCGACGTAAAAATTATCGGTTCCGCCGAGCTTCCTTCAGCATAGATTTTTCCCCCGCGCGAAACAATAAGCGCACTTGCATTTTCTCCTTTTCCGGGTTTAAAGCGAATAACGGATCCGGGTTCGATTGTAAGCGTCTGTCCGTCATTTACAAAAACAAAACCTTCAAGGAGGTATTCGTTATCTTTAGTCCAGGTTACAGTCCCTGTTCCGCTGCCTTCATCGTGAATTACAGCCTCCCCGCTTTCAAGAATATAGTCGCTTTTTCTGCAACCCTGAATGAATATTAGTAGTGATATGATTAAAAATAACCGGTGAGTCATGGCCTGATTGTTTTACAATTTTACTTCCAAATCGAGATAAATAAAACCACCACCTTCAGCATTGGCAGCCCATGGATACCAGTCGTGATAATTCAGCGCCATCTTAATATTTTTTACCGGGTTAAACTGGATTCCGGTTACCAAAGCAGTTCCGTCGCCGGATAGATTCCACGGGTTGGTTTCTCCTTCAAGGATGTTTGAACGCAGCACATCGTAACGGGCAAAAAGCTGGTATTTTTGTGTGATATTGTACTTTCCGTAAACAGACAAACCTGTTCTGTCGTGATTTTCTTCCCAGCCTTCATTGTTTCGCAGAATAAATTCTCCGGCTATATTCCATTTGCTGTGGCAATCGTAGGACGCAAACAGCAGCAAAGTTGTTTCAAAAATGTCGTTTCGGGTGAAATCATAAACCACGCGCGAGGTAAAATTCTTTGGCGCTCTAACTGTGGTTGCAAAACTATATTTGAAAATCTTATCCGTTTGCAGGCTGTTGTATCCTTCACCGTTCATCATGGTAACGTCGACATCAAGAAATTGGTTAAAATCGTAATGCACATTTGCACCCAGATCGGCTGAAGAACCAAGCCTGTACTCGTCGGCAAGCGTTTTCATCAGGTATCTTCTTTCCCATATTTTTTCCTGAACATTAAACTGTTTTAAACTGATTAATCCAAATTCAACGGCTAATTTATTCTTTGTATATCGCAAATATGCATTTTTAAAATAGGCATATCGCCGGAGTTTTGAATAGGGCGATAAGTCTTCGGGGCTGCCAATGTCTACATTTATTTTGGCGTAGAATTCAGGGCTCAGATTATACTGATAGCCAATATAACCGCGTACAAGTTCGAACGCTGCTTCATCGGTTGCAGATCCCTGTAATTCCCTGGTGAAAATTCGCAAAAATAGTGGCAAAAGCGCTGCCCGAGGGAGTGAATTCGGTTTCCTGTGAAAAGGATTGAAGAGAAATAATAAATAGTAATATAACAATGCCTTTAAACTTCATAAGTCGACTGTATGATTTTTAACAGCCGCAAATATAGATGTTTAACATTTAATATTTTAGTAATTGATTTGTAACATTTTGTTATCAAATAAATGGCAATATTGATTAAATTTTAATATATTAAACATTTGTTGAAATAATACTGCTTTATAATTTCTGAATATCAGTAAGAACCAAAGCAATAAAGTTTTTGTACTGTATAAATGATTTAATTTAACTTTGCATCAGAAAAAAAACAGCCCGTAAAAATGAATAAGATACTTATTGTCGACGATGAAAAGGATTTATGTGAAATCTTACAGTTTAATCTCGAAAGTGAAGGCTTTGCCATTGACATTGCTTATTCGGCAGAAGAGGCGTTGAAAAAGCAATTGGAAGATTATGACCTGATGCTCCTTGATGTTATGATGTCGGGTATTTCGGGTTATAAAGCTGCCCATATTATTCGAAATGAAAAAAAAATTAACGTACCAATAATTTTTCTTACTGCAAAAGGCGAGGAAAACGATGTACTTACCGGCTTTAATGTCGGTGGCGACGATTACATTACAAAACCTTTTTCCATTAAAGAAGTGATTGCCCGTATTAAAGCAATTCTTAAACGCGGAACGGCTGAAAAAGAAGAAAAGAATCAGATTGTTTTTGGCGATTTAAAAATTGACTTAAATAAAAAATCATTCCAGATGGATGGGGATAATGTGAATTTAACCCGTAAGGAATTTGAAATTTTATCGCTGCTGTTAAAAAATGTCGGGCAGTACATCAGTCGCGAAGAAATTTTATCGCGAATATGGCACGAAGATGTAATTGTAACCGAAAGAAATGTGGATGTTAATATTGCCCGGCTTCGGAAAAAAATTGGCGATTATGGCGCTAACATCAAAGGGAAGTCGGGTTACGGGTATAGTTTTCAAAACGAATAACGATTTTTGTTGTGATAAGACGTTCTTTCAGAGGAGAAATTTTCCTTTACTATATCATTCTGTTTATCCTCTTTACCATTGCTATTCTTACTTTTCAATATCAAAGGGAAAAAAGTTATCGTATATCGCAGCTCGAAAGTACACTCGATAATATTACCGAAATAACTTACCGTTTTATTGAGAAAAACCAGTTGTTAAGCAACAACAATATCGACCGTGTAAATGAAATAAATGAAATTCTGCCTCAGGCAAATATTCGTTTAACAGTTATCAGCATTAGCGGAAAAGTTTTATTCGACAGTTTTGTAGAAGAATACGACAGGATGGAAAACCACTTGCATCGTCCTGAAGTGCAAAAAGCCATTCATTATGGCGTTGGTTCCAATATTCGCCGCTCGGCCACTACAAAGCAGGAATATTACTATTATGCCAAGAGCTATCCCGACATTTATGTGCGCACGGCAATGGTTTACAATGTCGAAGTCAGGAATTTTCTGAAAGCCAGCCGAATGTTTATTGTATTCATATTTCTGGCATTTTCAATAATCGGAATTGTACTTTATCTGGTCACTATTCGCCTGTCGGTGGTTATTACCAAACTAAAGGATTTTGCTGTGAAAGCCGGGAAAAATGAATACATCGATTTTAATGCCAAATTTCCGGATAACGAGCTTGGCGTAATCAGCGGACAAATTATTCAGATTTATTACAACCTGAAAAAGGCGAAAGACGATTTATCCAACGAAAAGGAAAAACTGTTTAATCACCTGAATGCGCTAAACGAAGGAATTGCATTCTTTTCGAAAAAGAAGGTTTGCACTTTATCAAACAGCCATTTTATTCAGAAAATAAATATTATTTCCAGCAAACCGGTTCGCGAGCCCACTGAAATTTTTGATTTAAGCGAATTTAAAAAGCTGAAAAAGTTTCTGAACAAACACATTAAATCCGATAATCCAGTTGAAGTTGAAAATTTACCGCAACTGAATTATACCATGGAAAACGATGAAAGATATTTCAAGATACAAAGCATTGTTTTTCTCGATAAGAGCTTTGAAGTGATGATAACCGATATTACGCGTTTGGAAAAGCGCAGGTTGCTGAAACAACAATTAACATCGAATATTGCGCATGAATTGAAAACACCTTTGGCATCGATAAAAGGTTATCTCGAAACGGTAATTGGCAACTGGCCAATGGCTGAAGACAAACAAAAATATTTTCTGGGAAAAGCTTTTATGCAATCTGAACGGTTAACCGATCTGATTAACGATGTGTCGCTGCTTAATAACATTGAAGATGCAGGCGAATTGTTTCAGTTCAAACCAACCGATTTGAAGAAGATAATTACCGAGGTATACGAAAACTTTGCCAACCGAATGGGCAAAATGAACATTGAATTTGTCGATAAAGTTCAGCCAAAAACCATGATAAACGGAAACGATGCACTCTTGTTTTCCATTTTTCAGAACCTCGTGGAAAATTCGATAAACTATGGCGGCGATGGAATAAAAATTAAATTAAAGGTGTACCACGAAGACGATAATTATTATTTCTTTTCCTATTCTGATAGTGGTCCCGGAATTCCTGCTGAACATCTTCCACGTATTTTTGAGCGTTTTTACCGTATCGATTACGGAAGAAGCAGGGAAACTGGCGGAACCGGATTGGGGCTTGCCATTATTAAAAATGCGGTTCAGTTGCATAAAGGCGAAATTTCGGTTCGCAACAATCCAAATGGTGGCATTGAATTTTTGTTTTCATTGTCAAAGAAATAACTTCATCGGACTTTTTCTCCACATTCCTTTCAAAAACAAAAACTCCACGGATTTTAGAACATATTACAAAACCATTAAGTAAATGTAACCCATCATTAAATAAAGCTTAATGTAGCTGTAACAATTTGCATGTTTCTTTGAATAGTATTTGAAAAAATATAAAACACTGCAATTGTTATTTGGTATGAAAAAACTTCTTTTTGGTGGTATTATGCTGCTAATTTTTACTGTGGAAAGCCTGGGTCAGACAGGCATAATTAAAGGAATAATAACCGACTCGAAAACAAATGAATCATTGATTGGAACTACCGTACTTATTCAGGGAACAACCCAGGGAACCATCACCAATTTCGATGGCGAATATGTCATTCCAAAAGTAAATCCCGGAACATACAACCTGGTGGTTTCATTTATCTCTTACGAAACAAAGGTTGTTCGTGCTGATGTTGCAAATGATAGGGAAACTATAATCAATGTAGCACTCGATCCTGCAACGCTTGATATTGGTGAGGTGCAGGTGGTTGCCAAAAAAAGGACCGACACCGATATGTCGATGATTTCGAATCTGAAAGCCCAAAACCTGATAGTAAGCGGAATTAGCGCCCAGCAAATTTCGCGCAGCCAGGATAAAGATGCTGCCGAAGTTATTCGCCGTGTACCGGGAATCACGATTACCGATGGACGGTTTGTAATCGTTCGCGGATTAATTGAACGGTACAATTCGGTAATGCTAAACAATGCAACTGCACCCAGTTTCGAAGCCGATAAACGTGCTTTTTCGTTTGATGCCATTCCCAGCGGACTTATCGATAACATATTAATTTATAAAAGTCCGGCGCCCGAATTACCCGCCGATTTTGCCGGTGCAGCAATAAATGTGGAAACAAAAAGTGTTGCCGATGAAAATAGCCTGACTATTACCTATGGAACAAAATATGTGCAGAATACTTCATTTAACAACGAATTTCAAACTTACCACGGTTCTAAAACCGATTGGCTTGGTTTTGACGACGGAACCAGAAATATTCCATCCGGTGTGCCTGGCACGCAGGAATTTAATGATCTGTACGTTTGGGAAAGTGAAAATGATTATTTACAGAAAACAGAAGATATTGCCCATGTTTCGAAGCTGTTTTCCAACAATTGGGCAACATTTCAGAAAAAGCCTTTCCTTGATCAGGATTTTTCAATTACATCACAGCGTCGTTTTGTGCTGGGAAAAGTTTCAGTTGGAAATATCACTTCGCTGAACTACGGATACAGCAGTAATCATACATTAAGAGATCGATTGGAATACCAGGGGTATGACGAGGAAACCGGAATCGTTACCAAAGATTTCGATTTTAAAGATCAGCAATCGCAGCAAAATGCAAAACTCGGATTGATTCATAACTGGAACATTTTGTATGGGAAAAACCAGAAAGTGGAAATCCGGAACTTCTTTAACCATCTTGGAACCGATTATACCAATATCCGAAATGGTGTAAACTATTACAATGTTGAAACACTTCGTTTAACCGACCTTAAATTTATAAGCCGGTTGGTCTATTCCGGGCAATTGGCCGGAGAACAGCAATTTAATCAGGAAAAAACAAAAATAAACTGGCTGGCTGGTTACGGCCTTACAAAAACCGATCAGCCGGATAACCGCAGGAATACATACGTACTTAATACGGATGAAGGCAGTAAATACTACAACCAGTATTACATGCGAATTCAGAACGTTCCCAACGCTTACCTTGGCGGGCGTTTATGGCTGAATATGAAGGAAAATATTTATGATTTCAAGCTCGATGCAGAACACAATTTCACTTTGTTTGGCTCTGAAAATTCATGGAAACTGAAAGCCGGTGGATTTTATGAAAGAAAATACAGGGAATTTGGTTCACGGCTCATTGGCACTGTAGCAGTAAGAAATCCCGCAAATCGACTTTTATCAACCTATTGAAGATATTTTAGTTGCTGGAAATTTCTATTTCGACCAGACAAAACCTTATAATCAGCATGGCCTATCCTATCGTGATAATACAAGGGCAAAAGACAGCTACAATGCGCATGATTTCCTTACTGCAGGGTATGCAGTATTATTCATTCCCGTTACTTCAAAAATAAACCTGTATGGTGGAGTTCGGGTTGAAAAATTCTACCGTAAAATCACCGATTTTTATGAACCGACATCAACTCCTGAATTATACGACATTGTAAGAGATACTACCAATTTCTTTCCGTCGGCAAACTTTACCTGGAATATCAACGAAAAAACCTGGTTCGCGCATCGTACGGGAAAACGGTAAACCGTCCGGAGTTCCGCGAAATGTCAAACTTCGACTACCAGGATTTCGACATGTTTGTGCTGATTCACGGGAATGAAGACCTTCAGAATGCGTATATAGACAATTATGATATTCGTTACGAATGGTACCCTGCTCTGGGCGAAATGATTTCGATTGCCGGATTTTACAAAAAGTTTCAGAATCCAATAGAAGTATTCCTTATTCCGGCAGGTACAGGTTACGATTATAAACCTTTTAACACCGAAAACGGATACAGCGCCGGAATTGAACTTGATATTCGGAAGCGACTCGGCGATATTGAATCTTCCGGATTTTCATGAAAGACATTACGGTGATTTTTAACACTTCGCTGATTAAGAGCGAAATCAATACCGAGAAACAGGATTTTGCCCGCGAAAAAACCAGGATTATGCAGGGACAGTCGCCGTATATCGTCAACCTGAGTTTAAACTATGCAGGTGAAAACAATGGTTGGTCGGCCAATGTATCGTATAATCGCCTTGGCAGACGGATAGCTTATGTCGGCACGCCGGTAAACCCGCACACATGGGAATTGCCGCGGAATTCACTCGATCTCAACATTCAAAAAGATATAGCTGAAAGATTTTCGGTAAAAGCCGGAATCAAGGATATACTAAACGACCCGGTTCGTTTTGTTCAGTATTACGGAAGCGACGATTCAATGGAACTAAATACATTAAAGTATGTTCCCAAATCGCTTGTTCTCCTTTAGCTTAACATATGATTTATAGATGAATGAATGTATTTTAATTTTAAAATGAAAATTATGAAAAAATTGCTACTTACACTGTTAGTTACATTGGTCGCTCTTTGGGGAATAAAAGCCCAATCGATCGACAATACATTTTTCGAAAAAGTGAGTTATGCAGGCGCCTTCGATGGCAGCAACGACTGGACTGCAGGCTGGACAGAATTTAATCCTGTAGATGCCACTTACCCGACTACTTTTGATGCTACCAAAGGAAACGGACAGTTTTCGATGAGTACAGGTTTGCATATTTCTGCAGATGAAACCTGGTCAGGCGTAATCAAACTCGATGGCTGGGTATATGTAGATGCAGGGGCAATGCTAACCATTGAAGCCGGAACAGTAGTTCGCGCTACCGCTAAAAGTGGATTGTTTATCCAGCGTGGTGGTAAAATTATGGCTGTGGGAAAAATGGACGAGCCAATTGTATTTACTTCAAACCAGGCCGCAGGGTTAAGAGCTAACAGCGACTGGGCGGGAATTGTTTTATGTGGAAATGCACCAAATAATTTACCCGGCGGCGAAGGTATTGCCGAAGGTGGAATTGAATCTGTTTATGGAGGAAGCGACGCAGCCGATAATTCAGGAACAATGAAATATGTACGTATCGAATTCCCCGGATTTGAGATTGCCACCGGTTCGGAAGTAAACGGTTTGACTTTTTGTTCTGTCGGAAATGGCACTACTATTGACTTTGTACAGGTATCTTATTCCGGCGACGATGGTTATGAATGGTTTGGCGGAACAGTAAATGCCAAACACCTGATTTCATATAAAACAGAAGACGATGATTTTGATACCGATAATGGTTATTCAGGGCTGGTTCAGTTTGGATTGATATCACGTGACCCGGACATTGTAGATACCGATACAGCCAATGCTTTTGAATCGGACAACGATGCAGCAGGTTCAACCAACGAGCCATACACGCATGCCGTATTTAGCAACATCAGCGCTTTCGGCCCTTTTGCGAGTAAGGGACTTGAGCTTCCTCAAAATCATGAAGACGGAGCAGCGATGCGTTTACGCCGCAGCACAAGATTGCAGATATACAATGCCTTATTTGCAGGATGGGGACGTGGTGTAAGAATGGAATCGGACAACTCGATGAATGCAGCCAAAGACGGAATGCTGAATGTAAACAATACGATAATCACAGGAATTGAAAACGACCAATACAAAGTGGATGGAACTGTTTTCGATGCAGCCGGGTTGGAAGCATGGTTTTTAACCGCAGACAAGCGCAATAAAATGCTGGATACGCAAGCTGATGCAAAAATCACTGATCCATTTAATTACGGCGCATTTAATTTTCAGCCAATGGAAGGTTCGCCTATATTTAACGCTTCTTACTGGGCTGTAACTCCGGTAGTTGATTACAGGGAAATGGAAAACAGTACGGTGGTAAGAAATTACCCAAATCCGTTTTCGGGAAGCACCAACATCGAATTGCAATTGAATAAGAGTGCTTTTGTGAAAATTGCTGTTGTAAATGTTTCAGGTGCTGTGGTTTCAACCATTCAAAACGGCAATTTGTTTGAAGGAGCCTACAGGTTCACTTTTAATGCTTCACAATTGCCAACCGGACTTTATTTCGGAAAAGTAACCGTGGGCAATGAAGTACAAACATTAAAAATGATTGCCAGGTAAGCATCGGAATGAACAAATTAAGATATGCAAAACTACTTTGCAGTGTTTGATAAAGACAGGTGAAGATCTGTCTTTAGCCCCGGAGAAATCCGGGGCTTTTATCAAAAAATATCACTGCACGAACTGATTTATCTCCCAAATACACTTTTATATTAATCAAACACTGTAATTTTATAGCATAATGAAACGAACATTTTTTATTCTTCTTTTACTGACATTCGGAGCTTTTTTGGCCGGTGCACAGGAACTGGTTGAAAAGGATGGCAGCTACTTACTCGATGGCAAACTTTATACAGGTAAATGGACTACTTATTACGAAGACGGTTCAGTAAAAATGGTAGCAAGTTTTAAAAACGGGTTGAAAAACGGCAAAACCCTAATCTATTTCGAAGATGGCAGGTTAAACGAAGTCCGTTCCTATAAAAACAACGAAATGGATGGTAAATGGGTAAAATATAACAATCACAATATCAAAATTTCCGTAGCCAATTACAAAAACGGCAAAAAACACGGGAAATGGTATATATGGAACGACTACGGGAATTTGCTCTACGAATTGCAATATAGCGAAGGTGAAAAAACCGGCGTCTGGAAAAACTACAACGAAAAGGGAGAATTAGTGAGTGAACGTAAATATTAGTTTTCACAATTTTACGCAGCTACACGAATCGTCTCCTGTAACAATTTCTTAATCTTATTTAATAAAAGTGTAATAATTCTGTAACCTCGTTCTAATGAATCAGGAATAAATTTGTCCGTGAATTAGTTTACTTAAATTGAATAAAATGAAAAAGATTATTATAGCTCTTGTATTTGTAACTTCGGTTATTGCAGTTCAGGCAAAAGAAAAGGATAGCAAAGCGCCGGCCAATAACGATGCAACTGCTACAACCATACTTAAAGGGACAGTTGCTGACGAAAATTCAGGTGAAGTTTTAGTTGGAGTTGAAATAAAACTGGAAGGAACAGATTTGAAAACGTATACCGATTTTGATGGAAATTTCTCTTTCAGCAATGTAAAACCTGGCGAATACAATGTGGTGGCAAATTACATATCCTATGAAAAGAAATCGGAAACGATGAAAGTTTCTCCCGATAAGAATGAATTAAAAATTAAGCTGCAAACATCGAATTAACTGCGATTTCCTGCAAATCCGATATATTAAGAATATCAATCTGTTTAAAATTTTTTTAAAATGAAGGTGGCTGTCGGTTTTTTATCGGCAGCCATTTTTTATTTTTGGATTTTTTAATGCGTAGAAAATTCTGATAAAAGTTTATGGCAGTAATATTCGATATGGACGGCGTACTCATCGATAATGGTGATTACCATTTTCAAGCCTGGAAAATATTTTGTGAGAAGTACGGCATTCCGTTTTCAGAGGAAATTTTCAGATCGCAATACTTTGGTCAGACAAATGAGCTGATTTTGAGCGGAATGTTTGAGAAAGGCCTCACCAAAGCCGAAACCGAAACTTTGGCCAGCGAAAAGGAAGAAATTTATCGTACTATTTACGCTCCATATATTCAGCCTGTAAATGGATTAATCCCTTTTATCAAAATGCTGAAGACTGCTAATATCGCCATTGGTATCGCAACATCAGCACCAAAAAAAAATGTTGATTTTGTATTAAATGCACTCAATATCGAAAATCAAATCGATGTTATCGTTTATGATTCAATGGTTTCAAAAAGCAAACCTCATCCTGAAATTTACCTGAAAGCTGCCGAGCTCTTAAAAACAAAACCATCGGCATGTGTTGTGTTCGAAGATAGTTTATCGGGAACAAAATCTGCTTACGATGCAGGAGCCAAAGTAATCGCATTAACTACAACGCTTCCCGCAGAAAAACACCGTTTCGCCAATAAAATAATTAAGGATTTCACCGAAGTAAATCTGAAAGATATTCAATTCTGAAAATAACGATTTCTTTTCATTTTACTTTACTGCGATTTAGAATCAAAATCCTATTTTTACATAATAATAAATCAACACCTATATTTTACAAATATGAAAACCAAAATAATATTCCTTTTTATACTTTCAGCTTTACTATTTTCCTGCAACAGAGAAAAAAATGACATTCCGCTGCCTGAACATCCGCGACCGGATTTTAAACGGGAAACATGGCAAAATTTAAATGGTTACTGGAATTTTAAAGCCGACTCAACAAATGCAGGACTGGATGAAAATTGGCAGGAATCCCCTGAAACATTCACCAATAAAATTCTGGTGCCGTTTTCGTGGGCAAGTCCGTTAAGCGAAATCCAAAAACCGAATGTAAACGTGGGCTGGTATTATCGTTCCTTCGAACTGAATGATTTGAAAGCATGGAACGGAAAAGACGTGTTTTTAATTTTCGGTGCTTCCGATTTTAACACCACAGTTTGGGTAAACGGAACAGAAATCGGCCATCATTCCGGTGGTTATGTCCCTTTTGATTTCAATATTTCTTCTGTTTTGAACGAGGGCGAAAATAAGCTGGTGGTTCGCGTTGAAGATGAAGAGCTTGATAATCGTCCGTCAGGAAAGCAATATTACGGAAATGCCAAAGGAATATGGCAAACTGTTTATCTGGAAGCACGGCCTGAGAATTATATTTCGAACATAAAATTCACCCCCGATATCGATAAAAAACAGGTTGGCGTTGATGTTTTTCTGAATGATAAAGCAAATTCTGATTATACATTTCAATTAACCGGAATTGAAAACGATATCAGTTTTGAGAACAAAATCAAAACAGGGAAACAGGAAGGTTCGTTTGTTATTCCAATTGAAAATATGAAATTGTGGGATTTGGATAATCCTTACTTATACGAAGTTGTTGCAACACTGGAAAACGACAAAATAAAGGATGAAGTTTCCACCTATTTTGGAATGCGAAAGATTTCTGCAGTAAAAATACCCGGGAAAGATTTTGAATATGTTGCGTTGAACAATAAGCCGATTTACATGAAACTCACTCTCGACCAAAGTTATCATCCAAGAGGCTTTTACACTTTTCCTTCCGATAATTTTATGAAAGAAGAAATCCAACGGGCAAAAGTTCTGGGATTAAACGGATTACGAATTCATATTAAAGCTGAAATTCCACGAAAACTTTACTGGGCCGATAAACTTGGTTTACTCATAATGGAAGATATTCCAAATTTTTGGGGAGAACCCGATTCAACAGCAAAAGCTAATTGGGAATATATTGCTCAAAACGAAATGAAACGCGATTATAATCATCCGAGCATTTTTTCGTGGGTGCTTTTTAATGAAACCTGGGGGCTGTTTACAAAAGATTCTATGTCCGGAAATCGAAGCTACACACCGGAAACACAGGAATGGGTTCGAAGTTGGTACAACAAGGCAAGGAATACGATCCTACACGACTGGTTGAAGATAATTCGCCATGTAATCTCGATCATGTGGTTACCGATATTAACACGTGGCACAGTTATCTGCCGGCACGAAACTGGGCGGCATTTCTCGATTATGTGGTAGAAAATACCTATCCGGGTTCGGGATATAATTATATTGGCGATAACAAACAAACCAATGTGCCCATGTTTAACTCGGAATGCGGCGCTGTTTGGGGCTATTCAGGCAGCACAGGCGACATTGATTTAACGTGGGAATACCATATTATGATGAACGAATTCAGAAAGCGGCCTAAAATTGCCGGATTTTTATTTACTGAATTTCACGATGTAATTAATGAATGGAATGGATATTACCGTTTCGATCGATCGAAAAAAATGTTTGGATTCGATGAATTGGTTCCCGGAATGAAAATGAATGATCTGCAAAAGAATTTGTATGTAGTATCGGGAAAAGATTTTTTTGAAGATTATGCTGGTGGATCACAGATTTCGATTCCGGTAGGAATTAGTGCGGTTACTGAAGACATTCCTGAAAATATGAAATTAACATATTCAGTGTATGGTTGGAATAATTTAGGCGACAGGGTTGAATACATGACAGGAGAAATAAGTGAAGTAAATGCGGTGCCTTTTAGTTTCACTGAATTGGATACTGTTGATTTTACTGCGCCAAAAGAAAACATGGTTATGATTTTTGCAACAAAATTGGTAAGTGGGAGTGACGAAATTTTGCAACAGAATTTTGTGCCGTTTACCGTGAGTGGCGATACAGTAACCAATGACAATATAGTTACACAATCGCCTTCGGATTTCACTGCGGAAGATTGGAACATAAAATATTTAGCATCGCAAAACGGAAATAAAGTATGGGGCATGGGTTCAGGATATTTTCAGTATGAATTTAAAGTGCCTGAAAATATCGATCCCAAAAAGGTAAAAAGCATTGAATTCAGAGCTGAACTGGCTTCGCGATATCCGCAGGAAAAATATCTTGAAGAAGGAGATGCAGAACGAATCGGAATGACTGTAGTTTCGGAAAAAGGAAGAATTCCGGGTTACGGGAAAAACAGCTATCCGCAAACCGATGAAAAACTTCATGGCACTTTGCTCGCTGTTGCTGCCAACGATCAGATTATAAAAGAAATTGAATTGCCAGACGATCCGGCTGATCACCAGGGAATTTTGTCGTGGCGAAATCAGATTCCGGGAAGTGAGTGGGGAAGCAACGAAAATAAACCGTGGCTACTCGATGAAGCCGGTTCTTATGGTTACCTGGTCATAGCAGATTTGGATGATATTGCCATTAAAAATGCTCTGGAAAACGGGAAAGTAGTTATCCGGTTGCTGGTAAAGGAATCGTCCGGCGACAGAGGCGGCCTTTCGGTTTACGGGGCAAAATCGGGGAAATACCCTATGGATTTAACGTTAATTTTTGGCTTGGAAAATTGAGAAATTATTGACTGTCCCGGTTCGTCGGGGGAAATTTATACATTATTTTCCATTATGTTAGCTATTTATTGCCGTCTGCTTTAGCTGACGGATTTTATAAATTGCTGTTAAATACGGCTTTAGCCGCATTTTGGATTGTATGAGTTAAACGCCTAATCCAATAAATTTTTTTGTGCAAGTTTTACTAAACCACCTCGCCTTGGAGACTTAGCGGCTTTTCGAAGATTTTTATAAATATTAAAGGTTAGAATTTAGTTGAATTCTATATGTCAAACGAATCCACTTCATGATAGGCTTCAATCAACCTTTTCTCACCTTCAGCTCCCTGTCCTGAAATACCATGTTCCATACCCATTACCCCCTTATAGCCTTTGTCGTATAATATACTTGAAAACATTCTTGTAATTGATTTCACCTGTGGTTGGTTCTTTTCTTCCCGGATTATCGCCAATCTGGAAATAGGCGATTTCGTCCCATGCAAGTTCAATATTATTTATCAGGTTGCCTTCCATTTTTTGCATGTGATAGATGTCGTATAATATTTTACACGATGGGCTGTTCACGGCTTTACAAATCAGATAGCTTTGCTGCGAAGTTTGCAGATAAAGGTCCGGTGAGTCGGAAAGTGGTTCAAGTACCATTACCAAACCGTGAGGCTCAAAAATTTCGGCTCCGCGGCGCAAGGCTTCAATTACATTTGCATCCTGCATTCCAATTGGCAATTTTCTTTCAAAACTTCCGGGAACAACGGTCATCCATTTAGCATTTACCCGTTTAGCCACATCAACGGCCCTGCGACATCCATCCAGGAAGATATCCATATTTTCTTTTTTACCGGCTGCAAGCGTGTTGGCAAGATTTCCGCCTTTATCCACCACAAAAACACCCATCAGCATATTTAAATCGGCCAGCGTTTCCCCAATTTTTTCCTGCATTGCAGGTTCGCGTCCCATCATTCCGTTGTCTTCGAATGCGGTAAATCCCTGGTCGGCCATAAATTTAATCTGGTCAATTAAATCGTCGCCGGCACTGTTTTTAAACATCCCGAAATGAGGCCCATATTTTAATTTAAATGAATTGGAACTTTGTGCCACAGGCTCTGAGGCAGTTGCATTGAATACGCTTGTAATTCCGGAAACAGCTAATCCTCCTGCAGCTGCTGATTTTAAAAAACTTCTTCTTTCCATGGTTTTATTGGTTTATTAAGTATTTTATTTTTTATGTGTTAAAATTAGCGATTTGTATTTTAATATTTCGAATAACACGGTTCTTAAACTTCATTATTCATAAATTATTCGGGTAAAAATCTGAAAAACAAATATTCCCGCGAATCTTTTTAAATAAACCATATGCCTTTTTGTTTCCTTTCAAAAGAGTTGTTAATTTTAAAAGTTTTTATTTCTGAATCAACTAAAACGAAAAATAATGCATAGAAAATTACGTATGGGAATGGTCGGTGGTGGAACCGACGCATTCATCGGGGCAATTCATCGCCTTGCGGCTTTAATGGATAATCATATTGAACTGGTTTGCGGATGTTTCAGTGTTAATCCTGAAATTTCAAAATCATCAGGAAAAGCTTATTTTCTTCCTGACGATCGTGTATATACTACTTACCAGGAAATGTTTGAAAAAGAAGCAAAATTACCGGAAGGTGAACGTATGGATTTTGTTTCAATAGTAACTCCCAACTTTGTTCATTTTGATCCGGCTGTGATGGCGCTTGAAAATGGATTTAATGTTGTTCTCGATAAGCCGATAACTTTTACGCTCGATGAAGCACTTCAGCTAAAAGAGAAAATTGAAGAAACCGGATTAACTTTTGCGTTGACGCATACTTATTCTGGTTATCCTGCAGTAAAACATGCAAAACAAATGATTGCAGACGGCACGTTGGGAAAAATAAGAAAGATTTTTGTTGAATATCCTCAGGGTTGGCTTTCTTCAAAACTGGAAGATACAGGCAACCCGCAGGCATCGTGGCGAACCGATCCAAAACGCTCAGGAAAGGCTGGTTGCATGGGCGATATAGGCACACATGCACATCATCTTGCTGAATATATGGCCGGATTAAGGGTGACAGAATTATGTGCTGAACTTAATGTATTTGTGCCAAACCGTTTATTGGATGACGATGGCGCCGTTTTACTTCGTTTCGACAATGGCGCAAAAGGTGTTTTAATGGCCACGCAAATTGCTGCCGGCGAAGAAAATGCAATTCGAATTCGAATTTATGGCGACAAAGGTGGCATCGACTGGGAACAAATGGAACCCAACACTTTACGTGTAAAATGGCTTGGACAGCCCATGCAGGTTTTGCGCGTTGGCACAAGTCTCGACAGTGCAGTTGCGGCGCATAATACCAGGACACCCGGAGGCCATCCTGAAGGCTATCTCGAAGCTTTTGCAAACATTTACCGGAATTTTGCTACAACGATAATGGCAAAAGCCAACGGCGAACAACCAACACCCGAAATGCTCGATTTTCCAGGCGTGGAAGACGGAATACGCGGAATGCAGTTTATCGACACAGTTGTAAAAGCCGGGTACGATGATGCGGTAAAATGGGTAAAATTTGGGGAGTAAAAAAAGAAGTCCCCTCTGACTCTCCCGAGGGAGAGGACCGGAAAGAGAAACTTTTTTCCTGTTCAACTAACATTTAATTTGAAATTAAATAATTAAAATAACAACGGTCTCTCTTACTCCCCTCTCCGCGGGAGAGGGGTTGGGGATGAGGCTCTCTAAAACTATAAAACTATGGCCAGACCAGTTACATTATTCACCGGACAATGGGCCGATCTTCCCATTGAAACAATATGCCAGAAAGCGAAGGTATTTGGCTACGATGGCCTTGAGCTTTGCTGCTGGGGAGACCACATGGAGATTGCAAAAGCCGATCAGGCATATTGCGACAAGCGAAAAGCCATGCTTCAAAAATATGATTTGAAATTATTTGCCATTTCAAGCCACCTCGATGGGCAATGTGTTTGCGATAATATTGACAGCAGGCATAAAAGCATTGCCAGCCCGCATGTTTGGGGCGATGGCGATCCGGAAGGAGTTCGCCAAAGAGCTGCAGATGAAATGATAAAAACTGCACAAGTTGCAAAGATGCTTGGATTAGACACGGTAATTGGTTTTACCGGTAGCCCAATCTGGCATTTGCTGTATTCTTTTCCGCCCTTATCATCGGGAATGATTGAAAAAGGGTATGAAGATTTTGCAAAACGCTGGATTCCGATTCTGGATGAATACCAGAAATTAGGAGTTAAGTTTGCATTGGAAGCTCATCCTACTGAAATTGCTTTTGATATTCATACCGCGCATCTGGCACTAAAGGCGCTGAATAACCATCCGGCTTTTGGTTTTAATTTCGATCCAAGTCATTTTGGCTATCAGCATGTAGATTATGTACGTTTTATATATGAATTTTCAGACCGCATCTTCCATGTTCATATGAAAGATGCGTACTGGAGCGACGTGCCAATGAGCGTTGGTGTTTATGGCGGCCACATGGATTTTGGCGACAACCGACGTTACTGGAATTTCAGAAGTTTGGGACGAGGAAAAATCGATTTCGAAAATATTATTCGTGCCTTAAACGATATTGGTTATACAGGGCCGCTTTCAGTAGAATGGGAAGATACAGGAATGGACCGCGAAGCCGGAGCAAAGGAAGCGTGCGCTTTTGTAAAAAAAGTTGATTTTAAACCCTCTGATGTTGCCTTCGACGATGCAATGCAAAAAGATAAATAATTAATAATTTTTTATAATGACGAACAGAAGAACTTTTATTAAAACTTCAACACTGGCTGTCGCAGGAGTTGGTTTGGCATCAGCTATGCCAATGGCAGCCTGTATGGGCGCCAACGAAAAACTGGTTTGTGGTTTAATTGGCGCAAACGGAATGGGCTTTGCCGACCTTCAGGCTTTTTTGGGACAAAAGAATACAGAATGTGCAGCCATCTGCGATGTGGATGAAAACGTATTGAATCGGCGATTAGCAGATACTGAAAAAATTCAGGGATTTAAGCCGAAAGGTTTTACCGATTACCGCAAATTGCTTGAAGAATCCGGAATCGACGTAATATTAATTGGTACACCCGACCACTGGCACTGTTTACCAATGGTAGCTGCCTGCGAATTGGGGAAAGATGTTTATTGCGAAAAACCGCTGGGAAATACAATTGAAGAAATCAACATTATGGAACGCGCTGCCAACAAATACAACACGGTTGTGCAGGTTGGTATGTGGCAACGCAGCGATCCGCACTGGCGCGATGCAGTTGAATTCGTAAATTCGGGCAAACTGGGAAAAATACGGACCGTTCGAACCTGGGCTTACCAGGGTTGGATGGAACCAATTCCGGTAAAACCCGACAGTGAACCGCCGGAAGGTGTAGATTACGATTTTTGGTTAGGGCCTGCAAAAAAACGTCCGTTTAATCCCAACCGTTTTCATTTTAATTTTCGCTGGTTTTACGATTATGCCGGAGGTTTAATGACCGATTGGGGAGTTCATATTATCGATTACGGTTTGTTTGGAATGGGCGATCCGGTTCCTAAATCGGTTATGGCAATGGGCGGAAAATTTGCCTATCCCGAAGATGCATCTGAAACGCCGGATACTCTTCAGGCTTTATACGAATTTGACGGGCATACCATGTTGTGGGATCATGCAACCGGAATTGATGGTGGCCACTTCGGCAGAAACCACGGCGTTGGATTTGTCGGGAATAACGGAACACTAGTGGTTGATCGCGGTGGATGGGAAGTAATTCCTGAGCAAAAGAAAGGTAAGGATTTGATTGAACGTGTTGATTTGATTAAAGGAACCGGCAAAGGCCTTGAATATCATATGGCCAATTTTATTGATGGAGTAAAAACCCGGAACCGTGATTTGAATGCAAACATTCATGTTGCGGCTAATACCGCACGAGTTGCCCATTTGGGAAATATAGCCCATCGTACCGGGCATCGTTTGTACTGGGATACCATGAATAGCAAATGCATCGACGATGATGAGGCAAACAGTTATTTGGTTCCGACTTATCGTTCGCCATGGGTATTGCCGAAAGTTTAGAGAATTATATTAAGTAATATTGAAAAGCAGATATTAAAAAGTCTGCTTTTCACAATTTAACACCTGCCATAACGTTCCAGATAAAACCGTCGCACTCATAACTACCATGCCAAAAACTGGTTAACATGGATATTTCTGTTCCAATAAAAAAATTGGATTTATCCAAAATTCTGAAATGTATAGTGTGGATTAATCCTTTATTTATTTGATTACCTTCATTCTTTATCAATCAAAACTAATTTTCGGTTTATTTACTTCTGATAATGATATCACCCTGAAAATTTTTAAAAGTCATTTCCGGGCCGCCACCATTTATATCGCCGTAAACCCAGTCTTCGAGCGAAACCCTGTAAACTCCCTTATCCGAATTCTTTTCTTCCTTTGGAGAGCTCTTTTTCATGCTCATATCAAAATCGGTATAAATTTCTCCCATATCCGATTTAATTTTTGCAGAAGCTTTTAATCCTGCCGGGAAAGTAACATCCACATCCCCGTTAAATGTGGTAAACGACATGGGAGTATTGTCGGTAATTTTATTGAAATTTGCTTTTATGCTTCCGTTTGTCGTGCTCGCCAAAGCAGAACCCGAAATGTTTGTAAGGCTTATTCCGCCGTTAACATGATTTACTTCTATTTCACCATCCACATTTTCAACAACTATATCGCCGTCGCTAATATCATTTAATTTCAGGTTGAAATTTTGAGGAACTTTAATTTCCAGACTTAGCTTTTTAAAGGTCATCTCGGTACTCACGCCAACGTTGTTGTCTCTTTCTTCGGCAGTAAGGCCAAACGAGTGGTTCTGAATCTTTTTTAAACCATCTTTTGTTTTTTCATCTACCTTTTTGTCATCCGAAGTAATATTAATAATTACGTCTTTCGTGCTTGTGCCTGTTACTTTAATCGAACCATGCATAATACTGACATCCAATGTGCCTGATTCACCTGGTTTAGAAAGCGGAACTATCAGTTCGTGACTTGAGGTTTGTGCGCCCAGCCAGCCGCTTATCAATAAAACTGCTATTAATAATGTGTTTTTTCTGATTGTTGATTTCATACTGTTAATTTTTAAATGTTACTGTTATTATCATATTTTCCGAACATATACATCGCCGTTAAAGGTTTCGAAATCAATACTTACTCCACCTTTACCGACTCTGAATTGTGACTTTTTCTCAATCTTGTATCTTGTTATATTCTTATCTTTCGACTTTGTGCTTGAAATTAAAGGAGGAAGCCATTCCGAAATATCGAAGTTGGTATACATTTCCCCCTGGAAAGTCTTAAAACTCATATCAGCGGAAAGGTCCGACGGATAGTAGACATTTACAGTCCCGTTCAGTGAATAATATTTCGAATTTTTGTGCGGGCTTTTATCATATCGAACATTTACATCGCCATTTATAACATGCACATCGGCTGGCCCTGTAATTTTTTCGACATTTATATCGCCATTTACATTTCGGGCTGTTACATTACCAGCTATATTTTTTATTTCAACCTTACCGTCGATTACTGTTGAAACGTGCAGATTTGCCCGTTGCGGAACTTTGACATTAAAATCGAATCTGAATTTAAAATCGCAGTTTTCCTCCCAGTTAAATCGGTGGTATTTATCTCGCCTGCAACCACACGTTCCATCCAAAAAAACATCCACTGTGTCTTTTCTTATATCGAATGAAACGAAAACCTTTTTTAATGCATCTTCCAGTTTTTCCTGGTTATCGGCTGAGATTTCGCTTTGTATTTCGAATATAACTTCATCTCCGCTATAGCCTTCAACCTCAACGTTTCCAAAAATATTTTCTACTACCAAAACCACATTGTCGCCTGTGGGCAAAGGCAAAGTTTTTTTAATTGTTTCCTTGTGTTCCTGTGCACGTAAACTTTGCGTTACAAGAATTCCGAACAGAATTATAATCCATGTTTTCATTTTCAGCTTATTTTTTGAATGTTTTCTTTTATCAATTGTTTCGCGTTTTCATCCAGGTGATTTTCTTCAAGAATTTGCCTGAATTGTTCTACCGAACCTTTTTCCTGGAGTTGAACCATTGCTTTTGAAAGAGTTAATAAAACCATGGGGGATTCCTGGTTTGGAATGGCTTCTATTAAACCTTTTCGCACTTCAGGCTGATTTGAATACCGAAAAAGCGCTTCCAATGCAGCAAGCCGCACATTTACATTTTTGTCGTGATTCAATGTGGATAGCAAACCCCGGATAACTGTTTTATCGGGACTTTCAAGTTCGCCCGATAAATTAACCGCTTTCAGCCGGTCGACTGCCGATGGTTGTTCCAGCAAAGTGAGCATTAATGATTCGCGGGTATTTTGTAATTCCGAAATCAGGCGATCATTTTCTTTATGATTGTTGCTGATTAGCATTCCGCTAATAATTCCAATTAAAAACATGATGACCGCGAATGCAGGTTTAAATACAAAATTCGTCGCTCGGAATAATCTTTTTAAATCTGGCCAGTAGAATATCCTGTCCGTTTTTGTCCGATTTTTCGATTTATATTCTTCCAGTTTCCTGTAAAAGTTTGCTTCCATCGACTTTGAAGGCTCCGGAATTTCAATATCATCCAATTGCTGAAACAATTCATTAATCGCCGACTTTTCGTTTCCATCAACAGGTTGCTTATTAATAAATTCCTCAAAATCCTTATTTCTTTTCATGTCTTTCATTTCACCTAATTTTGCATTTTTCGTAACACATGTTTTAAATTTTGCAATGCCCTGAATGTCCTTACTTTAACTGCTTCTTCCGAACATTGAAGAATTTCGGCGATTTCCCTGTATTTTAACCCGTCGAGTTTGCTTAATACGATAATTTCGCGTTCTTTCTTTTTCAATCTTAAAAGCGCTTTATGAATCAGTTCCTTATTTTCTTTCTTTTCATATTGAATTTCAGTGTCATAAAATTCTTCATGTACCGGAACGTATGTTTCCTTTAAAATCAGTCTTTTACTTTTATGATAATTATCGACAAAAATCGTATGTGCAATCCGAAACATCCATACACTGAAAATCCCATCACCCCTGTAATTACTTTTCGAATACAATATTTTTAAGAACACGTCATTTACCAAATCTTCGCACAATTGCTGGTTTCTTGTCAGTTTAAAAAAATATCCGAAGAGAAGTTTGTTGTATTTTTCATATAACAAGCCAATTTTGTCGGTATCGCCGCTTGCAATCTGCAGCATAATTTCGTTATCACTAATCACAGGCCTCGATTTTTCCTCATTTCAATATCACAGACTTTTTACCGGAAAAAAGGTTACAAAAAATTTTTAATGAATTTCTGCGAAACTTTTACCGATATTGTTGTTAGATTCAATCAGGTTGTTCAAACTATTAATTTTCGATTATTAAGTTACATGAATATTTAGTATGAAACTCATTGAAATTCGTCCAATGATTTGGACCAGAGATTTAAAGGAAACAATAAAGTTTTACACTGAAGTGCTGGGATTTACCTGTGGCGCTAACAGCGATGACTGGGGCTGGGCAGCATTTCACCGCGATGATGTTGAAATTATGGCAGCATTGCCTAATGAGCACACGCCTTTTGAGAAACCGCTTTTTACTGGTTCGTTTTATATTTATACCGACAATGTTGATCACCTTTGGGAAGAACTAAGGGACAAAGTGAGAGTTTGTTATCCGATCGAAAACTTTTATTACGGAATGCGTGAATTTGGCATTTACGACAACAATGGGTATTTACTGCAATTTGGTCAGGATTTAAAAGCATAAAATAGTATCTTTATTTTGTTCTAATTTAAATCATCTAAATCAGTAAATATGACTTACGTAGCAAATGAAAACCGCTATGATACAATGAAATACAACCATAGCGGAAAATGGGGATTAAAGTTGCCTGCAGTATCACTTGGTTTCTGGCATAACTTCGGAGGCATTGATGTACTTGAAAATGGACGGCAAATGATGCACAGGGCTTTTGACCTTGGAATCACTCATTTCGATTTAGCCAACAATTATGGCCCACCTCCGGGATCGGCAGAAGAAAATTTTGGTAAAATAATAAAACAGGATTTTGGCGCTTATCGCGATGAACTTATAATTTCGACAAAAGCAGGTTACCTGATGTGGCCTGGACCTTATGGCGAGTGGGGAAGCAGAAAATATTTGCTTTCAAGTCTCGACCAAAGTTTACAGCGAATGGGTTTGGATTATGTCGATATTTTTTATTCGCATCGCCCGGATCCGGATACGCCGCTTGAAGAAACGATGATGGCTTTAGATCAGGCAGTTCGTTCGGGCAAAGCTTTGTACGCCGGTGTTTCCAATTATTCTGCTGAAATGACCAAAGAAGCATCACGCATTTTAAAGGAATTGGGAACGCCATGTTTGATTCATCAGCCTAAATATTCCATGTTTGTACGCTGGGTTGAAGAAGGTTTGCTCGATACGCTGGAGGATGAAGGAATTGGCTGTATTCCGTTTTCACCTTTAGCCCAGGGCCTGTTAACTGATAGGTATTTGAATGGAATTCCGGAAGGATCGAGAGCAACACGTGAAGTATTTCTTAAGAAGGAACAAGTGGAATCGGCACATGATAAAATTGTAAAGTTAAATGAAATTGCGTTGCAAAGAGGCCAGTCGCTGGCACAAATGGCTTTAGCATGGGTTTTAAAAGATAAACGAATTACATCGGTTTTGATTGGTGCAAGCTCAGTGAAACAAATAGAAGACAATGTTGATACATTAAAAAATACAACATTTACTAGCGAAGAATTGACAAAAATTGAATCAATTTTAATGTAGGGCATTTTTTAGAATGAATCTAAATTTGTCATCCATGAAAAAGCAAACATAAAGAAAATCAACGTTATATAAACTATGGCTATTTGAATTTACATGTAACTATTGCCATACAATAATTATTATAACAAATCAATATTTACAAAATACTCATCTTTACATTGAAATTTAAAAAAAAACTATTTACTTTAAGAATAAGAAATTTACAGTAACAATGAGTAAGGTATTGTCATTTTCAGGAATAGGCTCCCGCAGATACAATAACCCAAACAAAATTGAATTGTTGAGTTGTCGCTCAGGGGGTAAAAATTGTCAGAATCACTTATCACTGATTAATCAGAAATATTCAAAAGCATATAATTTCCAGTTGGAGAAAGATTATATCAATTCAATAAAGGCATTGAAAGATGCATTTTATATAACATCGGAAATTCATGAATCTTCCTGTACAAAATGCGCCGCATTATTTCGTTTAACTCTAACTGAATCGTTGGAAAATATTAATAATGAATTGCACAAACTGACATCAGGAATTTTTGGAAAGAAAAAATACGAATTCAGCTATATCGAATCGTGTAATGTGCTAAGAGAATTTCAAAAAAATGTTCAACATGCTTCTGTAAAATAATAAAACCCGCTCAAAAACGGGCTTTATGTTTCTTAATATTTCTCAATTATTAAATCAAAAACTAACTAATTTTTCAATGCCCCACATCAGGCCAAAAATAACAGCTACTCCGGTAAGTGTTCCTACTGTAAGAGTAACCACTAATGCCAAAGGCAATTTTTGTTTCTTTTCCTCCGAATCTAAGGTGATGACCACCTGATTCTGGTTCTTTTTTGTTTCCATGTTCTACAATTTTACTAATAAAAAAGACCATAATGTCTTTTGCAAAAATATGACAATTAAATGAAACATGCTATAGGACATGTTCAATATGCAGTTTCTGTTAATTTTCTGTTAAACACTTAAATACAGAACGATAACGAAAAAAGTTAAGGATTAGTTCAGGAAATAAGGTGTTTATTATCAATATTTGCGCGATAAAATTACTTCGGAAAGTTATTAACAGGACTAGTTTCAAAGCAAATTTATGTTGCAGATTCAAATTGTTTCAGAAATCGGACATCATTTTCAAAAAAATGTCGGATATCTTTTATTCCATAGCGAAGCATTGTAATTCGTTCAATTCCCATTCCGAAAGCAAAACCTGTATACTTTTTACTGTCAATTTTACAAGCTTCCAAAACATTTGGATCTACCATGCCACAACCAAGAATTTCGAGCCAGCCGGTATATTTACAAACATTGCAACCTTTACCACCGCAAATGGAACAACTTACATCCATTTCGGCGCTTGGCTCGGTAAACGGAAAATAGGAAGGACGCAAACGAATTTGCGTGCTTTCGTCAAAAAGTTCTTTGGCGAATTGTAATAGCGTTTGTTTCAAATCGGCAAACGAAACATTTTCGTCTACATACAAACCTTCAATTTGGTGAAAGATACAATGTGAACGCGCAGATATGGCTTCATTTCTGAAAACCCTACCTGGAAATATGGCGCGAATCGGAGGTTGTGTGTGTTCCATTACGCGAATTTGAACACTTGATGTATGCGTTCGAAGTAAAACATCCGGATCTTTCCCGATAAAAAACGTGTCCTGCATATCACGTGCAGGATGTTCCGGCGGGAAATTCAAAGCTGAAAAAACATGCCAGTCATCTTCAATTTCGGGTCCTTCGGCAACTGTAAAACCAAGCCGTGCAAAAATTCCGATAATTTCATTCTTTACCAGCGAAAGTGGGTGACGTGTTCCAGGTTTAATTGGTTCTCCCGGTCGCGTTAGATCCAATCCTGAATCTTGTCCTGATGAAGATTCAAACGAATCTTTTAGCGAATTTATCTTTTCAACGGCAAAACTTTTCAGCGTATTTATTGCCTGGCCGACTTCTTTTTTTTGTTCAGGTGGTACATTTTTAAAATCGGCAAACAACTGGCTAATCTGTCCCTTTTTACTGATATATTTTAAACGAAGTTCTTCCACTTCATCCTTACTTGAAGCGACAACTTTTTCGATTTCTTCCTGTAATTTTTTTATTTTTCCCAGCATGCTTACCTCGATAAATTGAAGCGCAAAGATAATGATTCCGTAATTAAATGCTGAAAATGCTTTATTTAATGCAGCTTTTGTTAAAATATTAACCCTGTTTTTTCATATAAATTTTATAGAGTATTCCGGCTAAAAGCAATTGAGTGAAAATTGATATAAAAAAACTGAGTACGTAGAATCCGGGACTATTTATTTCATGTAACGCATTAAATGTCCAGAAAAACGGTACAATCCCAAAAAAATACTTCAAATAACCAGGAAGGAAAAAGGCAACAATTGGGAAAATTAAAAATGTATTTAAACCTTTATACATGGCTGCAGCTTCAATTTTATTTTTGGCAAATGCAATTATTGCTGAAGTTAAAACCAATGGTATTAAAGCAAAAAGAACGGATAACGAGATAGCAATATAAAAATTGAGATAAATTAAGCCATTGAATAGCAATATGAAAAGTGAGAAAGTGTATCCTAAAATTGCAATAAAAGCAATGCGGATTTTCAATATAAAGTTATTCGGAAGCGGAAGAATCCGAAGCAATACATTTACGCTTTCATCTTTTTCGTCGAGCAGAATAAATCCCATTAAATAGGATGGTGCAGAAGCAGTTACAGCCGTCAATGAAGCTACAATTAGCCAGTAATAATCTTCAATTACAGGATAATAATTAGTAATTGGCTGAGCTCCAAAACGGCAACATATAATTACTGCAATTGGGATAATAAACATGATCAGCAGGCTTTTATCCCTGAAAATTAAGCGCAGATCATTTTTCAATATTTCGAAAAATATGTTCATTATTCACCTTTGATTATATGTTTTAAGAAAAGCCTTTTTGAAAAGTAGTATGTAATTCCAATAAATAATAAAAGATAGATAAAAGCATAAACGATTTCAATGGTTTTAATTTTTTCGAATGCAGCCTGAAACAGGATAAAAGATGCCTGTGTTGGAATAAGGTAAAGCCAGTAGCTGTGCGTTATTTCAAAGAAGTTCAGAAAAGGAAGAATGAGTGGCAAAAAGAAAAAAGGTATTACAAGTATATACTGGTTGAAAGTTTTGACTTTGGCTACGCCTAAAAAACCTAAAAAAATAAAAAGTACAGAAGATAAAAATGTTGCAGCGATAAAAAGCAGGTAATTAAATTGAAATCCATGGCTTGCAAATACCATGGCAAAACAAATAATTAATGCAATAAATGTAAGCGAAATTGCCTTAGAAAAAAGGTATTGCCATATTTTAACAGGCGTAACCACCAAGGCTTGCAGCGTATTTGCATTTTTTTCGAAAAGCACCAGAACACCTGTAAAAATATAACCAAGAAAAGTTGGATCGGAAAACAAAATTGCAACAAGTATTTTATCGTTATTTTTTAACCCGAACAAGAGAAATAACCCGGTGTAAATAACAGCGATAATAATTGCTACGGTTATAATGCCATTTCGTGCCTGCAGTTTCAGGTCCCAGTATACTAATCTAAAAAGTATACTCATGATTTTGCAAAGTTTTACCGGTAACCTGAATAAAAATATCTTCCAAAGTTGCCTCTTTTGAATGAATAGATCGGATATGATGGCGACGTAATAAATTCAGAAAACCGGCATTTTCAGCCAATCCTTCCAAAACGAATTCTTCCGATTTTATTTCGCCATTTTCATATTCAACTTTTATGGTGCGTCTTCCACCTAATTGTTTAATATTTTCAGGCGAATCGATAATTTCCAGATTTCCATCAACCATAAAAGCTACACGATCGCAAAGTTCATCAGCGTCGTGCATATTGTGTGTGGTTATAAATATGGTTTTTCCAAGCTGCTTTTGCTCCAGGATTATATCTTTAATTTTTCGCGCATTTACTGGATCGAGACCGGTTGTAGGTTCATCCAAAAATAAAATTTCAGGATTATGCATTACTGATCGGATAAAGTTGAGCCGCATTTTCATTCCTTTTGAGAAATGCTCAACTTTTACATCAGCATCTTTACCGAGGCCAACTTTTTGTAAAAGTTCGTTTAAATTTACCGGTTTTTGTTTGTAGAAGCCGGAGAAATATTGCAGGTTTTCTCTTGCAGTTAATTTCAGGTAATGATTCGGAAGTTCGAAACAAACGCCAATACGATTAAAATAACTGTTATCCGATTTTTTATGATCAATTCCTGAAATCTCTATTAATCCTGAATAGTCGGTTAATAATTTGATCAGTATTTTTTGAGTCGTACTTTTTCCTGCTCCGCTTGGCCCAAGAAAACCAAATATTTCACCTCTTTCAACCGAAAATGAAATACTTTTTACCGTTTGTTCCTGGTTTTTTGGATAGGCATAAACCAGATTTTCAACTTTTATCATGATGCAATTCTTATGCTTTTAATCCTGATTTTATTATTAACAGAATCTCATCCACCACATGCATTATTTCGGTTTCCGGAAACGAAAACAACTGCCCGCTTTTAATGCTTTCCTTAAAGCTAACACCTTTAAAATTGGCGAGGTATTCATAAATTCCAAGCTGCGACTGAAATATAAAATGAGCAGCAATTTCGGCCGAAATCAGCGGGTTAATTTCCCCTTTTT
Organism: uncultured Prolixibacteraceae bacterium; assembly: GCA_963821855.1. GTDB lineage: Bacteria > Bacteroidota > Bacteroidia > Bacteroidales > Prolixibacteraceae > Draconibacterium. The sequence continues at coordinate 119,411 of CAWGFJ010000024.1, read as the reverse complement.
GCTGATACTTTTCAATTAAAGAAGTTATAAAGCTTAAGATTTCGTTGAATAAATCGCGTAACACCGTACCGGTTTCTTCTTCATTGCTTTCCTGCATTGCATTGTACAGAAAAATACTCTCCACAGGATGATTAAGGTCGAAAGTTATTTTGTCGCGAAAGTTCTCACGCAGAATTTTAAAAAAACTTATGTTTTCGGTTTCGAGCAAATTGTCGAGCTGGTCCATTCTCATTTCGTATGCATTATGAATGAGGTATGAATACAAATCGAATTTGCTTTCGAAATAACGGTAAAAACTTCCCTTTAGCTATTCCCAGGTTTTTCACAATGTTCGATACCGATGCTTTGTGGTAATTTGTAAAGGCAAATTCTTCGTAAGAAACTTTTAAAATTTCACTTTTGCGGGATTTATCAAGGTTATAAAAAGTCTGTAATGGCATATTATTAATTTAAGCGACTATGCAGTCGCAAATATAAAACAAAAAGCGACTCGTTGGTCGCATTGCTGAAAATTTTTTCCATCGAAATAAAAAATGCTACAAGAACATAACTTAAACTATTGAATGAATGTCGAATATGGAAATTCCTTATCTGATTTTTATTTTCATAAATACGGGTTCATGATCGGAATTCTGAAAATTCTGAGAATATACCTGAATTTTTTCAAGCTCAATATTTGGAGAAAGAATGTAGAAATCAATTATGGTGACATTGGTTTTTCCTTTAGCCAGAGGTGTATCAATTTCACGATTGGTTGGATGTTCAGCGTCGAAAGCAAATTGCCAGTTTTCAGGAAAAAGTTGCCTATTCATTTCAATACCGGAAACCGCTTTATAATCTGATTTTATGTTTTCGGCTTTAAATCCCGGCGGATTTTGGTTCCAGTCACCGCCGGCAATCACATAGTTTCCCTTTCTATATTCCGACATCATTAAATTGCGTATTAAAGGCATTTCAATCCGTCGTAATTTTCCACCTTCATCATAAGCTGAGTTATGCGTATTAATTGTAATGAATTCTTTCCCATTTTCCATATTAAAGCGCGAAACGGTATAACACCGGTCGGGCATAAACAGCTTTTTTGGCCATGCATACGCGGGGGAATAGCTATATCGCCTGGAAATTTCAGGTTTATATTTTGAGAAAATCATCTGTCCCATTTCGATTTTACCCAGCGGATCGAGAAGTGGAACGGGAACATATTGCACCTTATAATTCGTTCCAAACGATGAGAAATAATTTTCCAATAAATTGGAAATTAAAGTTGTTTCATCCTGTTTATCGGTTCTCGATGAATTTTTGTCGACTTCCTGGAGAAAGAAAAAATCTACAGTATCTGCAGATTTAAGAAAATCCAAAACTCCCGATGTGTATTTTTTAACCTGTTCACTCGTTGGCCTCACCATTTTTCCGTTATCATAAAAGAAATCCATTTCGGCGCCTAAACCACAGTACCCAATATTCCAGGAGATAAATGTAAGGATTGAGTCAGCGATTTTTTTTGGTTCTTTATTTCCTGCAACTTCAATTGTGGCAATTTTATCCGGTTTGAAATCGGTTACGGTTCCAATGATAATTACTACAATCAAATAAATTCCAATCAGAAATAGAATAAAGTAGAAAAGCCATACGACTCGCCGGATTGGGTCTTTCATTTTTTTGGCCCCATATTGTTTGATTTCAAGGTAAAGTTCGGTAAAATAATTACAACTATGCCAGGCATGTAAATATATTTTGCATGAGTCCCCTGTGTTACCTGCAAATACTGATATACGGCAATTCGCAGCATTAAATTGGACAAAACCTTTTTTGAAACAATGTTTACATTATACTGCGAATCAATGAATTTATTCATCGGATAGTAATAAATTTTGAATGATTTGTTGAGATTGAGGTTTTTATCTATTTTTGCACACCATAAATTAACTATGGCCTCATAGTTCAACGGATAGAATAGCAGTTTCCTAAACTGTAGATCCAGGTTCGATTCCTGGTGGGGCTACTGATATTTTTTATTAAACGCTGTGATATAAAATTACAGCGCTTTGTTTTGATGTTGTATTTAAATGATGGTGTAACTTTTATTACTACTTTAATAATACAACTTGTTTTACTTATAACAGCACAACTGATATTACTTGTAATAACACAACTTATTTAACTAACTTATAAAAGTTAAAAAAACTCCGTTTGGATTTACAAAAATACCAGCTTTTCCAGCATCATATAAATTTAATACAGCTAATATATTAGCCATTCTGATTGCTTTTCCTTATATTTGGCTAATATTTTAACCACATGCAAATGTATTCTTTAGAATCAACTCCATTAGCGGTATGTAAAGCGCTGGCTGAAAGACATAAATTATTACGCAAAAAACTTCGTCTTTCGCAGAAAGAAATGGCTGAACGCTCAGGTGTTTCGTTGGGTAGTCTGAAGCGTTTTGAAAACAGAGGTAAAATTTCACTGGAAGCTCTTCTTAAACTGGCTCATTTAATGGGGAGACTTAACGATTTTGAATCAATCTTTCAATCCGGTGATGATTTAAATGAAGTTGAAAAGCTTTTCAGCAATAAATAAAGGCCATGAAAACGATAAATAAACTATTTGTTTCACTTCAAATTGAGGGTAAATACTATGAGGTTGGTGAATTGGTGCTTTCTGAACAAAAGATATACTTCCGGTACAATACGGATTTTATAACTTCAGGATTGAACCTCTCACCCATAAAACTTCCTTTTAAAAATAAAATTAGTACATGCCAAAAGGAACCTTTTGATGGACTGTTTGGGGTTTTTAATGATTCGCTACCCGATGGTTGGGGCCGCTTATTGCTTGATAGAACTTTGAGTTCTAAAGGAATATACATTTCGAAAATTACTCCCCTCGACCGATTGGCCTTTGTTGGCTCAAGAGGAATGGGAGCACTTATATACCAGCCTGAGAATGGCGTAGTATTGCAAAAAAACAGGATATCAGGTCAGAAACTATTAAAAACATACAGCTATCGCTGAACAATATTGAAAACTCTAACTGATTAACAATAATTCAATCCGTTTCGCGGTTGGCTCTATACGGCCTGTAGCCATTGTACGAGCTTTGCACAGCATGTCGCGTATTTTCTCCAGATTAAAGCTTGAACCCAGCGTTTTGCTCAACTGAGAACTTATAACCTTTGCCAGCATTTTTGAGTCCATAGCTCCAATCCCGCCGTTCTGATTGCCCATTGTACCAATAAAGGCTCAGCATTGTTCTCCTGCGGTTCTGCATCGGTTTCAAGTAATTAAGCGGTTTTATTTTTACTTCCTGATATCCAATTTTCTGAAGCTTTTTTTTATCCGCGAAATAACTTCGCTGTATTTTTTGAAGTGTACAGAACAGGATCTTTCTTTAGGATTTTTCGTTTAAACCACGATGTGGATTCCAATGTCATGGCTTCTTTTATCAACCGTTTATTCTTAAATACGTTGCACTCAATTTTAATACTGTTTATCCTTAGGTTTTCCTGTGCAAATCCTGCGGTTGCCAGCAATAAAAAAAATATATAAAAAAGTCGTTTCAACTGAATTGTTATTTCAAAAATATTACACCGTTATAAATTCTATTTTGAACTCTTTGCTTTTTCATCCGCTTTTTCCATGGTCAGTTTCAGCGGTTCAATTTCTTCGCCCCAATAAATGGTTTGATGTGGAAATGGTATTTCAATGTTATGTTCATCAAATAATTCTTTCAGGCGCTTACGATATTCTCTACCAATCGACCATTGCTGAATAGGTTTTGTTTTTATACGTCCTTTAACCACCAGCGCGCTGTCGCCAAAACTGTCTAAACCGAAAACCTCCATCGGCTCAAGAATATTATCTTTATAATCCGCTTCTTCCATCATTTTATCAGCAACCTGTTTCATTAGCTTCATTACTATGTTCAGATCTTCCTTGTATGCCACGCCAATATCGAAAACCATGGCCGACCAATCTTTGGTCATATTGGAAACCGAATTAATTTTACCATTTTGAAAGATATGAACAGTACCTGAAAGGTCGCGAAGGGTAATGGTGCGCAACTCAATTTTTTCAACCAATCCGCCGGTTCCGTTTATAATCGCAACATCGCCTGTTCTGATTTGGTTTTCAAGTAAAATAAAAAATCCGGTAATAAAATCGCGAACCAGTTCCTGTGCACCAAAACCAACTGCAAGACCAATAATTCCTGCACCGGCCAGAATTGGAGCAATATCAATATTTATTTTTTTCAGGAAAATAAGGATAAAAATTGTCCAGATGGTAAGCGCTACAACTTTTCTAATGATTCCCATTAAAGTATTTAAGCGTTTTTCAACTTCAAGATTTGGCTCGTCATGACGGCGTATAGTTCTTCTTTCCAGTAATGATTTTAATTTTCGAACCAGAAAAAAGCCAAAGCGTAAAGCAATAAACAAGAGAATAATAAGAATAATTATGGACGGTAATTCAGTGATAATCCAATCAGATAAATGTCGGGCAAATGTCTCCCAGAAGTCTGTTGTAAAAATATTTTCCATACTATTTTTCTTTCAAATATTAATAATGAAGTATTTATGCCATTATATTCAAAATATCGTGCCAGTATAATTCAATCTCAACTTTAACAGGTTCAACACTTTGATAATGAATATTATGAAAATAATTTATCAGCATATCCAGCAATGGTTTTCTGGTATACTTTTTACGTGTATGTGGATTTTTTTTCACACCAATGGTTTGGCGATATGAAAAAACTTGATTTGACATTGAGCGAAATGAACTTTAGTAATCAGTCAAATTATGAATCAGAATCTGTCAAATTGTAAACACTCGAATTGGAAGCGGTTGAATTTAGAATACTTCGCCATCAGGAATATTATCGTTGATATCGCTGTATGGCGAGTCGAGTTTTCGGCCACGATATGCAAACCGTTTCGACATTATATTCAGAATTTCGTTTGCCGTACTCTCAATAGGCTTGTTGGTTACATTAATAACGGTGAAACCACCACGGTCGAAAACAAACATGGCTTTTCTGATTTCTTCCCTAATCACACGTTCGTCGATATAGCTTTCATTCTGATAATTGTTCCATCCCAGCATTCTTTTTTTACGATGTGCAATGAGCTGAGCTGCAGAGATGTGTAAGCCAAACACGCGGTTCGGGTCAACTTTAAAAAGCTCATCCGGAGGTTGAACACCGTTAACGAGCGGAACATTTGCCACTTTCCAGCCATACATGGCAAGGTAAACACTTAACGGAGTTTTTCCGGCACGCGATACTCCGGTTAAAATAATTTCAGCATTGTTCAGTCGTTCCGGACTCATTCCATCGTCGTGCGAAAGCGTAAATTCAATCGATTCTATCCTGTCGAAATATTTATAGTTTAAGCGCCGGTACAATCCCGGGATTTTTATCGGTTCAACATCAAGAATTTCATCCAAATAATCGGCCAGTTCTCCCATCAAATCAATAACGCGAACCCCAAACTCTTTGCAGGTGTCGTTTACAATTTTGCGCAAATCGGGATTTACCATGGTGTGGGCAACTAATCCACCGTCGGTTTTGGCTTTCATTACCGTATCGAAAACCTCTGATTCATCTTCCACATGCGGAACGATGATTACAGGAATATCATTTTCGGGATATTGAATTAATATGGATTGTACCAGGTTGTTTCCTGCAATTCCACGACCACCGGAAACTATATAAATGGGAGGCGGCATTATTCTTTTTTGAATGTTCATTGCAGTGCTTTTACAGTAGAACAACAAAATGGGTTACGGGTTTGAAAAACGTTCAAATTATATAATCTGTTTTTTCCTGAACAATGGTTGTAAATGAAGCTTGGTTAATTCCGGTTCATTCGAAATTACAAAACTCAACCGTACCTTTTCATCGGTTTCATGGGTTGAATAACCACTTCTGCACTACACGAAGGACAAAGGTAGATTTCGCATCCGGTACAGGCAAAACAGTTGCTGCATATTCGATCAACATCCAGATTTGAAAAACTGAATCCACACGATTTGCAGGTGTATATTTTCTCTTTTCTGGCTGAAATCATTAGGAGAAATATTTGAAAAACTTTAGCAGTGCAAACATAATAACCAGCGTGAATATAATGGCAGCTCCTGATGGAATATTAAGAAAATACGAGAAAAATAATCCTGAAATAGTGCCGATAAATGCAAAGAGCGATGAAAGTAAAAGCAACCGTTTGAAGTCGTTGGTAAATAAATTGGCCGAAGCCTGAGGAATGGTTAACAGCGATAAAATAAGAATGATTCCAACCACGCGAATGTTTAAAACTACTGTTAATGCAATTAAAGTAATAGTTAAATAATTGAATAACTCGACCGGCAAACCTGCTGTTCGTGCAAATTCTTCATCGAAAGCGATGTAGAGTATTTTGCTGAAAAATACAATGAAAAATCCGACAATAACCACATTCAGAATAAACATCCACCACAGTTCGGTGGTGGAAACTGTTAAGATATTTCCAAAAAGGTAGCTCATTAAATTTGGTACGTAACCAGGTGTGAGATAAACGAATATAATTCCGAGCGCCATTCCCAGCGACCACCAGATAGCAATGGACGAGTCTTCGCGAATTTCAGCTACTTTGGTAAAAAACTGAATTCCGAGCGCCGAGGCAATAGCAAACAAAACTGCGCCAAGCAACGGATTAAAACCAAGGAAAAATGCCAGGCCGATTCCGCCAAACGAGGCATGCGTAATTCCGCCACTGATGAAAACAATTCTGCGCGATACAATATATCCGCCGATTATGCCGCATGAAACACTGGCAAACACAGCTGCAAGAAATGCTTTTAAAAAGAAATCGTATTGAAATAATTCGATTATGGCGCTCATTAATGATGATGTTTTAGAATGGTGTGCGGAATTTCACCATGGGAAATTATCTGTATCGGACAATTGTAATCATTGAGTTGCTCCTGGGTGATTTTGTTGCTCGGATGATAATGCAGTTCGTTATTCACACAGGCAATTGTTTTTACATAAGCCGATATTGTTCCCACATCATGCGAAACAAGGATAATTGCAATATCTTCGTTTAGCATCCTTAATTTGTCATACATCTCGCCTTCAAAACGGTTATCCACGAATGTATCAGGTTCATCGAGAAGCAAAAGTTTTGGATTGCTTATTAATGCCCTGCAAAGAAATACCCTTTGCATCTGTCCGCCGGAAAGTTCGCCAATGGCTTTATCCCTGATGTTGTATATGCCCATTTCGTTTAAAATCGTGGCAACTTTTTCTTTCACAGGAGTTCCGTTTCTCCCCTCATTCTTCATTAACAATCCCGAACGAACTACATCAAAAACAGTAATCGGAAATTTTTTATCGATATGTTTTACCTGCGGCAGATAACCAATCGGCCTTTTCTTTCCGTTAAAATCTTTTCTGAATTCTATGTTTCCACTAAACGGTTTCATTAGTCCCAGGATAACTTTTAATAAGGTGGTTTTACCTCCGCCATTCGGGCCGATAACACCAATGAAATCTTTGTCAAAAACTTCGAAATTCAATTTCTTCAGCACCGGGACTTTATCGTAGCCAACGGTCAAATCTTTTATTTTTATTAGCGGTTCCATCAAAAATTATCGACAAATATATGGGTCATGGTTCTTAAGTTTTCTTCCCACGCATGGTCAAGCGGATTTATCTGAATTACCCGGCCACCAATTTCTTCCGCAAAAACACGTGCATGTTCGCGATCGAATTCGCTTTGAATATAAATTACTTTTATGTTATCGGCTTTGGCCATATCAACCACTTTTGCCAGTTGTTGCGGCGTTGGTTCTTTGCCTCCGGATTCAAGGGCATATTGTTCAAGCTTATAGTCGCGGGCATAATACGCCAGGCTTGGATGAAATACAATTATTTTCCGGCCTGCAAATTCTCTAAGTTCATTTTTTAAATCGACATTTAGCAAGTCAATTTCCTTTACAAATTTCAGATAATTTATTTTGAATTCTTCACTCTTTTCAGGCTTTAGCAAGGTAAGTTCGTCCATAATTTTTTTAGCCATTTGTTTAACGAGTGCAGGCGACAACCAAATATGAGGATCGACACCGGAAAAGTGATTGTGATTGGCACTTTCAGCATTTTCAGACGAAATTAAATTTAGGCCTTTTGAAAGATCAACCACTTTCATTTTAGGGTTTGTCTGTTCAATTTTTTCTTTCCATGAATATTCGAAGCCAATATAACCGATTCGAAACCACACTGCCGATTGGCTAATTTCTTTTAGCTGCGACGGCAAAAGCGTATATGTCGCCGGACTTGAACCCGGTGGAATTAGTACATTCACCTCAAACTCATCGCCACCGATTTTTTTAACAAAAGTTTTTTCAGGCGGAATGCTAACAGTGATAATATTTCCTGCTTTATCGGTTTTATTTTTCGAGGCATTGCACGAAAAAAGTATTATAGCAATAAAAATGAAGATGATTATCTTATTCATTCAACATGTTTTTCTGAAACTTTTCTAACAAACAACCATCAGCAAAATTAGTTTTACTTTCTGAATTCTACTTAATAAAAGCGGATTTAACAGCCTGCGTTTAAGGATTTTCATTCCCTTGGCGGAACCGGATCGTAACCATGTGTTCCCCATGGGTGACATTTTGATATTCGCCGGGTTGCAAGCCATATTCCCTTAAATGGACCGTGTATCTTAATCGCCTGAACCGCATATTCCGAACAGCTTGGTATATGACGGCACGACGCCGGTGTTAACGGTGAAATGCCGTATTTGTAAATATATACCGGAATCAAAAAAATCCAGCCTAACACTTTCAATATAGCTTTGGCAATGCATTGCATAACTCGAAATTCTTGTGCAAAGTTACAAATCTATTCTTAGCTGCCGAATGTGTAAATAATGAATCGGCAACCTTCCAAAATTTGAATGTTATTTAGAATATATTATGGATTACCATCTGCTTTACAGAAAGTATTCCATATTATTTTTAAATTTGCTGAACTGCAAAACGAACAACTAAATTTAATAATCATACTTAAAAAAATTAAAATGAAGAAAGTTGCAATTGGTGTTGATATCGGCGGTACAAACACAGCCATAGGAGTTGTCGATCAGGCTGGAAATGTAATGGTTAAAAACAACATTCAAACACCCTCACATGGCGATATTGACAGATATATTTCAGATTTGGCCATAGCAATACAGGAGCTGATCAAAAGTGTAAAACTACTAAATGAGGATTTGGAAATCCTTGGAATCGGGATTGGCGCACCCAACGGAAATTATTATAGTGGTACTATCGAATATGCACCCAACCTCTCGTTTAAAGGCGTGGTTCACCTGGTAAAACTACTTCGGAATCATTTCCCTGATATGCAGGCTTTGGCGCTTACCAACGATGCAAATGCTGCTGCCATTGGCGAAATGATTTACGGTGGCGCAAAAGGAATGAAAAACTTTGTAATGTTTACCCTTGGAACCGGCGTTGGAAGCGGACTGGTTGTAAACGGCGACCTGGTTTACGGCAGCGATGGTTTTGCAGGTGAATGCGGACATACCACATTAGTTCCGGGTGGACGTCCTTGCGGTTGTACAGCATTAGGGCACCTTGAGGCTTACTCTTCGGCGCCTGGCATGAAACGTACAGCTTTTGAATTGCTGGCGCATTACAATGCCAACGACAGTTTACTGGCGGATAAAACATATCGCGAACTCGATTCAAAAATGATTTTTGATGCTGCTGAAAAAGGCGATAAAGTGGCGCTGGAAGTGTTTGAAAAAACCGGGGCATGGTTAGGCCAGGGATTAGCCGATACGGTGCATCACCTAAGCCCGGAAGCGATTTTCCTTTTTGGCGGCCCGACTGCAGCAGGCGATTTAATATTTAAACCTACAAAGGAACACATGGAAAAACATCTGTTACCGATTTTCAAAGACAAAATTAAAATTCTGCCATCGAAACTAAAACCGGGTGATGCCGCTATTGTTGGCGCCAGCGCTTTGGTTTGGAAGGAAATTGAAAAAGAAGCGTAAACAAATTAAAATAATAAAATGATAAAGGCGGACTCAGAGGGTTCGCCTTTTTTATGTAGTTTCAAATCTAAGTCCAATTCATGCCAACAATATGTTCAACGGCGATAATAGTTGGTAACAACTTTCAATAATGGTTGTTGCGTCTGCAGGTGATGAATTCCTTCATTCAGGAATAATATGAAATACTCCCTGATAAAAATCATGTTTTTTATAAAAAGTCATAATAAAAAATCGTAAATTGAATTAAATCAAATTGGGCCAAATGAAATTAATTTCACCCAAAGAAGACAATTCAGATGAATCGAACAATGATTACATCAATAAAAAGATAGCAGAAATAGCTGCGTTCGAAGATGACATACCAGGTGTTATAATAATTTTCAGCGCAGACGATTTTAGTGTGAGATACATGTCAAAAAGAGGCCGTGATTTTCTGGGCGTAACAAATGAAGAACTTCAGAAAATGGGGATAAATTATCATACGCGTCTCTTAAAAGCAGAAGACTCTACTGAATATTTGCCAAAATTATTCGATTTGCTGGAAAGTAACAATAACGATGAAATTATTTCGCTTTTCCAGGAAGTCAGGCCGTCTCCGAAATTCGATTATTCATGGTTTATGACCGGATTTAAAATTTTGTTGAGAAACAAGGAAGGACATCCAAAACTTTTAATAGGCGTGGCAATACCTATCGATTCAATGCTTGAAATGGCTCAAAAAGCACAAAGAATTTTGACAGAAAATAACTACCTGATAAAGCATCAAAACATATTTGAATCGCTAACAAAAAGAGAAAAAGAACTGCTAAAATTTTTTGCACTTGGCAATACAAATGAAGCAACTGCGAGGGAACTTTTTATTTCAACCGAGACCGTTGCAACACACCGAAAAAACATAAAACGTAAACTACACCTCAAATCCAGCTACGATTTTACATATTTTGCACAAATATTCAACATCATCTGAATAACTTCCTGATACTTCTTTTCTTAATAATAAAAAATACCCGGTTCCGGGTATTTACTTCGTCGATTCATTGATTTAACTTTATATAAGACAAGGAGGTCTTTTATTCTGTATTAATTCAAATTATGAAAACTTAAATCTCACCATCATGAAAAAGAATTTTAAAATTATTGGCTGCACTTTAATAGTGTGTATCGCAATGGCCGCCTGCGAAAAGTATGAATCAGATCCTGTTCTGGATAATGGCGAACTCAAACGTGCCAATAATGGCATGATAAAATCGTACGACAATACGATGGTGTTAAAATGGGATGAAGCCTTGATTATGGCGATTGACAATAAAAGGCCGCTTGCCATAGAATCGAGGATCTATGCAATGGTATCGCTGGCAATGCATGATGCCTTGAACAATGTTGTTCCCAAATACGAAACGTATGCCCTTGATAATAGTTGGAATGACGGTAAGGAAGTGTCGAAAAAAACCATTTATTCGGCTGCTGATGCTGCTGTTGCGCAAGCTGCCCACGATGTTCTGGTAACTTTGTATCCGCTTTCGCAACAATATGCCGATGATCTTTTGGCAAGTTGTTTATATGACATCGAAGATTCAGAATATAAGGATAAGGGAATTCAAATTGGTAAAGATGCTGCACAAGCCATTCTGATAAAACGACAAAATGATGTTTTACCCATATTTGAAACTTATCCGCAGGGAACACAACCAGGCGAATACCGTTCGTATCCGCCCTTTTCCTTTGCTAATCCACCCGTTTGGCCCGAAAATGCAGTTTACGGCCCCTCCTGGGGAGATACCGAACCTTTTGGTGTATTGTCAGGAGACCAGTTTCGTCCGGCGCCTCCTTATCCGATTAATTCACCGGAATACACTGCCGATTATAATGAAGTAAAAACCGTGGGAAGCAACAGCAGCACGGAACGAACACAGGAACAAACAAATATGGTAATATTTTTTACTGAAAATATGCCGAGTATGATGAACAGGGTTGCAAGAGCTGTGATCATTAATGAAGAATTGAATGGGTTTGAAGCAGCCAGGCTTTTGGCGCTGACACATATGACTACGGCAGATGTTATAATATGCTCATTCGATGCTGAATATTATTACAAATTCTGGAGACCTGTAACCGCGATCAAAGAAGGCGACAATGACGGGAATGACGATACAGAAGGAGATCTTGCATGGGCGCCGGTAACGGCAGCACGGGCAGTACCTCCGGTTCCGTCCTACTCCTCCGCATATTCAGCCGCCGGTAAAGCAGGAGCTGATTTGTTTAAAATGTTCATCGGCACTGATGAAATGTCATTTACTGTAGGCAGTTATACTATGCCAGGGGCTGAAAGAAGTTACACAAAATTTTCAAGTTTTGCTACTGATATGGGTAGTTCGAGAATATACGGAGGTCATAATTTCCGAAACGACCATCTTGCCGGTGAAACAATGGGAAGCGAAATCGCAAAATTTGTATTCGAGAATAATTTACAGCAATTGAAATAGTGTTATGGTTAAGAATTTACAGAATCCGTTAATGAATGTAGTTTATATCATTCTATTTTCATTTGTAGTATTCGCCTGCAATCAAAATGATGATGATACAGAAATTGAGGATTTTTCAGGAGATTCCGGAACATTCGTCGATACACGTGATAATCATGAGTATAAATGGGTACGAATCGATGATAAAATATGGATGGCAGAAAATCTTGCTTTTATACCATCGGTTTACCCGGTTGATTCCGGTTCGTACACCGAGCCCCGTTATTATGTTTATGGTTATAATGGCAATGAGGCAACAGAAGCTCAACAAAATGAAAATTACATCAATTTCGGTGTTTTATACAACTGGACGGCGGCCATAGCTGCCAGCCCGCCGGGATGGCATTTGCCTTCAGATGAAGAGTGGAAAGAACTGGAATTGTTTCTTGGAATGACAGAAGTACAGACAGATTCAAGCGGATTCAGGGGTATCGGGAAGGGATTATTTTTAAAAGCGACTACCGACTGGAATTCAAATGGCAAAGGTATCGACTCCATTGGCTTTACTGCCCTTCCCGGTGGCTTATGTACCAGCAGAGATGGCTTCTTCAAACTTGGAATTGGTGGTTACTGGTGGAGCGCATCGGAAAATTCTACTAAAACGGCATGGGACCGCGGGATGTATTGGAGTAATACCAAGGTTAACAGGTTCTATATCGACAAAGATTATGGTTTTTCAGTACGCTGTATAAAAGATTAAGCGTTTCAGAAAATAAAATAACATTAAAATGGAAAACAAATGGTCAATGAAAAGTTGGAAGATTGAAGTGAAATGTCGATTTGTGGTATCGTTTTTAACTTTTACTTTTTTAGTTTCCATAGCAACGGCCCAGGTGGCAATAACTGCTGCAGGTTCAGACGTCTCAGGTGAAAGCGGCTCATTGAGTTATTCCATTGGACAAGTTGTTTATCAATTTCACGCCGGAACCAGTGGCTCGGCAACAGAGGGAGTTCAGCAACCTTACAGGATTTTGGCTGCACCCGTTGTTAAAAAGGCAAGTAATAAATATTTGTCATTTACAGTTTTCCCGAATCCAACAACTGATTTTCTGTTTCTGAACATTGAAAATTTTAAAAACGAAAATTTATCGTTTCAGGTAATCGATATACATGGGAGAGTTTTGTATAACCAAAAAATTACGGATGCCCAAACCCGTTTTTTTGTGGGTAATCTTTCGCCAGCGATTTATGGTATACTGGTAATGTCGAACGGAAATTGGTTAATACATTTAAAATCATAAAAACCTAAGGAAGATGCGATGAACAAAATTTTACTTATCCTTTTAACAATTTTTATTACTGCCGGAGTACTGGCCCAGGTACCCGAAAAAATGAGTTACCAGGCAGTGGTGCGTAACGGCAAAAACGAACTGATTGCCAATCGGCAAATTGGTTTGCGCATCAGCATCATACAAGGCTTTGTTAATGACCCAGCAGTTTATCAGGAAGTTTTCCATCCAAATCCTGTCACCAATGCAAACGGGCTTTTCACCGCAGAAATCGGCAGCGGGACACCAATCCTGGGCGCTTTTTCATCCATCGACTGGGCAAACGGCCCGTATTTTATTCAATCTGAAATTGACACAACCGGCGGGACAAATTACACGATAACCGGCACAACCCAATTGTTAAGCGTACCGTATGCCCTGCATGCCAAAACTGCTGAAACACTTTCAGGAACAATTACCGAAACCGACCCTGTATTTGCAGCATGGGATAAAGATTACAATGACTTGACCAACAAACCCGATTTGAGCAGTTTTGCTACAGAAGAAATGGTGAATCAAACCATTACCAACATTGATTATAATCATCTCATCAACACACCCGACTTAAGCTCTTATGCCACAATTGATATGGTAAATGAAAATGGCACCAATGATTACAATAAATTAATCAACAAGCCTGATTTAAGCAATTATGCAACAAAAGACATGATAAATGAAAGTGGCAACAATGATTATAATAATTTAAACAACAAACCGGATTTAAGCATTTACGCCACAAAAGACATGATTAATAAAATAATACCAATCCTGATTACAATGATTTACCAATAAGCCCGATTTAAGCATTTACGCCACAAAAAACATGGCCAATCAAAACATCACCAACCTTGCCGACCCTGTAAATGCGCAGGATGCTGCAACAAAAGCCTATGTTGATGCCCTGTTGAAAAGAATAGAAAAACTTGAAAAAGCTGACAAATCTACCTCCAATATGTCAGATTTTACAATTCAGAAAATTCCGGTTTACCAATATAATGATGTTACTTCAATCGCCATTGATGCACAGGGAAATAAATGGTTTGGGATGAATTCGGGAGAGGTAGTAAAATTTGACAATGTGAACTGGACCGTTTATGACAGTTACTAAAACGGGTGTCCCAACTAATTTAGTTATAATATCGATTGCTATAGATGCACAGGATAATAAATGGTTTGCGGCTTATAATGGCCATGTCAATAGCCGAATTAGTAAAATTTGATAATACCAACTGGACTATTTATAGCATTATCAAATTCAGAATTGCCAAAATAAGCAGATATCAGAAATCACATTTGATAACTTCGGAAATAAGTGGATTGGAACTTATGGCGTAGGTGTTGCTAAATTTGACGGAACCAACTGGACGGTTTATAACAGTGCAAATTCAGGTTTGCCAGACAATGATGTTGATGCAATTGCCATTGACGACTTAGGAAATAAATGGATTCAGTACCAGAGGTGGATTAGAAAAATTTGACGACAATAGTTGGACTATTTATAATTCTTGATGATTCCTTATTCCTTGAATCCATTGGAGGCGATGTTTCAATCGCAATAGATGACAAGGGAAATAAATGGGTTGGAACTGCGTATGTTGAGAAGAAATTGCAAAATTTGACAATGTTAACTGGACCGTTTATGAAAGCGCCAGTACAGGTATTCCAGTAATTTTGGAATAGGTTCAATTGCTATAGATGCCAATGGAAATAAATGGTTTTTAATCACGTAATGTGGTGGGATTATGGAACACTTGCAAAATTTGACGGCACCAACTGGACAATTTATGACAGCACAAATTCCTGTTTGCCAAACGACTATATAAATTCAATTCGCTATCGATACTGATGGAAATATTTGGATTGCAACTTGGAATTACGGTGTGGTAGTATTTAATGAATATGGAAAATAATAAGTAATAGATGAAGCAATGGTCAACGCGGGTAAATTCAATAATAACCTATCCTGGCAAATAGTTTTCCGGTTTCGAAAGTTGAAAATTTAAAAATTAAGGAAGATACGATGAATAAAATTTTACTTATCCTGTCAGCAATTTTTATAACAGCCGGTGTACTTGCCCAGGTACCCGAAAAAATGAGTTACCAGGCAGTGGTGCGCAACAGTAAAAACGAATTGATTGCCAATCGGCAAATAGGTTTGCGCATCAGCATTATACAAGGCACTGTTAATGGCCCCGAAGTTTATCAGGAAGTTTTCCATCCAAATCCGGTCACCAATGCAAACGGGCTTTTCACCGCCGAAATCGGCAGCGGAACACCAATCCTGGGTACTTTTTCATCCATCGACTGGGCAAACGGCCCGTATTTTATTCAATCCGAAATTGACACAACCGGCGGGACAAATTATACTATAACCGGTACTACCCGGTTGTTAAGCGTACCGTATGCCCTGCATGCAAAAACCGCCGAAACAATTTCAGGAACAATTACCGAAACCGACCCTGTATTTGCAGCATGGGATAAAGATTACAATGATTTAACCAACAAACCCGATTTAAGCAGTTTTGCTACAAAAGAAATGGTAAATCAAAGCATTACCAACATTGATTATACCCATATCATCAACACACCCGATTTAAGCAATTACGCCACAATTGATATGGTAAATCAAAATGGGACCAATGATTACAATAAATTAATCAACAAGCCTGATTTAAGCAATTATGCAACAAAAGACATGATAAACGAAAATGGCAACAATGATTATAATAATTTAAACAACAAACCGGATTTAAGCATTTACGCCACAAAAGACATGCTTAATGACAATAATATCAACCCTGATTACAATGATATTACCAATAAGCCCGATTTAAGCATTTACGCCACAAAAGACATGGCCAACCAAAATATCACCAATCTTGCCGACCCTGTAAATGCGCAGGATGCGGCAACAAAAGCCTATGTTGATGCCCTGCTGAAAAGAATAGAAGAATTGGAAGCTGAAAATCTGTTGGCAGGTAGTTTTATTGATGAACGGGATGGGAACGAATATAAATTTGTTAAAATCGGCGATCAAATATGGATGGCTGAGAATTTAAAATATCTGCCGGAAGTAACCAGGACCCGCTGTATGGTCAGTATCAGAACCTTATTACTATGTTAATGGATATAATGGCACAAATGTTAACGATGCCAAAGCAACCGTTAACTACAATACCTATGGAGTCCTGTACAACTGGCCCGCTGCTATGAACGGAGCATCACCCAGCGATTCAAATCCCAGTGGTGTTCAGGGTGTTTGCCCTGCCGGCTGGCATTTGCCTGGTCAAGCCGAATGGGAGCAACTTATTGATTATTTGGGAGGCGACAGTATTGCAGGAGGCAAACTAAAAGAAACTGGAACAACACATTGGGAAAGTCCCAATACCGGCGCAACAAATGAATCAGGTTTTACAGCCCTTCCGGGAGGAGAATTCAGCAATTATGGTGTATCTGAGTTCATGTTTGAAGGTCATGATGGTCTTTGGTGGAGTGCTGCAAGGATCGCGAATAGACCTGTTGTAAAAGCAATCCGTTTTTCAACGAACAAATTTGATTCATCCTGGACTGGCTATATTCCAGGTGACTATGGTTATGGGTATAGTGTACGTTGTGTAAAAGATT
Source organism: uncultured Prolixibacteraceae bacterium (assembly GCA_963821855.1). GTDB lineage: Bacteria > Bacteroidota > Bacteroidia > Bacteroidales > Prolixibacteraceae > Draconibacterium. The sequence continues at coordinate 101,949 of CAWGFJ010000024.1, read as the reverse complement.
AAAGAGCTTAAAACAATGAGATTATGAAAAAAATTCTACTTATCCTTTCAACAATTTTTATTACACCGGTGTTTTGGCCCAGATACACAAAAAAATGAGTTACCAGGCAGTGGTGCATGCCAAATCCGCTGAAATCTTTTCAGGAACAATTGCCGAATCCGACCCTGCATTTACCGTATTGGATAAAGATTGCTTATGATATGCAACAGACCCGATTTTTGGCTCTTACTTCATAAAAGACATGAAAACTTATCTCATTTTATTTCCAATAACTGTCATTAATCATCCAGGACTCAACTATCAGAGAAGATTCATTATCAGATTGAACTGAACTCCATGTTTCATCATTTAGCATCCAGCACTCTAATTCCAGTTTTGGTTCAATTTCGCCGGAATATTCATTAATAGTATTCCACGAATCAGGGCTTATCATCCAATCTTCTACTTCAAGACCAGCTTCAGTTTCAGAAACAAATTCCGAAATATATTTTGTATCTGTATTCCAGGTTAATTCGTCGGTCATCCAGTTTTCCAACTGAAGTGCTGTTTCCATATTTTCATGACCCGAGGCTTTTGTTTTTGCTGCATTTACTTTAGTATTGCCAATTACTAAAAGCATTGCGATTAATGTTCCTGCTGCTACTTGTTTTAATGTTGTTTTCATAATTTGTAATTTTAATTTGATTCAAATCTACATGCAATACAGCCCTTGCTAAAATGAAATAGAAGAATAGGATGATTTTACCGACGGAATCGGGATTTATTCCGATGAGGCATTAATGTAAAACTGGAATGTCTACTAAGCTTTTTACAATGGAAGTCCATTATGGGCTCTAATTTTAGCGCAAATGATTAATTTTAGGTTTTAATGTTTTATTGTTGTGGTTAAAACCAATGGAAGCTAAACATATTGAAAACTACAAAATGAAAAAGCAACAAAAAATTATTATTTACATCCTGATGTTTCTGACAACAGCGGTTCAGGCACAGAATAGAGAGGATGCCAACTTAAAGAAACTCAGCAGCGCAAAACCTGAAATACAAAACTCGCAATGGAATGGTAAAAAAGTTGCTTACCTCGGCGACTCAATGACACAAAAAAGAGACAGTGCCAACAAGGTTTACTGGGAATATCTTAAAGATTTGATGGGAATTGAACCCTATGTGTACGGGATTAGCGGTCACCAGTGGGATGGAATTTACAGGCAGGCAAACAAACTTAAAGCAGAGCATGCAAGCGATGTACATGCCATTTTTATTTTTGCCGGTACTAACGATTATAATCATGGACTTCCATTAGGTCAATTTTTCATTGAAACAAGAAAAGAAACCAACCATAATGGCGAGCAGGTTATCAGAAAATACAGGACACCGGTTATCAACGATTCCACATTTTGCGGACGAATCAACAAGGTGATGGATTTTTTAAAATCGAATTTCCCCGACCAGCAAATTATCATTTTCACACCGATTCACAGGGGATTTGCCCAGTTCAGTGAACGCAATATTCAGCCGGAAGAAAGCTTTGCCAATGCACAAGGATTGTATCTCGAAGACTATGTGAATGCACTTAAGGAAGCTGCTTCCATTTGGGCCGTTCCGCTTATCGACCTTTATTCTATTAGTGGTTTATACCCGATGAAGGATTCATTTACCAGGTATTTTGTAAATGAAAAAACCGACCGTTTACATCCCAATTCAGAGGGGAACTACCGTTTGGCAAAAACAATTCAATACCAGTTGTTGGGGTTGCCTGCGACATTTGTGGAACAATAAAAAAGCCGGCATAAACTGGCTTACTGGTAGCGGGGACCGGACTTGAACCGATGTCCGGCAGCTGCCGGATATGAGTCCGGCTTTCGACGGATAGGCCCAACGAGCTCCCACCATATCGTTTCGTAACTAGCGGTCAAAAAGAATTTCATTTCGGATAAAGCTTCTGCCTTGATGTGACTTCAATTCTTTTTCTCTTTTTAAAGCTTCAGATTTTGTTGGAAATTCTTCGGAGTAAATTAATCTCCATGGTCGAAAATTTTTAGTCCAGCCTTTTGGCAGATTGTTGTGAGCAAAAATTCGTTTTTCAAGATTATACCGATTAGTATTTTAAATTACCCAATAAATTTTACTTCGTATTTTATTGTGTTTAAAATATCTATCGGCATAATACCACAAAATTTCGGCGTGTAAACAAACAAGTAAAACGGTATTACTTGTCATTCCAATATAAATCTTGTCAAATTGATCAGCATATATAACGTAGACAAAATAACTCATTGATTAAAAGAAAAAAGGAGAGCTGATATTTCAACTCCCCTTGATTTGGTAGCGGGGACCGGACTTGAACCGATGTCCGGCAGCTGCCGGATATGAGTCCGGCTTTCGACGGATGAGCCCAACGAGCTCCCAGCATATTGATTCGTAACTAGCGGTCAAAAAGAATTTCATTTCGGATAAAGCTTCTGCCTTGATGTGACTTCAATTCTTTTTCTCTTTTTAAAGCTTCAGATTTTGTTGGAAATTCTTCGGAGTAAATTAATCTCCATGGTCGAAAATTTTTAGTCCAGCCTTTTGGCAGATTGTTGTGAGCAAAAATTCGTTTTTCAAGATTATACCGATTAGTATTTTAAATTACCCAATAAATTTTACTTCGTATTTTATTGTGTTTAAAATATCTATCGGCATAATACCACAAAATTTCGGCGTGTAAACAAACAAGTAAAACGGTATTACTTGTCATTCCAATATAAATCTTGTCAAATTGATCAGCATATATAACGTAGACAAAATAACTCATTGATTAAAAGAAAAAAGGAGAGCTGATATTTCAACTCCCCTTGATTTGGTAGCGGGGACCGGACTTGAACCGATGTCCGGCAGCTGCCGGATATGAGTCCGGCTATCGACGGATAGGCCCAACGAGCTCCCACCATATCGTTTCGTAACTAGCGGTCAAAAAGAATTTCATTTCGGATAAAGCTTCTGCCTTGATGTGACTTCAATTCTTTTTCTCTTTTTAAAGCTTCAGATTTTGTTGGAAATTCTTCGGAGTAAATTAATCTCCATGGTCGAAAATTTTTAGTCCAGCCTTTTGGCAGATTGTTGTGAGCAAAAATTCGTTTTTCAAGATTACTTGTCATTCCAATATAAATCTTGTCAAATTGATCAGCATATATAACGTAGACAAAATAACTCATTGATTAAAAGAAAAAAGGAGAGCTGATATTTCAACTCCCCTTGATTTGGTAGCGGGGACCGGACTTGAACCGATGTCCGGCAGCTGCCGGATATGAGTCCGGCTTTCGACGGATAGGCCCAACGAGCTCCCACCATATCGTTTCGTAACTAGCGGTCAAAAAGAATTTCATTTCGGATAAAGCTTCTGCCTTGATGTGACTTCAATTCTTTTTCTCTTTTTAAAGCTTCAGATTTTGTTGGAAATTCTTCGGAGTAAATTAATCTCCATGGTCGAAAATTTTTAGTCCAGCCTTTTGGCAGATTGTTGTGAGCAAAAATTCGTTTTTCAAGATTATACCGATTAGTATTTTAAATTACCCAATAAATTTTACTTCGTATTTTATTGTGTTTAAAATATCTATCGGCATAATACCACAAAATTTCGGCGTGTAAACAAACAAGTAAAACGGTATTACTTGTCATTCCAATATAAATCTTGTCAAATTGATCAGCATATATAACGTAGACAAAATAACTCATTGATTAAAAGAAAAAAGGAGAGCTGATATTTCAACTCCCCTTGATTTGGTAGCGGGGACCGGACTTGAACCGATGTCCGGCAGCTGCCGGATATGAGTCCGGCTTTCGACGGATGAGCCCAACGAGCTCCACCATATCGATTCGTAACTAGCGGTCAAAAAGAATTTCATTTCGGATAAAGCTTCTGCCTTGATGTGACTTCAATTCTTTTTCTCTTTTTAAAGCTTCAGATTTTGTTGGAAATTCTTCGGAGTAAATTAATCTCCATGGTCGAAAATTTTTAGTCCAGCCTTTTGGCAGATTGTTGTGAGCAAAAATTCGTTTTTCAAGATTACTTGTCATTCCAATATAAATCTTGTCAAATTGATTAGCATATATAACGTAGACAAAATAACTCATTGATTAAAAGAAAAAAGGAGAGCTGATATTTCAACTCCCCTTGATTTGGTAGCGGGGACCGGACTTGAACCGATGTCCGGCAGCTGCCGGATATGAGTCCGGCTATCGACGGATGAGCCCAACGAGCTCCCACCATATCGTTTCGTAACTAGCGGTCAACAAGAATTTCATTTCGGATAAAGCTTCTGCCTTGATGTGACTTCAATTCTTTTTCTCTTTTTAAAGCTTCAGATTTTGTTGGAAATTCTTCGGAGTAAATTAATCTCCATGGTCGAAAATTTTTAGTCCAGCCTTTTGGCAGATTGTTGTGAGCAAAAATTCGTTTTTCAAGATTACTTGTCATTCCAATATAAATCTTGTCAAATTGATCAGCATATATAACGTAGACAAAATAACTCATTGATTAAAAGAAAAAAGGAGAGCTGATATTTCAACTCCCCTTGATTTGGTAGCGGGGACCGGACTTGAACCGATGTCCGGCAGCTGCCGGATATGAGTCCGGCTATCGACGGATGAGCCCAACGAGCACTCACGATATCGTTTCGTAACTAGCGGTCAAAAAGAATTTCATTTCGGATAAAGCTTCTGCCTTGATGTGACTTCAATTCTTTTTCTCTTTTTAAAGCTTCAGATTTTGTTGGAAATTCTTCGGAGTAAATTAATCTCCATGGTCGAAAATTTTTAGTCCAGCCTTTTGGCAGATTGTTGTGAGCAAAAATTCGTTTTTCAAGATTACTTGTCATTCCAATATAAATCTTGTCAAATTGATCAGCATATATAACGTAGACAAAATAACTCATTGATTAAAAGAAAAAAGGAGAGCTGATATTTCAACTCCCCTTGATTTGGTAGCGGGGACCGGACTTGAACCGATGTCCGGCAGCTGCCGGATATGAGTCCGGCTTTCGACGGATGAGCCCAACGAGCACCCACGCATATCGTTTCGTAACTAGCGGTCAACAAGAATTTCATTTCGGATAAAGCTTCTGCCTTGATGTGACTTCAATTCTTTTTCTCTTTTTAAAGCTTCAGATTTTGTTGGAAATTCTTCGGAGTAAATTAATCTCCATGGTCGAAAATTTTTAGTCCAGCCTTTTGGCAGATTGTTGTGAGCAAAAATTCGTTTTTCAAGATTACTTGTCATTCCAATATAAATCTTGTCAAATTGATCAGCATATATAACGTAGACAAAATAACTCATTGATTAAAAGAAAAAAGGAGAGCTGATATTTCAACTCCCCTTGATTTGGTAGCGGGGACCGGACTTGAACCGATGTCCGGCAGCTGCCGGATATGAGTCCGGCTTTCGACGGATGAGCCCAACGAGCACCCACCATATCGTTTCGTAACTAGCGGTCAAAAAGAATTTCATTTCGGATAAAGCTTCTGCCTTGATGTGACTTCAATTCTTTTTCTCTTTTTAAAGCTTCAGATTTTGTTGGAAATTCTTCGGAGTAAATTAATCTCCATGGTCGAAAATTTTTAGTCCAGCCTTTTGGCAGATTGTTGTGAGCAAAAATTCGTTTTTCAAGATTACTTGTCATTCCAATATAAATCTTGTCAAATTGATCAGCATATATAACGTAGACAAAATAACTCATTGATTAAAAGAAAAAAGGAGAGCTGATATTTCAACTCCCCTTGATTTGGTAGCGGGGACCGGACTTGAACCGATGTCCGGCAGCTGCCGGATATGAGTCCGGCTTTCGACGGATGAGCCCAACGAGCTCCCACCATATCGTTTCGTAACTAGCGGTCAAAAAGAATTTCATTTCGGATAAAGCTTCTGCCTTGATGTGACTTCAATTCTTTTTCTCTTTTTAAAGCTTCAGATTTTGTTGGAAATTCTTCGGAGTAAATTAATCTCCATGGTCGAAAATTTTTAGTCCAGCCTTTTGGCAGATTGTTGTGAGCAAAAATTCGTTTTTCAAGATTACTTGTCATTCCAATATAAATCTTGTCAAATTGATCAGCATATATAACGTAGACAAAATAACTCATTGATTAAAAGAAAAAAGGAGAGCTGATATTTCAACTCCCCTTGATTTGGTAGCGGGGGCCGGACTTGAACCGATGACCTTTGGGTTATGAGCCCAACGAGCTGCCAACTGCTCCACCCCGCAATATATTTTAAATATCTTATTTCAATCGAAATTTCTCCGCTAACGGGTTGCAAATATAATACCTTTTCCGGATTCTGCAAAATTCATTAAAGTTTCTGTAGTACGAAATTTTCCATTAGTATTAAACAATTTTGTTGAAACAGGTTTTCACGAAATTTTTATACATTTAGCTGTTTTAATGAGCCAACTAAAATTACGGAAAATATGCTGAAAATGCTTTAGCTTGGAATTCAATATTATGGATATCTAATAACAAAAAATATCAAATAAATTATAAACTAAAAATGAATAAAATGGAAAAAAATCAATCACGTAGAAAATTTATTAAAACAGTCGGCTACGGCAGCGGCTGCAATCACTATTCCTTCCATTATTCCTGCCCGCGCATTTGGCGCCAACGATCGCATAAATGCTGCAGTTTTGGGAGTTAACGGACGCGGGAAAAGCCACATCAACGGATTTATGGCTCAAAAAGATGTGGAGATTACTCATTTGTGCGATCCTGATTTGAATGTTGCAAAGGAACGACAGAAAATGGTAAAAGATAAATTTGGGAAAGATGTTGCTCTGGAACAGGATCTTCGCCGGATTTACGATAACAAAGATATAGATGTTGTAAGTATTGCAACTCCGAATCACTGGCATTCACTTGCAGCAATCTGGGCATGCCAGGCTGGGAAAGATGTATATGTTGAAAAGCCGGGCTCGCACAATATTTACGAAGGCCGTAAAATGGTTGAGGCAGCACAAAAATATGATCGGATTGTTCAGCATGGAGTTCAGTTGCGAAGTTCACCATCGGTACGTGAAGCAGTTAAAATGTTACATGATGGTTATATTGGCCGTGTGTACATGTCGCGTGGTTTGGTTTTCCGCTGGAGACCTGATATAGGGCATAAGGGATTTGAACCTGTACCAGAAGGCCTGGATTACGAAATGTGGACCGGGCCTGCAACAAAACGTCCGTTCAGCCGCGACATTGTACACTATAACTGGCACTGGACATTTGAATATGGTAATGGCGATGTGGGCAACCAGGGAATTCATGAAACCGACTTTTGTATGTGGGGATTGAATGTGGGTTTCCCGACAAAAATTACTTCGATGGGTGGAAAATTCCTGTTTGACGATGCCAAAGAAACCCCAGAGGTATTGACTTCAGTTTACCACTATCCTGATGAAGATAAGATTATTCAGTTTGAAGTTCGGCCATGGTGCACCAATACCGAAGAAGGTGTTACCGTTGGAAATATTTTCTACGGTGAAAAAGGTATACTTGTGGTTGACGGATACGACAAATACCAGTTTTATATGGGACAGAGACGTGAAAAAGATAAAGGTGCAAGCGACAGCGACCAGGTTGCAGCTTCCGAAATGGCTCGTGGCGATGGTGGTACCGATGGTCACTTTGCAAACTTTATTGAAGCAGTCAGAGCCCATGATAAAACCATACTGCACGGACCGGTTGAAACTGCTCACCTTGCTTCAGGCCTGGCGCATTTGGGTAATATTGCCTACCGTTTGGGACGTGTACTCACTTTTGATCCGGCTTCAGAGAAATTTGTAAACGATCCGGATGCCGATGAATACCTGACCAGAAATTACAGGGCACCATTTGTTGTTCCTAATCGGGTGTAGTCGGAGAATATTTAATCACAAACCGATATTAATTTTCCGGAAGAAATGGAATTCCTAACCAGGATTCCATTTTTTCTTTTACCTGTTCCTGCTGTTCAGGCAGAAGATTTTTTATCCGGGTTGAATGACTGCCGCCTGGTTTTACGATTTTTAAGAAATTGGGTTTGTCAGGAACATCAAATCCCGATGCAGACCATGGATCATTTTCCCCATATATAAACAAGATTTTGGCATCCGTTTTTTTGATGAATTTTTTAACTTTCCTTGCGGTCTTTTTTTCATAATCGATTTTTAAATCTTCGGGTAAGAAGATGCGGTTAATATAACCTTTGGCGTTTTTTATCGACAAATATTTTTTAAATGGTTTTGTGTCGTATCCGTAGTATCCAAGTTCGCGTGCTGCCTGTACAAAAAACGATCGGATGTCTTTCATCCCCTCCAATGAAAAATAGGAAGGATCGGCAACTTTTATCAAGTGAGTGAAAAGTGTTTCAGCATCGGCATCATCAGGTGGAATCTGGTTTGTAAACCTTCCCCATTGCCAGTAAGAAAAGGAATATTCAAGTACACAATAATCCAGAACTTCATCGTGCGAAATGCGGAAAGTGTACCCTTTGTCTGCAATATATTTATTTAGCAAAGGCATTATTTTATCCCGGTTTTTCAGCACTGCCAATTGAAAATCATGGACATTTCTACGTTGTTCAGGCGTTCCCGGCACTTTCCGGATAAAAGGCTCGTGCCTGCCATCTTCAACCCCAAAATTCAAAGGGCCAACATAAGCAACGGTTACTTCAACATCATCGGGGAAAAATGTGCGGTGATAAACAGCGGTTTGTCCACCTTTGCTGATTCCTGTATTTATCCATTTCCCGGTGTAGTACTTTTTGAAAAGCTCGACAATTGCATGATGATCTTCTGCAACATTGGTAACCGTTAGATAATCCCAGTTAATTGAATCGGGCCATGACTGCCCAAAATAACGATGTTCAACAAAAACCTGGTTTGAATTCAGCATTGGGCTTAGCTCGTTGATAAAACGTGGATTTGCGCCGCGATCTGCTCCATAGCCTTCAGTAATCAATAAAACCGGGTTGCTTTTTCCTTTATCACCAACAAATACCCGTTGAAGAAAAAATCCTTTGGTCGTATCGGAATGATCCAAGGGTTGCCTTACCATTATTTTCAGTGTTTCATTAAAAAATGAATTCCCCGGAATTACTTCGATACTTTTTACTACCGGCTGCGATTTTAAAAAATCTTCGATATTTTGAGCAACCGATGTGAGGGTGATAATAAACAGGATAAAAAAGAATTGCAGTTTTTTCATTTCTTAAACCGTTGATTTGCTTTTTAAAAATTGAATAAATGTATCTTTGATTTCAAACGCGGCAAAACTAATGATAAAAATGAAAGGTACTGGTTTAATCTTCGCTCTTTTTCTCTGCTTAAATGGTGTTTCGCAGCAACTTCCAAAAGTTAAGTTGGAAACTTCCGTTGGAAATATTGTTGTTGAAATCGATACTGTACACGCACCCGTAACAGCTAAAAACTTTTTGGAACATGTTAGAAACGGAACCTATAAGAACGCTGTTTTTTACCGGGTTGTCAGGATGGATAACCAACCTGACAATGATGTTAAAATTGAAGTTATTCAGGGAGGAATTTATACTGAGCCCAGGTTTGAACATATTAAACCTATTGCACATGAAACTACGGAAAAAACAGGATTAAAACACAGGAATGGAACCATATCGATGGCACGAATGGAACCCGGAACTGCTTCCACCGAATTTTTTATTTGTATCGGGGATCAACCTGAACTTGATTTTGGTGGTAAACGAAATCCTGACGGCCAGGGATTTGCAGCATTTGGACAGGTAGTCGATGGAATGGATGTTGTTCGAAAGATTCAGCATTTAAAGGATGAAAAGCAGACTTTGGTGGAACAAGTTAAAATAACCGCAATTAACATCATTCAATAGATTTGTTTAGAATGGAATTGTTTATGCGGTTATTTTAACTACATGGAATTTTGTTGGAAAATGACTCTTGTAAGGTTAGAATTCAGTTTCAACAGCAAACTTCGCATAAATAACAGAAATACAAGGTATTGACAAGGAAATGGAGATCGTTGCATTGGAATATAAAATTTCATGCTTATGATTTTAAAAATGATGCTTATGATTTTCCTAAAACATAAGCATCTATTTTTGGACTCATAAGCATGAGTTTTTTAATTCGTGTTCTCCACTTTAAAATGACCGCTTTCTATTGATGGATACTTAGAGGAAAAATGCGACTCTTTTCAAAATAGTTCTTTACGTGAAATTGCGAAAGACCTTCTATTCATTTATTGGAATCGGATTTTATGTCCTGGGACTGAAAAAAAGAGCAACCCTAAAGCTGCTCTCTTTACTGGATGAGAATGATTACTATTATGGATTCTGATCGCTTTCCGAGATTTCAGGATTATTGTTGATTTCATCCTGTGGTATCAGCATTAAGAGTTTTGGATCGTCCCAGCGATAGTTGTCAAGCAATACCGGATGATTTGTTCCGGCGTAATTTCTTACCATCGTACGTTTAAACCGTTTTGCGTAGAACAACGATTTTCCTTCTCCCCACAGTTCAATTCGTGCCTGTGTCTGAATCATTTCAAGTAAATCCGCTCCGCTTAACGATGAAATATTGTATGGATCATTTCCGTAACAACGTTCTTTTACCAATTCTTCCAGCACCTGTTTTGCTCCGGGTTCATCGCCTGAACGTGCCTTTGCTTCTGCTTCAATCAGGTACATTTCTGCCGAACGCATAAATACGTATGGCGATAACCAATCGGCGCTTAAATCAGGATCATTGTAAAACTTAAAATTAAATGGCTCGCCATCATCTGAAAAAGCTTCATACCGGCAATCTATAGTGTCAATCATGGCAAATAAAGCAGCATCTATGTCTTTGTACATCTGGATAGCGCCTGCATATCCCGGATCGATATTGCTCATATGCGAGAAGAAAGAATCGTAATAACCGGAGGTTTCGCTGTTAATTTCAAGCGCCCACATCCATTCCGGATTACTTATTTCATGAAATCCCGCCAACCAATCATCAGGAGTCATCAGCGAAAATCCTGATTTGGCTTCGGCAGCTTTTTGAGCAGCAAGTGGATAGTCTCCCATTTCAAGCGCTACTTCAGCATATAAACCTGCTGTAACATACATATTAGCTGCCGTATTTGATACCGGTGCAACATCAGGATCGCTAAATGCCTGGCTTGCTGCATCGAGGTCGGCAATAATTTGATCGTAAACCTGTTGCACAGTACCCCGACCTGTTGGCTGCGCACTCGATGAGGTAATTACAGGTACTCCCGGTTCATCTTTTGCATCCTGGTATGTATTCTGAAACCATTGGATTAATTTGAAATAATAGTAAGCCCGAAGTGTAGAAGCTTGGGCATAAATCGATTTTAGTTCCAAATCTTCAGGAATTTCAGGCATAGTTTCCAGGATTCCGTTTAAAGTATAAATCTGGTTGTAGGCAGTTTCCCAGATTCCTGCGGGACGACGGTAGGTTGCCACATGTTCGTTAATCTGATAGCTACCCCAGTACCAGGAATATCCTTCACGTTCCATAACAACATCGCTCGAATACAAATCGGCAACAATGTCCCATGAGCGGACTCCGGTATAAGGTTCCCGGTCGATGTTGCTGTTTCCCTGCATGTATCCGTAAACCCCGTTTAATTTTCCCTGGAATACGGCCACCAGTTTTGTTTCGGGCAACTGTGCCAGTTGTTCCGGAGTAACACTACCCTGCGGTTCCAGGTCGAGAAAATCTTTGCTACACCCGGCTAACAGGGCGAGCGAAAATATCAGCGTTATTATATTTATCTTTTTCATATTCAATGTTTTTAAAATATTACTTTAATTCCGAATGAAACCGAACTTAACGGCATGTACTGGTAATTATTTGACGTACCGGTCCACGTACCTGAAGGATAGAATCCCTTGCGTTGAGTCAGCATAAACAGGTTGTTTCCTGTTACATTAAAGTTTACAGTTTCCATCAGCCATTTTTTACTGATTGATGATGGAATTGTATATCCCAGGCGTGCATTGGTCAATCCGAGGTACGATGCATCGGTAAGCCATTTGCTGTGTCTTCCGTCAAAATCCTGGTCGAGGTCGGCAGTGAAACGCGGTACATCGGTTACATCACCCGGGTTTTGCCAGCGGTTTGCAACATCGGCATGATAATTTCCATTTCCAACTCCACTCGCAGTATTCATTAAAGCACGATACACATCGTCGTATGCTTTTCCGCCAATCTGATACATGAAATTCAGGTTGAGGTCGAAATTTTTAAGGAACATGTTGATTCCAAAACCACCAGCCAAATCAGGGATTGCTGAACTTCCTTCAAAGGTTCGTGTTCCATCGGCCCAAACATTTGTGGTTTCCCAGGTAATGTCTCCTTTTGCAAGAATTTCATCCATAGTCGATGCATTTAAATCGGGAATGTCGTTTCCTTCCGCATCAACCGCTTTTTTGTATAATGCTTCGCCTGTTGCCGGATCGACTCCTGCAAAAAGCACCAGGTACCGGTCGTAAACCGAACGGCCTTTTTCGTATCCGAATGAACCACTCTGAATAAATAATGATTCATCGCCGGTTGCAAGATCAAGCGGCATTTTTGTAATTTCATTATTATAATATCCGCCGTTTACAGAAAGTGTAAGTGAGAAATCCTGTTTCCTGATCGGAGTATAGCTGAATGAGAATTCAAGGCCTTGGTTACGCATATTCAAATCGTTCACCCAAATGGTTGAATATCCAAGTGAAAGTGGCATATCGCGCTGATACAACATGTCGTACGTATCGCGGATAAAGTATTCGATTTCACCACTGAATCTGTTCCATAATTCAAATTCTACACCGGTATTAAATGTTTTATTCGATTCCCAGGTAAGATTGGAGTTTCCTTTTGCTGCAAAAGCTATGGCTATCGCTCCGTTTAAATTTTGCACGTTTAGAATGTCATAACTTGGATACGATTGTGGGATACTTTCATTACCCTGAATTCCATAGCTGGCTTTTAATTTCAACAGATTAATAAAATCGTAAGCTGCCATAAAGCTTTCATTATTCATTTGCCATGAAGCTCCTGCCGACCAGAAATCACCCCAGCGATTGTTGGCAAAACGTGAACTTCCGTCTCTCCTGTATGAAAGGTTCAGGAAATATTTATCCCGGTAATCGTATTTTACCTGGCTGATATAACTTTCGATTCTTCGCTGGAAAATATCCGAACTCAGGTTAGTCATTAAAATGGCATTATCGAATTCAGGGACTTTTTCTTTCAGCACTGTTTCTTTACGAAGGTAGGTATAACGGTTTTCCCAACTCCAGGCCTCATGTCCAACCATTGCAGAAACCGTGTGATCTCCAAATTCATTCAAATAGTTCAGAATCTGGTTCCATGTATATACCTGATTCTGGTTGATGGTCCTGTTGATATAACCTTTTCCTTTGGCATCGCCGTAATATGAATTACTTTGTGAATAATCGGTATTATTGAAATAGGTAAGCCCGAAAGTTGAAGTAAACCTGAAATTCTTCAGAAATGTTGCTTCAATACTTGAATTCATATTTATTTCATTTCGAATTGTATAATTCTCATCGAGCGCATAAGCTCCAACCGGGTTCACAAAAACGTTATAGTTCCTGTTTTTTGCTACTGTATTTTCCGGTGTTGTGCCATCGGAATAATCGTACATGTAGCCGCCGGCGAGCGGATCCATTATTCTGTTTCCGTTTATATCGTAGAGGTAAACCGGATAAACAGGCGGCATGTTATTTACAAATGCAAAAGCATTGTTACCACGGCCTGAAGTTTCATCAACAGAAGCATTTTGTTTGAAATAAGAATAAGCCAGTTTATTGTTCACCTTTAACCATGGTTTTACCTGGTGGTTGAGGTTAACTGTAGAAGTTAAACGATTAAAATCGGATTCGATAACATAACCTTCATCGTATACATAGTTGAACGAAGTAAAGTAAGTTGTGCGATCGTTTCCGCCACTAACGCTTAATCCAAGTTTCCGGCTCATTCCGTTTTTAATCAGTTCGTCTTCCCAACTATCGGAAATCAGTCGATTCGCCGCTGGATTAAATGCACCGTCTGTTTTAACCAGTTCAATATCATCTTCGGTAATTTTACCATCGCCGGTTACGTCGAACTGGCTGTACCCGCCAAGTTGGTCGACCAGGTTATCGGTTGCCCATTGTCTTGCATCGGCATCCGAAAGTGAATTTGGCCCGTAAAACTGGAAGTTTTTTAAAGCTTCCCATGAATACACATTATAATCCTGCGGAGATTTTACCACATCGTAAAAAGGATTCAGGTGCATATTCTGACCAAAATCCATAGAAACTTCAATTTTTGAGTCACCGGTCTTTCCTCTTTTGGTGGTAATAACAATTACTCCGTTTGATGCACGGCTACCATATAATGCTGCAGCCGAAGCATCTTTCAGAACTGTAAACGATTCAATATCCCTTGGATCGAGGGTGCTTAAGTTACCATTGTACGGAACCCCATCCACCACATATAAAGGCTGTTGAGAAGCATTTAATGAACCAATTCCGCGGATGCGGATTTCTGCCGCATTACCCGGCTGCCCCGAGCTGGTAACAACCTGAACACCGGCAATTTTCCCTTCAATGGATTTTGCAAGATCAACGGTTTTTGTTTTTTCCAGGTCATCACCGCTGATTTGTTTTGCAGAACCTGTAAATGATGATCGTTTTGCTGTACCATACGCAACAACCATTACTTCGTCGACGCCAATTACATCGTAATTCATAGTAACGTTATATACATTACCTGATGTAACCGGGACGTCCATCGATTTCATTCCCACAAAAGAGAATGTGAGCGTTTCGTTTTCGGGAACAACCAATGTAAATTCTCCGTCGGGATTAGTCACTGTGCCGGTGGTCGTTCCTTTTACAACCACCGAAACACCAACAATCGGCGCCCCTTCCGGGTCGGTTACTTTCCCGGTAATTTGCTTTGTTTGAGCAAAAAGCGAACTAAGTCCACAGCACAAAGCCAAACCTAATAACACTAGTTTTTTCATAGACAAAAGATTTATATTTATTACTTAAAGGTTACAACTTGCAGTTTGTAGATTTTCAAAAGAAAACTCCCGCCGGGGAAACGGGAGTTTGGATATCTGCCATCTGGTCAGATACTTGCACTTTTTTACACTCTTGAATTGCTGTTTAACTATTTCTATGTAATAAAATGTGCTTCTTAAATATTATCCTATTCCTGTTCCCCGTATTGTTTTGCTGTTTTCAAAGATTGAAAATTTGACTCTTCAAGCATTTTATTCAAATCTATACAATGGCGTGACAGTGACTATAAATTATCAATGAATGACACGTTTGGCAGGACAAAAGCCGGAAATAACTATGCAATGCAATTCGTAGGGTAATATATGTTGTTGGTATGATTTTTAATGTGGTTGGCAGAAGGAGGAATTTGAGATTGATGGGAAAAAATCAGTCGGTTAACTATGCTGCAATGTGTGAAAAAGCTTCCAGAATTACGTCAGGGTAAATATCGCCGAATTTACTGTAACACCATGAATAAAATTCAAGCAAGTGCTCCTTTTCAACCCAGCCGACACATTTTTTGAGTTCCTTGCCAAAGAGGCTTTTATCGAAACTAACTTTTGGTAAAATTATTTTGGCATAATCGAACATTGATTCGTGATTTTGAGCTTCGGCGTTAGGTTGTATATTTTCGTTCATCATAATTTAAGCATAAGAGCAAGCAATGAATTAAGCATAGTTTCCGGGATAAGCATATAATGTGCCAAACCAATTAAAGTAAACATTTTCAAATAATTATCAAATGTTCAGAATGATTTACCTTTTAACATTGGGACAATTATTCCCGGTAGCTTTTCCGATAATCAGAAAAAGCAATGGATTTGTCTGTAGAATTTATATTCCAGATTTGTTATTTTATTGTACAGAATTTGTCAGCACAAATAAAACAGGCGAGTAGCTACTCCCTCAGTATCTTATGCTGCTATCTCGTCGAATGCTTCTGAAAGTACATCAGGATAAATATTGCCAAACTTTGCAAAACACCAGGAATGCAATTCGTGCAACTGTTCTTTTTCAACCCAGTTAATGCATTTTTTTAATTCTTTACTAAATAATCCTTTGTCGAAGCTAACTTTCGGCAATATCACTTTCGCATATTCTAGCATAGTTTTGTGTTTTGAAATACGACATTAAAATAACTTTCTATTTTTAAATAAAGTATGTTGAAAAATATGGTTTAACAATACTTAACAGCGACTTTCATTTTTGTCTTTTTCTATATTACTGAATAGGTGAAACTTAGCGTAATAAATAAATTTTGTGTTTGAAAACATTTTATTTAATAAACTTTTCACAGATAAAAATATCATTAAAAATTATACCGGTGAAACCATATTTTTTACGAATTGCGAAATTGTTTCAGCCGGTTTTTTATTTTCATTGAGCGAACTTACAAATGCACTGCCAATAATCGCTCCCGACGCGTATTTACAGGCATTTCGGAATGTTTTATTATCTGAAATCCCAAATCCGATTAGTCGCGGATTTTTCAGGTTCAATTGCGTGATACGTTCAAAATAATCTGTATGAAAATCTTCCACTTTTTTTCCTGCGCCGGTTGTCGATGAAGAAGATACCATGTATATAAAACCGGAACTTGCCTCATCAATTTGACGAATTCGTTTTTCTGAAGTTTGAGGAGTAATCAGAAGTATGTTGTGAAGATTGTTTTTTTCAAATGATGTTTTGTAGTTTTCTTCAAATTCGTCGAGAGGTAAATCGGGCAGTATTGCTCCGTCGATTCCTGTTTCCCCGCATTTAATGCAAAAATTATCAACTCCATAGCGAAATACCGGATTAAAATAACCCATGAGTATCAACGGTATGTTTACTGTATTTCGAATATCTTTTAGCTGTTCGAAAATTAAATTCAGGTTCATTCCGTTTTTTAAGGCCACTTCGCTTGTATGCTGTATGGTGGGCCCATCGGCTGTAGGATCGGAAAACGGTATTCCAATTTCAATTAAATCAACTCCATTTTTTTCCAGTTGTTGTATTATTTCCACCGTATCATTCAAATGTGGATAACCTGCTGTAAAATATACCGATAAAATATTTTCCTTTTTTGTTTCGAAAAGTTGATTAATCCTGTTGTTCATATTATTAATAATAAGCTCCCTAAATCCCACGTGGGGTCTTTCAAAAGCAAAGTGTTATTCAAATTCAGTATTCAATTTTTTTTCTTTTTAGCCGCTCCACTTTGGGGAGAAGTTGGAGAGGTGTTTTTAATATCCAAAATAATTCAAATACGTTTCCATGTCTTTATTGCCGCTGCCGGAAAGATTAATTACATTTACATCCTCAGGATTCATTTTTATTTTATCCAGCGCTGCCAAAGCATGAGCCGACTCCAATGCAGGAATTATTCCCTCTTTTTGAGTTAATAGTAAAGCCGACTTTAAAACTTCTTCATCGGTAGCAGCTAAAAATTTTGCCCGGCCGGTTTTGTGCAGGTGAGCGTGCAATGGGCCAATCCCCGGGTAATCCAATCCGGCAGAAATGGAATATGGTTCTGTAATTTGTCCGTCGCTGGTTTGCATAAGCATTGTTTTGCTGGCATGTAAAACTCCGGGCGAGCCAACTGTTAATGTAGCTGCAGTTTCGTTGGTGTCGACTCCTTTGCCCGCTGCCTCCACGCCAATCAGTTCCACCTGTTCATCGTCAAGAAAATGGTAAAAAGCGCCTGCGGCATTGCTTCCTCCACCCACGCAAGCCAGAATACGCGTTGGATATTCACTTCCGGTTTGCTCTTTTAACTGTACTTTTAATTCGGCGCTGATAACCGATTGAAAACGTGCTACCATATCGGGGTACGGATGTGGCCCAACCACGGAACCAATAATGTAATGTGTGTCTTCCGGGTTGTTAATCCAGTCGCGCATAGCTTCGTTTGTGGCATCTTTTAGCGTTTTGTTTCCACTGTGCACCGGGATAACTTTTGCGCCAAGCATTTTCATTTTTTTTACGTTGGGCGCCTGTCGCGACACATCGAGCGCACCCATGTATACCACACATTTAACGCCTTTCAATGCACATACTGTCGCAGTTGCCACGCCATGTTGCCCGGCTCCGGTTTCAGCAATTATCCGGGTTTTCCCAAGCTTTTGTGCCAGCAAAATCTGACCGACGGTATTGTTTAGTTTATGCGAACCGGTATGATTTAAATCTTCGCGCTTTAAATAAATTTTTGAGCTATAATGCTCCGACAGTCGTCTAGCCAGATATAATGGCGATGGCCGGCCCACATAATCTTTTAATAGCTGGTCAAATTCTTTTTTGAATTCATCCGATTCGATGATTTCCAGGTACCGTTGTTTTAGTTCGTCGATATTGGTGTACATCATTTCGGGAATCCAGGCACCGCCAAACTCGCCGTAATATCCTTTTTCATTTACCTGATAATTCATGTTTTTGTATTTTAATACCCCCTGTTTTCGCCTTGCCCGATAAATCGGGTCAGCGGCTCAAACTGTCCCCCTTGACAAGGGGGACAGTTGAGGAATGTGGTGCAGCTTGACTGTAACACTTCCGAAACGGGGGGTAACAATATTATTTAGTTTTAATTTCCGCAATAAATTCCTTCAGTTTTTCAATATTTTTTAATCCCGGAGCTCATCTTCAAAACCACTGTTTAAATCAATTCCTGCAAATTGCGAATGTTGAAATTGTTTTATGTTCTCCATATCCTGAGGTTGAATTCCACCACTTAAAAAAAACGGTGTGTTTCCATTATATTTCTTGAGTAAATCCCAATTGAATTTCTTACCCGAACCTCCGGGAATGCTGGTTTTTGTATCGAATAATAAATAATCGACTTCACCTTCGAACAGATATGTTTTATTGAAATCAAAGTTTTCGTCTACGCGAAATGCCTTGATAATTTTCAGGCCTTGTTTTTTTAAAAGCCGGCAGGTTTTCGGATTTTCGTTTCCGTGCAACTGGATCCATTCAAGCCCAAGGTTTTTTGCCAGACCCAGAATTTCAAATGCATTTTCATCGACAAAAACACCTGCTTTGGGTTTTGTTGAATTAAAAAGTCCGGTTTCAGGATTTTTACCGATATATCTTTTTGAAGGCGGATAAAAGATATAACCCAGCAAATCCAGAGGAAGTTTTTCCACTTCTTCACGATTTTCAGTAAATTTAATTCCGCAGACTTTTATTTTGAGTTGTTGTTTCATTTTTCTATTTGGTTGTCATTTCCAAGCGGGCACGACTGATAAATCTTTTTCTGGAGATTTCTCCTCGCGAACTCGTCGAAATGACAGTAAAAAGTTATCTCAATACTTCAACCAGTTTCCGGCAGGCTGCTCCCGGATTTTGTGTTTTCATAAATGTTTCACCAATCAAAAATCCTTTAAAGCCATTTTCTTTTAGATATTTAATCGACTCCGCAGAACTGATTCCGCTTTCCGAAATTTTTACAAAACGCTCAGGGATTAATTTTGATAATCTCACCGAGGTATTGATATCTACTTCGAACGTTTTTAAGTTGCGGTTATTTACCCCGACCATATCCACAAAGTCGTTCACTTTCTCCAGCTCTTCAGCATTGTGTATCTCCATTAAAACCTCGAGCCCCAGGCTTTTTGCTTTTTTCGCCAGCATTTCAGCTAAATCTTTTTCTATACAGGCAGCAATAAGTAAAATTACATCGGCTCCATACGCTTTTGCTTCTACAACCTGATAAGGATCAATTATAAAGTCTTTTCGTAAAATTGGAATATCGGGATTAATTTCCCTTGCTTTAACCAGGTTGGCCTGCGAACCGGCAAAAAAGTTCTTTTCAGTTAAAACCGATAATCCTGCAGCACCGGCATCGGCATATGCTTTAGTAATTTCCACCACATTTGCGTTGGGATTAATTTCTCCTTTTGAAGGAGATTTTTTCTTAAATTCAGCTATTATACCTGATGAACCGTTTTTAAGCAAAGCCGATTTTAACGAATTGCACTTGCGGTTGAAGTCAGGAATCTTCATCAGTGTTTTAATATCCACATGATTTTTCTGATTGGCTATTTCCAGATTTTTCGCTTCAATTATTTTATCAAGAATATTCATAATTTAAATCTTTACGTATCTGACATTATCTCAAAATTATACCTCCGTGTAATTTTATAAGTCAGTGATACTTCTTAATTTTTCCAGCGCCTTACCACTTGTTAAAGAATTTCTTGCAATTTCAACACATTCGGTTAATTCTTTTTCCCGATAATAAACTTTTAATCCCATAGCGGCGTTTGCCGTCACTACATTATTTTGCTCTTCAGTTCCTTTGCCCTTCAAAATATTTACAAAAATGCGGGCAGCTTCGTCCACATTTTCGCCTCCAAATAATGTTTTTGGCTCCGCTTTCTTCATTCCGAAGTCTGAAGGAGAAAGCGTAAACTGATTGCGATTGGATGCGACCATGGTGTTAGCCGTTAGCGAAATCTCGTCGTAGCCATCCGAACCATGAACAATTGCATAATTGATGTCGAGCGATTCATAAACACTTTTATAATGATTGAAATTTTCGGGATTATTTACTCCAAGCAACTGAAATTTTGGCGAAGAAGGATTTATCATCGGCCCTAAAATATTGAAAAATGTTGGAACCTTTAGCGCTCTTCGAACAGGTGCAATATGTTTCATTGCCGGATGAAACAATGGCGCATGTAAAAAGCAAAAGTTTGCCTTATCAAGGTCGGCTTTTAGTTTTTCAATATCGTTGCTGAATTTATAGCCCAAAAATTCCAGCACATTGGATGAACCACTGGTTGATGATACAGCATAGTTGCCATGTTTTGTAACATTTACCCCGGCACCGGCAATTACAAAGCAGGCCAAAGTTGAAATATTGAAAGTATTTTTTCCGTCGCCGCCGGTTCCAACCACATCAATGGCGTTGTATTCTGCAAGGTCGGTAGAAAGGCTAAGCTCATCCATGGCATCGCGAAAACCTGCAAGCTCTTCCGATGTTAAAGGCCGCATTTTGAATACGGTAAGAAACGATGCAAATTCAGGTTCGGAATGCATTCCTTTTCCAACTTCGAGTAAATTATTTTTTGCCTGTTCGCGCGTGAGTTTGTTTCCTTCGAATAAATATTGCAGTGTTTCTTTCATTTTTTAGTATTTCGATATTCTATTATCCAATTCAATGTCAATTTATGAATCCAGCCTCAAGTTGCTCATTACTAACTACTCCCTACTGTGGTCTGATTTCAACCAGTTTTCCAATATCTTTTCTCCCAACGGAGTTAAAACCGATTCGGGATGAAACTGAACGCCTTCCACGTCATATTCCTTATGTTTTATCGACATTATCATTCCGTTGTTGTCGTAACTGGTAACATTAAAACATTCAGGAAGATTTTCCTTTTCAACTATCCATGAGTGATATCTTCCCACATCGAAGCTTTGGGGTAATCCGTTAAACAGAACAGAAGAATTTTGGGTTAGTTCAACCGGAGTTGCAATTCCATGGAGAACCCTTTTCATATTATGGATTTTTCCGCCAAAAGCTTCGCCAATAGCCTGATGGCCCAAACAAACTCCAAGAATGCTTTTTACCGGTGAAAATTCTTTTATGATATCCAGAAGCAGGCCGGCTTCTTCGGGTATTCCCGGCCCGGGAGAAAGTACAATTTTATCGTATTTTTTCAATTGTTCAAGGGTAATTTCATCGTTACGGAAAACATCTACCGGCTGTCCTGTAATTTTTTTAATTGCGTGAACAAGGTTATAAGTGAACGAATCGTAGTTGTCGATAACTACAATACGGCCTCCCCCTGCCTCCGTCATCTGCTGGAAGGGAAGGGGTGAATCTGCATTTTTTGTTACTATCTTTTTCATTTTGAATGTATTTTTTGTATTTCTTTTTCCCCTCCTTTGGTGAGCCTGTTCCGGGAAACCGGAAAGTTAGAACAGGCTGTTTTTCAATTAATCTCCTTTGCCATTTCTATAGCCTTTTTTAGCGCTGCCAGCTTATTATTCACTTCCTGCAATTCGCTTTCTTCCTGAGAATCGGCAACAATTCCTGCACCGGCCTGGTAGAAAAGCTTATTGTTTTTGCTTAAAAACGAGCGAATCATAATTGCATGATTTAACGTTCGATCGAAACCCAAGATAACCGATGCAACCACCGTAATAACCCCGGTTTTGGTTTTCGTAACGATCGATCAATTCCATTGCTTTATATTTTGGTGCGCCTGACAATGTTCCGGCCGGAAAAGTTTCACCCAATACTTTAATCAGGTTGGTGTCATCGGTAATTTCACCCGAAACCTGCGATACCAAATGTATTACGTGCGAATAAAACTGAACTTCGCGATAGGTTTCCACAACCACATGATCAGCATTCCGGCTTAAGTCGTTTCGTGCTAAATCTACCAGCATAACATGTTCTGCATTTTCTTTTGGATCCTTGCTAAGTTTTTCTGCCAATTCGCGATCCTGTTCATCGTTCCCGGTTCGTTTAAAAGTTCCTGCAATCGGGTGAATATAAGCCTTATTGTTTTTTATACGAATTTGTGCTTCCGGGCTCGATCCAAAAATTCTGTAGCTTCCGTAATCGAAATAGAAAAGATATGGCGATGGGTTTATGGAACGCAAAGAACGATAAACATTAAAGTCGTCGCCAATATAGCTTTGCGAAAACTGCCTGCTTAACACGATTTGGAATACATCGCCGCGATAGCAATGTTCTTTGCCCTTTGTTACCATATATTTATATTCTTCATCGGAAATGTTTGAAGTTTCTTCGCCGGTTAAATCGAACTTCGCTGTCGAAAAGTTCAGATTAACCAGCAAATGATGAATATAATCCATTTGCGACTCTTCATTTTCAAGTAGATTTTCAACCATGTGAATCACGTTCTTATGATGATCGATGGCAACCACATATTTGTAAAAGCAGTATTTAACTTCCGGTATTTGGTATTCTTTTATTTTATCGGCAGTAAATTTTATGTTTTCGAAATGCTGAATGGCGTCGAAATTTACATACCCGAAAAGCCCGTTCAATGGTAACTCAATTTCGCTTGCATTTACATTAAAGGTTTTGAAGAATTCATCCATCTCATCATCAAGCATACGTTCTGCTGAAAGTTGAAAGATTTCCTTTCCGTTACCAGGAAGCTCTTTGGTTACTTCGCCATTGTTTACGGTGAAACAGGCCACCGGATTAAAACATATAAATGAATATGCGTTTTCATTGCCATGATAATCGGAACTTTCCAGTAAAATCGATTTTGGATAAAGTGTCCGCAAACGCAGGTATATGCTTACCGGAGTCACTGTGTCTGCGAGTATTTTTCGAACGACTGGTTTGTAATTTAATTTTTCCATTGTTGTAATTGGCCCCCCTGCCCCCCGAAGGGGGGTTCAGAGAACACTACTTTTAATTTTTGTTTATTTTCTATTTTTTTATCTTTTCTTTCTCCCTCCTTCGCCAAACGGCGGAGGCCGGGAGAGGCAAAAAAAACGGCTCACCGTGATTCGATGAGCCGCTTTCCTGCTTTTTTGGCAATAGCTTTACTTCTCTTCACGGTAAGGTAAAAAGTTGCTGTGCCACCACCAATTTTTATTTAATAATCTTTTCATATCCATTTTAATCAAAAAAACCCGCTCTTTGAGAAGCAGGCCAGTATATTTTTCAAAAATACCAATATGGCTCTTAACTCCTAACTTACGTAAGAAGACCCCACCACGGAAGCCATATTGTATTTGTATTTTGTTTCATTCTAAATAAAATTCAGTTCAAAAGAATAAAATTTTTCGTTTAAAAACAACTATGGCCATTAAAAGTTTACTATAAATTCATTTTCACTGTGCAAGCGTAAACCTGAAACTAACGCCAATATTTGTATTCGAAGTAGGGAATGATAGCGACGTAAACGGGTTATTCAGAATTTTATCGAAGAAAACACGCATCTGAAAACGGTCGCTTAACTGGTAATCGGCATATGTTTTTATGGTGAATGCACTTTGTCCCGCTGTTAACTGCGATTCGTTATCGTCGAGCTGTCTTAAAATTGTTTTGTTTTTTCTGAAGGATACATCAGCTCTGAGATTTAAATCGTTGGAGTAGGCTTTCTGCGACTTTTTGGTTTTAATAATCAGATCCATTTGTGTAAAACGGTAACCAACGCCAACCGTATATTCACTGCTTAAGGTTTCGGTGAGCTGATTATTGGCAAACGAAAGGTTTAGGTTTCTTGTACGTTTTATTTCGCCGCGTGTTGTAAGATCGCTTAACCACATAATATCCATATTAATCAGTGGACTGAATGTTTCCATAATATTTACCGAATTAAAATCGTATGGTGCTACAAAGTTTTCAGCGAAATCGCGCACATAGCTAAAACCATCGCTTTGTTCCGAATAATTCAGGTTGGTAACAAAAGATCCTACATTATAGCTCGAACGATAGGCATGTGTAAAATTCAGTGAACGCATAATTCTGCTTAACCCCGGAATTTTTGAGACCATGCCTTCGTATTGGATTCTCCAGTTTGGCCTGATAAATTTTATCGACGGAAACAGATCGAGCGAAACCTTATCCGGATCTTTGTTCTGGTAAGCCGCGAGAAATGCCGGAACCAACACTTCCACTGAATTTGGCCCGTAACCATAAGGATATCCCGGATAGTTCGGATTTGGCGCATTCGGATCGTATCCAAAACCATTGTTTGCCGGACGCTGATCCTTAAGCCTGTTTGCAATAATTAACCTGTATTCCCGCATATTGTCAAAAGCTTCCGAACGCTGCACTTCGCCTTTTCCAAGCGAAAAGAAAGCAGTTCCCCAGGTAAGTGTCGACATACTGAAACTACCTGATTCAGATCTGCTGTTTGGGATAAATTGATCGGTGTTAAAATTATAATTGTAAAATTCAGTAATGTTCCTTGAAAATGTTCTGTCGGCGCTTACTTCAATTCTTAAATCGGGAAGCGGTTCAACCGTTGCCCGTAAGTTTAAGCGTTCACTTTTGGTAAACATATAAGGTGTATTCAGTGTCGAATCGGTTGTAATCCATCCGTTTTCGGCTGCTTTTTTCGCGAAGTTAATTTCCTGCCAACCCAAAAGGAATGGTATTCCAGGTGCGAAACTTGTACCGTAATTATTGCCAAAGTATCTTGAATCAGGGGTATAATTCCCGGCACCAAAAACCACAGGTTCAGGCAAATATCCGGGAAGGACTGTACCGCCTGCTTTACTGTACGTTCCCGAAAGCTGTTGCACACCAAGTAACATACGTGTTGTAATGTCGAGCACATCCTTCAGAAATCCCTGATCGCCAGGTTTTCCACTAATGGTAAGCATCGCCTGAGCCGCATCAGTAAGTGGCGTAATTTCAACCACATTTGCATCTACAATATCTACTTTAACCGGAATCACCTGCCCTTCGACACCGGTAGCAACCACTTTAACCTTTTTTGTGTTCAGTTTATGCGTTATTTTTTGTGCTGTGTTGGCGACCAGTTTTACATTGCTGGTAAAAGTTTGTTCCTGTTTTCGTTGAGGTGTTGCATTTGCCTGACTTCGGTTCTGATTTCCCGATCGCCGGTTCAGGCTGCCCATTGTACGCCCGGTTCTTCGGAATTTCTGGTTCACTTCCCTGAAATAAGGAACTTTGTTGTAGAGGCTCGATAAAGTCATATTTGCAGTAAGCTGAATGCTATTGGAGTTCTGAACCTGGTTTCCGAGGCGAATTGTGTCGGCAGTAATTGGCCCCGCTGCCCAGTTGTATGTTCCCTGGTAGCGAATATTGGACGATATAAAATTCAACGCTTTAAACTGACTGATTGGAAGTGTATATGAAGCATTGACGTTGTGATTATAAAGCGTAGGCCTTCCCAAATCCCATAAGTTGGCTAAAATTGAATCTTTCTTCCACTGATAATCGTCATCACGTTTATTTATTCTCCCTTCAGGCTCATCGATTCGTGACGTATTTCGCGAAGAAAAATCGACTTTTAGCGCTTGCGTTACATCGTACCTGAGATCGAAATACCGGTTCCATAAAAAATCTTTTTCATAGGTTGCAGGAACAATAAAATTCGGATTGGTTATATTCCTGGTTTTTATTTCATGGTATCTTCGGTATAAATCGGTACGGAATGAAATCTGTGTCGGCAGCGGATAAAAATTGAAATTACCAATCAGCTTCAATGGTCCTTTTTGCAGAAATTTCGATTTGCTGAAAGGCCGGATAAGTTTTGGCCGGTTGCTATAATTGTAAGAAAACATTCCCCGGTGCGTTTTATCCTGGTTCACTTCAGTATTGATATCTCTTTTTGCAGTTTCGTTATAGGAATAAGTAAGCGAGAAGTTCTCCGGATCCCACAGATGGGTTTTCTCTTTTTGTTTCTGCGGCTCCACTTTTACATTGGTGAAATTGATGCTTTTTCGCGTGATTAGATCCTGCGAAATATATTTTATGGAATCCTTTTCTGCTTTTGTTTCGGCATGTTCAAGCGACTGGTTCAGCTCAATATCGGGTTCAAGCGGATTGTATTTCGGATTTCTTGCACTTCTTGAATACCCATAATACATTGGTAATCTCACGCCGGTTTTCTCCGGGAAAAAGCGCCCCAAATCGAGTGAAGCGGCAACATCAAATTCGTTTAAGTCATCCAACTGGCGGCTGTTAATATTTTCACTCAGGCTTCCGTAACCCGCAGAGCGCGTACGGCCTGCAACAATTACACTGCCCAAATCGGCTAAACGTGTGGAAACTCTTGCATTTGCTGCCCAACCGCCTTCTTCTTCAAAATCGGATAAACGAAGTTCATTTGCCCATACTTCAACGGACTTTGGCCCGGTATTTACCTGGCCTTTTCTGTTTCGAATACCCATCATCATTACCTGTACATTGCCAAGATTCGGGCTACCCTTTATTTTTACCCTGTTCCTGTTTTTGTTCCAGCCATCGTGGGTAATTTCAAAAATATCCTGTAAAGTTATTGTCGCGCCGGCTTTTCTTAGTTCATCATTTCTGGCGAGTTTGGCAGTGGTAAATAAATCAAGCGGAATGTTAATCCTGTTTTCATCGGGCCACACAGCATATCTGTCACCTTGATTGTCGCTGTTGTATAAACCGGGAGGAGTAAGCTTTAACGGGATCTCGTATTCGTAGTAATTGTAATTATAATCTGAACCCAGGCGAATAAAGAAATAGAGATCATTGTCTTCCAATGGATGGTCTTCAATTTCTTCGGCATGTACTTCCATTTTTAAGCTCTTATATCTTCTGAAATCCATGCCTAATGTTTTATACGCCGCTCTTGCATCACCCTGTTCCAATTCGGTTACTTTTAAAACCATCGACTGTTCATTTAACTGACGCAATTGCGGGTTGGCAGGGTCTATAACCCTTGAAATTCCGGGAGGCAAAACATAATTCACGGGCTCGCGGCTACCGTGTTCTTCAATACTTACAGCAGAAATATCAAAAGATGCATTTGCAGAAACTGCACCTACATCGCCAATATCGCGTGTATAACGACGCCAGTCGGCACGAACCAAATCCAGTTCGGCAAAACGAAGAATGGTTGAATCCTGGAAACCACGCATAAACATACGCAGAAAGCGAATGGATTTAAAATCACCTATATTTCCAATTACTTTGTCGGGTTCACGCACAGGAATTTTAAACTGGTACCAGTTGATTTTTACAACTTGATCATTCTTTAACTGCACGTTGGCTTCCCTTACCGCATTAATAAAATTTTTCCCCTGCTGCATGTCTTCTTTACGAATACTCACCTTGTACTGGTAGTACCGTTCATATTCATTTAAGGTATTATCGTTATTAATATCTTCCACATCGGGAATTGACGATGCAGCAGTAGGATAACTTTCAGGTGACATTTCAGAAGTTGGTGAGTTTTGATCGGGGCCGTTGTATTTTTTATAGCGTTCCAGGATTCCGGTTTTTTCCTGATCGTAAATGGAACTGCGGTAATATCTGTAATCATCCGTTGATGGATCCTGAAGCGCTTTTTGATAAACGTCCTGGTTTGTTCTTGTTTGTAGTTCCTGTAAATACTGGCTGAAATGTTTTTGTTCATCGGCATCATTTAATCCGTCAAAACCAATATCCTGGAATTGTCTTGAACCGGGATTATTATCGAAGGCATTAACCAGCGATTGTTGTGTTGATACACGTCCCCAAATAGTTGTATCCACATTGGTTAACAATTCGGTAGTTGGCAAGCCGTTTTCAAACGATTTTCTCGAATCTTTTAAAACATCTTCCGAAATATCGCCAAGGTTAAAATACAAATCTCCACCATCATGCTGATTTAAAGAATCATAAATAAAGGGATCCATTAACCAGAATTCGATGAACTCAATGTTTGCTGTTTCAAAATCGCTGGTTTCTATTTTACGCATAATTCCACCCCACCGAGTTTCGGGTGCGACTAATGTTCCGTCGGTATTTACTCCGGCAGAATATGCGGTTGGCGCAGCATCGTAGTTATATGGCCCGCGTTCTTTAGGATAAAATGCCATATCGAAAACAGGGATATTTGTCGGTTCCCCTACCGGTGATTCCCTCGCCGGATAAAGTTCTTTCTCAAAAACTTCGCGTACAAAATGATTCGACTGCAGGTTTCTGTCATTTTTAATATAATCGGGAGTAAGGCTGTTATTTCTCAGGAAAAGCGGATCGATAATATAGTAAGCCAGTTTTGCACGGTTCATACCATATTCAAGCGAATTGGTAAGATTTCCTTCGGGAAATAAATCGCTTTGATATTGCGGTGTACTTGCCAATACCCACGATTGCCTTGTTTTCAGCGATATTGAAGTTTTTGTTCCTTCAAAATCATCGATATATGCAGTTCCGGTTTTGCTGGTTTTATCGATTGAGCGGGCATGACCGGGAATTAATTTGGCCACTTCTGCATCAACATTAATGGTTGACGGTACTTTTGTGGTAAAGAACGGTAAAGCATCAACGGCTTTTGTTAATAGCATGCTTTCAGTTGAATACCTTGTATCCAATCCAAGCACTAAGTTTGAAATAGGATCGTTGCCATAATCCACTTTTTCGGTTAAAGGCCTTTCGTGCATATACAATGCTGTTGCACCAATATTGAAATTATCGGAAAATGCGTAGTTTGCATAAGCGCCCATTAAAGTTTTGCGTTGCATGGTAAACAAGTCCTGGCTTTCGGTAGAAACCTGGATGGGTGTACCTGCTTCGAGCAATGCCTGGTTAATGACTTTTACCCGGCCCAATGCATAATCAACGGTATAGTCTACATTTTCAACCAGTTCGCGCCCGCCGGCGGTGACTTTAACCGAACCTTGTGCAAGGTTAATTCCATTCAGCATAATATCGGAACCTGAAGCGCCTTTGTAGCTACCAACCAGTTTAAATTTGTTATGTTCGGCATCCTGTTCGGCAAATACCCGGGTTGAATCGTACAACGACTGGAACGTATATTTCTCTATTAAGCCCGGATCGATAATCGAATCGGCCAGGTGTTTCCCAAATGGTTCAACAACGGGAAATATTATCCTGCCCGAATTTGGCAATACTGTTATTCCTGAAATATAGTCGAATTGGCCGTCTTTATATGGGTCCATCTGTTTATTCAGCTTGTCGAGGTTCATTACCTCAAGAAGGATGTGCCCCTTAATCCTTCCTTCCGGAAGATAATTGATAAACGTTCCGGTTGAATCGTTCTGAAAAACCACATTCAATTCAAATTCATCATTGGTCAGTTGATATGCATTCAGGTTATACACGTTTTTCATCATCAGCTTCCAGGTCGGAAGTTTTGGTGTCAGGTTCGTGCCTTTCAACAGTTTTAAAATAAGTGTATTTGGCGCACTGATTCCATCGGTTGAAAATTCGCCAACCTGGTAAGTTTGCCCGTTCGACGTATAATTGAAAGCGACGGCAAGCACTTCGTCGGAGTTTAACGATGTAGAAAGCGAAATATATCCAAGCCTTTCATTTATTGTATATTCAGAAGGGCTAAGTTTCCGGGCCTGTTCTATCTTTTCGAAATCGCGTCCACCAATAAATTCAGTTCCAAACTGAGACATTACCTGCGTGATATTCTCCACATCGCGAATCTCGCGGTACGTATTTGCCAGTTCGTAATACAATCCGTTTGCGTCGTTAAACGGATACAGATTTTGCGGATAGGGCAAGCCCGTTGTTTCCTGGAATGCAGGTATATCATTATAAATATTAGGTTCATGTTCACCCAAATCCTGTAAAGCCAGAATATTCCGCGATTCCTCAAAACGATTGGATTTGTTGGTTACCCATACTTCAATTTTATTGATATGAACCGGTGATAAGGGAACTGCCGTATTTTTTAGCCATTCGTCGTAGTGGTCGCGAAAATACTGGGCAAGAAAAAAGTGCCGGTTGGCATCGTAATTATCGGCCGAAATTTCGAAGTTGGTAATTTGTGCGCCACCTTCGGTTTCAACGGTTTGCGACTCGCCTTTATGCTGCGAGAAAATAGTAGTTAATGAAAGCTTACCGATTTGCATCTCAGCTTTTACCCCAAAAAGGTTGGAAGCGCCGGTTATCAATGAACCATTCAATGGCAGCGAAACGTTACCGGCTTCAATCTTTTTGAGTATTTCATCTTCTTCGCCGGTATATTCCAGGTTCATTTTGTTTTCGTAATCGAAGGTGGCTTCGGTATTGTAGTTGACCCGCATGTTCATTTTTGTACCGATTTGCCCCATTACATTCATCTGAATTTTTTCATCGAAATCGAATGTGGGAACTTTTCGCAAACGTTCAGGAATAGAAGGGTTTTCGGTAGCATTCATCTGGTAACCAAAACTTACTTCAACATAACCCTGAGGCTGAATATTAACGGTGTTTCCACCAAAAATGCGGTTAAAAGCTTCGCCGCCGATCGTGAGTTCAGGAATTAGTGAATTTCTTTTATCGAGGTCCTGAATTTTGGCGCGTTGTTTCCAATAGCTTTTTATCGATCGCTCAAAATCATAATCGATATAATCGTCGATCGACATGGTTTGCGGCAACCGGTAATTTAAATCGCCGATTTTTTCATAAAATACATATTGCCCGGTTACGGGGTCGAATTCAATTTCGTATTTAATGTTGCTTGGCTTATTTAGAAAAAGTTTTGTTGAATCGGGTGACAACTGGCCAAAAGCGGGTTGATCCTGAAAAGGAAAAGGAAGCGATCCGGTTGTGTCGATAACAACTGTATCCTGAGGTTGAATTACCTTATCGGCACTATTCACCACATTATTTATTGCCAATCCTGGTTTAGTTAAGGCAAGTAAAAATGTAAGGATGAGTATGAAGTATATTTTTCCTAAGACTCGGGTCAATTTAAATTCAGTTTATAACCTTTTTAACGCTTGTTTTATTACGCTTTCCACAGTCGTTTCCGGTTGCTCCTGAAGTATTTTTGATACTATCTTTTCTGCATCTCTTTTCACGAAGCCAAGCATAACTAATGCTGATAACGCTTCATTTCTGATAGTATTGTTTGGTGAAAGTAAAAATTGGTCGGTTTCATGAGTTTTCCCGAGTTTATCTTTTAAGTCGATTATTATTCGTTGTGCGGTTTTTGCTCCAATGCCTTTAACAGCCTTTAAAACGGCGACATTTTCGGTGGTAATAGCTGTAATAATTTCATCGGATTTTAATGACGATAACATCAGAATTGCTGTGCTTGCTCCAACGCCGCTTACCGAAATAAGGTTACGAAATAAAGCGCGTTCATCTTTATCGGCAAATCCATATAAAACATGTGCATCTTCACGAACGGCCTGGTGAAGATAAAGCCGCTCGTCGCTTGTTGCTTCAAGTTTGCTGTAAGTATTTAATGAGATATTGATAAAATAACCAATACCACCGGCTTCCATTACAATGCTTGCCGGATTTCTTTCGATAATTTTTCCCCGGATAAATTCGTACATCGGATTTGAGCTTATTTAATTTTGATCGTCTTCTGCCTCAATATCTACGCTTTCATCGATTTGATTCGGATTGACGTTGTATTTTTTAAGTGGGTTGGCGCTTATTTCATCGTAAATCTGCCGGTTTTTGTGAATGTCCAATGCAAGGTATAACGCCTGCCTGAATGATTCCGGCGATGCTTTATCCTCACCGGCAATGGAATATGCAGTTCCATGCGCAGGTGATGTTCTTATAATTGACAATCCTGCAGTGTAGTTTACGCCTCTTTCAAACGATGCGAGTTTAAAAGGAATAAGTCCCTGATCGTGATACATGGCAAGAATGGCATCAAATTTACGGTAGTCTTCCGAACCGAAAAAGCCATCAGCGGGATATGGCCCCAAAGCAATTATTCCTTCTTTTTTAGCCTGAATTATGGCTGGCAGAATAATGTCTTTTTCTTCGTCACCGAGTAACCCATTGTCTCCGGCATGCGGATTTAATCCGAAAACCGCGATTCTGGGTTTGGTGATTGAAAAATCCTGTAACAGTGTTTTTGCAATAATCCTTATTTTCGAAAGAATAGCTTCCTTTGTAAGGCTCGATGCCACTTTCGAAATAGGCATGTGCGTAGTTACAACTCCCATTTTCATGGTTTCGCTAACCATTAACATGGCATATTCTTCGGCTTTAAATCGTTCGGCAAGGTACTCGGTATGCCCCGGAAAATTAAAATGATCGCTTTGAATGTTGTCTTTGTTTATTGGTGCAGTTACAAGCACATCAATTAATCCCAGTTCCATATCCTTACACGCTGCATCCAATGCGTTAAATGAAGATTCTCCTGCATCGCGGCTCGATTTGCCCAATTCAACACGTGCATTATCGTCGATGCAGTTAATAATATTTATTTTATTAAAGTATGCATCGTTGGGCGTACGAATATGATTAAAACTCAGATTGTTGATATTTAAAGCTTTGCGATGATATGCGGCCACTTTTGGCGAGCCGTAAATAATTGGCGTGCACATTTCGAGAACGCGCGGATCGAGTAAGGTTTTCAAAATTACCTCGTAACCAATCCCGTTAATATCTCCATGTGTAATTCCTACTTTGATTGTATCGTTGTGTCCCATTCCGTGTCAGTTTCAGAAATTATATTTTCCCTAAAAAACAGGGGCAAAGTTAATTTATTTAATTGAATTTTTTGAGAAAGTGATAAAGTAAGCGGGCTCCGTATCCTGTTCCGCCAACCGGGAGATAATGGTCTTTCTCAAAAAAGAAAGAGACTCCTGCAGCATCGAGGTGAATCCAGTTGTAGCCGGTAAAGTGTTCCAGAAATTTTCCGGCGATAGTGGATTGTGCTTCACGAACGCCAAGATTGTTTAAATCGGCTACCGGTGATTTCAAAGGTTTGGCATATTCTTCCCACAGCGGAACTTCGATAATCCTTTCGTAATTTTCCAGTCCTGTTTCTTTTAGCTCTTGCAGATGCTTTTCAGAATTTCCCATGGCAACAATAGCCTGATTTCCGGCCACAATTTCAGCAGCACCGGTTAAAGTTGCGATATCGATTACCAGGACGGGATCGTATTTTTTTGCATAACTCAGCGCATCCGCCAGTATAAGTCGTCCTTCAGCATCTGTATTTTTAATTTCAACTGTAGTTCCGTCGAACATGGTTATAATATCGCCGGGAACATAGGCGTTTCCATCCGGACGATTATCGGTTGCAGGAATCAGCCCGATAACATGAACCGGAATTTTGTTGATTGCCAGCGCGTAAATGGTTGACGCAACCACCGCTCCGCCGGCCATATCGCATTTCATGTAATCCATTGATTTTGGCGTTGGTTTTAAACTCAATCCACCGGTATCGTAAACAACACCTTTTCCAACCAAAACCACAGGCTTTTCATTTTTTGCATTATCAGGGTTCCATTCGAGAATATTAAAAGTTGGCGGATCGATGCTTCCTCGATTCACAGCAAGTAAACCACCCATTTTCAGCGCTTCAATTTTTTGTTTATTAAATACTTCCACTGAAAATCCGGCTTCTTCACCCATTCTTTCAATTTCTTTAGAGAACTGTAAAGCTGTTAAAAATGAAAGTGGTTCGTTCACCAAATCGCGGGCATAAAATACCGACTTTACCAAATACTTAAGTTCACTTATCTCTTCTGAAGTGATAG
The DNA here is from genome assembly GCA_963821855.1 of uncultured Prolixibacteraceae bacterium. Lineage (GTDB taxonomy): Bacteria > Bacteroidota > Bacteroidia > Bacteroidales > Prolixibacteraceae > Draconibacterium. The sequence goes on along the minus strand of CAWGFJ010000024.1, from coordinate 67,796 downwards.
TTTCGTTCAAAAGCAGCACATTCTTCAGTTTGAATTCTTCTTTTTCTTTTTTGTATTTGTCAAAAGAATAAGCCGAAAGTAGCAATCCTTCCAAAAAAGCATTTGTCAGATTCTTTTCTGAAACTGCCGTTATTTGAATTGTATCTGTTTTTTCCGCATTCAGAAGATCAAACAATTTTGAACCAGCTTTTCTGGCAGATTCCAACTGTAAATGGATTTGACTTTCTTTTTTTGTCAGGTGAATAAAATCGATTCCGGGAAAACGACTCAGAACACATGAGTTCTCTTTCTCAAGTTTCTTTTCAATATATGTTGTTTCTTCGTTGTTATATTTTAATGAAGACAGTTGAGCGATATCGTCGATAATTATCGCTTTTAAAGCCGTGGGATTTGGTTCTGTAATTTTCGATATTTGTGGAAGCATGGCAAAAAATTTTTGGCTAAAATAACACATTCACCGATTCTGGAAAGCAAGCGTTAAAATATAGTGTTGAAATACCGGTTTAATTTATAGGCGAAAACGTTGCTTACCATTCAATCAGGCAGGAAAATGTTTATTGATGTATTCGTTAACTTTTTGCAGTTGCAGCATATTAAATCCGTCAATCAAATAATTTCGGATAAACCGGTAAACCTTTTCGTTCTTATTAATTGCAGGAAAAATAATATCGACGGCTTTAATATATTCCTGTTCGCGTTGTTCGGTGGTGTAATCAGGATTATTGTATGAAACAAGGTAATTAAACACTTTATCGGTGTAAATTGAAGATCGAATAAGCCTTTCGTCGCTAAAATCCAACACTTTAAAATAGTCGGTTTTAAATACAACTTCGCGTTCTTTATCCGAAAGATATCCATCGAGAATTGGAAGGCGTTGGTTGTAAATCATGCCGGAAACCAGCAAATTACTATCGGTTTTTGACAATTCTTTAATATATAAATCGCGGGCAATTTGCAGTGTGTTATAATCGTTGGCTTTTTTATCCAGATTTTCCGAATCGTTATTAGTGGCATAGTAATCGATTGCCTTTTTTAAGCTGTTAATTTCATCGGTAAGGATTCTGTCTTTTGCCAGAAATTCAAACCAAACATCATTTTCTACTGACTCTACAACTTCGGTTTTTTTGAGCGGCTCTTTAAAATCGGTTTTCAATACGATATTTTCATTGTTAAAAATGAAATCGAGTTGTTGTGGTGCTTCGTCCATTACTTTTGCATAGCCTGTTTTACCCAAAACTATTCGATATACACCAACCGGGCTATCAGCCGGAAACTTGAAAATTACTTTTCGGCTGTCGGGATATATAAAAGTGCTGTCAAGCGCAGTAAAATCATCGCCTTTTACTAAACCGAAATAAATATAATTATCGGGTTGATTGGTAATAAAAGCTTCAACAGTATATTCCTGTGCATTGGTAAAAACACTCGTAAATGCCAATATGCAGATTTGTATTATTACAAGGATATTCTTTTTCAATGTTTTTTTTATTGCCTGATTTTAACGGAGCATAAAGGTAGCAATTTTGCCGGTATCACAATCATTCAGAGATTTTGCGATAATAAAAACCGGTGCCCGATTCTTAATTTTTTTACCGGCAATTTAACTTACGGAAAGGGTACAAAGATTTTTAATAAAAAATTTTTTCTTTTACAAAAAGCTGCTATTTTTGCAACGCTTTTGAAAAAGCAGACGTTCAATAGATTAAATATTCCCTGGTAGCTCAGTTGGTTACCCGTCCGAACGGATTCATCCGGGCGGGGAGCGGCGGAAGCAAAGGAGTAAAATATTTTCCCTAGTAGCTCAGTTGGTTAGAGCGGCGGACTGTTAATCCGTAGGTCGTAGGTTCAAGTCCTACCTGGGGAGCTAAGCCGGTTCAGAAGTCAGAGCCGGTTTTTTTATGCATTATTATGTACTTTGTTTACATTTTATTTTCTGATAAAGCCGATAAATTTTACATTGGGCATACTTCCGATGTTCAAAAGAGATTGAAAGAGCATAATCATCCACGGGTTCAATCGAAATTTACTGCCAAATATATTCCCTGGAAACTCATCTTATTTTTCCCCGTTTCCAATTTGCGAAGCGAAGCTATGAAAGTTGAGAAGTTTATCAAAAATCAAAAAACAAAGAAATTCATATTCATGCTTGTTCAACAAGAAAACAACAATGAATTTTACAAAAAACTAATAAATGATATTTTACAAAAAAGTTAGAGCGGTCCCGCACGTGCGGGATTAATCCGTAGGTCGTAGGTTCATCCCGCATGTGCGGGACTACCTGGGGAGCTAAGCCGGTTCAGAAGTCAGAGCCGGTTTTTTTATGCATTATTATGTACTTTGTTTACATTTTATTTTCTGATAAAGCCGATAAATTTTACATTGGGCATACTTCCGATGTTCAAAAGAGATTGAAAGAGCATAATCATCCACGGGTTCAATCGAAATTTACTGCCAAATATATTCCCTGGAAACTCATCTTATTTTTCCCCGTTTCCAATTTGCGAAGCGAAGCTATGAAAGTTGAGAAGTTTATCAAAAATCAAAAAACAAAGAAATTCATATTCATGCTTGTTCAACAAGAAAACAACAATGAATTTTACAAAAAACTAATAAATGATATTTTACAAAAAAGTTAGAGCGGTCCCGCACGTGCGGGATTAATCCGTAGGTCGTAGGTTCATCCCGCATGTGCGGGACTACCTGGGGAGCTAAGCCGGTTCAGAAGTCAGAGCCGGTTTTTTTATGCATTATTATGTACTTTGTTTACATTTTATTTTCTGATAAAGCCGATAAATTTTACATTGGGCATACTTCCGATGTTCAAAAGAGATTGAAAGAGCATAATCATCCACGGGTTCAATCGAAATTTACTGCCAAATATATTCCCTGGAAACTCATCTTATTTTTCCCCGTTTCCAATTTGCGAAGCGAAGCTATGAAAGTTGAGAAGTTTATCAAAAATCAAAAAACAAAGAAATTCATATTCATGCTTGTTCAACAAGAAAACAACAATGAATTTTACAAAAAACTAATAAATGATATTTTACAAAAAAGTTAGAGCGGTCCCGCACGTGCGGGATTAATCCGTAGGTCGTAGGTTCATCCCGCATGTGCGGGACTACCTGGGGAGCTAAGCCGGTTCAGAAGTCAGAGCCGGTTTTTTTATGCATTATTATGTACTTTGTTTACATTTTATTTTCTGATAAAGCCGATAAATTTTACATTGGGCATACTTCCGATGTTCAAAAGAGATTGAAAGAGCATAATCATCCACGGGTTCAATCGAAATTTACTGCCAAATATATTCCCTGGAAACTCATCTTATTTTTCCCCGTTTCCAATTTGCGAAGCGAAGCTATGAAAGTTGAGAAGTTTATCAAAAATCAAAAAACAAAGAAATTCATATTCATGCTTGTTCAACAAGAAAACAACAATGAATTTTACAAAAAACTAATAAATGATATTTTACAAAAAAGTTAGAGCGGTCCCGCACGTGCGGGATTAATCCGTAGGTCGTAGGTTCATCCCGCATGTGCGGGACTACCTGGGGAGCTAAGCCGGTTCAGAAGTCAGAGCCGGTTTTTTTATGTATTATTATGTACTTTGTTTACATTTTATTTTCTGATAAAGCCGATAAATTTTACATTGGGCATACTTCCGATGTTCAAAAGAGATTGAAAGAGCATAATCATCCACGGGTTCTATCGAAATTTACTGCCAAATATATTCCCTGGAAACTCATCTTATTTTTCCCCGTTTCCAATTTGCGAAGCGAAGCTATGAAAGTTGAGAAGTTTATCAAAAATCAAAAAACAAAGAAATTCATATTCATGCTTGTTCAACAAGAAAACAACAATGAATTTTACAAAAAACTAATAAATGATATTTTACAAAAAAGTTAGAGCGGTCCCGCACGTGCGGGATTAATCCGTAGGTCGTAGGTTCATCCCGCATGTGCGGGACTACCTGGGGAGCTGGAATAGTAAATAGAATTAACGATAATGCTTGAAATCAATGAATTTCAGGCATTTTTTGTTTTTAGCCTTCCTTGGAATTTACGGCATTTCTTCATATAAAGGAGTATAGCTAAGTTTAATAATGATATCTACACTGTGCAATGTATAATACATCATTCTCAGCTTTGTAAACCAAGCGGTGTTCACCCGTAATCCTCCTGCTCCAATAACCAGAAAGATTTTGTCTAAGAGGTTCAGGTTTCCCTGTTCCTTCAAAAGGTGTGCGTTGACACTCTTTTAATAGAGAATTTATTTTGCTTAATACTTTTTTGTCGCTACGTTGCCAATACAAATAATCTTCCCAAGCGGTTTTATCCCAGAAAATATCCATTACTCGGAAAGGTTATGTTTTACAAGGTTTGCTTTTGTATTGATATTTTCTATGGCACTTTCAAGCCTTTGACGATTTACTTTACTTTTATTTAGATGCATGGTTTCCTGCATAGCATTGTATTCCGCTAACGACATCATTACAATACTTTTCCCTTTTGGGCGGTGAACAACCAAATATTCTTCATTATCAGTAACAGCATCGAGATTTGCTTTTAAGTTTTGCCTCAATTCAGAATAATTAACTGCTTTCATCTTTTTAAATTTATAAGTACAAAATTAAGTACTTATTTGTAATTGTCAAACTTTTAAGATAACTCTCTTATTTTGATAAATTTTTCTTTAACTTAATTTGATTCAGAATAAATTCAAAACGATGTTAATTCAGACTAATTTTTCGCAAGTCAGGTTGCAACTTCCAACTACTAAGGTAGCTTAATAAAATCAACCAGTTTCGGTTGACCTTTTTTAAGCCCTTTTTTAAAACGCTCGTTAAGGACTAGTCTTGAAAGAAAACACATATTAGGGATATTTTTATATTGAGAAATTGGACGTGTGGTAATCAATAAAATACTGTTTTTAAGTAGATTTGTGTTTATAAAAGCAAAATTGTCTTTTTACTAATCAAAATAGATATACTATGAAAAAACTAAAAGCTTTCATTTTATTATTTGTATTTACTTTAATTGGTTTCGTTCCTGCGCAGGCACAGCGCGTTGAAAGTGACTCGCCATTGATTGGCAAATGGGATCTTACCATTAATATGAGTGATGATCAAATAGAGAATCTTGGACTTTTCAGACACGGATTAATGGCTTCTGATGGTTTCCCGGGATGGCTTCAAGTTAAATTATCGGGCTTTTCCACTCTTGTTGGATACTATGTGGGATACGAAGGCAGTGCAAGGCCAATTGCAGAAGTTATTTATTCAATGCCGAGTGAGGATAAATATCATTTTACCATTCCTCCGCAATGGATGGATATTGATGATCTTTATTTTGAATTTACTTTAAAAGATGATAAGCTCTCGGGTTATCAAATGCTCGATGGCAATAAACTGGAATGGACAGGTGTTCGGGCTCCGTCGCTGGAAAGAAAAGAACCGCCAATTTGGGGTAATCCTGTAAATCTGATTACTAAAAACATGGACAGATGGATAATTCCGGAGAACAACAAATTTCAGATGATAGATGGTGTAATGGTTAACACCGAATCGGGTGGCAACCTGATTAGCACTCAAAAATTTAACGATTTCAAACTCAGTGTAGAATTCAGGTATCCCGAAGGAAGTAACAGTGGAATTTATCTTCGCGGCCGTCATGAACTTCAGATTGAAGATTCAAAAGGAAGAACGGATCTAGTAAGTTTAGGTGGTATCTACGGTTTTATTGCACCGGCAGTTTATGCTGCTAAAAAACCAGGAGAATGGCAAACTTATGAAGTTACACTTGTTGGTCGCCATGTTACTGTTGTGCTTAATGGAACAGAAGTTATTTCCAATCGTCCTATTCCCGGAATTACAGGTGGCTCGCTCGATAGTAAGGAAGGAGAACCCGGACCATTTATGATTCAGGGTGATCACGGGCCGGTGGAATTCCGCAAATTTGTTGTTACACCGTCAGTTAACTAAAAGGGTAAGCAAGGATTAGAATAAAAGAAACAAAATTAAACGGTCCGAACGAATCAGGTTGCAACTATCAACTCCAGAAGAGCAAAAAAGCCGATGCATTTCTGCATCGGCTTTTTTATATCTTTCAATTACCTCCGTCCTGATCTTCCGCCGGAAGATGATCGTGAATGACTACTTCGGCTACCCGCAGCGCTTGAACTTCTGCTACTGGAACTATGACTTCTACTTGAAACTCCTGAGCTTCTGCTGCTTGAGCTACGGCTTCTTGAAGAAACACTCGGCTGTTTCGATGAACTTCTTGTAGAAACCTTAGGCTGCCTGTATGAACTTCTTGAATTTGAAGAACGCGATGACACCTTTGGTTTTGACGCCGACTTTTGCGAATAGACAGAAGACGAACGATTTGGCTGCCTGTTATTCCGGCTGGCAGAAGATGATCGCGGCCTTGTGTTGTTTTGTATGGTCGTTGATTTTTGTTGAGCCTGTCTTGTGGTATTTACCGAGGAACGTGTATTGGTTCTGCATGACGAGCTGCTTCTGTTGTCTCCCCTTTGAGAAACCGAATTTTTAGTTCCGGGGTAGTTATTCGTGGTGGATCTGCGGGAACGTATATTCGACGATTTCTGCCTGTTATTTATACCACTATTGTTTACCGAACCTGACCGTGACCGCGAAAGATTACCTGAATCGGTTCTTCTTCCGGACGCCGAATTGGATTTGTAATTCGGGTTGCCTCTAACAGCCTGTGCATTGTTTGTTCTTCCGCGCTTTGTGTTGTTTGCCCGGTATTCAGTGCTTCTCCGGGCTGTTCTCTTGTAAAGGTCGTCACCTCTTTTTCTCAGGTCAGGACGGGAGTAAGTTGTTCTGTAGTTTCCTTCTCTGATTCTGACTGTAACTTTTGGAGAGTATGACCGCACACGACTGTAATAAAAATCGTGATACCGATGATAACGATAATGATTCCAATAACGATAATGCGAGAAATAATAGTTGTTAAAGTGGCTGTGATAGCCGTAATAAGTATGCCAGTAATAGGGTCGCCATGGATTCCAGAACGAAGGATAATACCCCCAGCTCCATGCCGAGTGCCAGGAAACATAACCAGGATTATAGATAAACCGGATTATTGGCCAGGCGGCCACTTCGTAAGTTGTTACTGCAACCGGTGTTGTTGATGTTATTATTGTTGTATTGCCAATATAACCGGGATTCGGAGTTTCCTGACTGTCTGCATAAATGGGTTCGACAATATAATTTTTACCGTACAGCGCTTCGTCACCTATAAGTTGTATCTGCGCTGACCCGTCGTCGAAACGTTGAACAGTGAAAACAGCTATGTCTTGTGTTTCATTACTGTTTAATTCAGTTCGTAAAACTATTGTATGCACATTTCCGTCGACATAATCCATTACAGAGATGTAATCAACCAGATTGTCTCCATTCAGGTCAAGATTGTTAATATGTGAATTTTGATCGTTCAGGCTTCTTTCAAAACCTTCCAGCGTTTCCGACTCCTGGAATAATTTCATCGTTGCATAGAGATTCAGGTTATCACCAGGTAAACCCAGATATTCTTCCTGATAATTCGCTGCTGATACTACGCCCGCTAATTGAGGTAACAATTGCAAGAATAGATATGATGATTAATTTTTTCATGACTTATGTTATTAAATAATTTGTTTGTGATATAAAGAAATGCAAAACTCGTACCATTAATTTAAATTGCTTTTAATGCATTGCTATTCTGCTATATATAAAAGATTTTCAACGAGCGCATAATGAAAATTCCTGAATGCTGTGTAGCGTTTATTATGATGTAAAATAGTAAAAAGTGAGACAAATTATGAAGAAAGATTGATTCCATTTTTTGGTGACTCATACCAAATTTTCCAACTCAGGTTGTAACTTTCATCTATTAGAGAAGCAGGCAAGATAAGAGACAATTTCATTCTCATTTCAACAGTTTATCTTAAAAATATTCGATTGAATCTGAAAACAAATTTCGACTTCTTTTTTTTATGTCCGTATTTTCCATAGGCTTTCTGCAATTGGAAAAAAGTTGTTCCGGAAATGTAAATTTTAAATTGCATTTTAATGGCGCAAAATTCAGAAATAAAACTTAAATTATATCATAAGAATCTTTAATTATCCTTCTTTTAGCTTGTTAAGATAAATTAAAATGAAGTTATATATTAAAAATATGGTTTGCATTCGTTGCGAGATGGTTGTAAAAGCCGAATTTGAAAAACTCGGTATGCCTTATGTTTATGTGAGAATAGGCGAAGCCAATATAATTGGAAAAATAGAACCGGAACAAATGGAACAATTAAAATTCGCTTTAAAAAAGGCGGGTTTAGTGTTGATGGACAATAAAAAAAGTATTCTTGTAGAAAAAATTAAAAGTGCAGTTATCGAATTGGTCCACTACAGCGAAGATCAAATAAAGGTGAATCTCTCTGATTATCTAAGCGAAAAACTAAATTACGATTATACCTATCTCGCCAATCTTTTTTCAGAAGTAAAAGGCATAACCATTGAGAAGTTTTACCTGACCCATAAAATTGAAAGGGTAAAAGAACTGATTGTTTACGATGAGCTCAATCTTACGGAGATAGCTTACAAAATGAACTACAGCAGCGTAGCGCATCTGTCAAATCAGTTCAAAAAATTTACCGGACTTACTCCAACCCATTTCAAAAAGCTCAAAAATAAGCGTCGAGAAACGCTCGAAAATGTGTGAATGATGTAAAAATTCATCGGAATAGTGTAATACTTTTATATCCGAAATTGCGAAATTGCGTGCACATATTTTTACTAAGATTATCATAATGCGGGCATTTGCAAATGAAAGAGCTTGAAAAATCAAAAATTCACATCCTCATTGAAATTATAGAATATATTCCCAATTCGGTGGTTAGCAAAACAATAATCAGAAAAACTACCGGAAATATTAGCGTTGTGGCAATTGATAGCGGTGAAGCACTGGCCGAGAAAATTTCTCCGTTCGACACCTTTATTCAGGTTATTGAAGGAACAGCCGAAATTATTATTGACGATCAGCCAAACATACTTCAAACGGGACAAGGAATAATTATTCCGGCACATATTTCGAATATTGTAAGAGCAAACGGTCGATTCAAAATGATTTCAACGGTAATTAAAAGCGGATATGAAGGAAGCGTTTTATAGCAGAATATTTTAAAAAATAAACATCATGGCAAAAAGCAAAGAGGGTAAAGAGAGAAAAAATGTAAAAAAAGAAGCAGTAAAAAGCCTGAAAGAAAAACGAGCTGCAAAAGTTGCAAAAAAGGCTGGGAAAACGGATTCAGGTTCAATTTGATTGCTGTTATATATTGAATTATTATCCGCAGAGTACCAGAGAAGTATGATAACAAAAATAAGTTAAATTTCCACTATGGAAGCCAAATTTAAAGTGGGAGAAATTGTAAGATCAAAGTTTAATCCAACAAGGAACCTGGTGGTCAATCGCTATGTTGATCGAATTTATTATTGCACAAAACAGAATAAATCTTCCAAAAAGGAGTCGGCTTATTTTGAAGATGAACTTTTAGCTTACAACATCATAAATACCGGAAAAATTATTTCTGAAGATAAATTGCCACAGAAAATAAGACAAATAAGCCAACGGATTTTTGAACCGTAAATTAAAAGTACCTGAGAATTGCTAAAGAAAGTTCATTGCTATTTTTTTGAATGAAAATATTGGAAACCAAACAATAAAACATCTTAATATTTAATTTGGTATCGATATAATTTATACCTTCGCAGCCTAACAATCAGGTTTTTATTGAATCGTCAAACCGACCTCAAAATCAACTTTCTTGTTTTGATTAACAAGTCGCAGGAATACTACAAAATACTGTGACAGACTTTATAATGTATGCTTAAATTATTTTTTCACAGAAATGCGGAAATCAGGTTCGCGGCCAATCAAAGCGGTTTGGTTGTTGGAAACGCATTGATAAAAGGATTATTATTCACATTAAAACAGAAAAAAATGAAATGCATCCAGGTTATACGGAATGGGTTTCATGTATTAACATTTTAACTATATACAAATGAATATTTATGTATCAAAACTAAGCTTCGACACAACAAGTGAGAGCTTAAAAGAGTTATTTGCAGAATTTGGAGAAACGACTTCTGCAAACATTATTACGGACAGAGGCACCGGGTTTTCCCGTGGATTTGGCTTTGTTGAAATGACTAATGAAGCCGAAGGAAGAAAGGCTATTGATGAGTTGAACAATACCGAGTTTGAAGGTAAAACCATCATGGTAAATATTGCGCGCCCAAAAAGCGACAGCAATAATGGCGGCTGGAACAATCGTCGTGAAGGAGGATACAACAAGAGACGTTATTAATATTTATTCCGAAAAGGAAAGTTTTTAAAATTTTCTTAAAAAATCGGCATTAACTATTGTATTTCAATAATTTGATGTAACTTGCAGCCAATAATTTAATTTAATATCATGAATAAAGGAACAGTAAAATTTTTTAATGAATCAAAAGGATTTGGATTTATTAAAGATGCAGAATCAGCAAAAGAATATTTCGTACACTCGTCTGGATTGAAAGATAGCATCAGGGAAGATGACGAAGTAACTTTTGATTTGGAAGAAGGTAAAAAAGGTTTAAATGCGGTGAATGTTAAACTAGCTTAGTTTTATATATTACAACCATTTATAATTTTGTCCCGCTTATAGCGGGATTTTTTTTTGCTCATATTTATCGGTAAAGTGCCGTTGTAACCATGTTCAGGATTGAATCATAAAAAAAGGCCGAAATGAACAGCTTGTACCGTCCAAATCGGGAGAAGGTAATTGATGCGTAAAATTAAACACTAACCGGAATTGCTTCTTTTCTTCCGGAATTTGAAAACGAAGTATTAAAGCTATTTGGATCTTCCCCAAGCAACTTCAGCATTTTTATATGCTGCCATAGTGCTGTACCAAAGGTCTTGTTAACGTGGTAAGGAAGTCCGAATTCTCTGGCTTTTGTTTGCACAATCTTCGCAATCTCTTTATAATGAACATGGCTGATATAAGGGAATAAGTGGTGTTCAACCTGGTAATTCAACCCGCCTATCATCCAGGAGAAAATCCTACTTTTCGGTGCATAATCGCATGTGGTGTACAACTGATGTATAGTCCAGTTATTTTCGAGTTCGCCATTTCCGTCGGGAACAGGATATTCTGAAGTAGGAACTACATGAGCGGTTTGGAAAATACTGCTCAGCACCAGTCCACCGGTAAAATGCATCAGGGCAAAATCCCAAAATTATCCAGTACCATGCAACAGGAATGGTAAGCAAAGGAATAACGAGGTAAAAAGTATAATAAACTACTTTTGAAATAATCAGATCAACAAACAATTTCTCGTAACTACGTTTTCCAAGCTTCGCACCCATTGCTTTATAATTTTTCAAGCGGCTAAAATCTTTGGCAATAATCCACGAGATTGTCATTAAACAATAAAAGAACCAGGCATAAATATGCTGATAGCGATGCATCTTTTTCAGTGGACTATGAGGAGAGAACCTTAAAATTCCGGGAGGCGCAATATCTTCATCGTGTCCTTCGATGTTTGTAAACCCATGATGAAGCGTGTTGTGCTGATAACGCCAGTTAGCCGGAAATCCACCAAGCAGGTATAACGAGTTTCCAAAAAACCGGTTTACCTTTTGGTTTTTCGAGAACGAACCGTGATTGGCATCGTGCATGGTTACCATTCCAAGCCCTGACATGCCAAAGCCCATTAAAATCCAGCACATGAGTATCAGCGGAACCGAAACGATGAACCCTGAAATCATTGCCGCAAAAGGGGCAAGGAGTAACAAGGTCATAAACGCAGTCTGCACATAGATTTTGTAGTTGCCATGTGGCTGGATATTGTTTTTGCTAAAGTATTCGTTTACCGAATTTCTTAATTCGGTTGTAAAATCGAGTTTTTGTTTTGAGTATTTAATGTTTCCCATTTTTCTAATTATTATTCAATGATTTAATATTTGTGCCTGGTTTGCCGGAGTCCGTAAACTGTTCTGAAATGATAACCGTAAACAGTAAAAGTAACAGCATCGATAAAAAGTTTTGGTTTGTTCACCACTGTCCAGCCAATAAATTTCCAGTATTCAAATCTGCCTTTATTTAAAAGGCCAAGAACGAAAATAGATTTGAAGAACGCCTTTATTCGTGCAAAATCGATGTTGCCTTTACCCTTTTTTACAGGTTTATAATTCTGGAATAATTCTCTGATTCGTTTATAGTAGGGCTTTTCCTTATAAATATTATTTATGATATGCCGATAACCTTCCTGCAATTTTTGGTTATCCATTTTTGGAATAAAATTCATTGTAAAATCGGTGTTACTTCCGGTTGCTTCAACGGTTAACCGGTTTTCGTCTTCCATTTGTTTATACAGCCTGGTATTTTTTGGTGCGTTAAGTAAGCCTACCATAGCTGTCACAATTCCGCTTTTCTGAATAAAATCGATTTGGCGCTGAAATACGGTGGAAGTATCGCTGTCGAAACCAACAATAAAGCCGCCGGAAACCATTATTCCCGCCTGCTGAATTTGCTTTACATTTTGCAGTAAATTCCGGTTTTCATTCTGAATTTTATGACAACTTTGTAACGATTCTTCCACAGGAGTTTCAATGCCTATAAAAGTGGAGGTGAATCCTGCATCACGCATCATCGTCAGTAAGCTTTCGTCGTCGGCCAGATTTATCGATGTTTGTGAGTTAAATTTAAAGGGATAATTATTCGTAATCATCCATTCTTTTATTGAAGGAAGCAACTCATTTTTGATTATTTTTTTATTTCCGATAAAATTATCATCCACCACAGAAACCGCTCCACGCCATTTCAGTTGAAATAATGTATCCAATATGTTTATTATCTGTTCATTATTTTTCATCCTCACTTTATGTCCGAGCAATGCTGTAATTTCACAAAAATCACACGAGTACGGGCATCCTCTCGAAACCTGGAGACTCATCGAAGCATAAGCTTTTAAATTCAGCAGGTAATAATCAGGAGTCGGCGAAACCGAAAGATCGGCATATTCATTCGTCTGATAAATTCTTTTTAGCGGCAAATCGTTTTGCAAATCGGATAAAAACAAGGGAAGAGTAATTTCCGCCTCGTTCAGAATAAAATGGTTAATCTCGGGATAATTCTCGTACTCCTGTGTAAAGAGCGGTCCACCGGCAATAGTTTTAACAGCGAATTTTTTACAACGGGATAAAATTTCGGATACCGAATCTTTTTGAACATACATGCTGCTTAGAAAAACATAATCCGCCCATTCCAACTGTTCGTTTTTAAGTTCCTCAATATTTAAATCGACCAGCTTTTTTTGCCAGCTTTCAGGTAACATGGCCGAAACTGTAATCAGTCCCAATGGCGGCACAGCAGCTTTTTTGGAGATAAACTTTAAAGCATGTTTAAAGCTCCAGTACGTATCGGGGTATTTCGGATATATCAGTAGTATTTTCATGTTTCTGTAAACAAAGAACCATGCAAGCAAAAAGATTCTTCTATGTTGGTAGTTCTTTTCATAAAATCATGACATATGGAAACTGGTCTATACATGTATCTTTTATTCTTCCGCATTTTCGTATAAAAAAATTAATGGGGTAAAAGTACATTATAATTTTATCGTAATAAAAAGAAAGGGATTAGCAGAGGTTTTTTGGGATAAAATACAATTTGAAAAGGTGGATGTTACAACTTTACAGCGAATACCATTCGTCCCTATGCCTTATAACAAGTCCTTCACAGACATAATATACTGTCTGGAAACTGGAATAGTTTCTTTTGTATCGATTAGTGTTAACCAATAAGAATTAAAATTTTTATTCAACTTATCGATGTACTGAATGTTGACAATACTTGAGCGGTGTGTCCGTATAAAGTTGTTAAATTCCTTTAGTTGTTTTTCAATATTCTTCAGCGTATTTCTTATCATTTTTTTTCGAATCTCACCACCTTCATGAAAACCTACCTCCACATAATTGTCGGCCGATTTTATAAATATAATTTCTGAAACCTGTATCCTTATATTATCCGATTCGTTGTCCGAATTCAGTTCGATAAATTTGTTCGCATAGTTTTCCGAGAATTGCCTCAATTTATCTTGCATCAGCCGGTTTTCATCCAATGTATTTTTGTATTTACCATGCAGCGAAGTAAGCAAATTTTTCAAATGAATGGTGACAGGCACACTCAGGCTGATAACTACAACACGCAGAACAATAATAAATGTAATCGCCGTATTTCCAACATACCGGATATAAAAAACAAAAGCAATGCTGGTTAAAGCTATCTGTGAAAAGAAATATAAAAAATCCAGCAAAGAACTGTATTCACCGTCCCTGCTATCGTGAAAAAGATGACGATGAAAAATGATTTGAACGATTACCTGTGCAATGAAAATTATAAAACCATAACCTGCATTAAACAACAGCTTATTCTCAAATTCAAAATTACTTGTATTAAAAGGTTGAAAAAACAGAATAAAAAGGAACACGCAAATACTGATTCCGAGGTAAAGTTTAAAGTATTTTTTAGAAAGTGTAATAAACTGATTTATAGTGTTATTTGACATTTCAATTGTAATTTTAAATGCAGAATTAATTGTATTTCCCGCTGTATTTAATTTTTGTCTGTAAAATATATAACAAATAATTCTAAAGAATTTCCTGGTTTATCAGACAATTTCGAAACAAAACTGTTTAAAATTAGATAAATAACTATGGTAATTTAACGATTCGCCATGTTTTTAGTGAGATTCTGTGTTTTACTCAGATAACTAATATACGCAAAAATGAAGGCTGAAAAGAAATTTCAATATCGCGTGAATTTAGTTCAAATCCTAATATGAAGATTTTGCCTTCAAATAAGAAACAGTTGCGAACCAATGGGAAGCGAACCGGGTTATTATAGAATATCTTATTTCGGTTTTTAAAATTTTGAAACGGTAGACATGAATGCTACGGAAGTACAAATGTTGAGAGATTACAGCCTTATTGGAGTTGAATCTAAAAAGGCAGTTGAAATGGGACTTGCCGATGCGGAATGGTATCAGTCGCCAATCCCGCGAAATAAAATGCGCGAATTATTGGTTCGGAAAGATGGCCCCGCTATCAGGGACACGCTGATTTGGTTTGGGCTTATTTTTGGTTCAGGAGCGTTGGTTTTTATGTTGTGGGGTTCATGGTTCGTAATTTTTCCATATGTGGTATACAGTGCATTATACGCTTCTACTTCCGATTCCCGATGGCACGAATCGAGTCATGGAACCGCATTTAAAACCGATTGGATGAATAATCTGCTTTATGAAATTTCTTCATTTATGGTCTTCAGACAGTCCACGGTCTGGCGCTGGAGTCATGCAAGGCATCACAGCGATACCATAATTCGCGGGCGAGATCCGGAAATCGCAGTTCCCCGGCCTCCGAGCCTGCGAAAATTTATACTCACATTTTTTGGTATAAGCGCTGCAATTCCTGAAATGAAGAAGTTATTGAAACATGCGGGTGGAAGAATCGATCCGGAAGTTGCAACATATGTTCCTCAATCCGAATATGGAAAAGTAATATTTAAAGCTCGCATTTATGTTTCAATTTTTCTTTTGGTTATAGTGCTTTCTCTTGTTTACGGTACAATTTTGCCGCTTATGTTTATTGGCCTGCCAACCTTGTTGGGAACCTGGTTAATGCCTGTATATGGTTTCACACAACATGCCGGCCTCGACGAAAATGTGCTGGATCATCGCTTGAATTCGCGAACAGTTTATATGAACCGGATCAACCGGTTTCTGTACTGGAACATGAATTATCATGTGGAGCATCATATGTTTCCTTTGGTTCCCTATCATGCATTGCCACGGTTGCACGAGCTAATGAAAAACGATTGCCCAAAACCATATAACGGAATTATCGAAGCCTTTAAAGAAATTATTCCTGCCATTTTAAAACAGCGCAAAAATCCTTATTATTTTGTTGAAAGAAAATTGCCGCAAACAGCAGGAACACAAAAGCAACAGGCAAAAAACAAATTTGTAGGAAATCCTGAAAATTTAAAAAACGGATTAATAGAAGTATGTCCGCTATCCAAACTGCCCAAAGGAGAAATTGTTCGGTTTGATTTTGAGCAGAAAACCTATGCTGTTTACCGAACATTGAAGGATAAGTTTTATGCAACGGATGGAATTTGCACCCACGGAAATGCGCATTTAGGCGATGGCATTGTAATTGGCGATATAATTGAATGCGGTAAACATAACGGTCGTTTTTCACTAAAGGACGGTTCGCCCAAACGTTTGCCGGTTTGTGTTGGAGTAACAACCTATAAAGCTTTTTCCGATGGCGAAAATGTATTACTGAATCTGGCTCCTGCAAATGAAAAATCGCAGGATAAAGAGTGGACTTTTAAAGTGATCAGTAATAAAAATGTGGCAACCTTTATTAAAGAACTGGTGCTTGAACCGACAAATACCGAAGAATTTAAGTTTGATGCCGGACAGTATATTCAGTTGATTATTCCGACACATCAAATCAAATTTGAACAATTTAATATTGATGGTTTTTACCGGAAGCTTTGGGAATCGATGAATCTTTTGGAGTGCTTTTCAGAAAACCAGCTTCAGTTAAAGCGCAATTATTCTATGGCTAATAATCCGGCTACCGAAAAGCAATTAAAATTTAATGTTCGCATTACGCTTCCGCCGGCTGGTAAAAGTGTTTCGGCCGGCCCCGGTTCATCTTATGCATTTAACCTGAAGCCGGGAGATAAGATAAAATTCACAGGCCCGTATGGCGATTTTAAAATTAAACCGGGAGCGCGCGAAATGATTTATGTAGGAGGCGGAGCAGGAATGGCCCCGTTACGCTCACATCTTGCCCATCTTTTCGAAACTGAAAAAACCAACCGGAAAGTGAGTTACTGGTATGGCGCGCGTTCCAAATCAGAACTCTTTTACGATAAATATTTTCAGAAATTGCAGGCTGAACATCAAAATTTTAGTTTTCATATTGCATATTCTGAACCAAAGCCAGGCGAAAACGGAAATGGCTATGTTGGCTTTATTCATGAGGTGCTTTATAAATCATATTTAAAAAATCATAAGAATCCGAAAAATGTGGAATATTACCTGTGTGGCCCGCCGGATATGATAAAAGCCGCTTTGAAAATGCTTAACGGGATGGACATTCCAAAGCATCTTATAGCTTATGATGAATTTTAGCCAATATAAAATCCAAGGGTTTAGTTACGCATACAACAAATCAATTCGAAAAATTCATCATCGTGTTCCCAAATGAAGGTTTTGCCATATAATTCAATATATTCCAGGGAATAAACGGTTGAAATATTTTATGATAAAGGCACAGGAAAGATTATGCCGAATTATGTTTAATTTTACTCCATATTGCTGAGCTATTTCAAATACTTAGTATAAAAAACATGAGCAATGAAATATAATCTTATACTATTCTTCCTGCTATCCGGTTTAATTGGTGTGGCACAAAACCAGCACGAAAATCCATCTGAAAACGTGGTGATAACTACGAAAGCGGGTAAAACGCAGGTACATCAAACGAAAACGGGGAATTACTTATAAATGTATCTCCTAAGGATGTTCAGAAATTTAAATCCGGCGGATTGGTACATTACAGCGACTTCGGTGCCAAAGGCGATGGCAAAACCGATGATATAAATGCCATTGCTGCTGCTCATGCTTATGCTAATCAGCAAGAACTTTCTGTAAAAGCCGACGATGGCGCTACATATTACATTGGTGGAAAAGATCGTACAGCCGTTATTCAGACAAATACTGATTTTGGCACTGCTGCTTTTATCATCGACGATACGGATGTCCAAAACCGGAATGCGCATATTTTTCTCGTTAATTCAAACCTGCAATCGTTTAAGCCTGAGGGGATAATTTCTCTAAAAAGAAATCAGAAAAATATCGGCATAACCTTTCCCGGTACCTGCCTGATAACCGTTACCGATTCTAATGTAAAACGTTATATTCGTTACGGGCCAAATCAAAACAATGGATCATCGCAGACTGATATTTTTATTGTCGACAAAAACGGAAATGTAGATATGGATGCTCCAATCATCTGGGACTTCGACCAAATCACTGATATTACGGCGTTGCCTATCGATGAAACAACACTTACAATTAAGGGAGGGCATTTCACAACAATTGCCAATAATGCCGAATCGAAATATACCTATTACAGCCGTGGCATCGCTATCAGGCGTTCCAATGTTACCGTGGATGGACTGGAACACCTGGTTACCGGAGAAGGAGATCACGGGGCGCCATATGGTGGTTTTATCAATATTGGTGACTGCGCTTATGTAACTGTCCAAAACACGGTATTAACCGGACACAAAACATACAGCACCATTGGCTCTGCCGGAGTTTCCGTTACCATGGGCACATACGATATTATCGCAAACAGAGCACTTAACGTATCATTTGTGAATTGCAGTCAGACTAATGATATTAACGACAATACATACTGGGGTATTCTTGGTTCAAACTATTGCAAAAATCTGGTTTACGATAAGTGCGTATTTTCCCGGTTCGATGCACATATGGGAGTTGCCAATGCCACTGTCCGTAATTCAACGATGGGACACATGGGAATCAATGCCATTGGTTTTGGAACATTTACCGTCGAGAATTGTACGATTTACGGTAGAAGCCTTATCAATCTTCGATCTGATTACGGAAGTACCTGGCAAGGTGAATTTATCATCCGTAATTGTGTTTTTGTGCCGGCAGGAGGAAAACCAACCAGCGCCAGCCTGATTAACGGGCACAATAACGGTCAGCATGATTTTGGCTACACCTGTTATATGCCGGAACGAATCATCATCGATTCGCTTTATATCGACGATTCCAATCATCCTGATGACTATCAGGGTCCGGCAATATTTGCAAATATCAATCCGGATATGACTGACGATAGCTATGTGGAGGAATTTCCCTATATCGAAACCCGGGAAGTTATTCTGAAAAATGTTACCACCGCCAGCGGCAAGGATTTAAGAATAAGCGATAATCCATATATGTTCAAAGATGTAAAGGTGAAAACCGAATAATCAAATCATATAATTTCTTACTGAACTATTTTCCCTTTCAGCATTGTATAAGAATGTGGCGGAAATTTATACGTGAATTTATCTGCTTTTTTGACTTTTACCGATTCCTTTTGAACAGTTTGCACATTGGTTTTACCGAAGTCATTTTCAGCTTTAATATCCGGTCCGTTAACTTCGAACACCTCAAATTCACCATCAAAAAGCCCTTCCTGTGAAAGAATATCCGTTGTAATCGCATTGTCCTTGTGCCGGTTGATTACGCTGATAATAACTTCGCCAGCCTTATATGCTGCCGACACATCAAGGTAAGGAACGTTGTTTTGCTGTGTAGCCTGCTCTGCCAATCCGAGATAAAACTCGTCGGTATCGTAAGTATCGCAATCCACATATACATCGAGCGAAGTTCCAAACATATTGTTGGCAAAAAGCTGTAAAGGATAGTAAATGGTTTGTAAAAACAATCCGTCTTTTTCAGCAAAAATAGGAGCGATAACATTTACCAACTGTGCCATGTTCGCCATTTTCACGATGTCGGCGTTGCGGATAAAAGCATTTAGAAATCCGGCGATAACCAAAGCATCTTCGAGGTTGTAACGTTCTTCGAGCGCACGTGTTCCCGACATGGTTTCATCCTGACGCCAGCGATACCAGATATTATATTCGTCCCATGCAATGTAAATCGGGTCGCGAT
The DNA here is from genome assembly GCA_963821855.1 of uncultured Prolixibacteraceae bacterium. Classification (GTDB taxonomy): domain Bacteria; phylum Bacteroidota; class Bacteroidia; order Bacteroidales; family Prolixibacteraceae; genus Draconibacterium. The sequence continues at coordinate 47,981 of CAWGFJ010000024.1, read as the reverse complement.
CTCCACGATCGGCCTTTTCCATTTCACGCAAAATCATTCCTTTTACCACTTTGGTTCTTTCTTCCAAAACCAGTGGCGCCGAAACAAAATTATAATAGTTATTCTCGTGATTGCCAAGATACATATGCAGGGAAATATAATCGACCACATCTCTTAATTCAGCAAGAATTTTTGCATTCCATTCGTGCGGATCGCTATCGGGCCTGAAATTGGATGAACCGGCAGCTATGAGTTTTATCGACGGATCGGTGAGACGCATCAACTTGGCAGCTTCGCGCGCTTTTTTGCTGTAGTCTTCTGCATTCAAATGTCCCATTTGCCAGAATCCGTCCATTTCGTTTCCAAGGCTCCAGTATTTAATGTCATAAGGTTCCGGATGTCCGTATTTCTTTCTGAGTTCAGCATAATATGGTCCTTCCTTCACATTGCAATATTCCACCCACTGCTGTGCTTCCTCGATAGTTCCGGTTCCCATATTCACTGCAAAATATGGCTCGGTGCCAACCCTGCGGGCATATTCAACAAATTCGTCAGTTCCAAACTGGTTGGTTTCAAGTCGGGCCCATGCCAGCTCCATGCGGGTTGGCCGCTCATCCTTCGGACCAACTCCGTCTTTCCAGTGGTAGTTGGATACAAAATTTCCGCCGGGATAGCGTATTAACGGAATGTTCAGGCCTTTAACCGCATCGAGCACATCCAGTCGGATTCCCTTGTCATCCGAAAGTGGAGAATCCGGATCGTAAATACCTCCATAAACACAACGTCCGAGGTGTTCTACAAAATTTCCATAGATGTTTTTATTTATTTCGCCAACCCGGCGATCGATATCGATTTTAATTCTTGCATTCTGTGCTTTTATCGTTTGTGCCGAAAAAAGTCCAAATACAAATACAAGCAGAAAAACTCTGTAAGTAGTATTGTTCATTTCCATATTTTAGTTTTTTAGATTTCAGCCACTACCGGCCAACCGTTTTTATCCCATTCCAGTTTTTTGATGATTAACTTTGGCTTTCCTTCATCATTCGCATCATAGCCATGAAAAATAATATAATCCGTTCCATTGAAAGTATAAGTTGCATTATGCCCTACTCCATACCAGTCTTCATCACCCTTTAACAGGATTGTCCCGCCACCGTTTGCCATTGCATTTCCTTCTTTATCGAGATATGGTCCGGGTATTTTATCCGAGCGGCCAACTATCATTTTGTAGGTACTGTTAACACCTCTGCAACAATAATCAATGGAAGCGAAAAGATAGTAATATTTCCCTTTTTTGAAAATAAACGGAGCTTCGATGGCATTTCCGCCGGCATCTACAGGATTATTATCTACGGAAGGAGGATTAGGTTCATTTGCTGATTTCTTTCGTGAAGCAATAGTTGGAATATTATCCAAATCCTCTGCAGGTTCAGTAGCATCCTTATTCATTTTTACCAGTTTCAATCCATTCCAAAACGAACCAAAAGTAAGATATGGCGTACCATCTTCAGCAACAATCAGGTTTGGATCGATGGCATTCCAGTTGGTTTTCCCCGGAAAAGACTGTATCACCTTTCCGTGATCAACCCATTCAAAATCCGGATCATCAGGATCTAAGGTTTTATTAGTTGCAAGTCCGATACACGAAGTATTTTTCCCAAATGCCGATACAGAATAATACAGGTAATATTCACCATTATAAAACGAAATATCGGGCGCCCAAATATGTCCCCTGAAACCCTTAACAGCCTCTTTTGCCCATTCGGGCGCTTCCGGAAAAACAGGATTTTCGTGCTGCCAGTCTTTCATATCCGTCGATGACCAAACGCTAATTCCCCAACCCGTGCAGAATAAGTAATAAGTGTCATTTTCCTGAATCATAACAGGGTCGTGAACGACTATGCTTTGGGCAAATCCTTGTGCAATTATCGTTATCAGAAAAATCAGCAGTACAGCAATTTGTTTCATAGGTTAAGGTTCAATTTATTTCTTCAGATGTAATATAAAATTAATTTTGGAAATGGAATGAAATGATTATTGAAAAATCAATACTAATCAAAAGTAATAAACGCAAATTTAATTCAATAATTAAATCCGAAACTTTTATAAATCGAATGTTTTTCAGGTTGAAAATTAACTGGAATTCTTTTTGTTTTGCTTAAAAGTTACAATCCCAAAAAGCTTAATAATTCGTCTTTTGTATTTCTAACATCAAAATCAGAATCAACAGACGTTAAGATTATCAGGCTGCAGGCGAGTTCCGAAAGCATCCAGTCTTTTCTGACTCCATTAAAATCGGAACGGTAAATACTGTGTATATGTTCCTGCACCGGAATTCCGGTTAAACGAAAAACTGCAATCGCTTTTCGTACAGAATCTTCCATATCAAATCCCTGAGATTGTATTAACCCGTTTAACAATTCGCTCGCATAACGACTGTACATCATCTCTTTCATCCTGCCGATAAAGAGATCGAGCGCAGGTTCGGGATGGTTGTATTGATAGTATTTTACAAGCATTTTAATTATCGTTTTACAGTTATACTTTCGTTTTCTTTAAATCCCTCAGTTTCTTAAAAAGTTTTAATTCGTCCTGATTAAGATTACGCGGAATCTGCACATTTAGTTGTACATACAAATCGCCTGCAACTCCGGGTTTGCCGTAAACAGGCATTCCTTTTCCACGTAAGCGGAGTTTACTTCCGTTTTGAGATCCTGCAGGCACAGGAACATTGATTTTGCCCGATAAAGTATCAAGCTCGGTTTTTCCTCCCAAAACAGCCGTGTATAAATCAATATCGGCCTTCAAAATCAGATTATTGCCATCGATAGTATATCGGAAATCCGGTTGAACTTTTATTTTAATATAAATGTCGCCCCTGTTGCCTCCTTTTGTGCCATGTCCGCCTTTTCCCTTAATTCGCAGTTCTTGTCCCGTATAAGCGCCGGGTTTGGTTTTCACCCTTAGTTTTTCTCCGTCGATATTAAGAATACGCGTAGTTCCTGAAACAGCTTCGGCAAGTGTAATTTCCATTTCTGCCTGTAAGTCCGAGCCTTTAAATGCACGTTGCTGACTGCTGAATTCTGAACCTGCCCTACTTCCACCGCCTCCGAAAAAGCTTTTGAAAAAGTCAGAGAACCCTTCTCCTGAACTACCGAAAATATCTCCTAAATCTCCTTCATAATAAAATGAACTACCGCCACCGGGATTTGACCCTGCAAAATTAGAATAGCCATAATTACGATTATTATATCCGGCATTTTCGTATTGTTTCCAATTAGCGCCAAGTTGGTCGTACTTTTTCCTTTTTTCCGGGTCTTTCAGCACTTCATAAGCTTCACCGATTTCCTTGAATTTATCCTCGGCTGCTTTGTCTCCTTCATTTTTATCGGGATGATATTTCACCGCAAGTTTTCGGTAAGCCTTTTTTAATTCATCCTGACTGGCCGATTTGGAAACACCCAAAATTTTATAATAATCTTTATATTCCATATCCGATAATTCCTACGCAATACCTGCTTTCTAAGCTTTTTATGCTGAACTCATTCGAGAACAGCAATTCATTCGCTTTCAAAAAATGCACCAAGGATATTACAATGTCAAAATGTCGCTGAATATCAGGTGTTATAGCTTTTCTGACATTTTAAATCCATTACAGCAATAAAGAATAAATTGTAGAAAATATTCACATTTTTACTGATAACAGATGTTTATTTTTCATTCTTAAACATCCTGGTAAAGTTCGATGTTATTAAAATCAAAATCTGCAGTTTAATTGAAAATTTGAAACAATATTTTTTCATTTAAAGATATTTTAGTATTCTTTCAAATATTTTGTAATTTCCAAGGATGGAAAAGAGGCGATTTCCAAAAACGATAATCTTTGCATTTGTGGTCATCTTGCTAAGCGTGGCAATTTGGATAATGCTTCCCGGTGAAGAAATTGATTATAATACCCAGGTTAAACCCATTATTAATTCACGTTGTATTTCCTGTCATGGCGGTGTAAAACAAAACGGCGGGTTTAGCTTACTTTTTGAAGAACAAGCGAAAGGAAAAACGAAATCCGGAGCCATAGCTATTATTCCTGGTCATCCGGGGCAAAGCGAGATGATTCGGCGAATTCTCAGTAATGATCCCGAAGAACGAATGCCTTATGAAAAAGCTCCTCTGACTAAAAATGAAATTCACATTCTAAAAAAATGGATTAAACAAGGGGCGAAATGGGAAACGCACTGGGCATACATTCCTGTACAAAAAACTGTTCCGGATGGAAAACATGCTTCCGATAAACAATTGCTTTCGTGGAAGAAAAACGATATCGACGATTTTATTTTTGAAAAGGCCAAAAATCATGGCCTGACGGTTTCAGAGCCGGCCGATCTTCCAACACTTGCCCGCACGAATTTCTTTTGATTTGATTGGTTTGCCACCACCCGTTGAAGCGTTTGAAAAATTAAGCAACAATCCTTCAGACGAAGGTTGGAATAATTATATTCAGGAGCTTTTGGCATCAAAACATTTTGGTGAAAAGTGGGCTGGTATGTGGATGGATTTAGCGCGATATTCCGATACAAAAGGTTACGAGCGTGACGATTCGCGCACCATTTGGCGATACCGCGACTGGCTAATCAATGCGTTTAACAGGGATGAACCTTATAACCAGTTTCTCATCGATCAGATTGCCGGCGATCTTTTGCCCGACCACACCGATGAGCAAATGATAGCAACTGCATTTCACCGAAATACAATGACTAACGACGAAGGCGGAACAGACAATGAAGAGTTTAGGGTTGCCGCCGTAATCGACCGTGTAAATACAACCTGGGAAGTTACCATGGGAACAACATTTTCGTGTGTGCAATGCCACAGCCATCCTTATGATCCGTTTAAACACGAAGATTATTACCGGTTTATGGCCTTTTTCAATAACAGCCGCGACGAAGATACATATGATGATTATCCGGTATTGAGAACTTTTGAAAAGGAAGATAGTGTAAAACTGGCGGAACTCAACGACTGGCTGAATGTCAATGCCGGCAAAAAACAAACAAACGAAATCATTCAATTTGTAAAAACATGGCAGCCAAGCATTAATTCGCTCACCAGCGTTGATTTTGTAAACAGCGAATTGTCTGATACCAAATGGCTGGTCTTCCGAAATAATGGATCAAGCAGATTGAAAAAGGTAGATCTTGATGGAAAAAACAAACTGATATACCGATACAGAAGTTTCAAACCCGGCGGAATCTGGAAAATACATTTAGACAGTATCGGAGGCCCACTTCTGAAAGAAATTAAAGTGGATGACACAAAAGGAAAATGGAGTTTTAGTGAATTTGATTTTCAAGCGGTTTCCGGCGTACACGATTTGGTTTTGTCCTATTATAATCCAACTATAAAAAACCCACTGGCCAATGGATTATTGTTCGACTGGTTTCATTTTACGGAACAATTTCCCGGAAAAGACGCTTCCGGTTATCGCGAAGCAAAAGAAAAATTCTGGTACTTACTGACAAAAAATACATCTGCGTACACCCATTATGATGGAAAACCCGAAAGGGAATGAACAGAATAACCAATGTTTTTGAACGCGGAAACTGGCTTTCAAAAGGCGATGTGGTAATGCCGGGTGTTCCTGAAGTAATGAACCCGCTTCCGGAAGATGCTCCGGCAAACCGGCTTGGATTGGCTGAATGGCTTGGTAAGTCCGCAAAATCCGTTAACCGCAAGAACTTATGTAAACCGAATCTGGGAACAATTATTTGGAATTGGAATTGTTGAAACCCTGGAAGATTTTGGCTCGCAGGGAATTCCGCCAACGCATCAAAAATTACTCGACCATCTGGCATGGAAATTTATGAATGATTTTCAATGGAGTACTAAAAAATTAATCTAATACATTGTTTCCTCTGCCACTTATCAGCAATCTTCGCGCAGTTCTGAAACACAGTTGGAAATTGATCCCAAAAACAAATATTATGCTCATGGTCCGAGATTTCGGCTAACTGCAGAACAGATACGCGACCAGGCGCTGGTTGTAAGTGGACTGTTCAGTGAAAAAATGTATGGCCCCAGTGTGATGCCCTCCCAGCCCGATGGAATTTGGAATTCACCATACAGTGGACTGAAATGGGAAAAAAGCAAAGGTGAAGACCAGTATCGCAGAGCCATTTATACTTACTGGAAAAGAACCAGCCCATATCCTTCCATGGAGTTATTTGACATGATGCCGCGTGAAGTTTGTACAATCCAGAAGAATCGCCACAAATACGCCACTTCAGGCTTTGGTTACTTTAAACGACAGTGTGTATGTTGAGGCATCGGCACATCTGGCGCAACGGATGATTAACGAAGGTGGAAGCGAGGTTTCCGACCAAATCAGCTATGGATATCAACTGATGATGTACAAAGAAATTTCAGATGAAAAGCTGGATGTACTTTTAAATCTTTATGAGAAATTAAATAAAAAGGATTTGTTTAAAAATGCTTCATACAACACAGAATAATACGCCCGATGAAAAGCATACTCAGGCAATGAATATTATTGCCAATACCTTGCTGAATATGGATGAATTCATGATGAAAAATTAAAACTATATATCGATGGATAGAAGAAAGCTAAGCAAACTGGAAGATCAAACGCGAAGGCATTTTATAAAAAACTGCTCAATGGGTTTGGGAGGATTGGTGTTATCATCTTTTTTAACCGATTGCAATCTGTTTTCAAAAGAATTGGAAAATGGAATATTTTCTCCTGAAAATCCTTTGGCTCCAAAAGCGCCTCATTTTCCGGGCAAGGTAAAAAATGTGATTTACATCCATATGGCAGGTGCTCCATCGCAGTTGGAATTATTTGATTATAAACCTGAACTTGAGAAGCTTTCGGGGAAAGAATGTCCGCAATCGCTACTGGAAGGAAAACGGTTTGCATTTATCCGGGGAGTTCCAAAAATGCTGGGATCGCAAGCCCGGTTTAATCAGCATGGCGACAGCGGAGCATGGATTTCAAACTATTTGCCACATCTTTCAACCATTGCCGACGAGCTTACTTTTTTAAAAGCTGTTCATACCGATCAGTTTAATCATGCGCCGGCACAATTGTTAATGCACACGGGAAGTCCGCGGTTGGGGCGGCCAAGCATGGGTTCGTGGGTCACTTATGGGTTGGGAAGCGAAAATGCCAATCTGCCCGGATTTATTGTGCTTACCTCCGGAGGAAATAATCCGGATGCCGGGAAAAGCGTTTGGGGAAGTGGATTTCTGCCATCCATCTACCAGGGTGTTCAGTGCCGTTCGGATGGAGAACCTGTTCTGTTTATCAATAATCCCGAAGATATAAGCCGCACAGAAAGAAAAGCATCCATTGATGCCTTGAGCGACATCAACAAGTTAAATTATGATGAATTTAAAGATCCTGATATTTTAACCCGGATATCGCAATACGAACTGGCTTTTAAAATGCAAACCACAGCGCCGGAGGTGATGAACATCGCCAATGAGAGCCAGTATATTCACGAAATGTATGGAAGCGATCCACATAAATCGTGTTTTGCCAATAATGCGTTGCTTGCCCGGAAACTGGTGGAAAGAGGAGTTCGTTTTGTGCAACTTTTTGATTGGGGTTGGGATACGCACGGCACATCAGAAAGACGGTTCAATTGATATCGGGCTGGTAAATAAATGCAGACAAACCGATAAAGCAGTTACCGCATTAATTCTGGATTTAAAACAACGTGGTTTGCTGGAAGAAACGCTTGTGATTTGGGGAGGTGAATTTGGCCGTACGCCGATGCAGGAAAACCGCGAAGGAAAAACCAATTCCTTTAAAGGCAGGGATCACCACGGAGATGCATTTACCATTTGGATGGCCGGTGGCGGCTTGAAAAAAGGATTTAGCTTTGGCGAGACCGACGAGATTGGTTACAGCGGGGTAAGCGGAAAAGTTTCAACTTTTGATATTCAGGCAACCATTTTACATCTTTTGGGATTTGACCATGAAAAGTTTACCTATCAATCGCAGGGCAGGCCGTTTAGGTTGACCGATGTGAGCGGGAATGTTATTCGGGAGATATTGGCATGATGAACAATTCAACATAAATCCAATTCGATTGTGATGAACGAAAAATTTGTAGCACTTGTCATTTCGACGAGTATGCAAGGAGAAATCTCAATGATTGAAGAAGATCTCTTACAGTCAGCCGACAGCTTGAGATGAAAAGAACATAGAATCCATCAAGATTATTTCAGCATAAAATCTTTTGTATATTAGTTGAACACTATTGAAAAACCATACTGAACTAAATGAACCTTTTTGAATACATAGGAAAATTCCATCCCCTGTTAGTGCATCTGCCGATTGGAATATTAATCATCTTTCTTATTCTTCGCATTTATAATTCCCCGGAAACAGCTTCAGGAATCATACAAAATCATTGGATTATTTTACTGATTAGCGCGCTGTCAGCCACTTTTTCCTGTATTTCAGGTTTAATTTTATCACGTTCAGGAGAATACGAAGCAGGAGTTACTGCCAATCACCGAAATCTTGGAATTGCACTTGCACTGTTAAACTGGATTATATTTTTCACTTTCAAAAAATTGCTGAATTCCCGGTTATGGATGTATAATTCAACGCTTATTTTAATTTCCATTGTAACGATACTTAACCGGTCATTTAGGCGGCTCAATCACCCATGGTTCTGATTTTATTACTCCGCCAAAACTGGCAGATTGGTTTCGTCCCTCATCTGGTTTGAATAAGCAAGTAACATTAAATTCAACATCATATGAATCTGCATCGCATATTTTTGAACAGAAATGTGTGGTTTGCCACGGAAAAAATAAACAGAAAGGAGACTTGCGATTAGACACGCGGGAAGGAATACTTAAAGGCGGAGAAGATGGACCCGTTCTGCCAAATATGAATTCGGAGAGCCTGTTGCTAAAAAGAATATCATTGCCATTGGAACATGATGATCATATGCCTCCTGAAGAGAAAAAACAACTGACTCCGATGGAAATTAGCTTTCTTTCGTGGTGGGTAAAAAACGGTGCAGACTTTGACAAAACTCTGGCAGAATTAAATTTTCCCGATTCGCTTCAGGAATTTATTCAGCCTGAAGAAAATAAAACGCTTAATAAATTAGTTCCGCAACAAGAGGTGACTCAGGCCGCCGACCCGGCTATACTTGAAAAGCTCAAGTCACTAAATGTAATGTTCTCTCCCATCACTTTAAATTCCAATTATCTGTCGGTGAGCTTTATGAATGTACTTCCCGAAGATGTAACACAGGCATTGGAAGAATGCAGCAAATTGAAGCAACAAATTGTATGGTTAAATCTCGATTACCAAAAACCGGATACGCTTGCATGGAAACAACTGAGTTTTTTAACCAACCTCAGAAAACTAAGTGCAAAAAACAGCAATCTCAACGATGATATTATGGCGTATATGCAACCACTTGATTCACTGGTTTACCTGAATCTGGTGGGAACAAATGTCACCTCATCAGGATTTGAAAGAATAAAAAACCTGCAAAACCTCGAGTCGATTTATCTGTATCAAACCAACATTGATCAGGCCGGATATCAGCAAGTAAACCATCTCTTTCCGCAGGCAATTATTGATTCAGGGAATTATGTGGTGCCGGTGCTGGCATCGGATACCACTGTTTTTAAACGTTAGCATATTTTGTTTTATTGGACCTGCCTCAAAACTCAAAAAGAAATGAAGTGCTCCCTCCCATATACGCAATATTTTCAGGAATAAATGACAACGAATTGCAGCTTTTGTGAATTAATACTGCGCATGATTATTCGGATTGACCTGATAAAATCTAAGTATTCTTTAATAAATTCATTAAGTTGGATTAAACATATGCATTAACTTTTTCTTTTCATTCGGTGGCATATTATTCAAAATAAAGATATATCTTTAAGAATCAATACATTGTAAAATAAACTGAATAAATCTAACCTAATGCTGAATAAAAACGACAAACGGCTTATTAATGCATGGGCTTCTTTCGATTGGTCAAATTCGGTATATAACCTAATTGTAACTACAGCAATTTTCCCTATTTACTTCACAAGTACAACAGAAATAGCATTTGGTGGTGAAATGGTTAAATTCTTTGGACTGACAATTAAAAACTCGGTACTTTTTTCGTATGCCATTACTTTATCTTTTTTAATTATTGTGTTTCTCGCGCCAATTCTCTCGGGTATTGCAGATTATAGCGGAATGAAAAAGCGTTTTATGCAGTTTTTTACGTATTTGGGTTCTTTGTCTTGTATCGGACTTTATTTTTTTACGGGTGAAAACATCGAATATGGAATTGCCTGCTCAGTTCTTGCCAGTATTGGATTTACAGGTTCTTTGGTGTTTTACAATGGCTTTTTACCGGAAATTGCTTCGAAAGATAAAATGGATAGCGCCAGCGCCAGAGGCTTTGCAATGGGATATATCGGAAGTGTGATATTGCTCATTGTTAACCTGTTACTTTATTTGAAATTTGATCTCTTTGGATTCGAAACCGGTGGTTCTGCCACCCGGTTTGGGTTTATTTTGGTAGGTGTTTGGTGGATGGGTTTTGCGCAAATTGCCTTTTATTATTTGGAGGATCGTGCAACCGGTAAAAAATTTACATTTAATATTCTCGGGAGTGGCATAAAAGAGTTAAAAAAAGTATACCGTATTGTAAGTAATAAATTAGTAATGAAACGTTTTCTTTTCTCCTTTTTCCTTTTTAGCATGGGTGTGCAAACCGTGATGCTTTTAGCTCCTCTTTTTGCTCAGAAGGAAATTAACTTTGGTGCTGATGAGATGATTATTGTGGTGCTGATTTTACAGATTATTGCAATTGCCGGAGCTTACTTTTTTGCCTTATTGTCAAAATTACGGGGCAATGGATTTGCCATAAGTACAACTTTAGTGATTTGGATTTTCATTTGCATTACCGGTTATTTTCTGAAAGATAAAATCTCGTTTTATGGATTGGCAGCATTACTCGGTTTTGTGATGGGCGGAATACAATCCATCTCCAGATCAACCTATTCAAAGCTTATTCCTGTGGAAACAAAAGACACTGCATCTTTTTTCAGTTTTTATGATATAACAGAAAAACTTGCCATCGTTATTGGTTCTTTTTCCTACGGATTTATCGATCAGATGACGGGAAGTATGCGTAATAGTATGGTTTTTATGGCAGTATTTTTCATTGGTGGTTTTATCATTTTGCAATTTGCCAAACTCAAAAAAAATCTGAATTACGATAAATAGAATAAGATCGTTATAAAATAATCGCATTACTTGCTTCTTTAAAATCATCTAACCAACAGTGAAAAGAAAAAACTCATTTATAATAAGAGTATTAATAATAGTGGCAGCAATAGTAAGGGCGCTGCTTTCCCTGCGCTATACTATTTCCGTTAAAGGTTCTGAATTAATAAAAAATTCCTCGCCACTGCTCATCTTGCCAAATCATCAGGCGTTAATCGACCCATTTATTATAATGAGTCAAATATTTCGATATACAAAGGCAATTCCTGTGGTTTCCGCTTCATATTACGATATTCCGATAATACGATTCGTTTTCTCAGAATTGGGTGCAGTTCGTGTTAGTAATCTTGAAGATGGCAGCCGTAATATTAATGTATTAAATGAAATAACCCGATCGGCATTAAAAGGGTTCAATCGCGGGAATAACCTTTTACTGTATCCAAGCGGCCAGATTGCAGGGCAGGGTTATGAAAAGATCTTCAATAAAAAATCGGCACATAAAATTGTTCTAAAAATTCCGGATGATGTAAAGGTGATTGGATTGCGTATTTCAGGTTTGTGGGGAAGTATATTTTCTAAGGCCGGGACAGGTAAATCCCCAAATTTGTTCATTCAACTCACAAAAGGATTCCTCTATGTTCTTGCAAACCTTATCTTCTTATTACCACGCAGAAAGGTCACCATTGAAATTGAAGATATTACCTTACCGGCTAAAACGAATGCAGAACTCGGCATTAAACCCTTTAATTTATTTTTGGAAGACTTTTACAATATTCATGGCGAAGAGGATCTTAATTTTGTGCGACATTTTTTTATCCTGCCAAAGAAAAAGAAGAATTCCCCATCCGATTCTCAGGATTAAGTTTTAAATGGGGAGTGATTTTATACTTTCTTAAACGAATGAGTACTTACCATTAAATAGGTAAACAAAAGGGTTACAATTATAAAAAACAGGGGTGGGAAATAGGCAATTGCATAAGTGCTCAATGCCAAAATCATTCCTGCAATGGTAATAGGAATTCCCACATAATGTCCGGAGAAATCGGTTGCATTGTAACGTGCCAAACGGAATACTCCGCCGGAAATAAACAAAAATGAAATTAATATGCCAATCAGATGATATTGTTGTAAAACGGATAAATAGATCAGCAATCCCGGAGCTACACCAAATGAAATGAGATCAGAATTGGAATCGAGATATTTCCCAAACTTTGATGTTATTTTAAGTTCTCGGGCAACAAATCCGTCAAAATAATCAAGAATTGCCGCGATGATAATTAATAATGCACTGGTTTTAAAATTTCCTTCAATCGATTTAAGAATTGAAATAAGGCCCAAAACCATACTTGTAATGGTTAGAAAATTGGCAGCCTGTTTTTTTAGGATCGAAATGTTCATAATAACTTAGATTCAAAAGCAGATTTTAATAAATCCCGCATATCACAACATTACTCATTTCATGTTCTGAAAAGACTGATTAAAAGTAATAAATCAAAGGCATTTCTTTTTATAAGCTTTCTAAATTAAAACAAAATGCTGTTATTCGCTTTTAATCAATAAATTAGTTTTGTAAATTGGTAAAATATTCCCACTGTTCCAAATAACAAAAATTAGCGAAAAAGATCCGGAACAGGTGCTTCTCAATATCGTTTTCGGTTTTCAGACCTGCGTAATATAAAAAACCTGATATTAACCATGTATAAATTTCTTGTTGTTGCTTACCGATGGGTCGTTGCACTTGGTGCTATGTTGATTGTTGGCAGTTTTTGTTTAATAATTGTACTTTTGAGTTTCGGGTATCTTAGAAATTTTAGTAACAGGTATATATTTAGTTACACTTCACGATTTTTGTTACGCCTGGTTGGTTACGATTACGAAATTCCTGATTTGAACGAATTTCCCAAACATCAGGTATTGTACACGATAAATCACAATTCCTATCTCGACACCTTTATTTTAACCACTGTGGGAATTCCAAATGTTCGGTTTATTTTATCTGAGAAAACGTTTAAATATATCCCAATGGTTATCGCAGCAAAAGCTTTTGGCACCTGGTATATTCCGCAACAACACCACAAAAAAAGAAGATTGAAGTTTTTTATCAGGAAAACTGAAGTACTGAAGAAAACTAATTATTCGGTTATTGCTGCTGCCGAAGGGGTACATGACCATAGACATTGGATCGCTCCGTTCAATAAGGGCATTTTTCACATGGCACTGGAAGCCGGAATACCATTAGTACCGCTTTTTATTCATGTACCAGAAGAGGCAAATCCATATAGCGGACAATACTCAAAATCGGGTAAAATTAAACTTATCATCCTTGACGAAATAGATAATTCAACCTGGAAACTGGAAACAATCCGGGAGGAAATTGATAAAGTAAGAGATATTTATGTCGCCAAATTTAATGAGCTTAACCAAACCAATATAAACTAAAAAATGATCAAAGAGAAACTAATTTATAACTATCCACCCGGGCGTGGAATGATGAGCGAGAATGCGCATAATTTGCGTTTGGAATTTTTTCGCACACTTACGGAAAATCCCAATTCTATTATTTCGACAGATATAATGCTGGACCAGGTTCAGAATAATATTGAAAGTTTTATCGGTACAGCCGAAATTCCAATGGGACTTGCCGGACCTCTTTTATTTAAAGTGGAAAAAGAAAAAACGGAATGGGTTTATACCGGAATATGTACTACTGAAGGAGCGCTTTTGGCAAGTGTTAACCGGGGAGCGAAAGCAATAAGTGAATCCGGCGGTTTTAGCGCTCATTTTGTTCATCAGAAAATGTTACGTTCACCACTATTTACGTTTAAAAATATGGCCGATGCAATTGAATTTGAAAAGTGGCTTAAAATTAATTTTAACAAGATAAAAATACTAACAGCCTGTTATTCCAATCATGCTGAACTTATTGAAATTAAATCGCTTGTAAGTGGGAAACTGGCCAATCTAAAATTTATTTACACCACCAGCGACGCTTCGGGCCAGAACATGGTTACGCATTGCACGTGGCAGGCTTGTTTATGGATTGAAGAAAATTTTCAGAAAGAAAGTGATGTTAAAATTGAACAGTTTTATGTTGACGGGAATGGCTCGTCGGATAAAAAAGTTTCATTCTATTCATTGCAAAACGGCAGAGGTGTTCATGTGGTTTGCGAATGTTTTTTGCTGGATGAAGTGATTGAAAAAACGCTGCGTTCAAATTCCGAAGAAATGGTGAAATTGTACAACCATTCGATGACCATCTCCAGGTTCGACGGCATTGTTGGAGGTACAATGAACATCGCAAATGTAATTGCCGGAATTTTTGCAGCAACCGGTCAGGATTTGGCAAGTATTCACGAATCATCATTAGGCATCACCCAAATCGAAAAAGTGGAGGGCGGCCTTTATGTTTCATTATCAATTCCGGCTTTAGTTATCGGAACGGTTGGCGGAGGCACAAATTTACCGGTTCCGCAAGCTGTTCTTAATTTAATGAACTGCAACGGAAAAGGGAAAATTGAACGTTTTGCAAAACTGATTGCCGGATTTGCCTTATCGCTTGAAATTTCAATTTTGGCTGCCATGGCCAGCGGACAATTTGCTCGCGCACATCAGAAACTAGGAAAAAATAAAACGGTGAATTGGCTTTTAAAATCAGATTTAACAACCGATTTTATAAAAAATCACATTCCCGAAATACATGGACACCCAATTCAATCGACCGAAATTTTGGTTCATTCAAGTATTAATAATGGGATTCTAACCAATCTGGTAAAAAGAGTTTCTAAGAAAGTGCTTGGTTTTATTCCTATGCATATCGATAATGGCAATGGCGTTTCAGGAAAGGTTTTGATAAAAAGTAAACCATTGGATTACGAGGTAATTGAAGGGTTACATTTTATGGCATCAAATATCAGTTCCCAATTAGCCGACAACCTTGTATTGCAAAAAGAGCATCTGGAATATAAAAATTCGCATATCAAAGAAATTGAAGTTTATAAATTTCTGCATGAAATAAAATATCCGTTTATGCCTGAGTTTTTTGGCGAGGTCACGGATAAAGAGCGGGAAATTTATCTTTTCATGTTGGAGTTTTTGAATGATGAAGATATGGAAGTTTTCAATTCAGAGAATGAAATTCATAAATGGACTGATGAAAGAATTTCCGATGCAATAGCATCAATTCACCTGGTTCACAAGGCTTATTTAAATGGCTGCGACACGAATCAGTTGTCATCGGTAAAACATTTCGACCCAACGTTGAGCCTGCCATTTTATAAGCAAAGTAATCAAATCAATCGAAAGGATTATCAGGAATGGGATTTGGACCATTTTTCGAAGATAGCGGAAAAATGATTGAACGTTGGGAACAGAATCCTCCAGCAAAGATTTCGAAAAAGACGCTGATTCATAACGATTTTAACCCTAGGAATTCGTGTGTCAGAAAAAATGGGAAAATGTGTATTTATGACTGGGAACTGGCAACCATCAACATTCCTCAACGCGATATTTTTGAATTCCTGGCTTTTACATTGGATGAGAATTTTGAAATAGGACGACTATTAAAATTTCTGCAAAATCATTTTGAATTGATTCGGGAAATTAACGGAAGTTCTTACGATTGGAAATCTTACCTCAATGATTTTATTGTTTCTGGTTACGAATTTTTAATCACGCGGGTATCCTTTTATCTGGCAGGAAATACCTTGCTGAATTACTCCTTCATCAAACGGGTTTTTATTTGTGCCAACAAAATAATCAAAGATTCAAAAGAATTGTATGAACGATTTTAAAGTGCATATTTATATGTTTATTGTTCCCGGCATCATCGGAAATGTAGCGCACATGTTTGTAGTAAAAAAAGATTTGCTTCAATTTTTGGCAAAACCTATTTCCGTCGCACTTTTCGGGAAAAACAAAACATTCCGTGGATTCGTTTTTTTGCCACTTGCCATTGGTGCGGTTTGTTTTTTGGACAGCTTTCTTTTTGGGCCATTCAGCAAAAACTATTTAAGCGATTTTTTTATCGGAGCTGGACTTGGGCTGGCTTATATGTTAGCGGAGTTGCCCAATTCATATTTTAAAAGAAGACAGGGAATTGCAGCCGGAGAATCGGCACCGAATTATAAAATTCTGCAACTTGTAATCGATAAAGCCGATTCACTTTTAGGTGCCTGCATTTTTTACTTTTTTGCAATGAACACGGGCTTTGAGGTAATTGCCTTATTATTTATAATTTCTTTTTTGCTTCACATCAGCATCTCTTATTTATTGGTAATCATAAATATAAAAAAGTCGATATAAGCATGTTTCTTTTCCCGTTGACCGACATATTAATTGAGAAGGATTTTGGAGGCAAGGCTTCAGGACTTTCAAAAATAAATTCTTTTGGATTAAAAGTTCCGAAGGGATTTGCGGTACATAAAAGCGGGCATAAATTTTATGCGTCAAATCAGCAATTTCCAGTTGAAATAAAAGCTGACTTGGAAGAAAGGTTGCCGGAATTAAAAGGAGAGCATTTAATTGTTCGTAGTTCGGCCATTGGTGAAGATACCGATGATTTTTCGTTTGCAGGCCAGTTGGATTCTTTTGTAATTGACAATAATATTCAATCGGTAATCGATGGCGTTATAAAATGCTGGGATAGTATAAATAATTCGCGGGCAGTGGCATACCAGAAAATTTCGGGGAATAAGCTGCAGGAAATGGGAGTTGTAATTCAACAATTCGTGGAGGCTGAATATTCAGGTGTTCTGTTTACCCAATCTCCTAAAAATAAAACTCATACTTACACTGAGTATGTGAAAGGAGGTGCCGAGCCATTGGTTTCGGGAAAAGTAACTCCATTTTCTTTTTCTACGAATGGCGATTTGGAGTTGATAGAAAATGGCACACTACCATTTAATCATAAAATTTTATTAAAAGATGCCTTTCATTTAAAGGAAAACTTTAAAAAGCACCTCGATATAGAATGGATGTACAGTGGTGGCGAATTTCATTTTGTGCAGGCGCGACCTATAAAAATCGTTAAGAAAGTGAAAGTTTTTTGGACAAACACCAATTTGAACGAAAACTATCCGACTCCAATTTCTCCACTTTTGTATTCTATTGCGCGTGATTCGTATTACCATTATTTTAAAAATCTCTCCAAAATTTTGCAGCTGGGCAAAGAATCAATTCGAAATCTGGAATATGATTTTAGTAATTCTGTTGGTGTGTTTGGTAACCGCATTTACTACAACATGACCAGCATCCATAATATTTTCGCGATGTCGCCTTATAAATCCTATTTTCAGGATGCGTTTAATAAATTTGTGGGTTACAAAACGGATGATACTTCCTCTAAAGACTTTTCAAAAAAGCAATCCATATTCAGATTGGGGTTTCGTCTTGTATTCCTGAATTTTTCGCTTGCGTCACATGTAAAAGAGATAGAAGCGAAGGTGACCGATTTTGCAAAAAAAGTTTCTGCAGCATATGGAACCAAAGAACTTTCCCTTTGTTTTTATGAATTTCTCGATTTGCGCTTTTATCAATGGTATCATGCAAGCCTCGCCGATCTGTTCAGCATGATTCATTACAAATTGCTGGGCAGTTTTACCAAACGAATTTATGGCGCCGACCATGTTGGAGTTCACAACGGATTAATACAGGCAATTCCCGGATTAATAAGTAATCAGCCACTTTATTCATCGTGGGAAATTTTAAAAGAGATAGAAAAAATTTCGGATGGTAAAGATTTTTTTGTCAGTAACAATTCAGAATTTGTACTTGCACATATTTCAAATTCTCCGAGCTGGAAAGCAGTGCAGATTTTAATTGATAGATACCTTGAGAATTGGGGATTCAGATGCTCCGGAGAGCTTATGTTTACTACTGAAAACTATATCGAATCACCGCAGAAATTCATTGAATTATTACAGTTGTATTTTAAGTACGGTCAGGAAAATCCCGAAGTCTTAATTTCAAAAATGGATACCGAAAGACGTGGTTTTATAAAGACATCAATAAAAAGAATATTTAAGAAAAGACACATTGTATTTCCGCTGGCTCTTGTTGAATCCTTTGCATTAATTCTCCTTTCGAAGTTATGCCGAAATGCAATTTTAAGCCGCGAACGGGTCAGGTACAAACAGGCACAGATGTATTACAATTTCAAAAAAGTGATATTTCAAATAGGTGCTGATTTTAAAAAAAAGGGACTGATAGAAAATCAAAAAGACATCCTCTATTTGGAATACAAGGAAATTGGTTCTTTACTCGCGTCATCGAGTATGTTCACCGAAAATTATGCTGAAATAATTTCAATTCGAAAGAAGAAGTTTGCAGTAGAATCGGAAAATAATTTCCCTGAAAGTTTTGAAACCAGTTTTGGTGAACGCCCTGAAAAAATAGAAGATTACGCTGTAAAAGTTAGTTCAGATAAAGAGTTTAAAGGTCTGGCGGCAAGTGGCGGAAAAATAAGGGCACAGAGTAAAAGTGCTGGAATCGGTTTTGGAAGCCGATAAAATTAAAACCGGCGAAATTCTGGTTACAAAACAAACCGATCCCGGATGGGCTATGGTTTTTCCGATAATCGGCGGATTGATTGTTGAACGCGGCGGAGCACTTTCGCACGGCGCAATTGTGGCTCGTGAATTTGGAATACCTGCAGTTCTTGGTATTGAAAATATTACGGAAATATTGAAAGATAACGATGAAGTATTTTTAGATGGCGATCTTGGAAAAATTCAAATATTATAATCGCATGATAATCCAATATATTACATTGCGATTTGGAATATTGAAATTTGCAGCTTTTGCAATTCTATTGTGTTTGCTGGGATTAACTAAAATTCCGGATTGGCAAATATTTGTGGAGAATTTCATTTTTATTTTCACCTCATTGTTTGCGTTTCGACTTTTAGATGATGTCTGGTCATTTTATTTGGATCGAATTCATCATCCGGAAAGAACGTATTTAATTCCTGAAAACTTTAGAAATTTTATTGCATTAACTGTTTTCGTTTTTACAATTTATTTGATTGGGCTGTTTCTGTTTTCCCGGGATTTTGCAATCACCATTCTGGTTCTAATTCTCGTTTCAACCGTTTTTTATGCTTTGTTTTTCAAGATTAAAAGTATTTTGACAATCATTCCCCTGTTGAAATACCCGGTTTTAATTTGGTGTATTTCCCGGTTTTCATTGTCAACAGAAGTGTTGCTTTTATTTGCAGGAGCATTTTTTATGATGCTGACAAGTGATTATATCGATGAAAACAAATCCACCAACACCAAGTACAAAATACTGTTGATTTTAATAACCGGCCTTTTAATTTTTCAGCCATGGGTCGAAAACAAGAAAATGATTCAAGGCATAATCTTGGTTTTATTGCCAATAATACCATTTACATTTTTAAAGATTAAACGCATTGCTTTGTTTCCCATAATAGCTTTTCCGTTATTCCACTTAATTGATTTAATCATTTAACTATGAACGAACTGTTTAAAAAAGCCGTTGAAAATCCGGCTCATTATAAATTTGAGAAGGTGAACTGTTACAATTGCGGCGCCAACGAAACCAGTTTTCTGTTAATTGCCGAAGATGATTTAACGGGGAAGGATGGTAATTTTCAGTATGTTACCTGCAATAGATGTGGGCTTGCATACCATAATCCCCGGATTCATATCGACCAGATTAAATCGTTTTACGACAGTGAATATATTGCACATCGCAAAAAAACAAACTGGGGAATTTTAACACCGCTTTACGAATGGGCAATGAATAAGCACGATCACGACAAAGAAAAACTGGTTGCCAGATTTGTTGAGCTAAATTCAAAAACCGATGCATTGATGTGGGATGCGCGGTCGGAACTTTTTTGCTTTTTCTGAAGCAAAAACACGCATGTAAAATAAGTGGAGTCGATTTTAAAGAAAACCTTGAATATCCCAGGATTTGAACAAATTGAGTTTTATCCCGGACTATTTTATGAGCAGGAAATTCGAGACGAACGATTTGACTTAATTACCATGTGGCATTTTCTGGAACACGATTACGACCCAAACAGGTCACTGCAAATGGCTGGCAAAGTATTGAAAAAAGAAGGCAAACTCATCATTGAAGTTCCCCGGTTTGATAGTTTCACCTATAAACTTTTTGGGCGCAAATGGCCCGGTGTTCAGGCGCCGCAGCATACAGCAATGTACAGCAAAAAAACGTTGATGCAGATGATTGAAAAGAACGGTTTCAAAGTCGTTAAATACATGCCTTACGGTGCTTTTCCGCCCTACTTTTATATTTTCGCTGGAACTTATTTTAAACTGTTTGGCAAAGGCATTAATCTGAATCGCGCCATTTTTCCCTACTTTGTTGGACAGCTTTTACTAACGCCCATATTACTTTTCCAGAAACACCTAAACCTCTCAATGCAAACCGTTGTATGCGAGAAAATTGAAGTTAAATAAGCGAATACCTTATGAATAAAAATCTGCTGAAAATAAGAATACTCCTGTTCATTTTGGGTCACAATCTGTTTTCATTGATTTCATTTAAGATTTCATTGAGTAAGTTTTTTTATACAATTCGAAAGCAATTTATTCTTTCATCGATGTTTAAGGATGCCAAATATGCGAAAGTCGGAAAGAAGTATTTTGTAAACCCTTTTGCACCCTATTTCCCGGGCAAATATTTTAAAAGGATGTTGGAAAATAACAGCGTTCGGCAATATCCGTTAAAACCAAATTATGCACAAATCTCTATAACTAACGTTTGTCCCTGCGAGTGTTATCATTGTCATGTAAAAAATACGCAGGACAGAAGCGCCGATCTTTCGAAAGAAAAAATTCTGGAAGCCATTGACGATATTATTGATGCAGAATTTCTGGTGCTGTTTTTTGTTGGCGGCGAACCCATGAGCCGTTTTGACGATTTGGTGGAATTCGTAAAAAGTGCCAAGCGAAAAATGGACACACGTATTTTTACATCGGGAGTTGGCGTTACAACCGAGCGCTTAAAAATTCTAAAAGAAGCCGGATTGGAAGGGATCTGTGTAAGCATCGACCATTATGAAGAGCAAATTCACAACGAACAGCGCAGGCACAACAAGGCTTTTAAAAGTGCCTGTTTTACCATTTCTGAAGCAGCCAAAATGGATTTTTATGTTTCGGCAGTTTGTTGTACAACAGGTGAAATGGCAAGGTCGGGAGAATATAAAAAAGTGGTCGATCTGGCTGAATCACTTGGTGCACATTCAATTCAGATAAACGAAATCAGGCCGGTGGGAAGGGCTATTGAAAATGGAAAATCAGATATTTTTCTATCAAAAAGCGATAAGCAAATACTGATTAACTATTACAGGGAACAGAATATGTGCAAGCGAAAAATTGCTATTGTAATGCCCTGGTACAACGAAGAACCCGAAAAATTTGGTTGCATGGCAACCTCGGGACAAAATGTGTACATCAATTCAAAAGGCGATGTTCAACCCTGCGTTTTGCTAAATGCCGGTTTGGGTAATATTAATAACCAGCGGTTTAAGGAGATATGGGATAAATTTACACCTTTATGCGAACACCCGGTTAGGGAATGTATAGTGCACAATCTCAGCGACAAAATCAACAATTCAAAAACACATTTGCTTCCACCGGAAGAAACACTCGAACTTTGGCCTGAATTTTCGAAAATGGAGCCAATAGATTTATTCAAAAAAATTGATGTTAAAAAACGAGTTCAGTAAAAATGGAATTAGAAAAGAAATATAACCTGAATTTACAGGCGGGGAAAGATTTTGCAGTCATCGAAAATCATAGAATCCCCCAAAAAATGGGAGTCGATTTTTTTGTTTTTGGCAAGACGATGTATTGCAGGAGAAAAATGGAAAAACTACCCAACCATGAATTTTTGCATGTTGCACAGTTCAGGAAATACGGAAGTATCCTGGTTGTAATGCACTACCTTTTCTATCTTTCAATAAATATGATAAAGTACCGGAATTTTGGTAAGGCATTTGAAAATGTACCTTTTGAAGTTGAAGCCAGAAAATTTGAAGAAAGCCGGAACTGAAAAGAAGGCATCTTAAAATTCTAATTCCCGTATGTTTTGAAGTTCTGAAAATATAATCTTCACCCTTCATTGATTTTGCCTGCGAAAACCACTTAGCATAACTTGGTTTCTTTTCGATTCCCAAATCAATATTTCGCAGCCAGTATGCCGGCAATCCGGGATAGGCATGATGAACCTCGTGCAGATTAAAACCAAATAAAAAATAATGCGAAAGTTTTGGATTGATGTAAAAACTCCTGGAATATTCAACCTGTTTAAGGGTCGAAACCGGTCGTACATCGTTTCCATTTGATACCGGTATTTCAATATGAGAATGTTGTGTAAGTATTACAAGTTCTTTCCAAATTAAACTTATAATAAAAGCAGGAAGCAGATTTACCAGTATAAAATGGCCAAAGAAAAAAATCAGAAGTGTAATGATTACGATGTTTGCTGCCACATTGATAACTGCAATCCGAAATTTATCAGCATTTAAAAAGCGTTTCATTTTATGCAGATTCCAATAGTTGCTAAACATGTAACTCAGGAAAAAGACCGGGATATAAAACCGCCATGAAATATTCGTAATGACTCTGATTACCCTTGAATTACCCGGCTCAATTGTTTTTTCAGTGGTGGGATCTTTATCGCGCCAACCTGTCCAGATGTGATGAAGGTAATGCATTTGCCTCCAGGTGTAAAAGGGAATCAGGGTTAATAATCCAAAAAAATGACCAAAAATCTGATTAAGAAACCGGCTTTTAAAAAAACTAAAATGCCCACACTCATGAAGCAAAATAAAGGTTTGTAAAAAGAAAAGCGAAAGCATGAATTGGCCAATCCAATATGCCCCGATTCTTTCGAGTTGCGATAAATAAATTCCTCCAAAAATAAGTATTGACGGAATAATTAAACCCGTAAAAGCCCTGGCATCGTTTGACTTGAAACCGGAAATATCCATATTCACAAGTTTAATCATTTTTCACTGATAAAAGAGAATCGTGAAAAATATTAGACAAAACTCAAACACCAGAGGCCATTTATGAGAAGATTACATTTGGACAAATTGGATGGTTTTAAATATGTAGAAAATCAATAATCATTAAAATCAGCAAAAGTATATACTAATACATCCTTAAAAATGTGCCGTATCTTTTCAGGTATCAATTACTATCAAATCCTATTTGATTTTTAAGTCTAATCTGCTGCATTCGATTCATCGGCCAGATTCCGGGCTTCAATATAAATTCGTTTAATTTCCGGATGATTTTTCCGAATGCTGCTTTCAAGGCGCTTCACGGTTGCTGAAAGTTCGGAACTGCTGAGATTTCGGACAAACTGCACGTCGAGAGCCAGCAAAACATCTTCCGGCGCCATATGCATGGTAAGCGGGCGGCTTAATGTTTCCACATTTTTATCTTCCATTACAAGTTTCATAATATCGTCGGTAATATACGACTGTACACTTTCACCAATAAGCAGGTTGCGGCTTTCAATAGTTAACAGCACAGCAACATAAGCAAGTAATAAACCAATAAGTATCGACGCTACCCCATCGGCCACCGGCAAATTGAAATAGCTTCCAACAAAAACTCCCGCCAAGGCAATAAGCAAACCACCCAAAGCAGCGCCGTCTTCAAAAATTACGACAAACAGGGTCGGGTCTTTGCTGATTCGCACCCGCTTAAAGAAACTCCCTTTAATTTCTTTGTTTTTGTTCAAATTTAGAACAGCGATTACAAACGATGTTCCTTCAAATAGAAAAGCACCTGAAAGTACAGCATAGTTCCATATGATATTGGTGAGTTCTTCAGGATTCTGAATATGTTTTATTCCTTCGAAAATAGACATACCACCACCTAAGCCAAAAATAAGAATGGAGACAATAAGCGACCAGAAATATATTTCCTTGCCATGTCCAAAAGGATGTTCTTTGTTGGGTGGCTTTTTACTACGGTGTATCCCCAAAAGTAACAGCAACTGATTTGAAGAATCAACCGTGCTGTGTATTCCCTCAGACAACATTGCTGAACTTCCTGTAAAAGCTGCGGCAATAAATTTTAAAATTGCAATTGCTATATTGGCTCCAAGCGCTCCGTATACTGTTATTTTTGAGTGTGCCATACTTTCTTTTTTGATTTCGGGATTTCAGTCTTCCACATAGAAACAATTTTTGTTTCTTCTGGTTCGTTGGAATGGATTACAATATAGTTTATGTAACGTGCTTTGTATATGCAGCTGATAAACAACGAAACCTAACCCGCAATTTTTATTTTTATCAACTTTTGTTAAATTTGATAACCGAAAACCCGGGGACACATAGAAGATTCTCATCGCAGGATAGCCACCTCAGGATTTCAGAAAGTTTAAAGCAAAAAAGGGAAAGAATAAAAACTAAACTTGAAATATTCTCAACTTTTAGTAGGCTAACAATACTAGCAACAATATTAAAAAACCAGAAACTGTGAATAGACAAGAAGCTGAAATTAGATTAAAAAACACTTTTGGATTTGCCCATTTTTATGACGAACAATGGGAAACTATTGATTTGTTATTTCAAGGGAAAAGAGTTTTGCTAATCGAAAAAACTGGATTCGGGAAATCACTATGTTTCCAATTTCCCGCGACACAATTTCAAGGACTAACTGTGATCTTCTCTCCATTAATCGCTCTAATGAGAGACCAGGTAAAAGGATTAAATGATAAAGGAATAAAAGCAAAATATATTAATTCAGAACAGTCTCCTGACGAAAACTCACAAACAATTCAGGAAGCTTTAAACGGAAAATTAAAGATTTTATATATTGCCCCTGAAAGGCAAGAAAATCAAGAATGGATTGAAGCTACAAGAAGGATGAATCTATCAATGATTGTTATTGATGAAGCGCATACAATTTCAGTTTGGGGACACGATTTCAGACCTGCATTTAGACGAATCATAAACCTTGTCAAGTTGTTGCCTCAAAATATGCCAATCCTGGCAACCACGGCAACAGCAACGAAACGAGTTCAGAAAGATATTGAAAAACAAATATCAGGTAATATTCAGACTATCAGGGGAGAATTAATCAGGAAAAATTTTCGGTTATATGTCTTAAAAGTTGCTTCTGAAGATGAAAAATTATTATGGTTAGCAGAAAACCTGCCAAGATTAGAAGGTAATGGCTTAATATATACAGGTACGAGAGTGAATACAGAGATTTATTCAAGGTGGTTTTTGTTTTTGGGTATAAGCACAACCGAATATAATGCAGGATTAGACTCGGATTCTAGAAAAGAAATTGAGAATGGGTTAATGAATAACAGATGGAAAGCAGTTATTTCAACAAATGCGCTTGGAATGGGAATCGATAAATCTGATATTCGTTTTATAATTCACACACAAATCCCAGCTTCGCCAATACATTATTATCAGGAAATCGGTAGAGCCGGAAGAGACGGAAAGCCAACTAAATTGATTCTTTTTTACAATTCAACAAAGGATGAAAATGGAGTTGAGGAAGATTTTAAACTTCCAAAAGCTTTTATTGATGGTGGTCGTCCAGGCATAAAAAATTACAACAAAGTTATTAATGTACTTAAACATGAACAATTGGGTGAAAGACAAGTAATGAAAGCTACAAATCTGAAACAAACTCAGGTGAGAGTAATAAAAGCAGATTTAATTGAACAAGGAATTATAAAAGAAGTCATTTATGGTCGTTCAAAAAAATTTGAATATCAATATAATGCACCTGAACTCGACACAAAAGCTTTTGATGAACTTCGGGAACAGAAATTGACGGAACTTAGTTCAATGATTAGTTATGTTAATTCTGGAAGTTCCAGAATGAAATTTTTATGCGATTATTTGGGCGATATGTCACGCAACCATTACCAAAATTGCGACAACACAACACTTGAGCCTTTAGTTATAAATCCGCAACATACAACAAAAAAAAAGTTACAAGACTTTCGAGAGTCATACTTTCCAGAGTTAAATGTCAAGGGTCAAGGGTCAAATATTGTAAATGGAGTTGCTTCAAGTTATTACGGCGTTTCAAGTGTTGGAGCCGCATTGCATAGAAGCAAATACGAGAATGGAGGAGATTTCCCGGATTTTTTATTGAGACTTACTTTAAAAGCATTCAGAAAAAAATACGGCCAGGAAAAATTTGATTTCATTGTTTATGTCCCGCCGACTGAATCAGGTGATTTGGTTAAAAATTTTGCAGAAAAATTATCCCAGGTTTTAAAAGTTTCAATTTCGCATAAACTGATTAAGACAGGAGTGACTCAACCCCAAAAAGTATTTAAAAATGGATACCTTAAAAAAGACAATGTTGCTCAGAAATTTAGTTACATACAGCCAAATGAATTAGCTGGAAAATCAGTCATACTTTTTGATGACATTTTTGATAGCGGTGCAACAATTAAGGAAATCGGAAATGTTTTGACTAAATTTGGGGTTATTAAAATTGCTCCTTTAGTAATTGCAAGAACCGTAGGTGGGGACATTTAAAAAGTTGATTATGAATAAAGAATTAATCATATTGGCTGGCATTGGCTCACGTTCCAAAAATTCAAACAAAAAAGAAAAACGAAATAATTGTTCGTCTTTTTGAACAGGGTAAGTCAATTATCGACTTTTTTGAAATTGAGCATTCTGTTTGGGAAAGTAATTACGACCTAAATAAAGCTGAGATTGACCTTTTTTTGAATGCAAAGAAAGAATTATCCAATTACGCTTTTATGGTTGAAGACCTTTTGGAACAAGGTTACAGTATACTCCCAATTACTTCACAAGATTACTCACCCACTTTGAAGAAAAACCTGGGTCGAACATACGCTCCACCTGTAATTTATACTAAAGGTAATCTTCAAATAATGAAAGAAAAGTCTATTGCAATTGTTGGTTCACGAAAAGCAAATGACAATTCATTGGAATTTACCGACAACATTGCAAAAAATGCTTCTAAAGACTATAAAGTTGTGGTTAGTGGGTTTGCCAAAGGTGTCGATAAACAGGCACTTGACTCTGCACTCAAATACAAAGGTCAGAGTATAATAGTTCTTCCACAGGGGATAACAACATTTCAATCAGGTTTTAAAAAATACTATAAGCAAATAATTGAAGGGGATGTATTAGTTTTAAGTACATTTTATCCCAAAGCTCCATGGAGTGTCCAGCTTGCAATGGCACGTAATCCAATAATCTATGGACTTGCATCTGAAATTTATGTAGCTGAATCAAGTGAAAAAGGTGGAACCTGGTCAGGCGTTATAGACGGTTTAAGAAAAGGAAGAGCGATTTATGTTAGAAAACCAAATCCGCGAGAAAAAAACGCCAATAATATTCTTATTTCTAAAGGAGGAAAAGCTGTTGATTTAGAAGGCAATTTGACAAATTTTGAGATTAAAGAGGAAACAAAATCAATAGTGTCAGAGCCAAACTTAAATAATACAGAAGAAATGATAATTGATTTTTTAAAGACCGGAGTTTTTCCTGCTAAAAAAATTGTTGATACACTTAAGATTGATTGGAGTACAAGTAAGGTTTCTATTTTCTTAAAAAGCAGACAGGATATTATCATAGTAAAGGGAAAACCTCTAAAATTTGCTCATAAAAGCAGGTCAATCCAAACACAAAAAACCCTATTTGACTGAAGGCAAGAAAATTATAAAGAAACTTTGTAGAACAGCAATTCACAATACCCGGAACCATTAACAACCCACAAAACAACAGCCGCCCAAACCGGACAGCCGCTGTATATTTTTACAAACTCCAACCATCGCGATAGGTATGTTTTATCCATTCCTCACACATTTCCTGTGCATCCCACTTCACACTTTGTCGTGATTCATCATCTACTTTTTTAGTGACGATTTCCGAAGAATAAGGCAAAAGTTTTGTTGTGTACAGTTTCTCATTTCGTGAGATATTGGTTACCTTCAGATTTTCGCTGTCCCAAAGCAATGTTTTTTGCAGCGACTGCATTCGTACGGCCAGGTTACCCATCACCACCATTTCGTTAAACGGCCCTGCATATTCAAAACGTGATGCAGTTTTCCCGCCATTTTTACAGCAGTTTACAAAATGCATTTCATGCCGTCCGCCACCATTGCGGATCATCCGGAATTCTATCCAGTTCTACTTTGGTTTCGGGCTTAAATTCTTCTCCGTTTTTATAGACTTTCCAGTTGGCTCCGTAAGCTTCTGCAATAAGTGTTGCTTCAGAACCAATAAACATAAAGCCGCCTCCGGGATTCATTGGTGCATCAAGTGGCAAATCAAACGGACGTTCCGGCATAAAACCACCGTCATACCAGGTTAATTCCAACTCGGGAAGCGCACAGATAAGGCAAATTTTCCCGGGCAGGAAACAGATAAGTAACCTTTGCTGCAACCGGCGCACTTTCGGTATTTACCAGCGACGAACTTGCCTGAAATGCCGATGGTGCCCCAAGCTGAAGCGCATAATTCGGAACATCCAGCAAATGACATCCCATATCACCCAGAGCGCCTGTACCATAATCCCACCAGCCTCTCCAAATCCACGGATGATATTCGGGATTATAAGGCCGCATTTTTGCCGGACCAATAAATAAATCCCAATCCAGTGTTTTCGGAACTTTAACTTCTTTCAATGGCTTGGGCATTCCCTGCCGCCAGATGGGCCGGTTGGTCCACACATGCGCTTCCCTGATTTCGCCGAGGCAACCACTTTGCACAATTTCAGCCACTTCGTAAACCGTATCGCTGGAATGTCCTTCATTTCCCATTTGGGTTACCACACCGGTTCTTTTTGCAAGGTTTGTTAAATATCTCGATTCCCAAACCGAATGGGTTAATGGCTTTTGCAGATAGGTATGTTTTCCGAGCTCCATTGCAGCCGAAGCAGCCAACGCATGCGTATGGTCGGGTGTAGCAATTACCACTGCATCAATATCCTTATGCTTTTCCAGCATTCTCCGGTAGTCTTCGTATTTTTTTGCTTTTGGATAGGTATCAAAAACAGGGCTGGCATAATCCCAGTCTACATCGCAAAGCGCAACAATATTCTGGCCGGGCATATTCCTGAGGTTTACTCTCCCTTTTCCGCCAATTCCGATTCCGGCAATATTGAGTTTATCACTTGGCGGTGTATGTCCTAATCCGGCAACCGCACGACCCGGTACAACAGTAATTCCGGCAATAGCAGTAGCTGTGGTGCCAATAAAATTTCGACGTGTAAAGCTTTGATTTGTCTTTTCTTTCATGAGTTTTCTTTTTAGGTTTCCTGCATATTCTTTTAAAATATGCCGCTGATTTATGTGAGCGATTGCATAAATTTACCGAAATCAGTTCAGTTAGAAAAGATTTGATGAAAAATATATTATTTCAGCTTCGTTCTGTTCAAATCGATTGTAAAGTATATGTTATACCGATTTACTGGTAAAGAAAGTTGAGTATTAGTATTATTTGCATTCTGAAGGCCCTTCAACAATTTAACAACCACCACTTTCTGTAATAGAAAATTTTAGCATTTCGAAGAAGTTTATCAAATTTTACCTGAACTATTGCTATGTAATGCTGTTTCCTTATTAAGAATGGGTCTACACTACAAAGTTTAATTTAATAAATCACACATTATGAATAATCTGACAAAACTATCTTTGGCGCTTATTTTTGCTATTTTTTTAAGCACAGTTTACAGTTGCAAAAAGAAAGAAGAAGCAAAGGGTGAACCGCCGACAGCCAATGCGGGAATCGACCAGGATGCAATGGTTGGAAGTACAGTAACTTTAACCGGAACAGCTTCCGACCCTGATGGCGACGAATTAACCTTTAGCTGGTCAATCACAACTTCACCTTCAGGTAGCGCTTCAACAGTTTCAAATGCGAATAGTAAAAATGCAAGTTTTGTTCCCGACAAGGCCGGAAGTTATACGCTTACCTTTTCAGTTAGCGACGGCATATTCAGCCCGGTGGAAGATGAAGCTATCATTACTGTAACCGAGGCGTTGGGTAATCCTCCGGTAGCTGTAATCCGCGATAAAGACGGGCGGACAATCAGCGAAAACAACGACAATAACAGCATTACAATCACACAAACTTATGTTTTGGATGGAAGTTCATCTACAGATCCGGATCAGGATCAGCTTACTTACAAGTGGACAGTTCTTTCGAAACCTGAAGGCAGTGCTCCGGCAATAAACAACGATGAAACTGAAGAAGCCGGCTTAGTTCCCGACAAACCTGGTGAATATATTGTTCAGCTGGAGGTTACGGACGAAAACGAAAACACAAATGCAACCCAGGTAACCATAATGGCAGTAGCCGATCCAATGGTGATTAATGCCAATATAAATGAAAACACAACTTTGAATGATATTTTTGATAGTCCCGACATGGCTGATTACATTGTAACATCAAATGTGGATGTTAATGCGGAACTAACAATTGAACCCGGTGTAATTATTGAATTTGAGCAGGACAAGGTGCTGAAAGTTAAAACTTCGGGAATGATAAATGCTGATGGAGCCGCTGACAATCACGTAATCTTTACATCTGCAAATATTCCGGGAGAAATCAGATGGGCGGGAATTCTCATAGAATCTTCTGATGCAAGAAACTCACTGAATAACGTGGAAATATTGTGGGCCGGAAGCGATGATATTGTGTATTCAGGGGGTTGGAAAGCTGCAGCATTGGCCGTTGCCAGCGATAGTAAACTAAAGCTGAATAATACTACCATTGCCAAAAGCGGCGGTTACGGTTTATTTGTCCATGAACAAGGGGAACTAAGCGAATTCTCAAATAATACTTTTGATAACAATGAAGGTTTTCCGGTTGGATTATATGCCACTCATGTCAGTTCGATGGATCAAATGTCGACTTTTACGGATAACAAAAAAGATGTAGTTGAAATCAATAAATCGACGCTCGAGACAGATGAAGATGTGGAATGGAACAGCTTAAACAATGCCCGGTATTACATCAGTGGGGATTTAACGATAAAAGCATTGTTACAAATAAATGAAGGAACTCAATTCGAGTTGGCTCAGGATGTTAATATCACGGTAAAAACTGAAGGCGCTTTAATTGCCAAAGGTTCAGCATCGAACGAAATATTGTTTACAACAAGCAACGAAAGCGGTCAGCTTCATTGGTCGGGTATTATCATTGAATCATCGGATGCACGAAATGATCTGGATTATGTACATGTTGCATGGGCCGGAAGTGAAGATAACTTATATTACGGCGGATGGAATGCTGTAAGTATTGGATTAGCAGATGGCGCGAAAGCAAACATTACAAATACAACTGTTACCGGGAGTAAAGATGGAGGAATATTCGTTCATCCCAATGCTGAAGTAACATTTAAAGATCTGACATTTGAGAATAACCAGGGATTGCCCGTTGTTTTATCGGCAAATCAAGCTACTGAAGTCAACGAAGGATTCCAGTTTTCCGGTAACGGGCAGGATGTGGTGGCAATATATAAATCAGACTTTACAAATACCGACAAAGACACCTGGGTTGCTTTAGCTTCAGATGCAGGTTATCTGGTAATGGATCAGATTAATATCAAACAAGCGCTGAATATAAATGCCGGAGCTAATGTCATGTTCTCAAAAGATGCCGGATTATACGTTAAGGATACAGGTTCACTAACTGCGGAAGGAACAGAAGGAAACCTGGTAACTTTCACGGCAAACAATACAAACGATAAATGGATTGGTATTTCAATTGAAACTGATAATGTAAATAATAAACTGAATTACTGCGAAATTTCCTATGCAGGGAATGATGATATTCTTTATAGCGGTGGCTGGAGAAAAGCCAACGTAGCTGTAAACGGTACGCTTGAAGTGCTGAATTCAGTGCTTACAAACAGTAGCGGAAGCGGCTTGTTTATTTCAAATTCATCGACCATTAACGAAATGAGCAGTTCCGATAGTGATTTGGAATCTACATTGCTTTCTCAAAATACCTTTAATAACAATGGCAATGCGGATATTTTAATACAGTAAAGCTTATATGCTGAACTTACATACAGGTAAAAATTGTATTTAAGCAAAGATAAAAATGCCGGAAGTAGAATCTCCGGCATTTTTATTTAATCTCAGTTATCACTGAAAATCATCTGCCTGGAAGGGAATCAAACCGGTATTACTGAGTAGTTTTAATTATCATTCGCTACGATAAAAATCAGAAGCGGCGTTTGTATTTAATCCTGAGAAAAATGGGATTTTATTTTGTGCTTGCAACCATTTATATTTTAGCTTTGTTAATAAGGTCAGTGATTCAAAAATCGTTTTTCCTATCGCTTTGATAGATTTTGCGAAACGACTAAATCAGAAATGAAAACAGAAAATGATAAGTAAACAACTTCTTTTTTTTATCCTCTTTGTTCTTACAATTGAATATTATTCGTTTGTCGCTGTCAGAACAGTATTGAAGCATCTTAACAGCAACTGGTTCCGGGGACTATTTATCCTTTATGCAGTTATCACATTGCTTACTTTGTGGAGTCTGTATACATTTGCCCATTATGGAAGAAGTACCTGGCCATCGGTAACATTAAAAATGTTTGTAAATGCATTTATCGCGATTTTTCTTGGCAAATTTCTGATAGCAGTAATAATGTTGTTGACCGATATTGTATTGCTGATTCCAAATATCGTTAGTTTCCTCTTTTCTTTTAAAAATCATCCAGTTGGAAATCCTCCTGAAAGTTCGAGGATTATAGGCCGGTTCGAATTTATCTCAAAAACAGCTCTTGTAATAGGCGGCTTATTGACAACCAGCCTGATTTATGGTATGAGAAACCGTTACCGGTATAATCTTAAAAAAGTGAATTTGACTCTGAGAGATTTGCCTGAGGAATTTAAAGGACTTCGGATTATCCAGATTTCGGATATTCATTCGGGGAGTTTTGATGATCCGGCTGCAGTTACAGAAGGCGTGAATGCCATTATGGAACAAAACCCTGACCTGATATTATTCACCGGCGATTTGGTTAACTACAAGGCTGAAGAGATTGTTCCCTACATTAACGTTTTTAATCAGTTAAAGGCGCCATTGGGCGTATATTCGGTTTTGGGCAACCACGATTACGGCGACTATGTGCACTGGTCATCACCCGGGGAAAAAAAGCAAAACCTTGAAACGCTGAAAAAACATCATTCTGAAATGGGATGGAGATTGCTGGTGAATGAACATGTGCTTTTAGAACGAAATAATCAGCAGATTGCACTTATTGGAATTGAAAACTGGGGAGCCAGAGCTTTTACCAAATATGGTGATATGAAAAAAGCTGTTGCCGGCCTGGAGAAGTACAATGTACCGGTGAAGATTCTGTTAAGCCATGATCCATCGCATTGGGATGCTCAGGTAAGGAAAGAGTACAGCGATATTACACTCACATTAAGCGGTCATACACATGGGGCTCAATTCGGAGTCGAAATTCCGGGTTTTAAATGGAGCCCTGTTAAATATATGTATAAACAATGGGCTGGTTTATATAAGGAAGAGAATCAGTATCTCTATGTGAATCGCGGTTATGGTTTTATCGGATACCAGGGACGATTTGGCATTTTACCTGAAATCACCTTATTCGAATTGGCCTGATCGAAGTTCCATCCCTTGTTTCATTCCCTGTCGGAAGCAAGACAAGCCCTTTTAGGACTGAACTTCCAGCCAGGTTTAAGAAACTGCATCGCCACCGAATCATCACGTTTCGTTAATCCTGCTTTTTTATATAATTGATGCGCTTCCTCTATTTTTTCAAAATCAGGTTCGATGCCCAGGCCGGGAGCATCGCCAATTTCAATAAAACCGTTTTTTATTTCGGGAGGATTTTTTGTCAGTCGCTGACCATGCTGCCAAATCCAATGGGTATCAACCGGAGTTACTTTACCTTTTGCTGCCGCAGCCGTATGAGCAATCATTGCCAGCGAAATATCAAAATGATTGTTGCTGTGTGAGCCCCATGTCAAGTCCCCACAATTCGCATAACGCCGAAACCCGCACCGCTCCCTGCATGGTCCAGAAATGACAATCGGCCAATGGTATATCAACTGCCTGTAACTGAATAGCCTGAACCAGCTCTTTGTAATTGGTGGCAACCATATTCGTTGCTGTTGGTATTCCTGTGGCTTTGCGAAATTCAGCCATAATTTCGAGGCCTGAAAATCCGTTTTCTGCACCACATGGATCTTCAGCATAAATGAGAACCGGTTTTAGCGGTGTAAGCCAATCGATGGCCTGTTTCAAACTCCATGCTCCATTTGGATCGATTGTTAAACCCGCTCCGGGAAATGCTTCAGAAAGAGCGCTTATACATTCACATTCTTTTGGGCCATCGAGCACACCACCTTTTAATTTGAACGTATTAAAACCAAACTGTTCCTTAGCTGCCCGAGCCTGTTCAACAATTGTCTTGGGATTCAATGCTTCATTGCATCTGACTTTCTCCCAGTTATTACAGTTTTTGGCCGGCATCTGATAGTTTAATGAAGTTCGTTTTGCATCACCAACAAAAAACAAATAACCTAAAACTTCAACATTTTTACGCTGCATTCCGTCTCCAAGAAGTTCTGCGACAGGAACACCAAGTGTTTTCCCGGTTAAATCAAGAAAAGCTGATTCCACAGCCGTTAAAGCGTGAATCATCACCCGTTGATCAAAAGTTTGAATTCCCCTGCCGCTTACATCCAGTTTTGAAAACCGGTTTCGCATTTGGTTTAGCACCAGGTTCATTTCGCCCAGCCGATGGCCAACAACAAAATCTTTTGAATCTTCAAGTGTCTTACGAATGGCTTCGCCTCCGGGTGTTTCACCAACTCCAATATTACCGGCATTATCGGTTAATACAACCAAATTGCGGATGAAAATTGGACCGTGCCCGCCACTCAGATTTAAAAGAAAACGATCATACCCGGCAACCGGGATGACTTTCATATCAGTAATAAGTGGATAGTTCATATGGAGTCAATAATTTTTCTAAGATAAAAAATCTTTTTGTTTGTCTGAATCGGCTTGTTATGCCTCAACTCACATGTTTACTTACCAAATTTCAAACTGCCAACTTTTTGTTATACCCATCAAAGTTGAAAACAATTCAATATTTTGAGTGCACAACGGATTGAATACTAAGTTCGAGATCGCGTAACCACGCTGCAAGGTGTAGATTTCCATACTCAAAGTGTGGAAAATTTAACAATGTTATTCAAAGAATTTCAAAGCAGGACAGGCAAAATCTTATATTATAAACAAATTTGGAGATGTGCGTTATCGTTTAAATCATATGTCAGCGTAAAATAGCTGAATAAAATAGCCTGCTACGCTTTTTATCATTTAAACTAATTTGCTTTTTCATGATGAAAAATATAATTCAATAACAAAATTCCGATCGTTATTTATTTCTCAAAATCAGATTGGCAGGGTTTTGTCCATATAAACCGATGAATAAATATAACAGGTAATACCAAATGAATAAGCATTTACGATTTAGTGAAAAGAGTAATCGTGCAAAAAGGGATAAAAAGCCGATTGCCTTCAGTTATACTTTGTCTTATTCTTCCAAATTACTTTTCCGTTAAAAGAGGTATGCAAAAAACGAATTTACATATTAATCAATCGCTCAAAAATTGGCTAAACGATGTGGGCAATGTGGCGCTCTTTACAGGAAATACAATCAGGCAATTTTTTGAAGCTCCGTTTGAATACCGCGAATTTTTGAAGCAGGGTTATACTATTGGCAACAAAACACTTCCACTCATTTCGATAACCGGCTTTATTATGGGATTGGTGCTTACCATGCAATCGAGGCCTGTTTTGGTTGATTTTGGCGCACAGTCATTGCTTCCGGGAATGATTTCAATTTCTATTGTCAGGGAAATTGGGCCAGTGATTACGGCATTGCTTTGTGCCGGTAAAATAAGTTCCGGAATTGGAGCTGAGCTTGGCGCAATGAAAGTTACCGAACAATTGGATGCAATGGAAGTTTCTGGAACCCGACCGCTGAATTTTGTTGTAGCTACTCGTGTGCTTGCAACAACTATACTGGTTCCAATTCTGGTTTTTTACACCGATGCTGTTGCCCTGTTCGGATCGTTTGTTGCCGTAAAAATGCACGATAATATTTCTTTGATTCTTTTTATCAGACAGGCGTTTGATTCTCTGAGTTTTGCCGATCTTATTCCGGCTACAATAAAAACTGTTTTTTTCGGATTTTTTATCGGATTAATTGGTTCTTACAAAGGTTATACAACAAGTCGCGGAACTGAGTCAGTAGGGCTTTCAGCAAATTCAGCGGTTGTAACTGCATCGCTGGTTATTTTTGTTATCGACCTGTTGGCGGTTCAGCTATCGGAATTAATTTTTTAGTTGAAAAATGGAAAATGTAATTAAAATACGAAACCTGCAAAAGGCGTTCGGAAAAATGGAAGTACTGAGTGGTATAGATCTCGATTTAAAACGCGGGGAAAATATTGCTATTCTTGGCCAGTCGGGAACCGGTAAATCGGTGCTTACAAAATGCATTGTGCGTTTAATTATCAGCGATTCAGGTCAAATAAATGTTCTTGGGAAAGATATAGATTCCCTGACCGACGAAGAACTTGATGAACTGCGGCAAAAAGTTGGATATCTGTTCCAGGGTGGCGCGCTTTACGATTCGATGACTGTTCGCCAAAACCTCGAATTTCCGGTAAGAAGAACACAGCTTTCGAAAAGCAAAACCGAAGTAAAAAATATGGTCGAAGAAGCGCTTGAAAATGTAGGTTTGCTGGACGCCATAAAGAAAACTCCAGCAGAACTTTCAGGTGGAATGAAAAAAAG
Organism: uncultured Prolixibacteraceae bacterium; assembly: GCA_963821855.1. GTDB lineage: Bacteria > Bacteroidota > Bacteroidia > Bacteroidales > Prolixibacteraceae > Draconibacterium. The sequence goes on along the minus strand of CAWGFJ010000024.1, from coordinate 10,889 downwards.
GGTAGGACTGGCACGAACGCTGATCCTCAGGCCCGAAATAATTCTCTATGATGAACCAACCACCGGTTTAGATCCTGTGACTTCGGGAGAAATAAGCGATTTAATTCTTGAAGTTCAGGAAAAATACAACACCTCATCGATAATTATTACACATGACATGAAGTGTGCAAAAATTACAGCAAACCATATAAAACTGATGATGAATGGTAAGTTTTACGCTGAAGGTACATTTCAGGAATTAAGCGATAGTAATGATAATAAGGTAAAAGCATATTTTAAATAGCAGAGCCATGAAAAAAAATGAGAAACGCACTTTAAAGCTTGGAATACTTGTAATTGGTGGCCTGGTAATATTCACTACAGCCATCTATTTTCTGGGAAGCCGGCAAAATTTGTTTACTTCGTCGGTAACCGTTAAGAGTTATTTTAATGATGTTGCAGGCCTGGCCGAAGGGAATAAAGTGAGGTATTCAGGAATTACTGTGGGCTCGGTATCCGAAATCAGCATTGTCTCCGATTCCAGTATTCTGGTGGCAATGACGGTCGATAAAAAGGTTAGGGATTATATCCGGAAAAACTCGAAAGTTGCAATTAACAGCGACGGATTAATGGGAAGTAAAATTATAAATATCCTTCCGGGTACTGCCGATGCCGGCAGCGTTGCAGATGGCGATTTTTTAGTTTCAGTTGATCCTGTTGATTTGCAGGATATACTCGAAGAAGCCAAAATGGTGATTAACGACAGTAAATCAATAACAAATAACCTTGTTGAAATTACGTATAAAATTAATAATGGTGACGGTGATTTGGCAAGGCTTTTAAACGAAAATAATGTGACAACGCGTTTAAACAATGCAGGCGATAAATTGGTCGAAACAGCGGAAAAAGTCTATAATATCACCGAAAAAATTGATAATGGCGAAGGAGACCTGGGACGGCTGGTAAATGATACTGTAATTACTGACGGAATGCAACAGCTTATGGATAATTTCACCGTGTTAAGCAATAAAACCGACTCAATTTCAAATCAACTGCTTATTTTTAGCAAAGGCTTAAATTCAGGCGACGGTATTATTTCGCAATTGGTTTATAATGAAGATTTAGCTGAAAATATAGATACAACCATTGTTAAAGTTAACAACGGAATAGACGATGTTGTGAGATCGGCAAAAACCATTGAAAAGAGTTGGATATTTAATTTGTTTTCAAAAAAGAAAAAATAAGTTTTTCTGGCCAAAGCATTATTATGGAACAATTACCTGCAGGGCGCGAGGAAGAGTTTCCACGTACACTTCCGATGGATGGCCGATAACTTCCCCATCGACCTGTACAATTTTTTTTTCATAATTTCGAATAAGAACCTCTCTGCACGAATAAATATCGACATAATTTAGTGTGTGAATTTTACCGGTGAAAACGGAAGCTACAATTCCAAGAAAATGAATCAATTTCTGAGGCCGCACAACAATAATTTCCAGATAGCCATCGTCGGGCTTTCCATCGGGATTGATAACCGCCCCTGTTCCGTATCGCGCAGCATTGGCAATTGCAATCATAACCGCTTTTTTCTTTTTTATTTTATTGTTGAATTCAAGTTGAAATTTTGCGGGTTTTGCCTTTCCAATTTCCCCAATGTAATATTTGCCATATCCCCAGAAGCCGCGTATTTTCCCTTGTTCGAAACGTTTAACCACACTGGCATTAAGTCCGATATCGCCGATATGAAGTGATATAAATTCGTTATTAAACCGAAGCACATCAATTTTTTGTGTTTTCCCTTTTATAATAATTTTCAGACTTTCAGAAAGGTTGGCTGGAAGGTTCAATTCTGTTGCCAATCCGTTTGCCGACCCAAATGGAATAATACCCATGCTAATGTTGCTGTGCATTAATGTTTGAGCAACAAGGTTACATGTGCCGTCGCCGCCCAGAACTGCCACTTTCGCGGGATTATTTTCTTTAATTAAAGCCGAAATTTTTTCCTTATCGTCGACTCCTGAAGTATAATAAATTTCGAATGGCTGATTCTCTTCCGACATTAACCTGCTGATATCTGATTCCAGGTTGTTTTTATCTGCATTCCCTGAAACCGGATTAATTACGAAAAGTATTTTCTGTTGATTTTTCTCTCTTGGCATGTGTTATGCTTTTACCAATAAGATAATTATAAAATCTGTGCCGAAAATTTTATTTATGAAAGAATCAGGTGAAACATTGAATTATTTTTTACAGAAAAACAAAAGCTTTACAAAAAAATTGAAATTAAAGCTAAAACAAAAATTAGGATGGCTTGGATATCCTCTCGTTATCCCTTACCGTGGATTTGGGTCCTATTCCACCCAAAAAGCATTTGTTACAGGGGCATTGGTTGAAGACCAGGGATTAAAAAAACCCGATGAAAAACAATCGTTGTGGGAAAATATAAGTGCGATGTTAAAAAGATACTCCGGCGATCAAATTCCAAATGCAAAGATTTCTGTTGAATTTAATGGAAATAAAGAAGAATTAATCAGCAAAGAAAACGGTATTTTTAAAACTGCATTTCCTTTTTCTCCAATAGCCAAAGGAACAAATACCTACCCATTGGTTGGAGTATTCTGCAATCACTTAGCGATGCAGTTGGTTCGTCTCAAGAAAAATTCGTTGGGAAAGGTGAAATTTTAGTGCCCGGCGACGATGCAAAATTTGGCGTTATATCCGATATCGACGATACCATAATGGTAAGCCATTCAACACAAACACTTCGGAAGCTGCGCCTGATGCTGATACGAAATTCAAGAACACGAAAACCATTTCCGGGAGTGGAGGAATTTTATAACGCACTTCATAAAGGATACGATGGAACCAATGCAAATCCTTTTTTTTATATTTCGAGCAGCGAATGGAATCTTTATGATTTGATCGACGATTTCTGCACGTACAACAACTTTCCAAAAGGAGTTTTTTTATTACGCGAAATAAATCCGGGTTTTCTAAAACTTTGGAAACAGGGGGGCGGAAACCACGAACATAAGTTTAATAAAATTATGCGGATTTTTAATACCTTCCCACAAATGTCTTTCGTTTTGGTAGGCGATAACGGCCAGCACGATCCTGTTATTTATTCAAAAGTAGCGCAAATTTATCCCGAACGGATAAAAGCGATTTATATTCGCACAGTAAAAAGATATAAAAACGATAAAATGAAAAGCATAATAGCAGAGATGGAAAATATAAATGTAAGGATGATTTTTACTCCCGATACGATAAACGCTGCACAACATGCGCAAAGCAAAAATCTGATAGCTGAAGGTGCTGTAAAAAATATTGTTGTGAATAGTTTGACGGATTAATTGTTGGATTTCAGGTTTTGTGTTGTCGCCAGCTAAAAAGCAACCTTTATTCCAAAGCCCGGATCGGGTGAAAAGACTATTCCACCTTCGTTTGCAATCTCAATAAATGGTTTCAGGCTTATGTCAAAAGCGATTGGTACACTGGTAATCTTATATTCAAATCCTAAAATACCATCTATTCCCAAACCAAAATCACCATCGTTAACATGATGCGGATGTTTATACCAACCTGGTCCTTTTTTACCTTCAAAATTATCGCCGTAAAACGCCAAATGGCCTCCTACCCCGTAGAACCACTGAAAACCCGGTTTCGTAAAAACAATTCCATGTTTTTCCCATAATCCGGTTATGCTTAATCCATTATGCCAAAATCCGATAATTCCTTCCACCGATGTGGTTTGGTAGTTTTTCTTTACTGTAATTCCGCTTGTTCCGCCCGACCGGAGTCCGATTGCGAAGTTGTATTGTGCCATTGCCATACTCGTGCTAAAAACTGTAATTGTAATCAGGATAATTTTTTTCATAACATCTCCGGATATTTAAATAAACGCTTCTTTGCAATGAATAAAGCAAGAAATATCCCGGCATTAAACAAACAAGTGCAATATGTTCTGGATCAGCGAATAATGTATTTGGAATACTTTTTTTATGAAAATATTCTGTTGATTCATAACCGCATTTTGTAGAGTTTACTTACCATAAAATACAAATATAAAACTCCGGCAATGCGCGCGTTTATTCTTATGGTTTGAACTGTTTGCATAACTTAAAATTTTGCAGATTAGTGATTAGCTGCTTTTAAAAATGGTTTTTGGCTTGCCACCACGGACGATTAGCCAAATGGCAAACCCGATTTCGGCAACAGCCATTGGCAAACTGAGAATGGTTTCCACTGTTTTTATCCGGCTTTCAAAATCAGGGAAAAGAAAATTTGAGCCATGTATTAAGCTATAGGATATTCCGGCAATAATTAACAGTATTCCCCAAAGGCTGTGAATGTATTTTGAATTGATGGCCAGGATTCCAAGTAAGAACAGGTGGACTCCAAAAATAATTAGTCCAAATGACCATGCATTTTTAAACAATTCCAAATTTGAATCTACCTGGCTGACCGCATTTCCCAGGCTATTCAAAACATTTAATACCGATACCAGATAGAATATGGCTACAGCTAAAATAGCTGAATAAACCAATCTGGCTGTGGCAGTGTACATTGAAAGTTTCCGGTTTTCATTTCTAAAGAAAAAATAGAGGGCAATTGCGACTGCAATATCACAGAGTAAAATGATTAACCACCCAATCACTTCCATTTGGAAAAGCGTTCCTGATTCTTTCAGGTTATTGAAAGTGTCTTCCGGATTATTCTGAATAACAAGCGAATTGTGCACATATCCGAAAGAAAACATGGCAGCAAGAGCCATTACAATTAAAGCGATACCTGCGATTAGAGCAGATTTTCTGTTCGTTTCATTTTGATAAATTTTATTTATTTTTTTGTTTGGTATAAATACAAATGTTCATTTCGTACAATAAATTCCCCTGAAAGCGGATATATCAAACCTCCGTATGTATAACATAGAAATCTGATCTATTTCGCATATTTTTCTAACACAAGTTCGGTAAAAAGGTTTAAGAATTGGAGGGACCTACTAATGTAAACAACGTTATCGTGCAAACCTGCTTTTTCATTTGAGCTGTTTGATTTTCAAATCATCTGAGTGTTTTGGTAATTAGCAGAGCTCACACTACCATCTGAAAAACCGGTAAGGATCATCCCATTCTTCCGGTTCATCCAGATAAAATCCATTGAGCCAGCGTTTTTCATTTTTGGCAGGGTCTAAAGGCACATTAAAACGTGCAAGCAAAGGTGTTTTACTTTCGAGCATCTAAATTCCCAAGTAATCGGCTTAAAAGAAATGATGAACGGCGAAACGTTTGTTTTACATTGTGTTTTTCATTTTCGTAATCGTTTTCCCACGGTTTTAAAGCACACAATATTACACTGTCGTTTTTGGCTGAAGCAAGAACACCGTTTCCAACGATTTCAGCGCCTTCCTTAACCAGTGGAAATTCTTTTGGTGCCCGGTTATGGGCATCGGCAGGGGCAATTCCGGCAAACGGAGAATCCGTGTTAAATGGATTGAAATAGGTAGAAATATGTTCTTCATCCTTTACTGCAATTTTAAATGGAAGGATTTTATCCAGTTCCTGCTGATTAAGCCCTAAAGTCAATAGTTTTCCACCGCGAAGAAACCCATTTTTGAATTGCTTTTGTTTCAGAAGAATTAAGCTTTTTGCAACCAGGTCCCGCCACCAGGATTTGATTCGTTTTTCGGTTTTGTATTTTCAAATGATACACGGAAATTCCTGCATTTTTTCAAGTGACTCAATCCGTTACTATTTCCAACGTATATGGCTTCATGATTTGGCTGTGGTTCCCAGCCGGCAACATAATTTATGATATTCTGAACCAGTTTCAAAGCTGCGGGCTCTTCTTCCGTTCGCCCGGTCACATCCATTTGGCAAAACATGACCATTCCTTTTCCTTCGCGATATTCCATTAACGGACTGTATTGCAAACTGAAGCCGCCATCGGCTATGGGCATAAAATTTCCGCAGGTTGGTTTTTCGATGAGAACGCTGGCCACATTTCCACGGTTGCCGCATCGCCAAATCCTGGTTACGGGAATATCGCACCACTTTACGGTTGGAGCACCATTGAATACATTTTCATCCATGGTGTAATCCAGTCGTTCAGGTAGAATTGTAGCTTCACCAGCCCAGTCATGCAGGTTTTTATTTTCAAGTTCATTAAGAACCGGGTGATTGGCCACCCGCTTAAATACCTGTCGCAAACCATATTCGTGAACGCGAAAACCAAAACGTTTTTCAAGCACTTCAGTTGTTTGCTCAAATTGGATGACCTTTAAGCCATTGCGGACATTTTCAAGATTCAGCGAGTCTCCATCAACAGTTAAAGCTTTTTTCCCAATAATTAAAATATCAAATTCATTGAAATCTGAATCAGAATTTACAAGTTGAAATCGAATATTCAGCTTCTCCAGTAATTTTTTGGTTTCACCATTTGGATCGAAAAGTGCAATTGAATCCAATTGCTTCACTGGTTTCGGATTTGACAAAACATTGATCTCAAATTCATCATTCTGAATTTCGCCATTGCTGAACTTTACTTCTGCCTTCAACAAATAATTACCTGGCTTTAATGAAGCCGGAAGGTCAAAATCAAGAGTAATTCGTTCCTGATTTCCTGTGGTGAGAGATATCATTTTATTTCCGATAATCTCTTCGGGAAGGTTCAATTTCCAATCACATTCACAGCTAATTTCCTCACGCAAATTATTAATGATAATGAGTTGCTTGCTGAAATTTTCGTCCGGTAGGAAGTTATGATCTTTGCTGGTAAAAGCAGATGGTTTCCCAGCTATATATGCCAGTAATGGCATGTTATTCCGCATTAGTGCCTTTGCCGCTGTTGGGAGCCAGTCCGACTGAGGATATGCTATATCCAGATCCATGCGGCTGTAATGTTGAATAAAGTCGGCGCTGAAACCCGGCTTCTGCAATTGCTCCCAGTCGACTTTCAAGTCCTTCTTTTGATGCGATTTATCAGCTTGCAACAGCCAGTAACTGCTGTAATTCCATGGTGAATTTGCCGACATTCCCCAAGTGCGAAATGCCCGCCATTGATTGGATAAATGCATCTCCAATACCGGAATCCGCTCCATAAACTGGTTGGAGTCGAAGCTGTACGGATAATCCCACCGATACCATGTTGCTCCCTTTTCAAACTGTTTAGCCTCCCAGCGAAGGTTTGTTTTTTCCAGGTCGGAAACCTTGTACGCTTCATCGCCGAGAAACTGTGCGTTCCATTCGGCAAGGCAAAATTCCCACGGCACCGCGGCGCTTCCAAATTCCCGGTTTCCTTTATACCAGCCGCGGTACATTCCCCAATCCCACATAAAAGGTGCGCCAAACTCGCAGGTAAACAAAGGCTTCACACCTTCCGTTGCCCAATGTTCAAACCAATCCGACATTTCCTGAATTGGAACCCAGTTGGGATAAAAATTGCTGTTATGCATCACTCCCAAATTTCCCGAGGAATGATGATAAATAATCCTATTGGGATCGAGCGCTGCCACAATAGCCTCAGCTCTCAACGCTTTTTTCACATTATTTGCCGACCAGTTGGAATCGTTTCTTGTAAACCCGTCGATTTGGTCGGGATTCATGTCATTATTATATCCACAAGCGTTGTGGCTCATGGAATAAAATACCACCGAAGGATGATTGCCGGCTGCTTTGGTATAAAATTCAGCATGATGGGCATAGCCGTTTTTCTTATCGGCATCGGAAGATTGCCAGTCGTATTGCCCGAAATGTGGCTGCGAAAAGGATATAAGCATTCCGGTGTCGTCGGCTGCTTTCAGAATTTCGCTGTAGCTGATATGTGTTCCGGGCTCGCAACCGTAATTGTGCGTATAAACGAAATTAATTCCGAAACTCATCAGGCGCTTCATGCTTTCCATTGCAGACGCATAATTTGCCCATCCTGCACCAACCAATGCGTTGTCGAGCGGAACGGCTGAAAGGAATATGCGACTTCCGTTCAGATAAAAATCCCGGCCTTCAATCCGGAATTCCCTAAACCCAAACGTTTGGGGAAGAGCGGCATCCAAAATCTTTTCATCTTCGTCAATCAATGAAATTGAACATTCGAATTGATTTTCCGGCGTATGTATGTCCCAGAGTTTATCGGGAAGCCAGAAAGATGAAAAAGTGAAATGTCCGTCTTTAATATCATTTTTACCAAACCTTTCGCTTTTAAACCGGATAATTTCTTCGCCATTTTCAAAAATGACCGCATTCAAAACAAATTGTATTTCGGAAGAAAGTTCGTTCAGGTCAATGTCGAAGGTGATTTCCTTCTCCCGGACAGATGTAGTTATCCGAACATCATTGATGCAGTTATTTTGAGGTTCAGAAGATCAAAAAAACATCGCCGCAAAGTCCACGCCGATCAACCTGCCCTTTTCCTTTTCGGGAAGCATTGCTGTCGCTAAATATAGCAACTACATCGCTTAACGGGAGCGCAGTTGCTTTTATGCTCAACGTGTAACTGTTTCCGGGTTTGCAGATTGAAGTTAAATCGAGTTCACCACCGGGAAACAGCACCTCTCCAACTTTTTCATCGATAATGAAAACCAGGGCGCTCGAATTCAGGTATTCCACAGTAAGCAAAATCCTGCGGTTATTCCAGTGCTCAGGAATTTGGATTTCACGCCTGTACCAGGCCACATTTAAATTTCGTATCGATTTCTTTTCCCAGGCCGGATGGGCATATAACGTCTGGCTTTCTTTCTGCAGGTAGTTAGTTGTTCCGGGCCAGTTGCCGGGAACTTTGAAATATCCCCAGTTCATTTCAGGAACTACATCAGACTCCGTTGTACCCGGTTGCCATTTCCAGAGTCCGTTGATACATAACCGTTCGCGGGTGAGTGTGGTTTCATGATGAGCTTTTGAAATATCCCAGACTGCTTTTACGCCGTCGGGCAAAATCTCTCCTGTTTGTACGCCTTTTGAGTCAAAGGTATAAATGTCAATCCCACTGCCTGGCAGCAAAGGCCGGATGAGACTTATTCCCGCTACAAATACTCCTGATGATTTAAGAAAACGGCGGCGTGAATTTTTGCTGTTCTTTTTGTTTTTCATAATAGCGAAAAATTATTAATCATGCATTATGTGTATTGGTATTCAGAAACCTAAAAGTCAGTCCGGCCGTAGTCATTGTCTGCAAACATGCAGGTAGACTATACGTAGCATATTTCGACTTCAAATCTAACAACGAAAAATAAAAGTTGAATTGACAATTGCTTAAAGACAAGGTTCTTATACATAGTTTAGGTTTTGAATAAACAGTATTTAATATGGATAAAGTTAATATATTTTTTGGGGGATTTAAACCGGGCTTTGCAATTCAACATGAATACACGGGCGAGGTGATTTCCTGTGACAGATGAAAGTGCAGGAAAATAAAAATGCATATTTTTATAGTCAGGTTTTACTAAATCTAATTTAAAATGAACAGACTGATTCTTTTCCTGGTAGCCATTTCAATATTAATTTCAAGTGCAGAGAAAGGGTTTGCACAACCCACCAATAACAGTTTAAAATATGTTTATAAGGAAGCCTTTAAGATAGGTTGCTCAGTAAATCCTTTTATCGTTTCGGGCCGGGACAGTATTTCACAAAAAATTGTTGTCAGGCAGTTTAATGCCATTACTCCAGAAAATGTGATGAAAGCAGAGACAATGAATCCAAAGCCGGATGTTTGTAATTTTGATCCTGCCGATGCATATGTGGAATTTGGGGAAAAGCATAATATGTTTATTGTCGGACATACCTTGGTTTGGCACAACCAAATACCTGCATGGTTTTTTAAAGATGATAATGGAAACCCCAAAACCCATGATGCAGTAAATTGAACGAATGCGTAACTATATTGAAACCGTAGCAGGAAGGTATGCAGGCCGATCGATGCCTGGGATGTGGTGAACGAAGTGATTGATAATGATGGATCGTACCGGCCTACCTCCTGGGTTAACAGAATTGGTGATGGCGATGAGCTTGTGAGGCTGGCTTTTAAATTTGCCAATGAATATGCACCCAGTACCGAATTGTATTATAACGATTTTAATGCATGGAGCCCGGCAAAACGAGATGGTATTAGGCCGTTGGTGAGAATGCTGAAAAAAGAAGGAATCCGGATTGACGGTGTGGGTATTCAGGGGCATTGGGGGCTGGATTATCCAAAAAACGAATACATCGAAGCGGCCATTGATTCCTTTGCATCACTGGGTGTTAAGGTCATGATCACCGAACTCGATGTGGATGTATTGCCCGTGACAAAAGAAGGTCAAGTCATCGGACAGGTAATGAGGACCCACAATGGCAACTTGAAGAATTTAAAGCATTTCTTGATCCTTATCGTAACGGATTACCGGAAGAGATGCAAAAAAATTAGCCGATCGTTATGCAGAACTTTTCGATATTTTTTACGAAAGCGGGACAAAATCGACCGGGTCACTTTTTGGGGTTTGCACGATGGCATGTCGTGGAAAAACGATTATCCTGTTCCAGGAGAACAAATTATCCGTTGCTTTACGACAGAAATAAGAACCCAAACCTGCTTATGATTCTGTATTGAAGGTTCCAACAAAGAATAAATAATACAGTATCTCATTTATTGCCCCTATCGCGGGAATTATTCATGAATCATACAGCATTGAATCATATAGTTTATATGATTATTCCATTTTTATAAATTGAATTATAGCAGATATCATTTTTTGAACGAATTATGAATAACCCGTTTGACACACAGAATTCACCATAAAAAAAACGTACTGAGAACACGAAAGCATAGATAAATTAGGATTTTGAAAGATTCATTTTACAATTTCTATACTAACAGCCGTTACTTTTTTCATGTCCTTTTCGTAATAACGGGATCCCATGAAAAACAGGACCGACGAGATT